>CP015603.1 GCA_002284855.1 Actinobacteria bacterium IMCC25003 | reverse complement strand
GAGGAAGCCGGGATGATCTCGTAAACCATGAAACCTGTGCACAAATAACTGCAGACAACAGTCGCAGTGATTTCGCTCTAGCTGCATAAGCTAGTACCGAATCCGTCAGCCCGGGCGCGCTCTCGTCCCGGAACCTGGCGTCGCTAGAGAGCTCTTCATCGAGATAGCGTTGCGAATATCTCGAGAGAACAGTTTCGCAAATGAGTTCGTTGAATACTTGTGTGTAAGAGATTCAGGACTGAGAAAACGATAAACACACTACGCCCGTAGAAGCCCTGTTTTAATTCTGAAGGACCCGGGTTCGATTCCCGGCACCTCCACCATGCAGAAAACCTCCACGACAAGCGATCCGCTACAAGCTCTCGAGCTTTTCATAGAGCAAAGAGCTTCGTTGCTGAACTACTTCTGTTCCAAGAAGATGATCATGGATTGCTCGACGATCATCTCGGAAGATGAAGGCTCCATTGATGATGTAATTGATACACATTGTCATTGAAGCCAAAAACATCGAGAGAATTCCTTTGAGTAAACACTCACGGATAAACATTTTTCCGAGCGATGCTGGTTGGCCGGTCTTTCTATCAACAATGACCTGTCCCATGAGGTCGTGGCCTGGCGTTGTGCCACGCCCTGCAATCATGATGAACCATATGAACCAACCAACTCCGAGAAGGGCTCCCATCAGAACTGCATCGAGAATAAAGGCAACGATGCGAGTTTGAGGTGTTGCGAGGCCACTGTGATGGGCAGATGAAGTGCGATATGGAGAAGCGCGTTTTGTAGAAGAGTGTTGAGAGTATGAGTGGTGTGAGTTATTTTCCATACCTAAGAAAGTAAAGGGAGATACCTTTGAAGCAGCCCCAAACTTTTAATTCTTGTGGGAAGTCGATCAATACTCCCAAGGCTCAGTTACTCAGTGGCTACTCGGAGTTACCGCCATCGCCATCTTTCGGGCCTTCGCGCAGACCATCGTAAATCTCTTTGCAGATGGGGCAAACTGGATACTTCTGTGGGTCGCGTGAAGGAACCCATTTCTTTCCACAGAGTGCGCGGACAGATTTACCTGTAACTGCAGATTCAACAATCTTCTCTTTCTTAATGTAGTGAGCAAAGCGATCATGGCCGCCATCATCTTCTTCTTCGACGGGGCGAGTGAGAGTGTCGGTATCTGCACCAGTAACAGGTGAATCAAGCGTTGGAAGACCGCGATCAAAGATACCCATGCGTCCATTATCTAATATGACTGTAGAATTTCCCAATGAAAGACTTACTCCGCACAGAGCACCTTTCCCGCGCTGATGTCGATTTGCTTCTCGATACAGCTGCTGACTTTGCCGCGAACCCGCTCCGCTCCAACACAGCGTTGAGCAAAAAGACTGTCGCGATCTACATGACTAAGCCTTCAACACGTACTCGCCTAGCCTCAGAAACAGCAGTGGCGCACCTTGGTGGAACACCAATCTTTATCCGTGGCGATGATCTTCAACTCGGTCGCGGTGAAACAATCGCCGACACCGCAAAGATCATCAGTGGTTTCTGTGATGCGCTGATTATCCGTACCTTTAAGCAATCTGATGTAGATGAACTCGGTGCAGAATCTTCAATTCCTGTTATCAACGGTCTCACCGATGATGATCACCCAACTCAACTTCTTGCTGATTGGGTCACCATTCGGGAGAACTTCGGTAGCGACATCCAGGGTCGCAAATTTGTCTATCTCGGTGATGGAAACAATATGACTCACGCCTGGCTCATCATGGGTGCGATCATGGGAGCGCATGTTGTTGCTGCCACACCTGATGGAAAATGGGCGCCAGATGCCGCGGTCGTTGCAAAGGCAAAGGCGATTGCAGCCAAGAGCGGTGCAACTATTGAAGTAACAACTGATTCAGAGGCTGCAGCAAAGGGCGCATCAGTTCTCTATACAGATGTTTGGATGTCTATGGGAGATCCTGAAGCAGAGCGCACCGAAAAGATGAAGGCGCTTGCTCCTTATGCAGTTACAGAGAATTTGATGTCATTGACTGAGAAAGATTCGATCTTTATGCACTGCCTTCCTGCGCACCGCGGCGAAGAAGTTGAAGCATCAGTGATCGATGGACCAAAGTCTGTTATCTGGCGCGAGGCATATCACCGTCGCACAACGATTCAAGCTCTGCTCTATCACTTGACTCGCGGCGAGTTACACGGCGCATCGAGATAATTAATAAGCAAGCCCATAGCTAACAATTGCTGCGGGACTCCTTTTCAATTATCTCTTCACGTCGAGGTAACTCGGAATAATTCAGCAGAAATTATTCAATTCACATAGCCTGGCAGGGGTCTACCCAGTACCTTTCTCCGTATGAGAGTTGCTGTTCCAAGAGAAATTAGAGATGGCGAGAAGCGCGTAGCGCTCGTGCCAGATGTCATCAACAAGTTAACGCGGCTGGGTTATGAAGTCGTCATCGAATCTGGTGCAGGCGTTCACTCGCAGGCAACCGATGATCTCTACACAGCAGCAGGTGCCACAGTAAAGAGTGGCAATGTCATCAGTGATGCCGATGTAGTTCTCTCGGTCACCTCGCTCACTCCAGCTCAGATGGGTAGCCTCAAGAAAGGCGCCGTCACAATCTCTTTCCTCTCGCCAGTTACTGCAGTTGATTCGATCGATGCGGCAGTAAGCGCAGGAGTCACTGCGTTCTCACTCGAACTTGTTCCACGTATTTCACGTGCACAATCGATGGATGCTCTGACATCACAGGCGCTCTGTGCAGGTTATCGCGCAGCGCTCGTTGGCGCTGAACTCTCACCACGTTTCTTCCCAATGCTGATGACTGCAGCTGGCACTGTAACTCCAGCACAGGTCTTAGTACTCGGCGCAGGTGTTGCAGGGCTTCAAGCTATTGCAACTGCTCGTCGCCTCGGCGGAGTTGTCAGTGCCTATGACGTTCGTCCTTCATCTGCTGATGAAGTGAAATCAATGGGTGCAACATTTATCAACCTTGAACTCGAAGCGCTTGAAGGTGCTGGGGGATATGCACGTGAGATGACAGAAGAGCGCGCTGCAAAGCAACGCGAACTCTTGACTCCATACATTGCAAAGTCACATGTTGTGATTACAACTGCAGCAGTTCCAGGTCGCACAGCGCCTCGTTTGATGACAGCTCAGATGGTTGATGCGATGGAGGCCGGAACAATCATTGTTGACCTTGCTGCAGAAACCGGCGGAAATGTTGAAGGATCTAAGCCTGGCGAGATCGTCGTTACTGCAAAGGGAGTTCAGATCTGGGGCGGTAAAGATGTTCCAAGCCAGCTTCCATTCCACGCTTCAAGTTTGTACTCACGTAACGTCGTCAATCTTCTTACTTTGATGACTACGCCAAGTAAAGACGGAGCACCCGTTGCTCTCAATATCGATTTCACCGATGAAATCATCGATAAGTCAGCGACAACTCATGGCGGTGCCAAGCACATACCGGGAGGTAGCAACTAATGGATGCAATCGCAATCATTTCCATCTTTACTCTCGCAGTCTTTGTGGGCTTTGAAGTTGTCTCGAAGGTCTCTTCAACTCTTCACACACCTCTGATGTCAGGCGCTAACGCGATCCACGGCGTCATCCTTGTCGGTGCCATCATCGTTGCTGATCACAGCGAGACAAACCTCGAACTCGGGCTTTCACTCGCAGCAATCGTTCTTGCCACCATCAACATGGTCGGCGGATTTGTTGTAACCGACCGCATGCTCGAAATGTTTAAGCCCAAGAAGAATGTAAATGAGAAGGGAGGCGAATAATGAATAGCACTCTCTATAGCCTCATCGGCCTCGGCGCAGGCGTTGCATTTATCTTGGCTCTCAAAGGCCTTTCACATCCAAAGACAGCTCGTCGCGGAAATCTCATCGGAGCATTTGGCGCAACTGTCGCCACTCTTTCAGTTTTTCTCTATGTAACTCCACCACGTGATGGTTCCCCTGCGCACTCACTTCCACTCAATAACTTCTGGTGGATCATCGGCGCAATTCTTATCGGTCTTATCATTGGCGTCCCTGCTGCTCGCAAGGTTGAGATGACTCAGATGCCTCAGCTTGTCGCACTCTTCAATGGTGTCGGTGGTGGCGCAGCTGCCCTCGTTGCAATCGTTGAATATCTCAACCTTGGCGCTGAAGCCACAACGGCAGAAGTTATCTTCACTGTCTTCACTGTTGTCGTCGGCTGCGTCTCATTTAGCGGTTCCGTGATTACCTTTATGAAGCTGCAAGAGCTTATGACCACACGTCCCGTTGTATTCCCTGGCGGACGCTTTGTCATTGCAGGAACACTTGCAGCAGTACTCGGCACTTCAGTTTGGGTTGTTACAGCTCTCGGAACAACACCACTGCTTGTACTTGCAGCTCTCTCACTTCTCTTCGGTGTGCTCTTCGTGCTTCCAGTCGGTGGAGCTGACGTCCCAATCGTTATCTCACTCCTTAATGCATTTACTGGTCTTACCGTTGCAGCAAGCGGATATGTACTCTCATCAACGCTTCTCATCATCGCCGGAACACTCGTTGGTGCATCAGGAACAATCCTTACTCGCTTGATGGCGGAAGCGATGGGACGTTCTCTCTTTGGAACTCTCTTCGGTGCATTTACTGCAAAGCCTCAAGAAGCATCAGGATCAGCCGAAGAACGCCCAGTGCGTTCAGGTTCTGCTGATGACGTTGCCATTCTCCTCAACTATGCACGTCGCGTAGTAATCGTTCCTGGCTTCGGTCTCGCTGTTGCACAGGCGCAGCACACAGTGCGCGAACTCGCTGACTTGATGATCTCTAAGGGCATCGATGTTGCATACGGAATTCACCCTGTTGCAGGTCGCATGCCAGGACATATGAACGTTCTTCTCGCAGAGGCAAATGTTCCTTATGATCAATTAGCCGAGATGGATGAAGTCAACCCAACATTCGGTCAGACAGATGTCGCAATCGTTATCGGTGCCAATGACGTTGTGAACCCTGCAGCGCAGACAACACCAGGTTGCCCAATCTATGGAATGCCAATTCTTGAAGTGAATCACGCAGCCAACATCATCTTCTTGAAGCGCTCAATGCGCCCAGGTTTTGCTGGTATCGAGAATGAACTTCTCTATGATCCAAAGACGATGTTGCTCTTTGGTGATGCAAAGGCATCTCTTACCAAGGTTGTCTCAGCGCTCAAGGCTCTGTAGTACGCAGAACTCGTTGCCTTCGATATCTGCCATCACAACCCATGTTGTGTCGGGATCTGTTGATTGCCCGATATCAATCTTCTTTGCACCTAGTTTTTCCAAACGAGCAACTTCGGTTGCCTGATCATCAGGGCGAAGATCTAAATGCAATCTATTCTTTACAACTTTGGAATCTGGAACTTTCAAGAAGAGAATGTCAGGAAAGGCAGTTTTATTTGGATCGCCTAGTTCGCGCTCAATCCACCAGCCAATATCGTCACCATCTTCACCGACAGTCCAACCAAGAACTTCTGCCCAAAACTCAGCGAGGACCTTTGGATTATGAGCGTCGACGGTGATGCATTGCAGTGACAGTGCCATGCAGGGAATTATCCCTCTTGCAGGTCAGTCGGAGCGTTATGTACGTCGAGAATATCGCCAGATAACTTATCTGTGCGATTCAAGCTTTTCTCTGTCTGCGGCTTCTTGGCATCTTCCTTATAGATCGCAGGGATTGAACCCAGGAGACCCTTCTGGAAATCTTCAAATGCTTGGAGCACTTCACGCTTTGTATTCATCACGAATGGCCCCATCCATGCAACGGGTTCCTTAATGGGCTGGCCACCGAGGATGAAGAGCTCAAGGTTTGGTGAACGTGATTCTTGTTGATTAGCAGCGCGTACAACGATGGTGTCGCCATCACCGAAGACGGTGAGCTGACCCATTGATACAGGACGTTGTTCATCGCCGACAAAACCATGACCTGCGATTGTGTAGACAAGTGCGTTGTAATCCTTGCGCCAAGGAAGGCGAAGCTCTGCACCAGGGGCCACAGTTGCGTGAATCAAAGTAATAGGAGTCTGTGTTGTTCCAGGACCAACATGTCCATCTAGTTCGCCAGCAATGATGCGCACGAGTGAGCCACCATCGGTAGAAGAGAGAAGTGCAACATCATTGGCACGAACATCCTGATATGCAGGAGGCGACCACTTCTTTGCGGCAGGAAGATTGACCCAGAGTTGGAAGCCGTGGAATAAACCACCAGACATCACGAGATGTTCTGGGGGAGTTTCAATGTGAAGAATTCCGCCACCAGCAGTCATCCACTGTGTATCGCCATCAGTGATTGTTCCGCCACCGCCATTGGAATCTTTATGATCAAAGATGCCATCAATAATGTATGTAACTGTTTCAAATCCACGGTGTGGGTGCCATGGAGTTCCCTTTGGTTCACCTGGTGCATATTCGACTTCACCCATTTGATCTAAGTGAATAAATGGATCGAGCTCTGCTAAATCAACGCCAGCAAATGCACGACGAACCGGGAAGCCTTCACCTTCGAAACCTTGTGGCGCAGTTGTCACGCTCTTAACGCGACGTGCGCGCAGACCTGTCGTATCGCTGATGCGAGGAAGGATGGTGATGTCACTGACAGTTACTGCTGGCACGGTGGCTTCCTGACTATTTGTTTCTGCTGCTTGAATTAGCAGCTTGAGACTTAACGCAAAGATAGTTGAACTTTCAACTAGTCGCAAGGCGAAGCGTTCACCTGCGAGCTCTCAGATTCCCTCGTGCATCGGACGTGCGGGGGTGAAGAACTGCTTGCCGAGCGGTGAGGTCCAGGTGCAGGAGCCATCGCTAAAGCTCTCGATCTTCCAGCCATCGTGAGTTTTGAGTCGGTGATGTCTTCGGCAGAGTGCGCCGAGATTATCGGGAGAGGTGGTGCCACCGGATTCCCAACTTTCGGCATGATCGAGATCTGATAGGAGTGCCGATCTTCGACAACCAGGAAAACGACACGTTCTATCTCGAGCGATGAGAAAGTCTTTGAGATGTTGAGGCGGCTCGTAACTTTCGCGACCAAAGTCGAGAAGATTTCCGGTCTGCGGCTCAGTAATAAATCTCTTCCACTTCGCATCTGAGGCGAGTTCGCGGGCTACCGATGCTGGGATTGGACCATATCCAGCAAGTTGTCCGGGGTTCTCTGCTAATCCAAGAAGCGTCGGAAGATCGATAGTGACATTGACGGTAAGAGGACGACGTTGTGGAGTGACGGTTTCGGAAATTTCTGCCAGAAAGTTTGAGCAGATAGCTGAGAGCGCATCGGCGCGTCTCTGGTCAGTTGTGCGATGTGTATCGCCAACTTTGATTGAACCTTCGAGCTGTTCTTGGCGCAAGATAAAAGCTTCGAGTGAGTTCATCACAATCTGTGCATCGGCTGCGGGCAAAATTGCAACCACCGTCGACATCCCATCGACCTCGTTGTAGCAGCTTACGCGTCGTAGTGAAGTAGCGCGTGAAGTAATCTCTTCGAACTCTTCGGGTGCGAATTTGGCGAGCTCATTGCGAACTCGGTTGGCTACTTGACCAGGAGTATGGAACTCAGCATATGCAATTGCGCTTTGTTCGATTTCGAAGATGACGGATTCGGGAGCTCCATCGCGAATTGCAGCAGCTGTTTCGCGAGCAATGACAGTTGCATGTGCGGATGAAATTTCTCCTGTAGCCAGTGCAGAGCAGGTATTAGGTAAGTTATTAACTAAGGTGCGAGCGATATCGATACGTGACTGCGCAGTTGCTGGCGCCAATCGGAGTGCCGTTGAAATATCTTCGCGCTCGGTCTCATCAACACCGGAGAGTGGTCCGCCACCTTCGCTGGGTTGTGGGCCAGCGACAGCCGCAATCGCTCGTTGGCGAAGTGCATAGAGCCAGCCATCTTGGCGATCGAGAGCGGTTAGGTAATCAATACGGTCGCTTGCGCTAAGAGCATAGGGATCGATCTCTGAGAGGCGAGCCATAGTTACTGCACCAGGAATTGCGTGGAGGAGCTCTGCCACACGTTGGGAGAGCTCATCTACATCAATGAGGCGCGCTGTTGTCATGGAAGGGATAGTTGCTGAGCGCACTGACAAAGAGTTGAGAGTTTCGCAGAGATTGAAACATCTGGGGAAAAGTATTTTCGAGAGAGTTGCTGAGCGTGTGTAAAAGTGCGGGTTTATTACAGTCCGTAGCGGCGTTAGAATAGGAATGTGAATAAGCACGCACCCAAGCTCAATAAGGTGATTCTGTATTACAAATTTACGCCGATCGCCGATCCTGAAGCTGTGCTGCTCTGGCAGAAAAACCTCTGTGAATCCCTCAATCTCAAGGGGCGCATTCTGATTTCAAAACATGGAATCAATGGAACTGTCGGCGGCCAAATGGCTGATGTGAAGAAATATGTAACAGCAACTCGTCGATATTCAGGCTTTAATAAAACTGTCTTTAAATGGTCAGATGGAACCGGAAATGAATTCCCTCGCCTGCGCGTAGTTGTTAAAGATGAACTCGTCGCATTTGGCAATCCCGGTGAAATTGAGGTCGATGAGAATGGCGTTGTCGGCGGTGGCGTTCACCTTCGCCCAGAGCAGGTAGAAGAGCTAGTGAAAGAACGCGGCGATGAAGTCGTCTTCTTCGATGGTCGCAATGCTTACGAAGCAAAGATCGGAAAGTTTAAGAACGCAATCGTTCCTGATGTCGACACATCACGCGATTTCATCCGCGAAATCGAGAGCGGTAAGTACGATCACATCAAAGATAAGCCAGTCGTTACTTATTGCACTGGTGGAATCCGCTGCGAAATTTTATCTGCAGTGATGAAGAAGCGTGGGTTTAATGAGGTTTATCAGATTGATGGTGGAATCGTTAAGTACGGTGAAAGATTTGGAGATGAAGCAAACTGGGAAGGTTCGCTCTATGTTTTTGATGATCGAATCGCTATGAATTTCAGCGATAAAGCAAAGGTAATCGGCAAGTGCGAGAAATGTAGCGCCCCCACAAAAGATTTCCGCAACTGTAAAACCGAGACATGTTTCCAACTGATTCTTCTCTGCGATTCATGTGCATCGCTACCATCAAATCTCAGCTGCACACACGATCAATCTCGTCAGCACGACAGCGAACTGGTCGGCTAACTTCCTGTCATAGGATGTGGTCATGATTTGGTGGCCGGCAGAGATCCCCACTCTCCAGTATGGGCTCGTCACTCTTCGCCCCAGCGTTGAAAAAGATATCGACTCAATCTTTAACGCCTGCCAAGATCCACTCATTCCGGCATTCACAACAGTTCCGGCCAATTACACACTCGATCACGCAATCGATTTTGTGCGCTCTGATCCCTTTAGCTTCTCAGAACGTCGCGAACTCCGTTTTGTGATTGATTATGGAAATGGTGACGATGCGCAATTCGCTGGCGTTATTTCACTCCACACCATCAACATCAAGAACCACACCGCCGAAATCGGATATTGGATGGAGAAGTCGATGCGCGGAAAAGGTATCGGCACCATCGCAGCAAAGATGATTACCGATTACGGATTCCGATCACTCGGATTTAGACGTATTGATGGCTTAGCAGATGTAGAAAACGCCGCTTCACAGAAACTTCTCACAAGTGCGGGCTTCCAAAAAGAAGGAATATTGCGCAACAAGGTCACACGTGATGATGGTCGGCAGATAGATATGGCACTCTTTGCAAGGACCGATATCACCTGGAAACCGCTAGATAACTAGTGGGGACCATCTAGCAATATTCGAGAGGAGCGCCATGGAATCCCTTGCCTTGGTCGTCTCCATCATGATCGGAAATATCCTCTTTTCAGGACCATTTGCACTCTTCTTAACTCTGCCTCGCATCCGCTCGATTAGCGACAGTCGCCTCTTTCTCATTGTGCGCAGAGTCGCAATGGGAGCAGCAGCTCTTACTGGAATTTCCTTAAGCACGCTCTTTCTCTTCAATCATCTTCCTTTGATAGTAAATGTCTTGGCGCTGATTTGCATCGCAACACATCTCTGGGCCGCAGATCGCGAATATGGAAAGTTCATCTCATCAAGGCTTCGTCGCAATGGCTAACGCCCGCAGAAAATTTCTTAGTCTTGTTGCAGTTGCAGCGCTCTTCTTGCCCTTGATTTCTGCACCTGTAAGCGCTGCAGATAACCCACCTCGCAAGATTATGACCGGGTGGGTTCCTTATTATTCGATGAAGACTGCGCTTCCTGATGTTCTCAATAACATCGACCTCATCAAAGAGGTAATGCCTTTCTGGTACACCTTGAAATTTAACGGTAAGACGAAAGAAACTTTTATCGCCGATCTCTATGCACCAGCAAACCCCAGCGTTCCTATCGCTGAACCACTCGCAGCGATGCGTAACGCAGGTCTATCGATTATTCCTACCATCACAGATGGCACAGATAAGTTAGTACTCGCAGGGCTATTAAAGAACCCCACATCACGTACACAAATTGTCAATGCAGTGATGAACTTAGTGCGCACCAATAACTACGATGGAATTGATCTCGACTTTGAAGGCTTTGCATTTGTCGATGGAAATGGCACGTGGACAAGCACTGCACCATCGTGGGTTGCCTTCGTCAAAGAGCTCAGCGCTGCGCTGCATGCTGAAAATAAGTTGCTCTCTGTATCAACGCCCTATGTATTAAATCCCAATGATGCGCAGAAGGGCTATTTCGTCTATGCCTGGGCACAGATTGCTTCATCTATCGACAAGCTGCGCATCATGACCTACGACTACTCCGTTGCAAAGGTCGGTCCGCTCGGCCCCATCACATGGGCAGAGCGCACAGTGCAATATGCAGTCTCCATCATGCCGGCATCTAAAGTATTTGTAGGTGTTCCTGGATACGGTCGAGATTGGGTAACTGCAGTAACAGGTGTCTGTCCTGCAAACGTAGTCAACACAATTAAAGTCGGCGCCAAAGCTGCAACATTCGTTATGCGAGATGCACAGGCACTTGCAGCAACATACGGCGCTGTGCCTACATATGACGAGAAATTTGGCGAGATGACTTTCTCTTACCAAAAGGTTTACAACGGAGTAACGGCTACAGGTCTATCAACATCATGTACTGCTTCTCGAACAGCGTGGTATCAAGATGCACGTGGATGGGCGCTCCGTGCAGCGCTCGTGACCAAATACCGCATCGGCGGAATCACAGCGTGGACATTCGGCATGGAAGAGCCATTAGCGATGGAATCTATCCGCCAAGTGGCAAAGGCAATTGCACCTGATCAAGTCAACGTCACTGCAGCAATCGATAAGTCAACGATTGAATATGGCAACCCCATTACTGTCACAGCAACATTCACGATTAAAGATAAGTCACCTGTTGTTGGCGTGCCAGTGCGCATCGAAGGAAAATCAGCAGGAGATAGCAATTGGCGCACCTTAGCTACTGTGACAACGGGCATCGATGGAAAGATTGAGAAAGCCGTTCTGGTTGGTAAATCAACTGCAGTACGCGTGTACTCAGATTCAACGTGGGAACGTTCTGAAGGCGTCAGTTCAGAGTTCCCAATCACTGTAAATCGCCTCCTTGTTGTGGCTGCACCCGGAACCATGAAGGCGCAGGGATCAACCTCCATCACTGGAAATATCCGACCTCGCACTGCAGGTGCATCTGTGCAGGTAGAGAAGTTGGTTGGTAAAGAGTGGAAGCCGCTTGATCAAGTGGTCCTCACCGATGCGCAAGGAAACTTCTCATTAACTCTTGCAGGACAACAACGTGGTGTCGCCTCATTCCGTGTCACAGTCGCATCTGATTCGCTCTGGAACGTTGTGACTAGCCCTATCTTTAATATCATTGTCCGGTGATGGTGAAGACTGCAGATAAAATCGAAGAAGAGATTCGCGCAATCTTTTCTGGCGATACTCCATGGGTCACCATCGTCTGGGATGATCCGGTAAACCTGCAAACATATGTGGTTTATGTCTTTATGGAGCTCTTCGGTTACTCCAAAGCGAAAGCGACAGAGTTGATGTTGCAAGTGCACAACGAGGGCAAAGCGATTGTTTCAACGGGTAGCCGCGAAGAGATGGAACATGATGTTGCCCGTCTTCACGAATATGGCTTGTGGGCCACTCTCCAACGTGGCGATCAGCTATGACAGCAACCGAAGGATTTAAGCGCCACGGTGACCATTCCTATGTCGCCACCTTTGCCGATAGTGAGAAAGAGGTGCTTCTCAACCTCTGCGAACAGATCATCGAACTCCTAGCTGAACGCCAAGACCATGGCCATGATGATCCGCTCGCTGCAATGGTGGGAATAACCTCGCATGACTCACCTCCGGAAGATGAAGTTCTACACCGCTTATTGCCCAATGCCTATGCAGACCAAGTCGATGCATCGGAATTTCGCCGATATACCGAGGCGACTCTGAGACAGAAGAAACAAGCGCACGCAATTTCCATGCGCATCCACCTGAAATCTTCTGATGATGGAACAGTTGATTTAGATCATGACAATGCAAATGCATGGCTTGGAGCCATTAACGATATTCGTTTAGCGCTGGGTGTTCGCTTGAAAGTTGAGAACCATTCGCATGAAGAACTTGAACTCTTAGCACCCGATGATCCACTACGCGGTGTCTACGCTGTCTACACATGGCTAGGTTGGCTGCAAGAGACTCTTCTCTCTGCACTCATTGATGATGCTGATGAGGATGAAGAATCACAGCTTGGAAATTCTTAAGGCGCAACCACTTCTTAAGAGTGTGTAGGATTGCGCTATGTCACTCGAGATTTCACGAGCATTTGTTGATGCAATTCTCGAACAATCACGCGCTGAATACCCCGACGAATGCTGCGGAGTAATTCTCGGGCCAGCAGGTTCAGATAAAGCGCTGCGCCATAAGCCGATGCTCAATGCAGCTCACTCACCAACTTTTTATGAATTCGATCCCAAGGATTTACTTTCGCTCTACCGTGAGGTTGACGATAACGATGAAGAGATTGTCGTGATTTATCACTCTCACACCGAGACCGAGGCCTATCCATCCCGCACAGATATCTCCTACGCAGGTGAACCTGGTGCTCACTATGTTTTGGTCTCTACACGCAAAGAGATTGCACCTGCAACTGAGTTTCGTTCCTATCGAATCATCGATGGCGTTGTGACTGAAGAACCCGTAACTATCACCGATTAGAGTTCGCAGCGATTTTTCGACATAATTGCGCCATGTCAATCGAAGTTCGTATCCCAACAATTCTGCGCCCATATACAAAGGATCAGAAGACCGTTGAGGCTGCAGGTGCAACCCTTTCTGCAGTCATCACTGACCTCGATGCCAACTTCTCGGGTCTCGGCGAACGCCTCCTTGAAAATGGCGCACTCCGCCGCTTCATCAATGTCTATATCAATGATGAAGATGTTCGTTTCCTCGGTGGACTCGATGCGCAGATCAAAGATGGCGACTCCATAACAATTTTGCCTGCAGTCGCTGGCGGCTAATTTGGCCCGCTACGACTCTCTCGAAGCATCGGTAGGTAACACACCACTTATCGGTCTTCCTCGTTTATCTCCCGCTCCCAATGTTCGACTCTGGGCAAAGATGGAAGATCGCAATCCAACAGGTTCAATTAAGGACCGCACTGCGATCTCCATGATTCAAGCTGCAGAGCGCGATGGGCTTTTAAAGCCCGGTGCAACAATTCTTGAACCAACAAGCGGTAATACTGGAATCTCTCTTGCGATGGCTGCAAAGGTGCGCGGTTACAAACTCATCTGCGTGATGCCCGAAAACACTAGCCCCGAACGTCGCCAACTTCTCGAGATGTGGGGCGCTGAAATTATCTCTTCACCTGCTGCAGGTGGCTCTAATGAAGCGGTGCGTGTAGCGAAAGAGATTGCTGCGAAGAATCCTGATTATGTCTTTCTCTATCAATATGGGAATCCAGCAAATACTGAGGCGCATTACACAGGTACTGGCCCTGAAATCTTTAAAGATCTTCCAACAATCACACACTTTGTTGCCGGACTCGGAACGACAGGAACGCTAATGGGCGCCGGTCGTTACCTGCGCGAACAGAATCCAGATGTACAGATCATTGCGGCAGAACCTCGTTACGGCGAACTCGTTTATGGGCTTCGCAATATCGATGAAGGTTTCGTTCCTGAACTCTATGACGCATCAGTATTAACGCGTCGCTTCTCAGTAGGTGCAGAAGATTCTGTAAAGCGAGTCCGCGAACTCCTTGAAGTAGAAGGAATCTTCGCCGGTATCTCAACTGGTGCGATTCTTCACGCCGCAATCGCAATGGGAAATGAAGCGGTCCGCGATGGTCGCGATGCTGATATTGCATTTATCGTCTGCGATGCAGGCTGGAAATACTTATCTACTGGGGTTTATGGCTCTCAGATTGAAGAAGCAACCGAAGGGCTCGACGGCACTCTTTGGGCTTAAAGGCTCCTCGCGGTTAGACTTCTCTCCATGAGTAACGCGCCAATCGGTATCTTCGATTCTGGCGTCGGTGGATTAACTGTTGGTCGCGCAATCCTTGATCAACTTCCCAATGAATCAACTCTCTATATTGGCGATACTGCACGCGGTCCGTATGGCCCACGTCCGCTTGCTGAAGTTCGCGACTTTGCCCTCGAGACACTCGACTTTTTAGTCGATCAAGGTGTCAAGGCGCTCGTGATTGCTTGCAACACCGCAAGTGCTGCGATGTTGCGCGATGCGCGCGAGCGGTATTCAGTTCCAGTCATTGAAGTTATTCAGCCTGCAGTGCGTCGCGCGGTTGCGGCAACTCGTACGGGCAAAGTTGGAGTAATCGGAACTCGTGCAACGATTGATTCAAAGGCGTACCTCGATGCCTTTGCTGCAGCGCCACAGCTGCAGATCACTTCTATCGCCTGCCCACTCTTTGTTGAATATGTCGAGCGTGGAGAAACATCAGGAGATGCCATCACCAAAGTTGCACGCGAGTACTTGCAGCCAATGATTGATGCAGAGGTAGATACCCTCGTTCTTGGCTGCACCCACTACCCACTGCTTACGGGCGTTATCTCCTATGTCATGGGCGATGGAGTCTCACTCGTTTCAAGTGCTGAAGAGACTGCAAAAGACTTGTATCGCGTTCTCGTTGAGAATTCACTTCTTCGCGCACCTTCAAGCACTCCAGCGACACATAAATTCCTTGCAACAGGCGATGCGAAGGCATTTGAAGTATTAGCGCGTCGATTCTTAGGGCCTGAAGTGGGCTCAGTACAACACCAAGATCTGTAAACGAATAAAACCTAAAGAAAATGGGGGACGAGATGGCACGTAATGACGGACGCGCAGTAGATCAACTTCGTGATATCAAAATCACTCGCGGATGGCTCGATCATGCCGAAGGTTCAGTACTCGTTGAATTTGGAAAGACTCGTGTTCTCTGCGTTGCATCATTTACACCTGGTGTCCCACGTTGGCTGAAGGATTCAGGTAATGGTTGGGTTACTTCAGAATATTCAATGCTTCCCCGTGCAACACATACACGATCTGATCGAGAGAGCGTTAAGGGAAAGCTAGGCGGACGTACCCAAGAGATTTCACGTCTTATCGGTCGTTCACTTCGCGGCATCGTTGATATGAAAGAGCTCGGCGAAAACACCATTGTTATTGACTGCGATGTTCTTCAGGCAGATGGTGGTACTCGTACTGCGGCAATCACTGGGGCATATGTTGCACTTGCTGATGCAATCGCTTGGGCGCAGAAGCAGGGACATATCAAAGCTGGCGCAAAGCCACTTGCTGATTCTGTCGCAGCTGTCAGCGTTGGAATTATTGATGGAGTTCCTATGCTCGACCTCTGCTATGAAGAAGATGTTCGCGCACAAACCGATATGAACGTTGTCTGTTCTGGAGATGGTCGCTTCATCGAAGTGCAAGGAACGGCCGAAGGCGCACCATTTGATCGCGCACTTCTTGATTCACTCCTTGATTTAGCAGTTGCTGGTTCTGCAACACTCACCAAATTACAGAAGCAAGCTCTCGCGAAGTAAATGGCACATAAGCTTCTATTAGCAACGCGCAATAAGGGAAAGATCGAAGAGTTTCGTCGAATTCTCGATGCCGTGGCTCCGGGCGAGATTGATCTCGTCGGTTTAGATCAATTCCCTGATCTGCATGATGTCATTGAAGATGGCGCAACTTTTGAAGAGAATGCGCTGAAGAAAGCTCGCGAAATGTCGCTTGCAACAGGAATTCCTGCAATTGCAGATGACAGCGGACTCTGTGTCGATGCGCTCAATGGTGACCCTGGAATTTTCTCCGCGCGCTGGGCGGGCGAACACGGAAACGATCTAGCAAATACTGAGAAAGTTTTGCACCAACTAACTGACGTTCCCGATGAGAAGCGCAGCGCCCACTTCACATGTGTTGCAGCGCTCTATCTCCCTGATGGCAGAAGTCATTGCGAAGAGGCGCACTTCGATGGATGGATTCTGCGCGCCCCGATAGGCGAACATGGTTTTGGCTATGACCCAATCTTCCGCCCGGATGGATTACAGCTCTCGAGCGCACAAATGAGCGCAGATGAGAAGGATGCAATCAGCCATCGAGGAAAATCACTCCGAGCAATAGCGCCTCATGTGATCACTTTGCTCAAAAGCCTAGGTTAAACTTTTACCTATATTCCACCGTTTCATAACTCAATTTCATAGCCCAATTTCATAACCCAATTTCATAACCCAAGGAGATATACCGTGGCAGTAAAGAAGAAGACAGCAGCCAAGAAGGCTGCACCTAAGAAGTCAGCTAAGAAGTCAACAGCTAAGAAGGCTGTCAAGAAGTCTCCTGCGAAGAAGACAACCGCTAAGAAGTCAGTAGCGAAGAAGAAGACTGTAAAGAAAGTTGTTGCAAAAAAGGCGGTTGCTAAGAAAGCTGTAGCAAAGAAGAAGACAACGACAAAGAAGGCGGCTCCTAAGAAGGCGGTTAAGAAGTCTCCTGCGAAGAAGTCAGCTTCTGCAAAGGTTGTAGTGCCACCAGTTCCAGCAACTAGTTCTGCACGTGTCAACGTTTCTACAACTCCAGCCTCTTCTAAGCCAGCGGCAAAGGCTGCTGCTCCATCTGCTGCTCCACGTCAAGGATCATCTAGCAAGACACTTCTTGCTGTACTTGTTGGTGTAGTTCTTCTCGGTGCGATTGTTATTTCAAACTCAGGGAAAGAGAACGATGATGCGGCACCTGCTGCAGAACCTTCAATCGAAGCATCGGCAGAGCCAATGGCATCTGAATCAGCTGCAACTGAAGAAACTCCTGCTGCCACAGATGCAGCAGCGACAACAGGCGAAGCACCATCGCGCTTTATTGGAAATTGGAAAGATAGCTCAAAGGCTGTCATGGTCATTACATGGAAGGCGCCAGCTGGAGATGTAAAGGGTTACAAAGTTGAGACTCGCTCAAACCAAGGTGCATGGAATGTAGTGTCAGAAGTTTCTGCAACTACCTATGCAGCTGAGTTTGCAAAGAAGTCTGAAGATGGATCAACATCATTCCGAGTATCTGCAGTCTATGCAGATGGTTCACTCGGAGTTGCTAAGGCATTCGGATTTGCAGGTCAGTTCGAATAAAGATTGAAGTAAGAAACCCCGTCCACTAAGTGGGCGGGGTTTTTCTTGTATCAGTATTGAGCTACTACGGATTCAATTTCTTAAGAATCTCTGCCACATAGATATCGACTCCAGTTGGCACAAGATGGACTCCATCAGGAGCGAAGTATTCAGGGTGACCTTCAGAGATTGCGTTCCAATCCACGATAGCTACATTGGAATATTGCGCTGCAATCTCTGCAATCAGCGCATTATTTCCTTCGCGCCACGGGCGTGGAACTGCAGTATTTACCACGATGACACGAGGCTGATCTTTGACTGCTTCAAAGATTGCCTGAGTCTGCTCGCTGGTGAGTGCATTGTTATTACCCAAGTTGAAGATCACGGGTACATCGCCAGCCTGAGCCTTATCGTGAAGAATGACCGAAAGTAGTTCAGGTGCTTGTCGTCCGATACGAGCATTCATGACAGAGATGGGCTCGCTCTCACTGAGCTTTGATCGGATACCAAGAATTACAGAATCTCCAGTAACCCAGAGGCCATCCGTAGCAACTTCAGAGACAGTCGATGGCTTTGCGGTGAGAGAAGCCTCAAGCTTCTGGCGTTCTTCATTGGCGATACCAATGGCACGGACGCTGACTACAGTTGCGAGGAGAAGTACAACGACTGTGACAGCAGAAAGTGTGCGAGTCTGCTGTGTGCGCTCTTTCTTGGTGCGGTACTTCAATCCCTTGAGCCAGTATTGAATGACGCCGCGACGAATAGGGAGCTCTACAAAGCGTAGTGAAATATCGCTCAACGCTAAGACAATCAGAATGCGCAGCGCATATAACGCCCACTCTCTTCCTGCAAGATCCACACTTGGGCGAGTTACTTGGAAGATAACCCAGTGCCATAGATAGATTGCATACGAACGCTCGCCGATCCAGAGAAATACTGGATTCTGTAGAACTGGCGCAAAGCGAGATGCTGGGTGAACAACCGACATAATAATTGCAGCACCACATATTCCTGCAAGTGGAAATGCAATCTTGTAGAGAGTGGGTTGTGTTTCATCAATCAAGAGGAATGCGGCCAGGATTCCAATGAAGCCAAGAAATCCCACACCATCAATAAAGTCTTGTGCCTTCTTGGAAACAGTCTTAGTGAAGTTCTGAGGAATCCAGCTGACAGCAAGGGCAGCCCCCAGAAAGAGTCCGATGCTATGTGTATCAGTTCCAAAGTAGACATGGCTTACCTTTGAAGCGTTCGAGGCATCGAGAGAGAATGAGACAAAGAGCAAAGTGATTCCTGATGCAGCTGCGATAGTGAGTGATGCAAGCGGAATATGTTTCTTACCAAATTGTTTCAGGATGAAGTAGAGAATCAGTGGCCAGACAAGATAGAACTGAGCCTCGACTGCCAGAGACCATGTGTGCTGCAGAAGTGGTGGACGCCCAATGCTTTCAAAGTAATCCTGATGATGGGCGACGAGCCACCAGTTCATCGTGCCCGTCAGCGAGAAAGGAGTATCGGTCAGTAAGCGTTTGATGGTGTCTGGTGCCCAGATGCCAATCGCAATCGTGGTTGAGACGAGCATGAAGATAAGCGCGGGAAGTAAGCGTCGCGCACGGGCAATATAGAAGCCGCGAAGATCGAGTCCACCGCTCTGCGCAATTGAATCGAGAAGTAGGCGGGTGATTACATAGCCAGAGATAACGAAGAAGAGATCAACGCCGAGAAAGCCGCCCGGAATCCAGGTAAATCCAAGGTGATAGAACATCACCGCAATTACTGCGACAGCGCGCAGTCCATCTATTGCAGGGATGTATTGGATACCGCGATTGGCAGCCATCAGAGTTACTTACGCTTTGCTGATTTTTTCTTGGTAGCTTGCTTTGTCGCAGTGCGCTTTGCTGGAGCTTTGGAAGACTTCTTAGGTGCAGAGATTGCTGCGCGCGTGCGCTTGCTCTCTACGCGAATAGGCGCTGATTTCTTTACAGTGCCATCTTCATTGAGTGAGTTATCAACGACTGCTTGCATCTTAGTTAAGCGAGTAAAAGCCGAATCTAGTTTTTCGCGCGATGCTGCAATTGCCGATTCAGCAGCGGAGAGCGCTGTCGCTTGTGAGCGGTATAGGCGCTCAGACTCTGCGATGATGTCGGCGAGCCAGGCACGATATTCAGTAACGTTTTCAGCCGCTTCAGAGATAACGCGTTCTGCTTCTCGGCGAGCAGCTGTCGTAAGGGCTGCCCCGTCTCGACGCTTTGCTTCAATAATCGAATCACCTTCACGGGTGGCGTCACGAACAATTTCAGATGCCTCAGCTTCGGCAGTAGAAATGTATTTGCGTCCGCGAGATTCGGCCCCGGCAAGAATGCTACGGGCCTTATTTTCTGCACCTTCGATTGCATCTTTTGCATTGCGGGTACTCTCATTAATTAATCGCTCTGCAGCAGCTGTGGCCTTTGCTTCACGCGCTTGCGCTGACTTGATCA
Source organism: Actinobacteria bacterium IMCC25003 (assembly GCA_002284855.1). GTDB lineage: Bacteria > Actinomycetota > Actinomycetes > Nanopelagicales > Nanopelagicaceae > Planktophila. The sequence goes on along the minus strand of CP015603.1, from coordinate 1,333,930 downwards.
TTGCCATCGCTGTTTCAGTTGCGAGGATTTCGAACTCTTCGCGGCTAAGACCTGTGATGTCGCGGCGGGATTTGAGATCAGCTAATTGAGATTCGAGTTCGCGGATGCGATCGACAGGATTGGCAACAGGTGTGCGATCTGCTTCGTCGCGAAAACCAACCCAGTTGCGGAAGTTCTTCTCTGCCATGGTGAAACTCTCAATCAAGTGCTTGGGGATCAATACGAGAGCCCAAGATTAGAGCATGAAGCTACTTTCGGTAAATGGCGAAGGAGACCGCTAGATATTGAGAAATCCACGCTGCCAGCACAAATATGTGGAAGAGCTCGTGGAATCCGAAGTACTTTGCATTACGCCCAGGACGCTTGAGCGCATAGAAAATTGCTCCTATTGAGTAGAGCAAGCCACCAATGATGATGGGAAGAATCACCCATAGCCCACCCTCTTTGTAGAGCTGTGGTGTGTAGATGATGGCGACCCAACCAAGCAGTAAGTAATTTGCTACGTAAAGGAATCGCGGTGCACCTACCCAGAAGACGCGGAGCGCAACGCCAAGCAGTGCGCCAGTCCAAACGATTGCCAACAAAACATTTCGGTCGTGATCATCAAGAAGCGCAACCGCAAAGGGAGTGTAAGAACCTGCGATAAGTAAGTTGATATTTGCATGATCCCAACGACGCCAAATTTTCTTCTTACGTGGAATCCATGGAACGCGGTGGTAGATAGCCGAGACGCTAAAGAGCATGATGGCTGTAATTGAGTACAGAGCAACTGCTAACTTAAATGATTCACCGCTCAAGATGAAGAGAACAAGTGATGCGATGATGACAACAGGTGTTGCACCTAAATGGAACCAGCCTCGTAATTTCGGGGGCAACTGTTGTTGCTCAATAGGAATCGGTTCCGTACTCATCTCGTAAGCCTAATCGTTTCTGAGGTTTCGGACAGAGGGCACCAATAAAGAGGCGATTGATGCAATAAGTGTGGTTGTTCCAGTGATGAAGAGAATGGTGTTGACGCCAAAGTGCATAGCAAGTGGCCCAGCGATGACGATTCCAAGGGGAGCGATACCAAATGAACCTAAGGTGTCATAGGAACTCACTCGCGAATATGACTCTTCAGGAACATGGCTCTGCAATGAGGTATTCCACGTCACCATAAATACTTCCAGGCTAATCCCAGAGAAGATTGCAGCAAGGACAGAGAAGGAGATAGGAAGATCGAAAGCTAAGGCGTAATCCCACACTGCAGAGAGCGCAATGAGAACCATGGCGAGGTAGAGAGGTCTTCCAATCTTTACCTTTAATACCCAGATTCCACCGATAAGCATTCCCACAGAGAGCCCCGCCAAGTTATAGGACCATTGCTTTGGTCCAGTGACAGGATCACTAAAGTTGAGTGGACCGAGCACCGAGAGCATGGATTCGAAGGCCATATTGATCAACGCAAATGAAACCACCATCGCAATCACCCACGAGCGTGAGATAAATTCTTTCCATCCGACTGCAAGGTCATGAATGATTCCAGGGCTCTTATCTTTGATCTTTCCAATGATGGGTAAGTTCCAGACAATTGCTCCAGCGATAAAGAAGCTGATGGCATCAACCAAGAGTCCCCATCCCGCACCAACGTTGGAAACGAGAATTCCGCCGCCGAGCGTTCCGACTATGTAACCGAAGTTTGTTAATAAACCAATGACTGCATTTCCTTCTTGCAACTTCTCCTTGGGCAGAATTTCAGGCAAGACTCCCGACATTGCCGGCCACCAGATTGCATTGAGAATTCCAAAAAGTCCGCCCATCAAGGCAAGTAACCAAGTACTTGAAAAACCTGCGATGAGTGAGATTGCGCTGACCGCAGCGAGGAAACTTCCGAGCATGTCGCTGCCACCAACCAGACGGTTACGTTGGAAACGATCGGCGATGACGCCGCCGAAGAGCATGAAAGCAAGAAGTGGAACAAAGCGCGCAGCCATCACAATCGATAAATCTCTACCTGTTGCGTTGGGCAGACTCAAGACCCCGTAGGCGAGAGCGATGGGCGAGACGCCATTTCCTACATTTGATATGAATCGGGAGATAGCTAAGCTCGAGAAGCCTTTATGGCTGCGTAGGTCCTGAAGTTGAGCAAGCACCTGGCAAGGCTACCTGTCGGGGTGAAAAGTCCCTTTCTCTGCGGATTTACGCTCAACTTTTTGAAAAAAAGTAAGAAAACTGACCAGTAGAGGGTGCAAATCGTTCGCAAGAAGCGCACACTTATCCCGTCGGACATCAATGAGGCTCCTCGAGGACTTCATAGATAACTGAACTGACGAATCAACCGATTCGCGCTGATATAGCACTCACGGAGGCTTACTACATGTCAGTAACACTCAATAGCAACCAATGGAACCTTGTTTACAACATTTTTTCACTTGGTTTGATCTCAATGCTCGCATGCACTGTGTATACCCTCGTATCACAGTCACGAGTTCTACCTAAGTACCGCAATGCTCTAGTGATGTCATCAATGGTTACATTTATTGCTGGCTACCACTACTTCCGAATCTTCAACTCATTCGGTGAAGCATCAGAAGGTATGGCAGTAAACGTTTCAGGCGAGCAGGGCGCATTCAACGAGGCATACCGCTACGTTGACTGGCTACTTACTGTTCCACTACTTCTCGTAGAAGTTATTGCTGTACTTGCTCTTGCAAAGGAAGTTTCAAAGTCACTCATTATGCGACTTGTTCCAGCATCAGCAGCGATGATCGCACTTGGCTACCCAGGTGAAATTTCATCAGATAAGAACACAGCAATCCTTTACGGTGTTCTTTCAACAATCCCATTCCTTTACATCCTTTACGTTCTCTTCGTAGAACTTGGAAAGTCATTGGAGCGCCAGCCAGCTGGTGTAGCCGAGACAATTGGACGTCTGCGTCTTCTTCTCATCGGCACATGGGGCGTATACCCAATTTCATACATCCTCGGAATGAACGGCGACCCAACAGCGTCATCATTCGTAGGTGTACAGGTTGGTTACACCATTGCAGATATTCTCGCGAAGTGCGTATTCGGTCTTACAATTTTGAAGATCGCACGCATGAAGTCACACGCAGAAGGTATGCCAGCTGATCACTAATTGATTAGTTCATAACGGAAGGGCGTCGGGAAACCGGCGCCCTTCTGCTTTATCCTCACACTATGAATATGCAGCGCATAAATAACTTTCGCATGGGTGGCTACCTACTTCTCGCAGTAGGCCTGATCAATCTTCGCTACCAGACAGGCCATACAAATAACCTTGGGAAAAGTTTGGTGCTTATCGTTCCTGGAGCGCTACTACTTGCAATTACATTCCTTGACGGTGGAAAGAATTGGTTACATACAAAAGCCGCCACAGCAATCGTGATTGCATGTGGCGGCCTCTTATTGATCTACAGCTTTATTAACTAGCGATTAACCTTTCGCAGCTTTAAATCCAACTTCAAGGTCAGCCTTGATGTCGTCGATATTTTCAAGTCCAAGACTTAAGCGGACAAGACCTGGAGTAACACCAGCCTCCAGCTGCTCTTCAGGTGAGAGCTGTGAGTGCGTTGTAGTTGCTGGATGGATAACGAGTGAACGAACATCACCAATATTGGCAACATGGCTAAAGAGCTCGAGAGATTCGACGAACTTCTTGCCCGCTTCCACTCCACCCTTAAGTTCGAATGAGAGAACAGCGCCAGGTCCCTTTGGTGCGTACTTGGTAGCAAGTGCGTTCCATGGAGATGATTTCAGCGCTGCGTAGTTAACCTTTTCAACATCAGGATGTGATTCGAGCCAGGTTGCAACAGATTTAGCATTTTCAATGTGGCGCTCAATACGAAGTGAGAGAGTCTCAAGACCTTGTGCCAAGAGCCATGCGTTAAATGGTGAAACTGCCGCTCCGACATCACGCAAGAGCTGCAAGCGAATCTTGAAGATGTAAGAAAGGTTTGCACCGAAGGCAGAGCCAACTCCGAGCGCTTGCGAGAAGACCAAGCCGTGATAGCTAGGATCTGGCTTATTAAAGCCTGGGAAGCGATCTTGATGCTGCGCGTAATCGAATTTTCCTGCATCGATAATCGCGCCCACCACTGCATTACCGTGTCCAGAAAGGAATTTAGTAGCTGAGTGGACAACAACATCTGCACCGAACTCGATTGGCTTGATGAGATACGGAGTTGCCACAGTGTTATCAACGATCAGAGGAACGCCCACTGAATGTGCGATATCAGCAACAGTTTTGATATCGAGAATTTCATTCTTAGGATTGGCAATTGTCTCTCCGAAGAAAGCCTTTGTATTTGGCTTGACTGCGCGCTTCCATGATTCTGGATCGCTTGGGTCATCGACGAAAGTAACTTCAACGCCGAACTTAGGGAGTGTGTAATGGAACAAGTTATATGTTCCGCCGTAAAGGCTTGGGCTAGAAACAATGTGGTCGCCTGCTTCTGCAACGTTGAGAATCGCAAATGTGGTTGCGGCAGATCCTGATGCAAGGAGAAGTGCTGCCACTCCGCCTTCAAGTGCTGCAAGGCGTTGCTCAACAGCATCTTGAGTTGGGTTCATGATGCGGGTATAGATATTGCCGAGTTCGGCAAGACCAAAGAGATTTGCCGCGTGTGTTGTATCGCGGAATTCATAAGCTGTTGTTTGATACAACGGAAGTGCGCGAGCACCAGTTGTGGGATCTGCAGTTTGTCCAGCATGGATCTGCAGAGTCTCAAAAGACCAATTGTTAGACATGTTTCTCTCCATCGCAGTAGGTGTCAGTTGTTAGCTAGTGCGATGAATTCATCTTTGAAATTCGCGCTTGCCAGTTACCTGACCTGTTCGTCACCCGGAGCACCCCACCGCGGTGGAGGGTTGCCGTCTACTAAGCCGGGGCTAATACGTAGAACTCGTGAACGCCCAAATTTTATACAGAAGAATTTAAAATGAAAAATTGCGATTCAATCTTCTTTGCGAATGGCTTGCATATTTACTTTCGCCAGCTACTTGCCCGAAAGTTTCACTTTCGGAAGGATAAATCAGCCTTCTTCATCGCGGTCGTGAGTATACGAATCGCGTTAGGGCCCATGCCATGTAAATCCTTGATGGCATCGAGCGAAGTTTTCCGTAGGTCACTGAGCTTGTAATAGCCATCATCAATCAGGGCTCTGCGGGCTGGGGCTGCCAATCCGAGTTCGCGCCAAGGGCCATCTACTTCAGCGTAGGCATCGAGATCAACTTCTCCACGTGTTACTTCGCATTGCGATGCGGCACGAGCAGCTCTGCGCTCGGCGGCAGCGCGCATAGCTTCGCCACGAAGCTTCTTCGCTTTTGCTGGAGATTGTTTAGCCATGGAGATATTCAATCGTAAAACGTTGGTGCGGGAGGCGGGACTTGAACCCGCACGCCGAAGCACAAGTTCCTAAGACTTGCGTGTCTGCCATTTCACCACTCCCGCTGGAGTTGCTAGAGCTGAAGGCTACGCGCCTTTCGCTCGTGCAACAAATCCATGCGCCGAACTTGCTTACCGGGGCTTAGTTGGCCAGTGCTCCACGTCGAGAAACTGCATCGACGCCTGCTGATACCAAGAGAACTGCACCAGTGACGAGGAATTGGATTCCTGCGCCATATCCAAGAAGACCCATACCGTTATCAATAACAGCAACGACGAGACCGCCGAGGATTGCATCGCGCATACGTCCCTTGCCACCGAAGAGTGAAACTCCACCGATCACTGCAGCACCTACTGCGTAGAGAAGTGTGGAAGATCCACCTGTTGAAGGCGAGATTGAGTTCATACGTGATGCAAAGAGCATTCCAGCAACTGCAGCAAGTGAGGAACAGAGAATAAATGCAACGGTGCGAACGCGTTTGACATTGATACCTGCACGACGAGCTGCTTCTGCATTGCCACCTACTGCATAGATGTGGCGACCGAATGCGGTCTTGGAGAGCAAGAATGTTCCTGCAACCAGGATGAGGAGAATAAGTGGCGCAACGATAGGAACGCCCTTAGTACTATTTGTTGCAGAGAGTCCACGCTCTTGATTGAGTTGGAAAACGGCCGCACCTGTGATGACAAGAAGAACTGTTGTCTTCATCGCCCACAACTGCGTCAGCTCGACAACTAGGCCAGCTCTACGACGTGAGTTGATGCGATTGAGTCCACCTACGACGTAAAGCGCAGATGTAACAGCCCAGAGGATCCAACCCTGAGTCGGTGTGAGGTTGCTATTTTCAACAGCCAAGATTGTCTTATCGGCAATAGGAATAGTTCCGCCCTCACCTGCAAGCAAGAGCAAGATTCCTTGGAAGGCCAAGAATGCTGCAAGGGTGACAACGAATGAGGGAATACCAACGCGGGAAACCAAGGTTCCAATCAGCAATCCAAGCCCGGCGCCGACGGCGATGCTTGCAGCTAGTGCTGTGTACCAGCTCCATCCATGGTTAGTGACGAGCAAAACAAGTACTGCTCCGCATACACCTGATGCATAGCCCGCAGCGAGATCGATTTCGCCAAGGAGCAGAACGAAGACAAGGCCCATTGCAATCACCATCACTGGCGCTGCTTGAGTTAAGAGGTTTGCAAAGTTGCGGTTGGTGAGGAAGAACTCTGACATTGCGCCAAAGACAGCAACTAGTGAGACAAGTCCAAGTACAGCCGGAAGTGAGCCGATATCGCCAGCCTTAATACGTGAGAGGTAGTTAGAGGCTGCTCCCTTGAGAGTCTCTTTCTCTAAAGTTGTGTGAGTACTCATTACTTTGTCACTCCTTCAGATTTACCTGTTGTAATTAATTCAATGACTTGATTAGTGGTGACATCAGTCTTCTTAACCTGCGCTGCCATATTTCCGAGATAGAGAGCTGCGATGTTATCGGCAACCTGGAAGATGTCATTGAGATTGTGGCTGATGAGAACGACCGCAAGGCCCTTATCTGCAAGGCGGCGTACAAGGTTGAGTACTTGTTCAGTCTGAGCAACACCGAGAGCAGCTGTTGGTTCGTCGAGAACAACAACCTTCGAGTTCCAGAGAACTGCACGTGCAATGGCAACGGTCTGACGTTGTCCACCAGAGAGTGAGGCAACAGTCTGACGAATGGATTTTACTGTTCGCACATTGAGACCATCGAGAGTCTTACGTGCGAGTGATTCCATAGAAGTTTCGTTAAGGGTGACGCCCTTCTTCTCTTCACGACCCAGGAACATATTGTGAACAATGTCGAGGTTGTCGCAGAGCGCAAGATCTTGATACACAATTTCGATGCCGAGCGCAGTGGCAGCTCGAGGTCCATCGATGGTGACGCTACTTCCTTCGAAGAGGAATTCGCCGCTTTCGGGAGTGTAGATACCGGCGATACATTTGATGAGAGTCGACTTACCGGCACCGTTATCGCCAACAAGTGCGGTGACCTGTCCTGGATAGACATCAAAGTGAACATCTTTTAAAACGTGGACTGGTCCAAAGGATTTATTGATTCCTTTGAGCGAAAGCAACGGTGTGCTCATGGGCGCCTCTCGATTTACGGGTTATAAATATTTTTTAACTTACTAATGCGAATCCGGTCCGAGGTAACCCTCGGACCGGATTCTTAAGCATTAGCTATTACTAGCTTAGATATCTAATGAATTAGATACCGTTTGCCTTACAAACAGCTTCTGTTGCAATCTTGCACACATCAGCGCGCTTCTGGAAGCCATCAGCGATGACAACCTTGACGTTAGCCTTTGTGATTCCGACTGGAACGAGAAGAACTGATGGAACATCACGCTTTCCATCGTTTGTCTTTCCTGTTGCATTAGCAACCTTTGTGCCCTTGATCAATGCGATTGCAAGATCAGCAGCTCCGTTTGCTTCCTGCTTTACAGCCTTGTAAACAGTGTTTGAAAGGTCACCTGTAAGGATCGCTGCAAGTCCGTCTGCTGTTGCATCCTGACCTGATACGCATACCTTGCCGTTAAGACCGTTCTTCTTAAGAACTGCTACTGCTGCAAGTCCAAGACCTTCGTTAGCTGATACAACTGCATCAAGCTTTCCGCCTGCCTTTGTGAGCTGCTGCTCGAAGATAACTCCACCCTTAGCGTTGTCCCAATCTGGAACTGACTGATCATCAACAAGTGTGTAAGCACCTGACTTGATTGATGGGCGAAGTACTGAGTCGTAACCCTGCTTGAAGAGTGTTGCGTTGTTATCTGTTGGTGAACCGTTCAAGTAAACGATAGAAGCCTTCTTCTTGCCAGCCTTATCGAGACATGACTTGATGCCCTGTCCTTGAAGCTTTCCAACTGCAACGTTGTCGAATGAAACGTAGTATGAAGCTGAACCAGCAAGTGTTAGACGGTCGTAGTCGATTGTCTTAACGCCAGCCTTTGCAGCCTTTGCCTGAATAGCAGCTGTTGATGGTGAATCAAGTCCAGCCATGATCAAGACCTTGACGCCCTTAGCAAGCATCTGATCTGCGATTGTTGCGAACTTTGCCTTATCGCCATTTGCATTCTGAATGTCAGCTGTTACGCCAGCCTTCTTAAATGCTGCTGCGAGGAATGGACGGTCAGCTGTTTCCCAGCGTGCTGATGAAGCAGCATCAGGAAGGATTACGCCAACCTGTGTGCCAGCAGCAGTTGCTGATGATGCTGAAACGAAGCCAGTAAGTGCGAGAGCAGCTGATGCGATGACCGCTGCTACTGCGTTACGACGCTTTGTCATATGTGTAGTGACCTTTCGAAAAAGTCGAATACCCAGAAAGAAGATTTTTCATTCCTGTTTATGGTCCCGACGGGTGAGCCCAAAGTACTTGCGGGTAGTGTCTAAAAGCGAGGAATTTGCGCTAACGATTTGATAACGGTTGAACGTTCATTTGGGCGACCTCACGCGTGCGTGAGCGGGTAACCTTGCCTAATGCCAAGCCTCGCAGACCAGCTCTCAGCCGATATTCAGGCTGCCGTTGCTGCTGCCTTTGCCCAGGGTCTCATTGAAGGAAGCGCTCCCGAGAGCATCACGCTTGAGCGCCCCAAGAACCGCGACCACGGTGATTACGCCACTTCCATTGCGCTCCAATTAGCGAAGGCTGCTGGAAAGAATCCGCGAGAGATTGCCACAATCCTGCAGAGCGCCATTACATCGATCGCAGGGGTTACCAAGGTTGATATCGCTGGCCCCGGATTTATCAACATCACTTTAGATCGAGCCAGCCAAGCAGAACTCGTGCGCACCATTCTCACTCATAAATATGAATACGGTCGTGGCCTTGCGCTCGCTGGCGTAAAGATAAATCTCGAATTTATTAGCGCCAACCCTACCGGTCCGTTGCACTTGGGGCATACACGGTGGGCAGCTGTCGGCGATGCGCTGGGTCGCGTTCTTAGCGCAGCAGGTGCGCAGGTCACTCGCGAGTTCTACATCAACGACCGCGGTCGTCAGATGGATCTCTTTGGTCAATCTGTTCAGGCATCTGCACAGGGCAAGCCAATTCCTGAAGATGGTTACCAAGGAAATTACATTGCTGATTTAGCGAAGGAAGTTGTTGCTGCAAATCCTGCAATTAGCACGAGCGAAGAATTTCGTGAAGCTGCCTACAAGGTTCAACTCGCACAACAGCAACGCGTTCTTGAAACTTTCCATACCAACTTTGATGTCTGGTTCTCTGAGCGCTCGCTCCACGAATCAGGTGCCGTCGAACATGCTCTCGAAAAACTCCGCGCACAAGGACATGTCTTTGAACAAGATGGAGCAATCTGGCTGCGCACGACAGATTTCGGTGACGATAAAGATCGCGTGATTCTTAAGGAAGATGGCGACCTCACATACTTCGCTTCAGATACTGCTTATTACATCAATAAGCGCGAACGTGGATTTGATATCTGTATCTACATGCTTGGGGCCGATCACCATGGTTATATCCATCGCCTCAAAGCAACTGCTGCCTGCGCCGGAGATGATCCTGAGTACAACATCCATGTACTCATCGGACAGCTTGTAAAGATTATGGAAGGCGGAGAAGAGCTCAAGCTCTCAAAGCGCGCTGGCACAATCATTACTCTCGAAGAGCTCGTTGAAAAAGTTGGCGTCGATGCTGCTCGTTACACCCTGATCCGATACCCAGTAAACACACCTATGGTGATGGATATCGATATCTTGCGTCGTAATACCAATGAGAACCCGGTCTATTACGTGCAGTACGCACATGCGCGTATCGCAGCTGTTCTCCGCAACACAGCTGAGCTCGGAATCTCATCTGATCTTGCATCCTTTGATCCATCACAACTTTCTCATGATCGCGAAAACGAATTACTGGGTGCACTCGCTGAATATCCAGGCGTTGTTGCAAGCGCCGCCGAATTCCGCGAGCCACATCGCGTCGCTCGCTACCTCGAAGAACTTGCTGGGGTTTATCACGGCTTCTATGCAGATTGCCGAGTCCTACCTCTGGGCGACGAAGCAATTGCACCTATTCATTCCGCGCGCGCAGCGCTCTGTGCTGCAACGATGCAGGTACTTGCAAATGGTCTTGATCTACTTGGCGTCTCAGCACCGGAGAGGATGTAACGATGTCTCAGAACTCTTCAACACAGATGTGGTCAAAGAATTCATCGCTCGAAGGCGGAACGCTGAGCCTGGCTGGAATTCCAGCTGCTCAGTTAGCGAAAGAATTTGGAACACCAGCATTCTTTCTCGATGAAGATGCATATCGTTCACGTGCTCTTGCTTGGCACAATGGTTTGCAGTCAGAGTTTGGCGAGCATGCAGGAACTATTTATTACGCTGCAAAGTCCTTTATCTGCACTGCTGTCGCGCAGTGGATCGCTGAAATCGGCATCGGTATCGATGTCTGCACCGGGGGAGAACTAGCAGCAGCACTTGCTGGTGGTATCGATCCACAGAAAATTGAAGTCCACGGAAATAATAAATCTGTTGCTGAAATTGATCGCGCAGTCTCGGTCGGCGTTAAGACGATTGTCATGGATTCACTCTTTGAAATCGAGCGCGTTGCAGCCGCTGCGAGGAAGCATGGTGTGCGCCAAGCTGTCATGCTCCGCCTTACTCCGGGCATCGAAGCTCATACACACGAAAAGATTTCAACTGCTCACGAAGATGTGAAATTTGGTTTCTCTATTGCATCGGGAGCTGCCTGGGCTGCTGTTGAAGCAGTTGGAACGCATCCTGAACTCGAACTCCGCGGCGTGCACTGCCATATCGGTTCACAGATATTTGGTTCAGAAGCTCATGAGATTGCAACCGATCGCTTAATGGGATTTATGGCCAAGTATCGCGATGCTTTCGGTTCTGAACTTCCCGAGCTCGACCTTGGCGGGGGATTCGGCATCTCTTATGTTGCTGGAGATGTCACTGTCGAACCTGCCGATGTATTGCCCCAGATTCATGCAGCAGTAAAGAAGGCATGTGCTGCATACAAACTTGCTATGCCAATAGTTTCACTCGAACCAGGTCGCAATATCGTCGGACCAACAATGTTTACTCTGTATGAAGTAGGAACTGTCAAAGATGTTGTTATCGATGGCGGAAAAGTTCGTAAATATGTATCTGTCGATGGCGGAATGAGCGATAACGCACGCACTGCGCTTTACGATGCTGAATACACAGCTGTAGTTGCACAACGCGCCTCAACTGCGCCACTGGCTCTCACTCGTTTAGTTGGAAAGCATTGCGAGACTGGTGACATCATCATCAATGAAATTCAACTTCCATCCGATATTGCTCCTGGAGATCTCGTTGCAACTCCAGCGACCGGTGCATATGGCCGCAGCATGGCGAGCAATTACAACCATGTGCCACGACCACCTGTTGTTGCAGTAAAAGATGGAAAAGCCCGCGTAATTGTGCGCCGAGAAAATGAGGCAGACCTGCTCTCACTTGATGTGAAAGAATAGGTATATGAGCCCCGCAGATAAACCAGTTCGCGTTGGCATGCTCGGCTGCGGCGTTGTCGGAAGCCAAGTAGCCCGCCTGCTCCTCGAAGATACTGCCGAGCTCTCAACTCGCGCCGGCGTAAAGATTGAACTCACACGCATCGCAGTGCGCACTATCAAGGATTACCCAGGGCTCGACCCAGCGCTCTTTACTACAGATCCATTTTCTATCGTCAACGATCCTGATATCGATCTGATCGTTGAAGTAATGGGTGGCATCGAACCTGCCCGCGAACTTGCAATGACTGCAATTAACAATCGCAAATCAATTGTTACCGCAAACAAGGCTCTCCTTGCTAGCCATGGCGCCGATCTCTTTACTGCTGCATATGCCAAGGGCGAAGATATTTACTACGAAGCATCCGTTGCTGGAGCAATTCCTATTATTCGCCCACTTCGCGATTCACTCGCCGGCGACTTCGTTACTCGCTTAATGGGAATCGTAAATGGCACAACTAATTACATTCTGACAAAGATGCATGAAGATAACCGCGAATTCGCAGATGTTCTCAAAGAGGCGCAAGCTCTTGGTTATGCCGAGGCAGACCCAACTGCCGATATCGAAGGATTCGATGCAGCTGCAAAGGCAGCAATTCTCTCGGGCCTTGCATTCCACACACGTGTAACTGTCGATGATGTGTACCGCGAAGGTATTTCAAAGATCACTCTTGAAGATGTGGCGATTGCGAAATCTATGGACCACGTCATCAAGTTGCTCGCCATTGCAGAGTTAACTCCAGCAGATGAAATCTCAGTGCGCGTTCACCCTGTCATGATTGATAAGAGCCACCCACTTGCTTCAGTGCGCGATGCCTTTAACGCTGTCTTCGTCGAAGCTGAATCTGCAGGACCGCTGATGTTCTACGGTCGTGGTGCGGGTGGACAACCAACTGCATCTGCAATTTTGGGTGACGTAGTAGCCGTATCACGCCATATTGCTTTGAACTCGATTGGCCAGCGTGAAACTGATTATGCAGATCGCGATATCGCTCCCATTGAAACCACTAAGACCAAGTTCCTTATCCGCCTTGAAGTTGAAGATAAATCAGGTGTTTTGGCTGCAATCGCCAAGGTATTTGCTGATCAAGGCGTATCTATTCAGACTGTCGATCAAAATGGGCGCAATGAAGATGCTGAGCTCATCATCGTCACACACCGTGCGACAGAAGGCGAACTTAAGTCAACCGTCGAAGCGCTGAAAAAGATGTCCATTGTGACAAAAATTTCTAGCGTTATCCGCGTAGAAGGAGCGATTGCGTAATGGGTATCTTTTCAAAGAAGGCAGGCGCACATCAGTGGCGCGGAGTGATAGAGGAATACCGCAATCGCCTACCTGTTACTTCAAAGACTCCTGTCGTAACACTGCGCGAAGGTGGAACCCCACTTATCTATGCCTGCGTTCTCTCTGAGCTGCTCGGCAACAATGTTTGGGTAAAGTTTGAGGGAATTAACCCAACTGGTTCATTTAAAGATCGCGGCATGACAATGGCGATTACCAAGGCTGCCGAAGATGGTGCCAAAGCTGTTATCTGTGCATCAACCGGAAATACATCTGCCTCGGCTGCGGCGTACGCAGTGAAGGCCGGAATGGTTCCTGCAGTTCTAATTCCTGAAGGCAAGATTGCAATGGGTAAGTTGGCGCAAGCGGTTGTGCACGGTGCAAAACTTCTGCAAGTTGATGGAAACTTTGATGATTGCCTCGTTCTTGCTCGCGACCTCTCTGAGCACTATCCCGTTTCACTTGTGAACTCCGTAAATCCATATCGCATTGAAGGACAGAAGACAGCAGCCTTTGAAGTTGTCGACATGCTCGGCGATGCTCCTGATATTCATACTCTTCCCGTAGGTAATGCAGGAAATATCACTGCATATTGGAAGGGTTACAACGAATACCGCAACGATAAGATTTCAAAGAAGTTGCCACAGATGTGGGGATTCCAAGCAGCAGGCGCTGCGCCCCTTGTAACAGGAAAACCTGTTGCGAAGCCAGAAACAATTGCCACTGCAATTCGTATTGGCAATCCCGCTTCATGGGATCAAGCGATCGCGGCTCGCGATGAATCAGGCGGATTAATCGACTCTGTTACTGATGAAGAAATTCTTGCGGCGTACCACTTACTCGCAGCAAAAGAAGGAATCTTCTGCGAACCATCATCTGCAGCAGGCCTTGCCGGTCTTATTAAATATAAGAACGCTGGCAAGCTTCCTAAAGATAAGACAATTGTTATTACCTGCACAGGCAATGGTCTGAAAGATATTCCGTGGGCGCTCGAAGGCGCTGCCGATCCTGTTGTTGTTCCCGTCAATGCTGACGCCGCCGCTAAAGCTCTTGGCTTAGTGAAGAACTAACGAAACAATTGCGCCATGGCCAAGCCAACATTTAAAGCTAATCCAATTCAGGTACAGGTTCCTGCAACCTCTGCCAACTTGGGACCTGGCTTTGATTCATTTGGTCTAGCTTTTGGAATGCACGATCGCTATGTCGCACAGATTCTTGATGAAGGTGGACTCGATATCGATGTCACTGGTGAAGGCGCAGATGAAGTTCCTCGCACCGATAAAAACCTGCTTGTAAAAGCGATGTATAAAGGATTCGATTTCTTAGGTGGAAAGCCAAAGGGCATTGCAGTTCGTGCGCTCAATGTTATTCCTCATGGTCGCGGTCTTGGATCTTCTGCATCAGCAATTATCGGGGGACTCGTTCTAGCTCGTTCACTCGTTCTTACCGGCACAGAGAAGATGAGCGATGAAACACTTCTCAATCTTGCCAATGAGATGGAGGGCCATCCAGATAATGTGGCTGCAGCGCTTTACGGTGGAGCAACTGTTGCCTGGCAAGATCTTGTCAAAGGTAAAGCTGTCGCGCATGCAGTTCATCTGCCTGTAGATCCGCGCATCAAAGTAATGGCATTTATTCCATCAACACCACTTGCAACTAAAAAAGCGCGCACCATGCTGCCTGAAACCATTCCATTTGCAGATGCGCAACGAAACACATCAAATGCAGCTCTTATGACACAGGCGCTCACAATCCGTCCTGATCTACTTTTTGCCGCGACCGAAGATTTCTTACATCAGCGCTACCGAGAAGAAGCGATGCCAGCTTCATTTGCGCTGATGACAAAACTTCGCGCTGCTGGAGTTGCTGCATTTATCTCAGGAGCTGGCCCAACAGTGTTAGCCCTTCACACTGAAGGGGACGAAGAGATTGCCCAACTTTCTCGCGCAGGTGGAGCTAAATTTGAGGGTAAAACTCTTGAAATTGCTAGCCGCGGAGCCACCCTGCTATAGTTTTGCCATCAGTTCGATCCCAGTTAGTTAAGGGTGAAAATTCAGAATTGATAAATCCAAGTAGTAAAAATCAGAAGTAAATTCCCGTTATTCAACCAGGGTTCAACTCATACGTTTAGCCCCAAAGTGAAAAGAAATACATGACAACAACAGAACCAGTTCGTTCTAGCAGCCCAGAGCTTTCCAGTATGACCCTTCCTAAGTTAAAGGAAGTTGCGTCTCAGCTCGGTATCGAGGGTGCAGCAAAGCTCAAGAAGGATGATCTCGTCACAGCGATTGCAGATCTCCAGGCAGCAAACCGCGAAGCTGCGAAGGCTGAACGTGAAGCGCGCCGTGAAGCTCGCAATGCCAAGAAGAACAACCGCGATAACAACTCAAAGAATTCAGATGATTCATCAGATGAAGATGGCGACGATGATTCTTCAGATAGCGCACCATCAAATATCGATCGCGGCAACGATCGTGAAGAGCGCGGTGGACGCAACCGTCGCGACCGCAATCGTGGGCGCGATCGCAACCGCGACCGTGGCAACCGCGAAGAGCGTGAGCCAGTAATTGGTGAAGATGATGTCTTGGTACCTGTTGGTGGCCTCGTCGACATCATGGATAACTACTCATTTATCCGTACGGGTGGCTACCTTCCAGGACCTAACGATGTCTACGTTTCACAAGGCCAGGTACGTAAGTACGGTCTACGTAAGGGCGATGTTGTTACAGGTCAGGTTCGCCAGTTACGCGAAGGCGAAACTCGCCAGAAGTACAACCCACTTATTACTCTCGAGACAATCAATGGATTGCCCTATGAAGAAGCACGTGGCCGCGTTGAATTCGGAAAGCTTGTTCCTCTCTACCCACAAGAGCGTCTTCGCCTTGAGACAGAGCCAAACATTCTGACAACTCGCGTCATCGACTTAATCGCGCCAATTGGTAAGGGCCAACGCGGACTTATCGTCTCGCCTCCAAAGGCCGGTAAGACCATGGTCTTGCAATCAATAGCAAATGCAATCACAACAAACAATCCTGAGTGTCACTTGATGGTTGTTCTCGTTGATGAACGTCCTGAAGAAGTTACCGATATGCAGCGCAGCGTAAAGGGTGAAGTTATTGCTTCAACGTTCGACCGCCCAGCTGATGATCACACAACTATCGCCGAGCTTGCTATCGAGCGCGCAAAGCGCCTCGTTGAAATGGGCCACGATGTAGTTGTTCTTCTCGACTCCATCACTCGTTTGGGTCGCGCATACAACATTGCGGCACCTGCATCAGGCCGCATCCTTTCTGGCGGTGTTGATTCAGCTGCTTTGTATCCACCAAAGAAGTTCTTTGGTGCAGCTCGTAATATTGAGGATGGTGGATCACTGACCATTCTTGCAACAGCTCTTGTTGATACCGGATCTCGTATGGATGAAGTTATCTTCGAAGAGTTCAAGGGCACAGGAAATATGGAGCTCATCCTCGATCGTAAGATGGCTGATAAGCGCATCTTCCCTGCAGTGAACGTTGTTGCATCAGGTACACGTAAGGAAGAAATCCTTATGGGAACTGAAGAACTGAACATTGTCTGGAAGCTTCGCCGCGTTCTTCATGCGCTCGAACCACAGGCCGCTCTCGAACTCTTGCTCGAGAAGATGAAGGGCACCAAGTCCAATGTCGAATTCTTGATGCAGATCCAGAAGACAACGTCTGGACCAGACGACAGCAAGTAAGTCACAGAATTTCCACAAGAAACCCCGCACCTTTCCTGGTGTGGGGTTTCTTCATTCACACAGCACACACTCGGCCAGCACAGAGGAAGCACAAGGTTGACCTCCATAGTTCTGGGTATACGCAGGACTACACGAAGGAGAAGATCATGAAGTTCATTTCAGCAAAGAACGTTGGGTTATTGGTAGCAGCGGGTCTCATTGCAAGTACGGGAACAGCGATAGCTGCAGATACCGCAGCCCCAACAGCATCACCGACAGCAAAGACTCATACCCCAAGTCCAGAGATCGTGGCATTTAAATCTGCGATAGCGACATACCGTGCAGGACATGAAGCAGCCGAAAATAGTTTTAAGGCTGCGATTGCAACAGCAAAAGCAACGAAGGAAGCGGCAATCAAAGCTGCAACAACTCCTGAGGCGAAAGCTGCAGCTCGCACCGCATTCCAATCAACAGTAGCCACTGCAAAATCCGCACGCGATGCAGCGTTTGCAGCCCTTGGCACAAAGCCAGTTCGACCAGCTCAGGCTGCGAAGTAAGGTTGAGTAAGAAGATTCTCCGTTGAGTGGCAGTGAGCCGCAGAATCCCGCGTGGATTTTGCGGTTTTCTGCTTTTAGGAGAGACTTAGCGCCTATTGCCACACCTTATGGCGATGACCTGGTTCACCAGTTGCGGCTGGACCCAGACTCAAGAAAAGGAATATGAATATGAAGAAAGATATCCACCCAGAGTACAAAGATACTCAAGTAACTTGTGGTTGCGGTGAAAAGTTCGTTACCCGCTCAACAGTTGCAAGCGGTTCAATCTATGTCGAAGTTTGTTCAGTCTGCCACCCGTTCTACACAGGCAAGCAGCGCATCCTCGATACCGGTGGACGCGTCGCTAAGTTTGAAGAGCGTTTCGGTAAGAAGACAGCTAAGTAGCTTTCTAAAGAGACCGCATCGCAGCCGAAAGGTTGCGGCGCGGTCTTTTTATTTCTCCAAAGTACCTATCGAGAAGGGATGAAGTCATATGGCTAACGATCGTTTTGCATCAGCACATGAAATGGTGCGCGAATATCAAGAGCTCGAAGCGAAGATGGCCGACCCTTCTATCCATGAAGATCAAGGCACTGCCCGCAAACTTGGTCGTCGTTATGCGCAGCTCGGTCCAGTAGTTGCAGGCTTCAATGCCTGGAAGGCAGCTGCCGATGATCTCGAAGCCGCGAAAGAGATGGCAGCTGAAGATCCTTCATTTGCCGCTGAAATTCCAGCGATGGAAGTCGCTGTTGAAGCTGCCGCAGATAAATTAGAAGAGCTCCTTCTTCCACGTGACCCTAACGATGATCGCGATGTCATTATTGAAGTAAAAGCTGGCGCAGGTGGAGATGAATCCGCGCTCTTTGCTGGAGATTTAGTTCGCATGTATCAGCGCTATGCAGAAAAGCGCGGCTGGAAGATTGAAATCATCGATATGACTGAGTCAGAGCTCGGTGGTTATAAAGATATTTCTATGGCGGTGAAATCAAAGGGAACTCCAGAACCTGGAACAACTCCCTATGCACGACTTAAATTTGAAGGTGGCGTTCATCGCGTGCAGCGCGTTCCCGAAACTGAAAGCCAGGGACGTATCCATACATCTGCAGCCGGCGTTCTCGTGCTCCCTGAAGCGGAAGAAGTTGATGTTGAGCTCAATATGAATGATGTGCGCGTGGACGTTTACCGCTCATCAGGTCCGGGCGGACAATCTGTTAACACCACTGACTCGGCTGTTCGTCTCACTCACGTTCCTACTGGAATCGTTGTTTCATGTCAGAACGAAAAATCACAGCTTCAGAATAAGGAATCTGCTCTTCGTATTCTGCGCGCACGTCTTCTTGCAGATGCACAGGAAAAAGCAGAGGCAGCTGCGATGGCTGAACGTAAGAGCCAGGTCCGTACCGTCGATCGTTCAGAGCGCATTCGCACCTATAACTACCCCGAAAATCGCCTCAGCGACCACCGCGTGAATTACAAGGCAAATAACCTTGATGCAGTGCTTAATGGTGAACTCGATGAAGTTGTACAGGCGCTTCTCGATGCCGATAGAGCCGCAAAGCTTTCATCAACAAATTAAGTAGCAACTATGGAACTGACCTTTAAAGAATTCTTGCGAGGCGGGAAAGAGCAACTCTCCAATGCAGGTTTTGCTGAAGTTGAAGCTGAACACTTACTTGCTCACACCCTCGGTCTTTCACGGATGGATCTACATAATCCACTGACAGTTGAAAATGCACTGGCAGCAATCGGCGATATGACAATCGTTGAAGAGACTTTCTGGAAGTTACTTGATCGCCGTTGCGCACATGAACCACTGCAATATCTCACTGGCGTTGCATATTTCCGCCACCTTGAATTGAAGGTGGGGCCAGGTGTTCTCGTCCCACGCCCCGAGAGCGAGCTCCTTGTCGAAGCAGTACTTACTCACATTGAGAAGTTAAGTGGCGCTGTCAGCGTTGTCGATCTCGGTTCAGGTTCAGGTGCACTCGCACTCGCGATTGCAACTGAAGCGCCACAGACACATGTCATTGCAGTTGAGAAGAGCCCCGAAGCTATTCACTGGTTGAAAGAGAATGTCTCCTTCATCGATGAAAAGGTACGCATTCTCGAAAGCGATGTCGCCACTGCCCTTGAAGGAGTGAAGTGCGATGTTGTCATCGCCAACCCTCCCTATATCCCTGATGCCCAAGAACTTCCGCGCGATGTTGCAGATCATGAGCCTGCAATTGCCCTTTTTGGTGGAGGAGATGGAATGAAAGCTCCGCGACTCTTTATCTCAACAGCAGGACGACTCTTGAAGGAAGGTGGATACCTTGCGATCGAACACCATGAAGAGCAAGGCGCAGCCATCGCCGATGTACTTAGCGCAGATTTCACAGATATTCTTCTGCATCAGGATTTAACAGGCCGACCACGATTTACGACTGCAGTGAGGAGATAGCGATGCCACGCATTGACCTCAAGCAAGGCGAACAGAAGAAACATATTGCTCGCGCACTCAAAGAGATTCGCGCAGGCTATGTCATCGTTGCACCTCTCGAACATGGTTATGTCTACTTAGCTGATGCATTCTCACCATTTGCAGTTCGCGCAATGCATGTACTTCGTGGCGATGAACTCGGAGTTGCAGCACAAGTACTCGCTTACAGCCTGGATACTGTCAAAGGAATTTCGCGTGCAGTTTCTCCTCAGACACAAGAGCTCTGCAAGAAATTCTGGCCCGGACTTCTCTCTATCTCTCTGAAACCAAGTTCTGTTCTCAATTGGGATCTCGGCGATGATAAAGAGCTGGATTGGTTTAATGTGCGCGTTCCAAAATCCAAATTTGTTCGTGCACTCTTAAAAGAGTCAGGTCCACTTGCGATTGCAAGCGCCTCGGCTGCCGGTGAAGAACCGATGTTGAAGATTGATCGCGCCAAGGTCAAAGATTGGGATGTTGCGGTGGTCTTCGATGGCGGCGCACTCAAGGCAGGTCCTCGCTCCACCATCATCGAGGCCGATGCTCTCGATATGCGCTTGGTACGAGAAGGAGCTATTTCATTTGATGAGATGGCGAAGGTCGCACCGAATATTTCATACATCTAGAGAGAAATACCCTTCCTAACTATTAGGCTGACCCCATGTCCGAAACTTTCTATGGCCCCGATTTCACCCTTCTCTCACAGCAAGATCCAGATATCGCCGCGGTGCTGCTCTCTGAACTCAAGCGTCAGCAGACAAACCTGCAACTAATTGCTTCAGAGAACTTCACATCACGTGCAGTACTTGCAGCGCTCGGCTCAACTCTCTCTAATAAGTATGCAGAGGGTTATCCAGGAAAGCGCTATTACGGCGGCTGTGAGGAAGTTGATAAGGCCGAGATCATCGCAATCGATCGCGCCAAGGCGCTCTTCGGTGCTCAACATGCAAACGTTCAACCTCACTCAGGTGCAAGTGCAAACGTTGCTGTCTATCAAGCATTTACCAAGCCAGGGGACACCGTTCTTGCGATGTCACTTCCACACGGTGGTCACCTCACACATGGTTCGAAGGTCAACTTCTCTGGTAAGTGGTTTAACGTCGTTTCGTACGGCGTCCGTCAAGATAATGAGCTCATCGATTACGACGAACTCCGTGACCTTGCTATCGCCAATAAGCCGAAGATGATCTGTTCAGGTGCGACTGCCTACCCATCACTGATTGATTTCGAAAAGGTGCGCGCCATCTGCGACGAAGTCGGAGCAATCATGTGGGTCGATGCAGCTCACTTCATCGGTCTTGTCGCAGGTAAGGCAATTCCTTCACCTGTTCCATATGCAGATGTCGTCTCATTTACAACACATAAAGTTTTGCGCGGTCCACGCGGTGGAATGATCCTTACCAAAGCAGAGCATGCAGCTGCCATTGATAAAGCGGTATTCCCAGGAATGCAGGGCGGACCAATCATGTCTGCAGTTGCAGGCAAGGCGATTGCGCTTGCCGAATGCGCAACACCTGCATATCAAAAGTATGCAAAGGATGTCATCATCAATGCGCAGGCACTTGCCGGTGCACTCGAAGCAGAAGGAATGCGCGCAGTATCTGGCGGCACTCAGACCCACCTCGCGCTTATCGATATTCGCTCAACAGGCGTTAATGGCAAGGTTGCCGATGAACGTTGCGGCGCTGCAGGAATTGTTCTCAATAAGAACTCCATTCCTTACGATCCAGAGGCGCCTTCAGTAACTTCAGGTATTCGCGTCGGAACTCCTGCAACAACTACCCAAGGAATGGGCGTTGAGGAGATGAAGACGATTGCATCTCTGATTGCACGTGCAATTAAGACCGAGGATGCAGCTGCGCATGCTGCGATTAAATCTGAAGTCCACGCACTCACTGCACGTTTTCCTATCTATCAGGCGTAGCGAAAACCGCTAACAGATGCGCGAGTACCTCGTCACACTTCTCCTGGCGGCAGCGCTCTGTTATGTCATCACTCCTTTTGTACGTTCATGGGCGATTAAAGTCGGTGCAGTTGCGCAGATTCGCACGCGCGATGTCCACACAACTCCCACGCCTCGCTGGGGTGGGCTCGCCATGTGGATTGCTATGGCTCTCACCTTTGCGATGGTCAATCACTTATCTCTTGTAGGAAAATCTTTTGGCCGCGAGTCGCTTGGAATCTTCCTAGCTGCAACGTTGCTCGTCGCAATCGGTTTAGTTGATGATCGCTTTGAACTCGATGCGTTAACAAAACTGGCCGGCCAAGCGCTTGCGGCAGGAATTTTATTGATCTTCGGTATTCAAGTTCTCTGGCTTCCTATTAATGGAGTGATCACACTTCCACCTAGCATCGGACAACTTGTCACCGTCATGATTGTCCTTGTCACTATCAATGCTGTGAACTTTATTGATGGACTTGATGGGCTGGCTGCTGGAATCGTTGCCATCTCAGGTGCTGCCTTCTTCGCCTTCGCTTACTTATTGGCCGTGGTTTATGGCTTCAGCCGCGCAGGTGCACCATCACTGATTACTGCCGTGATTATCGGTGTCTGTATTGGGTTTCTGCCCCATAACGCTCATCCTGCAAAGATCTTTATGGGCGACTCCGGTTCCATGTTTCTCGGACTCTTACTCGCAGCATCTGCAATTACATTGACCGGGCAGATTGATCCCAATGCAATCTCTGCTGAAAAATTAGGGCCAACATTATTGCCACTCATGCTTCCCTTCGCAGTTCTTGCCATCCCACTGATTGATCTCTTTTCAGCAATTATTCGCCGTTTGCGGGCAGGTCAATCACCATTTAGTTCTGATAAAGAACATATGCACCACCGAATTCTTCGCGCAGGCAATACACATTTGCGCACAACGCTGATTATGTATTTATGGACAGCAACAATTGCTTTCCCAGTAGTTGTATCTGCATTTGAACCTTTATGGGTTGTAGCAATCGTTGCTGGTGCAATGCTCGCCTTTACCTTGTATTACTCAAAGAGTGGAGTTGTTCTTCGTGACAAGCAATCCAAGTAATTCAGGCAATCCCAGTAACGAGGCGCAATTACTTCGTGGTGCAATTACCCCAACTTTTATTGTCGGAGTAATTGCCCTTGGCTTCTCAATTTTCATGAAGGGCACTTCAGGTTTCTTTGGTGCCCTCCTTGCCCAAGCCGTCGTTCTTATCTACTTCTTGGTTCACATCTTTATCTCAAAGATTTCGCGAAACCTTGATCCCATGAGCACTATGGCGCTTGCGATGTTCTCTTACTTCGCAAAATTCATGCTCCTCGGGGCCTTCTTATGGGCGCTGACCAAATACACCTCACGCTCTTCTATCGACCGCACCACCTTTGGAGTCACGGCGATTGCGCTCACCTTCGCCTGGCTAGGCGGAGAAATTGCTAGTTATCTAAAGCTGAAAACTCATCTACCATTGCCGCATGAGCAACAACCCAACTAACCGCCGCGAAGAGAATGCCCTTTGGTCGATCTTCGGCTACCTCGTGTCAGGCCTGCTCTTTTGGGGCGGCATCGGCTGGGCGGCAGACCACTTCTTCAAGACCACCTACCTGACCCTGATCGGCCTCTTGGTCGGAATGGGCGGGGCGCTCTACCTCGTGTGGTTGAGGTTCGGACGCGAATAAGTAAGCCTCTGGGGAAGTGACCAGCCCCACGGGAAATCCCTGATATCCGATTTCACAGGGGAGAGGTTTTCCCCATAAGGTTGCCCTGCTTTACCGCTTCCCCAGCGAATGGTCTATAAGCCCTTTTATCTCTCAAGGAGTGTGTGTGCTCGCGTTAAGTAACTTACACGCTGAAGGTGATGGATTCGTCCCACCTAGTACAAACGACTTCAACCTTCCTCCAATTTCAGAATCGATTTCTTGGCTTACTAAGCCAGTTCTTCTCGTATTTCTCTCAGTAATCCTTGTCTCAGTCTTCTTTGTTCTCTCATCACGCAAGGCAGCTGTGGTGCCTTCAAAGCTGCAATTCGCTGGAGAAAGCATCTACGCATTTGTGCGTAATGATCTTGCTCGCGATGTTATCGGCCATGACTTCATGCGCTTTGTGCCATATCTCTTCACACTCTTCACCTTTGTTCTTACCAATAACATCTTCGGAATCGTGCCGTTCTTGCAGTTCCCCGCCATGTCACACGTTGGATTCCCATACGTTCTTGCAGTCTTCACCTTCGTTGTCTTCCACTACGTAGGTATTCGCAAGCAAGGTCTTGGTAAGTACCTCAAGGAGATCGCATTTATGCCAGGCGTACCAAAGCCTGTCTATATCTTGCTGACACCTATTGAGTTAGCGACCTTCTTCCTCGTGCGTCCATTGACGCTCTCACTCCGTCTCTTTGCAAATATGTTCGCGGGCCACTTGTTGTTGCTCGTATTCATTATGGGTGGTGACTACATGATGCATGATTCACATCTGATCATGAAGCTATTTAGCCCATTCTCATTTGCATTTGGTATTGCCCTTACATTCTTCGAATTTATGGTGCAATGCCTTCAGGCTTACATCTTTACCCTGCTCACCGCTCTATACATCGCCGGCGCCCTTGCCGACGAGCACTAAGTAAGAAACTAACGAAAGGTAAGAAAAAATGACAGGCACACTCAACCTGGTCGGTTTTGGCCTATCAGCAATTGGTCCAGCAATTGCAACAGGAATGATCTTCGCTGCGTACATCAACGGCGTAGCTCGTCAGCCAGAAGCACGTAGCGTTCTCCAGCCAATCGCGTTCCTCGGATTCGCGCTCGCTGAAGCTCTCGCACTCTTCGGTCTCGTTCTCGCATTCGTCCTCTAATTAATAACGATTAATAAGAGAAGACAATGCGCTCAATTAATTTGTTAGCAGAGGGAGAGGCAGCCAACCCACTCATTCCGCACACCGCGGAATTAGTTGTAGGCACCATCGCTTTCACCCTGCTATTCCTCGTGCTTCGTAAGGCAGTTGTGCCAATGTTTGAAAAGGCATTCACAGCTCGCACCGAAGCCATCGAAGGCGGCATCGAACGTGCAGAGAAGGCGCAGCTAGAAGCACAACGCGCACTTGTTCAGTACAACGAGCAGCTTTCATCAGCACAGGGTGAGGCATCAAAGCTTCGCGAAGAAGCGCGCATTCAAGGCGCAGCTATTCTCGAAGAGCTTCGCACGAAGGCTCAAGAAGAGGCAGCACGTATTACAGCGACTGCTCACGCATCTATTGAGGCAGAGCGCCAGCAAGCAATCACATCACTTCGCAATGAAGTTGGTGCTCTTGCAGTTGAACTCGCATCAAAGATTGTCGGAGAAGCTCTCGATGACCAGGCCCGTCAATCACGGATCGTGGAACGCTTCATTGAAGATCTCGAAAAGTCCAAGTAATCAGAAGTAATTAATAGTCGGTAAAAGAGAAGAAAGAAGAGAATGAGAATCCATCTCGGAGGAAGCAGCCGTCAATCACTCGTGATTGCACGCGGCAAGCTCGATGCTGCCGTCAAGGGCGCAACAGCTGCTTCTGCATCTGAGCTCTCAACTCAACTCTTCTTTGCAGCTGATGTGTTGTCAAAGAACACTTCAATCCGCCGCGCTTTTGCTGATCCATCTCGTGATGCCGCCTCAAAGGGCGCTCTCGTTAAGGATCTCTTTGCAAAGTCACTCGCAGCCTCTGCCCTAGAAATACTCACAGATGTATCAACACTTCGTTGGTCAGCTGCAGGAGACCTAGTGCATGTACTCGAGCAGCTCGCGATTGAAGCTGAAGCATCTGCTGCAAACCTCAACAATGAACTCGATCGTGTAGAAGATGAACTCTTCGAAACATCACAGCTCGTTGTCGATAACTTCGAATTGCGCAAGGCTCTTGTAGGTACTGGAACACCTGAAGCGAAGTCAGCGCTTATCTCTGAAGTACTTTCCAAGAAGGCATCATCTTCGACTGTAAAACTTGCAGTCGCTCTTGTATCAAGCCTTCGTGGACGAAGCATTGAAGCGGCATTTGCTGACTATCTCTTTGGTCTAGCTAATCGTCGTAATCGTTTAATCGCGGTAATTCGCGTTGCATCTGAAATTACAGATGCTCAAAAGTCACGTCTTGCAGCAGCGATTGAGAAGCAGGTTGGCCAGCCAATCCGCGTCAATATCGAGGTCGAACCATCAATTCTTGGTGGCGTATCGGTCAAGTTTGCAGATGAACTCGTAGATGGAAGCGTTTCAAATCGACTTGCTAGCGCCGGACGCGCGCTAGCTGGAAACAAATAAAGGGGAAACTCATGGCAGAGCTCAAGATCCAACCGAATGAAATTCGGGATGCCTTAGCGAACTTCGTTAAGTCATACGATCCAGGCACCGCGGCTCGTGACGAAGTCGGAACAGTTAGCCAGGCAGGCGATGGAATCGCTCGCGTTGAAGGACTTCCTTCAACAATGGCAAACGAACTTCTTCAGTTCGAGAACGGAACACTCGGTCTCGCACTTAACCTCGACGTGCGCGAAATCGGTGTTGTTATCTTGGGCGATTACGCAGGCATTGAAGAAGGAACATCTGTACGACGTACAGGTGAAGTTCTCTCTGTTCCTGTCGGCGACGGATTCCTCGGTCGCGTTGTTGACCCACTTGGTCGACCAATCGATGGCAAGGGCGACATCACCCCAGATGCACGTCGTGCACTAGAACTTCAGGCTCCTACAGTTGTTCAGCGTCAACCTGTTAAGGAACCAATGGCAACAGGTATCAAGGCAATCGATGCGATGACAGCGATCGGTCGCGGTCAGCGTCAGCTGATCATTGGTGACCGTCAGACAGGTAAGACAGCGGTTGCAATCGACACAATTATTAACCAGCGCGAAAACTGGCTATCAGGCGATAAGAAGAAGCAGGTTAAGTGCATCTACGTCGCTATTGGTCAGAAGGGTTCAACCATTGCATCTGTGAAGGGTGCTCTTGAAGAAGCTGGTGCAATGGAATACACAACAATCGTTGCATCTCCTGCATCAGATCCAGCAGGCTTTAAGTACCTCGCTCCTTACACCGGTTCTGCAATTGGTCAGCACTGGATGTACAACGGCGAGCACGTTCTTATCGTCTTTGATGATCTCTCAAAGCAGGCTGAGGCATATCGTTCAGTCTCACTTCTTCTTCGTCGTCCACCAGGCCGCGAAGCGTACCCAGGAGACGTTTTCTACTTACACTCACGTCTACTCGAGCGTTGTGCAAAGCTCTCTGATGAATTGGGCGGCGGTTCGATGACTGGTCTTCCAATCATTGAAACAAAGGGAAATGACGTTTCAGCGTTTATTCCTACCAACGTAATTTCTATTACTGACGGACAGTGCTTCCTTGAAACCGACCTCTTTAACGCAGGCGTTCGCCCAGCGATTAACGTAGGTATCTCAGTTTCTCGTGTTGGTGGCTCTGCACAGACAAAGGCGATGAAGAAGATTGCTGGACGTCTGCGTCTTGACCTCGCACAGTTCCGTGAGCTCGAAGCATTCGCTGCATTCGGTTCAGATCTCGATGCTGCATCAAAGGCTCAGCTTGAGCGCGGTGCACGCATGGTTGAACTTCTCAAGCAGGGTCAGTACTCACCATATTCACTCGAGCGTCAGATTGTTTCAATCTGGGCAGGTACAACCGGCAAGCTCGATGATGTTGCTGTTGCTGATATCCGTCGCTTCGAAACAGAACTTCTCGACTTCATTGGTCGCGAACGCAAGGACATCTTCTCAGTGATCTCAGAGACAAAGCAGCTCGAGGATGACACTGTTGCAAAGATGGAATCTGCAGTTGCTGACTTCAAGAAGCAGTTCAAGCCATCTGTGGCTGCAGCTGTCAACGATGCGCCGGCAGAGGCTCTCGATGGCGAAGGCGCAGAAGCAATTACAAAGCACGTCCCACCGGCGGTGAAGAAGTAACTCATGGGTGCACAACTTCGCGTATATCGCCGACGGATGCGTTCCGTTAAAGCGACTAAAAAGATTACGAAAGCAATGGAGTTAATCTCTGCTTCTCGTATCGTTAAGGCGCAGCAACGTGTAACAGCGTCGACTCCTTATGCAAATGAGTTGACCCGTGCGGTATCTGCAGTTGCTACATACTCTTCAACAAACCATCCGTTGACTACTCCACACGAGAACCCACGTCGCGCAGCGATTTTGATCATCTCTGCAGACCGCGGTATGGCTGGTGCGTACTCAACCAACGCGATTAAGGAAGGCGAGCGACTCGCTGCCCTACTTCGTGAACGTGGTTTGCAGGTCTCTAACTTCCTCGTGGGCCGCAAGGCAGTGAACTACTATAAGTTCCGTAATCGCGAGATGGCTGGAACATGGACAGGTTTCTCAGATAACCCAACATATGAAAATGCTAAGGAAGTTGCTGACTCACTCTTGTCAGCATTCCTCTCAGATTCAACTGATTCAAATGGCGTCGATGAAATTCACATCATCTTCACTCAATTTAAATCAATGTTGACTCAGGAAGCCACAGCCAAGCGCATGATTCCACTCGAAGTTGTTGAGTCATCAGCGCCAGTTCCAACCGGTTTGCTTCCAATGTATGAATTCGAACCTAATGCAGGAGAAGTTCTTAACGCACTTCTACCTCGTTATATCGAAGCACGTATCTTTAACGCGATGTTGCAATCTGCAGCTTCAGAGCATGCAGCTCGTCGTCGCGCTATGAAATCAGCAACTGACAATGCTGAGGATTTGATTAAGTCGCTCACCCGACTTGCGAACGCTGCTCGTCAGGCAGAAATTACCCAGGAAATCAGTGAAATTGTTGGCGGCGCAGATGCGTTGGCCTCAGCTAGTGCAGGGAGTGAATGATGTCAGCAACAGGTAAAGGCCGCGTAGCCCGAGTTATTGGACCGGTGGTGGATATTGAATTCCCCGCAGATTCAATGCCATCGATCTTCAACGCGCTTCACGTAGAGACCACCATGAGTGGCACTACTCGTACCTTGACCCTCGAAGTAGCGCAGCACATTGGAGATAACCTCGTGCGCGCAATCTCGATGCAACCAACGGATGGAATGGTGCGCGGTGCTGAAGTAACAGATACTGGTTCAGCTATCTCTGTCCCAGTCGGTGACGTCACAAAGGGCCACGTCTTCAACACTCTCGGAGAATCCCTCGACGTTCCAACATCATCTCTTGATATCAAGGAGCGTTGGTCAATTCACCGTAACGCACCTGCATTCGATCAGCTTGAGTCAAAGACTGAAATGTTCGAAACAGGTATCAAAGTTATCGACCTTCTCACACCGTATGTAAAGGGTGGAAAGATCGGTCTCTTCGGTGGTGCAGGTGTTGGTAAGACTGTTCTTATCCAGGAAATGATTTATCGCGTAGCTGAAAACTTCGGTGGTGTATCTGTATTCGCCGGTGTTGGTGAGCGTACTCGTGAAGGTAACGACTTGTTCCTCGAAATGACTGAGACGGGCGTTATCAATAAGACCGCCTTGGTCTTCGGTCAGATGGATGAACCACCTGGAACGCGTCTTCGTGTTGCGCTTTCAGCGCTCACAATGGCTGAATACTTCCGCGATGTTCAGAAGCAGGACGTTCTCTTGTTCATCGATAACATCTTCCGCTTTACTCAGGCAGGTTCTGAAGTATCAACACTTCTCGGCCGTATGCCATCTGCAGTGGGCTACCAGCCAACACTTGCAGATGAAATGGGTCAGCTACAGGAGCGTATTACTTCAACACGTGGTCACTCGATTACATCTATGCAGGCAATTTACGTTCCTGCAGATGACATCACCGACCCAGCTCCACACACAACATTCGCCCACTTGGATGCAACCACAGTGTTGTCTCGTCCGATTTCAGAGCTTGGTATCTACCCAGCTGTGGATCCGCTCGATTCATCATCTCGTATCCTCGATCCTCGCTACATCGGCGAGCACCACTTCCGTGTTGCTAACCGCATTAAGCAGATCTTGCAGCGCTACAAGGATCTTCAGGACATCATCGCAATTCTCGGTATCGACGAATTGTCTGAAGATGACCGCGTTCTCGTAGGTCGTGCACGTCGTATCCAGCGCTTCTTGTCACAGAACACATTCGTGGCAAAGGTCTTTACTGGTATCGACGGTTCATTCGTTCCGCTTGCAGACACAATCGCAGCTTTCGAAGCGCTTGCTGATGGAAAGTACGACCACGTTCCAGAACAAGCATTCTTTATGTGCGGTGGCCTCGACGATGTCGAGCGCAAGGCTGCAGAATTGGCAAAGAACTAACAATGGCTCTTAACGTCGCACTAGTATCGCCAACACAACAGGTGTG
Organism: Actinobacteria bacterium IMCC25003; assembly: GCA_002284855.1. GTDB lineage: Bacteria > Actinomycetota > Actinomycetes > Nanopelagicales > Nanopelagicaceae > Planktophila. The sequence goes on along the minus strand of CP015603.1, from coordinate 1,303,761 downwards.
GTCAGGCGAGGCATCATTTGTCTCTGCTCGTACCACCGAAGGTGATCTTGGAGTTCTTCCAGGTCACGCACCTTTGTTTGGTGTACTAGTCGACGGAGCTGTCAGCATTAAAGGCACCGACGGAACGACACAGGAATTCACTGTGCGCGGAGGCTTCTTATCAGTCTCTAACGATCGCGTTTCGATTCTTACTGAATCCGTAGGTTAATTCAGCTTAATTTGGACTTTCTCCCACTTTCAATGGGCGAGTCGAGCGCACCTTTCTAATTTTCGAGTTATTTTTCTCTGAAATTTAGGTGAATTCGGAGAGCCAAATGGAACTGAAAATCAAACACATCAGCCATAAATTGATCGACTCGTTGAGCGATGGAGTCTTTTCTATTGCGCTCACTCTTTTAGGTCTAGATGTGGTTGCTCTGGTTCCCAAAATAAGCGAGAGCGAAGATTTTAATGGAGAGCTTTTTCATAACTGGCCAACCTTTTTAGCTTACGTTATTGGCTTTGTCGTTCTCTTTTCTTGGTGGTACCAATATCACGTCACTGGGCAATATGTCGTTGGAACTACTGCGATGACAGTGTGGAATCACGGGCTCACTATGGCGTGGGTTGCGCTCATGCCATTCGGCGTTGCCATTCTTGCCGAGAATCTCAATACACCGAATATGGAGTGGGGAGTCTTCTACTTCGGAGTCTGTCTATTTGGTTCAGCATGGACACTAATTATTCAACGGATAGTGGTTCAGATTTTTAAGGGCGACACCTCGGTGACATTCACGGATGATTTTGTCTTGGCGTCCTTTCCTCACAAAGAGCAACAGAAATTTCTTATCATCTTTCAATTAATTCCAGCTGTCGGAGGGATTGTTCTAGTTTCACTAAGTTTCATCAATTCATGGCTAGCCCTGGCTGGATACATGCTCCATATTCTTAGCTTAGGAAATCCAGTAAATTCCTTGAGCAGAATAGCGCCCATGATGCTGAGATTTGTGAAATCTTAGAATCCTGATTAGAAGTATTTGATTACTCTCTAGAAACTTTGGCGCCGAGAGAAACCAATTGCTCGGCGAAATTCGGATAGCCACGATCAATATGGAACGCGCCATCGACGGTTGTTTCACCGTCGGATACGAGCGCTGCTAATACAAGACCTGCACCGGCGCGGATATCTGTGGCTTCAACTGGTGCCCCAGATAGTTGTGGAATACCGTCGATAGAGGCATGGTGGCCATCTACGGTGATTTGAGCGCCTAGGCGCATGAGTTCATTAACGAACATAAAGCGTGATTCAAAGACATTTTCAGTGACGATGGAGTGGCCATCGGCGATGGCATTCATACCGATGATGAATGGAAGTAGGTCGGTAGCAAAACCTGGATAGGGAAGGGTTGCAACATCGATAGCGCGTGGACGTTGATTCATTTGAACGCGGATTCCATCTTGCGTTGAAGTAATAATGGCGCCGGCAGAGGTGAGTTTTTCGAGCATGACTTCCATATGGTCTGCGCGGCCACCATGGATGGTGATATCGCCTTGTGTCATAGCGGCTGCAAATGCCCATGTGCCAGCGATGATGCGATCAGTAATAGTGGTGTGATCAGTTGGCCTTAGCTTTTTAACGCCAGTGATGGTGATGAGCGGAGAACCGAGTCCATCAATCTGTGCGCCCATACCAATGAGAAATTCACCAAGGTCCACAAGATCTGGTTCGCGCGCTGCGTTATCGATAGTAGTAACACCTTGTGCAAGAACTGCTGCAGTCATCAAGTTCTCGGTTGCACCCACAGATGGGAAATCCAATTCAATGGTCGTCCCAGTTAATCCGTTGGGTGCTTCGGCGATGACGTAACCGTGTTCGACGTGTGCTGTGGCACCGAGAGATTCAAGGCCCTTAATATGGAAATCGAGTCCGCGGGAACCAATTGCATCTCCACCAGGAAGCGCGACTTCAGCTTTTCCAACGCGAGCAACAAGTGGGCCAAGTACGTTGATGGATGCGCGCATCTTGCGTACAAGATCGTAATCAGCGCGGTGCAGGGGAGCGGCAGGAACATCGATAGTGACAACAGATTCTTCGTGTTTGACGGTGCAACCAAGGCGAGTAAGGAGATCGGCCATGATGTCGACATCAGCAATATCTGGAACATTGCGAATTGTTGTGGTTCCGACAGCCAAAAGGGATGCGGCCATCAATTTCAGGACTGAATTCTTGGCGCCAGTTACTGTTACTTCGCCCTCAAGACGGCAGCCCCCAGAGATTCGGAAGCGGTCGAGCGACGAAGATGCCATATCCGAAGTCTACTTATAGGGTACGTACATGGTTAATTTAACGCGTATTTATACAAAGACAGGCGATGACGGAACTACATCTCTTGGAGATATGAGCCGTACTTCAAAGAATGACCCTCGTCTTGAAGCATATGCAACAGTTGATGAAGCGAACTCCACTATCGGTGTAGTCCTCGCAACTGATGAGCTAACCGAAGATGTCCGAGCCCTCTTAGTGCGCATCCAGAACGATATGTTCGATGTCGGAGCTGATCTCTGCACCCCAGTCGTAGATTCACCTGCCTTTGAACCACTTCGCGTTCTTGAGTCACAGGTTGTTTACCTTGAAGAGCAGATCGATCACTACAACAAGGATCTCGAAGCGCTTCGTTCATTCGTACTTCCATCAGGTACTCCAGCAGCCGCACACCTGCATGTCGCTCGCACCGTTGTTCGTCGTGCAGAGCGCCGCACATGGGCTGCAATTCACGCATTTGGTGGCGGAGTAAATCCACTCACTGCGAAGTACCTCAACCGCTGTTCAGATCTTCTCTTTGTTCTTGCACGTGTAGCCAATAAAAAGATTGGCGATCAGCTTTGGGTTCCTGGAGCTAACCGCTAATTTGCAGATCGAAGGTGAGCGCGCGCTGCGCTCTCTTCGTTGGGAAATACAAATAGGCGTGGGCCATCTTTAGTCTGCGTCAGTGTTGCTCGAATTCCAACAGCAACTAGCTTCTGTCGTAGCATCTCACCTTCAATATGATTTAAGGGTGATGCAACGGCTACGAGAGTTCCGTATTCATCTTCGCGTCCTTGCTTCGGAGCAGATGCAACAACAGATTTGCCGCGAGCAGATGTCCACTTCAACATAAAGATTAGGAAGAGGACGGCAGGGAATCCGGCAAGACTCATAAAGAAGAGCTTGTTATCTACTCCACCTAGCATTAGCTACCCACCTTTGTGAAAGTCACCGATTGAGTTCCTTCAGGCTTTGCCTCCTGATGGCAGACAACTTCGATACTCGATACATATTCAAGTGATTCCAGCGGTTCAGGTGAGATCAGAAGAATTGTTTTAATTTCGCGCGCCAAGCTTTGCCCTGTGATGGTGCGCAGGCTTCCGATGAGCTCCTTATTCTGCCCATAAACCTTTGAATTAACCTCCCACCAGACACAACCTGGCTCTGCTGCTACCTGAACCGCGCCACAGATGAACTTAGAGCAGGCGGCTACTTGAGAAGCAAGGTTTTCCTTAGCGGAGATAACTCCAACAAGTTCTTTACTTGTTGGGATCTTTGCGTAGATTCCAGATTCATATTCGAAACCAACAGGTGGCCACTTTGGTTTAGGAGATGGCGAGACCTTTATCTTCTTGCGAGGCTTTGGCTTCGGTTTCGGTTTTACGGTGGGCTTGGCAGTTGAGGTAGATGAAGATGATGAAGTCGATGGTGTTGCAGGCTTTGCACTGCTCTTTGTCGTTGCGCTTGCAGATGGCTTTGCGGTCACCTTTGCAGTGGTCTTAGATGTCGCCTTTACAGTCGGAGTCGTAGTAGGTGTTGGCTTCTTCGTTGCAGCAGATGCTGAACTTCCTGATACCGCCATTGCGAGTACAAGGAAGAGTGAGAGTCTTCTCAATCGCGCTCCCACTTGAAGCTGCGCATTGCCCAGATCAATCCGACTACGAGCCATGCACCAATGATGGCAAAGGTACGGCCAGTTTCCCAATTGCCCGCAACTTCACGCGTAGCAAATGAGTCGGGAAGGAAGATCGAACGAGCGCCTTGTGTCATCCACTTAAGAGGGAATATCGCAGCGACTTGTTGCATCCAATGCGGAAGGTCGGTGAAGATAAAGAAGACTCCACTAAAGAATTGAAGAACGATAACAACGGGAGAAACGACTGCAGATGCACCTCGTCCACTCTTAGGAACATTAGAGAATGCAATTCCGAGAATTGTTGAACATGCGCTACCGAGAATTAAGAGCGCTACTAAGAGAAGCCATTTATGCGCACTCGTTGGAGGGTTAACTCCGAAGAATGCAACGCCTGCCGCAAGTAAGAGAAAAACTTGAATCAGCATGCTGACGGTGACCAAGATGGCTTTACCAATGAAGTAACTGCTCGCTGGCATTGGAGTGCCACGCAATCGCTTGAGCGTTCCGAAATCGCGTTCAACCGGAATCATGATGGCCAGCTGCTGAAAACCAGTATTCACAAGGCCAGAAGCGATCATTCCTGCGACGAAGTACTGGCTAAAGGTGACGCCCTTTGCGATGGAGTTTGAAAATACGGAACCGAAGATTGCCAGCAAGATCAGCGGAAAGAGCATGGTGAAGACAACTGATTCACGTTGGCGCATAAATTGTTTGATTTCGAGGCCACCTCGTTGAATACCAATCGAGAGCGCAGTGGGCTTACTCATGGCTGATTCCAATCATCTCGAGGTAGATATCTTCAAGAGAAGCACGCTTCACATTCAGCTCTGGCACTTCGCCACCGAACTGAGTAGAGAGTTGAGTTACGAGCTGAGTCGGGTTAGCCGATTTCTCGCTGCGAAGTTCTGTGCCATCGCGCCAAGAGACAGTAGCTAGGGAAGTTGCTCGGCCACCCAGCAGTGCTGGAGTCGAGACCTCAATGATTGTTCCGCGATTGATGACGGCAACGCGATCAGCAAGAGCTTCAGCTTCATCGAGATAGTGAGTGGTCAGCAGAATCGTGGCACCTTCATCTCGCAGCTTTCGAATAAGTTGCCAGAATGCACGTCGAGCTTCAGGGTCGAAGCCAGTTGTCGGTTCATCGAGAAAGATCAGTTCAGGGTTACCGATAATGCCAAGAGCCACATCTAATCGCCGTCGTTGACCTCCGGACAAAGTTCGACCTAGTGCATCTGCTTTATCTGTAAGTCCGACAAGGTCTATTACTTCACGTGGATCTTTTGGATTTTCATAATACGTTGCAAAATGTGAAACGGATTCATAGACAGTGAGATCACCGGCATCATTGGTAGATTGCAGAACAATTCCGATTCGGTCGCGCCACGCTTGTCCGGTACGTCCCTTGGTTGCGGGGTCAATGTCGAGAACCCGTACCTCTCCTGAGTCACGATCACGGAAACCTTCGAGAATTTCGACTGTAGTTGTTTTGCCAGCTCCATTAGGGCCGAGCAGAGCAAAGATTTCACCTTGTTCGATGGCTAGATCAATGCCAGCGACAGCGTGGTTGGCTCCGTAGCTCTTATGCAGGCCAGAAACGCTGATAACTGTGCTCATATGGCTATCTTGTCACCGACTGGGTAAAAGTGCGAGAAAATAGCGCCATGAGCCCGCGTAAGAATTATCCCAAAAATCGTAGGCCTAAAAGTGGCGATGATGAACCAATCACAATCGCATCAAACCAAAGTTTTGAAGAAGATGAGAACGGTCTCTGGATTGTTCGAAAGCTCACAGGTTCTGCTGCAAATAAACCGTATCGCTGTCCTGGATGCGATCAAGTAATTCCGATGGCAACACCGCACACCGTGGCTTGGCTTGAGGGCGATGAAGATAATCGCCGACATTGGCACAATGCATGCTGGACGAAGCGTAACAATCGCCGTCCACGTACAGAGCGCACTCGTAATGCGCCGCGTTATTAAGTATTAGCTCAATCTGCCTTTTAGAAACTTAGTAAGCCCCACAATTAGTTTGTCATTACCTGGTGTGCGAGAGAAACTGGTAAATGCAATTGGCAACTGGAATCTTGCACGCACGACAGTGCGTGGGTACGTGAATTCTAAAATTCCTTCAGGCCCGTGAATACGACCATAGCCGCTATCTTTCACTCCACCGAAAGGAACAGAATCAACTGCAGCAAATGAGATCACTGAGTTGATTGCAACCATTCCGGTATGGAGCTGAGAAGCAATATTCTTGCCGCGACGCTTTGACCAGACAGAAGCGCCAAGTCCATATCTACTTGCATTCGTTAATGCAATTGCTTCAGCCATATTCTTCACTCGATTGATTGCAATCGTTGGTCCGAAAGTCTCTTCAGTCATTGCAATGGAATCTTCAGGGACATCACAGAAGATCACGGGTTCGACGAAGGGCGCCTTTACTGACTCAGAGCCACCCATCAATACCTTTGCACCTCGTGCAATGGCATCGTCGATATGCGATTGAATAATAGGAATCTGCTTAGGCATAGTGGTCGGCCCATACTTTCCATGGCCAGGAGCGCCCGGATGAATATCTTTAGCAATCTCCAAGACTTTCTCGATGAACTTATCTGCCACTCGCTCATCAACATAGACGCGCTCAGCACCAATGCAGGTCTGACCTGCGTTAGAGAAGGCTGACCAGACAGTGGCATCGGCAGCTCGCTTGATATCAGCATCGTGAGCGACAATGACAGGATCTTTGCCACCGCATTCGAGAACAACAGGTGTCATATGAGCGGCACATGTTGCAGCAACGATTTTTGCGGTGCGAGTAGAACCTGTGAAGGCCAACTTATCGACTCCGCTTTCGCAGAGGAATTTTCCTGTCTCACCAAGACCTGTCACACAGGTAAAGATGTCAGCCAATAGGGATGAATCGATAAAGGATTGAGCGAGATATTCGCCGACGCCAGGTGTGAATTCACTGGGTTTAAATACGACGGTATTTCCGGCAGCGAGTGCGTATGCAATCGATCCGAGCGGAGTGAAGACTGGATAATTCCAAGGCCCAATAACGCCGACAACACCAACAGGTGAACGCTCGACAGTTGCAGACATATTTGCCATCAAAAGACCTGGAGAGCGATGGGAAGTGCGCATCACGGATTCGGCGTGACGAGCAGCCCATGCGATGTGGCCTGCGGCAAGTGATGCTTCGAGTTTTGCATCACTGACTGGCTTACCAGTCTCTAGTGAGACTAACTCTGTGAGTGAATCGATATTCACAAGAAGATCGTTACTCCACTTAAGAAGTACTTTGCGACGACCGCTAAAACCAAGCTCGCGCCATTCGCGCGATGCGTTGCGCGCTCTCTCTACAGCTGCCCTTACTGCTTCCTCGCTATAGATTTCGTGGGAGGCGATAACCTCATTGGTTGCTGGGTTATGTGAATCAAATGTCGCTGCATTGGTAGGTGCCATATGCAAAGACTAGACTGCAACTATGTCGGAACCAATCCGCCCCAGCACAATTCTTCCGGGTCTACGCACTCCCTTCACCGTCACCACCGATGATGGCGAAACCCTTATCGGCGAAGTCAGCGCACCGCTGAGCAATCCCACATCTGCAATTCTCTGCTGCCACCCTAATCCAACCGGCGGCGGAATGATGGATAGCCACATCTACAAGAAGGCAGCAAACCGCTTGCCCGATATGGCCGGCATTACCGTCGTTCGCTTTAATACTCGCGGAACAACGAGCGAGGCAGGAACCAGTACAGGTTCTTACGACAATGGCCGCGCTGAGAAATACGATGTTGAAGCGATGATCCGCTACTGCTTCGATACCTTGAAAGTTACTGAACTCTGGGTTGTTGGTTGGTCATTTGGAACCAGTATCGCCATTAGTCATGCACGTGATCCACGAGTGAAGGGTTTGATTCTCTTAAGCCCCACTCTTCTCGATATCGTTGATGGAGATCTTGAATTCTGGGCTCACGATGGAAGACCTATTACAGCGCTTATTCCAGAGCATGATGATTATTTAAAACCAGATCAAGCCAAAGAGCGCTTTGCAGTTATTCCGCAGATTGAATTAATTCCAGTCGATGGTGCAAAGCACTTATGGGTTGGAGAACCTTCAGTCCATCGCGTCTTAAGTGAAATCACGCGAATAGTTGCACCTTCGCGTTTGCCATTACCAACTGAGCTTTAAGACTTTTCTGCGCGAGGAAAGACAACTTCCTCCAAAATCAAAATGATGGAAGCTGCGACAGGTACTGCCAGTAATCCACCAACAAGCCCCAGAAGAGAAGTGCCAATCAGCGCTGAAATAATAGTGACTGCACCAGGAACTGCGAGGGTGCGCTTCATAATTTTTGGCGTAATGATGTAATTCTCAACCTGCACGTAAACGACATAACCGATAAATGCAGCAACACCGATAGTGACCGATTGCGTGAGAGCGATAATTGTGTAGATCGCTGTTCCTATGAAATGGCCGATTAATGGAACAAGTCCACAGATAAAGATGATGATTCCGATTGCAATGGGAGATGGGAGACCCAAAATAAAGGCGAGAAGAGTCATGAATATTGCTGCAAAGAAAGAGACAAGAATCTGGCTGCCGACAAAGGCGCCGACGCGGGCAATGATTGCTTCGGTAAGAGCTGCAATACGTGGCCTACGTGAGGCTGGAACTAACTTGAGTCCAAGCTCTGTTGCCTGGGGCAGTGAGGTGATGAAGTAGAGGGTTAAAACAATAATTGTCAGCGCGGTAAATGTTCCAGAGAGAACGCTCTTACCAACGCCGATAACACCACCGAAGGCGGTGATGAGTAAGGTTCCATCAGAAGTTACTGACGCTAATTTCTTCTGCAGGGTATCGATAAGCCCGTAGTGGTCATTGAGGTTTGCAATCGTTGTGTTGTTTTTCAGGTTTTCGAGTAGAGCAGGAGCCGTCTGGATGAGGTGAGTTCCCTGAGTTACAAGTGGAGGAACTACAAGAGCAGCAAAGAGCCCGACGAAGAGGATTACCGCCACAAAGATAACTGCAACGGCCCCAGATCGAGAGAGGCCTCGTTTACGAATTGCTTCAACGGCAGGGTTGAGGCCAGTTGCTAAAAAGAGAGCGACGAGAATTAAGACAAATACTCCAGAGGCACTTGCCAATGCACGCATCAGAACAAAGGCGCTGAGAGCTCCGATAGTTGCGACAAATCCAAAATAGAAGGGATGTCCGCGATCAATGGGTGCACCTGCTGCACCAAAATCAGGAATAACGGGTGATTCTTTTGGTTTTCTCTTGATGCGGTCTGAAATGGCCATGCTTTATTGTAAAGGTACGAGAGAATAAGACCATGGCGTTACGGATTACAGGACTAGGCGAGGAAATCGCAGCTGTAACTGGCCTGCCTTGGAACGTCCCTCTTGAGGAGTGGCCGGAAGACCCAATGCTCGCTGAAAAGCGCGGTATTTCGCGCCACATCGTGCGCTTAGTGCGCTCAACTGATGACCCTGAATCTGAAGTCTATGCAGTGAAAGAGACTGTCTCTGAGTTCGCCAATCGCGAGTACAAAATCTTGCGCGAACTTACTCAGCTCGATTCTCCAAGCGTGCAATCAATTGCTGTGATTGAAGGTCGGACTGATAAAGATGGTGAAGAACTTCCTTGCGCACTTGTTACTCGATTTTTGCCTTACTCACTTCCATATCGTGTCGTACTCAGTGATAAGACAGTTACCGCTGAAGATGTCACGCTGATGGCAAATGCTCTTGCACTTCTTCTGGTGCGACTTCACTTGCTTGGCTTCTGGTGGGGCGACTGCTCGCTCTCGAATACTCTCTTCCGTCGTGACGCTGAAGGGTATGCCGCCTATCTCGTCGATGCTGAAACGGGAGAATTCCAAAAGTCGCTCACGGCAGGTCAGCGCGAACATGATCTTGAAATTGCGCACTTCAACGTTGCGGCAGAGCTAGAGGACCTACAACTCTCAGGAGTTCTCTATCCGGGCATGGATCCAATCCGTGCAAGTACCGCGCTGATTAAGCGCTACCACCGTCTGTGGTCTGCGCTGAAAGATCGACAGGTACTCGATCCCACTGATCGCCATGCTGTCGAAAGAGCGATGCGCCAATTACATGACCTTGGCTTCGCTGTTGAAGAAGTTTCTGTATCCATGGAAGAAGGCGAGAACGCCGGAAAACTTGTCTTCCAGCCAAAGCTTGTGGCCGCGGGGTATCACAAGAACCGATTACGTGAGTTGATGGGACTTGAAACGGAAGAACTTCAGGCAAAGCGATTGCTCGCATCCTTTGATCGATTCAGAGGCCGTGAAAAATCTCCGAAGCCACCGATGCATGATTCAGCAAAGCGTTGGCTTGATGAAGTTTTCCATCCGACTGTAAATCTGATTCCACCGGAACTTGAAGGACGTATTGAACGTGCTCAATTTTTCCATGAAGCCCTTGAACACCGCTGGTATTTGAGCGAACGCGCAGGCCACGATGTTGGACTAGAGTTTGCCGCGAAGTCCTATGTAACTCAAGTTTTGCCATTCCGTCGCGACTCTGGAGTCGATGTACGTGTAGATGGCGTGATGCAATAGCGAGGAAGTGTCATGAGTTTGCCGCCAAACTTTTCACAAGCTGTCGATCTCAGCTCACTTGGAAAGCCAGCACCTGATACAACTTCTCCACTTCCAGGAATTGAAGTTACACCACTCAATTTACAGGCTGAAGTTCTTCCGTTATCTCAGACAAAGCCTGTCGTAGTTCTCTGTTGGTCACCACGATCTGCAGAATCAGTTGAGCTACTTCGCACCTTTGGAAAGCTCGAAGGTCAAGATGAAGGTAAGTGGGTACTTGCTCACGTCAACGCCGATCAAGAAGTAGCCGTCGCTCAGGCGCTACAAGTGAGGACAATTCCATTCGGTGTTGTATTTATCGGGGGACAAGCAGTTCCATTCCTCGAACAGCCTTTGAGCGAGGCACAGCTTCGCGAAGTGCTGAACAAAATTCTTACACTTGCAGCGCAACAAGGAATTGGCGAAGAGCCAGTTGAAGCGACAGAGCCTGAAGAAGATGAAGCGCTAGCTGCGCTCGATCAAGGTGATTACGCAACTGCCGAAGCTGCTTACAAGCGCTTGATTGCTCGTAAGCCAAACGATTCATATGCGAAGTTAGGTCTTGCTCAGGTGCAACTTCTTGCTCGCACACACGGCCTCGATGCTGCCAAGATTATGGAAGATGCCATCAAGAGCCCGGACGATATTGATCTCCAGATTCAATGTGCAGATGTTGAAGTTATGAGCGGATATCTCGAGCCAGCATTCGACCGTCTTCTTCGTCTACTAGTTCTCTTCGATGGTGATGAGCAGAAGCGCATTAAAGATCGCCTTCTCGAACTCTTTGCACTTGTAGATCCAGCAGATCCACGCGTCATGAAGGCCCGTACTCAGCTTGCGAATGCCCTGTTCTAATGGCGCAAGACCTTGATCATTCACTAGAGCAGAGACTTCTCCACACTCTCTTCTTCCTCTTTGGCTTTGGCATCATGGCGTGGGTGCCACGCTTTCCTGAAGTAAAGGCGCACCTTGGATTACAGAACGGCGCATTTGGTTCGCTGATGAGTACTGGTTCTATCGGTGCATTCTTTGGTCTCCTCACCGTTGGCCACATCATCCATCGCTTCGGCGCATTCAGAGTGACGGTGATATCTATCGGACTTCTCTTTAGCTCACTTGGACTACTCGTTCATGTTCAATCGAGCTTTATCTTCTTGATTCTCAATATTCTCTTTGGCTTTGGAATTACTGCCGTACATGTCTGTCTCAATAGCCAGGGATTCCACTTCTTAGAACGTAGCAAGATCAATCTCATCACCAGCACCGCTGGATACTGGAGTGCGGGATCTCTGACAACTGCGATTGTTTCAGGGTTCTTGGTTGGCCGAGTGGGCCTCATTACTCATATCGATGTTCTCTGTGCATTACTTGCAATCTCAATGATTGCAATTGTTATTCGGTTGAAGTCAGTTCTTCTTGAATCCAATACAGATTCCGAGAGCGATTACTCAATCAAGCAGATATTCACCGGTTTCCGAATCGATTGGCCAGTAAGCCTTGGTATGGCATGTGTTGTCTATCTTGAATTTGCACTCGGTGACTGGGGAACAATCTTTACCAAAGATCGACTCGATGTTTCAGGTGGCTTGAGCACAGCGCCATTCATTATCTTTACTGCGATGATGATTGTGGGTCGACTTTTGGTTCATCGCTTACAAGAGAGAAATCCAATCGATCTCTTGGTCAAGCGCGCTGCGCTCTTAGCTGGCCTTGGTTTTGGTTCTCTTATTATCATCGCGACAGTTATGCCAGCATCGCTGAAGTGGTGGTCCTATAGCCTTTTCATCGTGGCATTTGCTATCGCGGGCCTTGGTTCATCCTTTGCCGGACCTGCATTCTTCGCAGCCGCTAACCGTCGCTCATCACAGCCAAGCGCTGTGGTTGTAGGCCAATTTGGAGTCGTAAACAACGTACTTCTCTTTGGAATCAAGTGGATTGTGGCGTGGACGATTCAGTTCACAGGATCGATTGCACTTGCGATGATGATTCCGACCGTAATGATGCTTGCAACGGTCTTCTTCGTCAACTCACTCAAAGCAGATTCAAAGTCTAAAGTTTAAACGCGCTCAAACCAGACGGTTGCAAGTGGCGGGATACGTACCGTTGCATATAAGTTTGTATCGACATCGACTGCAAATGAGCTATTGGTAATTCCGCTTCCGCCGTATTTCAGGTCATCGGTATTGACGACTTCACGCCATACTCCCGAAACTGGCAAACGTAGCGAGTATTGCTCGTGGGGCACTGGAGAGAAATTAGTTACGCAGACAACAGGAATTCCCTTATCGGACCAGCGAACAAATGCAAGGGTATTGCCTGCTCCGTCATCGCCAACGATCCACTGGAATCCATCGGCGAAGATATCTTTCTCCCACAAAGATGGCAGTGCCTTATAACTCTGATTGATATCAGCTAGCGCCTTTTGCACCCCGTTATGTTCAGCAAATTCAGTGAGGTACCACTGCAGACCTGCTTCTTGGTTCCACTCATCATTCTGGGCAAATTCTTGCCCCATGAAGAGCAACTTCTTTCCTGGATGCGCCCACATAAATCCGTAGAGCGCGCGAAGAGTCGCAAGCTTCTGCCAGCGATCTCCGGGGAATTTATTTACAAGTGATCCTTTGCCGTGAACTACTTCATCATGTGAAAGCGGAAGCATGAAGTTTTCAGACCAGGCATAGAGGATGGAGAAGGTAATTTCATTATGGTGATACATGCGGTGAATAGGTTCGTGCTGCAGATATTCGAGGGTGTCGTGCATCCAACCCATATTCCATTTAAAGCCGAAGCCCAGGCCGCCACCGGAAGTCTCTTTGGTGACCCCGCCCCACGCTGTTGATTCTTCAGCGATCATCATGATGCCTTGATGGTGCTTATAAGCAGTTGATGTCGCTTCTTGGAGGAGCTGAACTGCCTCGAGATTCTCGCGGCCACCGAACTTATTGGGTAACCATTCGCCTTCTTTACGTGAGTAATCGAGGTAGAGCATGGATGCCACAGCATCAACGCGCAGGCCATCGATATGGAACTCTTCAAGCCAGTAGAGAGCGCTAGCGACGAGGAAGTTACGGACTTCATTACGACCGAAGTTGAAGATCAGAGTGCCCCAGTCAGGGTGTTCGCCTAACCGTGGATCAGCATGTTCGTAGAGCGCTGTGCCATCGAACTTTGCAAGAGCCCATTCATCTTTAGGAAAGTGAGCAGGAACCCAATCGAGAATGACTCCGATACCTGATTGGTGGAGGGCATCAACGAGAAAGCGGAATTCATCGGGTGAACCAAAGCGCGATGTTGGTGCAAAGAAAGAAGTAACTTGATAACCCCACGACGGTGAATATGGATGTTCGGTAATCGGTAAGAATTCAACGTGGGTAAAACCTTGTTCGAGAACGTAGGCAACAAGTTCTTCAGCCATCTGCAAGTACGAAAGACCTGGACGCCAAGAACCTGCGTGGACTTCATAGACAGAGACTGGAGAGCGCCATGGTTGGTAACTCTTTCGGTTCTCCATCCACTGTGAATCGTTCCAGTTGTAAGTAGATTCAGTGACAACAGATGCTGTGCGAGGTGGATGTTCAGTTGCACGCGCCATGGGATCTGCGTGATCAACCCAATTTCCGTTGCTGGTGCAGATTGCAAATTTGTAACATGTGTTAGGTCCAACATCAGGAATGAATATCTCCCAGATACCGGTGGAACCAGCGCGCACCATAGGGTGCGTCGCGCGATCCCAGAAGTTGTGATCGCCCACAAGGCTTACAGCTTGCGCATTTGGCGCCCAGACTGAGAACGCCGTACCAAGCAGAGTTCCATCTGCTTCGCGTTTAATGTGTGCACCGAGTACATCCCATAAACGTTCGTGGCGACCTTCGGCGATGAGGTGGAAGTCGAGTTCGCCCAGCGTTGAATAGGGGTTGAGGTATGAACCTTGAGGAAGATAAGTATTTTCTTCTCCCGATGTTCCGCTCTTAAAGAGGCGGGAGAAAAAAGACATGCGTAATCTTAAAGCTTTACCTGCGCAATGTGAACGACTTTGCCTGACAACCTTGTTGGATCAAGGCGCACATAGGTGTGTGCTGACCAGTGATAAGAGGCGCCATCAATCAAATCCGTTACCTCAAAGTTATCTTTGTGCAGACCGAGTTTTGACATATTCCAATGCACGGTTGTCTCTTGTGCAAATGAAGGATCGAGGTTGATTACGACAAGAATGAGGTTATCTCCATCGCGCTTTGAGTAAGCGATGATCGAGTCATTCTCAGTTGTGTGGAACCGAAGATTGCGAAGACGCTGAAGTGCAACATTCTTCTTGCGAATCGAGTTCAGTTGAGTGATAAAGGGAGCCAGCGTTAACTTCTTCTTGGTAGCGCCATCCCAGTCGCGGACCTTGATCTCATACTTTTCGGAGTCGATGTACTCCTCGCCGCCCTCTTTAAACCGGCGGTGTTCGTAAAGTTCATACCCTGCATACATTCCCCATGATGGAGTCAGCGTTGCGGCGAGAGCTGCGCGAATTGCAAAGATTGCAGGATTTCCTGATTGCAGATGGAAGGGCAGAATGTCGGGAGTATTGACCCAGAAGTTTGGCCTAAAGAATGCGCTGGTCTGTTGTGAAACTTCAGTGGCGTAATCGGTGAGCTCTTGCTTGCTGGTGCGCCATGTGAAATATGTATACGACTGGTGGAAGCCAGCCTTTCCGAGCGCATGCATCATCGATGGCTTGGTAAATGCTTCAGCAAGGAAGATGACATCAGGGCTTTCCGCATGAATAGTCTTCATGATTTCAGCCCAGAAGTGCACGGGCTTGGTGTGTGGGTTATCTACGCGGAAGATAGAGATTCCCTTGTTAATCCAGAGACGAAGGATACGAAGAGTTTCAGCAACAATTGCGCTGTAATCGTTATCAAAGTTAATCGGATAAATATCTTGATACTTCTTCGGAGGATTCTCTGCATATGCAATAGATCCATCGGGACGCGTTGTAAAGAATTCAGGATGTTCTGTGGCCCATGGGTGGTCAGGAGATGCTTGGAGAGCAAAGTCCATCGCTACTTCGAGGCCATTCTTCTTTGCAGCCTTTACGAAGTTCTCAAAGTCAGACATCGTGCCGAGTGCAGGGTTAATTGCATCGTGGCCACCTTCTTTATTGCCGATTGCCCAAGGAACACCTGGGTCGCTGGCAGTAGGTGTCAGGGTGTTGTTCTTTCCCTTGCGAAACTTTGTTCCGATGGGATGAACTGGTGGCAGGTAGAGAATGTCGAATCCCATGGCTGCAACTGCAGGCAGACGAAGCTCTGCAGTCTTAAATGTTCCGCTGATGACTGTGCCATCTGTTCCAACTTTGGCGCCTTCGCTACGGGGGAAGAATTCATACCAAGATCCCACAAGAGCACGTTCGTGGTCTGCGCGGATTGGGTAGTGCTCGGTTGATGTGGTGAGGCGACGCAATGGATGTGCTGTGAAGTATGCGCGAATCTCTTCGGTCGATGTCTGCGAGAAGCGATTCATCGCAGAGAGAGTTGTATCGCGAAGAATCTTGATTGCTGCAGTAAGCATTGACTTGGCAGATGGATCTTCAGCTAACTTCTCTTCAAAGATAGTGCGGCCGATTGTGCACATGAGTTCAGCATCGATATCTGCAGGAATCTTGATTTCAGCATCGTGAATCCATGTAGCAAATGGGTGGTCATATGAGTCGATGGTGAATGTGTAATCACCCTGCGCTGGAATACGTACAGAGCCTTGATAACGGTCTCCGCCGTGCCACTGTTCAGCCATTACTGAGCGAGAAAGCTCTCTGCCTTGGGCGTTATAGAGAACTACATCGGCACCGAGTAAATCGTGCCCTTCGCGAAATATTGTTGCACTTACTGGAATCTCTTCACCGGCGATCGCCTTTACAGGAACGAAATCTCCCCCAAAAAATACTGTGGGGGAGATGTCGGTGACGGGGATTCTATTGATCAACCTGAACCTTCAGTGTTGCCAGCATCTGCTGAACGTACATCGAAGATGCGATACTTATCAATAGCTTCTTGAACGACTGATTCCTTTACTTCTCCTGCTTTAGCAAGCTCTGCAAGAGTTGCAACGACGATTGATTCTGCATCGACCTTGAAATGGCGACGAAGAGCTCCGCGAGTATCTGAAAGACCGAAGCCATCAGTACCGAGTGAGTGGAATGCATTTGGGACCCATGGTGAGATCTGGTCTTGCACTGCACGCATGAAGTCAGAGACTGCGATGACTGGACCTTCAGTTCCCTTGAGCTTGTCATAGATATAGGCAGTCTTCTTATCCTTTGGATTGAGCATGTTGTGACGATCTACTTCGAGACCATCGCGACGGAGTTCATTCCAAGAAGTTACTGACCACACAGATGCTGCAACTCCCCAATCTTCCGCGAGAAGTTTCTGCGCCTTAAGAGCCCAGTTAACGCCGACACCTGATGCCAAGAGTTGAGCATTCTTCTTGCGCTGCTTAGATGCGCCAGCGTAGAGATAGATTCCCTTGAGCAGACCTTCGAGATCTAAGTTATCTGGTTCTGCAGGTTGCATATATGGCTCGTTGTAAACGGTCATGTAGTAATAAATATTCTCGCTGTTCTCGCCATACATACGACGGAGTCCATCTTTAAAGATATGTCCGACTTCGTAAGCAAATGCTGGGTCGTATGAAACGACTGCAGGGTTTGTTGCAGCAAGTAGGTGTGAATGGCCATCTTCGTGCTGTAGACCTTCGCCGTTAAGGGTTGTGCGACCTGCTGTTGCGCCGAGAACGAATCCGCGAACCAACTGATCAGATGCTGCCCAGAAGGCATCGCCTGTGCGCTGGAATCCAAACATTGAGTAGAAGATGTAGATCGGAATCATTGGTTCGTTATGTGTGGAGTATGAAGAACCCACTGCAGTAAATGAAGCAACTGATCCGGCTTCGTTAATACCTTCGTGAAGGATGACACCTGATGTTGATTCCTTGTAGGACAACATCAATTCACGGTCGACTGCCATGTACTGCTGACCATGTGGTGAGTAGATTTTCAGTGATGGGAATAGCGAATCTAGACCGAATGTGCGAGCTTCATCAGGAATGATCGGAACAAGGCGGCTGCCGAGTCCTGGATCCTTGATGAGATCCTTCAACATACGTACAAATGCCATTGTGGTTGCGACTTCTTGCTGACCTGAACCACGGCGCACTGATTCGTAAGCCTCATCAGCTGGCTGTGTAAGTGGACGAGAAACCTTGCGGCGGCTTGGGATTGATCCACCGAGTTCGCGACGACGCTCTTCAAGGTACTTCATCTCTGGAGAATCAGCAGGGAGCCTGTAATAAGAAGGTGTGTACTTATCCAAAGCGCTATCTGGCAATGGAATCTCAAGGCGATCGCGGAATTCGATGATGTCTTCGAGAGTCATCTTCTTCATCTGGTGCGTTGAGTTACGTGCTTCGAAGTGCGAACCAAGTGTCCAGCCCTTAACGGTCTTAGCCAAAATAACTGTCGGGCGACCATTCTTTTCTGTTGCAGCTGTATAGGCAGCAAAAAGCTTGCGATAGTCGTGGCCACCGCGCTTGAGGTTCCAGATCTGATCATCAGACCAACCAGAGACCATTGCAGCAGTGCGTGGATCTTTATTGAAGAAGTGTTCGCGTACAAATGCGCCACTTTCAGCCTTAAATGTCTGGTAATCACCATCGAGAGTGGTGTTCATCAAATTAACAAGTGCGCCTTCGCGGTCTTGTGCAAGAAGCGGATCCCATCCGCGACCCCATACAACCTTGATGACATTCCATCCTGCGCCACCGAAGATTGATTCGAGCTCTTGAATAATCTTGCCATTACCGCGCACAGGGCCATCGAGGCGCTGCAAGTTACAGTTAACGACGAAAGTTAAGTTGTCGAGCTTCTCGCGAGATGCAAGACCAATTGCGCCCAATGTATCGACTTCATCCATTTCACCATCGCCAAGGAATGCCCACACGTTCTGATCGCTGGTGTCCTTGATGCCACGGTTGTGTAGGTAGCGGTTAAAGCGCGCTTGATAAATTGCATTGAGTGGTCCGATTCCCATAGATACTGTTGGGAATTGCCAGAAGTCAGGCATCAAACGTGGGTGTGGGTATGAAGATAATCCGCCAGCTGTATGTGAAAGTTCCTGACGGAATCCATCGAGCTGATCTTCAGTGAAACGTCCTTCGAGGAATGCACGTGAGTACATACCTGGAGATGCATGGCCCTGGAAGAAGATTTGATCTCCGCCACCTGGGTGATCTTGTCCGCGGAAGAAGTGGTTGAAACCAACTTCATATAACGCAGCAGATGATGCGTAAGTGGAGATGTGTCCGCCTACGCCGATTCCTGGGCGCTGTGCTCGGTGAACCAAGATTGCTGCGTTCCAACGAACTGCTGCGCGAATTCGGCGCTCGATATCTTCATCGCCTGGGAATGCTGGTTCGTTCTCTGGAGAAATAGTGTTGATGTAATCCGTTGTGCGAAGGTCAGGAAGACCAATCTTCTTTTCGTGCGCTCGCTTGAGAAGTGACAACATCAAGTAACGAGCACGGACTGGGCCAGCAGCGGTGAGGGCTGCATCGAAGGACGCCTGCCATTCAGCTGTTTCAGAAGGATCTGTATCTACTAATTGGTCGATTATCTGATCTGGCGATCCAACGAATTCGGTCATAGCCGTATTCTCGCGCCAAAGGGGGATGAGCGCAAAAAAATCGGCTGTGAGGCAGGTTAAACCCTTGTAAATATCCGTCTCATCCGTTGGACTTATCCCGTGGCAATGCGCATGGGTTTTGCTAAAGGAGAGCTCATCCTCGAAATCGGGTATGGACCTGATTGTGATGATGCTCTACGCGCCGAGATTAAGCAGATTGTTGCCACAGATTTCCACGAAAATTCAACCAATGAAGTTGTCGATGCCGTGCTGCTCTGGTTCCGCGATCGCGATGGTGATCTCGTCGATGAATTGATGGATGCAGTCACCTATCTCTCTGAGACCGGACCAATCTGGGTGCTTACTCCCAAGGTTGGTCGCGATGGCCATGTTGAACCGAGCGATATTCAAGATGCTGCACCTACATGTGGATTGAGCCAGACATCAACGTTGGCTGTTGCTAAAGATTGGACCGCAACTCGTCTAGTGGCACGCAAGGCGGGCAAGCGATAGATTCGCGCCATGACTCAACTTCCAGCAGGCTTAAGTGTCGGTGAAACCGCACCAGATTTTGAATTGAAGAATCAATACGGAGAATTAGTAAAACTCTCTTCCTTTAAGGGAGAGAAAAGCGTTGTTCTTCTCTTTATTCCGTTTGCATTCACCGGAACATGCACAGGTGAACTCTGTGCAATCCGCGATGACCTTTCAGCATTTCAGAATGACAATGTGCAAGTTCTTGCCGTGTCTTGTGATTCACCCTTCACGCAGAAAGTATTTGCGGAGCAGGAAGGTTACAAGTTCCCAGTACTTGCGGACTTCTGGCCACATGGTGCAGCTGCAAAGGCATACGGAATCTTCAATGAAGATCTCGGATGCGCAATGCGTGGAACATTTATCATTGATAAAGAAGGCATCGTTCGCTGGTCTGTAGTAAATGGCCTCGGCGATGCTCGCAACAATGGTGATTACAAGACTGCGATTGCAGCCCTTTAATCTCGCGTACTTCACGCACGATTTTCGTTCTTTCGAGTATATAAAGTAGTATTCGCAAGTCCGAAAGCCAGCTCACGCTGGTCCAGACAGATTTACACAGGGTGGTTAGCTCAGTGGTAGAGCGCCTCGTTTACACCGAGGATGTCGGGGGTTCGAAACCCTCACCGCCCACAGTTCTTTTCTTAGCTGTTTCTAATTTCATCTCTTGATATCTCATCAGCGTGAATTGAGCATGCAGCACCACTTCACTCTTCAGGGAGTTCGTCGCCGCTGTTAGCGGTTCCACGATGCAGTCGCCCAAGGCGCAGAGAAACCTAGTCAGATCAAACCGCACATCAGAATTCCCTCGACCTAACTGCGTCACCAAGATATTCGTCAGTGCCGGTTTCTCAACCTCAGGTACTAAAACGGAGGCAGCGCGCCATGCGGTCACTGCGACTTTATCGTGAGAATCAAAGAGATGCTCGTGGGTAATCAGCGGATAGAACTGCTTGTCAGCAATCTTTGTCAGTGTGTGAAGCGCTTGACTCTTTGCTTGGGCATTCTCCGAAACCAATTCAGGCTTTAAGCGATCAACAACTTTTTCAACATCATTACGCATCAGCGCCCAGGTGAGCGTATCTCTGACGAAGAAATCAGATTCATGAGCACATTGCTCTACGAGTACATCGATGTATTCAGGCTTTGGAAAAGTGCCTGCTGCAAGCGCTGCTTTGAGGCGTACAGATTGATCGGGCGATTCTAAGTGTGCCTTTAGTGTCGCCATAAGAAAACGCTATCAGGTGCTCTGTGAGTTATTACTTTCCTTCGTAAGCCTTCTTCATTGCAGCGAGATCAATCTTCTTCATTTCAAGCATCGCTTGTGTTGCGCGCTGGCGACCTTCAGCATCAGGTCCTCCGAGGTAGGCACCCATTTCAGTGGGAGTTACCTGCCATGAGACTCCGAATTTATCTTTGAGCCAACCGCATTGGCTTTCCTGTCCGCCATCTGCGGTGAGGATCTCCCAGTACTTATCAACTTCTGCTTGATCAGCACATGGAATTTGGAATGAAATCGCCTCTGAGTGGGGGAATTGTGGACCGCCGTTGAGACCGATGAAATTCTGACCAAAAATCTTAAAGTTCACAACAACTTCTTCGCCCTGCTTATTGCCGGGTGTATCTGTCGGCGCAATCCAGTTATCAGCAAGTTCGCTGTTGGGAAAAATACTTGTGTAGAAATTAGCGGCTTCGCGAGCACGTCCGTTGAACCAGAGGCATGTTGTGATTTCCATCCGAAGAGGATAATCCATTTCTTACTGGTTGATTCGCGCCTTAATTAGCTTCTTAATCAACCCTTTTGTAAGTGGCTTATCTACCGGCACATGAATAGCGCTCTTGGTGGTTTTATACTTTGCAAGATCATCGCCAAATAGATGCAGTATCGATCCACTAAATGGGTAGTAACCCACATGGTTCTTATTGGCCAATAACCCCGCAACGATGCGATCTTCAACTTTAAATGCCGGCATACCGTAACTGACTACTTCCTCAGCTCCAGGAACAATTTCAAGAATTCGTTCGCGTAATTCGAGCATAGTTTCGCGATGGGGAGATGGGGCAGTTACATAATGTTTCTTTACTGCGGCTGGAAGGGCTTTCGGCACGCTGGAATATTACAAGGCAGATGTTTATCAAGTAAGGTGTGCCCAAGAATTCAATATCGAATCCATATATCTTGAGGAGTACGCCGTGAAAGCAAGCGTCAGCGACCAGCGTTCAATCCTCGATATTCAGAAATTCGACCTTCAATCAACCACCTTGCGCAACAAGGCAGCCACCTTGCCAGAGCTTGCTGAACTTTCATCCACCACTATTAAGCAGAATAACGTTCGCGACCTACGCATTGCCGCCGAGACTGAACTCAACGATGTGAAGCGCGAACTTGCTCGCGCCGAAGGCGATGTCGAGCAGATTGTTACTCGCATCGAACGTGACGAGAAGCGTTTAGCGTCAGGCACCGGAACACCTAAAGAACTCGAGCAGACTCAACACGAGCTCGCCACTCTTGCTACACGTCGCTCTGAGCTTGAGGAAGTTGAACTCGAAATCATGATGCGCGTAGACGGCATCAAAGAGCGCATTACCGTCCTTTCTGCCGAAGAGAATGAACTCGCAGCGGTTATAGCAGATCTCAATATCCGCAAAGAGAACGCCCTTGCTGCAATTCACATTGAACTTGAAGGTATCGAAACTGATCGCAAAGCAACCACGCAATCAGTGGGCGCAGAAATTCTTGCTCTCTACGAGAAGATTCGCGAAGGCAACAGCGGCATCGGTGCAGCAGCTCTCACTGGTAACCAGTGCAAGGGTTGCAACCTCACACTGAACACCATCGAGCTACAGAGAATTGCGGGCCTTGGTGAAGATGAAGTTGTTCGCTGCGAAGAGTGCCGTTGCATCTTGGTGCGTGATCACTAATGGCGCGCCATTTCAAACTCACCGCTGATGGTGGATCTCGCGGTAACCCTGGTCCTGCTGGTTATGGCGCAGTTGTCTCCGAAGGCGGAAAGATTGTTGCCGAACTCTTCGATGTTATCGGAGTAGCAACCAATAACGTTGCTGAATACAACGGACTTCTCGCAGGCCTTTCCCACATCAATAAACTCGATGCGCAGGCAACTGTTGAAGTAGCCATGGATTCCAAGTTAGTTGTAGAACAGATGTCAGGACGCTGGCAGATTAAGCATGCAGATATGCGTGATCTTGCAAAGCAATGTCGCGACGCGCACCCCGCATCACTTGTCACCTATTCATGGATTCCGCGCGATGAGAATTCACACGCAGATCGCCTTGCCAATAAAGCCCTCGACGGCGGAAGTGCTCATAAGCCAACACCGGTTATTCAGCAGAACTTTCTTACCGATCGCCTTCGTAGCGCCGAAATTCCTACCTTTATCTACTTTGTTCGCCACGGTGAAACAGTTCTCACACCGATGCGTAAGTTTTCTGGCACGGGATCTCTCGATCCAGAGTTAATGCAAGAAGGGCTCGATCAAGCTGATCTTGTCGCCGAAGAATGCGTAAAGCTAGGCGCAGAAATTCTGATTGCTTCACCACTCAAGCGCACCCGACAGACTGCTGAAGCGATTGCACGTACCACTGGCCTTGAAATCATCTTTGATGAAGCTTGGTATGAACTCTCGTTCGGTACATGGGATGGAAAGTCTATTGAAGAGGTCAGAGAAGAAGAACCCGATGCTTATCAAGCGTGGCTCAACTCATCTTCTTATGCACCAGGCGGGGGAGAGTCATATGACGATGCTGCAATCCGTATTGAAGAAGCTCTCAACAAACTTGTTGCTGAATACCCTGGAAAGAAAATTATCGTAGTTACCCATAATGGAGTCATTAAAACTGCTGCAAAGATTGCGGTCGGCGGTCCAAATGATGCGGTATTCCATATGGATGCCACCCCTTGTTCTATCTCTTCCATTTCAATCTGGCCATCTGATGGTCTGCGCGCCCTGCGCTCCTTTAACGAAAGAGGCCACCTCCGTTGATTACAACTACCGAATGGATCTTTACCATCGGATTCCTGGCTGCAGTCATCATCTTTGACCTCACCTTTGCAATTATCCGCCGCAATAAAACTACTTCTTTTCTTGAAGCCGGCTTCTGGACTGCCCTCTATGTCGGTTTCGCAATCGGCTTCGGCATATTCCTGCCTCACTGGGCTAATGATGAGTTGCAGAAAGAGTATTTCGCAGGCTGGCTTACCGAATATGCGCTCTCAGTAGACAACATCTTTGTCTTTATTATTCTCCTCGCAAACCTCAAGGTTCAGAAAGAGAAGCAGCAGCTCGTACTTCTCCTTGGAATCCTCTTAACAATTGGTATCCGAGGATTACTCATTCCACTAGGCGCGACAGTTGTTTCACATTTCAGCAGCGTCTTCTATGCCTTCGGCGCTTTCCTCATCTACACCGCTTACAAACTCATTAACGAGAAAGAGGAAGTTGAGTACGAAGAAGGTAAAGTTGTTGCAGCGCTCAAGAAGCGTGGCCTCGGAACCTTTAGCATCGCACTTATTGCCCTGGGGCTTGCAAACCTCGTCTTCTCACTCGATTCAATTCCTGCAATCTTTGGATTAACCCACAGCGCATACATTGTGACCACCGCAAATATCTTCGCTCTCATGGGTCTTCGCCAGCTCTACTTCTTACTGGAAGGACTTCTCAATCGCTTGATTTACTTATCTCGTGGACTCTCATTCATCTTGGCCTTTATTGGCGTAAAGATGATTCTTGAAGCGCTTCATGGCAATGGCGTTGAAGTCCCCGAAGTTTCACTCGAAGTAAGCCTTGGCGTCATTGTTCTCACGCTCATCGTTACTGCAATTACTAGCCTTGCAGCCACTAGAGAGAGGCGATAAACAAAGCCAATTTATGGACGCCTAATGCGCTCTGCATCAATTAAAGTCATAAACTCTGACTTTTGCGCGCTATTGCGATCCATATACACATTTACCTTTGCCTGCTGAAGTAGCTGATTTTTATGGCCAAATACATTCTCGAGAAGTTCAGCCTTCTTTCTCTGATCTAGCAACCGGAAAGATCGAGGCGAAATACCCATTTCGCGCAGGAACTGTCGATTAAAATTAGATAAATTAGTGAATCCAGAATCTTTGGCAATTGCTGCGACTGATAAATCTGTCGAGGAAAGCATTTTGCAACCATGCTCAATTCTCAATTTTCGAATCATTTCACTAAAGGTTAAACCTGATCCTTCCTTGAATACCCGAGAGAATTGTGAATCTGACATAAACGAGAGCTTGGCTGCATCTTGAAGTCGAATCTTCTTGTCAATATTATTAAAGATGTATGCAACACCTTTTTCTGCTGCAAGTCTTGCCACTGCACTGCTGTCGCCTTCGTATGGATCTTCCAAGACGTATTCTTTATCTGACTCGGGTGCGCGGCTCATAATGAGTAGAACTTCCATCAACTTAATCACCTGTTCGATCCCTTGATACTTTGTAAGTGACTCGAGAATCTTCTCGGCTGCGATTGAACTCTCTCCCTGGAAAATGATTGCTCTTTGCGCCTGATTGAGAAGCTGCTCAAAATCATTTATCTCCGGAATTGTTTTGCGCACCTTTTCGAGCCACTCTCTAGAAAACTGGATGACCACATCTCTGTCACGAATGACTTGGTTTTTTCTTAAATCACTAACCCAGTCATGGGGGACTCGAGAACCCACAATTGAAACTTGACCAGCCTTAAACTTTCCAATTTTTCCACCGATTTTGTAATGTCCGGATCCTTTGCGGATGAGGTGTATTTCGTATTCAACGTGTACGCAATAACGGGCTCCGGGAGTTGGGTAGTCGTGCATGAAACATCGGAATGATTGGAATGCGCTCATCGGTAAAATTTCGAGCGTTACCTCTTGTGCACGCGCTCTTTCTAGACTTGAACTGCGCTTTGGCATCCCACCCTCCCGAGGTCGATAACATTTTGAGACCTAGTTCACACAAGGAACCTTGCAAAAAAGTACCACTCTTCGAATTAAAAAAGTACCTCTTTTTGCGAGAAAGTTAATAATCTCTACCAAAATTCGGCTCACCTCAAAGGAATCCGTGAATAAAGCCTTTGAAGCAAGTCGTTTACCTACCCAATAGGAGATTAAATGAATAACAAAGTAAAGGCGCTTATTGCAGTCGTAGTGGTTGCAATCGCCGGAGTTGTCGTTGTTCAGCAGCGATCAGGTGGAGATGTAACTCTCACACTTGCAACTGTTAACAACGGCCAAATGAAGGATATGGAATCGCTCAAGGGCGAATTCGAAGCAGCAAACCCAGGAATTAAAGTCAACTTCCAGGTGATGGAAGAAGGCGACTTACGTTCAGCTGTAACTTCCGACGTTGCTAATAAGGCGGGTCAATATGACATCGTCACAATTGGTGCTTACGAAGTTCCACAGTGGGGAGCAAATGGTTGGCTTACCGACCTCACACCTGATTTAGCAGATAAGGCATACGATGTCGGAGATATCTTGCCACCTGTAAAGGATGCGCTTTCTGTGAATGGAAAGCAGTATGCAGTTCCTTTCTATGGTGAATCTTCAATTCTTATGTACAACAAAGAAATTCTTGACGCCAAGGGTGTCAAGCTTTCTAACAATCCAACATGGAATGAAGTTGCAGCAGCAGCTAAGAAGGTAAATAGCGCAAAGACTGCTGGTATCTGTCTTCGTGGAAAGCCAGGATGGGGAGATCTTTTTGCTCCACTCACAACTGTTGTTCAAACATTTGGTGGAACTTGGTATGACATGAACTGGGATGCAAAGGTAAATTCACCTGAATTCACCCAGGCTGTTACTTTCTACAAGGATCTCCTTGCCGCTGCTGGCGAGAAAGACCCAGTTTCATACAGCTTCAATGAGTGCCTTACAGCTCTCAAGACAGGCAAGGTTGCAATGTGGTACGACGCATCAGTTGCAGCTTCAATGCTTGAAGCAGATGATTCTCCTGTAAAGGGCAAGATGGGTTACGCACACGCTCCAGTTGTAAAGACAAAGGAAGCGGGCTGGCTCTGGTCTTGGAACCTTGCAGTTCCTGCAAATACTCAGAATAAGGAAGCTGCTGTTAAGTTCATTAAATGGGCTACCAGCAAGGACTATCACCAGCTCGTAGGCAAGAAGCTTGGTTGGTCTCTAGTACCTCCAGGAGCTCGTACATCTACATACTCAATTCCTGAGTACAAAGAAGCTGCTGCTGCTTATGCTCCAATCACACTTGAAGTTATGAGCGCAGTTAATCCAAAGCAGCCTGGCGTCAACCCACAACCATGGGTTGGAATCCAGTACGTAGCGATCCCTGAATTCCAGGATGTTGGAAACCAGGTCGCACAGCTTGTTGCAGACGCCATTGCCGGACGCACAACCGTTAAGGAAGCGCTCGATAAGGGTCAAGTCATCGCACAAGCTGCAGGTGATGCACACAAGAAATAAGCAACACATCAATTAGAAGTGATGCTGCACGGGGTGAGTGACCTTCCTCGTGCAGCATCACTACTTAATACATATCTCACCAATAATCTTTAAAGGGAGTCCTCACCATGTCTGCGGGCGTAAAAAAGGCAAAGTCAACTGGCGATTTAGCCAAAGAAAGGAATTTGCCACGCAAGCTCATTGCTCCCGCCTTGATTTTTAGTATTGCTCTCACTCAGGTCCCATTTCTTGCAACCATCTATTTCTCTCTCACCGAGTGGAATCTTTTAAAGCCGCAGGATAAGAAGTTTGCAGGGATTGATAACTATCTCTATGTATTTCAAACTGGCGACCTTCTTCCAGCAATCATCGCCACTGTAGGTCTAACAGCGTTTTCAGTAATTACTTCCCTGCTAGTCGGATTATTTTTCGCAGTTCTTCTTGATCGAAAGTTTCTTGGGCAATCAGTCGCCCGAACCCTCATAATCACGCCATTCTTGATAATGCCGGCAGCTTCTGCGCTGATTTGGAAGTTCTCTATGTTTGACACAAATATTGGTGTTATCAATTTTGTAATTCAAAAACTTGGTTTTTCGGCTATCGGGTGGAGTACTCAATATCCATATATTTCAGTAATCATCCTCCTTACCTGGCAATTCGCGCCATTTATGATGTTGATTCTCTTATCAGGCTTACAGAGTCAAAGCAGAGAAGTACTGGAAGCAGCATCTGTTGATAGGGCAGGAATATGGCGGACATTTGCTTTCATCACCTTGCCTCATTTGCGCCAATATATTGAAATTGCGATTTTGCTCGGAACAATCATGCTTTTGCAGGCCTTTGACCCAGTAGCAATCATGACCAAAGGCACGGGCGGAACGAAGACTTTGGCTTACTTGTTATATGAAAGAGCATTCGTTGGCATGAATGTGGGTCAAGCTGCCGCATATGGAGTTGTGACCGTGGTGCTCACCATCGTGGTTGCGACAGTATCGCTTCGAAGTCTCTTCAAGGTCTTTATTTCTGGAGTAAGCAAATGAGATCAACCAAAGCTAGATTAATAACAGGAATGACCTGGATTATTGCGGTTACATATTTTTTCCCAGTCGCGTGGATGTTTATCAACTCATTTAAGACGGAAAATGATGCTGCCAGCCTGACCCCAAAATTTATATTCACACCGACGCTCGAGGGTTTTTCTAGATTAGGCGAGCGAGGAATGTCGAACTACCTGACTAATTCTTTGATGGCGAGTGTTGTTTCAACCGCACTGGTCTTGGCGCTTTCAATTCCTGCAGCATATGCGTTAAGTATTAGGCCAATTCATAAAGTCCAAGACGCCTTGTTCTTCTTTATCTCAACTCGGTTTATGCCTGCTGCAGCTTCAATTTTGCCGCTTTTCATTATATTCAAGAACCTACATGTCCTCGATAATATTTTCGCACTTTCACTTGTTTATGCTGCTATGAATCTTCCAATTGCAATTTGGATGATGAGATCCTTCCTCAGTGAAGTACCACACGAAGTCATCGAAGCATCGCGAATCGACGGTGCGGACTTTGAAACAGAATTGTGGAGTGTGGTTCTTCCAATCGTTTTGCCCGGAATCGCAGCAGTAGCTTTGATATGTTTTATTTTTTCTTGGAATGAGTATTTCTTCTCAGTCTTGCTCACAAGTGCAAATGCAAAAACTACTCCGCCATTTCTTGCGAGTTTTGTAGACGGACGAGGGCAATTCCTTGCTGTACTGTCTGCAGCTTCAACAGTTGCTGCACTCCCCGTCATTCTTGCCGGCTGGTTTGCTCAGAAGCAGTTAGTTCGAGGATTAGCAATGGGAGCCGTGAAGTAAGAATGCCTAGATTAAGCAATGCCACTCTTTCACAGCGCTCAGCAGGCGTTTCTGCACCTTCATATGACCGAAGCAAAGTGACGCCAGGAATTCTTCACTTTGGCGTAGGCGCCTTTCACCGTTCTCACCAAGCGCTTGCGATAGATACCCTTCTAACTAAAGGTCTGGCCAATGATTGGGGAATTATTGGAGTTGGTCTCCTACCTTCAGACAAGAAGATGGAACAGGCGCTTAAACCTCAGGATTGTCTGTACACACTTATTACAAAACATCCAGATGGTCGGCAGGATTTCCAAGTAATCGGAAGCATGCTTTCTTACATCTTTGCCGTGGAAAATCCTGAATTAGTTTTAGAAAAGTTAGTTGATCCAGCTATCCGAATTGTTTCCCTCACCATCACTGAAGGTGGATACAGCTTCGATCGAGTTACTGGTGAATTTGATCCTACAACTCCAGGTGTAAAAGAAGATCTAGCAGGTTCTCCAAATCCAGTATCAGCTTTTGGTTTTATCGTGGAAGGCCTGAAGCGTCGTAAAGCTCTTGGAATTGCACCCTTCACAGTGCAATCCTGTGACAACATTCAAGGTAATGGTGACGTTGCAAAGCGCATGATTATTGAGTTTGCCAAGGCTAAGGATCCAGAAATGGCAACATGGATATCCGAATCAGTCGCATTTCCAAATTCGATGGTGGACCGCATTACGCCTGTGACTGCTTTAGAAGATATTGAACTTGCATCAAGCGCACTCGGTCTTGCCGATCACTGGCCAGTGCCCTGCGAACCATTCTTCCAATGGGTCATCGAAGACCATTTTCCAACCGGGAGACCGCCTTTTGAAGAAGCCAATGTGCAGATGGTTTCTGATGTCATGCCATATGAGCTGATGAAACTTCGTCTACTCAATGCAAGCCACCAGGGTCTCTGCTATTTCGGACGTCTGAGCGGATACACATATGTGCATGAGGTCATGGACGATCCTCTGATTGTGAAGCTATTGCGTAGATATATGGATGAAGAAGCTTCTCCGACGCTATCGCCAGTACCTGGCGTCAACCTTGCTGAATATAAAGACGAATTGATTGAGAGATTCTCCAACCCACAAGTTTTAGATACTGTGGCTCGCTTGGCAGCCGAGTCTTCAGATCGCATTCCTAAATGGCTATTACCTGTTGTCCGCGAGCAATTGAAGAGCGATCGATCGGTCACTTTGAGCGCTGCAATTGTCGCCAGCTGGGCTCGTTACGATGAAGCAATTGATGAAAATGGCGAAACAATTAACGTAGTAGATCCATTGAAAGAAGAATTAATTGCGATTGCTAAAACACAACGGGAGAATCCTTTGGCCTTTGTTCAGAATAAGAAACTATTTGGTGAGCTTTCCGCGGACTCTCGATTTACTGAGCCTTATCTCAATACCCTCAAATCACTCCACACGGCCGGAGCTCAAGCAACTTTGGCAGGGATTCTCGGATGAGGGCTTCATATCTAGATAAAAATCTCAAGGTCTACACAGAAGAAATTGATATCCCACAGTTAGATTCTGATCAGGTTTTGGTCAAAGTCGAATCCGTGGGTATTTGTGGAAGCGACGTTCATTATTACAAGCATGGTGCAATTGGACCTTACATTGTTGAAAAGCCAATCATTCTGGGCCATGAACTTTCTGGAGTCATCACGGCCGTCGGCAGTGATGTTGCAATGGAACGAATTGGGTCTCGGGTGGCAGTCGAACCACAGCGAGCATGTAAAGTCTGCAAACAATGTAAAGCTGGTCGATATAACCTCTGCCCTGAGATCGAATTTTATGCAACTCCTCCGATTGATGGCGCTTTTTGTGAATATGTAAAAATTCAATCTGAATTCGCCTATGACATCCCTGCAAATATTTCATTTGATGCAGCTGCTCTCATTGAACCGATGTCTGTCTGCATCTGGGCTGCTCAAAAGGCAAAGATTGAAAAGGGAACAACCGTTCTTATCGCTGGAGCGGGTCCGATTGGCGTTGTTATGGCGCAAGTTGCTCGTGCATTTGGCGCTTCCGATGTCGTCGTAACAGATGTAGTCGAACATCGACTTGAGTTTGTGAAGAAATACGGTGCCACTCGCACAATCAATACTTCATCGGAAACCCTAGGCTCTGAAAAATTCGATGTATTTGTTGATGCATGTGGAGTACCCGCCGCAGTGCATGCAGGAATCTTGGCGACTGGCCCCGCTGGTCGAGCCCTTCTCGTTGGCTTAGGAAGCGACGAGATGATGTTGCCAGTCTCGCATATCCAGAATAATGAAATTATTGTTACAGGTGTCTTCCGCTACACAAATACCTGGCCGATCGGAATCGAATTCCTCGCTTCAGGCAAGGTGGATCTCGATGCAATCGTGACGCATCACTTTGGCCTGAGCGACGTTGAAGCGGGGCTCAAGATGACAGCTAACCCAGCAGCCATGAAGGTTGTAATTCACCCCCAGCAGTAAAGATTTTCCAAAGTTTTATTACCCCGTACCATTAGGCAACGAAGAGTCGCCCGGATCACCGCGTCATAGAAATATGCCGAGGAAAGTCCGGACTTCACAGAGCAAGGTGGTGGGTAACGCCCACCTGGAGCAATCCACGGGAAAGTGCAACAGAAAGTAAACCGCCAATAGCAATATTGGTAAGGGTGAAACGGCGGTGTAAGAGACCACCAGTACGAGTAGCGATATTCGTAGCTATGTAAACCCCACCTGAAGCAAGACCAAGAAGATAGTGCGTTGCTCGCGCAAGCTATCGGGTAGGTTGCTTGAATCTGTAAGTAATTACAGATCTAGATGGATGGTGATCGGTTCGCAAGAACTACAGGATCCGGCTTATAGGGCGACTCTTCTTTATTTTTGAATGGGATGATGCTCTGCGAGATGCTGCGACACCACCTTTGAAATTTCGATCAGCGCATCCATTTGCTCTGCAGTTAAGAGATCAGCAAAGCAATGTTTTACGTCAAGGAACTGAGTTGGGAGAGCATCCTTCATATATTTTCTGCCAGAAGGCGTAATTTTTATGACGCAGCTTCGAGCGTCGGTTTCACACTCATAGCGTGAAATCAAGCCACGTTCCTCCATGCGCTTACCCTGATGTGAAATTCTGCTCTTCTCCCAATCCAATCTTTCTGATATCTCAGATGCATGAAGGGAGCCATCTCGAGTTTCAAGCAAAGTTACCAAGATGGCAAATTCCGCAGGAGTGAGGCCCGTATTCCGATAGATCTTCTTTGTCATATGAGGAATTAATTGAGACCTCAACTTATGGAAAGCGCGCCACGCATTGAATTGCTTCAAAGTTAAGCCGTATGTCTCCATGTGCCTAGGCTATCAGATAGTTGACATATCAACCATTTGAATGTTTAATCTCCCGCAAGTACTTGTTTTTGTCACACCGACAAGAACAACATGGCATTTTGGAGATATAAAAAATGGGTATTGCTTATTGGATTGTTGCGGGACTCGCAGCTTTTGCATTCTTTGGTTCTGGATTGATGAAGTTGGCCACAAGCCGCGCAAAGCTTCTTGAAAATAAAAACATGGGCTGGGCTGCAGATTTCACTGCTCCTCAGATTAAGTTAATCGGATTAGCCGAAGTTTTAGGAGCCCTTGGTTTAATCCTTCCGCATGCATTGTCAGTAGCTGAAGGTTTAGCCAAGGCTGCAGCCGCTGGACTTTTCCTCATTATGCTTGGTGCGGCTAATACCCACCGCAAGCGCAAGGAGCCATTTCTTCCACCTTTGGTTCTTGGCGTTCTCGCATTGATCACTTTCGTCCTTAAGTAGTTTACGAGTGGCCAGTTCGCCCCCTTCTATGTGGGCGCGAACTGGCCATTTGTCATTCCGGAGCGATTTCAATTTATGATTTCTCGGTGAAAAACGTGAACGACAATAGTCAATCTGAGCGAGTACAGGTTTTAGATGTCCTAAGAGGTTTTGCGCTCTTCGGAATACTGGTAATTAATGCGATGTCAATCCTCGCTGTCAAAGGCTCTACTCCGGCATTTACTGTAGAAATCCCGTTTGCAGACAGGCTACTTCAAGATCTTATTCTGTTCTTCGTCGAGTCGAAATTCTTCACTCTTTTCTCCCTTTTATTTGGGATTGGATTTGCCATTCAAATACAAAGTGCCGAAAAGCAGGGCACTAAATTCTTGCCAAGAATTTCGCGAAGAATGCTTGGCTTGTTGGTATTTGGCCTCCTCCACATCCTTTTGCTCTGGGATGGCGATATTTTGGTCATTTATGCCATTACCGGGACTCTTCTTATCGCATTTCGAAAAACATCTTTCATTCGTATCAAGAAATGGGTTATTGGGCTTTTGGCAGTGCCCGGATTTCTTGTCCTTTTGATCTTTATGTATACATTGGCCGCGCGACTCTCTCCAGATGGGGCGGCTAGTTTCGCCAAGAGTGATAAATCATTGGCGAAGGAATTTGCCAATACAGATGCCACTCAGGCGCTACTACAAAATGGCTTTCTTGAAGGAATTACCGAGAGGATTCATACATACCTAGAACTTTCTCCACTTCTCTTTTCTCGAATCCCAACAGTGTTGGCAATGTTTCTTATTGGGCTATATCTAGGCCGCAGTAACTTCATTCGCCAATTGCCAGAGAAAATTGGAGTTCTTAAAAAAGTTAGATTTTGGGGATTGACTGTCGGATTTACACTTATGTTATTGATTGTCGCGTGCACCAAATTCCTTCCGACCGTAAGTGCATTGATTGCAATCATTGAGGATCAGTATCTGGCTGGACCAATTCTGTGCCTGGGTTACGCAGCAGCGCTAACTCTCGCATTTATAAAGAATCCTCAACGAAAGTTATTCGGCCTTTTCTCTCGAGTAGGCAGAATGGCCCTCACCAATTACCTCACACAATCGCTCGTACTGACCTTTCTATCGTATGGCTGGGGAGTGGGCTTCGCTTTGAGGTTGAATGGATTCCAAGTCTTGGGGATTTGCCTCCTACTTTTCTCAGCTCAGATTGTAATTTCAGGTCTCTGGCTGAAATTATTCAAATATGGTCCACTCGAATGGGTTTGGAGATGCATTACTTATTGGAGAATCCTTCCCATTAGACTTCAAGCATGACAACAGTCCTTCTTACAGGTGCAAGTGGATATATCGGTAAGCACATCACGCTTCAGCTTCTTAATCAGGGATACTTCGTACGAGCCTCAGTACGCAGTAGTAAGAAGTCTTCTGAAGTAACAAATGCAGTAAGACCACATTTGCTGGATACATCAAATTTGGATGCCAGATTAACCTTTGTAGAACTTGATCTTGAGGAAGATGCTGGCTGGGATGCCGCGCTGCGCGGTGTAGACGTTCTTATGCATACCGCATCACCATTTCCAATTGCATCTCCGAAAGATGAGAATGACTTGATCCGCCCAGCAGTAGAAGGAACTCTTCGTGCTCTTAAGGCCGCGAAGGCAGCGGGGGTGCATCGAGTAATTCTTACCTCCTCGAACGCGGCGGTGTATGGCTGTGATCTTCCAGCAAATAAAAGCGAATACGACGAATCTATGTGGACAGATGTAAACCACCCGATTGGTCGAGTGGCCTATACAAAGTCAAAAACTCTTGCTGAAAGAGCAGCCTGGGACTTTGTGAAAACACAAGCGCCCGAGATTGCACTCACAACAATTAACCCAGTACTAGTCCTGGGTGCGCCTCTCGATGACAACTTTGGATCATCAATCTCAGTTGTAGAGCGAATTTTGAAGGGGAAGGACCCAATGCTTCCCGACCTTCGATTCCCCATTGTGGATGTCAGAGATGTTGCGAGAATGCATGTGGATTCCATTAAGAATGAAACGACTAAAGGAGAACGAATTCTGGCTTCTTCTGAAACGTATTCATTCGTCGAGATTGCTAAGTATCTGAAATCAATCTATCCGAAATCAAAAGTGAAGACCGCCCAAGCACCTTCAGCGCTGATCAAATTAGTTTCTCTATTCGATGGTGAAATCAAGGCGGTTCTGCCGTTACTTGGAAAGCCAATGCTGACAAGTGGAGAAAAAGCGAAGAAGTTGTTCGGAATGAAATTTATTCCGGTTGAAGTTTCGGTCAGAGAATCTGCTGATTACTTAATAAAGAGAGGCCTCTGATTTATGGCGAAATACATCATCTATTTCAACCAACAATGGGTGGGAGACCACAGCGCCGAATGGTTTCAAGGTCGCGGTCCTTTAGCGCGAGCAGTGGTCGACGAGATGAAGGAAGCCGGTGTACTGGTATTTGCTGGTGGACTTGTCGAAGAGATTGAAGAAGCTTTTGGCTCAGATGACCAAGGCATTATTGGCGGTCCTATAACAACAGATGGTGAATTCCTTGGGGGAATGACTATTGTTGAAGTTAACTCAGACGAAGAGGCAAAACACTGGGGATCTAAAATTGGAGTCGCCTGCGGTTGGCCGCAAGAGATTCGTAAGTTCAAGGGTTAATCTGATGGATAAAGTCCGCTCTGAAATTCTTGAAACTGGCAATCCCAAGATTAAATCTGCCCGCATCCTTATTGAGGCAGCGCCATCAGCTATTTTTGCAATTATTGCTAACCCAAAGCGACATCAAGACTTCGATGGTAGTTCGACAATTACGGCAAATATCAGCGGCCCAGATGAATTATTACTTGGTTCGAAATTTGGTATGAAGATGCGCCTCGGGATTACGTATTGGATTCGAAATACAGTTGTTGAATACAAGAAGGACGAACTAATTGCTTGGCGACATCTTGGGCACTGGAGATGGCGATATGAGCTCACTGATCTTGGTAATGGTTCAACGCAGGTGACTGAAAGCTTCGATGGAACTTATGCGCCTGCGATCGCGCAGGTGTGGCTTAACCTCCGAAAGGCATACCCATGGACTCAACTCGCTGTGGCAAAGACTTTGGTGCGATTGAAATCTATCGCTGAAGCTGAATCAAGATAAAATACATCTATGCGTTTCATAATTTCAGTAATTGATGATCAATCAAATTCAGGCACAAAAGAAGAGATGGCTGCCATCGATGCATTCAACGACGGTTTGCGCTCTAACAATCAATTTATCTTTGCTTGGGGATTACATGCGCCTGAAACGGCTACAGTGATTGATAATCGCAATGGGTTGAATACCGAGACAGGAAAGCCACTCTTCGATGCAAAAGAGCATTACAGCGGATTTTGGCTCATCGAAACAGCTGATGCAGAGAGAGCTAAGAAGTTAGCTTATGAAGCTTCTAAGGCGTGTAATAGAAAAGTGGAACTTCGTCCGCTTCACTAACTCTTGTCTTGGCTTACAAAGCTCCAGACATCGAGTGCATCTAAATCGAGATGTAATCCGTGTTGCTTCATGATTGCCGCAATTTGACCCTTATGTTCGGCAGAGTGCATTACGGCTTGCGAAAGAATGAGAGATCGGGTCGCATGAATAATGCCGTCCTCTCCTTGAATCTCTAATTTCTCATCCGGAAGTGAGAGATTTTCGAGAAGTGAACCATCTAACGAAGCCATGATGGGTAGATATTCGAGTGCAATAGAGCCTGAAGTAATTGGTTTTAGGTCACTCCACCTGCCGCCACCAAGGCAGTATCTATACCACTCACCGCTACCAGCAAAGTGGGTAAGAACTTTTCCTACAGGCCATTCGCCTTCCGCCGCACGTAAGCCGAATACTTCATCGGGCATATCTTTAAAGAGTGCGAAGAATTTCTGATTTGACCAGGCAAGGTGGCGAAGAGAGAGCTCGAGAGAGATGGTCATTTAGTTGAAGAAAGCGATGATTGCACCCGCAACGGTGAGGTTGATTGCATCATTTGCAGTTTCAATTATCCAAATCTTCAGGGTGTCGCCGCCAAATACACGGTGTGAAAGGGAAGCGAACATTGCGATACCTACGCCGAGTGCAAAACCGATTCCCGCGCCATCTGAGATTCCGATATCAGTTCCAGCTTGCTGAAGTGAGTTGATAACAAGAGCAAGTGTGAGCGTTTGCGTCAGAACGCCAATGATGGTGCCACCAAAGAGGACAACTGGCTTATTCTGATTTGAGTCGAGTTGCCCAGTAGCAATTCCCCGACCCTTCATCCAAATTGGATAGAAAGTCTTGGGGCCGAACCAGATAGCTCCACTAACGAATGAGAATCCAAATGCAACGATAACGCCAACGATGTTAAGTCCTGTAAATGTCATGGAAGAATTTTACTTGTTTACGTTGGAAATAGCCCAGAGCACGCAGAGAATAATTCCAACTGCGGAGAGAACCATGGTGAGAGTGACGGTTTCACCGAGCAAAAGCGCGGACCAACCCAAAGTCATGATTGCCTGAAGTTGCTGTACTTGAGAGCCGTGAGCAACACCAAAGTCGCGGAGTCCGCGATACCAAGCAAAGAAACCCAGATACATTGAAGAAAGACCGATTGCGAGTAAACCGAAGAGTGCATCTCCATGGAAATCGTAGGAAGAGTTTGTACGAGCAAAGACAAATGCAGCCGCAGGAAGAGCGATAGGAAGACTCACCACAACGACCCAAGAAATAACCTGCCAACCTGGCATATGAGAAGTCAGTGCCGCACCTTCCACATAACAGTAAGAAGATGCGATAACTGCACCGAGAATGATGAGGTCGGTGAGCAGATCAGAGTTAGAACTTCCCCCTCGGGTAATTGAAAAAGTAACGAGAAGTACTGTGCCAAGAGTTGAGGCGACCCAAAATGATGCTCCTGGATGCTTTCGATTCTTAATCACGGCGATGATTGCTGTAACTAAGGGCATCACAGCGGCTATTACCGAGACGTGCGCGGATGTAGTTCTTTGAAGAGCCAGTGCGATCAAAATCGGCCAACCAAATACTGCACCTGCTGCCGTAAATGCAGTTGGTCGCCAGAGATCACGAGGGAGTTTTGGAACCTTGGCGATGAACATCAAAGGAATCGCAAGGAAGGATGCAATAACGGGTCGCGCAAAGGCGGTAAATAGGGGATCAAAACTCTTCAGAGCTAACTTAGTAAAGGGAAGCGAGAGTGAAAATGCAAAGATTCCAAGGAAGGCGAAGAAGAGGCCGCTTCGTTGAGTTTTGGTAAGAGAAGCGGCCATCTACTTAGTTGAGATTAACTCTGACTGATTTACCAGTGTGCGCAGATTCGTGTGCTGCATCAGCGAGAATCAGTGCAGCGCGGCCATCGTCATAAGTAGATCCAAGGACCTTGCCGGTCTTGATTCCTTCAATAAAGAGCTTGAGTTCATTGCGATATGAATCGGCATAGCGCTCGAGGAAGAAGTCCATAAATGGCTCTCCTGCAGTAGTTGCATCCTTGGTAAATGACTTTACGGTTGAGTCAGAGAGATTGCTAATTTGGAGCATTCCCTTATCGCCAAAGATTTCTGCGCGCTGGTCGTAACCAAAGGCAGCGTGGCGTGAGTTCACGATTGTGATGAGCTCGTTATTTGCACCTCTCATGGCAACGCTGACGTTATCGAAGTCGCCCTCTTCCTTAATGTAATCGCAGAAGCTATTGGCTCCGAATGCAGTTACTTCAACAATATTGGGAACGAAGTTACGAGCCATATCAAAATCATGGATAGTCATATCGCGGAAGATTCCACCAGAGACTGCGATGTAAGCCTGTGGCGCAGGACCTGGGTCGCGGCTTGTAAGGATTACCTGCTCGATAGTTCCGATAGTTCCATCGACAACCTTGGCCTTAAGAGCAAGGTACTGAGGATCTTGTCGGCGGTTAAAGCCAAGAGTGATGTTGATCTTTGCAGCATTGGCTTCTGCGCGGAATGCTTCAACGTTTTTGATATCAAGATCTAGTGGCTTTTCGCAGAGCGCATGTACTCCATTGGCAATACATTCACGCAAGAGCGGGATATGTGTTGCAGTTGGCGACCCGATAATGACTGCATCGATTTCACCAGAGGCAATAACGGCAGAGGGATCGTTTGAAACTTTGCCGCCGAATGCAGCAGTTACCTTCTTGGCATTCTCTTCAAAGGGATCAACCACATAAACAAGCTCGAGTTCCGGAGTGTCATTGACGCTTCCTGCATGGACATAGCCGATACGACCGGCACCGATGATTGCGATTCTGATTTTCTGAGTCATTGCGCGAGCCTATTCCTTAATACGTGGATGGATAAATTATTTGTAGCGAGTTCCGATGAGATTGCCAATCTCAAGGACAGTTTTGATATTGGAGAGTGAATCGTGGTGGGTATAGAGCGTTCCTTCGAGCAGACCTTGTTCTACATATTGAGCAAAGGCATGTACTTGGTAGATAAGACCTAAATGTTCAGGAATTCCGAGGTCGTCGACCCATGTGGTCTGAGCTCCATTAAATGTGGACTCATGGAATGTGATGGAAGATGGCGTAAACCACGGAGTTCCAAAGGTGATCGCACCCTTTGAGCCAGAGACGCCAGCCCAATGCGGAAGAGTGGTGCGTGCAGAGAGAACGAAGTTAGAACGAGATCCGTTAGCAAAGCGCATAAAGGCGTGGGTCTCTTCATCAATATCGTTGGGATGTAACTTTCCAAAGGCATGAATCTCAGTTGGGTTGCCTAAGAATTGTTGCGAAAGTGCCGCTGGATAGATGCCCATATCGATAATGGGATTTCCGCCCCCTAAAGTAAAGAGACGAGTGACGGCAAGATTGTTCTGGCAGAAGTTAGAGACAACGAGTTCGACATCTCCAAGAGCTCCATCAGCAACAAGTTGCCGGGCAATATCCATCTGTGGCAAGAAGCGAGTCCACATTGCTTCCATCGCCAGAACTTTCTTCGCCTTTGCTGCTGCGTAAATCTGTTCCGCTTCTGCATAATCCATAGTGATGGGCTTTTCGATAAGTACATGTTTGCCAGCGTTGATGGCAACAAGTGCAACTTCTAGACGATCAGATGGCAGAGTGCCGATATAAATTGCATCGATATCGTCGCGGGCAGCTAACTCTTCATAAGAGTTATGGAATGACTCGAGGTTCCACTTCTGAGCAAATGCCTCTGCCTTACCGGGAGTGCGAGAAGCGATTGCAACAAATTGCTGTGTTGAATTGAGCTGCGCAGTCTTAACCATCGCATCGGAAATCCAGCCTGCACCGAAGATTCCCCAACGAAGTGGCTTGGAATCTGCCGCAGAAAATACATGTGGCTTTGGAAGAGTGGTCATAGCTTCACCTTACTTATCTGGGTTGGGAACGGTGACATCGCGGACAAAGGATTCAAGATCATTGACTGATTGCAAGAACCCACGAAGTGTACGAAGGGTTCCACCAAAATGAGTGAACTCTTCAACTTTGAGGCCGTCTACGTCATACATCTTTCTAAACTCAGGGAAATTCTCGAGAAGTGGATCAAGAATGTGTGGGGCAATAGGTTCATTGACGCTATTGAGGTTGGGAGTAATCCCTAACTCATTGATCTTGACCTGCCACGCATATGGGGGAGAGATCACTGAGTCTCCACCAAGAATTTCAGACCAGTGCATGTGATTGCGGAAAGCAGCCGACAATAAACGGGTGCGATATCCGCGCTCGGCATAGATCTTGTGCGCATGCCTAAAGACTGCAACACCGGCCCACTCGAGGATTTCTGGATCTACTTTGGCGCCCACCTTTTCTGCGCCTACCTTTACCCAGTCATCAACGCGACCAACCATGATGGTGCAGACAGGTCCCATCTGAGAGATATCAAGACCTTCTGCTTCGCGACGCTTGAGTCCGCGCTCGATTGCTTCAGCAACTGCAATGGTTTGTGCAACAGAGAAAGAGACAGTGGCATTGAGGCTGACACCTTGGTAGGTCGCTTCTTCAAATGCAGAGATTGCTTCGCTCGTTACGGGAATTTTGACAATGATGTTCTTGGCAAGCTGTGAGAATTCAATCGCTTGGGCCGCAAGTGCTTTCGGATTGCGGTAGAGGCGTGGATCGGTCTGAATGGAGAGTCGTCCATTACGGCCGTTGTACTTTTCAAACTCACCTTCAAGAAGCTTGGCGGCATTGATAGAGAGTTCCTTAACCATGGCCCAACCGATTTCATCTTCGGTAGCCGTTGGATGGCTCTTGGAGTATTCCTTAATACGCTCAACCCAATGTGGAGTATCTGCCTTAAGGGCAGTCAGTGCAATGACTGGGTTACAGGTTGCTCCAACAATTCCCCACGTAAGTGCATCTGCGAGCTCTTTCGGATCAGCTGAGTCATTCCAGAGAACTGTTTTGCAGTTCTCTTTCATGTAGAGAAAAGGTGATTGGGTCATTTCTCTACTTCACTCGAGCAGCGCGTGTGGCCGCAAGGATATGTTCGCGGGTGCGTTGTGCAATAGGGAATGGCATATCGACTGGGCAGCCATACATATCTTGCTCGATGATTGCGAAGATTTCAGGATTGATCTCAAGTGCACGTTCGATGATTGGTGCAAACTTTGGAACTCCTTCAAAACCAGGCTCTGTCATGACGCCCTTAGCAACTGCATCTCCAAATGGAACGTCATTCTTCAAAGTTTCAGCCAAGATGTCAGGATGTACCTGCTTAAGGTGCAAGTAACCAATGCGCTCTGGATAGGCATTCATCATCTTGAGGTTATCGCCAAGGTAATAAGCAAAGTGACCGG
Source organism: Actinobacteria bacterium IMCC25003 (assembly GCA_002284855.1). Taxonomy (GTDB): domain Bacteria; phylum Actinomycetota; class Actinomycetes; order Nanopelagicales; family Nanopelagicaceae; genus Planktophila. The sequence goes on along the minus strand of CP015603.1, from coordinate 1,262,140 downwards.
TATCGAGACAGAGATTTGAATAGAGCGGATCCGTCTCTTGTAAATAGCGCTCTACTTCTTGATAGGTACCGATATGGCTATCAGCATGGGAGTGGAATTGTTGATGGATTCCGAACTCCTCGAGAAGTGCTTTACCAAGTTTGTTATGTCCTGCAGCGAGTCGCTTCCACTGCTCATTGGTAAGTGTGCGTGACTCACGTGCCTGGCCAGTCTTGTCATCGCGCCATAGATCAGGGATGACAACGAGGTGTTCGACACCTAACTTTGAAACCAGATTTGCAACTGCCAGTGCTTGATCCCATGCGCGCTGCCATTGGCTCTCATCTTCTTTATGGAATCCGGTAAAGACTGTTCCTGCCGTCATCTTGAGGTTACGTTTGCCAAGTTCATCTTCAAGTTGCTTGGGATCGGTAGGGAGATATCCATATGGGCCAAGTTCGATCCAGTGATATCCAGCTTCGACTACTTCATCGAGAAAGCGATCCCAAGGCACCTGGTGAGGTTCATTCGGAAACCACACACCCCATGAGTCAGGTGCTGTACCAACGCGGATTTGCTGTGTCATGGAGAGGCTCCTATTTCTTATCTTCTATGCCGTTGCCAAGCAACGGACGTTGCTTCTTAATTTCTTCTGAGTACTGCGCATATGAATCTTGGGTGCTCTTGAGGTTTGAAACGGGAGCGATAGGCACATCCCACCAACCTTCTCCGCCAGGTGAGTAGAGCAATGGATCGCTATTGATATGGATAAGAGTTGATGTTGCAGATTTCTTGGCGGTCTTCACTGCCTCATGTAGATCTGCAATCGCTGATGGTGTCTGTTTGATATCGATGACATTTATTCCAAGACTTGCTGCATTAGCTGCAAGATCTACCGGAAGTTTTTCACCGTTCTCAAAGTTATTGCCCGCTTGGTCTTTGAAGCGGTACTGAGTTCCAAAGCGTTGCGAGCCAATATCTTCAGAGAGATGGCCGATTGATGCAAAGCCATGGTTCTGAATAAGAACGATGATTACTTTGAGACCCTCGGCAACTGCTGAAACAATCTCTGTATGCATCATGAGGTAAGAACCATCACCGACCATCACGATAGGTGTTGCACCAGCACGGGCTGCGCCAAGTCCTGCGGCGATTTCATAACCCATGCATGAGAATGCATACTCAACGTGGTAACCCAGCGGTGAACGCACGCGCCAGAGTTTGTGAAGATCTCCGGGTAAGGAACCTGCTGCACAGATAACGGTGTCAGTGGCATCGGATGCTGATTGCACTGCGTGAATGATTTCGGTCTGGCTTGGAAGCGCAAGCTTTTGATCTATAAATGCTGCATCAACTATTGCATCCCACTCAGCTTTATCGCTTGAGTACTTCTTCTGATATTCAGAAGTAGTAGCAACTCCAGCAAGTAAAGTGGTCAGCTCTGTAAGCGTTTCGCGGGCATCTGCCACGACAGGAAACGCACTTCCATGCTTGTAGGCATCGAAGGAGGCGATATTGATATTGATAAAGCGAACATCAGGGTTCTGGAAAGCAGTGCGGCTCGAGGTTGTGAAATCGCTATAGCGAGTACCAATACCAATGACAACATCAGCTTCTTTTGCTGCTCTATTGGCTGCAGTTGTTCCGGTTGCTCCGGCAGAACCGAGAAGTTGTGGGTGATCCCAATTAAGTGAACCAACGCCGGCTTGCGATGTGCCAACAGGAATCTTGGTCTGCTCTACAAATTTCTGAAGCGCATCGTGGGCATCGGAGTAGATGACTCCGCCACCTGCAACGATGAAAGGTCGCTTGGCATTCGCTATAACTCGCGCAACGTCTGCAAGGAGAGCTACTTCTGCTCGCGGACGGCGGATATGCCATTCACGATCTGCCAAGAATTCTTCAGGAACATCAATGACTTCAGCCTGCACATCTTCAGGTAGAGCGATGGTGACTGCACCTGTTTCTGATGGATCTGTCAGCACACGCATTGCGCTAAGAAGGGCAGAAAATACCTGCTCTGGACGCTGTACCCGATCAAAGAAACGAGAGAGTGGTTTAAAGGCATCGTTAACTGAAAGTGATGCATCATGTGGCATTTCAAGTTGTTGAAGCACTGGATCAGATGATCGATTTGCAAAGGTATCTGAAGGAAAAAGCAGGACAGGTAAACGGTTTGTTGTTGCTACTGCAGCACCCGTCAACATATTTGTGGCTCCTGGACCCACGGATGCAGCGCATGCAAATGTGGCGCGGCGACGCTTCATGCGAGCAAATGCAGTTGATTCATGAACCATCGCTTGTTCATTACGAGCTTGGAAGTACGGCATGCGAGAAGGATCTTCTACAGAGAGCTGCTTTAACGCTTGACCGATTCCGGCAACATTGCCGTGGCCAAAGATTCCAAAGACGCCTTGAATTGTGCGTTCGCGGTGATTGCCATCGACTGTGTATTGGTGTGAAAGGAATTCAACAATTGCTTGGCTAACTGTCATTCTGCGTGTGGCCATATCAACTCCTTCCTAAGCTCCGTAGGGCAATCTTGGGTCTGTTTGCTGTGATTGCCAAGTGTCGCGAATCCAAGCTTGGTCTGGATGATCTGTTGCATTCCATGCTCGTTCAGGATCTGGGCCTGCCATGACATTGAAGAAATACAAGTCATAACCAGGTCCAGCTGCAGCTGGTCCGTGCCAACCGTAAGGAACCAGGGCAACATCACCGGAATGAATCTCTTCATTAACATCATAAGGACGCGAATCTGCAGTAGTTCCGCGGAAATAACCAAAGGGAGAAGATGTGGTCGGTGCCGGCGCCCCACGAGTGACTGCGCTTTCAAAGTAGTAAATCTCTTCAAGGTTTGATTCTTTGCCAGCGATATATGCATCGTGCTTATGAGAAGGCGAGCCAGACCAGTTGCCAGCGGGGACAATCACTTCGCAGACAATCATGCGATCCGCATCGAGAGTATCGGGCATTCCCAAATTATGTACTTGGCGAGTTTCACGGCCTGCGCCACGCATGGTGACCGAAACCTTCTCTTTAGGTGTGAATTGCACAGGCTTCGAAATGGTTGCAGGTGTTTCACCCACTGCGATTCGACCGTTTCCAGAGATGGTTGCTGATGTATTAATAGGTAGGTAAATGAAATCAGAAGGTCCGTGGAATACAGATGTACGACCGCGCAGAACTTGGCTAGCAATCAACCCTTTGTTTTCATATTCAACAAGAAACACTTCACCTTCGAGAGCAAAGATGATGCGTTCATTGGAATCATTTGGAAGTGAGAGGGATTTTCCAGGAGTCAAAGTTCCGACACGTAAACCTGTGAACTTCCAACCTGCGACGGGTGGGCTCTGTGGGTCAATGTGAACATCCCAATCGCCCTGAGCTAACTCAGAGTTCTTGAAATACCACTTGCTTGCAGAGGTCATCTACTTAGTTCTGTGTCGATTAGTTCTGTGGGAAACCGAGGTTAATTCCACCGTGACTTGGATCAAGCCAGCGAGAAGTTATTGCCTTGCCACGAGTGAAGAAGTGAACTCCTTCTACGCCGTGTGCTTTTGTATCGCCGAAGAGTGATTGCTTCCAACCACCGAAGGAGTAGTAAGCAACAGGTACCGGGATAGGAACGTTGATTCCGACCATACCTACCTGAATTTCATTCTGGAAGCGGCGAGCTGCGCCACCATCGTTGGTAAAGATCGCTGTTCCGTTTCCGAATGCACCGCTATTAATCAGTGCAACACCTTCGTCGTAGCTCTTTACGCGCACGATAGAGAGAACTGGTCCGAAGATTTCTTCGGTGTAGACCTTAGAAGTTGTAGGTACCTTGTCGACCAAAGTAGGTGCAAGCCAGAAGCCATTGGCATCGCCATCAACCTGAGGGTTACGGCCATCGACAACAACTGTGGCACCATCTTTTTCGGCGATATCGATATATGACGCGACTTTATCGCGGTGTTCGCGAGTAACGAGTGGACCCATATCGCAGCCACGACGACCGTCGCCGGTGCGGAGCTTGCCCATGCGCTCGACAATCTTTGGAATCAACTTATCTGCAACAGGTTCAACTGCAACAACAACTGAGATTGCCATGCAGCGCTCGCCCGCGCTTCCGAAGCCAGCATTGATGGCAGAGTCTGCAACGAGTTCGAGATCTGCATCAGGGAGAACCAACATGTGATTCTTTGCCCCGCCGAGCGCCTGAACACGCTTACCTGTGCGGGAAGCGCTCTCGTAAATATATTGTGCAATCGGAGTTGAACCTACGAAGGAGATTGACTCGACATCAGGGCTGTTGAGAAGTCCGTCTACAGATTCCTTATCGCCATTGAGAACGTTGAATACACCATCAGGAAGACCGGCTTCTTTCCAAAGCTTTGCAACCCACATCGATGCCGATGGATCTTTTTCAGATGGCTTGATGACAACTGTATTTCCTGCAGCAATTGCGATCGGGAAGAACCACATCGGAACCATTGCAGGGAAGTTAAACGGACTGATAATTCCTACGACGCCGAGTGGTTGGCGAGTTGTATAGACATCTACGCCGGTTGAGACGTTCTCTGAATAGAAACCTTTGAGAAGGTGCGGGATACCTGTCGCGAATTCGACTACTTCTTGGCCGCGAGTAATTTCACCGAGTGCATCGGAAAGGACTTTTCCGTGTTCACTTGTAATGATCTCTGCAAGCTCGCCTTTGCGAGCGTTGAGAAGTTCGCGGAAGGTAAAGATTATTTGTTGACGCTTAGCGAGTGATTCATCGCGCCATGCAGGGAATGCATCTTTAGCTGCCTTGATTGCAGCATCAATTTCAACTTGGTTTGCAAGGGCTACGCGCTTTGTCTCTGTACCAAGAGCTGGGTCATAGACAGGTGCGGTGCGACCTGACTTGCTGACGTACTCAGTTCCATTGATCCAGTGATTAACAACTGCGCTCATATTTCCCCCTCGTGGACAGACTCGCATAATAGGGGAGGAGTTGCACTACTTATAAGTCACATCTAGAATTTAAAGTAATTAAGGGGAGTACCTAGATACAGCCACCTCGTCATTACGGTGTAAAAACCCGGGGCGCTGGCCGACATGTCGGTTAGGAAGACCTTGACCACGTCACTACACACGCGAGTCAAGGAGAGAAAATTATGAACGTATCCATAACTGTCTGGTCCGTAACTGTTGGGCTGATTGCACTTCTTCTGTTAATTGATTTATTCACCGTCAGTTCAAAGCCTCACGAAGTGAAATTTAAGGAAGCTGCTGGTTGGTCAACCTTTTATATCGGTATCGCAGTGGCCTTCGGCATCTGGGTCTTTCAACGTTACGGATCGCAGAGCGGTACAGAGTTCTTTGCTGCCTACCTAGTCGAGAAGTCACTCTCTGTAGATAACCTCTTTGTTTTCGTCATCATCCTTGCCCAATTCGCAGTACCGAGTATTTATCACCAACGCGTATTGCTCATCGGTGTGATGTTGGCACTAGTACTTCGTGCGATATTTATTTCAGTTGGTGCAGCAGCTCTGGCTGCCTTCTCCTTCACTTTTGTCATCTTCGGAGCAATCCTTATCTGGACAGGTATTGGGCTCTTCAAGCACTGGAACGAAGACCCAGAACCTGGCGACAACATCATTGTCCGCAAGATACGTAAGCGTTTAACCATGGTAGATGAGTTCCATGGATCAAAGATGTTCATTCGCCAGAACGGTAAGCGCGTTGCCACACCTATGTTCTTGGTGATGATTGCAATTGGCTCTACAGATCTTCTCTTTGCACTTGACTCGATTCCTGCGACCTTCGGTGTCACATCCGAAACTTTCCTTGTGTTCGCAGCAAATGCCTTTGCGCTCCTTGGTCTGCGCGCCCTTTACTTCTTAGTGAAAGGTTTGCTCGACCGATTGGTCTATCTATCTCTTGGGCTCTCATTTATCCTGATTTTTATTGGTGGAAAGCTGGTCATGACCTACCTCCACGAACAGTTCCACTCGATTCCAAAGATCCCAACATCTGTCGGGCTCAGTGTCATTGGTGTCATACTTCTCGTATCGACAGTCGCAAGTTTGATCAAGACAAAGTCGGATCCAACTTCGAAAGCGCATGCTGGTCGTATCACCGGGGGAACGAGCATTGAAGAGTAAATTGGCGCAGGCGTGGAGATCGCTTCCATCTGCACTGCGCAAAACAATCGTTCTCGTAATCGGTTCTACCCTAATCATTACTGGGCTATTGCTCGTAGTTCTCCCTGGTCCATTTACGATGCCACTTCTAATTCTCGGATTAGTTGTTCTAGCACTTGAGTTTGCTTGGGCTGAGGCGATGTTGATTCGAGTGCGCCACCACGGAGCAAAACTCAACCCAAGGAAATTATTTAAGAAGTAAAGTTCGGTTATGCAGCGCATCAACGTTGAAGAGCTAACTGAAAATGAGTGGGCGCGCTTACGAGATATTCGCCTAGCTGCGCTCGAAAACGATGGACATGCATTCGGCGGAAATCTTGAGGCCGAACGCGCTTACGATGAAAATGCATGGCGAGAGAAATTCAAGATCTTCTCTGGCGTAATTGCATCTGTCGATGGAGTTGATATCGGGTTTATGTCAGTGGAAAATCTTAAAGGAGATTTTGGAGCTACCTGTTGGATCGGTTCTTGCTGGATACAGCCTGAATTTCGTGGCACAGGGGTGCTGCAATCCCTCTTTCAATTCGTTGACAGCCAAGCAGCTGAGAGAGATTGGCTCACTCAGGGGCTTGGTGTGTGGGTAGATAACGAAGTCGCAATCAGAGCCTATGAAAAAATAGGTTTTCAAAAGATGGGCGAGAAGCAAGAAAGTACTCGCAAACTAGGGATGTATTACCAGCGAATGATTAGAAAAACTCCAACCAATTAATTAAGGAAGCTGGACGCGATATTGGCGTTTACCCGATTCAAGTACGTAGGTGTCATAGAGCTTTCGAGCAGTGTCATTATCAGCATCGGTATTCCAATAAAGGCGCGAACATTTCATTTCTAGCGCATAAGCCTTCACGAATTCGATAAGCGCACGACCAGAACCAGTACCGCGAGCAGCAGGCTCAACAAAGAGATCTTCGAGATAGCAATGGCCATTTGGAGACCAGGTTGAATTCTGAAGGTTGTAGGTAGTGAAGCCAACGACCTTGCCATCGAGTTCAACGACAGCGCACTTCATATTGAAATCAGGATCCATGATGCGATTCCATGTGCGTTCTGTCTGCTCTGCGGGAACTACCGTCTTATAGAAGTCGAGATATCCCTGCCACAGCACGAGCCAACGCTCTTTATCTTCAGCCTTTATTGGGCGTACCGATGTTGTCATTAGAGTGAAAAGGAAGGGTACTTATCTGAAACTAGTAAGAAGGCATAACCATTTACTCGATTCCAGAAACGGAGAGTGCCGAAGACAAATTTTCCGGCCCACTTTGGATAATTTCCTGTTGAGAAGGTAACAATCCATGCAATCAATGTCATTCCGAGGGCAATGAGTGTGTAAATAACTCCGACCACAATGAGCGGAATGGCCAAGAACCACTTGATAAGTGGGAGCCAGCGGTTGAGAGTCTTTCCACCCTTGATATCTGGAAAGATAACAGCAATATTCTTATTACGTTCAATCGATGGGTAATCATCGGTAAGAAGTAGGGCGTAAGCAATCACGCGAGTTTGTAGCTCGAGAAGAGCATGATTGAAGGTGAGTAGATAGCTTGGGTAGACCTCACGAATAACAAGCGATAGCAGCGCTGGCAGAATTACGAATCCAGCGGCCCAATCCCAACTGGAATTCACCGCGAAGGCACCTACAAAGACTGCAACGGGGAATACGAGAATTCCACGCCAGAAAACTGTCGTCTTATTGCGCTTCTTGTAGGCGATTTCGATATCTGTCTTAATTTGTCTACTCATGGCTTAATCCTAGTCCTCGCATATACCCTTTCCCAATGACATCACGTGAATACGCAGTTATTACTGGAGCAAGCAGCGGAATCGGTGCGGCCACAGCACAAATTTTGGCAAAGAATGGCTATCACGTTATCGCCGCAGCGCGACGCACAGATAAATTGGCAGCGCTCGCCGCGAGCGATCCAAATATTGAAGCAGTTGAATTAGATGTCACGAGCCAAGCAAGTGTTGATGCCCTGATTGCTCATTTGGGAAATGCTCATGTATCTGTACTCGTACATAGTGCAGGCGGCGCATTTGATGCGGATTCCGTCATGGACTCGGACCCTGAAATCTGGCAGAAAACATTTGATATCAACGTGGTTGGTGCAGTCCGTATGGTGAAGGCAATTACTCCGCTCTTTAGGGAACACCGCAAAGGGCACATTGTTCTTATTACTTCAACAGCAGCCCACCGTACTTATGAGAATGGCGGCAGTTACGCTGCCGCAAAATTTGGCGAGGCATCACTCGTAGATACATTGCGCCTCGAACTTAACGGCGAACCAATTCGTGTGACAGAGATTGCCCCAGGAATTGTGAAGACCGAAGAGTTTGCCAAGATTCGCTACAAGGGAAATCTTGACGCGGCTGCGAAGATTTATGAAGGAATCGAAAAGCCTTTGGTGGCTGAAGATGTTGCTGAAGCGATTCGCTGGGTTGTGATGCTCCCTGATCACTTCAACGTTGATTCGATGATGATTAAGCCTCTTGCGCAAGCTGTTTCGCACAAGGTGTATCGCAAGCCAATTCGATAGGTGGTTATGAACGAGCGACGACTCGGTAGCTTGAAAGAGTTGCATCAGTTGCGTACGCAATACGCACGCCGGCAGCTCGTGATGCGCTAAGTCCTTCAATAATCTGTTGTGTCAAAAGCTCTCCAGGAGCCACGACTGCAACGCCAGGCGGGTACGGCGCAATCAAATCGGCAGAGATTCGTCCGACGGCGCTTGCCGCAGTGACCATCTCGGTTTCAGAAAAGTAGGCGTCGCGCATAGATGTTGCGCGTTGTGGAACAACAGACCAGCTCAACGCAGTCGCACTTTCACGCCGTTGCTCTTGGCGCTTCTTCAAAATAGGAATGAGTGCATCGGCCAACTGATCTAAATCGGCTTGCGAATCGGCAATCGTTGCAAGGAAGACGATGGTGTCGCGGTCGGCCATCTCAACGCGGATTCCTTTTGCCTGAAGATCTTGCTCAATTTCAACTCCAGATGCACCTAACTGCTGTACACGGAGAACGATTTTTGAAGGATCAAAGCGACCTGCTGGGAAATCTGATGGATAGAGAAATATAGGAAGAGCAAATTCCGCCTGGACCATCTCTTTGAAGCGGTGGATTTTGGAAAGTAACGCTCCAATCAGTTCTTCGCCTCGAGTTTCAAGCAGTGCGCGCACTCCATCGATAGATGCAAGTGGTGCACCTGCAGGCGATGTTGTGTGAGTTGTTTCAAAGCTCTGCTCAAGTCTTTCTGCGCTTAACAATGTGGTTCGTGCAAGCAAAAGTGCTGAGGCGCTGTAACCAGGAAGTGCTTTATGTGTACTTGTAATGAGGGCATCAGCACCCACTTGGAATGCATGACGAGGTAGATCGGGATGGAAACCAAAGTGACCGCCCCACGCGGCATCGAGAATGACGGGAACATCGACTGCATGTGCTGCCTCAATGAGTACCGGCAGATCTGAAATCGCTCCTAGGTAACCAGGTTCAGTAAGCAGAACTGCAATTGGTTTTTCAATGAGTGCGCGCTTCAACTCCGCTACTTCGATTCCAATAGGAACGCCTGTTGCAGAATCAATTTCGGGAGACATCCAGATCGGTTCGAGCCCTGCAAGTACGAGTGCGCTTAAGACAGAACGGTGAGCAGTGCGTGAGACTGCAACTTTGTCTCCGGGCTTTCCGAGCGCGAAGATGATTGCTTGATTGGCGTGAGTAGATCCACCGGTAGAGAAGCGCGCGTAGTCAGCGCCCCACAACTTCGCAGCCAGAGCTTCAGCTTTCTTTAAGGTCTGGTTGGTTAATTTGATTTCATCGAGGCCACCGTAGAGCGGAGTATCAGAATCAACCACAGCACCTAGACCTGCATCGAGCGCGCTTGTTTTCTGCTTATGCCCTGGAATCGTGAATGGTGTTCGAGCACTTTCAAAGTAAGAGAGATAGGCGTCGAGCAGTGGTGCGCTCTCTCTAAGGTTGCTCATGTGGCAAGCCTAACTTGTACCGAGCAGTACTTCGGCTCGCAGAAGAAAATGATGGGCTTAGACTTTCTCCATGACATCAAAGGACCCCCTCCCACAATCACGCCACTTGGCCACTGAGATTCCAGGGCCGCTCTCCACTGCAGCAATGCAGCGACGTAAAGAGGCTGTATCTGGGGGACTAGGAATTGCGATGCCGGTGATTGTTAGCCGCGCACGCGATGCAATTATTGAAGATATCGACGGCAACCGCATCATCGATATGGGTTCAGGTATTGGCGTTGTAAACGTAGGAAATGCTGCGCCTCGCGTTGTAAAGGCTGTTCAAGAAGCGGTTGCAAACTTTACGCATACAAACTTCACCACAGTTCCTTACATGGGTTACATCGAAGTCTGTGAAGCGCTCAATCGCCTGACACCAGGAAAGTTTAAGAAGAAGTCAATCCTTCAAAACTCAGGTGCTGAAGCTGTAGAAAATGCCATCAAGATTGCTCGTCACTACACAAAGCGTGCGGCTGTTGTTGTCTTCGAACATGCCTATCACGGTCGCACCAACCTCACTATGGCTCTGACTGCAAAGAACCTTCCTTACAAAGATGGCTTCGGTCCATTTGCCAACGAGATCTATCGCATGCCAATGCCATATTCATATCGTTACGAAGGTAACCCTGCGACAATCGCGGAAGATTCATTAGCTGCAGTTATTTCCAAGATTGAAAAAGAGATTGGCGCACATAACGTTGCAGCGATCTTGATCGAACCCGTTGTCGGCGAAGGTGGATTTATCGTTCCACCAGTTGGATTTATGCCAGGACTTCAGAAGTTTGCTACCGAAAATAAGATTGTCTTTATCGCTGATGAAGTTCAGTCAGGCTTTGCTCGCACAGGCAAGATGTTTGCTGTTGAGCATGAAAATATGGAGCCAGACATGATCATCTCTGCAAAGGGAATTGCTGGCGGAATGCCTCTTGCTGCAGTTACTGCTCGCGCAGAAATTATGGATTCTTCCCACGTCGGTGGACTCGGAGGTACTTACGGTGGAAACCCTGTCGTCTGTGCTGCAGCACTTGCAGTTATTGAGACCATTGAGGAAGAGAAGTTGGTAGAACGCGCTGCGCATATCGGCACAATTCTCTTAGATTCGCTCAATGCGTTAAAGGCTAAGTACCCAATAATCGGTGAAGTTCGTGGTCGCGGTGCAATGGTTGCTATCGAACTTGTTCATGCTGGAACCAAGGATCCACATCCAGAAGCGATGGCAAAGGTTATTAAGTACTGTCAGAGCAAGGGTGTGCTTATTTTGACTGCAGGCACATACGGAAACGTCATCCGATTCTTACCTCCGCTCGTCATCACTGATGAACTTCTGAAGGATGCCCTTGGCGTTCTTGCTGAAGGTTTTGCCAGTCTCTAGCGCAAAGTAAGAATCACCGCGCTTTCTCACCCCTAAAGGGGTGATTTCCCCTTTCCATAACCCCGGCTCTGCCTCACCCTAACTCCATGGCAAAGCGAAAGGGTGATGGCCCCGCCGAGTTTGAGGTTGTTTCCGGGGTGACCCTTTCGCGCACACTTATTCCCACCCTCCCTCCGAATTATCTTTCTCGTAAAAATCTCTTCTCGTTTTTTGATCAACCATCTCCCAGCACTGTAGTTGTCATCGCTCCAGCTGGATATGGAAAGACTTCACTCGTTGCAGAATGGGCGCTTGCACAACGCGAGCACACGATTTGGCTGACAATTACTGAGAGCGACTCTCTTGAAGATATGTCTGCCCTCTTTATTCAAGCAACGCGAAATGTTATTCCTGGATTTGCTCCTTGGTTTGAGAAAGACCCAGGCCTTCGCCCAGTTGAAATAGTTCGCAGGTGGGGAAATGAATTGATTTCAACAGGAAAGAGCTATTCATTTGTCATCGATAATCTTCGCGAACACACTGCGAGAGATGTAGATATTGCCTCACGTTTAGTTGAACAATTTCCAACTAATGTTAAGTTTGTCACTATACGTAGAGATTCTCTCGAAACTGTGTATGCCACTTTTTCTTCCCGTGGCCCGCTAACAGTTATTGGTGCGACAGATTTAGCATTTACTGAAACAGAGATTTCTACACTCGCAACTATGCATGAGATCAATTATGAAGATTGTGAAATTAGACAATCGCTTGAAGCTGCTCATGGTTGGCCAGCTGCAGTTAAAATGCTCATTCATCAGATTGAGAAGAATAAAAAGCCTGTTGACTTTGAAAAACTGGTGGCATCTCAGTTAGAACCGCTGCGTGCCTTATCAACTTCCGTGATTACATCACTTGATCCAAGAATCAGCGAAAAACTAGAGGCGCTCTCTGTACTGAAGGAGTTCAATCACGAGCAGGCGGAGATAATCTTGCAAGAGGATTACTCCTACGACTTTATTAATTCCACCTCGCTCGAAGGAAATTTCTTCTCACAAACTGGTTCGCCTGAGCAGACTTTTGAATTTTCAGTGTTGATTCGGGAGATTCTCCTATCTCGTCTCAGAGAGAAAAAAGAGAAGAAGAAGGCAATTCACGCGAGATTATGTGACTTCCATGTATATCGAAATGAACCCAACTTGGCGCTTGAGCACGCTTACTTGGCTGGAGACTTTGAAAAGGTCTCACACCTTTTCCCTGATGCGGCACGAATATTGCAGGCACAGGGTCGTGGTCGAGAGCTCATCCGTTGGTCGATTTTTGCGGGAGATACTTCGCAGATTGGTCACTTAAAGCGAGCAACCGTCGAGCTCACTGGTCGACTTGCACTACAGGAATATCAGGCAGCGCTGAGCATGATTGATCAAATGAACTTTGATGCAAGGGATACTCCACTGGAAAGCTTTATACGGCAGATAACAGCTGGAGCTAAAGCGCATATTCAATTTGCGCTTGGCAGATTCTCGGAATTTACACAGAGCTTTGATTCTGCACTTTCGGCAGAGGATGGACCACTCTCACTGGGAATCGAAGAACATATTGCCCTTCTTCGCGTAGCCGCAATGAAGAGCTTTATTCTTGACGAGACCGAGGAAGTTGAAGCGTTCTACGAACAGGCGAAGCAGCTTGCTAATAAGTCAAAATTGCCACATAACAATCTCTTACTTTCCTCGATGAACGCGATGGTGCTCTTTCAGATAGGCGATTACAGGAGAGCCTTTGAGGTTGCCTCGATTGCACATTCGCAATTTATGAAGCGGGGTTTTATTGGGATTTTTGGACCACTCGACACAATGTTCATCATGGCGCGTTGCTACCTTGAATTTTCCCAAACTCGACTTGCTTATGAACTTTTTGGGCAGATTAGAGAACTTGGTGAAAAGTGGCAGCAATGGTCCTGGCATTTCTTAGCCGACGGCTACTTTGCTCGCGACTTGGTGCTGCGTGGAATGACTACAGAAGCACTTGAAAACGTGAAGAGTGCGCGCGAGAGAGCGGCGACAATTGATTATTCCGAGGATTTGGTTGCGCTGATTGACTTGAGCGAGCTATTCATTCGCTTCACCGTAAAGGATTATGACCGATTAGGAAGTCTTCTAGAGCGCGCACCACGAGTGCGATTTGTTCAGCAAATTAAGCTTGCGTTTGACGAACAGATGGGTAAGAAAAATGTGCGCCAAGATGTTAGAAATCTCCCAGCAAGGACTCCGCGGGAGAAAATTTGGAAACACCTGGCTGATGCACATGAAGTGATTGATCAAGAAAACCTAGCCCTCAAGGAGATGAGGAAGGCTCTCGAAATTGGAGCAGCAGTTGGAGCGAAGGAAACTTTTCTTCGCCAGTCAGCCAAAATGGGAAATCTGATTTTGAAGATTGCCGGAGATAATCCAACGGTCTATATGGAGGAATTAGCCTCAGGAGTTGCGGAGCGAATTAAGAGTGATGCCAATAAGCCTTCAGAATTTGCCCGATCACTGACAAAACGTGAGCTTGAAGTACTTCGGCATCTATCGACAGATAGACCAATCAGTGCCATTGCAGCATCTCTTCATATCTCACTCAACACAATGAAGACTCACTTAAAGAATCTCTATCGCAAGATGGAAGTTGACGGCCGCGTCTCTGCAGTCGAAAAGGCAAAGGCTCACTTCATCCTTTAGTTGCGTGCGATAATTTGCTCATGCAAGAGCCAGTCATTGAAACACCTCGGCTAGAGCTTCACCATTTATCTCCAGAAGCAATCATTGAGCTCTTTGAGGAGAAGCGGGATTCGGTAGCTTTGGCTGAAGAAAAATTCACAAACCCACATTGCGTTCTGATCGATAACAGCGGACCACTGGGATGGCGTGTTCCACAGGTTAAGGTTGATCCATCGGTGAATAAGTGGTTTGTCAGATTCATTGTTCTAAAAGAGAGCCACGAAGTGATCGGTAGTACAAGTTTTCACGGAGTTCCTGATTCAGATGGCATGATGGAGATTGGCCTTGGGATTGAGAAACTGTTTCAAGGTAATGGGTATGCAAAAGAAGCCCTTACGGGAATGTGGAGTTGGGTCTGCGGATTTCCAGAAGTAAAAACCTTGAGATACACCGTGAGCCCTGACAATCTGCCTTCCATCGCTGTGATTAACTACTTTGGTTTCGAGTACAAGGGCCAGCAGATTGATGACGAAGACGGCCCAGAAAACATCTATGAGATGAGCACCAAAGAATTTATTGAGAAATGGGGGAGCAGCAATGAGCGATGATTTCGATGCAATAGTTGGAGATATCGATGATGAGCTCGACCTCACTCTCTATGCCGATGCTGCTGAACTTTCTGAAGAGGTAACAGTTCAGATCCTTGCTGCAATTGAAAAGGGTCTCAAACTCAAAAGCCAATTCCATCTTGTTCTTACCGGCGGAACGTTGGGAGTGCAGATTTCTGAAGCGCTCGTGAAGGAATTTAACGCTGACCCCGATGGCTTTGCAGGTCTTCATATCTGGTGGAGCGATGAACGCTTTGTTCCTGCCGATAGCGTGGAGCGAAATGCATTCCCGTTCCATAAAACTGTCACCAATACCAAGATCGTTATCCACCAGGCTCTTGCCTCAGATGTCGCAAAGAGTATTGACGAAGCTGTAAGTGATTATGAGTTAGCACTTGAAAATGTAGATTTGGACCTCAACATTTTAGGACTTGGTCCAGATGGACATGTCGCTTCTCTGTTCCCAGGAATTGTAGATATCGATGATCACCGAAAAGTCTTTGCAATTACAGATTCCCCAAAGCCCCCAGCAGTGCGCGTTTCATTCACGATGTCACTGATTAATAGTGCACATGAAGTCTGGATAGTTGCTGCAGGTGAAAGCAAAGCTGATGCTGTGACAAAAATTATCGAAGGCGATCTCTCAATCCCCGCGAGTTATGTTCGTGGAAATTCACACACTCGACTTATTGTTGATACAGAGGCCTTTTTCTCCGAATAAAAAGGTGAAAAAAGGCTGCAATTCGAAAGTTAATAGCTGCCTCGTATAGACTACGAACCTCAACGTTGAGCGTTTTCTCCAGCGGATAGGCATCTTCATGACAACTACCAATTTCGGGATGGTCGGCCTTGGCCGTATGGGCGCAAATATCGTCCGTCGCCTGGCGCGTCACCACATCACCTCTGCCGTCTATGACGTCAGCCCTGATGCCGTTCAAGCTCTCGCTGCCGAAGGTGCAATCGCCTCAACCGATATGGCTCACTTAGCCTCACAACTTTCTACACCTCGCACCATTTGGATCATGGTTCCTGCATCAGTGACAGATTCAACAATCGCTGCAATGGCAGAGCACCTATCACCAGGCGACACCATCATCGATGGCGGAAATAGTTATTACAAGAATGACCTCAAGAACGCTGAACTCCTCAAGACAAAGGGAATCAACTTTGTCGATGTCGGAACTTCAGGTGGTGTCTACGGTCTAGAACGCGGATATTCACTCATGATCGGTGGCGACGATGCTGTCGTAAAGTCACTAGACCCAATCTTTAAGGCGCTCTGCCCAGGTGTTGAATCTGCAGAACGCACACCGGGCCGCACAGGCGAACCACAACAAGCTGAGTACGGATATTTACATTGCGGGCCAGTTGGTTCAGGGCACTTCGTGAAGATGATTCACAACGGAATTGAGTACGGAATGATGGCGGCATTCGCTGAAGGTCTTGCCATCTTTGAAGCAGCAGATGAGATGACTCCTGCATACAATCTTGATATCCCAGCAATCACTGAAGTCTGGCGTCGCGGAAGCGTGGTTGCATCATGGCTACTCGATCTCACAGCACAAGCTCTTGTTGAATCAGAAGAGCTGACTGAATATTCAACAGAGGTGAGCGATAGCGGCGAAGGCCGTTGGACAGTACAGGCAGCAATCGAGGCGGGCATCCCTGCACACGTCTTGAGCGCTTCACTCTATGCACGCTTTGCATCACGCAATAATGATGAATTTGCTAACCGTGTACTCAGCGCGATGCGCTACAAATTCGGCGGCCATAATGAAAAGCCAAAGGGAAATTAATGAAGGCAGATGCTTTAGTTCTATTTGGCGCGACCGGAGATCTTGCAAAGAAGAAGTTATTCCCTGCTCTCTATGACCTCGAAGACCTCGGCGAACTCGATGTAAAGATCTTTGGCGTTGCATCATCTAAGTGGACCCAAGAAGTCTTTAAAGAGAATGTCGAACAAGCAGTTCGTGCACGTAAGCCTGAGGTTGATGAAGCAGCGCTCGGCAAACTTCTTGGCGAGATGCAGCTCATTGTGGGCGATTACGAAGATCCACAGACCTTTGTGGCACTTGCAGAAGCAATCAAGGATTTCAAACTCCCTGTTATCTACCTTGCTATCGCACCTGAATATTTTGCTCGCATTACCGAAGCTCTTGCGATGGTGGGAATTACACGACGCGCACGCGTTGTTGTAGAGAAGCCATTTGGTCGCGATCTTGAAAGCGCTAAAGCTCTCGATGCTGAACTCAAGAAGTTACTTCCTGAAGAGCAGATTTACCGCATCGATCACTATCTCGGTAAAGAAGCGGTTGAAGATCTCCTTGTCTTCCGCTTTGCCAACACTCTCTTTGAGCCAGTGTGGAACCGTAACTACGTCTCCAACATTCAGGTCACTATGGCCGAAAACTTTGGGATTGATGGTCGCGGAAAGTTCTATGACGGAGTCGGTGCTACCCGCGATGTGCTCCAGAACCACTTGTTACAGGTATTAACAATGCTCACGATGGAACCACCTATCGATATGGGCTCTGAAGCTATGCAGAACGAGAAGATCAAGGTTCTCTCTGCTATCCGCGATATCAATAAGAACGATGTCGTGCGTGGACAGTTCGAGGGTTACCTCGATGAAGATGGTGTTGCCGAAAATTCTGATACCGAAACTTTCGTTGCTATGAAGTTATTTATCGATAACTGGCGCTGGGCGGGTGTTCCTATCTACTTACGTACTGGTAAGAAGATGCCAGAAACGGTTCTTGAAGTAATCGTCGAATTTAAACAACCTCCACGCGCACTCTTTGGAGCGGCAGCGTCAAACCAAGTTCGTTTCCGCCTCGGCGCTAAAGATGGCGTAGATCTCTCTCTTCAAGCGAAGAAGCCAGGAACGAAGTTGGTAACAGAGACTGTCGATCTTTCAGTTGAGTTTGTTGCTGAGTTTGGTGATCGCCAAGGGCCATATGAGCGACTACTTCGTGCATCAATGCTGGGCGATCATTTCCGCTTCACACGTATCGATGCAGTGTTGCACTCATGGCAAATTCTTGAAGATCTCTTGAAGAATCCAAATCCAGTCGTTCAATATGAAGCTGGTACATGGGGACCTGAAGCGGCACAAGCTCTTGTGCCCGGCGGATGGGCGCCAGTAGGTAACGCTGCAGATCAATTAAAAAATCTGCAGAAGTAATTAATTCTGGGCTAATCAGTCTCGGGCTTGACCTGATTTATGGGTGTAGCGCCCCATAAATTCTCTCTTTAAATCTTGGAATCGCCCATCGATTATTGCTTGGCGCATCTGATCGACAAGGCGCACGATAAAGCGCTCATTATGAATCGTCGCAAGCGTGCCAGCGAGCATCTCTTTCCCACGGAAGAGATGGCATAAGTAGGCACGGGTGTAGTTCTTGCAGGTATAGCAATCACATTCGTCATCGATGGGATTGAAATCGCGTACATAAGGCGCGTTAGAGACATTAAATCGGCCGGTCATTGTGTAGACCGAACTGGTGCGTGCGATGCGAGAAGCAAGTACGCAGTCGAAGGTATCGACTCCATTTTCAACGCCCACGAAGAGATCTTCAGGTGCGCCAATTCCGAGTAGATGCTTTGGCTTATTTTCAGGAAGCGTTGAGTTAACCCAGCTCACAATTGTGCCCAATGAATCTTTGTCGAGCGCTCCACCGATACCGAAACCATCGAATTCGATTCCAGAGGAGCTCATGGAGCCAAGATCTGACGCAGCTTTCTTGCGAAGGTCCTCATATTGCGCACCTTGAATAACGCCAAAGAGCGCCTGATAAGGCTTTCCTACTCGTGAATCAGTCAATCGCTTATGTTCGTCGAGGCAACGGATTGCCCAGTCGTAGGTACGCGAAAGCGCAAGTTCTTGGTACGGACGAGTGTTATGAAGCGTGGTGCACTCATCAAAAGCAAACATGATGTCTGCGCCGAGTTGATGTTGTATCTGCATCGAAACTTCTGAGGTAAAGCGATGCATCGAACCATCGAGATGGCTCTTAAAAGTCACGCCCTCATCATCAACATGAGCTAATCGCTCTTTATTCTTAGCAATTACTTGATCGGATCGGAAAGTCTGCGCATCCATAGCGAGTACTTTCTTAAATCCAACACCCAGTGAGAGAACTTGAAAGCCACCGCTATCGGTAAAGGTGGGCTTATCCCAATTCATAAATGCGCCTAAGCCACCTGCTTCATCGAGAACGCTTGGCCCTGGCTGGAGATAGAGGTGATACGCATTGGCGAGAAGTGCCTGCGCCCCAAGTTCTTCCATCGCCTCAGGGAGAACGGTCTTCACATTTGCTTTGGTACCAACTGGAATAAAAGCAGGAGTCTGCACTTGCCCGTGAGGAGTTGTGATTACCCCGGCGCGAGCTAATCCGGTTTCGGAAGCATGGCTAATCTCATACGAGAAGCCCTTATCTGAATTAGCCGAAACCATGTTGCATATTGTGTCAGAGTAATAGACTGACCAAATGCCTCAATTTAAACTCAAAGATGGTCGCGAACTCGAGATTCTCGATAATGGAATTAATTCAGAGAGCGCAATCATTTTCCATCATGGAACACCAGGCCACGTCAGTATGTGGTCCGAGTGGCTTGAGGCTGCAGCTGCCGCAGGAATTCGTGCTCTTTCTTATAGTCGCGCAGGGTATGGAACCAGCGATCGCAACCCAGGCCGCACTGTTCTCAGCAATAATAACGATATTGCCCAGTTGTTAGATGCAAAGAACATTACAAAGTTTGTTGCCATTGGTTGGTCTGGTGGAGGTCCTCACTGCATCGCAAGTACTTTTGATCCGCGCAATGTTGGCGCTATCTCACTTGCGGGTGTTGGTGCTTACGGAGTCGACGATTTAGATTTTCTCGAAGGAATGGGCCCTGAGAATCACGATGAATTTGGTGCAGCTCTTAAAGGTGAATCAGTCATTGATCAATGGATGGAAGATAACGCCGGATCAATGAAATCTGTAACCGGCGATGAAATCCGAGAAGCTTTCGGCGGACTCATTGGCGATGCAGATAAGGCAGTGCTCGAAGGTGTAGCTGCAGATCAGATGGCGGCAGCAATGCGCAGCGCACTTGCTGTTAGCTTCGACGGATGGATTGATGACGATTTAGTCTTTGTGAAGCCATGGGGCTTTGATCTTGCAGCAATCACCAAGCCGGTTTTCTTATGGCAAGGAGATGATGACTTCATGGTTCCTCATGCACATTCATATTGGTTAGAGAAGCACATTCCCACTGCCAAGCTAACTTTTAAGGCGGGAGAAGGACATATCTCTCTAGGAATTAAGTACCGCGCTGAAATTTTGGCGCAGGCTCAGGATTTATTGAAGTAAATGCTCTTTAAAGAATTTACCGTGCTGCTCAATCCGCAGTCACGGAAAATTATCTTTGGCATCTGCCTCAATGCAATCGGTGGAGGAATGACTCTCTCGTTGCTCTTGGTCTATCTCCACGATATGCGCGGCTTCACCAATACCTTCGGCGGACTCTTACTTGCCTACGGTTCGATAGTCAGCATCATCTCAAGTACACCAATGGGCGCACTTGTTGATCGGATTGGCCCCAAAAAGGTAATGATTGGCGGGCTTTTGCTGAACTCGGCAGCCGCTTTCTCGCTTTCGCAAGTGCAGACGCATTTTCATGCAATCCTGGCAATTACCTTTATCAATATTGCAGGACAGGCAATCTGGCCAAGCCAGAGCGTCATATTGACTCGCGTAACACCTGAGAAGGATCGCTCAAAAGTTTTTGGATTTAATTTTATGTTGCTTAATCTCGGATTAGGCATGGGCGGCCTTCTCTCGTCTCTCATTATTCAAGGCGGAGACTTACTCTCATTTCAAATTATGTATTGGGTAGATGCCTCAACTTTCTTGCTCTACCTCTTAATTGTTCTTTCTCTTCGTGGTGAAAATGTTAATCGCTATATCCCAAAGGCAGATGAACCGAAGACTGGCTCATATAAAGATTTATTTGAAATTAAACCGCTCATGCTGCTGGGTATTGCGGGAATTATTCTCTTCACATTTGGTTACGGAACAATCCAAGCTGGTATTCCGGTATTTGCGACTCAATTTCTAGGACTTTCACCGAAGTGGCTAGGAATTATCTTTGGAGTCAACACGATTTCCATCGTTGTATTTCAACCACTTGTCATGCGAATTCTCGAAAAATTCTCCAGGTATACAGCGCTGATTGCGATCGGCTTAGTGTGGGCGCTTTCATGGCTCTTTGTCGGAGTAGCGCCATACCTCCCTCTCTTTGCGTCAGGGGTTGCACTTTCGCTGAGCCAATTTGTATTTGCAATTGGAGAGATGATTCAAGCTCCCACGATTCCAACACTTGCCAATGAACTTGCACCAGAACATATTCGTGGTCGCGCCAACGCTTGGATGAGTTTGCAATGGTCAGTCTCAGGGGTTCTCGGCCCCGCAATCACAGGCCTCATGCTTGGTGCCGATCTAGCAACGGCCTGGGTCATCGTGATGTTTATCGGCTGTTTCCTCTCAATCCCACTCTTTCTGGCGATGAAGAGGGCTGCCGCTAATTCGAGATAACAACTTCATCACGGTGACCTCAAAATGGGGTGATTTAGGACATTTGGGGTTTCGTTTTCGCCTCAATGCGACTACCTTGCAGTACTTGCGGGTAACTCCGCGCAAGGCAAACGGTTACACCTAGTTCAAAAAAAGGGGTCGATCAATTGGCTGACGTTGTTCTCACTGAAGAGACGCAAGAGATTGCTCAGCGCACCCCGAAACAGATCGCATGGGGCCGTTTCAAGCGGAACAAAGTCGGCGTCTTCGCAGGATATGCAACTCTCTTCTTCTTAGCGTGCTCAATTCTTGCACCACTTATTACTCGCGCATTTGGCGTTGATAACCA
Organism: Actinobacteria bacterium IMCC25003; assembly: GCA_002284855.1. Classification (GTDB taxonomy): domain Bacteria; phylum Actinomycetota; class Actinomycetes; order Nanopelagicales; family Nanopelagicaceae; genus Planktophila. Next base: position 1,240,410 of record CP015603.1, on the reverse strand, counting down.
CACCATTTATTCAGGCGTACTCAATGAGTTTGCAATGCCAAAGGGTGCATGGGGCGGAGTTTCTTGGCAGCACCCACTGGGAATCGAACCTGGCGTAGGGCGCGATGTCTTTGCACTTCTTCTCTACGGTTCACAACTCTCATTCCTTGTCGCATTTATTTCAACATTCGCATCAATCGCCATTGGCATGTTGATTGGAATTGCAACTGGTTACTTCAAGGGCAAAGTTGATGCATCAGTAGGTCGTTTTGCAGATTTCTTGCTCTCATTCCCTGGGACATTCATGATCATCGCTCTCTCACTTCCATTGGTGCAGCGCGTTGAAGCGACCGGAATAGCTCATGACAATGCAGCACGCATCCTGGTCCTTGTCATCTTCCTCGTCTTCTTTGGATGGACAGGTTTCTATCGTCTCGTTCGTTCCCAGACCATGTCGCTTCGTGAGCGCGATTTCGTCATGGCTGCACAAGCGATGGGTGCATCAAGTTGGCGCATCATCGTGAAAGAACTTCTGCCAAATCTATGGCCGACAGCAATCGTCTTTATCTCGCTCTCATTGCCAGGCTATATCGCCGCAGAAGCGACCTTCTCATTCTTAGGAGTTGGCGTTCAGGCTCCAGCATCGACCTTCGGCCTCGTGCTTTCGGATGCCGTTGGTTACTGGCGCGATGACCCTGCCTACCTTCTTATTCCTTGCACCATTTTGATCGCCATCGTGCTATCACTCAACCTCTTGGGCGATGCGATTCGCGATGCGCTCGACCCAAAGGCAGGTAGATAGACCTAGATTTCCATAGAAATATGGGATTTTCCGTAGCGATACGGGAAGAAGCTTCAGTGAAGAGATATCTCGCGAGTTTCTCTTAATGAAGTTTCGCCTCTAGTTCACGACCCGTGAACTAGAACCGCTTCTACAAGGAGGACATATGTCCGGTTTGAAAACTAGCCGCCGCATCCTTGCTTCAACAGCTGCAATCGCACTTGCTGTTGGCGTAACAGTTGCTGCGGGCACAAGTGCAAACGCTGCTGAAAAGCCAACAACTGGCGGCACTTTGTACTTCGTTACCAACGCTGAACAGTTCGATCACATTGACCCAGCCCGTGTTTACACAGGTCGCGACATTGCGTTCTTGAACTCATACCTCTACCGCAACCTTGTTTCATACAAGCCAGTAGCAGGTTCAGCAGGTTCATCACTCGTTGCAGACCTTGCAACAAACACTGGTGTTCCATCAAATGCAGCAAAGACATGGAAGTTCACACTTCGTGCTGGCGTCACATGGGAAGACGGATCACCTGTCACCTGTGCTGATGTGAAGTACGGCGTATCACGTCCATTCGCATCTGATGTCATCACAGACGGTCCTCAGTACCTCGTACAGGCTCTTGATATCCCAACAGAAGCTGATGGTTCATCTGCTTACAAGGGTCCATACAAGAAGACCGGACAGGCACTTTTCGATAAGGCTGTTTCATGTTCAGGTAACACAATCACCTTCAACTTGAACCGCTCATTTGCAGACTTCAACTATGCACTTACTTACCCAGCAGGTGCACCTGTTAAGGCTTCAAAGGACACAGGCGACAAGTACGACCTTCGTCCATTCTCAAACGGTCCATACAAGATCACTTCATACAAGATTGGCGATCAGCTCGAACTCGAGCGTAACCCAAAGTGGAAGAAGTCATCAGATACAGTCCGTACTCCATACCCAGATAACATCGTTGTACGTTTCGGCCTAGCTGAAGATGTTCGCGATCAGATCATGCTTGAAGATCAGATCCCTAACACTGCATCACTTGATTCACTTCAGCCAGCAAACCTCCGTGCATTCTTCGCAGATCCAACTAAGAAGGATCAGCGATTCAATGTCTACGATCCATACGTTCGCTATGCAGCAATGAACGTAAAGAAGGGTCACATGGATTGCCTCGATGTACGTAAGGCTGTCTTCTTTGCAATCAACACCCAGGCTCTCATCGACCTTTCAGGTGGACGTGAGTTCTACGGCGACCCAGGCGATAGCCCTGTAAAGCCAGTTCTTGGTCTTGACTACAAGAAGACAACTGGAAACATCCACGATCCAAACTGGAAGATCACAGGAAACGCAACTTACGCAGCTTCATTGCTCGAGAAGGCAAAGACTTCATGTCCTGATGCTTACTCACGTGCAACAGCAGCTGATAAGGGAATCGTTTGGGATATTTCCAACACAGCAACTAACCAGAAGGCAGCAGTATTGATCGGCGATGCTCTCAAGGCAGCTGGCATCAATATCAAGTTCAACTTCATTCCTTCAGGTCAGTACTACTCAACAGTTCAAAACCGCGACAAGCAGAATGACATTTCATCTGCTGGTTGGGGAGCTGACTGGGCAAATGCATCAACAGTTATTCCTGAACTCTTTACCAAAGAGGGCGGATTTAACTTGTCACAGAACTGGGATGATCCTGCATATGCAGCATTCAAGAAGAAGTCTGATGCAACTAAGGTTGAAACAAACCGCGCTAAGCAGGCAAAGGGATGGCAGGAACTCGGTCAGTACGTTATGGACCAGTACTGGATCATCCGTCCTGTCTTCTCTAAGGGCCAGGAAGTCTGGGGCTCTAAGGTTGGCGGCGTTTACTACTGGGAGCCACAGGGTAACTTCGGCTTCGGTGGTATGTACGTAAAGAACTAATTACAAAGTTATTTATTTAACTTTCGTTAATTAGCAATTCGTAAGGGTTGCGGGTGGCTCAGAAATGGGCCGCCCGCAACTTCACGAAATCAGATAGAAATTTATTAGGAGATCACAGATGTTGAAGTACTTAGCTCGTCGATTGAGTGCGACCTTATTGGTCATCACTCTCGTGAGCATGTCAGTTTTCGGCATCTTTGCCGTACTACCGATGGACCCAGCAGCGCTCACATGCGGTAAAGCTTGTTCTGCGCCAGTTATTGAAGCTAACCGCCACCGCCTTGGACTCGATGTCCCTGTGACAGTGCAGTACGGACGCTTTGTTAAAGGACTTTTTGTAGGACGCGATTTTGGTGAGGGTGCAGCGAAGTTCCACTGCCCAGCTCCAGCTTTTGGATATTCATATAACCGCCACGAATGTGTGACAACACTTGTAGCAGAAGCTTTTCCTGTAACACTGTCACTCGCCGTCGGGGCATTTGTGCTCTGGCTTTCTGTGGGTGTCAGCCTCGGAATTCTGGCCGCCCGTAAAAGGAATGAATGGCAAGATCGTGCCGCAACCGCATTCGTTCTCGTCGGCACATCACTACCAACATTTATCTCGGGTCTTTTGATTCTGCTCTTTGTGGCACTTAAATTTAATCTTATTAACCCCATTGAGATGGGCAGATGGGTCTCACCTCTTGAAGATCCTGTTGCCTGGTTTAGAACCTTCATCTTCCCGTGGATTGTTCTGGCACTTCTCTATGCCGCGACCTACACACGTTTTACTCGCTCTAATGTGATTGAGACTTCATCAGAAGATTACATCCGTACAGCTCGCGCTAAGGGACTCAATGAACGAGATATTTTGCGCAAGCACACTCTGCGCGCAGCTCTTGCTCCGATCGTGACTCTGGCTGGACTTGATTTCGCTGGTCTCTTGGGCGGCGCAATCATCACCGAAGGTATCTTCAACTTACCTGGCCTCGGACGTCTCTCCATCCGCGCAGTGCTTCGTGATTACGATCTTCCTACAATTCTTGCAACAACAATCTTGGCTGCAGTCTTTGTTGTGGTCGCTAACTTGCTGGTCGATATCTTGTATGCCTATATCGATCCACGAGTGCGAGTTGCCTCATGACCCAGAAACCATTCCTTGAGGTCAAAAACCTCAACGTTGCATTCCCAACCGAAGATGGCCTCGTTCAGGCATCGAATGACATCTCATTTACCGTGGCACGTGGTGAAACCCTTGCCGTTGTTGGCGAATCTGGTTCAGGTAAATCTGTTACCTCACTTGCTGTCATGGGTCTGCACGACCGTAAGCGCACGCAGATCACAGGGCAGGCATTCCTTAACCTCGAGTCAGGTCCGGTTGATGTTATCTCTGCCGACGATGAAGTAGTTCGCAAGCTTCGCGGTAAGGCGATGTCGATGATCTTCCAAGATCCGATGTCAGCCCTTCACCCTTATTACTCCATCGGAAATCAGCTTATTGAGGCATGGTCTCTCTATAACGAGGGCGATAAGGCTGCAGGCAAGAAGCGCGCAATCGAGATGTTGGACCTTGTTGGAATTCCAGATGCTGCCAAGCGCGTCGATGAATTTCCACACCAATTCTCTGGCGGTATGCGCCAGCGCGTGATGATCGCAATGGCGCTTATTAATAACCCATCGCTCTTGATTGCTGATGAACCAACAACGGCTCTCGATGTGACAGTGCAATCACAAATTCTCCAACTCATTCGCGATATGCAGAAAGAGTTCAATATGGCTCTTATCTTGATCACTCACGATTTGGGTGTTGTTGCCGAAGTCGCAGATCGCGTCAACGTTATGTATGCAGGAAAGATTGTCGAAAGCGGCGGAGCCGAAGATATTTACTATCGACCAGATCATCCTTATGCGATCGGACTCCTGAACTCGATTCCAAAGATTGGTGAACTCGATTCCAAGCGATTGGTTGCTATCCCTGGACAGCCACCATCATTGATTAACTTGCCACAGGGATGTTCATTCCGTGCCCGTTGCGCATTTTCCGATCGCGTACCGGGCAACCTCTGCGCGACGACAACGCCAACTCTTGATGAGAAAAGTACTGATCACTTCTCACGTTGCCACTTACCTGAGGCAGAACTCGTGAAAGCCCGTAAAGAAATTGGTGGCAAATAATGACTGAGCCTCTTCTTAAAATTGAAGGACTCCAGAAGTACTTCGCCACAACAACAGGTGGAGCTTTCTCCAAGGTAAAGGGCACCGTCAAGGCTGTCGACGGAATCGACCTCGAGATTTATCCAGGGCAGACCGTCGGCCTTGTCGGTGAATCAGGTTGCGGTAAGACCACAGCTGGTCGCACTATTTTGAAGTTATACGAGCCAACTGGCGGAAAGATCACCTTCGAAGGCCAAGACATCACACACCTCAAGCCTAAAGAGATGAAACCACTACGTTCTCAGATGCAGATGATCTTCCAAGATCCTTTTGCATCTCTCAATCCACGCCAGACAGTGGGCTCACTCATTGGCGCAGCCTTTGAAATTCAAGGGATCAAACCCGAAGGTGGCATCGAAGCAGAGGTACAACGGCTTATGGCGCGCGTGGGTCTTAATCCAGAGCACATCAACCGATATCCGCACGAGTTCTCGGGCGGACAACGTCAGCGCATTGGTGTGGCACGAGCGATTGCTCTGAAGCCAAAGCTCATCGTCGCTGACGAACCTGTATCGGCGCTCGATGTTTCGATTCAGGCACAGGTGGTCAACCTGCTTGAAGATCTTCAAGATGAATTTAATATGGCCTACATCTTTGTGGCTCACGATCTCTCTGTTGTTCAGCACATCTCAGATCGCGTCATCGTGATGTATCTCGGCAAGGTGATGGAGGAAGCTGACAAGGTCGACCTCTTTACCCATCCACGCCACCCCTACACAAAGGCGCTTCTCTCAGCTGTTCCTGTTGCCGATCCCATCAAGGGTCGCAAGCGCGAACGCATCATCTTGCAGGGCGATCTACCGAGCCCCGTAAATCCACCAGCAGGTTGTGTATTTAATACGCGCTGCTGGAAGGCGCAAGATAAGTGTCGCACCGAGGTTCCGCAGTTGATGCAGATTGGCGCAGAGCCAAACCATCGCATCGCCTGCCATTATCCAGAAGATTAAATAAAAAAACCCCGACCATGTGGCCGGGGTTTTTTACTATGAAACTTTACTTATGCAAGCTTTCCATCTACTTGAACCTTTGATTCGCCGATGCGAACTGTCAAAGTGAGTGCGTCTCCTGCTGCTGCCTGGCAACCAACACCGTACTTGTAGGTGACTTCAGCGCCAGCCTTGAGTGGTTCAGTTGGCGCACCATTGATATCGAGATCGCCTAAGACGTCGAAGCAGACATTGGCACCGGATGCTGCCTGCAAAGAGACAGTGGTGAAGTCGAGATCTGTCTTTCCACCATTCTTGATGATGACGTCAAATGAGTTAGAAGTCTTTGGCTTCTGATCAACGTTTGTCATAAAGGTAGTTGGAGTGAAACGAGAAGGGGATGAGACGGTCACGAAGACGCCGCCACCAAGATCGAGTGGTGAATCGAATCCGATTGTGGCAGTTGGAGCCTCTTCTTGAACGAGAGTTGTCTTATCTGCAGGGAGTTCAGATCCACCGTTAGTAACAGAGCGGAGAATAGAGCCTCCGACAAGGACCACGACAGCGATGATGATCCACTGCTTACGAGAAAGTTTTTTCATAAGTGAGATTCTACCTTTACCAAATCCGAACGCGCTCTTCGGGAGCCAACCAGAGCTCATCTTTTTCGGTCACCGCGAAGGCGTCGTAGAACTCTTGGATGTTGCGCACAATCTGGTTGCAGCGGAATTCATCGGGAGAGTGTGGGTCTATCGCGATACGGCGACGGACTTCTTCTGGGCGGTTCTTATTGCGCCATGAATGCGCGTAAGAGAGGAAGAAGCGTTGATCACCGGTAAAGCCATCAATGACAGGGCTTTGCGCGCCCTTCAGAGCTAATTTATAGGCCTTGTAGGCGATTGCGAGGCCGCCCAGGTCTCCGATGTTCTCGCCCAATGTGAAGGCGCCATTGACGTGGATATCAGGTGTGCTTTCAGGTGAGAGCGCATCGAATTGTTTTACGAGAACGTGGGTGAGCTCTTCAAACTTGGCACGGTCTTCATCGGTCCACCAATCGACCATATTGCCATCGCCATCGTATTTAGAACCTTGGTCATCGAAGCCATGGCCGATTTCGTGGCCAATCGTTGCCCCGATTCCACCGTAATTGGCAGCCATCTCAGCATCGAGATCGAAGAACGGTGGCTGCAAAATTGCGGCCGGAAAGACGATCTCGTTTGCGAGTGGGTTGTAATAGGCATTGACCGTTTGAGGGGTCATATGCCATTCGTCGCGATCGACAGGTGCGCCGATCTTTGCGATGGCATAGGCATGGTCGAACTCAGCAATGCGCCAGAGATTGCCAATCAGGTCATCAGCAGAAATCTCGAGCGTTGAATAGTCGCGCCACTTATCGGGATAGCCAATCTTGGGAGTGAACTTCTTCAACTTCTCAAGAGCCTTCTCTTTGGTGACATCAGACATCCACGGAAGCTCGAGAATGCTTAAGCGATATGCCTCGAGGAGGTAATCGACCAAGACCTTCATCTCTTCCTTTGCGCGAGCAGGGAAGTGCTTCTCGACATAGACCTTGCCGATTGCTTCACCGAGTGCGCCTTGAGTGACCGAGACTCCGCGCTTCCAGCGATCGCGGATTTGAGGAGTGCCAGAAAGTGTCTTGGCGTAGAACTCGAAGTTCTGCTGGACGATATCGTCGGTCAAGAAAGCGGCGCTCGCAGATACGAGATTGAGTTTGAGCCAGGCCACCCATGAATCGCGGTGGGCAGCGAAGTTGCCGAGCATCGCAGAGATAGATTCAAAGAATGATGGTTCGCAGACGACCAGAGTTTCAAAGGCCTTGGCTGGCACCTTGGCGTTGGTGGCCCAGGTATCGAATAAGAAGTGTGGGGCAAGGGTTTCCAGCTCTGCCCGTGAGTACTTGTTATAGGTCAGAGTGGCGTCGCGATCTTTAACTTGATCCCAATGGTGGGTGGCAATCTCTGTCTCGAGCGCCAGAATCTTTGTGGCTACATCTGCGCCGTTTGCGATACCAACGAGTGCACACATCTTGGTGACATGGTCGATAAAGGCTGTGCGGATAGAGGCGAACTGTTCTTCGCGGTAGTAAGACTCATCGGGCAATGAGAGACCGCCTTGGCCGATGTAGAGAATATTGGTATTGGAATCCATCGCATCGGGGTAGATAGCTGCCCCAAAGATTCCGCCGATGCCGCGCATCTCGAGGCGGGCCATGACGGTGATGAATTCTTGGAGGTTGGTAATGCCATCGATAGCGGCGAGGTCATCAACGATAGGTGAAATTCCGCGGGCCTTAATGGCATCGGTATCCATAAAAGATTTGTAGAGATCGCCGATCTTCTGAGCTTCACCTGCGCCAGACGAAGTCTCGATGATCTGGCGAACTTGTTCTTCGGCCTCATCATGAAGTTTGCGGAAGATGCCATCGCTCGAACGGTCAGCGGGCATCTCGTACTCGCGGATCCACTTGCCGTTGTAGTGGCGGAAGAGGTCATCTTGCGGGCGGACTAGCGGGTCAAGGGAGGCGCTATCAATTCCTGATGTGAGGCTCATGTCATCCAATTCAGTTAAAGAGAAGTAGTTGAAAGTTCAACATATTCTACTTCTGCCGTACACTTCTATGTATGGCAGGGCAAAACGCTACAACACCACGCTGGTTAAACCCTGCCGAAATGAAGGCTTGGCGTCGCTACATCATCGCTAGCCGCCGCCTCTTGGAAGCTCTTGATTACGACCTCGATCACCACGAACTTTCGATGGCTGATTATGAAGTCTTAGCTCAACTCAGCGATGCCCCAGAGCGCAAGATGCGTATGAGCGAATTGGCTGAAGTCGCCATGCTCTCAAGGTCGCGTCTTTCACACAGAATTAAGGTGATGGAGAAGGCCGGTTGGGTAAAGCGCGAGGCCTGTCCTGACGATAAACGTGGCTACTTTGCTGTGATGACAGCCAAGGGATGGAAGGCGATTGTCGCCGCTGCCCCAGATCATGTCGATAGCGTGCGCACTCGATTCTTAGATCACTTGACCAAGGATGATCAGAGAGTCCTTGCTGAAATCTTTGAACGTGTCACCGACTCTTTGAAAAACAATCCACTAGAAGATTAATTTCTCTCTCTTTACTGCAATAAAAAACCCCGCCAGTTACCTGGCGGGGTTTTTTATAAGAGGTTAAATTACTTAGCCTTCTTAGCAGCCTTCTTACGGCGCTTTGGAGCTGCCTTCTTTGCAGCTGGCTTAGCAGCTGCCTTCTTGCGGCGACGCTTTGGAGCTGCTGGTGCTGCTGCAGCTGCCTTCTTCTTACGACGCTTTGGAGCAGCCTTCTTTGCAGCTGGCTTTGCAGCTGCTGCCTTCTTGCGACGCTTTGGAGCAGCCTTCTTTGCTGCTGCCTTCTTACGGCGCTTTGGAGCTGCCTTCTTTGCAGCTGGCTTAGCAGCTGACTTCTTCTTGCGCTTTGGAGCTGCCTTCTTAGCAGCTGCCTTCTTACGGCGCTTTGGTGCAGCTGCCTTTACAGCAGCCTTCTTACGACGCTTTGGAGCTGCTGTCTTAGCAGCTGCCTTCTTGCGCTTCTTTGGAGCAGATTTCTTAGCTGCAGCCATGTGTTTATCTCCTAATCGGAAGGGTTCGGATCCGTCACCCAAACCTGTTTCGTGGATAAGTGTGACGGAATAAAGAAAAAAATGCCACTACATTGTGAGAAAAATTGCAGTGCGTGTCGCTAATTATTTTTTTATTTTTTCTGTGCTCTTTCGCAGTTTCACTTAGAAATTTTCGAAGTATGGAAGAAAAATCTGGAGCAAAATCGGCGAAAAAAGTTCAATAATCGATTGAGAGTTAGGAATTCTCCCGATTTTTGCGAATTTCCCGCTCTCGAACGGCAAATTCGTTCGTTTCGACGTCGTATTTCCACATTTTCGGCAGGAAAAGCGCCAAAATTCCGACCACAGCGGCGCACATCAGCCCTCCGGAAGTTACCGAAAAGGACAAGCTAGTAGCTGCAGCCATTGATGCAGCGCGAAGTTGTCCGGCTAGCGGCCCCACGGAATACGAAAGAAGTTCAATTCCTGCAAGACGCCCGCGGAAGTTATCGGGAATCGTCTGATTCCAAATATTTCCACGGAAGAGGGCGCTGACCATGTCGAATGCGCCAGCGATTGTCAGACAGATCAAAACAAGGATGAGCGAGTTACTTAATCCGGCGGCGGCAACAGCGAGACCCCAACCCATGGCGGCGAGGATGACAGCGCGACCATGGAAGCGATAGGTACGGGTCCACCCTGAAGTAAGAGTGACAAAGACAGACCCAACCGTGATGGCAGCGTAGAAAAATCCGAGAGCCCACGGTGCATCTAATTGGTCGGCCCAGAATGGATAGAGCGCCATCGGCATAGCAAGCGTCATTGCAGCGAGATCAATAATGTAGGTGCCCAATAAATCTTGCCGTTTCAATGCATATTTCACACCATCAAATAACGCTGCCAGAGATGGCTTTTCAGCCTCTTTTGAGGGCGGTATAGAACGAACTCGCGAAAGGAAAAGTAAAGAGAGTACATAGGTTGCGATATCGACAACGAATCCTGCACTGACAGAGAGAGTTGAGAAAATGATTCCGCCAAGAGTTGGTCCGACGATAACGCCGACCTGCCAACGCAAACTCAAGAGAGCACTTGCCGCCGGAAGATCTTCATGGCTGACTAGTCGCGGCAACATCGCATCCATCGATGGACGTTGTAACCCATCGACCACTGCAAAGAGAGCGGCGACGAGATAGATGATGAAGGTCTTAGGGCTGCCCATAAGTGAATTTCCGAGAAGGACCAGGACCAGAACCAAGGCCCCGGCTTCCGTCGCCCAGACCATCTTCTTACGATCGACTGAATCGGCGAGTACTCCGCCATAAAGTCCGAAGATGATCAGCGGAACGATCTCCACGACACCGAGCGCGCCCACTGCGAGGTAGGAACCGGTGAGCTCTTTGAGTTGAAAAGGCAGCGCAACGTAGGTAATCATCGATCCGAAGTAAGAAATCAGCCCTGCAGTCCAGAGATTTCGGAAATCGGGGTATTTCTTGAGCGGAGTCAGGTCGATCGCAAACTTTGCCATCTGATAAAACTAGTGGAAAGTCTCTCTCTCGGTTGGGAACTTTCCGGCTCGAACTTCCTCCGCGAATTCTTGGGTGGCGGCCAGTAATTCGGCGCGCAGATTGCGATATGCCTTAGCAAGCTTCGGTGGCTTGGCGGTGAAGCCAGCCATATCTGTCCAGACAAGTACTTGGGCATCGCAATTACTTCCAGCGCCGATTCCGATAGTGGGAATGGAGAGAGCAGCAGTAATACGAGCTGCAAGTTCTGCTGGAACTAACTCAAGAACGATGGCGAAAGCACCAGCTTCTTCGAGGGCGAGCGCCGCCTCATATATTGCATCTCCATCGGTACGACCCTGCACGCGATAACCACCTAATTGATGAAGTGATTGCGGGGTAAGGCCCACGTGGCCCATGACAGGGATGCCGGCCGATGTTAATTTTTCGACGGTAGGTAGATGTGCACCTTCTAGCTTGACCGCCATCGCACCTGCTTCTTTGAAGAAACGCGTTGATGTGGCGAGCGCTTGTTCAGGAGAAGATTCATAAGAACCGAATGGAAGATCTGCAACCACAAGGGCGCGAACGGAACCGCGAACAACGGCGCGGGTCAGCGGAATCAAATCATCGACGGTGACAGGGATGGTGTTCTCTTCGCCTAAGAAATTATTGCCAGCGCTATCGCCGACCAAGAGAACGGGGATACCGGCTTCATCGAAGATTGATGCCGTCATCTGCTCATAGCTGGTGAGCATCGCCCATTTCTCACCGCGCTCTTTGGCAGCGCGCAGGTCAAGGATGGTGACGCGACGATGGGACGCACCGCCATAGAGGGTGGTGGAAGTACTCATATTTATTCTCCTGCCTCGAAGCCTCATGCGAGGTCCCCGGGTCTGTGCATTAAGGATACTCCCGATACTCTTGAACTATGAAGTTGCGTTTGGCGCTCGCGCAGGTAAACCCCACGGTCGGTGACCTTGCGGGCAATGCAGCGCTGATTACGCAATCTGTTGATCAGGCCGTGGGCGCTGGCGCACATATCGTCATATTCCCTGAGATGGTGCTGACGGGATATCCCGTTGAAGATTTAGCGCTCCGTCCATCATTTCAGGTAGCGAGTAAGTCAGCTCTGGCAGCGCTCGCTTCTCAATTGGATAAGAGCATCGTCTCAATCGTTGGTTACCTCGACCAGGTCGATGGCAAGCCACAGAACATGGTGGCCGTTATTGCAGGCGGTGAAGTGAGAGCCCGCTATGCCAAGTGCCACCTCCCTAACTACGGCGTCTTCGATGAGTTCCGAAACTTTGTTGCCGGAGACTCCACCCTTGTTGTCCGTATTCACGGTGTCGATGTCGGCATTGCAATCTGCGAAGACCTCTGGATCGATGGCGGAATCACCGCAAAGCTGGCAGCCCGCACACCAGGTCTGGTCATCGTTCCCAACGGTTCACCCTATGAACGTAATAAAGATGACGTTCGCTTAAGCCTTGTTACCAAACGCGCTCGCGAAGCGAAGGCGCCACTTGCCTACGTCAATATGACCGGTGGCCAAGATGATTTGGTCTTCGATGGCGACAGCATTGTCGTGAATTCTGATGGAGCCGTTATTGCACGCGCTCCCCAATTTGAAGATGGCGTCATGATCGTTGATGTGGAAGCAGCAGCCGGCACATCACAGCCCGACGTTGTTATCTCTGAAGACCCTGTCGAAATCGCGAAGCCATCGATTCCTGGAATTGCGCATCGCTTAGGTGATGAAGAAGAGATGTGGAACGCCATCGTTGTGGGACTTCGTGATTATGTAACGAAGAATGGATTTAAATCTGTACTTGTCGGCCTTTCAGGTGGAATCGATTCAGCACTTGTTGCGGCCCTTGCCGTTGATGCGCTCGGTCCAGATCGTGTTCATGGTGTGGGCATGCCAAGTAAATATTCATCCGATCATTCGATTGCCGATGCAGAAGCGATGGCTGCCAACACCGGCCTTGGATTTCGCATCATTGAAATCCAGAAGATGGTTGATGCTTTCCGCAATCAGGTAGAGCTCACAGGCCTTGCTGAAGAGAATTTACAGGCGCGCGTTCGTGGAACAACGTTGATGGGGCTCTCTAATCAAGATGGCCATTTGGTGCTTGCCACAGGAAATAAGTCCGAGCTTGCCTGCGGGTACTCCACTCTCTATGGCGATGCCGTCGGTGGTTATGCGCCGATTAAAGATATCTATAAGACCGATGTCTGGGCGCTTTCGCGTTGGCGCAATCAGGTGGCAAAAGAAGCCGGCGAAGTTCCGCCGATTCCAGAGAACTCGATCACCAAAGAGCCATCTGCTGAACTGCGCCCTGATCAGAAGGATTCGGATTCACTTCCTGAATATGTAATTCTCGATCAGGTGCTCAAGGCCTATGTCGATGATGATTTAGGTCGTGATGCTCTCATCGCTGCTGGCTTCGATAAGGAATTAGTGATGCGCGTTATCGCGATGGTCGATAAGGCTGAATACAAGCGCCGCCAATATCCACCTGGCACCAAGGTTTCTAAGCGTGCCTTTGGTAAGGATCGACGCCTGCCAATGACCAGCAAGTGGCGCGAACTCTAATTTTGTAACACTGCCGTAACTTCGCTTTGGCACGATGGGGCACATGTCCCCAGCAGAGAACATCAGCAAGCAGCAAGAGTTCGTTCTTCGTACTATCGAAGAGCGCGATATCCGTTTTATTCGTTTGTGGTTTACCGACATTCTCGGAACTCTTAAATCTGTGGCAATTGCACCTGCTGAACTTGATAGTACTTTTGAAGAAGGAATCGGTTTCGACGGTTCTGCGATTCAAGGTTTTGCCCGCGAATTTGAATCCGATATGTTGGCAAAGCCAGATCCATCAACATTTACCATCTTGCCGTGGCGCGCTGAAGCACAAGGTGCAGCACGTATGTTCTGCGACATCACTTTGCCAAGTGGAGAAGCATCTCCTGCAGATCCCCGAAATGTTCTTCGTCGCACCTTAGATAAGGCAGCAAAGATGGGGTACACCTGTTACACCCACCCTGAAATTGAATTCTTCCTCTTTAAATCTCAGCCAGAAAAAGGTGTTGCACCGGTTCCCGTTGATCAAGGTGGCTACTTCGATCACACACCTGCAGTTGTGGGCCATGACTTCCGCCGCCAGGCAATCACGTTGCTTGAAGCGATGGGCGTCTCTGTTGAATTTAGCCATCATGAAGGCGCACCTGGTCAGCAAGAGATCGACCTTCGCTATGCAGATGCCTTAAGCACTGCAGATAACATCATGACTTTCCGCCATGTCATTAAAGAGGTAGCGCTTAACCAAGGATTCTTTGCATCCTTTATGCCTAAGCCATTTACCGATCATCCAGGTTCTGGAATGCACACCCACGTTTCACTCTTTGATGGCGAAAAGAATGCTTTCTATGACGATAAGGCAGAACTCAATCTTTCAACAGTTGGTCGTCAATTTATTGCTGGCATCTTGAAGCATGCTGCAGAAATTACAGCGGTCACAAACCAATGGGTCAACTCTTATAAGCGCCTGCAAGGTGGGGGAGAAGCTCCATCAATTATTAACTGGGGCCACAATGATCGCGGCGCACTTGTGCGTATTCCTATGTATAAGCCAAATAAAGAGAACTCAACACGTATTGAATTCCGTTCTCCAGATTCTGCATGCAATCCATACCTTGCCTATGCAGTCATGATCGCAGCAGGCCTTAAGGGAATCGAGAAGAAATACGTTCTCGAGCCATCAACAGATAACCAGTTACTTCCTTCAAACCTCGAAGAGGCGATCTTGATGATGGAGAAGAGCGAGCTCGTGCGCGAGACACTGGGTGAGCATGTCTTCGATTACTTCCTTCGTAATAAGCGTGCTGAGTGGCAGGACTACCGACGCCAGGTCAGCGCCTACGAATTAGATCGCTATTTACCTGTCCTATAACAGGGATTAGTGAGGAGTTCTTTGTAGCCTTTACCTATGGCTAAAGAAATCAACGCAGGATCTATTCGTCGCTCCAACCTCATTGCAGGTTTCTTCCATCTTGCGCAGATGGCCGTTGTACTCATCCTCGCAAATGACTTCTCGTTGCCGATTGTTGCTCGCTATATGGCAGGCCCTCCAGGAAGCGTCTTTGCAGAACCTGTCACTCTTCTCGATACACCTGTTGGCCTTACCGTTGCGATCTTCTTAGGTCTCTCAGCCTTTTTCCACTTCCTCGTTGCAAGCCCACAGTTCTTTACTCGTTATGCCGCAGGCCTTGCCGCACAACGCAATTACTTCCGCTGGGTTGAATACTCAATCAGCTCATCAGTGATGATTGTGTTGATTGCACAAATCTGCGGCGTCTCTGATGTCGTTGCCGTCATCTCTCTCTTCGGTGTCAATGCATCGATGATTCTCTTTGGTTGGCTGCAAGAAAAATATGAGCAACCAGGAAATGGTGGATGGCTTCCCTTTATCTTTGGCTGCATCGCAGGTTTGGTCCCGTGGATTGCAATCACCTTCTATGTCCTAGCAATTGGCGGCCCAGGAGATACAAAGGCTCCAGCATTTGTCTACGGAATTGTGATCTCACTCTTCGTTCTCTTCAATACCTTTGCAGTCGTGCAGTACCTGCAATATAAAAAGGTCGGTAAATGGTCTGATTACTTGCGTGGTGAGAAGACCTACATCACGCTCTCATTGGTGGCGAAGTCAGCCCTTGCTTGGCAGATATTCGCCTCTACCTTGATTGAATAATTAGTTCGCAGAATTAAATTGGTGAACGCCACCAGCCGTTAGGTAAGTTCCATCTTGGCGTTGACTTCTGTTTCTCACTTTGAAACCTTCGACAAAGTATTGCTCTGGTTTTGCGGGATCTACTTTGTAAGGGCGAAGAAAAATTTTTCCTTGCCGGATGAGAATTTCTGAGAGAATAATTTTCAGTATCGGGAAATTCAGCGCAATTTTCATAACACCAATAGTTGGATTGAAAGTTGTCTCAATTCGAAAATTGCCAGGCGTCTTTCTCAATGTTCGACAGTACATATTCCCTCCTAACACTCCAGATCCTGAAAATTATATGTATACCCAATTCTTCCATCGGAAAGTCTATGCACTGAACTAACTTCGTACCTAATCTTTTTAGTCCCTTTTCTCCAAATACAATTCAGGGATACATTTATGGTGGTTCGGCCCGACCCCTGATTACTCTTGGTGACTGACAGCCTCGTTCCTTGATAAACACGTGTTAGGCGAGTGGTAATTTCAACGCCTTTTCCGGGGCACGTCGTTCTAGTCTGAACATTCACGGTTCCTGGTTTATGTCGTGAAATATGAGGAAGATCAGATTTGCCCTCACATTGCACACCAAAGTTGAAAAGATATTTCAAAGGTCCAAGGCTCAAAATATCCTCTGGCAATGGTGGTGGCTCGGCCACGGAAACTTGAGTACTGCTGAAAGTTAGAACCATCGCAATTGCGATTGTTCTGATGAGTCTCCTTCGTTTCATTTGTCTCATGGATGAATGCTGATTTAGGGCTTGGCGCAAGGAAATAGGGGAGACCTAGTTGGCGCTTGCTCTAAGTGATTCCTCAGCGTTATCCTTAAGCCATCATGAAGCTCCGCGGACTCCTCCTTATCCGCCGTAGCGAGGCCTAGGGTTCGAAACTTTTCAGTTTCGGCCCGATAAAAGTGACCGGTCTCCTCGCTGCGGAGTTTGGTGTTGCCGGTAAACACCGTAGGTAAACCAAACAAACAAGGAGCTAAAAATGAATTTCCCACAGCAGAAGCCTTCGAAGATGCCGGTGCATCGTTATGCGCCCTTTATTCCTGTAGAGCTGGAAGATCGCACCTGGCCAAGTAAGAAGATGACCAAGGCGCCACAGTGGTGTTCTGTCGATCTTCGTGATGGCAACCAGGCTCTTATCGATCCCATGGATACGCCTCGCAAGCTAGCGATGTTTAAGTTGCTCGTTGCGATGGGCTACAAAGAGATTGAAGTGGGATTCCCTTCAGCGTCTCAGACAGATTTCGATTTCGTTCGCAAGATTATTGATGAAGATCTCATTCCAGATGACGTCATCATCCAGGTGCTTACTCAGGCCCGCGAACCGCTCATCCGCCGCACTTATGAGGCGATCAAGGGTTCGAAGCAGGCAATCGTTCACCTCTATAACTCAACATCTACTTTGCAGCGCCGCGTTGTCTTTGGCCTCGACAAAGAAGGCATCAAGAAGATTGCAACCGATGGCGCTCAACTCTGCCTTGATTTAATTGAAACAGTTCCAGGCACCAAGGTTTCCTTTGAGTATTCACCTGAGTCATATACCGGAACTGAACTCGAATTCGCTGTTGAGGTTTGTAACGCAGTAAACGATGTCTGGAAGCCAACACCGCAGTGGAAGACGATTATGAATCTTCCTGCCACTGTCGAAATGGCAACGCCCAATGTGTATGCAGATTCCATCGAGTGGATGTGTCGTAATCTCAATGACCGCGAGAGCGTGATTGTTTCGCTCCACCCGCATAACGATCGCGGAACAGGCGTTGCAGCTGCAGAACTTGGCTACTTAGCTGGTGCCGATCGCATCGAAGGAACTCTGTTCGGTAACGGAGAGCGCACCGGAAACGTATGTCTTGTCACCCTTGGCATGAATATGGTTTCTCACGGCATTGATCCACATATCGATTTCAGCAATATCGATGAGATTCGTCGTACTGTCGAATACGGAAACCAACTTCGTGTTCCTGAGCGCCACCCATACGGTGGAGACCTTGTCTTTACAGCATTTTCTGGCTCACACCAGGATGCAATTAAGAAGGGCTTCGAACATCTCGAGCGCGATGCCAAGGCTGCAGGAAATACAGTCGATAACCACACATGGGCAGTTCCTTACCTGCCAATCGATCCTAAAGATATTGGTCGTTCATACGAAGCTGTGATCCGTGTGAATTCACAATCAGGAAAGGGTGGAGTCGCATATTTGATGAAGAACGAGCACCATCTCGATCTTCCACGTCGCCATCAAATTGAATTCTCAAAGATTGTCCAAGCTAAGACAGATAACGAGGGTGGCGAAGTAACTGCAGAGCAGCTATGGCACATCTTTGAAGATGAATATCTGCCAACTGATTCAGCTCCATGGGGGAGATTCCGTCTTAAAGGAATGTCACAAGTTTCTGTGATGGGTGAGGATGTTCAACTCACCGTCAAGCTCACAGACCGTGGCGAAACAATTGAACTTGCAGGAACCGGTAACGGACCAATCGCAGCGTTCTGTCATATCTTGCAGAACTACGGCGTCGACGTTCGCGTTCTCGATTTCCATGAGCATGCACTCTCATCAGGAGGCGATGCATCAGCTGCTGCCTATCTCGAGTGTGCGATTGCAGGAGATGTCTTCTGGGGAGTCGGAATCGACCCAAATACAACGACTGCTTCTCTTAAAGCGGTCGTGTCTGCAATCAATCGCGCTATTCGCTAACTATCGTACGCAGTATGTCTGCGTCTCAAACAAAGCTCTATCGCGATGAGGCCATCATTCTGCGGACACAGAAGCTTGGTGAAGCAGATCGCATCATTACTCTGCTCACCAAAGAGCATGGGCGAATTCGTGGTGTAGCAAAGGGCGTTCGACGCACCATGTCTAAATTTGGTGCGCGCCTTGAACCCGGCAGCCATGTCGATATTCAGATGCACTCTGGAAAGACTTTCGACACCATCACACAGGTCGAAGCGATTATGAATTACGGCGAAGCGCTCACTGAGGATTACCAGCGCTGGACAATTGCTCACGCAATTCTTGAAACAGCAGAACGTTTTACTCAGCAGGAAGAAGAGCCGGCACAGCAAGAGTTTCAGCTCGTCGTTGGTGGCATGAAGGCACTTGCCGAAAATCGCTATGACTCATCTTTAATCCTTGATGCATTCTTACTACGATCACTTTCAATCGGTGGTTATGAACCTTCGATGACTGCTTGTTCTCGCTGCGAAAAACCTGGACCTCACCGGTACTTCTCTTTAGTTGGGGGCGGATCTGTCTGTATGGATTGCCGTCCTTCTGCATCTGCTACGGCGTCGAGCGAAGCACTGGAATTAATGCAGGCTCTCCTTAAAGGTGATTGGGATGTGGCAGAAAAAAGCGAACCAAGACATCGCCGAGAGGCTAGTGGTTTGGTAACTGCTTACCTACAATGGCACCTTGAACGCGGACTACGAAGTTTGCCGATGGTCGAGAGGGCTTAGTTAGAATACTGATGGCTAAGAAGATTGAAATTCCCCAACACATCGCAATCGTGATGGATGGAAATGGTCGTTGGGCGAAAGAGCGCGGACTTCCGCGTACTGCAGGACATCAAGCTGGCGAAAAAGTACTTTTTGATATCGTCGAAGCAGCCATCGAATTCGGCGTTAAAGAAATCAGCGCATATGCATTCTCTACAGAGAATTGGAAGCGCAGCCCTGAAGAAGTGAAGTTCTTAATGGGCTATAGCCGCGAAATGTTGCGCACCCGTCGTGATCGCCTCAACGAAATGGGCGTGAAAATCAATTGGCTGGGCCGTCCACAACGTCTATGGAAATCAGTGATTTCAGAGCTCGAAGAAGCCGAAGAGCTAACGAAGAAGAATAAGAAGCTCACCCTCAATATGTGCGTTAACTATGGCGGACGTGCAGAGATTGTTGATGCAGCGGCTGAACTAGCTCGCGATGTGAAGCGTGGAAAAGTTAAGGCTGATTCCATTAACGAAAAGACTTTAGAGAAGTACCTCTACTCACCCAAGATGCGCGATGTCGATATGTTCTTGCGATCTTCAGGAGAACAGCGCACCAGCAACTTCTTGCCATGGCAATCTTCGTATGCAGAATTCGTCTTTATGGATGTGCTGTGGCCGGATATGACACCAAAGCTATTGTGGAAAGCGATTGAGATTTATTCAGAGAGAGATAGAAGATTCGGAAGCGCTTAGCGCTTGCCGAATTGAAAAGATTGCGGAAGCGCTTAGCGCTTAGTGCGCGAGTGAGGCGACGACGCCCCACATAATCAATACGCCACAGACAGTGGCAAAGAATGTCCAACGTGATGAGTGACGTGAGTGGGCTTCAGGCAAGATATGTGAAGTCGCAAGGTAGATAACAAAACCTGAGAAGAGCGCCAAATAGAGCGCAAGCCATGAGTCATTGAGAACCAGGTAAGTGCCCACACTTGCACCACCGATGCGCGCAACAGCATCGACTCCAAGAAGTCGGTAACTCGTCTTGCTCCAATGACCGCTCTTAACCATCAGTGAAACGGTATTGAGGCCATCGCTAAATGCGTGAACAAGAACCGCTAAGAAGACTGCATAACCTAGTGAGTTACTGACTTTAAATGCCACACCCAGACCCACGCCGTCGAGGAATACATGGCCTCCCATTGCGAGTGCGCCCAAGGATCCTGCGATGTTGTGGTGCTCGTGATCATGACCGTAATCAGATTCAGCAGGTTCGTGGCCGCCAAAGAATCCTTCAATGATGTGAAGTGCAAGGAAACCAATCAAGATTGCGAGAGATACAACACGTATGCCGCCGACCTGATCGGTATTTAATTCAAAGACCTCAGGAAGTAGATCGAAGCCAACGAGCCCTAAGAGCAAACCAGCTGAAAGTCCCAGTACTAGGTGGAAACGATCGGAAGATTTCAGAGCGACATAGCCACCAAAAGTTGTCGCAAGAACTGTTATTGCGGCGAAGAGAATGGCCATGTTCATGAACCAAGGATAACCACATTACTGTTAGCCCATGATTGCTATCGCCCGCTTTGAAGTGCAATTAGCTGAGACGACAGCCTTTGAAAAAGATATTAAAGCTGCCTACGAAGCCCTTGCATCATGTGCCGGATTCATCGATGGCGAATTCGGCCAGAATCTCGATGATTCCAATCTCTGGGCCCTTGTCACTCGTTGGGAAAATGTTGGCTCTTATCGCCGCGCCCTCAGCGCGATGCGTACAAAATTAGAAGCGATTCCATTATTGGCACGCGCAATTGATGAACCAGGGGCCTACGAGATAAACTAGGGTCACGATTGCAACGACCGTTGCCTTTCGCCGACAGCCAGCCGGATGGAGAATAAAATGGCCGTAGACCGTCTAGAAAATATTGTTTCGCTCTCAAAGCGTCGTGGATTTGTATTCCCCTCATCAGAAATTTACGGAGGCCTTCGCGCTTCTTGGGATTACGGCCCACTCGGAGTAGAGCTCAAAAATAACGTGAAGCGCCAGTGGTGGAAGTCCATGGTCATGGGTCGCGAAGATATTGTAGGTATCGACTCATCAGTCATCTTGGCTCGCGAAGTCTGGGAAGCATCAGGACACGTTGCAACATTTAGCGATCCGCTTACCGAATGTACTGCTTGCCATAAGCGTTACCGCGCGGATCATCTTGAAGAAGCCTATGAAGCAAAGCATGGAAAGAAGTTAGCTTCTCTTGCAGATATGAACTGCCCCGCATGCGGCAATAAAGGTCAATTCACAACACCGAAGCAATTCTCAGGTTTGCTCAAGACATTCCTCGGACCAGTCGAAGATGAATCAGGCCTTGCCTACCTTCGCCCAGAAACTGCGCAGGGAATCTTTATTAACTTTGATCAGGTAATGACAACTTCACGTAAGAAGCCACCATTTGGTATCGGCCAGATTGGTAAGTCATTCCGTAACGAAATTACTCCAGGAAACTTCATCTTCCGTACTCGTGAATTCGAACAAATGGAGATGGAATTCTTCGTCGTTCCAGGAACAGATGAAGAGTGGCATAAGTACTGGATCGAAACGCGACTTGCTTGGTACACCGATCTTGGAATCAACCCAGAACGTCTTCGCCTTTACGCACACCCTAAAGAGAAGTTGTCGCACTACTCAAAGGGCACAACAGATATCGAATACAAGTTTGAATTTAACGGAACCGAATGGGGCGAGCTCGAAGGTATTGCAAACCGCACTGACTTCGACCTTAAGGCTCACTCAGCTGCATCAGGTAAGGATCTTTCATACTTCGATCAAGAGAAGAATGAGCGCTGGACTCCTTATGTCATCGAACCTGCAGCAGGTGTAGATCGCTGCACACTTACATTTATGATGGATGCCTACACAGAAGATGAAGCACCTAATGCAAAGGGTGAGATGGAAAAACGTGCTGTGATGAAGTTTGATCATCGCCTCGCGCCTGTAAAGGCTGCGGTACTTCCACTTTCACGTAATGCTGACCTTTCACCGAAGGCGCGCGATCTTGCTGCTCAATTGCGTAAGAACTGGAATATCGACTTCGATGATTCAGGTGCAATTGGTCGTCGCTACCGTCGTCAAGATGAAATTGGTACTCCGTACTGCATCACTATCGACTTTGAAACTTTGGAAGATCAAGCAGTCACAATTCGCGATCGCGACACCATGGCGCAAGAGCGTATTGGCATTGATCAAGTAGAAGCATGGTTAGCGCCACGTCTACTCGGCTGCTAGATCCCTTACAACTCCCGCTCAAAGATGGAGTCCATCTAGTAGACCCTCCTGTGGTGCTTGCACCAATGGCAGGAATTACCAATGCTCCATTTCGCATGCTCTGTCGCGAACAAGGCGCTGGTCTCTTTGTCTCTGAGATGGTTACTGCGCGCGCACTACTAGAACGCATTCCTGAAACTCTGCGCATGATTGAACCTGGTGCAGGCGAATGGCCACGATCTGTTCAGTTGTACAGCGTCGATCCGCACCATATGGGCGAAGCGGTCAAGATGATTGGTCGCGAAAATCTTGCCGACCATATTGATATGAACTTTGGTTGTCCTGTTCCTAAAGTAACTCGCAAAGGAGGGGGAGCAGCGCTTCCCTTTAAGCGCAATCTCTTCCGCGAAATTGTGAAAGCTGCAGTAGATAACGCAAAGCCATATGGAATTCCTGTCACAGTGAAGATGCGTATTGGTATCGATACAGATCACCACACATATTTAGAGGCAGCTAAGACGGCCGCAGACCTTGGCGTTGCCTGGGTTGCACTTCATGCGCGCACCGCACAACAGATGTATGAGGGCAAAGCTGATTGGTCTGCCATTAAGAATCTCGTTGAACATCTCAAGCCGACGGGTGTTCCCGTTCTTGGTAATGGAGATATCTGGTCAGGCGCAGATGGTGCTGAAATGGTGCGCCAAACAGGGTGTGCCGGCGTAGTTGTTGGTCGTGGTTGCCTTGGTCGTCCTTGGTTATTCGCAGACTTAGTCGATGCATTTACGGGTGGCACTCATCGCGTTCTACCAACGTTGCATGAAGTCAGCGACGTGATGTTCCGCCATGGCGAATTAATTGTTGATTACTTCGAATCCGAAGATCGTGGATGTCGCGACCTTCGTAAACATATGGCCTGGTATCTCAAAGGTTTCCGCGTGAACTCAGAGCTTCGTCGCCAATTTGGCATGGTTGGTTCTCTGAAAGAACTTCGTTCACTTCTCGATCAACTCGATGATCAGCCATACCCAGTTGAAATCGGTGAAAAACCACGTGGTCGCACAAGTAGTGGCCGACCACCCACCTTGCCTGATGGTTGGCTCAACGACCCTGACGAAATGATTCATCTCGATGCCGAAGATATGTTCTCAGGCGGCTAATGTTTAAATTCATCCGTCGGGCAATCTCTCTCATACTTGCAATTGTTATCATCATTCCAACGTATGCGCTCTTCGTTACCTGGAACTCTGCGAAGAATCCAACGTTCCGAAGCTCTGCTGAAGTAATCGTGGTGCCAGGAGCTGCTCAACTCAATGGAGCTCCCGGCGAAGTATTGCTTGCTCGCTTAGTAGAGGCGAAGAGAATTAAAGATAAGGGCTATGCACCACTCATCATTACTGTCGGAGCAGGTGCACCAGGAGATCGCACTACAGAGGCAGCGACAGGAAAGTACTGGTTAACACATCATGGAATTTCAAAGAGCAGAGTCATCTCGATTCCAGTAGGTCGCGATACTTTGAGCCAGACCAAGGCATATGTCGATGTGATGCGAACACGAAAGATTTATAACGTCATCATTGCAACTGATCCGTATCACTGTCAGCGAGCAATCACGATGGCAAAAGATTTAGGCGCAGTTGCTACATGTTCGCCAGTACAGACTGGCCCAAATACCCTCGATAAATCACGTATGCGCTACTTAGTACGCGAAGCAGGTGCCTATCTGGCCTATATCTCGTTGGGTCGTCGCGGAGTTCATATCTCAGATCATCTGACCAATAGCGGACTTGTAAGGTATGTACATGAGCTCGTTAAGTAACTACAGCGCGAAGGATCAAGAGCGCTTCCTTGACGAGCCGGCAAAGCGCCCAGGGCGCACAGAATTTATGCGCGATCGCGCCCGCGTTATTCACTCAGCTGCCCTTCGCCGTCTGGCAGCAAAGACACAGGTAGCTGTTCCATGGGAGAACGACTTTCAACGTACGCGTTTATCGCACTCGCTGGAATGCGCGCAGATTGGCCGCGAACTCGGTGAATCACTCGGTGCAGATCCTGATCTCCTTGAAACTGCATGTTTATCCCACGATATGGGCCATCCACCTTTTGGTCACAATGGTGAAGAAGCTCTCGCTGAAGTTGCCGCACCCTGTGGTGGATTTGAAGGCAACGCGCAATCATTTAGATTACTGACTCGCATTGAAGCAAAGACTGTTAGCCCAGATGGAAAGAGTCTTGGACTTAATCTCACGCGCGCTTCTCTTGATGCAGCGACGAAATATCCATGGGCTCGCGCTGAAAATCCTCGTAAGTTTGGTGTCTACGACGATGACACTGAGATTTTTAATTGGGTTCGTCAAGGTGCACCAGCAGGCCGCAAATGTATTGAAGCACAGATCATGGATTGGTCCGATGATTGCGCTTACTCAGTGCATGATCTCGAAGATGCAATCTTTGCCGGCCAAGTGTCAGTATCAAACTTTGATAAAGATTTCGATATTTTGTATACGGAAATGGTCAACGGCTACGGCTCTGATGCAAGTAAAGATGAAGTTGCTGCAGCGCTTACTCGCTTACAGGCTCTGTCATGTTGGCCTGCATCTTTCGACCGCACTCATCGCGCACTCGCTCGCTTGAAAGACACTACATCTCAATTGATCGGTCGCTTTGTTCTCGCTGCAGAGCTTGAAACTCGCACAGTGCATGGAGATGGTCCACTTACTCGCTACAGCGCAAACCTCGAGATTCCGCGTGAACAGAAGATTGAAGTTGATTTCCTCAAAGCAGTTGCAGGTCACTACCTCATCAATGCAGCTGCATCGCAAGAGCGCTATGCAAAGCAGCAGATTGTTATTCACGAGTTGGTCGAGATGCTCTTTGAGGCTGCTCCTAAGGAACTCGACCCCATCTTTGAAGATGATTGGAAGATTGCGACTACAGATTCAGAGCGTCTGCGCGTAGTTGTCGACCAGATTGCCAGCCTCACCGACCCTGGCGCTTATGCGCTCCATGCACACCTTTCGAAGCGTCGCTAAGGTAGGAACATGAGCGGTCGCATTAAGGCAGATGACATTGTTTATGTGCGCGAACATGCACATATCGATGAAGTCGTATCTGCGGCCGGTGTAGCTCTCAAGAATGCAGGCGGGGGACAGAAGAAGGGTCTCTGCCCTTTCCACGATGAGAAGTCACCTTCTTTCCATGTCACCCCCTCAAAGAATTACTACCACTGCTTTGGTTGTGGAGTGGGTGGAGATGTCATCGACTTCATGATGAAGACAGATCACTTAAGTTTTACTGAAACCATAGAACGCCTTGCCTCGCAGATTGGCTATACCCTGCGCTATGAAGAAGGTGGCCCTACACAACCCACTTCACAACGTTCACGACTCTATGCTGCAAACCTTGCAGCCGCTAAGTTCTATCAAGATTTACTCAACACATCTCCCGATGCTGCACACGGTCGCGACCTGCTGACAAAGCGCGGCTTCGATAAAGCTGCCTGCGATTCATTTGGTGTGGGATATGCGCCTAATGGTTGGGATGGACTTACCAAACATCTGCGTGCTGCCGGATTTACCATCGATGAACTTGAAGAAGCAGGACTTTCAAAGATGGGCGAACGTGGACCTATCGATAAATTCCGCAATCGCGTGATGTGGCCTATCAAGGATATTTCAGGTGACATCGTCGGATTCGGTGCACGTAAGTTGGCCAGTGATGAAGAAGATCAAGGCCCTAAGTACCTCAATACTTCCGAAACTCCTATTTATAAGAAGTCACAAGTTCTCTATGGTCTAGATATGGCGAAGAAAGATATCGCCAAGAATCGCCAAGTAGTTGTCGTCGAGGGATATACCGATGTGATGGCCTGCCATCTCGCCGGAATTACGACAGCAGTTGCAACATGCGGAACTGCCTTTGGCGATGACCATATTCGCATCATTCGCCGCTTACTCATGGATGCCGATGCCTTCCGTGGTGAAGTCATCTTTACCTTCGATGGAGATGCTGCTGGACAGAAAGCTGCGATGAAAGCTTTCGGCGATGATCAGAAGTTTGTTACTCAGACCTTTGTTGCCGTTGAACCCGATGGGCTTGATCCATGCGATCTTCGCCAACATAAAGGTGATCTCGCACTTCGTGATTTGATTGCAAAGCGAGTCCCACTCTTTGAATTCGCAATTCGCACCGAACTTAAGAAACATAATCTGGCAACTGCCGAAGGCCGCGTCAATGCACTCAACACTGCAGCTCCTTTGGTTGCAGCTATTCGCGATAAATCACTTCGCCCTGAATACATTAAATCTCTCGCAGGGTGGCTCGGAACTGAAACTGAAGTAGTCACTGCAGCTGTCAATACTGCGTTGAAGAAAGTCACAACAACTTCTGCGCCAGTTGAGGCTCAGACAGCAGAGAGTGCATGGCGTCCAAATCCAACTGAACCAACTTTGATGCTCGAACGCGAAGTATTAAAGGCAAAACTTCAGATGCCAGGTCTTGTTACTCATTGGAAAACAATCGAAGAAGATGCTTTTACCCATCCTGCGTATCGCGAGCTACGCCGCATCATTGACTCATTTGGTACCGAACCTGTGCTTCTTGAAAATGTCACAGATGAGCGTATGCGCCAACTCTTCACTGAGCTTTCTGTCGAACCAGTGCGCACAGATGGCGCCGTATCCGATAAGTATGTATCGAGCATCGTTGCACGACTCCGTGAAGTATTGGTCAGTCGCAAAATTGCAGATCTCAAATCAAGTTTGCAACGACTTAACCCAGTAGAGAATGAAGAGCAGTACAACGCAGCTTTTGGTGAATTGGTAGCCCTCGAGACCCAGAAGCGCGGCCTTCACGAACTCTCCATCGGTTCGCTCTAGTTCACTTTTCTTCGCCCAAAGTTGCTCATTTTGGCAGGTGTTAGTCCCTGAGGTAGAGTTGTGCCCGTTACATTCCCTGATAGCTCAACGGCAGAGCAGTCGACTGTTAATCGACAGGTTCTTGGTTCGAATCCAAGTCAGGGAGCCACCGATTTATCTACATCTGGCTCACCGAGCGTCTTCATCAAATTCACAGGTCAAACTCTTACCCTGAAGCCATGAATTCAATCCAAAGCATCACCCGCGGCGCCGTCACTTCATGGCGTTCGCAATCCAACGCCCTTCGCGTCATGCGACTCTTCCTTGGAGTCACCTGGATTTATGCGGGTTGGGATAAGGCGAGTGATCCAGGGTTTCTTACCAAGGGAGCGCCTACCTTTATCGGCACACAGCTGGCTGCCTTTGCGCAGAATTCTCCGATTGGTTTCTTGCTTAATCACACCATTGAACATGCCGCCCTAGTGGGCGCCTTTGTCATGATTTCAGAGTTCGCAATTGGTATCGCAACACTATTATCGGTTGCACCTAACAGTGCCGCCTTCGGTGGTTTTGCAATGGCAACCGGGCTCTGGCTCTCTAGTTCTTTCCACACAACTCCATACTTCTTAGCAAGTGATAGCGCCTACGCAATATTGTGGCTGGCATATCTTCTACTTCTGATTGGAAATCGTCGCATGCCATCTTTTAATATTGAACGCCGTGGAGCTATTCGTACTGGCTTTGTAGGCGCAGTTGCAGTTATCGCATCATTCGCAGGTCGCTCATTCCCAAAAGCAACTGCAGCTTCATCGTCAGCAAAATCAACTGCTAAAGGTTCTGGAAAGCAGATCATTAAACTCGCTGATCTCAAAGTTGGTGGAACATTTAACTTCACCCATTCCAGCCAAGGAGTGCCAGCAGTTCTCTTTCGCACCAAGACCGGAGTCTTTGCTTACTCTGCCATCTGCACACATCAAGGTTGCACAGTTTCTTATAACGCGTCATCGAAGCATCTCAAGTGTCCATGTCATGGTGCCGAATTCGATCCTGCAAATGGCGCCAAGGCTGTAGCTGGACCAACACAGACTCCGCTGGCAAAAATCAAGGTTGCTGTCAGTGGTGCATGGGTTGTTGAAGCCTAAAGTTCTTCACAATCTATAACAGGAAACTCTCAGGAATCTCGGGCATTATCTCCGCTATGAAAAGCGTCAAAGTAATCGGAGCATTTATCGCTGGTGCTGCACTTGCTGGTTCAATCGCAACTGCTGCTAACAATTCCTCAACTGGAACTCTTAAGGCATGTGCAGATAACCGCACACAAGCTCTCTTCCTTTCAACCACGGGTACATGTTCTTCAAGCCGCACCCTCGTTGAAATCGGCGGAAATGGTATGAATACCAAGGCGATTGCATCTCTTGTTACTCCATCTGTAGTCTCGATTTCAGTATCGACTGCAAGCGGTGGCGGGACAGGATCAGGTTCTGTCTATAAGAGCAACTCTTCTTCTAGCTTCATCATTACCAATAACCATGTGGTTAATACCTCTGGTGCTGCTGCAACTATTAAGGTCGAGCTCTCGAATGGCGAGCAATATCCAGCAAAGATTGTTGGCCAAGATCCTGGTTACGATATTGCAGTTCTTCAGATTCAGATCGGAAACCTACCTGCAGTAACGCTCGGAGATTCCAGTAAAGTGAGCGTCGGAGACCCAGTATTAGCTATTGGTTCTCCGCTAGGACTTGCCAGCACAGTCACCAGTGGAATCGTCTCGGCACTTAATCGCCCGGTCTCAACCGGAACAGCTGATGCACAGTCTTATGTGAATGCAATTCAAACTGATGCAGCAATCAACCCTGGTAACTCTGGTGGTGCACTGATTGATTCACAGGGACGAATCATTGGCGTTAACTCTGCAATAGCAACTCTTTCCAGCGGATCCGCCAGCGGTTCTATCGGACTTGGCTTCTCAATTCCCATCAATGAGGCCAAGCGCGTCATTGATGAAATCATCGCAACTGGCAAATCAACTAGACCAGTTCTTGGGGTCTACTTTGATCCAACCTACACAGGTGGTGGCGCAAAGATTTCACGCTTGAGCCCTAATGAAGGTGCTGAAAAAGCTGGCATTCCAGTTGGCTCGATTATTCGCAGTATCGACGGAGTTAAGATCCCCGATACCGACACAGCAATCGTTCGTATTCGTTCCTATCTGCCGGGAGCAACGGTAACCATCGTTGTCGACCTGCCCACTGGTGGAAGCAAGACATTTAAAGTCACTTTAGGTTCAGCTCCCTCAATATAAGCCTGCGCCAAGAAACGTACCCGTTACCTGTCTGAAACAGTTAACGGGTATCTTTCTGGCATGGCTCTCTTCACTATGCAGGTCTCGCTCCCTGATCGTCCAGGTTCACTCGGCATGCTTGCATCTGCCATTGGTTCCGCCGGAGCAGATATCCGCGGCCTCGAAGTTCTGAAGAGTGAAGGTGGAACCGGTTATGACCAAATTACCGTTGCAGTTCCAGGTACAGACCCATCAGATCTCGTTGAAATTCTTAATTCAATTGGCGGAGTCGAAGTACTCTCGATTGAACCGGTAGCCAATTAATCTAAAGCTACTTCACTAGGTGTGCGCTAGCTCCTGCACTCGGCAATGATGTGAAGAAGCGAGGCTTCTTAAATCCTTTAGCTTCGAATGCAGCAAGTACCGCATCACGAGTATCTTGAACATCGCTGGCCTTAATGAGCGCAATTGCACTTCCACCAAATCCACCACCGACCATACGCGCACCCATGGCACCTGCTGCGAGTGAGGCTTCTA
The DNA here is from genome assembly GCA_002284855.1 of Actinobacteria bacterium IMCC25003. Taxonomy (GTDB): domain Bacteria; phylum Actinomycetota; class Actinomycetes; order Nanopelagicales; family Nanopelagicaceae; genus Planktophila. The sequence continues at coordinate 1,210,378 of CP015603.1, read as the reverse complement.
CTGCCACATCGAGCTCAGGACATGAGACTGCATAATCATCGCGAAGTGAAATATGTGAAGCGTTGATCAGCTTTCCAAGAGTTGCAAAGTCAGATGCGCGAAGTGCTGTCACAGCATCGAGCACGCGGGCAATTTCAGTGACTGCATGGCGAGCACGAATAAATTCAGTGGGAGTTAGCTTCTCCTGATTGGCTTCGAGTGAAGCAAGTGTGAGGTGACGCATGGATGACATATTTAATTTAGCTGCAACTGATTCGCAGGCTGCGCGACGCTCGGCGTAACCACCATCGACAAGTGCGTGGTGGGCTTGTGTATCGATAATCAGAAGTTCTAAACCTGCATCAGCTACGTTGAAGGGGATGGTTTCAGTACTGAGGTCGCGACAATCGAGAAGTAGTGCAGCACCCGCTTGAGCCATGAGCGAGACTGATTGATCCATAATTCCGCAAGGTACGCCTACATAATCGTTCTCAGCCTTTTGGGTTGCTCGAGCTAGATCTTCCTTACTTTTCTTGAGATCAAAGAGAGTATTGAGGGCAACTGCAACAGAACATTCGAGAGCTGCAGAAGATGAGAGTCCGGCACCTGCAGGAACGCTGCCATCGACGAGGATATCTACACCTGCGGTTAGGCCAAGGCTCCAAATAACGCCAAGAACGTATTTTTCCCAATCGCCTTTACTGCCAGGTTTTACATCGTTGATATCGATAGAGAAAATTTTCTCCTTGCGTTGGTGAGATGCGATTCGAACAAGCCCATCTTCGCGAGCGGCAATTGCGGCATATGCGCGATCTGCAATAGCAAAGGGGAGAACAAAACCTTCGCTGTAATCAATATGTTCACCGATGAGATTAACGCGGCCTGGTGCTTCAGCGAGAACTTCTGGTTTACGACCGTAGAGCTCTTCAAAAGTTCGTGCAACTGATGCCATGGTTTAGAGCTTTACATCTTTTAACTGTTGAGCAGATTGCTCTGGCTTCATATCCATGATGAATGCGCCCATTGCAGATTCAGAGCCGGCCAAATACTTAAGTTTTCCTGGGGCGCGACGCACGCTGGTGATCTGCCAGTGAAGTCGAAGAAGATCGCGACCTTCGCGAACTGGAGCTTGATGCCAGGCAGCGATGTAGGCCATTTCAATTCCGAAGACTCCATCAAGGCGCTGCATGACCTCGATGGCGATTGATGGGAATGAGTCACACGCCGCAGGAGAAAGTTCGGTCAAATCTGCAAGGGGTTGTAGTGGAACAACATGAATTTCAAATGGATAACGTGATGCATACGGTGTGTAGGCAACCCAATGTTCGTTGCGCGCGATGATGCGCACACCATCGCGAAGTTCGCGGGCCAAGACATCATCAAATAAGACACGGCCAGTCTTGGCATGGTGAGTGCGAGCGACCTCGAGCATCTTGGTGACGCGTGGAGGAAGGTATGAGTAGGCGTAAATCTGTCCATGTGGATGTGCAAGAGTGACGCCGATTTCCTCGCCGCGGTTTTCAAAGGGAGCAATATGAGCGATAAACGGTTGTTGAGAAAGTTCTTGCGTGCGATCGCGCCAGGCCTCGAGGAGAGTGCGCACACGTTGCGGTGAGAGTGATTTAAATGCGCCACCGTGATCTGCGGTAAAGCAGATTACTTCACACTTGCCAGCAGCAATTCCTTCATCAGTATCTGAACCGACCATGTCAGGAAGAGCAAAATCTCCATCAGGCGGACGAAGTGAAGGAGAACGGTTATCAAAGACAACTACTTCAAAATCATTTTCGGGAATCTCAGTGAGGAGTTCACCTGTTGTGGGACAGAGCGGGCAGAGCTCTTTTGGAGGTAAGAAGATGCGGCCTTGTCGGTGGGCTGCCATGGCAACCCATTCATTGACAAGAGGATCAAGGCGAAGTTCGCCAATACCTGGTTGCTCTTCTTCGGGGCGTTGATCTGGGACTGTGCGTGTTTGACCCGCAGTGTCGTAGTAACGAATTGTTCGGCCGTCGTTCATGGTGCGACTTGTGCGCACTACGCCAGCGGAAAGTTCGACTACTTCATCCATGATGAACGTACTCTACCGCGTGTCAGGCCCAATCGAGGGTGCGTTCGATCGCTTTCTTCCATCCGGCATATCCCACTGCACGTTCTTTGCTACTTGAAGTTGGGTGCCAGCGACGAGATTGTTTCCACTGCTTCTTCAACTCTTCAGTATCTTTCCAGAATCCAACAGCGAGACCCGCTGCATATGCAGCACCGAGTGCAGTTGTCTCAGTAATTAATGGGCGAGTGATATCAATTCCCATAATGTCAGCCTGCATCTGCATGCAGAGTGCATTAGCGGTGATTCCACCATCCACGCGCATTTCTTTCATCGGCGCTCCACTATCGGCGACCATTGCATCCATGACATCGCGAGTTTGATAGCAGATTGCCTCAAGAGCGGCACGTGCAAGGTGCGCCTTGGTTGCGGCACGAGTGAGTCCGACAATTACGCCACGCGCATCGCTGCGCCAATATGGAGCGAAGAGACCAGAGAATGCGGGAACAAAGTAGACACCAGCTGTATCCGTTACTGAGGATGCGAGAGATTCAGTTTCAGCAGCGTTGGTGATAATTCCTAACTGATCGCGTAACCATTGAATAGCAGAGCCCGTTACTGCCACAGAACCTTCGAGCGCATACATCGCTGGTTGATCGCCGAATTTGTAACAAACTGTGGAGAGGAGACCGTTCTTAGATCGAACAATTTCTCTTCCTGTATTTAGGAGAGCGAAGTTACCAGTTCCATAGGTCGTCTTTGATTCACCGCGTTCGAAACAGACCTGTCCCACCATGGCTGCATGTTGATCGCCGAGAATTCCAGCGATAGGAACAGCAGAACCAAACGGTCCATGAGGATCCGTGGAGGCATATTTTTCAGAAGAAGATTTAATATCAGGTAGAACTGAGCGAGGAATGTCGAAATATCCCAAGAGCTCTTCATCCCATTGCAGAGTCTCGAGGTTCATGAGCAATGTGCGGCTGGCATTGGTGACATCGGTGAAGTGCACGCCTCCTTGTGTTCCACCAGAGAGATTCCAGAGCAACCAAGAGTCGATAGTTCCGAAGCGTGCCGTACCTGTAGCGATTGCGCTCTTTACTGAATCGGAGTTCTCAATAAGCCAATGCATCTTGCTACCTGAAAAGTATGGTGCGATTGCGAGACCGGTCTTATAGGTGATTGCATTCTTGGTGCTCTGTGAAAAGCCATCGAGGTAATCGGCGGTGCGAGTGTCCTGCCAAACAATTGCATTATGTAAAGGGCGGCCCGTTGTGACATCCCATGCAACAGTAGTCTCGCGCTGATTAGTTATTCCGATTGCAGCCAGATCAGAACCCAAAATATCTGCCTGCTTGAGGGCGCTGGAGATAACTTCTTTAGTTCGGTCCCAAATTTCAGCAGCATCATGTTCGACCCATCCGGCTTGAGGAAGTATCTGACGGTGTTCCATCTGATGCTGGCCGACAACTTTTCCATCGGCATCGAAGATCATGAATCGAGTGCTGCTAGTTCCTTGGTCCAAACTTCCGATGTATGCCATATAGTTAAGCCTACTCAAAACACTTGAAAGTTCTCAAGCACACTAAAGAATTGGTAGCTCTCGAATCAGATGTTTACTTCACAGCTCAATGCGCAGCAACGCGAAAAGGCGATTGCGTCACTGACCTCCGAAGAGTTCGATATCTTGGTTATTGGCGGAGGCGTCAACGGCGTCGGAGCAGCACTCGATGCAGTTTCACGCGGATTGAAAGTAGCGCTCGTAGAAGCGCACGATTACGCTGCCGGAACCTCAAGCCGCTCAAGCAAGTTGATCCATGGTGGTCTTCGCTATCTTGAGCAATATGATTTTAAATTAGTGCGTGAAGCGCTGCACGAGCGCGAACTCATGGTTTCTACCCAGTGCCCACACCTTGTAAAACCAGTCAGCTTCTTATATCCACTTACTGAAAAGGTAAAAGAGCGCACTTATGTCGGAGCAGGCCTTGCTCTCTACGATGCGCTTCGCGGCTTTAAACGTGCACTTCCATCACATAAGCATTTAACCGGCAAGACAATTGCAAATATTTCACCGTCGCTTCGCCAAGACATAATTACTGGAGCAATTCGCTATTTCGATGCACAAGTTGACGATGCGCGTCACACGATGATGATTGCTCGCACAGCGGCCCGCCACGGAGCAGTTATGGCAACCGGAGTACGCGTTGAAGATCTCCTTCGTAACGGCAAGAAAATTACCGGTGTGGTTGCACTCGACACCCACTCAAATAAGAAGATTCAAATCTCAGCTAAGGCGACCATCATGTGTGCTGGTGTCTGGAGCGATGAACTTCACGCACAATTTGGTTTAACTGCTGGGTACTCAGTGGCGATGTCTAAAGGTGTGCATATCGTTGTCCCAGGTGACGCCATCCACTCCAAAGATGGAATCATCTTAAAGACACCAGTTTCTGTTCTCTTCCTTATCCCATGGGGCGACAAGTGGATTGTTGGTACAACAGACACGCCTTATGAAGGCGATCGCGCAAAGCCACTTGCTACTCAAGAAGATGTGCAATACATCCTCGATCAAGCCAATCGTGTTCTCGAACCAAAGCTAAAGAGCGAGGATATTCTCGGAGTCTTTGCGGGGCTTCGTCCACTAGTCGCAAATAAGACTGGTTCTGCAACCACCAAACTTTCGCGCGAACACACTGTCGACCGTCCGGCACCTGGCTTTGTCAGCATGGCAGGTGGCAAGTACACCACCTATCGCGTCATGGCTAAAGATGCGGTTGATCTTGCAGTCCTCGATCTACGTCGCTTGGTCAATGACTCAATCACCGAGAAGCTGCCACTGATTGGTGCTGATGGTTACTTTGCTTTAAAGCAACAAGTTGCAAAGATTGCTGAAGAAAATTCAATATCTGAAGCAACTGTTACTCATCTACTTGATCGCTATGGCTCTTTGATCGAAGAGATTCTTGAACTCATCGCCGATGATGCGACACTTGCTGAAAGACTTATCCCTGATTTGCCATACCTCAAGGCTGAAATTCTTCATGCGGCCACTCATGAGGGCGCACTTTCAGTAGAAGATGTACTTCTTCGCCGTACCCGCATCTCATTTGAAGCTGCCGATAGTGGTGCAGATGCAGCTAAGGAAGTTGCCAAGATTATCGGCGACGAACTTGGTTGGGGAGCTAAAGAGCGCAATGCATCAGTGAGTGCATTTCTCGATGTGATTGCACAAGAAGAAGCGGCTTTAGTCGAGCTCGTTAATTCTTAATCTGATTCTTACAACCATCTGAAGCAGGTTTCGTTGATGGCTTCTTTATTGGCGCGGGTGGGGGAGTCGGACCCTGTGCAATAGTCAGCACAAGAGGTTGCTTAATTTCTGCATGCGTACCTGAAGCATCTTTGAAGCCAACATTTCCGACCCATGTACCTGCTGTGAGACCTGCAATCGAAATCTTCCATGAGCCGCTAGTTTCGCGCGCAATAGTTTGAGTCACTTTAGGAACCATTTGATTCGTCGAGTTGAAGTAGTACTTCACTCCACCTGTGACGACAGGTGAATTATCGGGGCGCTTGACTTCCACAGAGATCACCGCATTTTTATTTGTTGTTGATGCGAAGACTGAGGTTATGGTCATTGTGGTTGTTTCACCTTGCGGCATGGAATCTGCAATGTCGGGGAGCCACGTACCCGTGAGAAGACTCTGGAATTTTTCGGGTGTTCCACTAAAGACATTGAGATCGAGTCGATTGCCAGGAACTCCATATTTAGGTGCGATTCCACAGGATGTGTACTGCCAGACAGTCCAATTCGCTGAACATTGCGCAGTTGTCCACGAGTGAACGAAGCATCCTGCTGCCTTTACATTGGGTTTACTGCCCTCTTTTGCTGGATCAATTGCATATTGGGCAATCCAGAGTGGATAACTGCTGAGCTCCTTATCGCGAACAAGTGAATTCTCGAGAAAGTGAGGGGAAGAGTAGATAAGTGGCGTACGTCCTGTCTTCTCTTTAATCGTGTTAAGGAATGTCTTAGACCAAAGTGTGGCAGCGCTGCGAGTGGCATACTTTTTGCAAACCTTGGTTCTGCTCAATCGCACACAATTATTTTCTAGGTCGAGTGCGACCGGAAGATCTTTCTCGTTATATCCACCGAGGGAGGCGATGCGCCAGACGACTTTCTGTGCCTGCACGCGAGCATCACGAGCAATTGCAGAAGGTGAAGTTACATCAGGAAGAATTGCATAGTGATAGAAGCCCGTGTAAATCCCTGCATCTTGCGCGCCTGCGCGGTCCATCTTCAAATATTTCACAGACAATAAGTCAGCATCATCACGAGTATCGGATGCCTTGATCATCACAAATGAGATGCCGGCATCGTGCATCTTCACGAAATCAATCGCCTTGTCATTGGGGTGTTGCCAGCGACTGATATCGGCGCCATGGATTCGTCCTCCAGGACCAATTAAGTTGAGATCAGTAGCTGCAGCAGGTGAGACTGATTGAATAGAAAAGGCGAGGAAGATAAGTGAAGCTAGTGCGGCGAGAGATTTCTTCACTTTTCAATAACCACGACCGAGATACCCAAGATATCGAAGATGGCACTTTGCAGCATCGAACGATGGCGCAGGCGAGCCTCTTGGTAATCGTGGCCAGTTGCCAACTTATTGCTATCGCGAAAATCGAGTACCAGGCGATTGTTTTCATAGGAATCGAGGCGCGCATCGAAATAGGCGATCCATACAACACGATCGCGGCTTTCGACGAGGTCGAGAACTTCATTCCACCGATTACGAATATCGGAGAGCGTGAGTTCTACGGGCACGCGGCGACTTTACCGCACAGCAGTTAGTGGCGCGGAGCGCCGAGCCATTTGAAGTATTCGCCCGCCAGAATTACTCGTAAGTTACGACTTCTATCCGGAGAAATCTCTAGATGCTGTGCGATGCGCGCCACTATCTGCTCGACAGATTTCTCGGAGACGTAGCGAACGCGAGCGATTTCAGAGTTGCTCAAGCCTTGTGCGACCAAGCGAAGTGTCTCTATTTGAATATCGGTGAGGTCACTCAAGATACTAATAAATGAGTTTTCATGAATTGCTGTATGGATACTAATCCACTTCATATCTGAACCGTCACTGGCAGATTCCATACTCTCTGAAAGTGCGAAGGTAATGATGGAGAGGTCAGAGACAGAGCGTTTAAGAATGATTTTGCTTCCATGCGGAATGTTCTTCTCAAGGAGTCCAAAGAGACGTAAATCAGGGCAGGAAGTAATGATGACGATGCCAAGGTCAGGATCAATCTTTCTAAATCGTTGCAGCAAACCGATCGCTTCTTCTCCTGAAAATTGGAGATCTATCAAGACAATCTCTGGTTGAAGAGAGCGGAAGAGATTCTCTGCAACAAAGATATTGGAAGCTTCACCGACGATATTGGTACTGTGCAATCTAAGTGATGCCGACATTGTGGCGAGTTCAAATGCATCATCGTTAATGAGCAAGACCCGCGCTGGATTCGCCAGAGTTTTAACCATAGATAAGGGTAGTTCCCTCTCCGTGGTTTAGGGGAGAAGGGATATCCCTAGAGAGTTACTTGAGTATCTTGCGTAATACGTCTGGAATCTGGTCAATTATCTGAGAAGCGGAGATTGGCGCGCCAGCAGATGCAAGTAAAGCCGCTTGGTTATGTATGTAAGCACCAGTTGCTGCAACATCTGCCAATCGTTGTGGTGAGTTGAGAATTTCAATGTAATTGGTTGCAACGAGTGCCCCGATGATTCCTGCAAGCACATCGCCAGTACCTGCAGTTGCTAGCCATGGAGTTGCTTGAGGGAGCGGAATCACGCGATCTGCCTGTGCAACAACAGTTCGCGAACCTTTGAGAAGAACAGTGACGTTGAGAAGCTCCGCTGTCTTCTGCGCCCACGTAGTCGGATCAGCTTCAATAGATTCTGCGCTCACGGTTATGGAGTGAGAAGCGAGAAGGCGAGCGAGTTCGCCAGCGTGAGGAGTAATAAGCGTTGGCTGCTGCAGTTTTCCTGCTAAGTAGAGCGCACCTGCATCGAGAATAGTCGGAACTGTTTGACGCTTGAGCAAGAGAAACCAGCGATGACGTAAATAGGTGGTGAAGTCGCTGTACTTCTTATGGTGGATTCCAGAACCGGCAAGCCATGCAGTTACTGGGCCTGGTTGCACAACGGTTTCTGGTGCATCATGAAGAACTAGATGAGCAAGTCCTGATGAGCTATGAAATCGCGCCATTCCTAATCCGGTTGCAAGGGATGCCGAGGTAGTAAGAACGGCTGCTCCTGGATATTGGGCAGAACCAGTAATGAGGCCTAATACTCCACGAGAATATTTATGATCAATATCGCTGGGGGTGATGATGCAACGAGCTGCATCTCGAGCCGTAAATGTTGAGGAAGATTTCTTAGCCATAGAGCGATACTACGCCTCGAATTTATAACCCAATCCACGAATAGTTTGAATAAGTACTGGATTAGCAGGGTCTACCTCTATCTTTGAGCGCAGACGCTTGATGTGAACATCGAGAGTTTTAGTATCTCCGTAGTAATCGCCACCCCATACACGGTCGATCAGCTGTCCGCGAGTAAGAACCCGGCCTGAATTTCGCATAAGAAACTCGAGAAGCTCAAACTCTTTCAGTGGAAGATTGATTGCAATCTCATTGACAGTTACTTGGTGTCGCTCGATATCCATTCGGATACGTCCCGCGGCGTGAATTCCAGAATCTGAATTTGAAACGCCATCATCGGGAGTACCACGGCGTAATACAGCTTTGATGCGAGCAACAAGCTCGCGTGATGAATATGGTTTTGTCACATAGTCATCTGCGCCTAGTTCGAGCCCAACGACCTTATCTACCTCAGAATCTTTGGCAGTCAACATAATGATTGGCACCATTGACGTTGTGCGAATTGATCGACAGACATCGATGCCAGAGACTTCAGGAATCATGAGATCGAGAAGGACTAAATCAAAGTCGTGTGACTTGAAGAGATCGAGTGCTACGCGCCCATTTTCAGCAACTTGGCTTTCGTAACCCTCTTTGCCTAAGAGAAATGCAATTGCCTCAGAGAATGAAGATTCATCTTCTACGATAAGAATCTTGGTCATTGTGAACTGCCTCCACTAGGTTTGAAAATTGGTAGGCGAAGTGCAAAAGAAGAGCCGATATTCTGCGAGCTCCACACCTTTACATCTCCGCCATGATTTGAAGCTACGTGCTTGACGATGGAAAGACCTAACCCAGTCCCACCTGTCTCACGTGAACGGGCTGGGTCGACGCGATAGAAACGTTCAAAGATACGTTCGAGTTCACCTTCAGGAATTCCGATTCCTTGATCTGTGACAGTGATTTCAACAATATCGCCTTGATTTTCTGAAGAGATAGAAACCTTGGTGTTTGCGGGAGAGTAATTGATTGCGTTCTCCAGCAGATTATGAATTGCCATAATGAGTTGTTCACTATCACCTAGAACTATGGCTTCAGGGCCAGAAGCGTTTGATATCGAGATTCCCTTGGCTTCTGAAGTTGTCTTACAGAGATCGACTGCCTCACTAATGAGATCTGCTACATGGTTCTCAGTCGCTATTTCGAGAGGATCCGAATCTTGTAAACGAGAGAGATTGATAATCTCTTGCACAAGATCTGTCAGCCTCTTGGCTTCAATCTGCATGCGACCTGCAAATTTTTCTACAGAGGCTGGTTCATCTTTGGCAGATAAAACTGCCTCGCTGAGCAAGGAGAGCGCTCCGATGGGAGTTTTAAGTTCATGTGAAATATTTGCGACGAAATCACGGCGTACTTCGTGGACCCGGTCGGCTTCACTTTCATCACTGACTAGAACAAGAATGTTTTCAAATTCATTGAGGAAGATTGCCTTTACCGTTAAGTCACGTAAGCCTTCACCGATGGGACCGCGAGGAACTGCAATTTTTCCAGTTCGAGTTTGGCGAGTGCGACGCACTACTCGAATGAGGGCAATGAGTTCTGGGCTAGAAATACGACCATCTCTCAGTAGATTGAGTTTTTCGATGTCATCTGTTGCGAAGACGATTACCTCGCCCGGGGCCACGAGAAGAGCATCTTGATCGAGTTGAGAAATTACATCGAGCAGGATGGGTGATATTTCGCCAGAGGGCACGCTCTCTTCTTCACGACGAAACCACATGCCGCTAGCCTAATGGCTACCTCGTACAGTTAACCTTCCGTTTACCTGCACGCATTGCAATATTCACTGAGTGCGCCTAAGTTCACGCCCATGGCACTTATCCGTTCAGTATTCCAAGAAGAGCTCGATGGCGTATCGCAATCACTAGTCGACCTTTCAAATATGGTTTCAGAATCCATCAATAAAGCGACACATGCATTGATTGATGCTGAACTTAAAGCTGCCGAGGAAGTTATTTCAGCTGATGAAAAGATTGATACCTACCAACACGAACTTGATTCACGAATCATCGACATCATCGCGCGACAACAACCAGTTGCATCTGATCTTCGTGCACTTGTCACAGCTCTTCGTATGAGCGCCGATCTTGAACGCATGGGCGATCTTTCTCACCACATTGCCAAGGTGACTCGCCTTCGCCACCCCGAATCAGCAATTCCATCAGAACTTCGCGACTTAGTTCATCACATGGGAACAGTTGCCGAAAATATCTCTCGCAAGATTGCAGTAGTTATCGAGACCCGCGACACCGAAATGGCTCTCCAGGTCGAGAAGGATGACGACGAGATGGATAAGTTGCACCGCCAACTGATTGGTTCCATAACCAATGCAGCTTGGACACATGGCGTTGAATCTGCAATCGATATCACCTTGTTGGGACGTTACTACGAGCGCTTTGCCGACCATGCAGTCTCAGTTTCTCGCCGTGTGTACTACTTAGTGACTGGAAAGTTCGCTTCCTAACACAGCGCTCCTTAAGTACTCTTACGGCATGACTTACACACCTACACCTGCAGATAAATTCACCTTCGGTCTCTGGACTGTCGGCTGGCAAGCGCGTGACCCTTTCGGAGATCCCACCCGCGATGCCCTCGATCCAGTGCGCACAGTCCATGAACTCGCTGCGCGCGGTGCTTACGGTGTGACATTCCATGATGACGACTTATTCCCATTTGGTACTGATGATTCCACCCGTCAAGGTCATATCGATCGCTTTAAGAAGGCACTTGCTGAGACTGGAATGAAAGTTCCGATGGCAACAACAAATCTCTTTAGCCACCCTGTCTTTAAAGATGGCGCTCTCACAAGCAACGATCGCGATATCCGCCGCTTTGCCATTCGAAAGGCGATGCGCAATATCGATCTGGCTGTTGATTTAGGTGCAAAGATTTATGTCTGCTGGGGTGGCCGCGAAGGTGCAGAATCCGAAAGCTCCAAGGATGCCTATGTAGCACTCGAGCGTTATGCCGAAGGTTTTAACATCCTTGGCCAATATGTCATCGATAAGGGCTATGACATTAAGTTTGCGATTGAACCAAAGCCAAATGAACCACGCGGAGATATCTTCCTTCCAACAATTGGTCACGCTCTTGGATTCATTGAGATGCTCGATCACCCAGAGATGGTTGGTCTCAATCCAGAAGTGGGCCACGAACAGATGGCTAACCTCAACTTTGTTCACGGAATTGCACAAGCGCTCTGGCAGAAGAAGTTATTCCACATCGACCTTAATGGTCAGCGCGGACCAAAGTATGACCAGGACTTCGTCTTTGGCCATGGCGATGTGAAGAGCGCATTCTTCCTCGTTGATCTTCTCGAGCGCTACGGATATTCAGGACCGAAGCACTTCGATTACAAGCCTGTGCGCACAGATGGTGATTCAGGTGTCTGGGCATCTGCAACTTCGAATATGCGCATGTACTTGGTTCTCAAGGAGCGCGCAGCTGCCTTCCGTAAGGATCCACGCGTTATTGCAGCGATGAAGGAATCAAATATCCCAGGACTTTCAGAACCAACTCTCGCAGCAGGTGAGACTTGGAAGGATCTTGCAAAGGATTCATTCGATGCAGATGCAGCCGGCAAGCGCGGTTACGGATATGAAATCCTTGACCAACTCGCTATGGAGCACTTGATGGGCGTTACTGCGTAATCTCGTTAGACTTCGCAAATGCGACTAGGTGTACTTGATGTTGGTTCGAACACGATTCACCTTCAAGTAGTCGACGGCCACCTTGGTGGTCCTCCCGTTCCAAACTCATCCCACAAATCTGTTATTCGCTTAACTGAATATTTGGATGAGTCGGGAGCGATTACAGAACTTGGAATGAGTCGCATCACTGAGGCGATTTTGCTCAATATGAAGAGCGCTGAGCATCTGGATATTGATGAGCTACTCGCTTTCGCGACATCTGCAATCCGTGAAGCAACGAACTCAGATGAAGTCATTGCTCACGTCAATAAGGCGTGCAACATAGATCTTCAGGTATTAAGTGGAGAAGAAGAAGCCCGCTTTACCTTTCTTGCAGCACGACGTTGGCTTGGATGGTCTTCAGGAGACTTACTCGTGCTCGACATCGGGGGCGGTTCGCTAGAAATTGCTCGTGGCGCAGAAGAAGATCCCATCTTTAAGACTTCCATGCAGCTTGGTGCAGGGCGACTTACTCGTCAATTCCTTAAGGGAGATCCATTTTCATCGAAATCGCTAAAAGCTCTCGAAGAGTATCTAGAAGAAAAAATTGAGCCACTCGCAGCTTCGCTCTCTACTTTTGAGAAAGATAACGCCGCTGGAACCAGTAAAACTTTCCGTACGCTAGCTAAACTTTCGCAGAATTATTATCCAAAGTTTGGCTCGCACCTAACCCTTAGCGCGCTTGAAGAACTGGTGCCAAAGCTACAGGCGCTCGACGTTGATGGACGGATGGAACTTCAATCGGTTTCAGCAGAACGTGCTCCACAAATTGTTGCGGGCGCAATGGTGGCTAAGCAGTTGATGCAGACACTTGAGCTCAAAGAGATTCGTATCTGTCCTTGGGCGTTGCGTGAAGGTATTGTTCTCCATCGCCTTGATTGGATTGAGCGTTAATTTGCAATACTGAGGTAATCGAGTCCAACGATTTCCCCGCGAACGCGATGAACAATCCAAGCATCACCTGGTTCAAGTTTTATTAAATCCTTATTCTTAAGTTTGGTATTGAGAATTCCACGTAACATTGTCGGAATAACAGGGTTGTGGCTACAAATCAGAATATTCTTCTCATCTTGCTTCAATGCATTTGCAAACGATATAGAACGCAGTGGGTCCTCTTCGAATGTCTGTTCATTGAGACTAGGCACCTGAGTAATTGTTAAGCCTCGAGAATGAGCCAGTGGAGTCACGGTCTGAACGCAACGCACATAGTCTGAGGTGTACACCTCATCTATAGCGAAAGGTTCTAGATGTTTCAGCAAGAGCTGTGCTTGATCAAAGCCAACTTCGCTCAGAGTGCGCTGTGAATCTGCTTCATCCCAGTCGCCTCGCTCAAGTGCCTTGGTGTGGCGCAGAATGATGAGAGTATCTGTGTGCTGCTCTTGGCTCTTGAAATTCTCAATCATTTCTCTATCTGAGTCATGAGTTGCGGCTATGAGTGCATCTTCAATACTGAGCCAACGCATTTCATCGACTTCTTCATTCGCTATAAAAGCGCTTGCATCAAGTGCGCATCGTGCTGCCCAGAAGATGACCCGCTTGCGTTGTCCACTCTCTTCATATTCAACTGAGCCAAGTTGGCGCGTGAAAGCTGCCTTGATGCCGGTCTCCTCGATGAGTTCGCGGTAAGCACATTGAAGAGCAGTTTCGCCCTCTTCGATTTTGCCCTTAGGTAAGGTCCAATCGTCATATTTCGGGCGATGGATGAGTGCAATTTCAATCGAGCGTTCTGGGGTATTGCGCCAAAGTAATGCGCCAGCGGCTCTAATCACGCGCGATTAAATTTCTCAATAAAGTGATCTTGGAAGTTCACTAGGTAGTTGCCATCGTGATCCTGCACATTTCGAATCCACTTATTCTCAACATTGAGTATCCACGTTGAGTATGAATCTGAGACTGAGTCATCAAGAATGGACTTAAGTGTTGCTTTATGCTTTTCAGCTTCAATGCGAACAAGTGCCTCGACACGGCGATCAAGATTTCGATGCATAACGTCTGCACTTCCGATGAAGTAATCCTCAGCTCCATCGTTACGGAAGTAGTAGATACGAGAGTGCTCGAGGAAGCGACCTAAAATTGAGCGGACCTTTATATTCTCGCGGCGAGCCTGATTATTAAGCTGGATAGAACAAATACCGCGGACAATAATTTCAACTTTCACCCCAGCATCTGCTGCCTCATAAATTGTGTCGATGATCTCTTCATCGAGAAGTGAATTAAGTTTGAGGCGAATCCAGGCAGGCTTACCATCGAGATGATTTCGAGTCTCACGCTTTATTCGTGAGATAAGTCCTTTGCGAAGACTGTGAGGTGCAACGAGAAGCCGTGAATAATCATGTTTTGCAGAGTATCCAGAGAGTTCATTGAAGAGTCGCGATAAATCTTCACCCAAGACCGGATCAGAGCTCAGGATTCCAAGGTCGTCATAGAAGCGAGCAGTCTTGGGGTTGTAGTTACCGGTGCCCACATGGCAATAACGACGAAGTACATCGCCTTCTTCACGTACAACGAGTGACAACTTCGCGTGAGTCTTAAGTCCCATCAATCCGTACACAACGTGAACGCCGACTTCTTCAAGTTTGCGAGCCCATCGAACGTTTGCCATTTCGTCAAAGCGGGCGCGAATTTCAATAACTGCCAAGACTTGCTTACCTGCTTCAGCGGCCTCAATCAGCGCTTCAACAATCGGTGAATCTCCTGAAGTTCGATAAAGAGTCTGCTTGATTGCCAATACATGTGGGTCTTGGGCAGCATTTTCTAGGAACTTCACTACTGAGGAAGTAAAAGATTGATACGGGTGGTGAAGGAGAATCTCTCCTTTGCGAACGGCTGCGAAGAAAGAATCAGTCGATTCAGAGTCGACATCGCGAAGTTCTGGCGCTGTTTCGCTACGGAACGGCTTGTACTTGAGGTGCGGGAAGTCCAAGTCAGCGATCTGATTAAGGCTACGAAGATCAAGCGGCGAGTCATATTTAATAACATCATGAGGCTCAATTTGAAGCTCATCCATCAACTCATTAAGCACTTCTGAGTTAATGACCTTATCTACTTCGAGTCGCACCGGAGGTCCAAAGCGGCGACGGGTAAGTTCTTTCTCCATCGTTTCAAGGATGTCATCTGTCTCATCTTCATCAAGGTCAAGATCTTGATTTCGGGTCACGCGGAAGAAGAAGTGGTCCTTGAGCTTTACGCCTGGGAAGAGTTCGGCAAGGTGTTCGGCGATGAGCTCGTCGATAAGTACAAATCTAAAATTCGAGGTATCTGAAGTTCGAATAAAACGCGGCAAGTTAGATGGCACTTTGACACGAGCGAAGCTGATGTCGTGGTCTTCACTTGATTCGATATTGACGCCGATATTGAGTGATAGACCCGAGATATATGGGAATGGGTGGGAAGGGTCGACTACAAGCGGAGTCAATACCGGAAAGATTCGCTTGTTGTAGTAATCCTTAAGATGGTCACGCTCTTCGCTTGTGAGATCTGCAATCTTTACAAATTCAATACCTTCGGCGCTAAGTTCAGGGATGATCACGTCGCGAAAACGCTCAGCTTGAATATTGACAAGCTCTTGAGTGCGCTTGAGCACAACACTGAGCAGCTCCTTCGGAGCGTAACCCGCAGAGTTGATAGTGGTGCTTCCACGTTCAATCTTCGCTTTCAATGAAGCAACACGCACCATGAAGAATTCATCAAGGTTCGAGGAGAAGATGGCCAAGAAGCGAAGTCGCTCAAGAAGCGGAATTGTTGGATCTTCAGTGAGTTCCAGGACGCGGGTATCGAAGTCGAGCCAGGTGAGCTCGCGATCTTGATACTGCGCTACAACTTCTTTCACGGCCATAGTTTGGCGCAACTAGGTGAATAGAAGGTAATCGGTAGGTGAATCTGCACCTTTCAGGCATTTATGAGTGAGGCGGGTCGGGCTCGAACCGACGACGACCGAATTATGAGTTCGGGGCTCTAACCAACTGAGCTACCGCCTCGTCCTAACCAATCTTACGGGGTGGCTCATTAGGATTAAGCCATGATTCATCTCAGCCAATCGCGCTCATCAATCATCTTCGCCCATGACGGAGATTCCCTCGAAGTTCTTTACTGGGGAAAGAAGTTAGGCGCTATCGATAAGAGCGCAGCTGAATCCATTCGCGCAGCGCGCACCAAGCCCGCATTTCATGGTGGCCTTGATGTTGCTCCAGGAAATCTCATTCTTCGTGAACATGCACGCGGGTGGATTGGCCACCCAGCGCTTCGTGGTCATCGTGGGGGAGTCAACGCCTCTAATGCCTTTACCGTAAAGAGTGCAGTGCAGAAAGATCAATCGATGGTGGCACTCTTCCTTGATGCAATTGCAGGTATTGAAATCGAGATGACATACACGCTGACAGCTTCAGATATTTTGTTGATGGATGCCAAGGTGACAAATACATCTGAAGGTGATTACTACCTCGAGCATTTTTTGTATTGGTTGCCACTGGCTGAGCAGGCTGATGAGGTTCTCGATTTCTATGGGCATTGGACAAAAGAGCGCCAACCACAGCGTCGCTCCATTGATTATGGAGTTTTAACTCGCGAGAGTTTTGAAGGACGTTCAGGGCACGATTACACAATCACTCAAGTTGCACTCAACCATGCAACAGGATTCCGCCACGGTGAAGCTTGGTCACTTGCAATGGCGTGGTCTGGAAACAATATCCACCATGTCGAGCGTTTGATTGATGGACATAAATCAATTGGTGCAGGCGAATACTTACTTCCAGGTGAAGTTATTTTGAAGAAAGGCGAGAGTTATGTAGCTCCACGTGCCATCGCCACATTTAGCGACCGTGGACTTGATGGCCTTACCAATAATCATTACTCATGGATTCGCTCTCGCAGCAATCACATCACAAAGGTTCGGCCACGTCCGCTCACACTTAACATGTGGGAGGCCGTCTACTTCAATCACAACGAAGAAGGCATCCGAAAGATGGTTGATAAGGCTGCCGAAATTGGCGTCGAGCGCGTTGTCTTAGATGATGGTTGGTTTGGTTCTCGTCGCAATGACCGTGCTGGCCTTGGTGACTGGGTTGTCTCGCAAGATGTATGGCCAAGTGGTCTTGCACCGCTTATTAAGTACATCAATGACAAGGGCATCGAATTTGGTCTCTGGTTTGAAGGAGAGATGGTCAACCGTGACTCTGATTTATACCGTGCGCATCCAGACTGGATTCTCCAAGAGCCTGGGCGCATTCCTGTAGAAGGTCGCTGGCAACAAGTTCTGGACCTCACAAAAGAAGGCGCCTACAACCACGTACTCAACCAAGTTGATGCGGTTCTCTCTGAGTACAACATCGCCTACATCAAGTGGGATCACAATCGACATTTAACAGATCCCATCTCTGATGGGCGCCCTGTTGTGCGCAAGCAGACTGAAGCGATTTACCGAATATTTGATGAGCTCAAGAAGCGCCATCCAGGGCTTGAAATCGAATCATGTGCCTCTGGTGGCGGACGTGTTGATCTCGGAATGATTGAGCATGCCGATCGCTTCTGGACATCAGATCAGAATGATCCACTGGAGCGCCAGCAGATTCAGCGATGGACAGGACTTGTGATTCCGCCTGAATTCCTTGGCACCCACGTTGGTCCAACTGTGGGACATCAGATGCATCGCACGCACTCAGTTTCATTCCGCGCACTCAACGCACTCTTTGGCCATGCCGGTATTGAGTGGGATATCAATGAGGCAGATGCAGCAGAGACTGAAACTCTTAAGGCTTATATCAATTTCTATAAGAAGCATCGCGATCTCTTGCACTCAGGAACCGTAGTTCGCAGCGATGAAATTGTCGGCGATGCGCAGCTTTATGGAACAGTTGCACTCGATAAGAAGGAAGCGATCTTTACTTATATGCAGCTCACTTCTGCAGATAATTTTGGGCCCCTCATTACAACTTTTGATGGGCTTGATAAGGAAACTCTCTATCAACTCACAGTAATAGAAGAACTGAGCGCCTCAGAATTCACACAAAAGAAGGCGCCAGGTTGGTGGCCAGCACTCAATTTAACTGGTGATCAACTTGCGCATATTGGTCTGCAACTTCCAGTCTTGAAACCAGAGACTGGTTTGTTGTTCCATATAAAAGCTCTTTAGGAGTAGCATCAGTTAAGTTCAAAGAGTCAACGTCGACTATTTCTAGGAGTTAATTGTGCTTGTCGGTATCCCAAAAGAAGTTAAGAACAATGAATTTAGAGTCTCAACTACACCGGCAGGAGTTCACTCCCTTGTCATCGCCGGCCACACCGTATTCGTCGAAAAGAACGCTGGTATTGGCTCAGCAATCACAGATGCTGAATATGTAAAAGCAGGAGCCACAATTCTCGATACCGCCGATGAGGTCTGGGCGAAGTCCGAGATGATCATTAAGGTGAAAGAGCCTGTAGCGGAGGAATATCACCGCATGCGTAAGGGCCAGATTCTCTTCACGTATCTTCACCTTGCTGCATCGCGCGAATGCACCGATGCCATTGTGAAGTCAGGCATCACAGCGATCGCCTACGAAACTGTTGAAGTAAATCGCTTCCTCCCACTTCTTGCTCCAATGTCAGAAGTTGCCGGACGTATGTCTATTCAAGTTGGTGCAGCTGCACTGCAGCGCCCTAATGGTGGACGTGGAGTATTACTCGGGGGAGTTCCAGGAGTTGCTCCAGGTAAGGTCGTTATTTTGGGTGGCGGAAGCGTGGGTGTTTCAGCTGCTGCAATGGCAATCGGCCTTCGCGCAGATGTCACTCTTCTCGATATTAATCTCAAGCGCCTCGTTGAAATTGATGAGATGTTCCATGGACAAGTAAAGACAGTTGCATCATCTCCTTACTCAATTGAGCAGTACTGCATGGAGGCTGATCTCGTTGTCGGTGGTGTACTTATTCCAGGTGCAGCTGCTCCAAAGCTTGTCACTGATGCCATGGTTGCCAAGATGAAGCCAGGATCAGTGCTGGTCGACGTTGCTATCGATCAAGGTGGTTGCTTCGAAGGCTCGCACGCAACAACGCATGCTGACCCAACATTTAAAGTGCATAACTCGCTCTATTACTGCGTAGCGAATATGCCTGGAGCAGTTCCAGCAACATCAACTGCAGCTCTCTCTAATGCAACTCTTAAATACTCACTCGCACTTGCGAATAAGGGTTGGCAGAAAGCTATGGAAGATGATGCGGCTCTTGCAGCAGGACTCAATGTCCATGAAGGCAAGATTATGTACGCAGCAGTTGCAGCCGCGCACGGCTAAAGCTTTAGTGGCGTTGCATTCCTCTGCGGCCCCAGAACTCCCACATTCCCATTACGCTCAAAACGAGCGCGAATCCGAAGAGTAGGTCTTCAACGGGCGCAGAGCAGATGCGCACTCCGATGATTGCATCAGGGTTGTACATCACGATATTGCGAGAAGTTAGCCACCAATTCGTAAGTAATTGGAAAGGCAAGATGATTGCGTACGAAGTCCAGAATGCTGCGCGAGTTAACATCGAGTTCTTAAATATAAAGAGATCGACCATCACTGCAATGCCAAAAGCGGCGATTGCGATATCGGAGTAAATCATTCGCCGAACTCTCCTTTGCGCCAGTGAGGCTTCACCGTTGTAACGCCTTCAATGGTCAAGATTGCAGCAAGGGGCACCACGATAAAGAAGAGATATTCCTCAAGCGGAATATTGAGCGGCCCAACAATGCCGAGCATCTGTTCGCGGTCGAAGAACCAGTGGCCCTTGGAGATTGCATAGGCATCCCAGATAAGGAAGAGAGTGCTGATTGGAAGGATGCTTAGCGCCGCTCTTTTGAGGCGACGTAATACACCGGTCTTGAGAACGATTTCAAGCCAGCCCGATCCGCAGAGGGTGAAGATAAGCATCCCCATATAGGACCAATGTTTCATACCTACATTTTTGCATAGATAGCGATGAATCTTGCTACTGTGGCGGTTATGGAGATGGCCAAGTTAAAGACATTTTCGAGAGTGCGCACCTTTTCCAGCGCCATCGTTGCAGTTGCCATTGTGTTATCAATACTTTTCTCATCATGGCTCGGGGCCGATTCACTTAACTGGCAGGTTGTCATGGCAGTTGTAGCTCTCGCCATTGGTATTCCACATGGTGCCCTTGATCATCTCGTCACCCTTCCTAAAGCGCAGCCAATCAAGATGGCGATATTTATCTTCATCTATGTTGCAATTGCACTTGCTGCAATCTGGGCTATCCTGCAATGGAATATCTGGGGATTTATCGCAGTAGTGATTATGAGCGCTACCCACTTTGGAATAGGTGACAGTGCATTTATTTCAGAACTCAACAGACTTAGGGGGAGTTCCTCATCGCTACCTCTATGGGCATATGCCCCTGCCGCAGGTTTGCTTCCCGTTGTTATCCCCCTTGTAAATAACCGAAGCACTGAAGCTCTCACCAAGGTAAATAACTCACTCATTAATTGGCATCACGGATATACATCTGAAATTCAAATTGCAGTTGCTGTCATCACAACACTTTCAGCGATGGCTCTGATTTCACGGAAGCGATATCGGGATTTACTTGATCTTGCTCTTCTGGCAACCCTAGCTTCAGTTGCGCCACCACTTGTTGCCTTTGCCGTCTATTTTGGCTGCTGGCATGCGATGCGCCACACAGCTCGACTTACATCACTTCTGCCACGGTCAATTGCGGCATATGAAAAGGGAAATTCACGAGGTGCATTTATGCACGCTGTCATTCCTGGACTTCCGGCGCTAGCTGGAACTTTGATCTTTGTTGCACTTCTTGCTGGATTTTCGCACCAGAATGTGAGCGATAACTTTCTCTGGCTCACATTGGTCACTATCTGGGCCCTCACTGTTCCTCACATGATTGTCACAGCCAAGTTAGACCGCGCCGCTCTCAAGAATTAATCTCAACTTCGTTAGGCTTACCGATATGTTGAGAAAACTTCTTGTACTCACTCTTTTATTTACTACCTTGCCATCTGCCTACGCTGCACCGATATATACATTTCCTGTGGCTGATTGCGAAGTCAATTACGCACGAGCGCATCACGACTATGCCGCCACAGATATCTTGGCGAAGGCCGGCTGTCGTTTCGTTTCACCGATTGATGGAGTTGTCGATGAAGTAAATCGCACCGACCTGTGGAGCGGAAAGACCAACCTGGGAATCGATCGCGGCGGACTCTACGTCTCGATTATCGGTGTCGATGGAGTTCGATATTACGGATCGCACCTACGTTCCATCCCTGCAAGCATTCAACCTGGAGTAGAAGTTAAGGGTGGTCAGCTACTCGGTGCAATTGGATCTACAGGGAGCGCTCGTGGAACTGCGCCACATCTACATTTTGGAATTTCATGGCCCACACCTGTAGATATCTGGTGGGTACGTCGCGGTGAAGTTCTACCGTGGAAGTATCTCGATGCCTGGAAGAATGGAAAAGATTTATCACCAGCAAAGGCTGTCGCCGCGCTGAAAGCTAAAGTTGGCGAGATTCCGCCAGTTCCCAAGAAGTAGCGGAAAAAAATAAGGCCCGCCGATTTCTCGACGGGCCTTATTTGTAAGTGAAATTAGTTAGCGTTCACTGCGTCTGCCTGAGGACCCTTTGGACCCTGGACGACCTCGAATGAAACTGACTGACCCTCTTCAAGGGACTTGTAACCGTTTCCTTGGATTGCTGAGTAGTGAACGAATACATCTTGTCCGCCACCATCAACTGCAATGAAACCGAAACCCTTTTCAGAGTTGAACCACTTAACTGTACCTGTTGCCATATTTTTTACTATTCCTTCGATATGTTGGGAGTTCGAGAATTCCTCGACCACCAGTCTTCGTCTTGCTACAGCCATACCGAGTAAAGAAGTAAATCTAACAACGGGTACTGATAAAGCGTCCGACTAGGGAAAAGCGTACCTGCTACCTACGCGTATTCCTATTCCCAGTTCTGCCAGATCACGCTCAAATCGATGGTCGAAATCGCCTATATTCACAAAGTCGGCGGAAAGTTGTATAAATAGAGCACTCACTAGCAATTGGTAGTCGTTGTGGATCGGGGAAGGTCGCACAAATCGCACCTTGCTAGGAGCACCACATGCATGAAAAAAACCTCGCCGGTTTGGTTGTCATCCACTCCGCGCCAACTGCCCTGCGCCAACATATTGAGTGGGGTCTCAACTCTCTTCTCGGCGCACCACAAAACATCTTCTGGCGTGATCAACCGCTAGCTCCTGGCACCGTTCGCACAACACTCGAATATCGGGCGCCCCTGGGCACAGCATCAAAGATTGCGACAGCGCTCAAGAATTGGCATTACCTGCGGTTTGAAGTCAGCGAACTCGGAAAAGATGGTGGAGAAATTTTCCGTTGCACACCGGACCTTGGAATCCATCGCGCCACGGTCGATGCAGTTGGAACAATTCTCGTAAGCGAAGATGTCATTCGTAAGGCGCTTGCTCACTTCGACGATGTGGAAATTCGTGAGAATCTCGAGAGGGCTCTTGGGAAAGAATGGGAGGTAGCTCTCGAACCATTTAGAGGAGTAGATCTACAGGAAATTCAAAGACTTAGAGCGATATGATGAATTTATGACAACTCAAGCACCTATGACTTCAACAGAACGCCGCCGCTCAATTCTTTATATCGCTATCGCACTTATTCTTGCGATTGCACTCGGTGGAGGGCTCGTAAAAGTAGGTGCAGGATTTGCAGCGCGCAATGCCAATGGAATTACCGTCACTGGTTCTGCTAAAACATCTGCCACGGCAGATAACGTTGTCTGGACACTCAATGTTTCACTCACCCGCCCAACCGTGGCTGAGGCTGTTACAAAGGTAGGAAATGATGTTGCTGCGGTGAGCAAGTACTTAACCGACGGAGGAATTCCAGCTGAAGCGCTAACACTTGGGTCAGTTTCAACTTTTGCCAATGAACAGTGGGTCAACGGCAATAACACAGGGAAGATTCTTAACTACCGCGCATCTCGCGATGTAGTAGTTCGCTCAAAAGATGTCGAGCTCATCTCTAAGTTATCTCAGGGAATTGGCACCATCTTGCAGCAAGGCGTCACTGTAAACAATTACGGTCCTCAGTACTACCTTTCAACACTTCCAAAGCTTCGTCCACAACTTCTTGAAGAAGCGATGAAGGATGCCAAGATCCGCGCTGAAGCAATCACCAAGGCAGTAGGCGGCAAAGTTGGTTCAGTGCAATCAGTTCGTTCAGGCGTTTTTCAGGTGACAACACCAGATTCAACGATGACTCAAGATACTGGTGCATATGACACCTCAAGTATCGAAAAGACTGTGACATCGACAGTCTCAGTTACCTTCGCAGTTAAGTAAAGATGAAAATCCCCGCCTCGCAGATTAGCGAGAGCGGGGATTTCTCTTTTCTGAATTATTTGCCAGCTGCTGTCGCAGAAGGAACTTCTACAAGCTTTCCGGTAGTCACATCGTAGATATAGCCGTAGATTGGAATATTCTTCGGCACCAAAGGATGTCGGCGAATACGAGCCACATCTTCAGTGACGGAAGCTTCCTGATTCTTAATGGTGAGCCAGTTGATGAACTTTCCTTCACTTGAACCTGGCCCCTTTCCAATGTCGGTAAATCCATCTGCTCCTAGAGCTGCTGTTTCTAGGCTGCTATCGAGAAGACCCGACATCACCTCATTATTGAAGAATTCCATTCCGCAATTTGAGTGATGGATAACAAACCACTCCTTCGTTCCAAGAAGTTTGTATGAAATAACTAGTGAGCGAATTGCATCATCGCTGGCACGGCCACCAGCGTTGCGGATGACGTGTGCATCGCCCTCAGAAAGCCCCGCATACTTCGCTGGATCTAGGCGTGCATCCATGCAGGTAAGAATTGCAAAGTGACGAGCTGGTGGAAGTGCAAGGTTTCCCTTCTCGCCAAATGTAGCTGCGTATTCGCTATTTGATTTTAAAACTTCTTGTAGTACAGACATTTTCTCTCCAATTAATGTTGTGCAAATTGAAGAGTGAATATAACAATCTGAATTGCGAAAGAGAACTCAATAGAGGTTTGTAGTTGCAAAGAGAAAGCAGATACTAATCAGAGTAAGTGCGAATTACAGTGGAATGTTTCCGTGTGAACCACGGCGATAATCAGTTTCTGCAAGTACCTTTGCAATAGCGCTACGAGTCTTATCGGGCTCGATCATTTCATCGACTGCGCCGATTTCGATTGCACGGGCAACCCCACCAGAGACTTTTTCGTGCTCAGCAGCGAGTTCGAGCTCCATATCTTCACGCTGATCTGCAGGTAGATCAGCAAGTAAACGACGGTGCAGCACACGCACAGCGGCAACTGCGCCCATCACTGAGACTTCAGCTTGTGGCCATGCAAATACTCGTGTGGCACCGAGAGATTTTGAGTTCATCGCAACAAAGGCTCCGCCATATGCCTTACGCGTAATAACGGTAACGCGAGGAACAACTGCTTCGGCAAATGCATGGAGCAACTTTGCGCCGCGACGAACTGCGCCTTCCCATTCTTGCCCGATACCAGGAAGAAAACCAGTGACATCTGCAATCACTACGAGTGGAATTCCAAATGCGTCGCAGGTGCGAACAAAGCGCGCTGCTTTCTCGCCTGCTGCAGAATCGAGAACACCACCAATGACTTGTGGGTTATTTGCTATGACGCCGACGGTGCGACCTCCAAGGCGGCCAATAACGGTGGTCATATTCTCAGCCCACATATCGAGGAGTTCGAGTTTCTCGCCATCTTTATCGAGAATGGCATCGACGAGCGGATGAACCTCATAGATGCGCTTTGCTGAATCTGGAACTAAATGTGAAAGCTTTACATCTTCAACAGATGCGGACATCAAACCTTGATTGGCGAAGAGAGATACAAGATCTTGAATTTCGCTGAAGGCAATATCTTCAGATGAGGCAATCACATGAGCCACACCTGAGTTCTTGCTATGTGCTTCAGGGCCACCGAGTAGCGCCATATCGACGATATCTCCGGTCACTGATTTCACTACATCGGGACCAGTAACAAAGATGCGACCTTCGGGCGCAAGAACGACGACGTCCGTAAGTGCGGGGCCGTATGCACCGCCACCTGCAGTGGGTCCAAGAACAAGAGACAACTGCGGGATGCGACCGCTTGCTGTGACCATCGCTTGAAAGACTTCACCGAATGCATTGAGGGAGGCAACGCCATCACTTAAACGTGCGCCACCTGAGTGCCAGATACCAATGACAGGAACTTGTGCGCCCATTGCCGCGCGATATGCCTGAACGATTACTTGTGAACCTTCGATTCCGAGGGCTCCACCTTTTATTGTGGGGTCAGATGCAAAAACAACAACTTTATTTCCTTTAACAAGACCGGTTGCTGCAACCATTCCAGAATCAGTCCGAGGAAGTAGTAATTCGTAGTTGCCGTCATCAAGAAGTTTGGCGATACGTGCTTCGGGGTCGAGCACCTTCTCTGGTGTTGCCATGGCTCTAGGTTAGAGCGATTTAAATGCAAGTACTACGTTGTGGCCACCAAAACCGAAAGAATCATTGAGGGCGGCGATATCTCCCGCTGGAAGTTGGCGAGGCGTGTCGCGAACAACATCGACAGTCACAGCTGGGTCTAAGTTTTCAATGTTGATTGTTGGAGGAGCCAGGCGATCTTGCAGAGCCTTGACGATAAAGACAGATTCGATTGCGCCTGCACCACCTAGAAGGTGACCTGTCATCGACTTTGTTGCAGAAACTGCAACGTGATCAGCATCAGAACCAAGTGCTTTGCGAAGTGCATTTGCCTCTGCGACATCGCCTGCAGGTGTTGAAGTAGCGTGAGCGTTGAGGTGCACGATGTCTTTTGTTGAGAGACCAGAATTTTGAAGTGCAAATTTAATCGCACGCTGCACGCCACTGCCTTCAGGGTCAGGGGCTGCAATGTGATAACCATCAGAAGTTAAACCTTGTCCGCCGATTTCACAGTAAATCTTTGCCCCACGTGCTTTTGCATGTTCGTACTCTTCAATAACGAGGATTCCGCCACCTTCGCCGAGTACAAAGCCATCGCGATCAAGGTCATAAGGACGTGATGCGCGAGCTGGTGCATCATTGCGGGTGGAGAGAGCCTTCATGGCAGCAAAGCCAGCCATTGGAAGTTGGTGAATCGCAGCTTCAACGCCACCAGTAACGATGATGTCGGCGCGATTGTTCTTTATCATTTCAAAGGCATAGCCGATTGCTTCGGCTCCTGATGCGCATGCGCTGACGGGGGTGTGCACGCCAGCCTTTGCTTGAAGTTCGAGACCTACATTTGCAGCAGGGCCGTTAGGCATCAACATCGGAACGGTGTGTGGGCTGACTCCGCGCGCACCTTTCTCATTGAGATTTACGAATTGGTCGAGGAGAGTGATTACGCCACCGATACCTGATGCGATGACTACGCCAAGACGTTCCTTATCGATGTCATCAGGTGAACCGGCATCTTTCCACGCTTCACGAGATGCAACGAGAGCAAATTGTTCTGAGCGATCAAGACGGCGCATCTCAACGCGCTCCATCTGATCTGCTGGTTCTGTCGCAACGCGCGCAGCGAAGTGCACAGGAAGGAGCTCACGCCAATCTTCAGTAAGAAGTCGAACTCCGGACTGGCCGGCAAGGAGCGCCTTCCAGGTCGAATCGACATCTCCACCGAGAGGCGTTGTGGCTCCGAGGCCTGTAACGACTACGCGACGTTGTGACATACCGCTAGATATTTTCTACGTAATTTTCTACTTAAGCAGCAGCGTTAACGATGAAGTTGACTGCATCGCCGACTGTAGCGAGATCAGTTACCTTCTCATCAGGAATCTTGACGCCAAAGCGCTCTTCGCAAGCGACTACAACCTCAACCATGCTGAGTGAGTCAACTTCGAGATCTTCTGTGAAGTTCTTATCGAATTCGATTGATGCAGCTGGGATACCCGCTACTTCTTCAACAATCTCTTTGATTCCTGCAAGTACATCTGCTTGTGACAGCGCCATTATTTATTCCTTTGCTATATCTCTATTCGTGGGGACAGGTATGTAATTGTGTACGAAGGAAGGGCTTACTTCCCAGTAAACGGGCGGGTAAATCCAGAAAAATTATGGTTTAGGCGGTAATTTCACAACTTGCCCCGCGTAAACGAGACCTGCGCCATATCCGATGAGAAGCGCTAATTTGCCGTGAAGCTCAGGGTGTTTCTGAAGTAGAGCATCCATCGCAAGTGGAATTGATGCAGCAGATGTATTTCCATTTGTGCGAATGTCATCTGCAATCACAACAGAGTCAGGCATAGCCATCTCTTTCGCCATCGTTTCAATGATGCGCACATTTGCTTGGTGAGGAATAAATGCATCGATATCGTTGACGGTAAGTCCTGCTGATTCAAGAGCTTTGAGAGCTGCCTTGCTCATGGAAAAGACTGCCCAACGGAAAACCTTCTGTCCTTCTTGCGAAATATTTGGCCACTTGCTGCCAGCTTTGGTGAGCTGTGTTTCAACATCGCGTACTTCAATCCATGATGGATTCATCTGAATGGCATCGCGTGAATCGGCATCGGAGCCCCATTCGACGGGACCAATACCTGCATCCTGCGAAGCGCCAATAACTACAGCTCCGGCACCATCGGCGAAGATAAATGCTGTTGCGCGATCATCGGGATCTGTGAAATCTGAAATCTTTTCTGCACCGATGACAAGGACGGTCTTGGAAGTTCCGGCCTTGATGAAATCGTGTGCCATCGAAACTCCATAAGAGAAACCAGCGCACGCGGCATTAATATCAAAGGCAGCTGCCTTGGGATGTCCGAGGCGCTGCAAGATTGCAGTTGCTGCAGAAGGTGCCTGGAAGGGGAAGGTAATTGTTGCAACAATGATGGTGTCGATATCAGTGATGGAGAGCTTTGCCTTCTTAAGAGCATCTTCAGCAGCCCACGTCGCCATATCAAGAACAGTTTCGTTCTCATCTGCAAAGCGACGAGATTCAATTCCTGTGCGCTGCTGAATCCATTCATCGCTTGATTCGATGCGATCGACGATTTCAGAGTTAGGAACGAGGCGCTTAGGGCGATAAGAACCGACTGAGAGAATCTGACTTTCGCTACCGGTCTTCGATGCAATTACCTTAGACATCATTTACCTCCGTGGGTTGCAACGAATGCACGTGCAGCATCGATATCCGCAGGGCTCTTAAATGCGAATTGTTCGATTGATGGAGCAGCACGCTTAATAAGTCCAACCAATGTTCCTGCAGGAGCAACTTCAATGACCCCAGTAACACCTAGTGAGATAAGGGTTTCCATACAGAGATCCCAACGAACAGGATTTGCAATCTGATTGACGATGCGATCGAGTACTTCTGCGCCGTCGGTAACGACTTCACCATCTTTGTTGGAGAGCACGCCAACTGCGGGCGCTGATGTAGAGATAGTTGATGCCAATGTGCGAAGAGGTTCGACAGCAGGTTGCATATAAGAGGTATGGAATGCGCCTGCTACTGCAAGTGGGCGTATGCGTGCACCTTCGGGAGCAAGCTGCGCGATTGCATCGAGGTCTCCGGCGGCAACGATCTGTCCGCCACCATTGTCATTGGCGGCAACGAGCCCTAAATCAGCGATAGCACTGAGAACTACCTGGCGATCTCCACCAAGAACTGCTGCCATACCTGATGGTGTTACTCCAGCTGCTTTAGCCATCTCAACTCCACGTGCACGAACTAATTTCATGGCATCAATAGGTGTGAGTGCGCCTGCAATAGCGGCAGCTGTTATCTCGCCAACGGAATGTCCGGCAACATAAGAAAATTTGCCTGTTATGCCAAGTGTATGTGCGCTCATGAGACCTGCTGCAACGATGAGCGGTTGCGCATTGGCAGTATCTTTAATTTCATCAGCATCAGCAGTTGTTCCGAGGCGTACTACATCAAGTCCGATTGCATCAGAGATTTCTTCAGCCATCGCACGGATTGGTGCATCCTCTAACCAAGGGCTGAGCATTCCGGGAGTTTGCGATCCTTGCCCAGGAGCGATGATGGCGAGCATGTCGTTAATATATTGGGTTACGAACGAGTAACTAGCCACACTTGAGCGCAATGTGGCGAAACATTCACTTTTTCTGACGGCAATTTGATAATCGGCTCATGTGTTTCAACAAATGATGCAGCATCAAAGATGCGACGGAAACTTGTTCCCCATTGTGAATCAGGCAAAGTGAAGGCCGTTTCTTCACGAGAAGAGTTGAGAAATAACAATAAACCGCGATCAGGACCAGCTTCAATCTGCACAGTTAAGCTTCGCTTTTCACCATCTGCCCAGTGATCTTCAGTCATTTCGTGGCCACCCAAACTAAACCAGGCAATATCTTTTCGCTTGGTACCAAAATCTGTTCTACCCGTAAAGAATTCAGCAGCAACATCGGCGAGATAAGTTTTTCGTATGCGCGTAAGTTCTGAAACTGAATCGCGTATATCGCGTTGCAGATCATCGAGCTCCCAAACATTGGCCCATCCACCCATAAATGTTTCCGGTGAATCCGGTGTGAGAGGAGTGAATTCACGCGGCATGGAATACGCATTATTGGATCCATGTTGGGTGCGGGAAATCTCATCGCCCATAGTGATCATTGGAACGCCCGCAGAGAGGAGAAGCGTGGCCATGATAGATTTCTTGAGCGAATGACGGAGTGCATTGAGTTTCGGATCTTCAGTTGGGCCTTCAACACCCATATTCCAAGATCGATTGTCATTAGCGCCATCGCGGTTATCTTCTTGATTAGCTTCATTGCGCTTATTGGAGTACATGACCAAATCAGCGAGTGTGAATCCATCATGTGCTGTTACGAAGTTGATCGATGATGTTGGACCGCGATAGTAGAAAACATCAGAAGAACCACTGATGCCAGCTGCAATGTCGGCAACTCCTTCTCCATAACCTCGTGCAAGATCGCCCAACCAGAATTGGCGGACAGAGTCGCGGTAGCGGTCATTCCATTCGCGCCATGGATGAGGAAAATCGCCGAGTGAATAACGCGAGACATCCCAGGGCTCGGCAATCATCTTAAAGTTACGCAGCACTGCATCAGATTCGATAGCGGACATCAGCGACGAATCAGATGCAGAACCAGTTGAATAGAGAGCTGTAGCTAAATCGAAGCGGAAACCATCGATACCAACTACTTCTACCCACCAGCGCAGCGAATCAATAATGTGGCGCACTCCGTGGGGACGCGATGCCGCAATGGTATTTCCGCACCCTGTGACATCGACGTAATTACCATTGCTGTCGTGGCGATACCAGGCGTTGTTATCAATACCTTTAAAGCTCAGCGTTGGTCCACCCACTCCACCTTCGGCAGTGTGGTTATAAACAACATCAAGAAAAACTTCGATTCCTTCGTTATGTAGTTGATCAATGGCCCACTGCAATTCTGCAACGGGATCATCGGTTGCAGCATATTCACCGTGTGGTGCTGAAAATGCGATGGCGTTGTAGCCCCAGTGGTTTTTGCGGCCGCGTTCCCAGATTCCTGGTTCGGTTGCATACGAATGGATGGGCAGAAGTTCGAGAGCGGTCACACCGAGATGTTTAAGGTGTGCAATCGTGCTGGGATGGCCAAGAGCTTTATAGGTGCCACGTTCTTCTGCAGGAATTTCTGGATTCTTCGCAGTCAGCCCCTGCACATGTGCTTCGTAGATAACTTCTTGGGTCCATGAATAGATAGGACGATTTATATCGCGAGCGCGGTAATCGGTGACTACCGAATACGGAACAAACCCTGCGCTATCTCGATCATCACGAATTGAGGTGTCACCCTCGCCGGTTCCATCTTCGCTCACGTGTCCATAAATTTGAGGAACGTATTGCACAGATCCGTCGAGCTTATGCGCGTAGGGATCTATTAATAATTTTGAGGCGTTAAAACGCGAACCGTGTTCGGGAGCCCATGTGCCATAGACGCGATAGCCATAGCGTTGACCGGCACGAACCCCGGCAAGGTAGCCGTGCCAGATCGGCCCATTTCGGTGTGAGAGCGCAAAACGGGTTTCAACCAACTTGCCATTGACTTCATTAAAGAGACAGAGCTCGACAGCAGTTGCAGCGTTGGTCCAGAGCGCAAAGTTGCATCCACCGTCTGTGAGGGCGGAACCGAGAATTCGGGGGTCTGCTGGTAGCACTGGCCTATCTTGCCCGTGAATTGTTTCGTATGCATTAAGAAACCCGTTCTTTTTGTAGGTGTTTATGTGACATCTGTTGCGGAGCGAACTCAGGGAAGAAGACTTCCGCACTTTCAGAATCACGGCCGTAACGTGCGATATGAATGAGTTCTGTTATTGAAAGAAAAAGAATCGCAGGGAGTAGATCAAGGCTGCGCTTGAGGAACCAAGGGGTTCCGTTCTTGAGCATCCAGATAATTGAATCTTTGCGACTCCTATTATTTGAAGCAGAGAACTGCACATTCCCAATTTCAAATCCGCGCTTACGCAAAAGATGCGCGAAGTTATCAGCTATAAATTGATGACCCAATTTGCTTGGGTGCATCCGATCCACGTGCCATTTTTCGCGCTGGTAAATTCCATCAAGAGATCGCGTCTCCAGAAGTACAGAGCTATATCGGCGAGCCAATTTTCGAGTACTGCGATTGACGGCATTTACTCGCCTGCGACATACGCGTGCCACTAATCGCGGCATAGGCACTATCCGTGTTGGATCATGCAACTCCAGGAGCATCGAAGTCGCACCCATCATTTCAATGAGAGCCAAAGTTTCATTGAGATTATCTTCAAATACTTGTGGGGAGAAACCATTGCGCAGTAAATCGTTTCCACCCACGATAACTGCCACAAGTTCTGGGTTGTGAATCGAGATCTTTGGAAGTTGCTCGTGAAGAACTTCTTTGGATTGTGCGCCTGGACGTGATGCATTGATATAGATCAGAGGCTCGGTGAATGCTTGTGCGAGGTGATAACCCCAGCCAAAGTAATTTCCGAGTGAATCTGAATCGCCAACCCCTGAGGCTGCGCTATCGCCAATAATTGCGAATCTCAGAGGCTCATTCACCTTATGCCGCCGTTACCGAGTCAATATTTTCTAAACGATGGATTGTCTGTGACCAAGGGAATCGTTCAGCTTGAATTCTGCAGCGATCAGAGAGGCTTGTATCTTCACGGATCTCATCCAGAATGATTTCCACCGCATCGGCAAAGGCAGCTCCATTATTTGCCGCAGTGAGTCCGACGAAGTCGCCATTCTCTTGGCTGAGGAACTCTCCAACAGCGCTCGTCTCTGATGCGACGACCGGCGTTCCACTGGCAAGTGACTCAAGAGCTGCAAGGCAGAAAGTTTCGATGGGCCCTGGAGCAAGTGATACATCTGCCGAGGCAATCATCTGAGCGAGTAGATTCTTATTGGCAACGTATCCCCAGAAAGTTACAGGTATGTCACGAGAAGAGTCATATAACTTTTTATGCAGTGGACCGGTACCTATGTAGACAAGTCGTGCGTTGATGCCACGATCTAAAAGTTCACGCAATACTTGGAGTGAACGCTCTGGTTTCTTTTCAGGAGAGAGTCGACCGCAGTGCACGAGAAGAACATCGCCTCCCTTAATCATCTTGGTACGGAGCTCTTCATTGCGATGTGCAGGAGAAAAAGTCTCAAGGTCCACTCCGAGTGGAACGCGCACCACATTGGAAGTTCCAATCTCATCAAACTCAGCAGCAGCAAAATTTGTTGTTGTGACTACATAATCAAATTTTCTCGCAAGTCGTGAGTTATGCCATCCCACAAATGACTTCAATGGAAGACCAAAGTAATTCTTCACAAGTCCACGCAGAGTTTCGTGGCTAAAGACAATCGCTGGAATTCCGCGGCGCTGCGCCCAATTACCAAGGCACGAGAGCGTGAATCGATCTGAGACCTCAAGGCGATCAGGTTTAAGTGAGTGCAAGATTGTCTTCACTTGGCGCGTCGAGCGGATAACTCGATAGCCACCGCTGAAGGGAATGACCCACGATGGGAGAGTGATGCAGCCACCGTGCGCGGTCTTTTCTCGTGAGAATTTCTTGCCTGGCACCACGTAGATAAATTCATGGCCAATTTTTCCGTATTCAGTCCCCAAGTTATGAAGCGTGGTCTTTATTCCACCTGATTTAGGGCCGTAGAAGTTGGCGATATGAATAATTTTCATGCAACCATTCCTCGCTTTTTGGAAACTTCGTAAATGGCATCTCTGTAATGATCAATGAGTTGAGCGTTGATGTAATCCCAGGTGCGGTGCTCCACTGCTTTGCGTGCAGCAATCTGCATCAAATCGAAGGATGAATGCGAACGAAGAGTCTCAACAGCTTCCAGCAATTGATGGGAATCGGCAGTATCAATAAGTAGCCCTGTGACGCCGTGGTCGATGAGATCCACAGGGCCGCCGGTATCAGGCCCAATGACCGGAACTCCTGATGCAAGCGCTTCTTGAATACCTTGGCAGAAAGTTTCGTGTTTTCCGGTGTGCACGAAGATATCGAAGGAAGCTACATACCGAGCAAGTTCTGTTCCTGATTGATATCCAACAAAACGCGCATTAGGAAGTTCTTTTTTAAAGCGTGGTGCTGCAGGCCCATCGCCAACAATGACTAATTGAATGTCATCGTGTTCATCCAAGATTGCTAGATCATTAAGTCGCTTCTCGTTTGCCAGGCGGCCGACATAGCCCACGATGAGTTTCTCGCTCTTGCCCTTGATGTTGGCACGCAATGATTCGTCGCGCCGAGTAGGCGCGAAGTTCACGAGATCTACACCGCGCTTCCATAAGCGAACATTCTTCACACCATTTACTTCAAGATCACGGCACGCCCACTTAGAGGGCGCCAACGTGATGTCAGATGCTTGGTGAATTCGTGAGACCCACTTCTTCAAAGTCGAATGGGCGATAGTGAGGCCGTAGTGACGAGCGAATCCTGCAATATCGGTTTGATAGACGGAGACCGTTGGAATTCCCATCTTCTTTGCAATACGCGCAACGTAATGTCCAAGGAAGATTGGGGATGCAAGATGAATAACATCGGGGGAGAACCCTTCAAGTAGAGGCTCCAAATATTTCTTGGGGACCCCCATTGGGATGAGCTTCTTCATCGCAATGCTAGGAACGTGCTTAATCTTGTAATCAAGGTAGCGAGTTGGGGCGCCTTCACTTTCAGGTGCGATGATCAAGACCTCATGTCCTTGCGTCTTGCAATATTCAAGAAGGCGCAGAACGGAGTTGGTAACACCATTTACTTGAGGCAGAAATGCCTCAGTCACCACTGCGATACGCAGCTTCTCGCTAGGTGTCACTTCGAGCATGTGGGAAGAGTGAAGGGGTAAGCCGACTGAGAATTCGCCGAGAGGTTACGTGTCTCTGAATAGAAGATGAAGTATTGGTTGAGACTTTTACGCCTATTTCGCCTTTCCAAAGTCGTTACTGGTCAGTAACATAGGGCACATGAAGATAGCAGTGTGCGTAAAGCAAGTTCCCGATTCATGGGCAGAGAAGAAGATGGTCAATGGAGTTCTCGATCGCGAGAACGTTGATGCAGTTCTCAATGATCTCGATGAATATGCCGTTGAAGAAGCCCTTCGTATCGCCGAAGCACATGGCGGCAATGAAGAAGGTGGAGCACATACAGTCACTGTTATCTCGATGGGACCAGAACGCGCAACAGAAGCTGTGCGCAAAGCGCTCTCTATGGGGGCAAACGATGCAATCTTGGTAAGCGATAGCGCGCTCGCAGGATCTGATGCACTTGCAACATCTGCAGTTCTTGCAAAGGTGATTGCAGATGGTGGTTATGACCTCGTTATCTGTGGCACCGAATCAACCGATGCGCGAATGAGCGTTGTACCAGCGATGATCAGCGCTCGCCTTGGCTGGGCACAACTGACATTTGCATCCAAGGTCACTGTTGATCCTGCTGGAAAAGTTTCGATTACTCGCGTCACAGAAGCTGGCGTCGATGAAATCTCAGCTGCATTTCCTGCAGTCATCAGCGTTGTCGAAAAGATTAACGAACCACGCTATCCATCCTTTAAAGGAATCATGGCTGCGAAGAAGAAGACCATTGAGCAGAAAGATTTAGCAGCGGTTGGCGCATCAGCGCAGAGCGCATGGTCACAAGTCAACGATGCAACACCTCGTCCTGCTCGCGCTGCAGGTGTCAAAGTTACCGATGAAGGAAACGGCGGAGAAGCGCTCGTGAACTTCCTAGCAGAGAAGAAGTTGATATGAGCAAGGTATTGATTCTCGCTGATTTTTCAGGCGATAAGGCGACTAAGACCACTGCAGAACTTGCTACAGCAGGTGCGCGTATTGGTTCAGTGACTGCAGTAGTTCTTGCCGGCTCAGGTAAGGGCGCAGCACTCGCTGCAACGGTTAACCAGGGCCCCATCGCTAGCGTTCTTATTATCGAATCTGATGATTTCGCTTCACACGGAGTTGCAGCTTCTGCCGATGCACTTGCAGCGCTCGTGAAGGAAAAGTCACCTACAGCAGTTCTGATTGCATCTCACGCGTTCGGTAAAGAAG
Organism: Actinobacteria bacterium IMCC25003; assembly: GCA_002284855.1. Lineage (GTDB taxonomy): Bacteria > Actinomycetota > Actinomycetes > Nanopelagicales > Nanopelagicaceae > Planktophila. The sequence goes on along the minus strand of CP015603.1, from coordinate 1,174,636 downwards.
TTGCTGCTCGCGTTGCCGTGCTGACTGAATCCGGAATTATCACCGATGCAGTCGATGTTGCAGCTGATGCAACAGCAACCCAGCTTGTCTTTGGTGGATCTACAACAGTTCACTCAAAGGTTTCTCATGGCGTTGCTGTCATCACAGTTCGCCCTAATAGCGTTGAAGCAGATTTCTCTACATCAACTCCTGCCATTGAAAATGCAACAGCTGCAATTAGCGCAGAAGCAAAGAAGGCGACAATCTCTTCTTCTCAACCTCCTGTGAAGGGCGGTCGTCCAGAATTGACTGAGGCAAATATTGTTGTTTCAGGTGGACGTGGCACCGATGGAAACTTCGCACCTGTTGAAGCATTCGCAGATTCTCTGGGTGCTGCAGTCGGTGCATCACGCGCTGCTACTGATGCTGGTTGGTACCCACATTCACATCAAGTCGGTCAGACCGGCAAGACTGTAAGCCCGCAGCTCTATGTTGCATGCGGAATCTCTGGAGCTATCCAACACCGCGCAGGTATGCAGACTTCAAAGACAATCGTTGTGGTCAATAAGGATCCAGAAGCGCCACTCTTCGATATCGCTGATTTCGGCGTCGTGGGCGACCTCTTCAACGTGCTGCCGAAGGCAACCGAAGGCGTATCCGCCCGAAAGTAAGTTTTCCGATGCACGAACTAGACTGCTCCAATGAGCGTCTATCTCGACCATGCGGCTACTACGCCGATGTTCGATGTTGCCATCGATGCGATGAATTCAGCTCTTCGCAAACTCGGTAACCCATCTTCACTTCATACCGAAGGTCGTTCCACTCGTAAAGATGTGGAAGATGCCCGCGAAAAGATTGCACAGGCAGTTGGATGTTTAGCGAGCGAAGTCATCTTCACCGGTTCTGGAACAGAAGCCGATAACGCTGCCATCAAAGGTTTGTTCTGGCACTCCGATAAGAAAGTCATCCTCGTCTCCAGCATCGAGCACCACGCAGTTCTTGATCCGGCACAATGGTTGGCCGAGCATGAAGGCGCTGAATTAATTCAGATTCCCGTTAACACCGATGGCGTGATTGATCTTGATTTTGTAAAGAAGACCGTTGCTGAACGCGGTTCAGAGCTTGCACTCATTTCAGTGATGCATAGCAATAATGAAACTGGAGTTATTCAACCGATTGCCGACATCGTTAAGATCGCTGGAGATATTCCCGTGCACTGCGATGCGGTGCAGAGCTTTACCAAGGTGCCGCTCTCCTTTAAAGATCTCGGACTCTTTGCCATGACCATCAGCGGCCATAAAGTTGGCGGTCCATTGGGTATCGGTGCACTCATCTTGCGTCGCGCAGTTGAAATCCCAGCGCTACTTCATGGCGGGGGACAAGAGCGTGATATCCGTAGCGGCACACTCAACGCTCCATCAATCGTCGCCTTTGCATCTGCTGTCGAAGCAAAGCTCTATGACGCAAAGAAAATTGCAGCCCTTCGCGATTCCTTTGAAGCAGGTGTTCTTGCTGCTCGTCCTGATGCTGTGATCAACGGCAAAAGTGCGCCACGTCTTCCCGGAATTTCAAATATCACTTTTCCAGGAACACAGAGCGATTCACTCTTACTTCTTATGGATTCAGAGAAAGTCTCATGTTCTACAGGTGCTGCCTGCACTGCAGGAGTGCATCGCCCTAGCCACGTATTGATGGCGATGGGCCTTACCGATGTGGTTTCTCAATCTTCACTGCGCTTTTCATTTGGAACTACAAATACTGAGGCAGATGTGGCATACGCGCTCTCAGTACTACCCACTGTGATTGAACGTGGATTAGCTGCCAATGCTGTGGGGAAGAAATGAAGATCATCGCAGCGATGAGTGGAGGCGTTGATTCAGCTGTTGCTGCAGCGCGCGCTGTTGAAGCAGGCCATGAAGTTATTGGAGTGCACTTAGCGCTGTCTTCGAACCCACAGAAGTATCGCAGTGGTGCTCGCGGTTGTTGCACCATCGAAGATTCACATGATGCTCGTCGTGCTGCCGATGTCATCGGAATTCCTTTCTATATCTGGGATATGGCCGATGAATTCCATGAAGGTGTTGTTGAAAACTTTATGAGCGAATACAAGGCAGGTCGCACACCCAATCCATGTCTTCGTTGTAACGAAAAGATTAAATTTGCCGCAGTTCTCGATCGCGCAAAGGCGATGGGATTCGATGGCGTTGTCACTGGCCACTATGCGCGTACTCGTGAAACAGATGCAGGTCGCACCTTGCATCGCGCAGTAGATCCACTCAAAGATCAGTCCTATGTTCTGGCTGTACTCAATCGCGAACAGATTAACGGCGCCATCTTTCCTCTTGGTGATACTGAAAAGGTAGATATTCGTAAAGAGGCAGAAGCGCGCGGTCTTGCCGTTGCGCAGAAGCCAGATAGCCATGACATCTGTTTCGTTCCATCAGGAGATAACGCAGGTTGGTTGCGCGATCGCATGGGCAGCGAAGTTGGCCCCATCGTCGATCAAGATGGAAATAAGTTGGGCGAACATAAGGGTGCGTACACTTACACAATCGGTCAGCGCAAAGGTTTAGGTCTCACCGTTCCTACCGCTGATGGATCACCGCGCTTTGTGCTAAAGATTGAACCTATCTCCAACACCGTTGTCGTAGGTGCGCGAGAAGATCTCGCTGTGACTTCGATGCGCGGTGAACGCCCTATCTTCTGCGGCCCTGAAGTAGGCGCTGCACCTTTACGAGGCTTTGTTCAAGTACGTGCACATGGTGCGGCTCTCGATTGCACGTATTACATGGATAACGACCAACTCGTTGCCGAACTCGATCAACCACTCTTAGGTCTTGCAACAGGTCAAGCAATGGTGATCTACGACGGCGACCGCGTGGTGGGATCAGCGACAATCTGCGAGACAGCATGACAAACGAAGCGCGTCATCGCATCACCGAACTCACTCAAGAGATTCGCGATCATCAATTTAAATATTACGTTCTCGATGCGCCCACCATCACTGATGCTGCATTCGATAAGTTACTGAAAGAGCTACAAACCCTCGAAGCCAAGCACCCCGAACTCCTCGAGCCCGATTCACCATCACTTGGCGTCGGTGGGGGATTTGCAACAACTTTCGATCAGCACGATCACATTGAGAAGATGATGAGCCTTGATAACGTCTTTGACTCCGAGGAACTCGCTACCTGGTTTGATCGTGTCGAAAAAGAATCACCAGAGCCTGAATACTTATGCGAACTCAAAGTCGATGGGCTGGCAATTAATTTGCTCTACGAGAACGGCCAACTTACCCGCGCACTGACTCGTGGCAATGGCGTAACCGGCGAAGATGTCACACTCAACGTTAAAACCATCAAGGGCTTGCCCCACACACTTTCGGGAAAGAAACTTCCTTCGCTTATCGAAGTTCGCGGCGAAGTCTTCTTACCTGTTGCAGCATTCAACCAACTCAATGAAGAGCTCGAAGAGGCAGGTAAGCCGCTCTTTGCCAATCCCCGTAACTGCGCAGCAGGATCACTACGTCAGAAAGATCCGCGCATCACAGCATCGCGCGCTCTCGATGTTGTAGTTCATGGCGTTGGTGCCAGCGAAGGAATTTCATTTGATTCACAATCAGATGCTTATGCACAGTTGAAGGCGCTCGGACTTCCTACCTCTAATCGCTTCAAGGTCTGTATGAGCCGCAAGGAAGTCCTTGATTTCATTGAGAATTACAACGTCCACCGTCACGATGTAGAGCACGAAATCGATGGCGTAGTTATTAAAGTCGATGCCATTGCTGAGCAGAAGAAGCTCGGATTTACTTCACGTGCACCTAAGTGGGCTATTGCTTATAAGTACCCACCTGAAGAAGTAACAACCAAGTTGCTCGATATCAAGGTCAGCGTTGGGCGCACAGGTCGCGTGACACCTTTCGCATTTATGGAGCCAGTAAAAGTCGCAGGATCCACTGTTACCAATGCAACTCTGCATAACCAAGAAGAAATCGAACGCAAAGGCGTATTGATTGGTGACACTGTCATCATCCGCAAAGCAGGAGATGTCATCCCTGAAGTTCTCGGGCCAGTTCTCGATAAGCGCACCGGAAAAGAGAAGGCATTTGTCATGCCAACCAACTGTCCCGAATGCGGTTCAGAGCTACGCGCAATTACTGAAGGTGACGTGGATATCCGTTGCCCAAATACCCGTAGCTGTCCTGCACAGCTTCGCGAACGCATTTACTACATCGGCTCTCGTGCAGCTCTTGATATCGATGTTCTGGGTTATGAAGCGGCAGTTGCAATGTTGCAGGACAAGATCATTACTGATGAAGCAGATATCTTCTCTCTTACTGAAGATGCTCTTATGAAGTCTTCTTTCTTTACAAAGAAAGATGGAAGCAAGGGCAAGAATCTCGAGAAGTTACTTGAGGCGTTAGAAGAGGCAAAGACTCGTCCTTTGTGGCGCACCATCGTTGCACTCTCTATTCGCCACGTGGGACCAACAGCAGCACAAGCACTTGCCACCAACTTCGGAAGCATGGATGCGATTGCACAGGCATCAGTTGCAGAACTCGCTGATATCGATGGCGTCGGTGATGTCATTGCGCAATCCATCGTCGAGTGGTTTGAGATTGATTGGCATCGCAACATCATCAGTCAATGGACAAAAGCAGGCGTTGCAATGGTCAATGCCAAGGGAGCTGATGTGCCACAAACTCTTGCTGGACTTACCTTTGTCGTCACTGGTGGCCTCGAAAGCTTTACTCGTGATTCGATTGCCGAAACTATTACTGCTCATGGTGGAAAACCATCATCTTCTGTATCTAAGAAAACTGACTACGTATTAGTCGGCGCAGACCCAGGTTCCAAGCTGGCAAAGGCACAAGAGTTAGGCGTCACAATCATCGATGAAGCGCGCTTTTTAGAACTTCTCGCAGGTAAGTAGTAATCTTCACTCATGATCAGACTCGCTGAAGAAGCAACCCGCGAACTTCCTATCCCACCATATGCATTCGGACTTATTGCCTTTGGTGTCTTTGCATTCCTTCTGTACATCGTTCTTCGCTTCGATAAGTAGTACACATTGCGCGTAGGGCTTTACGGCGGGACATTCGACCCGATTCATAACGGTCATATCCATGTCATTAATGAGCTCATCTCTCGAAAGATTGTTGATCATCTCTTAGTTCTTCCAGCAGGTCAGCCACGTTTACGCGATAACGAACCCCATGCAACCGGCGCGCAACGGCGCACTATGTGTCAGTTAGCAGTCAATGAACTTCCAGCGGATATCAAGAAGCATGTCGAAGTAAATCCCATCGAAGTTTTGCGCGAAGGACCTAGCTACACCATCGATACGGTCGAGGCAGTGGCGCAGTTTTACCAAGGTGACACCATTGTTCTTATCGTCGGCACCGATGCCTACGAGAAAATCGATCAGTGGCATCGCGCAGAAGAGCTGAAGAAGATGGTCGAGTTCGTCGTTATCGATCGCCCCGAATTTCCTGGGCAACACAACACCAGCGTTGATGCGATTGCAGTCTCTGCAACCGATATCCGTGCACATAGATCTGATGCAGTGCCCGCAGCAATTGCGGCCTTTATTAAGGAGAATAACCTCTATGCCAGCAAGTAAAGCCTGCGTCGAACGCACACAAATTGCAGCTCGCGCTGCTGTCGATAAGTTCGGTACCGAACTCGTTGCACTCGACCTCTCTGATCAGACTGTGCTCAGTGAGGTATTCCTTATTGTGACCGCATCGAACTCAAAGATCATCGACACCATCGCTGATGAAGTCGAAGAACAGCTCCGTCTCGTAGGCGATAAGCCACTACGACGCGAAGGCACCGACGAATGGGTACTTCTTGATTACTCAGACCTCGTCGTTCATATTCAATCAACTGAACTACGCCGTTATTACATGCTCGATCGTTTATGGAATGACTGCCCACAGATTGAACTCGATATCGTTAAAGAAGAAGCAGCTCGTGGCTAACCAGATTATCTTGTGGCGCCATGGGCAGACCGATTGGAATGTTGCCAATAAGTTCCAGGGCCACACAGATATTCCACTCAATGAAGTCGGAAAATTTCAAGCAGCACATGCAGCACCGCTCATTGCAGCAATTAATCCCACAGCGATTATCGCCAGCGACTTAAGTCGTGCGCAGAGCACAGCACATGAATTGGTAAAGCTCACTGGCCTCGAAGTAACCACAGATGCCCGATTGCGTGAAACTAATTGCGGAAATTGGGAAGGTCTTACCGGCGAGGAAATTCGCAAGGTGGATCTTGATAATTTGAAGGAATGGTCTCTCGGTGGAGATAACCCTGCTGGAACTATCGGCGAACGTCGCAGCGAAGTGGGTGCACGTGGATTTGCAGCAATTTCAGATTTTCTTAAAGATAAAGATAATCAACGTCTTGTTGTAGCAACTCATGGCGGTACATCTCGCGCCATCATTGGTACTTATTTAGATTTGCCGATTCCTTACTGGTCTCGCATCGGCGGATTATCAAATGCACAATGGTCGATTCTTGATTACTCGCCTAAGGGCTGGTTATTGGTTGAACATAACGCCGGCTCTATTCCAGAGCCTGTTTATGGCGAAGAATCTGGCGCAGTCATACCCGACTCTGTGCGCTAAACTTCGCACACAGCGATTTGAATGACGCGTCAAAGCCTGCAAGGCTTGTGACGCAATTTAATTTGCGGGGATATGGCGCAATTGGTAGCGCGCTTCCATGGCATGGAAGAGGTTAGGGGTTCGATTCCCCTTATCTCCACGTGAGTACCGAACGCGAACACGCGGCCTACGACTTTGCATACGTGCAAGAGAAGTGGCTGCCGATTTGGGACAAGCTCGAGCCATTTAAATCTGGCCGAGCCGATGATGCGCGCCCAAAGAAGTATGTACTCGATATGTTTCCATATCCATCAGGTGATCTTCATATGGGCCATGCCGAGGCATATGCACTTGGCGACGTAATCGCTCGTTACTGGATTCAAAAAGGTTTCAACGTCATGCACCCCATCGGTTGGGATGCATTTGGATTACCGGCTGAAAATGCTGCAATCAAACGTAATGAAGATCCACGCATCTGGACCTACGAGAACATTGCAACTCAGAAAGCCTCGATGCGTCGCTACGCATGTTCATTCGACTGGGATCGCGTCTTCAACACATGCGACCCTGAGTACTACAAGTGGAATCAGTGGCTCTTTACCAAACTTCACGACCGTGGCTTGGCTTACCGCAAGGATTCTGCAGTTAACTGGTGTCCAGGTTGCCAGACAGTATTAGCAAATGAGCAGGTAGTAGCGGGACTCTGCGAACGCTGCGATTCAGCTGTTACAAAGAAGAAGCTCAACCAGTGGTACTTCAAGATTACTGATTATGCAGATCGCTTACTCGATGACATGTCAGAGCTCGAAGGAAAGTGGCCCGAAAAAGTTCTGCTCATGCAGCGTAACTGGATCGGTCGCTCACAAGGTGCCAACGTTAACTTCGTTATCGAAGGTCGCACTGAACCTGTAACGATCTACACAACACGTCTCGATACTTTGTACGGTGCGACATTTATGGTTGTTGCAGCTGACTCAGCTCTCGCTGCAGAACTTGCAGCTGGTACACCTGTTGAAGCGGAATTCAATACTTACTTAGAGAAGATCAAGGCAGCATCTGATATCGATCGCCTTGCAACTGATCGACCTAAATCTGGTGTCGATCTCAAGCGCTTTGCTATCAACCCAGTTAATGGCGAGAAGCTTCCTATCTGGGCATCTGATTACGTATTAGCTGATTACGGAACTGGCGCAATCATGGCTGTTCCAGCTCACGATCAGCGAGACCTCGACTTTGCTAAGGCGATGGGTCTTCCTGTCCGAGTTGTCGTTGAAACCGGCGAAGAAGATCCAAACGAAACTGGAATCGCAACAACTGGCGATGGAAAACTTATTAACTCTGGTTCACTCAATGGCCTCAATAAAGCTGAGGCAATTGACGCCATCAATAAGGATCTTGAAGCAAAGGGTCTTGGAAAATCTGCACGCAACTATCGCCTTCGCGATTGGCTTGTATCTCGTCAACGTTATTGGGGTACACCAATTCCTATCGTTCACTGCGATAAATGTGGCGAAGTCGCTGTTCCGGATTCAGAACTTCCATTGCTCTTGCCTGATGCAAAGGGACTCGATCTCAAGCCAAAGGGACAATCACCACTTGCTGCAGCCACAGAGTGGGTTAACACCAAGTGCCCTAAGTGCGCAGGTCCTGCGATGCGCGATACCGACACCATGGATACCTTCGTCGATTCTTCCTGGTACTACTTACGTTATCCATCATCAACAAATGCAACTGAACCATTTAATCGCGCCGAGATTGATACCTGGCTTCCTGTCGATCAATATGTCGGCGGCGTAACCCACGCAATCTTGCACTTGTTGTACTCACGCTTCTTCACCAAGGTCTTGTACGACATGAAGATGCTCTCCTTCACCGAACCATTTACCCGACTTCTCAATCAAGGAATGGTTGTAATGGATGGCTCTGCGATGTCGAAATCTCGCGGAAACCTTGTTCGACTTTCTGATGAACTCGAAAACCATGGCGTCGATGCAATTCGTCTTTCGATGGTCTTCTCAGGCCCACCTGAAGATGATGTGGATTGGGCAGATGTATCTCCATCTGGCTCAGTTAAATTCTTAAGCCGCGCATGGCGACTATCAGGTGATGTCACATCAGCACCTGGCGTTGACTTCAGCACAGGTGATCTCTCATTACGTAAAGCGACACACAAGGCACTTCACGATGCTGGCTTTGCAGTCGAATCATTCCGCTTCAACGTAGCCGTTGCTCGCGTTATGGAGCTCGTCAATGCCACACGTAAGGCGATCGATTCCGGTTGTGGAGCAGCAGATCCTGCAGTTCGTGAAGCAACCGAGGCAACAGCAATCATGTTGTCTCTTGTTGCTCCATTTACAGCAGAGGAAATGTGGGAGCGCCTCGGCCATAAGCCAGCTATCGCAACTGCCGGATGGCCTGCAGTAGATCCAGCCCTACTTGTGGATGATGAAGTTGAAGCCGTTATTCAGATCAACGGCAAGATTAAAGAGCGCATGAGCGTTTCTCCAACGATTTCAGATGCAGATTTCGAAGCTGCAGCCCTTGCCCTTCCATCAATTGTCGCTGAATTAAATGGTGCCACACCCAAGAAGGTTATTGCTCGCGCACCAAAGCTCGTCAACATCGTTCTGTAATCAACAGCCCCGACATTTTCACGCTTTCCCCTTCACTCAATCCACCACCATCCGCGGATGGAAAATAAGTATCTAGCTCAAATTAGTAATTGGTGGGGCGATCTCCACTACTCATCGCTACAGAGACGCGGGCTCGCAATTATTGCGGGCCTTGTCGTTGCTATCACTGCGCTCTTTATCATGCGCGGTTCCTCGCAAGAAGTAGTTGCAGCTCCCGCTCCACTTGAAATCGAAAGTATTTCGACACAGACCTTGATGGTCGATGTTGCAGGTGCTGTCGTCAACCCAGGTGTGTATTCGCTTCCCCTGAACGCACGCGTTGTTGAAGCAATCAAGGCCGCTGGTGGTTTGAAGAAAGGTGCTGACACTTCGGATATCAATCAGGCGCGCATCCTGAAAGATGGCGAGCAGATCTATGTCTATCCGGCTGCGATAAGCGGAAATGGTGGAATCTCACGACCTGCAATTCGTAAGAACGGCCCCATCATGATTAATCGAGCAACTGTGAAAGATTTTGAATCACTGGATGGAATCGGCCCTGTGCTTGCCAATCGCATCGTCGCATTTAGAAAGACGAATGGGCCATTTAGCGCCATTGAAGATCTTTTGAAAGTACCGGGCATTGGACAGAGCAAATTCGCACAGTTCAAAGAGAAGCTGCGCGTGTAATCGATAGCCGCGCCCTGGCACTTGGGGGAGCGGTCTGGGTTGGCGCATTACTACAAAGCTGGAGCGCACCGTGGAGAATCTCTGCGGTTGCGCTCCTTCTTGTATTGGTATCTCGCGGTAAGAAGCGGTTTATCGTACTTATCGTCGCCTTACTTATTGGTGCATCAGTGATGTCCATTCGCATTGGTGCGCTGCAATCAAGTGTCATTCATCAATATCGAAATTCCTCAACAGGAGTAGTCGTTCAAGTAACGACTGACCCCACGCGAGTAGCACCGAAGATCGTGGGTACCGCCTTTGCGCCTACTTCATTTAGCTTTATTGGGCAGGCCGTTGAGGTAGATAAACGATTCACACTCCGCATACCTGTTCGCATCATTGCATCTACTCGAAGCGTTGATGGCTTACTTCCAGGACAGAAGATTCGAGTCCATGCAAAAGTTTTAGCGAGCAAAGAAAAACGAGTTGCTGCACTTCTGATTGTCAGCCATCGCGTTGAAGTTCTTACCCCACCATCGCTCTGGGCACGTTCACTTGCGAAGATTCGTTTGGGGCTACGTAACGCCACAGGTACAGGGGATGGTGGAGCGCTGATTCCAGGAATGGTGATTGGTGATGTCAGCAAACAGAGCGTGGATTTTAAGAACGATATGCGCAGATCAGGACTGACACATCTGGTGGCTGTCAGCGGTGCCAACTTCGCCATTGTTTCCAGCTTTGTCTTGTGGGGAATGCAATTCTTCTTCCGTCGCATCAACTATCGATTGATAGCGACCGCCATCTCGCTCACTGCATTCATTGCCCTTGTGCGTCCATCGCCATCTGTATTACGCGCTGCAGCGATGGCGGCGGTCTTGCTCTTCGCACATGGAACTCGACAGGGAAGAGATTCACTTCCGGCACTTGGTTTTGCTATTGGAGCAGTTGTTATAGCCGACCCCTTTCAGGCGCGAGATCCGGGTTTTGCGCTCTCCGTATTGGCAACAGCAGGACTGCTCTTAATTGCGCCGAAGATCAAACCGAAGGTTTTGGCGCCGCCTATTGCAGCAATGGTCTTCTGCGCACCAGTCATCGTCGCTATTTCCGGATACATCAGCCCTATGAGCGTTATCGCCAACTTACTTGCAGCACCTGCGGTCACTCCCATCACCATCGTGGGATTTATCGCTGCACTCATTTCGCCGATAGCCTCGCCAATTTCATCTCTATTGATTCTTCTCATCAAACCTTTCGCAGCATGGATTGCATGGGTTGCTCGATGGTCTGCGCAATATCCAGTATTTACGTTGAAGACGGGTCTCTATGGATTTATTGCAGCAACTGCAATCGTTGCCCTGATCTACTTCGGTCGAGCTAAATTCGCTATCGCTCTACTGATACTCATCATCTCCGTTTCATGGTTACAGAGATTTCCTGCGGGGGATTGGCAGGTTGCCAATTGCGATATTGGTCAAGGTGATGCAATGGTCATTAACCTCCACCACCATCGTGGCATCGTGATTGATGTGGGGCCAGACCCGCAGTTGATGGATAGATGTCTACATCAATTAGGTATTCATGAGATTCCGTTACTTATCCTGACGCATATCCATGCCGATCATGTCGGGGGATTGCGAGGCGCAAAGAAGCATCGCAAAGTTGGAACAATCTGGTTCGGAAATATCAACGCAGGAACACATGCACGTATCGACAATATTGATATCGATGTAAAGTGGCCCCGACCTGGTAAGTTCGATGACAACCCCAACAATTCGAGTATCGCTGCCACATTTACATCACCGGATTTCACTCTCTTCGCGGCCGGCGATATTGAACCTCCAGTACAGGTACAACTAATCTCACAAATAGGTCACGTAGACATCTATAAAGTCGCACATCACGGTTCTCGCTACCAAGATTTCGATTTGATGCGCGAACTCTCGCCCTCGGTTGCAGTCATTAGCGTCGGGACCGGCAATAGCTACGGACATCCCGCAGCCAGCACTATCTCGGCTCTGACGCAGTTACACGCTAAGGTATTGCGTACAGATGTCGATGGCGCTGTTGCTATCCGGGCAGAGCGTCACCGACTATCTATCCAACGCAGTAAGCGCTGGGCTCGTTTATTCTTCTGGAGCTAGGCATGAAGGGAGTAACTATGAATCCGTTCTATCTACTCCTGGGCTCCGAAGGCGCACTCGCAGATCGCGCTCTGGCTAAGTTACAGGCGCAACTCAAGGAAGAGAAAGCTGAATTCACCACCATCGATGCATCCGATGCGCTGGTGGGAGATATCGCCGATGCCCTTGCACCGTCACTCTTCTCTGAACGTCGCGCTCTCATCATCAAAGATTTGCAAGATCTACCTGAAGATTCCAAGGCAGAGGTAACTCGCTACCTCGATCAACCAGATCCCACCATGACGGTCATCTTCGTTCATAAAGGCGGCGTTAAAGGTAAGGCGCTACTCGATGCCATCAAGAAGATAAAGCCCGAGATAATTCCATGCGATGCCATCAAGAAAGAATCTGAAAAAGAAGATTTTGTTAAAGGTCTATTCCAAGATGCAGGACGTAAAGCAACACCGGGCGCTATCAAAGCAATGGTCGGTGCACTCGGAACTGATCTACGCGAACTGCAATCTGCTGTTTCGCAGATTGCACTCGATGCACCTGCTGGAGCAATCGATGAAGCGATGGTCGATAAATTCCATCAAGGTCGTATCGAAACAACCGGATTTGATGTCGCTGACGCAACCATCGACGGTAACTTGCCCGTAGCACTCATTACTCTTCGCAGCGCACTAGAAACTGGAACTGATCCGGTCATGGTTACCTCTGCAATTGCATCTTCACTTCGCTCTCTTGCAAAAGTTTCAGGAACAAATCGCGGAACAAAATCATTTGAATTAGCCGGACAACTCGGAATGGCTCCATGGCAGATTGATAAAGCGCGTCGCCAGCTGCAATCCTGGACTCCTCGCGGAATCGCAACAGCGGTCGAGGCGATCGCCAAGGCCGATGCCGATGTGAAGGGGGCCTCATCAGACCCCATCTTCGCGCTGGAAAAGGCCCTTCAGACCATCACTGCAGCCCACGGCCAGCGCTAAATCTCGATTTTGGGGTCAACCCCCTGCGCTGATAACCTACGCATCTGCACAAATCACAAGGTTTGGCTAAAAACTCACAGACGGAGCAATACACGTGGCAAATATCAAGTCGCAGATCAAGCGTATTAAGACAAACGAGAAGGCATACCTTCGTAACAAGTCTGTCTCATCATCAATCAAGACTGCTGTTCGCAAGTTCCGCGAAGCTGTCGTAAAGGGTGACGCTGCTGCAACCACTGCTGAACTCCGCGCAGCTTCAAAGGCTCTCGATGTTGCAGTATCAAAGGGCGTTATTCACAAGAACGCTGCTGCTAATAAGAAGTCTTCAATGGCTAAGGCTGCTGCTAAAGCCGGCGTTCGTTAATTCATCGCCAACCTTCTTAGATAATCCAAAGGTAAAGGTCTCTTAAGTGCCTGCAATATCCATTGCTAAGGCGCCACAGCCCGCATCTACAAATCCGGCGCAGATCCGTAATTTCTGCATCATCGCCCATATCGATCACGGTAAATCAACTCTTGCCGATCGCATGCTCCAAATAACTGAGGTAGTTGAAGCTCGCAATATGCGCGCGCAATATCTCGATCGCATGGATATCGAACGCGAACGCGGAATCACTATTAAATCTCAGGCAGTTCGTCTGCCATGGCGCAGCGGTCTTGATGGACAGGAATATGTCCTCAACATGATCGATACACCTGGCCACGTCGACTTTACCTACGAGGTATCTCGCTCACTCGCTGCCTGTGAAGGCGCTGTCTTGCTCGTCGACTGTGCACAAGGAATCGAAGCGCAGACACTTGCCAACCTTTACCTTGCGATGGAGAACAACCTCACCATCATCCCTGTTCTGAACAAGATCGATCTTCCTAATGCGCAGCCAGAAAAGTTTGCCGCAGAACTTGCAGGCCTGATCGGTTGCAAAGTTGAAGATGTGCTGAAAGTTTCTGGAAAAACTGGCGATGGCGTTACAGATTTGCTCGATCAAATCATTGCGCAAATTCCAGCACCTGTAGGAGATGCCGATGCACCTGCACGCGCGCTGATCTTTGACTCTGTCTACGATGCATATCGCGGTGTTGTTACCTACGTGCGCGTTGTCGATGGCCGCATCAATCCACGCGAACAGATTCAGATGTTCTCAACTGGCGTAAAGCACGAAGCTCTCGAAGTCGGCGTCATTAGCCCCGAACCACTGCCGTCAAAGGGTCTTGGCGTTGGCGAGGTGGGTTATCTCATTACTGGCGTGAAAGATGTGCGCCAATCACGAGTCGGCGACACCATCACTAACTTTGCACGCCCTACCAAAGAAGCGCTCGGCGGATATAAAGATCCCAAGCCAATGGTCTTCTCTGGCCTCTTCCCACTCGATGGTGCTGATTTCCCAGTGCTTCGCGATGCTCTCGAAAAACTTCAACTCAATGATGCAGCACTTGTCTACGAACCAGAAAGCTCTGCAGCGCTCGGCTTTGGTTTCCGCTGCGGCTTCCTTGGTCTTCTGCATATGGAAATTGTCCGTGAACGCCTTGAACGCGAAGCAAAGCTCAACCTAATTTCTACTGCGCCTAACGTGGTTTACCGCGTCACTATGGAAGATGGCAAAGAGGTCATTGTTACCAACCCATCAGAATTTCCTGACGGCAAGATCAACAATGTGAAAGAGCCGATTGTGAAGTCAACAATCTTGGCCCCTTCCGAATTTATCGGAACCATCATGGAGCTCTGTCAAGATCGCCGCGGAATCATGCTCGGCATGGATTACATCTCTGAAGATCGGGTTGAAATCCGCTACACACTCCCTCTTGCTGAAATCGTCTTCGACTTCTTCGATCAACTTAAATCCCGCACACGCGGTTATGCATCTCTTGATTATGAAGAGATTGGCGATGAAGAAGGTAACTTGGTCAAGGTCGATATCTTGTTGCAAGGCGAAGCAGTCGATGCATTTAGCGCTGTCGTTCACCGCGATAAGGCTTACTCCTATGGCGTGATGATGACCGGCAAGTTGCGCGAACTCATACCTCGCCAGCAATTCGAAGTTCCTATTCAGGCCGCTATCGGTTCACGCATCATCGCTCGCGAATCTATTCGCGCAATCCGTAAAGATGTTCTTGCGAAGTGCTACGGCGGAGATATTTCGCGTAAGCGCAAACTTCTCGAGAAGCAGAAGGAAGGTAAGAAGCGCATGAAGATGGTGGGACGCGTTGAAGTTCCACAGGAAGCCTTCGTTGCAGCCCTCGCCACCGATGCCGATATCGAAAAGATCAAAGCAGCCCGCAAGCTCGAAGGCTAAGCACCGTGCTCTCGTTCTACGTCCATATTCCCTATTGCGTACGACGTTGTGGGTACTGCGACTTCAACACCTACACACCTTCTGAACTTCAAGATGGCGCCACTCTCGAGATCGTCTCTGGCGATTACATCGATGCCGTGCTGAAAGAGTTAGAAGCTGCACCTACTGATCAAGTGCCAACTATCTTTTTCGGTGGTGGAACTCCATCTCTCTTGCCTCCTAAAGATTTAGGTCGCGTCATCACAGCTATCAAGGCGCGCAATGGCGTTACCGATGATTGTGAAATAACTCTTGAAGCAAACCCAGATTCTGTCACGCAAGAGAAACTCAATGAACTCTTCTCTGTTGGTTTCAACCGCATCTCATTCGGCATGCAATCATCGAATCCCGATGTACTGAAAGTTCTCGATCGCACACATAATCCAGAGAATGTTCGCAAGGCTGTCGATATGGCGCGCACTGCCGGGTTCCCATCTGTCAGCGTTGACCTTATCTACGGCGCACCAGGGGAGTCGCTCAGCGATTGGGCGGCAACGGTAAAAGAAGCGCTCTCACTCAACATTGATCACATCAGCGCATATGCACTTATCGTTGAAGAAGGAACCAAGTTGGCTGCGCAGATCAAGCGCGGTGAATACACAATGCCTGATGATGATCTGATGGCAGATATGTACCTGCTCGTAGATCAACAGTGCCTACAAAAGGGTTTGAAGTGGTACGAATTATCGAACTGGTCAAAGCCAGGTCATCAATGTCGTCACAATATTGCGTACTGGAAATCAAATAACTGGTGGGGCCTAGGTCCTGGAGCGCACTCACATATCGATCAGAAGCGTTTCTGGAATGTGAAGCATCCCAACGCATATAAAGAGAAGGTCTTTGCGGGCATTTCACCAATTAAAGATTCAGAAGTTCTAAGTGATGAAGAGAAGAAATCTGAGTACATCATGCTCGCAATCCGCATGCCTGAAGGCGTAAAGAAGGCAGCTCTTACAGTCGCGCAGTACGAACGCACGATGGAGTACATCAAGAGCGGCCATGTGATTGAGAAAGAGAATGCCTTGGCGCTAACTCCCAAGGGGCGATTGATTGCCGACAGAATCACACATGAAATGCTTCGTTAGCACTCGCGCGCTAAGATTGCTAGACCATGACCACTGATCGCCGCCTCGAGATTCTGCGAGCAATCGTCGACGAATATGTCGAAACCCAAGAGCCTGTGGGCTCAAAGGCGATTGCCGATAAGCGCGCACTCGGAATTAGTCCTGCAACTATCCGCAACGAGATGGCTGTTCTTGAAGAAGAAGGTTTGATTACTCAACCTCATACAAGCGCAGGTCGAATCCCAACAGATCGTGGATACCGACTCTTCGTCGACAAACTGTCAGCTGTAAAACCACTATCAACTGCCGAACGTCGCGCTATCGAGACTTTCCTCGAAGGTGCACACGACCTCGATGATGTCGTCAAGAGAAGTGCAAAGTTATTGGCAGATATCACCAAGCAGGTTGCTGTTGTGAAGTATCCCAAGATTGGCGATTCACAAGGTCGCGAGATGATGGCAATTTCAGGAACTGCAAACCTTGCTCGTTCAGGCGAAGATCTTGGAAATACTCTCTCACCCATTCTTGAAGCTCTCGAAGAACAAGTTGTCTTACTCCGTCTTCTCAGCGATGCGCACTCAACGGTGCACGTCACTATCGGCAGCGAACAACCAGATTCCAGCTTGCAGACAACGTCACTTGTCACAGTGGGCTATGGAACTGATGCATCCCTTGGAATTCTTGGGCCAACCCGCATGGATTACGCGGGTTCTATGGCAGCTGTCTCTGCTGTTGCTCGCTATGTCGGCCGCTTTATTACTGAGGGAAATAAGTAATGGCTGATTATTACGACCTACTTGGACTCGATCGCGGAGCTACCGCCGATGACATTAAGAAGGCTTATCGCAAGATTGCGCGCGAACTCCACCCCGATGTAAATCCAGACCCTGAAGTTCAGAATAAATTTAAAGAAGTGACTGCTGCCTATGACACTTTGTCTGACCCACAGAAGCGTCAGCAATATGACATGGGTGGCCAAGGCGGATTCGGCGGAGGTTTTGGCGGCGGATTCGGTGGCGGTGGATTTAGCGACATCATGGATGCTTTCTTTGGTGGCGGTGGAAATCGCGGACCACGTCCACGTATGCGCCAGGGACAAGATGCACTTATTCGCATCGAGGTAGATCTCAACGAAGCGTGCTTCGGAACAGAACGCGATATCACTTTGGAATCAGCAGTTGTATGTCAGAAGTGCGAAGGACAGGGAACTGCAAATAACACTGCGCCTTCGATGTGTCCGGTCTGTAAGGGCCGCGGTGAAACACAATTTGTTCAGAAGTCATTCCTCGGTCAGGTCATGACATCTCGACCATGTAATAACTGTTCTGGTTATGGCAGCGTCATTACAGATCCATGTCGCGAATGTGGTGGCGATGGACGTGTACGCGCACGTCAGACAATAAACATTAAAGTCCCTGCAGGCGTTGAAACTGGCAACCGTATTCAGATGGCTGGTCGCGGAGAAGTCGGACAAGGCGGGGGACCGGCGGGCGATTTATATGTTGAAATCGTTGAAGCAGAACATGAATTCTTACTGCGTGATGGAGACCACCTGCACGTTGCCGTCGAAGTTTCATTTGCAGCAGCAGCTCTTGGCACAACTGTTGAAGTTGAGTGCCTCGATGGTCCCGTCAAAGTTGATATCAAGGCCGGAACTCAGAGCGGAACAACGATTCCCGTAAAGGGCAAAGGTATGACTCGCCTTCGCACCACACATCGCGGTGATCTCATCGTGCATGTTGATGTAGCAACTCCTCATAAGCTCAACCGTGATCAAGAGAAGTTGCTTAAGGAATTTGCCGCAGCCCGTGGCGAAAAAGCGGGCGATGTAAAGATTAAGGGCCATAAAGAAGGTCTTTTCTCTAAATTTAGAGATGCATTCGGGCGCTAATGCTGACCCTCTTCTTCGTTGAAGATTTGCCAACCACACCTGGCACAACCTATGAATTCAATAATGAAGATGCACTTCACGCTATTCGCGTACTTCGCATACAGAGTGGCGATCTCTTCAACTTAAGCGATGGCAAAGGCACTTGGTCACATGTAGAGGCTAAAGAGGTCCACAAAAAGCATATGACTGTCGAAGTTTTGGCAACTGGCTATCAAGATCCACTCGACACACATTTCACAGTCATCCAAGCAATACCTAAGGGCGATCGCATCAAGGAATCTATTGAGATGTGCACCGAGGGCGGAGCAGATCGCATCGTGATGTGGAAAGCCACTCGTAGTATTGGTAAGTCAGATGACAAGATGGAAAAACTCCAAACCACTGCGCGTGAAGCCAGTAAGCAATCACGACGTTTCCGAATCCCTGAAGTCATTGGGGTAGCAGCTACCAACGCGGTAATCGATCAGATTGCTCAGGCAGATTTAGCAATTGTCTTCCACGAATCGGCAACGATGAAAGTTTCGCAAATAGTTACTCCTGGTTGCAAGAAGGTTGCAATCATCATCGGGCCCGAAGGCGGTCTGACCGATGAAGAGATTGATACCTTTGCAGCAGCGGGAGCAAAGGTTGCTCTGATGGGCCGCCCTGTTCTGCGCTCGGCACACGCTGGATTAGCGGCTTTATCTGCGGTCAACACCGCTCTTTCCGTGTGGTGAATTCACCCCTTTACCGATAGATTTTCAGTTATATGGAACGCCTCTTAATCACCGTCCCACCTGCCATCCCGATGGTTTCACTCGTCGGTATCAATGATGCAAATATGTTGGCAATCGAAGCAGCATTCCCTTCAGTCAACGTCACTGTGCGCGGCAACGAAATCACCTTGCGCGGACCACATATTGATTGTCTTGCGATGGAGAAGTTGATTACCGAGATGATGCTCGTTATCCGTTCAGGACAGAGCCTCAACGTTGATGCAGTCACTCGTAGCATCGCGATGCTTGAGGCAGAACCGGTCCAGCATCCTGCAGAAGTTCTCTCACTCAATATCGTCTCTAACCGTGGCAAAACTATTCGCCCGAAGACTGCCAACCAGAAGCTCTACGTTGATGCCATTGAAGAGAACACCATCACCTTTGGAATCGGACCTGCAGGTACAGGAAAGACCTACCTTGCAATGGCAAAGGCTGTTGCTGCTCTGCAAGCAAAGAAGGTCAATCGCATTATCTTGTCTCGCCCAGCTGTTGAAGCAGGCGAGAAACTCGGATTCTTACCCGGAACTCTCAATGAGAAGATCGACCCATATTTGCGTCCGCTCTTTGATGCGCTGCACGACATGATCGATTCAGAAGCTATTCCACGTTTGATGCAGACCGGCGTTATTGAAGTTGCACCTCTCGCCTTTATGCGCGGTCGCACACTCAACGATGCATTTATCATCCTGGATGAGGCACAGAACACCACACCTGAACAGATGAAGATGTTCTTAACTCGCCTTGGTTTCGGCTCCAAGATGGTTATTACTGGCGATATCACGCAGAACGACCTACCTAATGGTCAGCGTTCTGGCCTTGGAATTATTCGAGACATCCTTGATGGCGTCGATGACATCTCATTTATGGAGCTGACCGCTGATGACGTTGTGCGTCACCGCCTTATCGGAGATATCGTCAAGGCTTACGATAAATATGATGCGACCAAATCAGTTCCGCGTCCGATTCGTAACTCATGACCGTTGAGCTAGTCAATCGCTCTGGCGCGCTTGTGCCAGAAACCCAGATGCATACATTGATTAATTTCGGTATCGATTACATGGAGCTCAACCCTGAGTGCGAAATCTCGCTCACATTTGTCGATGTGCAAGAGATGGAAGAGCTTCACATTAAGTGGATGGATGAACCAGGTCCCACCGATGTACTTTCATTTCCCATGGATATGCCTGAAGTAAAGGGCGAAGCTGTCACTCTAGGAGATATCGTCATAGCACCTGCAGTTGCGGCAAAGCAGGCACAAGATGCCGGACATAGCGTTGAACATGAAATCTACATTCTTGCTACACATGGCTTGCTCCATATCTTGGGCTATGACCACGCAGATCCTGACGAAGAGAAAGTCATGTTCGCGCTGCAAGAGAAGATTGTGAAGGAGTGGTCACTTTCGGTGGCTAACTAACTGTGAAGAAAAATATCGCTACAAAGATCAAGCTTGCCTTTAAAGGTTTTGCGTGGGGACTCCTCTCTGATGAAGTAGAGCTGCGCCAACTGATGGATCACGCGCACCATCGCGGCCTCGTTGAATCCGATGAGCACGAGATGATTCACAATGTATTTGAGCTAGGCGACACCTTGGTGCGCGAACTCATGGTTCCTCGCACAGACATGGTCTGGATTGAAAGAGATAAGACTCTTCGCCAAGCGCTCTCACTGGCACTTCGTTCAGGATATTCACGCGTTCCTGTTGTTGGCGATGGCATCGATAACATCATCGGAATTGCCTATGTAAAGGATTTAGCTAAGCGCGCTCTCGATCACCACGAAGCTGAAACAACTGAAAAGGTTGAGCAGCACACACGCCCTGCAGTATTTGTTCCCGAAAATAAGGAAGCAGCTGAGCTACTGAAAGAGATGCAGCGCGATCAGATTCACTTGGCAATCGTTGTCGACGAATATGGTGGCACAGCTGGAATCATCACCATCGAAGATATTATCGAAGAAATCGTGGGCGAGATTGCTGACGAATACGATGAAGGCGTTGAAACTTTCACTTGGTTGAGCGAGAAGAAGGCGCGCGCGAAAGCAACTATGCACGTTGAAGATCTCGCTGACGAACTTAAAATCGATATCAATCGCGATGAATTTGAAGATGTCGATACCATCGGCGGATATATGGCCGAGAAGTTAGGTCGCGTACCAATCGCAGGTTCCACCATTGATCTGCAAGGTTGGTCGATTACCTCCGAGCGTCCTATCGGTCGCAGACGTCGTATTAGCTCCGTTATTATTGAGCGTCCAGAACAGGAGATTGCTGAGCATGAATAATCCAGAAGATACAAAGCTGGCAACACTTGCAACCTCAACTCTTGCTCGCAGCGGTGCACAACAAGCGGCAGCGTTACGCGATAACACCGGCCGCACCTACGTTGCAATCAATGTGACATCACCATCGCTCAACCTCGATGCCTTCGAATCAGTTCTTACCGTTGCACTTGCATCAGGAATCACCGGAATCGAGAGCGTTGTCGCTGCTGGATCTCTTCCTGCAAATATCAAGGCGATTAGGGACTTTGCACCAACCGCCACTATTTTTCATCTTGATTCAAGCGGTAAGGAAAGCGCGCTTTAGCCTTATTTACGCCTTAAAGATAAGATTGACCAATGCGCGTAGTTCGATTTACACCTCAGCCTGATGCAGGTTTGGGTACCGATCCGCTCTTTGGAATCCTCGAAGAAGATAATCTAATCTCCATCATCTCTGGAGATCCCATTTATCACGGCATCCAGAAGACAGCGGCAAAGGTTGAACTCACCAAGGTCCGCCTTCTTGCCCCAGTCATCCCTCGCTCAAAGATCGTTGCAGTCGGAAAGAACTATGCCGACCATGCAGCTGAAATGGGTGGCGTTGTTCCTGATGAACCGATCATCTTCCTTAAGCCAAATACTTCAGTGATTGGCCCAGGCGACACCATTGTCTGGCCGGCTATGGCTCCCACTATTGATTACGAAGCAGAGCTCGCCATTGTGATTGGTCGAGTCTGCAAGGAAGTACCTAAAGAACGCGTGAAAGATGTGATCTTTGGTTACACCATGGCAAATGATGTGACTTCTCGCGAACTTCAAAAACGCGATGGACAGTGGATGCGCGCAAAGTCATTCGACACCTTCTGTCCACTCGGTCCATGGATTGAAACTGAGTTTGTTCCAGGTACTCAGCGCATCACCACAACGCTCAATGGCGAAGTAAAGCAAGATGCCAAGCTCTCAGACATGATCTTTAAAGTTGAAGATATTGTTCACTTTGTCACTCAGGTGATGACACTTCTTCCAGGCGATGTCATCATCACCGGAACTCCTGCAGGAATCGGCCCGATGCCAGAAAAATCTACTATTGCTATATCCATCGAAGGCCTTGGCCAATTAACCAATAAGGTGAGCGCGCGTCCATGACTAAAAAGGTAAAGGTACGTTTCGCACCATCTCCAACTGGTGATCTACACGTTGGAAATATCCGCACAGCGCTCTTTGATTGGGCATATGCGCGTCACACGGGTGGCACATTCCTCTTCCGCATCGAAGATACCGATACAACGCGCGTTACCGATGAATACATCAACGCTGCCATCGACACACTGAAATGGCTCGGTCTGCAGTGGGATGAGGGCCCAGAAGTTGGTGGCGATAACGGGCCATACCTGCAATCACAACGTCTTGGTATTTACGCCGAATGGGCACAGAAGTTTCTTGATCAGAAAGATGCTTACTACTGCTATTGCTCACCTGAAGAACTAGAGGCAGTGCGCGAAGAGCAGCGCAAAGCAAATGTGGCACCGGGATATAACGGCCACTGTCGTGATTTAACAGCTGAACAAATCGCTGCATTTAAGGCGCAAGGTCGCGAAGGTGTTGTTCGCATGCGCATGCCTGATGGCACAACCACCTTTAAAGATGAGATTCGTGGCGAAGTAACCTTCGATCACAAGTTTGTTCCGGACTTTGTACTTGTTCGCGCAGATGGTTCACCGCTCTACACACTCGCAGTTGCTGTCGATGACATCTTGATGGGCGTCACTCACGTACTTCGTGGAGAAGATTTACTCTCATCAACACCTCGTCAGATTCGTGTCTATCAAGCTATGGGAGTGAAGATTGAGGATTACCCAGTATTTGCTCACCTGCCATTCGTGATGGGCCAAGATAATGCCAAGCTTTCAAAGCGCAACGGTGAAGTCTCCATCGCTTGGTATCGCGAGCAGGGATATCTCCCTGAAGCAATCTGTAACTACCTCGCACTCCTTGGATGGTCGCCTGGTGATGACCGTGAAAATATTTCGATGAAGGAACTCACTGAACTCTTTACTGTTGAAAAGGTTCACTCATCTCCTGCGCGTTTTGATATGAAGAAGCTTGAAGCCATCAATGGCGACAAGATCCGTGCGCTAAGCCTCGAAGAGTTTGCTACCTGGACCATGCCATTCCTTATTAAGGCAGGCGTCATTACTGGCACCGATGCTGAAGTTGAATTAGTAAAGAAAGCTCTGCCAATCATTCAAGAGCGCATCGTCAAGTTAGATGAAGCTCCACAGCTTCTTAAGTTCCTTTTTGTAGAAAAGTTTGCAGTCGATGCCGAGGCAGTTTCCAAGATAACTGATGCTGCAGCAAAGGATATTTTGAAGCGATCACTTTCAGATCTTGAAGGCGTTGCAACATGGAACCACGAATCCATCGAGGCAGTTCTTCGTGCATCCCTGATTGAAGAACTCGGCCTCAAGCCACGTATTGCATTTACTGCACTTCGCATTGCAACAACGGGCAGCACAATTTCTCCGCCGCTCTTTGAATCTATGGAGTTGCTCGGGAAAGAGGCTTGCTTAGCCCGCATTACGCAGGCTCTCGCACTCTAATTTTTGGGGTAAACTTCCACCTTGCGCAGCCAAGCGCAATCTTTCCGTGGGGTATGGGGTAATTGGCAGCCCTGCTGATTCTGGTTCAGTAAGTCTAGGTTCGAGTCCTGGTACCCCAGCGCAGTACCTACAACTGAATATGTTTGTCCTAGTTATTTTTTTGGCACGGCCCCGTCGTCTAGCGGCCTAGGACTCTGGCTTCTCAAGTCAGCTACGAGGGTTCGAATCCCTTCGGGGCTACACATGTATCGATAAGAATCGAGATGTAAATGGCTTTTACAGAACGCGTTGATTTATCTGGCGCGCAAGTAAAAGCCATTTCTGCTTTAGTAAGCGGTCGCATCTCTCAAAACGAATCAGTACTCGATGCGCATGGGCGCGACGAATCTGCATTTCCACCTATTCGCCCATCTGCGGTAGTAACAGTTCACTCCACCGAAGAAGTCTCTCAAGTTCTTGCCTACTGCAACGCTGAAAAGATTCCAGTGACGGCATTCGGTGCAGGATCATCTCTTGAGGGCCACGTTCTTCCGCTCTTTGGTGGAATCTCATTGGATTTAAGTGAGATGGATAAGATTGTAAAAATTTCACCAGATGACCTCACCGTCACAGTCCAAGCCGGCGTGAAGCGCATGGCTCTCAATAAGAAGCTTGCTAACGATGGGCTCTTCTTCTCTGTCGACCCAGGTGCCGATGCAACTATCGGGGGAATGACATCAACAGGTGCTGCCGGCACCACCACGGTGCGCTATGGATCGATGCGCGAAAACGTCTTAAAGCTCACTGCTGTACTTGCCGATGGAACAGTGATTCACGCAGGTCGCGAGACTCGCAAACTCTCGGCGGGTTATGACTTGGCACGATTAATAGTCGGTTCAGAAGGAACGCTGGCAGTCGTTACTGAAATTACTCTGCGCGTATTTGGAATCCCCGAGAAGATGGCAGCTGCTGTCTCTCGCTTCCCATCGCTTGCAGATGGCGTGCAGGCAGCGATTGCGATTGTCCGTTCCGGTGTTGCTATTGCTCGCTGCGAGTTCCTAGATGCGCAATCTATTAAGAACGTAAACGCTCACGATGGCTTAACTCTCCAAGAGGCACCTACTCTTCTCTTTGAATTCCACGGTTCACCTCGTGGCGTTGAGGAAGATGCCAAGGTTGTTCAAGAGATCACCAGTGATTTCGGTGGAACAGATTTCGAGTGGACCTCTGAAGAAGGCGAACGCCGCAAGTTATGGCAGGCTCGTCACAATGCATATTGGGCAGGCATCGCAGCATTTCCAGGAAAGCGCGCAATCAGCACCGATGCAGCTGTTCCACTTTCTAAACTTGCCGATGCTGTCGCCGTTGCCGAGAAGTTCCTTAAGGAATCACCATTCCCACATTCCATCTTGGGACACGTTGCCGACGGAAACTTCCACACCTTTATCGTTACCGACCCAACAAAGCCTGAAGAGCTCGAACAAATCCGCGAACTCACACATAAGACCACATCAGCGATTATCGCGATGGGCGGAACATGCACAGGCGAACATGGAATCGGAGCAGGAAAGATTGACTCACTACTCGAAGAGGCCGGCGAAGCATCTGTGGCAGTCATGAAATCCATCAAGAAGGCGTTAGATCCCAACGGAATTTTGAACCCAGGCAAAATCTTTTCCTAGCTTTGACGCTGATTTTTCGCTCGAGCCCTGCTAAGTTTTTCATATGAACCCAACAGTCAAGATTTCGAAAGACCAACATATCTGGAAGTACGAAGCGGATATGAAGCCAGTTGTCTCTGTTCAGCCAGGAACTGTCATTGAAATCGAGACGTGGGATTGCTTTACAGGTCAGGTTCAGAGCCAAGAAGACACACTTCTTACTCTCGATATGAATCGCGTCAATAGCGCGACAGGGCCGATCGAAGTTGTGGGCGCAGAACCTGGTGACTCTCTTTCAGTAACTCTGATTGATATTCAACCTGGGACAAAGGGTGCTGGAATGGTTATCCCTGAATGGGGCCAGCTGATTGATAAGGCGCAAGCTCCTCAGACTCGAATCTTTAACGTCAAAGATGGCGTCATCACTATGGAGTCCAATGGAGTTACATTCCCCACTCGTCCTATGTTCGGTGTGATTGGCGTTGCTCCAGCAAAGGGTGAAATCGGAACATTCTTCGCTGATCGCCATGGCGGAAATATGGATGATCATCTCAATGGCATCGGTGCGACAGTGCACCTTCCTGTATTTCAACCAGGTGGAATGTTAGCTATCGGAGATATGCACGCCTCCATGGGCGACGGAGAAATTTCAGGAACCGGTGTTGAAATCGGTGGAAAAGGAATTATCAAGGTCGATTTAATTAAGGGTAATGCAGGCGGCTGGCCGATTACCGAACTCAAAGATTCATGGGTTACACATGGCACAGCAGGCAATATTCAAGATGCTCTCAAGATCGCTTGCGATGAAGCAGCCAAGCTTCTTGTTGATGAGTGGGGATTCACTATTGAAGATGCATTTGTATTTCTCTCAGTTGCAGGAGATCTCGGTATTGCGCAGAACTGCCACCCGCTTCCTGATGGCTTTGCCGTGGCAAAGATGCGCGTTCCAAAGATTTCACGCGCGCCACACCCCTTTAAAAATATATAAATTAATTTAAAAAATACCTGCGGGTAACATATTTTCGAGAGGAAACTTTGTATGTCGGAAAAGCGGGTCTCCGCTTTCGAACTACAAGGAGAACAACTGTGGCTCAACTAGAACGTAATGCGGTTGGTTTACGCGAAGTCGTATTCCAATCAATCTGTTCCATGGCACCAGGCGCGGCGATCGCAGCGTCAATTCCCTTCGGATCACCTCTTGCAGGCGGAGCACTTCCGCTGGCTGTGGTCTTTGCATTCTTCGGAATCTTCTTTACAGCTTCAAGTATTGGTCAGCTCGCAGCACATATTCCTTCAGCAGGATCCGTTGCAACCTATAGCGCAGTTGGTTTGCGCCCATGGGTTGGCTTCTTGGTCGGCTGGGCATATGCAGCAGTTGAAATTCTTATCGTTCCGCTCGTGATGTTGCAGCTTGGTTACACAGTTGCAGGCGAATGGCACTCAGAGCAAGAATCTTTCTCAACTAACAACTGGTGGATCTTCACAGTTGCGGGAACTCTCCTTGTTGGTTGGATTGTCTATAAGGGCGTACGTTCTTCAGCTCGCACCGGCGTTATTCTCGGTGCAATTGAAATTGGCGTATTCCTTATCGTCGGTATCGTCTTGGTAATCAAGGCTGGCGGAAATAACGACCTCGCCGTCTTCTCACCACACTATGCAAATGCTGAAGGATTCGCAGGTTGGTCAGGCGTTATCGCAGGATCTGTCTTCTGTCTCCTTGCATTCTCAGGCTTCGAAGCAGCAGCACCACTTGCTGAAGAGACAGAGAACCCACGTAAGAACATCCCTAAGGCAGTTATGTATGCAACGCTCTCAATCGGAGCTCTTTACGCATTCACAACATATGCAGCAACAGTTGCTTTTGGTCCTGAGAAGTTCAAGGACTTTGCGGCATCTAACAATGGAGCGCCATGGGATGGCTTAGCTAAGGGTCTTGGAACAATCTTCTGGATCTTGGTCCTCTTCGCAATCATCAATTCAACTATCGCTAATGCAAATGCTGGAGCAAACGTATTCACACGTACTGCTTTCGCATTTGGTCGCGCTGGTGTATTTCCAAAGGCTCTCGCTGAGATTGATCCAAAGCACAAGACTCCACGCAACGCAGTTATCGTCCAGCTTGTAATCGGACTCGCTCTTGCACTCGGCCTTGGCGCTAAGTACACACCTCAGATGGCATTCGGAATTATTGCAACAGGACTTGTTGTTGCAGTAGTACCTGTCTACATGATCGCAAACCTCGCTTGCATTGGTTACTTCACAAAGCATCGCAGGGAAGAGCGCCATCCAGTTATTCATATTGTGGTTCCAATTGTTGGCTTCCTCTTCCTTATTCCTGGCTTCTTCAATGCAGCAGGAATTACCGGTATGCCAGGGTTGAGCTTCATCGTTTCACTTGCATCACCACTTACCTATGGTGCTTATGCAATGGGGGCTTGGATGGTCCTCGGACTGATTGCACTTGCTTATCTCTCTTCAAATAAGCCAGCGGCAATTAAAGAGGTTGCAACTATCCACGGATAAATTAACCGTAAGGAAGACCCGTCCACCTAAGTGTGGGCGGGTCTTTTTTACTTCTCTGAGAAACGCACCGCAATCTGCGCACCCAGCTGAGTCACTAGGGGAGCAGGGTTCTTAATGCAGAAATCAATATCTGGTTCAAGCGAAGTGAGTGTAAATATCTCCTGAAAGTTTGAGCCATGTTGATCATCAGCATCACCACAGACCAAGTAAGTAGGAATCGATAACTTCTCTGCTCGCTGCAAGATTCCCCATGGAGCTTTTCCATGCACGCTCTGCGAATCAAAGCGACCTTCGCCAGTGATAATCACATCTGCGCCAGCTATCTGTGAATCGAAGTCGACGAGATCGAGGATGAGATCAATCCCGCTCTGGGCTTGTGCATTCAGGAATGAATAGGCCATGAATCCAAAGCCACCTGCAGCGCCTGCACCAGGCGCTGATGCGTATTGGCCACCAACAACCGATGCAAAGTGTGTGAGAGAGAGCTCAAGTGTTTCTATATCTTCAGGCGTTGCACCCTTCTGCGGTGAAAAGTTGCGAGCTGCGCCTAGCTCTCCGAGTAAAGGATTTGTGACATCGCTAGCTAAGGAAAATGAAACCCCCGCAAGACGTGAATCTAACGATGAGATATCAACTTTCGTGCACTCACTGAGTGCAGCGCCTCCGGGTGCAACCTCATTTCCTGAAGCATCTGTGAGTTTTGCACCGAGTGCTTGAAGTGCGCCAGCTCCTGCGTCGGTTGTTGCTGTGCCACCAATCGCGAGAATGATCTTCTTCGCACCTTTATCAAGGGCTGCAAGAATGAGTTGGCCAGTACCGAAAGATGTAGCGTTGAGAGCATCCTTCTCTCCACCTGGTAATTGCCATAACCCAGATGCTTGCGCCATCTCAATAAAGGCGGTCTCACCCTTGATCGCAAAGTGAGCGGTGACGCGATTGCCGACTGGCCCAGAAACTTCAACTGAATGCGCAGTAAATCCTGCAAGCAGCACTGCATCGAGAGAACCTTCTCCGCCATCGCCGATTGCAATCATTACCGTTTCACAATCTGGGATAACTGAGTGAATTCCACTTTCAATCCACTGTGCAATATCGCTAGAAGATGCACTTCCCTTAAATGAATCAGGGGCAATCACAATCTTCATGTATGAATACTAAGAGCGCTGCGCTAATCTGAGGCTATGAAAATCGCGAGATTCGGCAATGT
Source organism: Actinobacteria bacterium IMCC25003 (assembly GCA_002284855.1). Taxonomy (GTDB): domain Bacteria; phylum Actinomycetota; class Actinomycetes; order Nanopelagicales; family Nanopelagicaceae; genus Planktophila. Next base: position 1,145,381 of record CP015603.1, on the reverse strand, counting down.
AGGTTCAGAACGTCCAGCAGTCATGATCAATCAGACTCAAGCAGTCTATGTAGATCACCTGATTAAGGATTGGAACCGCCCCGAACTCGAGGCAGGTGCATACGAGAAGGTGAAGGCGGCAGACCTTTCTGCACAGACTCCCTTTGATATTGCAGGTCTTCGCATTGCAAGCCCTGTTGCTCGCCCAACAAAGTTGATCTGCATCGGTCTGAACTATGCACGCCATGCTGCAGAATCTGGAATGACTCCACCGCCAGAGCCTGTTGTCTTTATGAAAGCCCCCGACTGTCTCATCGGACCTAACGATGAAATCGCAATTCCACCGAATTCAACAGCGACAGATTACGAAGTAGAACTCGCCATTGTTATCGGTAAGCGCGCTCTCTACTTAAAGAGCGAATCAGAAGCGCGCAGCCACATCCTTGGCTACTCAATTAGCCAAGATGTTTCAGAGCGCCACTGGCAGATTGAACGCGCCGGCCAATGGGTGAAGGGAAAGTCATTTCCTACATTTAACCCAATGGGTCCAACAATTGTTACTGAAGATGAGTTCACACCAGATGATGTTCGCCTGTATTGCACAGTCGATGGCGAGAAGCGCCAAGATTCACGTACCAGCGACTTGATCTACGGCATCGATCACATCGTCTGGTACTTGAGCCAATTTATGGAGCTCTTCCCAGGTGACATCATCAATACCGGAACACCTGAAGGTGTCGGTATGGGCTTCAAGCCAACGAAGTACTTAACAGCTGGTCAAGAAGTTATTACAGGTATCGAAGGCATCGGAGAGATGCGCTCGAAAACTATCGCCTCGTAAACCTTAACGTTCAGATTTGTGGCGATCAGCCATATTTTCCATGAGAGCAAAGAGCAAGCCTGATACGACGAAGGTCATATGAATGCCGATGCGCCATCCCTCACGGTTAGCGTCAAAGGTTCCTTCCTTCATAAAGTCCTTGAGCAACTCGATAACAGAGATTGCAACAAGTGAACCAATAAGTTTGATCTTCATACCGCTGGAATCAACATGCCCCATCCAGTGTGGACGATCTTCTGCGCCATCTGCGATTGCAATCTTTGATACAAAATTCTCATAGCCCGCAAAGAGCACCAAGATGATGAGGTTTCCAAGAAGTACGGTGTCAAGAAGTTCGAGAACTTGAAGCGTTATCTCGCTCATTGATGATTCAGTGAGGTGGCTCATGATGTGCCAGAAAGAGTGGAAGAAACGATAGAGGATTGGCAAGAGCGCTAAGAGAAGGCCAAGATAGAGCGGAGCGAGTAACCAGCGTCCAGCAAAGATGACTTTTTCTAGAAAGTGTTCGAGTTTCAACATGTGCAAAATTATGGCAGTTCAGTGTGACAAAGCTCGGTAGACATACGAAGATAGAACAATGAAGTCGCGAATACTCACTGTTTTCGCACTCGCCATTGCGCTCATTTCGCCCGCAACTGCCGGCAATACTTACATCGTCGGGGGAGATCGCCCCGTCATAGTCAATCTCCCTGACTCACTCGCAAACCCAGCACCACTTCTCATCCTTCTTCACTCTGCATCCACTTCCGGTGCGCACCAAGAGAATTACATGCACCTTGGCCCTGTCGCTAAGAAGAACGGCCTTATTTACATCGCACCCGATGGAATGACTAACCCAGAAGGCAAACGATTCTGGAATGCGTCAAAGTCCTGCTGCAACAAGTACAAGCAAGAGGTCGATGATGTTGCTTATATCAATTCATTGATTGATGAGATCAGCGCAAAGACCCCAGTCGATCCAAAGCGTATTTATTTGATTGGCCATAGCAACGGCGCATTTATGTCTTTCACCTTCGCATGCAAGACCAATAAAGTCGCAGCAATCGTTGCCATTGCAGGGGCGATGGATACCGAATCCGATTGCAAACCAAGTACTCCGGTCTCTCTTCTCAATATCCACGGAACTGCAGATAAGACCATCAAAATTGATGGGGGAGTCCTCAACAATTTTCCCTACACAAGCGCCAAGAGCACAGTGACAAAAGTGGCACTGCTCAATAAGTGCTATTCACCTGCAGTGTCAAAGAAAGATTTTGAGCCTACTATTAAGGGACCTGAGACAACGGTCATTAATTACACCTGTGATACTCATACCCACCTTCAATATTGGAAAATTGCGAAAGGTTCACACAGCCCCAAGCTCCCAGCTGACTTTGCTGAGCAAGTGATCACATTCCTTCTTAACCAAAGTAAGTAGAGATAGGGCAGAATCTCACCGTGCATGAATTCACCACAGAGGTAGAAGAACTCGCAAAAGCTGTCATGGAATACAGCCTTGCCCGGTTGAAATCTGATCCACCTCTCGATGGTCCTCGCTCTGAAGCCGATCTCTATTCAGAACTCGGCAACACAATTACTGCAGGCGGATTAGGCGGCAAGAAGACTCTCGATATTTTTACCGAAACTCTTGCACTTGCATGCATCTCAACAGATCATCCACGCAACCTCGCCTTTATTCCATCTGCACCCAGCGAATACTCCAACCTCTTCGATCTTGTAGTCGGCGCATCTTCTCTCTACGGTGGCTCATGGCAAGAAGGAGCTGGAGCTGTCTTTGCTGAGAACCAAGCGATTAAGTGGCTCATTGATATTGCCGGACTTCCAGCAACTTCAGGTGGCGTCTTTGTGCAAGGCGGAACGATGGGAAATCTTTCTGCTCTAGTCGTCGCTCGCGACCAAGCGCGCAAAATACATCCTGATACTCAGCGCTGGGTAATCGCTTGCAGCGCCGAATCACATTCATCTATTACATCAGCTGCCCACGTCTTGGATGTTGATGTTTTGAAGATTGAAACCAATCACGAGCTTCGCCTTGAAGGATCACGCGTTGCCAAAGCAATCGATGAGCTACATGCCACCACCAACAAACGTGTCTTTGCAATTGTAGGAACTGCGGGCAGCACCAACCTTGGAATCGTTGATGATCTTGCTTCACTTGCAAAGGCGGCTAAGGAACGCAACATCTGGTTCCACGTCGATGGTGCTTATGGTCTTGCAGGTCTCTGCGCACCTTCTGTTCGCCACCTTTATAAGGGTGTTGAAGACGCTGATTCATTTATCGTCGACCCACACAAATGGCTCTTTGCACCTTTCGATGCCTGCGCACTTGTCTATCGCAACCCCGCACTGGCGAAAGAGACCCACACACAGTACGCCAGCTATCTTGAAACTCTCCACGATGATTCATGGTCGCCATCTGATTATGCAATCCACTTAACCCGTCGTGTACGCGGCTTACCTTTCTGGTTCTCACTCGCCGCCCATGGAACCGATGCATATTCGGCAGCAGTAGAAGAAGGAATCCGCCTTGCAAAAGAATCTGCAAAACGCATTACAGCTCATCCAAACCTTGAGTTAGTGCGCGAACCTGAACTTTCTATCGTCGCATTTACTCGTAAAGGGTGGACACCAGCTCAGTATCAAGAATGGTCTGATGCGCTACTTGAGAAGCAGATCGGCTTTATCCCACCATCAAAGCATGCGGGTGAATCAATACTGCGCTTTGCCTTCGTAAACCCATGGACATCCATGGATGATGTCCAGATGATCTTAGATACGCTCTAGCGATCCAATAAGTTCTGCGTTGGGTTATATACCGAACCGTTTCGACGCTTAGCGATGGCGCTCAACGCCTCCAACACAACACGATTAGCAAGAATTGCAGTGATATCTGCGCTATCAAATGCAGGTGCAACCTCCACCACATCAATACCAACCACAGGCAGTTCAAGACAGATACGACGCACAGCTTCGAGCAATTCGCGAGAAGTCATTCCACCTGGTTCAGGGGTTCCGGTACCTGGCGCCATTCCTGGATCGACCACATCGATATCGACAGAGAGGAAGACTCCTTCGCAACCATCGGTAAGGGTTGCAAAAGATTCATCTAGTACAGCTTTCAAACCACGGTGATGGATCTCAGTCATCTCATATGAGCGCATACCTTGATCGCGCATCCACTCGAGCGTCTTGTTATCTGGCCAATATCCACGAAGACCCAATTGCAAGAAGCGATCTCCGCGTACATATCCTTCATCAATCAAGCGACGCATCGGTGTTCCATGCCCAACAAGTGCGCCCCACTGATCTTCGCCTGTATCGGCATGTGCATCAAAGTGAACCATGGAAACTTTTCCATGACCTAAGTGGTTAGCAATACCTGCAACATCAGCTGAAGCAATCGAGTGATCGCCACCCAACACCACAGCAATTGCTCCTGCTCGTGAAATCTTTTCGGTTGCTTCGCGCAAGACAGCAAGGGATGCCACCAAATCTCCACCAGGCATCAAGAGATCGCCAGCATCAAATATCTTGAGATCTTTCAATCCATCTGTACGCAGAGCTAAATGAGGACGCTCTCCATCATGGGGCAAGTAATCGCCGCCGCGAATCGCCTGTGGACCAAACTTTGCACCTGAGCGATGCGATGTTCCACTATCAATCGGCGCACCCACGATGATGACATCAGCGCCCTTATAGGTCGCAGGATCATCGAGATCGCATGCAGGTATGCCGAGAAAGGTAAATGCCGGTCCATACATATTGCCGTGGTTGACCATGGCTTGAGGATATTGCTTATAAAGGTGTCGCTGCAATTACCCCAAGACACATCTCATCGGATGAACCTTCACCCCATGTGACATATCGTGGTTCAAGCTGCTTTAACTGAGGAATTTTCTGGCGCAGAGTTGGATCAAATGTGCACTTGACGCGGATTGTGTCACCAGCAGAAACCTTTACAGGGGTCTTTAGAACAGTTGCTGATTGATCGTCGAAATTGTAATTCTGCACATCGAGCAAAATCTTTTCAGTGGGCTTGCCCGGGTTTAAAGTGATGGAGAGAGTGCGGCCCAAAAGGTGCATATGTGGAGCGGCAGCAATCACCATAAAGTTTGAATTAATTACCTTGTCGCATTGTGAAGATAGTGATGCCACTGGCTTAAATGGATCTTGGCCACACAAGGCATTGATGCCAGCAGATTCGAATGCACTAGTTGTACTTGTCCGGGCTGCCAAATCAATCAGTGATTGTTTACGATCGCAGAGCGGACCAGTTACTCCGGCCGGACATGCCAATTCAACAGGTGCAGGAAAGAGCTCGACGTGAAGTTGTTTTACCGTTGATCCCTTAGCCGGAACTGTCTCCATCACAATCTTTGATTGATCAGTCTCGACCTTTCCGCCATTGGCTGCGAGCAAGTTGTAATGCACCTGCAGAACAAAACGCTCACCCTTCTTAAATGGAGTTCCGTACCCAGCTGGCGAAATATCTTTGCCGCGACCTGGCGCCCACGAGCTAAGCCATGGTGACGAGATAAATGTTGAGAGCATGCCGCCTAAACCAGAACCACCAAAGCAGGGCCAACCGGTTCCATTCTTATCTGCAGCGATTGCTTCAGGGATGTCTGCATCTGTGACGCGGAAAATAATTGCATGGTGGACATAATTCTTACGCTGTGGAATGAATTGAATAGATCGAATAATTGAATCTTCTGTGACCTTTGGATCAAGCAAGAAGCAGCGGTAATCGTCGGTGCCGTTCTTGGGCGCAGTAGGAAGGTGAGCCTTCTTCATAGTCACGGTGTAGACCTTGGTCTTGGGCGACGCTGCCTCTGCAATGTGTGGCAAAAGAGATGCAGATAACACAGCAATCAGAGCAATTGGAAGAATGCGTAACTTCATATTGGTGAGAATAGCGAAATTCCCGAAATGCAGCGAAGTGAAAATCCAACTACCTTTGCGTGGTGAGAGTAAAACGCATGAAATTCACAGGATTAGTAACTCTTTTCCTGGTTTCTGCAATCTCTTGTAATCCCTCTTTGGCATCAGCTGATTCGGTACAAATTCGCACCATAAATACCGCCGATACAGTCTCACTCGATACCTCGCTTTATTTGCCCAAGAAGGTTCCCGCACCTGCCATCCTGATCGCCCATGGTTTTGGTGGCAGTAAAGATTCTGTCGCGCAGGATGCCAAGTACTTTGTTGATAAAGGTTTTGTAGTTCTGACCTGGACCGCGCGCGGTTTTGGAAAATCAACCGGTCAGATTTCAATGAATGCACCAACCGGCGAAGTCGCAGACACCAAAGCCCTGATCTCGTATTTAGCCCTCAATAAGAACGTCGTGCAAGATAAATCAGGCGACCCTCGCGTCGGAATTATGGGTAGCTCGTACGGCGGAGCTAATTCGCTAATGACCGCTAGTGCAGATCCTCGAATTGATGCAGTTGTTGCCGATATAACCTGGAACGATTTACAGAACGACCTCTTCCCGCAGAGTGCGCAAGGTGTTGCTACTCCTGGTCCTTTCAAAAAGGTTTGGGCTGGAACATTCTTCTCAGCAGTCTCGCTGCAGAGCGCTTATCTAGGGGAGTGCGGCACCTTTACGCAAGCATGGTGTGATGCATATACACACGCTGCAATCAACGGCGCCCCAAGTAAGGACGAAGAGAAACTTCTTTCCTCTGTATCTCCTAAGAATTATGTGCAATCGATTACCGCGCCAACTTTGTTGAGCCAGGGACAAGCAGATTCGCTCTTCCCGCTTAATGAGAGCGTTAATACTGCAAAGGCGATTGAGAAGGCTCATCCACAACTGCCGCTCGCACTTATCTGGCACGCAGGTGGCCACGATGGCGGAGCAGATCAAGGAGATTACCTCCGCGAGCAGTATCTTCAGTGGTTTAAGAAGAACTTACTGAAGGAGAAGATTGATTTCCCGGCCTTCCAATTCACCAAGACCAACGGCTCAATCTCACTTCAGGATTCAACTGTTATTCCAAAGATTTTCTCAAGCAAGCAACTTCCCACGGACTCTGCAGTAAAGCAGCTACAGCTAGTTACTCCAACGGTCGCTCTCTCTTATCCCATCGGTGGAATTCCAAGTGCTATATCGGCACTTCCGGGCATTGGTTCAGCAGGTGCATTGGTATCGCGAGTAGCGTCATCAATTGCAGGGTTTAGCCCAGCACTTCTTCCGGGCCAGAGCGGTTTGCTCGAAAGTGCACCGCTGAAAGAACCAATCTCTGTTGTTGGGCCATCATCAATCAAGGTGCGTGTCACCAGCACAACAGGCGATGCAACTCTCTTCTTCTCACTTGTTACTAAGTCTCCAAGCGGTGCGATTTCGCAACCCAATGGCATTGTGGCACCAGTACGACTTACCAATATTCCGCAGACAGGAACTGAAGTAACAATCAATCTTCCTTCTGCAATTCTTGATGCATCAGTTGGCGATGTTCTTGCAGTCGCTATTTCAAGTACCGATCAAGGCTATGACCTACCTAAGCCATCGCGCTTTTACTCGGTCTCAGCGCTCTCTCCACTTTCATATACCTCAAGTGATGCAACAGCAGCACGCTCTGGTTCAGCCAATCTCATCTGGCCGATTGCCGCACTTATTACATTAATCCTTGCGGCAATTTATGTACGAGTACGCCGACCAAAGATTGCACCAAGCCATGAGAACAGCACCGCACTCGTTGAGGTCGAAAACCTCGGCAAGGTTTATAAAGATGGCTATCGCGCTGTCTCTGATCTCTCATTCTCTGTCGAGCGTGGACAAGTCGTTGGATTACTCGGACCAAACGGTGCGGGAAAGACCACGACACTTCGTATGTTGATGGGACTTATCTTTCCTACAGAAGGATCCATCTTTATCGATGGTAAGCCGGTATTCCCGGGGTCACCTGCTCTTGCAAACCTTGGAAGCTTTGTAGAAGGTCCAGGATTCCTTCCTCACCTTTCTGGCCGCGAAAACCTTTCACTGTACTGGCGCAGCATTGGTCGCGAAGGTGAGCAGTATCTTGATGAAGTTGTTGCCATTACAAAGCTCGGAACTGCCCTTGATAAGAAGGTCCGTTCCTATAGCCAAGGTATGCGCCAGCGCCTAGCAATTGCGCAAGCGATGCTCGGCATGCCAGACCTTCTTGTTCTCGACGAACCAACCAATGGTTTAGATCCACAACAAATTGCCGAGATGCGCCAAGTCCTCAAGGATTACGCCGCAACGGGCCGAACTGTCATCATCTCTTCACACTTGCTCGCAGAAGTTCAGCAGACTTGTAGCCATGTAGTTTTGATGCACCGTGGCCAACTAATCTCATTTGGTCCGATGAAGAAGTTGCTGGCCAAGAATCGCAAGGCCAATAACCTAGAAGAAATTTTCCTCGAACTTATCGGCGATGACTTAGTTATCGGAAAGGAGAAGAAATGAGCTACAGCGCCTCAAAGACTCTTCCTTACAAGGTAGAGCTCTATCGCCAATTAAAACGCAAGCGCACCGCTTTTGCTTACGCCTTCGTTCTCTCACTTCCGGTTCTTGTTGCAATCGCAGTTAAATTTGGTCCATCAGGAAATAGCGGGGGACCCACACGACTTGGTTCAGGTACAACAGACCTAATCGGCCTAGCCACCATTGGCGCCGCAAACTTCACCACCACGATGTTGTACTTCGCGACACCATTCTTACTTGTTACCGTAATTGCGCTCTTTAACGGTGACACGGTTGCATCAGAGGCGTCATGGTCGACACTTCGATATCTTCTTGCATCACCAGTTCCACGCACGCGCTTGTTGATTCAGAAGATGAAGGTCAGCCTCACTCTCTCAGCGATTGCAGTTCTCATCATGCCCATCTCCGCCTGGATTGTCGGCACAATCGCCTTCGGCACCAAACCACTACAGACTCCGCTTGGTGCAACATTCACAAACTCAGTCGCCCTCTCACGAATCGCCATCATGACTGGCTACCTTGCAATCTCACTTCTCTTCGTTGCCGGACTTGCCTTCTACTTAAGCGTTCGCACCGATGCTCCTCTGGGCGCAGTCGGTGTTGCCGTTGGTATCTCGATCCTTCTCAACATCCTCGATGCGATTACCGCACTCGGCAGCATCCGCGAATGGCTTCCCGTTCACTACGCCTTCTCGTGGTTCGATGCGCTGGCCACCACCATCGATTGGTCAGTCATGATCCGCGGCGCCAGCTTCTGCTTCATCTCGGGCACAATCCTTTACGCGCTAGCTATCAATCGCTTTGCCCACAAGGACATCACCTCGTAGAAGGTCTACTGTAGAAACCATGCAGATCAATATCGATAGGAAGACCGGCGTATTTCTAGCCATCATCACACTCTTACTTGCTGCTGTAGTTTCACTGAGCCTCAATCGCGGCGAAGACGATGGCTTCATGGGCATGCACCACAACAGCAATAACGGTATGGGCATGCACCACAACTCCAAGGGCGATTACACCGGCGCCGACATCATGTTCTTACAGATGATGATTCCCCATCACCAACAAGCAGTGGATATCTCAAATCTTGCGCTTAAAACTTCTAAAGACGCTGAACTGCTTGCTCTTGCGAAATCAATCCGCGATGCGCAAACATCTGAAATTGCACAGATGAAGTCTTGGCTCAATGATGCCGGAGCTGGCCTAGATATGGGCCACTCTATGGATGGCATGGGTGGAATGCTCAACGATGCTGAACTTTCAGCGCTCAATGCAGAGACAGGAAGTAAGTTCGACATCTTGTGGCTCAAAGGAATGATTGGCCATCACGATGGCGCGATTCATATGACCACAATGATTCGTGATGCCAGCAATAAAGAGATCAAAGCGTTCGGCGAAAACGTCATAAAAGATCAATCTGCTCAAATCACACAGATGAGAGCGATGTTCAAGCGCCTCAGCTAATCAAGCCGGATGCGCGCCTCATATCCTTTAAAAGCTCAAGAAGACCTTCTTCAATAATTCCTTCAGGGCCGAAATACTCGGTACTTTCAATAATCATGCCGGACGTTAAGGAGAATTCAAACACCGCAGAAATCACAGGCGTATGTGGGGGATTACCAAGCTCTCTTGAAATGATTCTAATCTCGCTCACGATGCCGGCAAATTGCCGACGCGGCACTAAGAAATTCTTTTTCTAGTTACTTTAATAACTTTGGCGTCAATCCCACCGAAGTTTGTAAATGCTTCAAGCGCATCGGGATCACCATTGAGCATTCTTTCAACTACTTCGGGGTTCTGTTCAGCGAATTCCATACGCAAGCGACTGATCTCTTCCCAGTCCTTCTCTGCATTGGAGTTCATGGCTTCCTTCTTTGATTCTGTTATTTTCATCCGTGAAAGATAATTATTTCCCCAGGATGAGAATTACACAACCACCAAAACTGTGGATTACTCTCCGTAATTATTTATTGAAGTAACTAAGTGCTTTGGTAACCATGTCATCGGCATGGTCATACATAATCGAGAGATGTCCTTGACCTTCAATCAGAATTAATTCAGCGTTACCCAAGTTATCGTGCAAAAAGTGTCCATGCGCCGGCGCACAGAATCGATCGTCATTTCCTTGAAATAGCGCAGCTGGCTTCTTTATAGCCCCTAAATCAATTCCCCAGTCATCGGCATCACTCTCAAAATCATCAAGCAATCCCTCAAGCCCCGGAGCCATTCCAATTCGAATGCCCTCGGCCAGTTCTTCAGCAAACTCACCACGCACAATTTCTCGATCCCGTGGACAGAGCAACAGATCAAAGTATCCCTCTAAGTCTTTACCGTGTAGATATTTTGCGGCTTCTAAGTCCCAATCGAATGCATCGGCTGAGTAATCCTCAGAATTGCCTGGGGGATATTTTTCAAGATAATTCTCCCAATCATCACTGACACGTGGGGCATCACTCGCTATTCCTATCCCACCTACACAGCGCTCATCTTGTAAATCAGAGACCATGGCTGGACCACCACTAGACCATCCAAATGAAACAAACTCACTTACGCCAAAGTGATCAAGCGCAACCTTTGTATCCTGCACATAGTTAGAGGTTCTTCGCCCTGGTCTGCGAGTACTTCCGGCGTAGCCGCCACGAGTAACTCCAATAAGAAAAACACCAGAATCTGCAGCGGCACGAAAGAGTGGCGCCATACCTTCAGCGCATCCGAAACCACCATGGTGAAAAAGAAAAGCTCGACCAGATGGATTTCCTGCCGTCACAACTTCAAGAACACGCCCTTCACCCGCATCGATTATCTGATTCAGCACCGAATGAGCGTAAACCTGGATTTCCAGTGTGTATACGAGAAACGGCGTGTCGCTTTATTTCACTTTCCGCTCCTGTCACACTTTTTTCACTTCCCACTTCGGAGAGAATGGGTAAAAATGAAATTCAGAACTGTATTCATTGGCTTTATGGGCCTACTTGGTTTGGTTACGGCTGCAATGTCTCTGTTATCACCTTCAACTGCAGTCAATGAGGACAACCTAGGCGTAACCGCTCTTTCAAACTTACGCGCATATGCAGGTGCCGGTTTGGTGATGGCACTCTTTGCGCTGTATTCACTTTCACGTAAGCATCTACAAGATACTGCGCTGACGATGCTCATCATCTCTCTTACTGGCTGGGATATCGGGCAGATCATCAGCTACGTGGCTGACGGTAAGCCGGATTCATTCACAATCGGATCAATCGTCGTGCAAGCACTTCTCATCCCAGTTGCTTGGAAAGCTCTCAAGAGTAAGTAAAAAGCTTTCTCCGCACTTCCCAAGTAGCATCACACCATGACCAAGAAGCAAGAGTTCAGAGTCGTGCGCACCTACAGCAACTTCGAGGTGCGCGAGTATCTGCCGTGCGTGATCGCCGAGGTAAAGGTTTCAGGCCAATACTCGACAGCAGGCAGCCAAGCCTTTCGCCATCTCTTCCAATACATCTCACAGGGCAACAAGGCTTCCCAAAAAATTGCAATGACGGCACCTGTGATTGCAGCACAGCACACGGGCCCACAAGATTCCGATGATTGGTATATCTCCTTCGTGATGCCATCAGGCAGCACATATGCGCAGATGCCTCATCCCAATGATCCACAAGTAACTTTGCGTGAGCTGGATACAGAAACTTGCGTTGCAACGTCATTCCGCGGCCGAGCAACGGAGGCAAAATCAAATCAGCTCATTAGAGAACTACGTGAAGCTGCAGCCAAGGAAAACATTGCACTGTCGAGTGAAGTCAGAATCTGCCGCTTCGATCCCCCCTTTAAACCAGGCATCTTGCAATATAACGAAATCGTGATTCCGATTAATTAAGGAAGCCTCACAACCAACTCCACAATCGAATCAGCGTCAGCATTGACACCTAGCTCAACGCTGACATTGGTGCTAAAGCCACGCAGCGTTGCTTCAGATAAGACAACCATCTGCGCTGCAATATCTGTCATCCAATAAAAGGCACCTGGCCCTACCTGTTCGATGATGTCAGCAGCTTGTTGAAGTGCATCATCGCTAAATTTCTCGACACCGTTGCGATCATCTTCAAGAACCCGCAAGAGAAAATCTTTAATTGCCTGGGCGTCGCCTCGCACCCGTTGATGTTCATCGAGAATCTCTGTTAACTCGCGCTCCATCGACCTATGTCGTAACCACTCAAACATCGCTCACCTCCGCCTTCTGCCGCAAGGCTAGAAGTCGCCACTGACAATCAATTCACAGACTTTCAACGAGCGCGCCAATGATCCTCGTAATAACCTGAAGTCATGCGTCGCACTGTTCAGATAGTTCTTGCATCGGTCCTTGCCATCTCATTGGCGCCTGCAGCTTCGGCCCACCAGCCCGTGGTTCTCCTCGATACAGATACAACTCCTGCCGCAGGTCCTCTCTTAGCCGATGGAACTGTCTCTTTCGCCATACGAGCAGCCTTTACAAAATCAGGGCAGAAGAAAGCATTTCGCGCCGCACTCAAAGATGGCGACCAACTCGCAATCCAATATCTGATTGTAGATAAGAAGCCTGAAAACACTCTTAAGAGCTCACTGCTACCTCAACTCGTGGTGACTTCGCCATCGGGCAAGAAGATCTCTATCATTTTCAATGAGCGTACAAAATTCTTCGAACCATTTGGCCGCACCAATTACCTTTATCTTTCTCGCTTTACGGCACCTGCAGAAGCAGGGAGTTACGAATTTGTCATCACTTCTCGTGCAAAAGCTGCAATCACAATTGCAGTAGGGGATCGTGAGGTTCAAGGAGAAGTTCTCCGCGGCCCCGCACCGATGCAATCTGTAACGCCAAAAGCGAGTCCGATACCTACTCCTTCTGCCACACCTTCACCTACTCCTTCTGCCACACCCTCACCAACGCCAACACCTTCACCAACGCCCTCTCCTGAAGTCACAACTCAATCTGGGTACACAATGGCAAAGGTGAAAGAGAACAACTCTTCTGCGAGTTGCTGGTCAGTCATTAGTGGAAATGTTTACGATCTCACCAAGTGGATTAATCAACACCCAGGCGGTGCGTCTGCAATTCAATCACTATGTGGAGTTGACGGAACCGCTTCATTTTTGGCCCAGCATCGCGGAGCGGGTTCTCCTCAGCAAAGACTGACAGGCTATCTTCTTGGTCCACTAGCTAAGTGATGACTGAAACTGGCACGACCGTTATCTTCGATGGCGAATGCAGATTCTGTATTGCATCTCTTAATTGGCTACGCCTCAAAGCCCATTTAGATGCCTATCCATTCCAAGACGCAGATCTCGCCTCTATTGGCCTGACTCGGGCTGAATGCGAAAAGGAGGTCATCGCAGTCGTTGATGCCACAACTTTCCGAGGCGCTTCAGCGATTGCACACCTTCTGGAAATCCGCGGGAATCACAATCTCTCTCGAGTGATTACAGCCTCCGGAAAACTTGGCGATCTCGGCTACCACTGGGTGGCGACCCACCGCTCATCGATGTTGATCAGACTAATTACTCGATTACTTGAACGCCGTGTTCGCTAACTAGCCAATAATTACGTTGCTGCCGCTGACACGGGTCTTAATTTGTGGCAAGCGAGTAGTTGCTGGCCCCAACGTAAGTTCGCCCAATGCATCAAATTCGGATCCATGAGCATTGCACTTCCATCCGGTGTCACTTCGAGAAACAGTGACACCTTGATGTGGGCACGCTAAAGAGAATGCGATGAAAGTGGAAGGGCCAGTTCGCGTTAACCCCACTTGCTGGCCCTTCACACTTCCTACCCGTACGGAACTACCCACCTCTTTCAAGGCAGGTAGCGCACCCACATTTACTGAAAGTCGACCGCCACTTAGCTTCTTCACCGCACTTGCAGATGCCTCAGGAATTCCAGCAACACTCAGAGCTGCAATTCCGCAGACCCCTGCTAGTACTTCGCGACGAGAGACTGATGACATATCGACTCCAGACTTACTTCTTCTTGCTCTTGCCGTAAAGGGTCAAATCAGCACTGCCGAATGCAGCACCATCAGGTAGCGCACCTTCAGGAAGTCCCAACAAAGACACTAGCGCCTTTGCAATTCCTGGAGCTAGCGCAAGTGATGCACCTGCATACGCCGTTGTATTTGTGCCACCTTTACGATCATTTGTTACCTTGGCCTTGAGATCTGCAGCATTGGTAATTGTTAATACCGCCATGGCATCAGCTGATGCTTCTGGGATTACTGCAGAGATCTGACCCTTGGCCAAATCAATTACCGGATTCTTCAATGTGACCTGCTTGTTATTTGCAGTATTGAAGAAAACGATATTGCTACCCACATGCTGCACACCGGCTTTTGTTCCGGTGATTGGAATGTGGAATACAACTTGGCCATTAGCTGATGCAATGGAATCACCCATCACAGCAGAAGTTGCGCCGCCCTGTACATAGAGAACTACACCTGCACCCTCGAGGAGTGATGAGAGTCCAGCTCCGGTCTTCATATGAGTCATGCTCTGACCTGGCTTGGAAGTATCAGCAACTGCGTAGCCCACACCGCTTCCGGTTAGTACTGCGACGGAAAGTGCACTTGCGATTAACTTTGAGCGCATTCAATTCTCCAATGTTTCGTTTGGTCACCTGAAGGTAAGTCAGGGCAATACCCCCAGCAACTTAAAACCCATTTGCTTTACGCGTGAAATCAAAACCCACATGAAACCCACAAACTGCCTTACTCTTCGCATATGCAGGCAAAGACAAAGAACGGCTTTCCACCGAAGACCTGTCTGCGCTGTGGCCGCCCCTTTGAATGGCGCAAGAAATGGGCGCGCGATTGGGAGAATGTGAAGTACTGCTCAGAAAAATGTAAAGCAGGAAGGTAAGTGCCTGAGCTTCCAGAAGTTGAAACTGTTCGCCGCGGCCTTGATCATTTAATTTCCGGCTCCCGCATCACGCAAGCGAACAATCTGCACCCACGCGCACTCAAAGCTGAATCGATTGCACCACTTGATTCATTGGTCGGCGCAAAGATCACCGGCACAAATCGCCGCGGAAAATTCCTCTGGCTCACACTCGATCGCCCCTATGTATTAGTAGCTCACCTCGGCATGAGCGGCCAATTTCTGATTCACCAGAAAGATCGCCCCCGCGCCACACATATCCGCGCTCAATTTCACCTCAAGAAGCCACTTCGCAATCTAGAGCTTGTCTTCAATGATCAACGCACATTCGGCTGGTTATCAGTAGAAGAGACCACCAATAACGTTCCCACCTCTGCTCAACACATCGCACCTGACCCATTTGATCCACTCTTCAATAAAGAAGTAACAATCAAGAACTACCTCAAGCGCAATATCAAGATAAAGACAGCACTTCTTAATCAAGAGATCATGTCGGGCGTCGGCAATATCTACGCCGATGAAACTTTGTGGCGCGCCAAGGTGCATCCTGAAACACTGACTTCAGAGCTCACGCCAAAGAAAGTCGCCACCATCATCGACTTTGCAACCGAAGTGATGCAAGAAGCAATCAATCAAGGTGGAACTTCATTTGATGACCTGTATATCAACGTCAACGGCGAATCCGGCTTCTTCGAACAATCACTCGCCGCCTATGGCCAAGAAGATGAACCATGTCCCCGCTGCGGAGCACCCATCAAACGCATTACCTTTGGTGCACGTTCATCGCACTTCTGCCCACGCTGTCAAAGGAGAAAGTAATCAACACCTTCAACGGCCTGCGCAAAGCCTGTCACTTTGGCCCCACACTTATTGTCACCACCATCGGCTTCTTCTTTGCCAATTACTACTGGTGGGAAGGCCCCGCCTACGTCATCGCTTTCGGAATCTTTACAGGCCAACTCGTTGTTGGCTGGACCAACGATCTCTATGACTACGAAGATGACTTACGACATCACCGTACAAATAAACCACTCGTCGCAGGTTTGATCACACCAAACCAACTTCGTACATGGATCTACTTCATGACTCCATTTTCCTTTCTAGCAAACCTTGCCGGCCCGCTCGGCATCAAAGGTGGCTTGGTCTATATGCTCGGCATCGCATTCGGCCTTGCCTATAACTTCTACTTTAAATTCACGCCCGCTTCACCACTTCCATTTGCCATCGCATTCGCCGCTCTTCCTTCATGCACGGCCATATCGAAAGAGATCACACCTCCCACATGGATGTGGCTTGGGGGAGCACTTCTCGGTATGGCCGCTCACTTCATCAACGTCATCAAAGATATGGACCAAGATCAACAGAGCGGTATCAATGGCCTGCCGCAGCGCCTCGGAAAGACCAAATCAATCTTCGCCGCAGCCGCGTTAATCGCCGCGGGACTGGCGAGCCTTTTCATATTTAACTAGCCGCCGCTATTTGCTGGGTGTATCTTCAAGCATGGCTGATAAGAAAACCGAGCGGGTCGAAACATCGATCCTGCCTCTGAAATATGTAGATCTTGTTGAAGATATCTTCCACGCAGTCCTTGCAATCGCACTCTTCGCCATCGGCGTCGGTGCCTTCTTCTTCAGCATCAAGCGCCTTCTCAATACAGCGCCTTTCTTCCCCAACGGAATGATTCAAGGCGTTAATGACATCCTCTTTATCGTCATCATCCTCGAAATCCTGCGCACCGTTATCTCGCGCTTTACCGATGGCGTATTCCAGCTCGATAAGTTCCTGATTATCGGCGTCATCGCAGCCGTTCGACACATTCTTACAGTCGGTGCTTCCCTCACTCTTGAATCAAGTAAGAGCAACGAGGCCTTCAACAGATCAATCTATGAGATGGGGCTCAATGCCCTCATCGTGGTTGCACTCGTCTTTGCAATCTTTCTCTCCAAAGCAGCACACCGCAAACGCGCCTAACTACGCTTCGAAATCTCCGCCACGGCCAGTCATGCGTTTTGGCTTCTTTCGTGATCCATCAAAACGCGTTACCAGAGCTATGACCGCAATCGCATAGATGGCAATAATTATGAAACCGATGACCATTTACTTACCGAGCACGGCCCATACAACGAGTGCGAAGATTGCAATATCAAGACCCACAATTGCGATTGCTGAAAGTGATAGCAATCCACGTGAATCGGCAATTTTATCTGCAATAGCTGAACGACCTGTGATCTTACGAAGATCCACGATTAGCGCTTCACCTTCGCGCACTGCTGCATACTGACTGATTGTCGCCAAGATTCCTGTTGCAGCAGCTACACCCAGCGCTAAGTACTTAGCTGAGTTAGGTGCCTCATGAAAAATATGAAGTGATGAAAGAACTGTAATTGCGATCAAGACAAGTGCCGGAGCAACCTGAGCCTGAATAATCTGTACGCGCATCTTGTTCCACTGCTGAATTAACGATTTCTCGTCCATGGTGTTTCCTTTCGAAGAAACCTAAGAACCCCAAAGGGATTTGTTCAAGGTTAGAGCGTCAGCCCCGCATTTGCAGTATGAAAGAAGGTGAATTCTTCGTTACTTCATATCCCCACATGCCTGTGCAGCCTTCTCGTTGGCATAATCCAAGTTCGACCCTGTCTCATCAAGCCACTTAGCCGCCTCTGTCTCAAGGCATTTGTTATATGCAACCGGGTCAGCCTCCTTCTTCTCAGCCGAACTTCCGCAGCCCGTGATTGTCAGAGCGGTAATCACAGAGAGAGTGACAAGGGTTCTAATTCGCATAGGTTGATATTAGATTTCGGCTGTAAGAAAAAGAAGCCCCTACCCCGTTTGATTTTTCTCCGCTTGAATCAGCTATGGAAACTTTGATTCTCACATTCCCATGCAAGCCGGGCCTTGGAAAAGATCTCCTCGAAGCATTCAAGACCGCACTCTCCGACACCCGCGCCTATCCCGGTTGCCTCTCTGTCGCTACCTATACAAGTGCAACCAACCCCGATGACATCGTCCTCATCGAAGAGTGGGACACCATAGATTCACAAATCAAGTACATGCAATGGCGCGCAGAAACTGGAATGTCTGAACAACTCGGACCACTTCTCGCCGGCCCACTCAAAGAAGAATGGCTCGATTCACATAACATCTAACTCGCTGCGAAACCCAACCCACTCGCAGTTCTTGCACCCAATATCTTCAGCGCTCGGCATGCACCCACCAACAAAGTTATTCTTAAAATCAAAATCGTCACCAGGCATGCCATAAACAATCTTCTTCAACATCTTTTCGCCACATTGCGGACACTTATAACTATCGAGCCGCTTTCGCCGGGTTTTACTCATGTCCGCAAACTTAGACACCCCCACTGACATCTCGTCCACAACTAGGCAATCGCCCCCGAAACAAGGGGCTCTGAACTCCTACCTTTCCACCGCTGCGAATCACCAAAACCACTCTAAAAGATCAGGGGCACGCGATTTCTCGAGCGCTCCCCAAGCTCGAGAAGAGTGGAAGGAGGTGATTGCCATGGTTCCAGAATTTGACTGGACAAAGGTCGTGGTGACTTTCATTAAGTCTTTCTTTGGATTTTTATCCAGAAAAAGCCGAAGTCGCCGCGATAACGGCGACTTCAGTTAGCTGAGGTCCAAAGCAGAGGAACCCCTCGGAGATTTATTTCCGAGGGGTTCTTTCTATCAGAACGAATTTCCCAAAATCAATGAAATAACCACCACGCGGGAAAATACTTTTCGCACAGTAACTCCGAGTAACCTCACCACATGAGAACCGCGCACCTCATCCGCAAAGCCACGCAGATCCTCTTAGGTGCCACCCTCATCTATACCGGCACACTGCACTTAACAGCCCGCCGCCTCGAGTTCCAAGCCCAAGTACCACCTTGGGCTCCGTTCTCACCCGACTTTGTCGTACTCGCCTCAGGAGTCATCGAGATTTCACTTGGCCTTGCACTTATCTCTCTCCAACGACGCAAAGCTGTCGGAATAGCCACAGCCCTCTTCTTCATCGCAATCTTTCCTGGAAACATCTCTCAATTCGTCCACGGCATCGATGCCTTCGGACTCAACGACGACCGCGCTCGCGCAATCCGCTTACTCTTTCAACCGCTCCTTGTTCTCTGGGCACTCTGGTCAACAACTGCAGCGCCCAAGGGAACCTTCAAACGCTTATGGAATTACATCAAGAGAACAATCCGCGAGAACAAAGCCGCCACCATTTTCGGAATCCTGATCGGGGGAGTCGGGACGAGGTTTCTTGAGGATGGAAATCTCTTGGTGACGACGGTTTTGACGGGGATGACGACGGTTGGGACGTTGTTGGTGTGGTTAGCTGTGAAAAAATTGGCCTAATCCGCGTTTTTGCGACGAAATTTTGATGATCTTGGTCTTGTCAGTGATCTCTGCCATTCTTGCCCCGGAAAAGGCATTTCCGAGGACTTTAAGGAGCAAACGTGGCTGAAGATCTCTCCCAACAAGAACGTGACTTAATTGCGAACTTGATCAGAGATGGGAAACCTGTTCCTGCCCGCTATATCCCATCTATCTCCGACAACCCGTTGAAGACTGAGCTGATTTGGCCCGGGAAATCGACTTTGATGGATACCAGTGTTCTACCGTTCCAATCAATCGAGCACATTGATGAACCACGAAAAGGAACTAGCCAACAGTTCGATCTCTTTTCCATGAGTGAGTCGACTGGGCGTCAAAGCGGAGGCTGGACCAATAAGTTAATTTGGGGAGATAACTCTTTGATTCTATCTTCGCTGATTAACGGTCCGATGCGAAATGAAATCGATAAAGCAGGTGGTTTAAAACTTGTATATATAGATCCACCATTCGACGTTGGTTCAGATTTTTCAATGGATATTGAAGTTGGCGAAGATTCCGTAAAAAAGAAACCCTCAGTTGTTGAGGAGGTTGCGTACAGAGATACTTGGGGTAAAGGGACGGACTCTTATGCAAGCATGATTCATTCAAGGTTAAAGTTGATTCATGAATTGCTAGCGGATGATGGAACCCTTTTTCTGCACTGCGACTACAGAACTTCAGGAATCACACGATTGATTCTTGATGAAATATTTGGCCAGGAAAGAATTCTCAACGAAATAGTTTGGCTTTATGGATTGGGTGGGTCGAGCCATCGATACTATCCAAGGAAGCACGATACGATCTTTTGGTATTCTAAAACGGAAAACTATTTCTTTAATCCTCCTATGATTCCAGCCACAAGTCAGCGCATGAAGGGTATGGACAAAAAAGCTCCTGACTTCTGGGATATCCCAAGTATTAATAACATGGCAACAGAGCGCACGGATTATCCAACGCAAAAGCCAGAGGCCTTGTTGCAGAGAGTCATCGAATCGGCATCCCAACCGGGCGATTTAGTTGCGGATTTTTTCTGTGGCTCAGGAACCACTCTTGCTCTGGCTGAAAAACTAGGCCGCAAGTGGGTCGGTACAGACCTAGGCCGTTTTGCGATTCACACAACTCGTAAACGCCTTATTTCCATCCAGCGAGAAGCATCTAAATTGGGTCAACCATTCAGGGCCTTCGAAATTCTTAATCTAGGGGGATATGAGAGAGCCCATCAAGTTGGCATCGATCCCTCCCTTGACGAAGAGAACAGAAACTTACAAGCAGCCATTAAGCGTGAGGAGTTTGTAGATCTGATTCTCTCTGCCTACGGTGCTCAGAAATCTGATCAACTTGCACCGTTTTCTGGTTCAAAGGGTGGCACAGCAATTTTAATTGGTGGAATAGATTCGGCAGTAACTCAAGATCAAGTTCAGCAGGCGATCGATACTGCACTTTCTGTCGGAATTTCCAGAGTGGATGTGCTCGGATTTGAATTCGAGATGGGTATCTCTCCAGCAATGTCCGACGCAGCTAAGGAGCAAGGTCTTACGCTCACGGTTAGATATATTCCAAATGAAGTTTTTGATAAGCGTGCAATTGCGAAGAATCAAGTGAAGTTTTACGAAGCTGGATATGTTGAGGCTAAGTGCGAAGTAAAGAACAAGACCCTGCAAGTATCGTTGACAGACTTTGGAGTTTTTTACCGTCAGAATGATGCTGATGACACTGCTGCCGAACTTCGAAATGGAAACGCAAAAGTCGTTGTAGATCAAGGACAGGTTGTTCGAGTTGCTAAGGACAAAAAGGGTGTAATCACAAAAGAGAACTTGACATCAAACTGGCAGGATTGGATTGACTACTGGGCAGTTGACTTTGACTTCGCATCTCAACCAGAAATTGTTACAGTACTTGAAGACGGTAAAGAAGTGAAGAAACGCACAGGTAAATTCATTTTTGAGAATGAATGGCAATCCTTTCGTACCAAATCAGATCGATCTCTTGAGCTCACTTCAAGTCCGTTTAGTTACGCAGATTCAGGAAGCTACTCTGTAGCAGTCAAAGTGATCGATATTTTCGGCAATGACACCACTAGAGTCTTTAAGATCAAGGTGAAGTAATGGCACTGAGTCCAGATTTTCCGACAAGCCCGTACGCGAT
The DNA here is from genome assembly GCA_002284855.1 of Actinobacteria bacterium IMCC25003. GTDB lineage: Bacteria > Actinomycetota > Actinomycetes > Nanopelagicales > Nanopelagicaceae > Planktophila. The sequence goes on along the minus strand of CP015603.1, from coordinate 1,123,701 downwards.
TCTTGACCCCAAGCTTCGTTGGTATCCGGGTGCTGAGGCTGACCAAGCGGAAATAGGGAAGCTGATTCCTCCTCTGGTTCAGAAGATTCGCGAGGGTGTTCACGAATGGCGGGCAGCTGGTTACCCAGGAATCTCCAAAACTTCCGACGCTTTACTTCGACATTGGTTTCTTGAAGACCATATTTCTATGACGCCAGAGGGCGAAATGAATTTCCAGTATTACTTTGCTCAAAGAGAAGCCGTGGAAACGGCTATTTGGTTATTTGAGCACGAGGAAGCAAAAACCCCATCATCGCTCATTGGATACACATCAATCGATTCGATTTCGCCTGGAATGTTTGAGGAGAATTGGACTCGTTATGTTTTTAAACTAGCAACAGGTGTGGGCAAGACTAAAGTGTTGTCCCTCTTGATTGCTTGGTCCTATTTTCACAAGTTATATGAAAAAGATTCAGATCTTTCAACTAACTTTTTACTGATAGCCCCAAACATTATTGTTCTAGAACGCTTAAAAGAAGATTTCAATTCGCTAAAGATATTTTCAGCCGATCCTGTTATCCCAGAGAATGGTTTCGAAGGTAAGAATTGGAAGAATGACTTCAATGTAACCCTTCATATTCAGGATGAAATTGGCACAGTTTCTCCGATTGGAAATATCTTCCTCACGAATATTCATAGAATATTCGAGGGAAAACAAGCACCTGCCAATACGGATGAGAACCTAACTGACTTTTTCTTGGGACATAAACCTGTTTCAAGAACTAATGAGGTCGTCATGGATCTAGGAGAGGTGGTTCGACAGGTAAACGATCTTGTTGTGCTTAACGACGAAGCTCACCATATTCATGACAACAGCTTGGCTTGGTTTAAGGCGATCGAAAATATTGATGCCTCTATGCGACGACGCAATAACGGTAAGGGACTAAGTATTCAGTTGGATGTTACTGCCACACCTCGCAAAGAGAATGGTGGAATTTTCCCTCAAACTGTTGTCTCATACCCACTTGTAGAGGCAATTCGTCAAGGAGTAGTCAAGAATCCTGTTTTGCCTGATGAGGCGTCACGAGCCAAGCTCGTAGAGAAGCCTTCAGATAAGGTAGCAGAGATTTATTCAGATCACATAAAACTCGGTTTCATAGAATGGACTAAATATCGAGATCGTTTTGCTGGTAGCGGAAAGAAGCCAATTCTCTTCGTAATGACTACCACCACGACGGAGGCGGATGAAGTAGCCGAGCACTTGGAGCGTACTTATTCTGAACTAACAGATAAAGTTCTTGTTATTCACACCAAGGCAAATGGTGAAATCAGCGAGAGTAATACAAAGCCAGCAGAGCTTGAATTTTTGCGTAAAGCTAGCCGTGAAATCGATAGCCCAGATAGCAAGTATTTAGCAGTTGTCTCTGTCCTAATGCTTCGTGAGGGATGGGACGTTCAGAACGTTGTCTCGATGGTTGGACTTCGCCCTTATTCAGCAGAGAGCAAGATTTTGCCTGAACAAACACTTGGACGTGGATTACGTCGTATGTTCCGAGGCGATCCAAATATCCGTGAGTATGTGTCGGTAGTAGGCACACCAGCTTTCCTTGAGTTCGTAGAGCAAATCCAGAGTGAAGGTGTAGAGCTTGATTACGCGCCAATGGGTGTTGGTACAACTGCCCAAGGTCCATTGATCGTTGAAGTCGAGAAAGATAACGAGAAAAAAGAACCTTCTGAGCTAGAAATTGAATTACCCATTCTTAGCCGACGCTTAGCAAGAGATGGAAAAAATCTAGAAGATTTAGATGTATCGAAACTTCCAACCCCAAAGCTAAAACTTCGGGAATTTAGTCCTAAGGAACAGCGCCAGATTGTCTTTAGAGACATTGATACAAATGAAGTTGTTTGGCAGACTGATTTAGATGTCGATGTAATTCCAACAGGCCAAGCTGTAATCGGTTTCCTGTCTGACCATATTCTGCGCCGTCTACGTATGGTCGGTGGTAGAGACATCATGTTCGGAAAAATTAAGGAATACATAAGAGACTACCTCTTTGAGACCCCTGTTGATCTTGAAGACCAGAACGTTCTTCGAAATCTCTCTGAACCTGAGGCCCGTAAAGCTTTGGTGGATAACTTTACTGAAGCAATAAATGCCCTAACTATTACCGACAGAGGAACTTCTAAGGTTGTAAGCACAATCAAGCTTTCTCAGGCGAAGCCAGCAGTGGTGCCCAACCAGGAATATGTAGTCTCAAACAAGACGCTATTCAACCGAGTAATTGGTGACAGCATGCTTGAACTTCATTTTGCTCAGTACCTAGATCGAGCTCAGGATGTACAAGCATTTGCAAAAAACATGTTCAATATTCACTTCAAGATTGAATATGTAAATACCAAGGGCGAGATAGCAAATTACTATCCTGACTTCTTTGTAAGAACTAATCCTGAGCATCTATACATCGTGGAGACTAAGGGTGTAGAGGATCCTGATGATGGAAAGAAATGGAATCGTTTGGTTCAGTGGTGTAAGGATGCTACTGCTGCAGATTCACAGGGAAGAGAATTCAAACCTCTTTATGTGACTGGCGATAATTTCTCCGAATGGTCAGGGCAGATTTCTCAATTCGAAAGATTTGCCGAGCTGCTTCTCAAAGAAAAGCCAGTCACGGCTGCTCTTTAGAATTCCATGAACTCCTTTCTCCTATTCCTAATCCCCATACTCGGCATTCTCTTTCTAGTCATCCGCCGCGCACCCAATGGTTCCCCAAAAACAACCGACCGACCCGACTTCATCAAACAAGCCACTGAATCGATTCATGGACCCGACGTTGTTGAGAGGCGGCAAGCAACCGAGGACAACTCTGAGTGCAACTACGAAGTCGTTGGCGAGAGCTTCCAAAGAGATCACTTAATCGCCCTGATTAGATCGCATAAGGCATTTGCGACGGGGGAGATTTTGGCAACTGCTGTTCTTGAGCCAGAGCCTACGAATGAGTTTGATCCGACTGCGGTAAAGGTTGTTGTTGAGGGTGTGCAGGTTGGGTATATCGCAAAGTTTGATTCAGCTGCGGTGACGAAGATGATTGAGAAGAGCGGGAAGAAGGTTTATGAAGTTCCGGCAAAGATTGGTTTTGATGCGAATTCGCCGGCTCCGCTTATTGGAGTGAAGATTGCGTTGACGGTGGAGTGAGTTTGGGTTCTTCTTCGTAGATTCGCTTTTCGATTGCGTGGAGTTCTTTTAAGAGAGCTTCATAGCCGTGTTCATTCACTGCTGTTGCAGATCCAAGGAAGCGGTTGAATTCGCGGCCGGTGGCGGGATCGAAGCGGACGCCTGAGGTTTTCTGGCGGTTGGAGACACTGATGAAGTAATCGGATTCATCTTCGTTGGTGGAGAGCTGCAATAGCTTGTCGAAGTTCCACTCTTGAGTCTTGATGGGGCCGGTGAAGATAAGGCGTTCGGTGGTGAGCATGATGACGCCTTGATCTTTATCCACTTGGAGTTCTTCACCGGGGATTACTTGGCCCTTCATGGCGCCGACGCGGAAGCGGATGCCGCCGCCGATGGGGATGCTGACACCGGAGGAACCGCCGACGTATTGAGAAGGAGTGCGGCCGGTTTCGTGGAAGATGCCGGTAGCGGTCCAGAGTGTGCGTTCGTTTGGTTTTTGCATAAGGGTGTTGGGGACTGAATCTTCGCCATTGGATGCGGCGGTGAAGACGGTGATGAGTTTTTTGAGTGTGTCGACATCTTCTTGCCAGATGTCGTGAAGGCGGTTGTATTCGTTGAGTGCGGCTTTATCTGCGCGCTTTGCTTTGAGGTTTGCTATCCATCCCATAGAGGTAAGGGTAGTGACTGGCGGTGACATTGTGTGGGTGTGGGAAGCAAAAAGCCCGCAGAGAAATCTGCGGGCTTTTTCTCTGTAGCTTCTGCTAGAGATTAATCCTTTGACTAAGGTGAAAATAAGATATCAGTTTTTAGAATGTAGAGAACCTGAAGTTATGCACAACATTAAGAATTCTTTCGGCAAAGGCTTGCGCCTAATCTAAATTCCGCACTGCGTGCGTCTGTAGCTCAGCGGATAGAGCGATCCTTTGACTAAGGGAGAGGTCGTGGGTTCGAATCCCGCCAGGCGTGCGCATACTTTGAAGCCCCAGGGTTAGTCGCCTGGGGCTTCTCTGTTTTTCAGGTGACTTAGGTGCTTTATGTAAATAGAGTGCACCTATGACTACATTTAAATGGGGCTTTGTTGGGGCGGGAATGATTGCCAAGAAAGCGTTATATCCGGCGGTGTCGCGTTCGAATGTTGGCGAAATATATGCGGTGGCATCTCGTGATGCAGATAGGGCGATGACTATTTCGCCATCCGGAAAGATTTATACGGACTACGATGCGTTGTTTGCAGATCCCGAAGTAGATGGTGTCTATATCTCGTTGCCAAATGCTTTTCACTTGCCGGTTGCCATCAAGGCGATGAAGGCAGGAAAGCATGTTCTGTGCGAGAAGCCGCTGGGGATGAATGCGGCTGAGGTGCATGAGGCGATTGCAGTGTCAGAGGCTGCGGGGGTGTTGTTTGTCGAGGCATCGTGGAATAGATGGCATCCGCGTACGCAGAGAATTCAAGAGATTGTGCAGTCAGGGAAGCTGGGTGCGATTAAGCGTATTCGTGCATCGTTTACCTACGAGGGTTTGAACGAAGACAACATCCGCCTTGATCCAACTATTGGTGGGGGAATCTTGTATGACTTGGGGCCTTATTCAACTGTGGCTCCGTTGTGGTTGATGGACTTTCCTGAAGTAAGTGATCTCAAGGTGCAGTCGGTTATGCATAAGGGTGGGGTAGATGAGACGACTCGAGTGAATTACAAGCTAGGCGATACCGTCTGTGAAACCGTGGCATCGTGCAATATTCCAGATACAAGTTGGTTGATTGTTGATGGTGAAAAGGGAAGTGTGAAGATGTTGGGCGATAACGTCTTTAATTCGCGCCATGCCGATAGCAAGCTGGAAGTGACGATTGATGGCAAGTTGACCGTTGAAGAATTCGGTCCGGTTGATCCGTATCAAATCATGGCCGATAACTTTGCGCGTAAGGCGCAAGGCGGAAGCGATTGGGTGATGCCGCTGAGTGAATCTCTGCGCTTTGCGCAGTTATTTGATGCGGCGTTCGCGCAGATTAAATAGCCAGAATCGAGTGCGACTGGTCGCTGCGATCGACGATTAAGAGCGAATCATTGGGCAGCATGGTCCAGCCTTCTTGGTTCCAACCACTTGATGCAACGAGCACTGAGCCATCTACTTCCTTGTAACGCAGCTCGTAGTAGTCGATATCTTTCTTGAAGAGATCAGGGATACGGTCTTGGTTGTAGCGGCATGCGGTGACGAAGAAATCCTTATTCATGATCATCATATTGGCGCTGCTGTGGTCGATATTGTTCTTGATAAAAGTGAGAGCGCTTTTGATTCCTGGCAGGAATCCGTGCTTCTTGATCTCAGTTAAGAGATAGAGGAAGTAGAGCTCAGAATCTGTTTCGCCTTGAGCGAGTGCGAGATATTCCTCAGAGATATAAGGCTTCAATACATCGAAGGGCCTAAAGGATCCGTTGTGAATGAATGTGATGCCTTTATATGTAAAGGGATGTGTATTTGATTCCTTTACATCGAGGCCTTTAGAGGCCCAGCGGAAGTGAAGGAGCGCGCCATCTGTTGGAGTACCTAGTTGTTCAGTGAGATGGGATGAATCAATGGCAGGGATTGGTTCGCGGAATTTTTCTGCATGAGTTGATGAATGTTCAACGTGGGCGTAGCCCCAGCCATCGCAATGTATTTGAGAGAGCGCCACAAATTTGTCAAGGTCTTGGCCTAAGAGTCTTGGCAGCGTAGATGAATTCTTTGAGCTAAACCCTAAGAGGCGACACATAAGGCAATCTAATCATGCAAATAGCCTTCCTTTCTGGTGAAGCCAGGAGTACAAATAGTTCGTACATCAAGGCACGAGGCAATCCCCGCCCCGCTAACTGGAAGGGTTACTACTGCATGAGCACTCTCAATGAAGATGAACGCCGCTTAGCTGAACTTGGATATAAACAGGAACTCACGCGAAGCTGGAGCGCATTCTCGAACTTCGCAATCTCTTTCTCCATCATCTCAATCTTGGCTGGATGTTTTACAACATTTGCCCAGGCATGGAATAACGGTGGACCGGTTGCAATCTCAATTGGTTGGCCACTTATCTCACTTTTCATATTGATCATTGGATTCTGCATGTCAGAACTTGCATCTGCATATCCGACATCAGGTGGAATTTATTGGTGGGCAGCCAAGCTCGGTGGCGCTAAAGCTGGCTTTTTTACCGGCTGGCTCAACCTCATTGGTTTGGTCTCTGTTACTGCATCTGTGGGATACGGAGTTACAGGCTTTATCAATAGCTTGATTGGCCTTTATTCACCAAGCTATGCATCCAACTTTATGGGTGGCGATTACATTAAGCAGCAATTCGCTCTCTTCTTGATCGTTCTGCTCTTTGCAACAATCGTGAATATCTACAGCTCCAAGTTGCTGGCAGCCTTTAACAATATCTCTGTCTGGTGGCATGTCTTTGGCGCTGCTGCAATTATCGGAATATTGCTATTCACAACCGATAAGCACCAGAGCCTGAATTGGATGTTTACAACTCAGAACAACAACTCTGGCTTTAGCAATGGAACATATTGGTATCTGGTTCTACCGCTTGGATTCTTGCTTACCCAATACACAATTACGGGATTCGATGCATCTGCGCACCTTTCAGAAGAGACACATGACGCGCATATGTCTGCAGCAAAGGGAATTTGGAAGTCCATCTTCTATTCAGCTATTGGTGGCTACATCCTGCTGATGTCATTCCTCTTTGTGGCAACAAATACCGACTTCATCAATTCATTTGACCCAGAAGTCAATCCATACGGTGGCGGATCCATCATTGCTCTTCTCGCAAGCGCCCTAGGCACTGGTGTGAAATTCAAGTTGATTATGCTCATCACAACGGTGGGTCAAATCTTCTGCGTTACTGCCTGTCTCACATCTTGTTCGCGCATGATGTATGCATTTAGCCGTGACGGCGCTGTTCCGGGGGGAAATCTCTGGAAGAAGGTCAATGCACACGGTGTTCCGCTTAATGCAGTTATTGCTTCTGCAATCGGTGGAGCAGTGCTTACTCTTCCTGCGCTATGGAAATCACCTACAGGTGCACCAACTGCTTTCTATGCAGTGGTATCAGTCTGCGTGATCTCCTTGTATCTTGCTTTCTTGATTCCTATCTACCTTCGCCTGAAGGCAGGAGATTCATTTAAACCAGGTCAATGGACTTTGGGCAGCAAGTACAAGTGGATGGGAACCTTGGCAGTAGCTGAAATTTTCATTATCTCTATCTACTTCATCTTGCCATTTGCTCCAGCTGGAACTCCGGGAAATAAGGACTTCACCTGGACTGCAGTGAACTATGCACCAATCGTTACAGGTGGCGCGCTGATTATCTTGTGGATCTGGTGGCAGGCATCTGCAAAGAAGTGGTTCACAGGACCAAAGCGCACTATCTAAAACTCAATATATTTTCTGTACCTACTTCCTACTTGAAAGAGATGTGATATTTGTGGCTGCAATGACAGTTGAAGAACTCCGTACCGAGATTGCATCTGGTGCAATAGATACGGTGGTCATTGCAATGACCGATATGCAAGGTCGTCTAGTAGGTAAGCGCGTGCATGGGCAGTACTTCCTCGATGAAGTACTTAAGCACGGCACAGAGGGATGTAACTACCTTCTGGCTGCAGATATAGATATGAATACCGTCGCAGGGTATGAGATGTCATCGTGGGAGCGCGGCTATGCCGACTTCGCCATGATTCCTGACATCTCTACTCTGCGTCGTATTCCATGGCAGCCCGGTGCTGCCATGTTGCTGGCTGATGTGCAGTGGCTAGATGGAACAGATGTAGTCGCATCTCCTCGCCAAATTCTGCGCAAGCAGGTCAAAGCTCTCGCCGATGCCGGCATGGTCGCCATGGTCGGAACAGAACTTGAATTTGTGGTCTTCCACGATACCTATGAAGAAGCATGGGCAAAGGCCTACCGTGATTTAACTCCGGTCAATCAGTACAACGTCGACTATTCCATTTTAGGTGGATCGCGCATCGAACCGTTGCTACGCACTATTCGTCTAGGTATGGCCGGCGCCGGCATGACCGTCGAATCCGTGAAAGGCGAATGTAACTTTGGTCAGCATGAGATCGCCTTTAAATATAGCGATGCGCTCTCTAATTGCGATAACCATGTCATTTATAAGAACGGTGCAAAAGAGATTGCAGCGCAAGAAGGATATGCGCTCACCTTTATGGCGAAGCCAAATCAAAAAGAGGGAAACTCTTCCCACATCCACTGTTCGTTCCGCGGACTCGATGGCAGCATGGTGATGGCAGATGGCTCTGATAAAGAACATGGACTTTCTGATGTGGGCCGATCATTTATTGCAGGACAGATTGCACACCTCAAAGAAATTTCCTTGCTCTTTGCACCGAATATCAACTCATATAAGCGTTATGTGCCAGGATCCTTTGCACCTACTGCAATTGCATGGGGTCGCGATAACCGCACCTGTGCTCTTCGTTTAGTCGGACACGGTCAATCACTTCGACTTGAGAACCGAGTTCCAGGTGGAGATGTCAATCCATATTTGGCAGTTGCCGGAATCATTGCAGCAGGGCTCGATGGAATTAAGAATAAGTTGAAGTTAGAAGATGCCTTTGTCGGTAATGCCTATGCATCAGATTCTGACCGAGTACCATCCACCATGCTGGAAGCACAGAAGTTGTGGTCTGAAAGTGCATGGGTGAAGTCAGTATTTGGCGCAGAAGTTCAGGCGCATTACACCAACATGGCACAGGTCGAACTCGATGCATATGGCAAAGCAGTCACCGACTGGGAGCTCTTTAGAAACTTCGAAAGGTTTTAAGCCATGTCATCGGTATATGAGGTAATCAACCCTGCAACCGAAAAGGTTGTGACAGCAATTGAGCTTGCTGATGAGGCTGCAACAGATGCAGCAATTGAGCGTGCCCATAAGGCATTTGATACCTGGCGCCATGTGGCACCGGGTGATCGCGCCAGGTTGCTTCGTTCTTTTGCATCCGTTGTCAGCGCTCATCGCGAAGAACTTGCGGCCCTTGAGATCGAGAACTCAGGACACACTCGCGGCAATGCGCTCTGGGAAGCCGATAACGTTGCCAACGTTTTAAATTACTACAGCGCAGCTCCTGAACGTTTATTCGGCAAACAGATTCCGGTACCTAACGGCATTGATATTACTTTTAAAGAACCTCTCGGCGTTATCGGCGTCATTGTTCCCTGGAACTTTCCGATGCCGATTGCCGGATGGGGCTTTGCACCAGCTTTAGCTGCAGGAAATACCGTTGTATTAAAGCCTGCTGAATACACGCCTATGACAGCAATTCGTTTAGGCGAATTAGCGCTCGAAGCAGGAATACCAAAGGATGTCTTTACCGTTATTCCAGGCAAGGGATCTGTAGTCGGTGCGCGCTTTGTGACACATCCCAAGGTACGCAAGATCGTATTCACTGGCTCTACTGAAGTCGGAAAATCCATCATGGCTGGATGCGCAGATCAAGTAAAGCGCGTGACTCTCGAACTCGGCGGCAAGAGCGCCAATGTGATCTTTGCCGATAGTGATATTGAAAAGGCTGCAGCGAATGCGCCAGGTGCTGTCTTTGATAATGCTGGACAAGATTGCTGTGCACGCTCTCGTATCTTGGTTGAAAAATCAGCCTTCGATAAATTTATGTCCGCATTTGAAGTCGCGGTAAAGAAGTTCCGCGTCGAAGATCCATCACTTGCTACTGCAGATATGGGTCCGATGATCTCTGCCAAGCAGAAGGCGGCAGTTGAAAAGTATCTCGATGAACCAGTGGCATTTACTGGAAGTGCGCCAAGCGGTCCTGGCTTCTGGTTGCCACCTACAGTCTTGATGCCCACATCGACACAATCAAAGGCATGGAACGAGGAGATCTTTGGCCCTGTCGTATCGGTCATGACCTTCGATGGCGAAGACGATGCCATCGCAAAGGCTAATGACACTGAATTTGGCTTGTCAGGATCTATCTGGACTCGCGATTCCGCTAAGGCAATCCGTGTATCTCGCGCAATCGAGAGCGGCAACTTATCGGTCAACTCCAATTCATCCGTTCGATATTGGACTCCATTCGGGGGTTACAAGCAATCTGGTCTCGGTCGCGAACTCGGCCCAGATGCACTTGATTCATTTACTGAGGTAAAAAACGTTTTTATCTCAACTGAGAAATAACTAGGGGAAATAATGAGCAAGCGTCTAGAAGGTCGCGTCGCAGTAATTACTGGTGCAGGTAGCGGAATTGGTCATGCAACTGCCCTTCGTCTGGCATCAGAGGGTGCACATGTAGTTGCTGTCGATACCAATGAAGAGACTGGAAATGCAATTGCGAAAGAGACTGGCGGAATCTTTGTTAAAGCAGATGTCACCAGCGCTGCCGATGTCGAAAATATGTACAAGGTGGCATTCGATACATACGGGCGCATCGATATTGCATTTAACAATGCCGGCATCTCACCACCTGATGATGATTCAATTCTGACCACCGGAATCGATGCCTGGGAGCGCGTTTTGCGCGTGAACACCACAAGCGTCTTCCTCTGCTGCAAGGCAGTCATTCCTTATATGCAGAAAGCTGGCAAGGGTTCGATTATCAACACTGCATCATTCGTCGCAACCATGGGTGCTGCAACATCGCAGATCGCATACACCGCATCCAAGGGCGGGGTGCTCTCCATGAGCCGCGAGCTCGGTGTGCAATTTGGTCGTGAAGGTATCCGCGTCAATGCGTTATCTCCTGGACCAGTCAACACTCCATTGCTACAAGAACTCTTTGCTAAAGATAAAGAGCGTGCAGCTCGTCGCTTAGTTCATATTCCAATGGGGCGCTTTGCAGAGGCAACTGAAATCGCAGCAGCTGTGGCGTTCCTGGCAAGTGATGACTCAAGCTTCATCACTGCAGCGAACTTCTTAGTTGATGGTGGTATCTCTGGAGCATATGTAACTCCGCTTGATAATTAGTCGACAGTAATAACTTCGGCGGTAGCGATACGGTCGAGGAAGGTATTTACCAAGTCAAAAGCGTTCTGATCGGTCTTCGGTTGGAGCGCTTTTGTCTGTGCGCGCAGAGCATCGGGATCAACGCCCTCGGATTCGACTTCTGCGCAGCCGCCTTCCATGGCCAGCCACTCTTCCAGTACTTCAGGGTCAATCTCTGGATGAAATTGCAGCGCTAGCGTGCGACCCAAGGTAAATGCTTGAACGGCGAGGCCAGTGCGAGCGATTTCTGTTGCAAGTGGAGGAGATACCCAACGGTCCCAGTGATATTCAAACCAAGGGCCACTTGAGATCAGTGATGGATCATCGGTGTGGATTTCATACCAACCGAGTTCTGCTTCGGGTGCACGAGCAACAGAACCACCTAAGGTGCGCGCCATCATCTGGCCGCCAAAGCAGATTCCCATGATGGGTTGTCCAGCGTTATGTGCTGCTTTAAGCAGCGCCAACTCGGGTGTTAACCAATTTCCGATGCGTTCGTCTTCGTAAGCACCATAGGGAGCGCCCATCGGAACGATGATGTCGTAATCGGCGAAGTTGGGAAAAGTGACCGTGACATTGGGTGCGCCATAGCTGCTCTCGGGAACAATCAAGAATCTTTCAATCGAATATCCGCGAGCTTCAAAGGCGCGCCAGATAGGACCACCCAATGAAACGTGATCATGCTCGATAAAGAGCGCGCGCTTTGTCATTTAGTTTCTGCAATTCTGGCTTTAACCATAGCCAAGATTAACTTCTCTTCGACCTTCCAATCGTTGGGAACTCCGATTGTCTTCTTTTTCAGATCTAAATGTTCAAGGCGATCTCTAAACGTTTCAAGGACTTCGGTACTCCATGGCGCCATTAAAATGTGGTTCTTGGCAGCCGATATGCCGAAGATGTAATCGTTTCCCAATTTGAGCATCGGCTGGTTCCAGGCAATCACAAGCTCAGTCTTGGGATATTTGGTTTGTATTGTTTTAAAGATCTTGCGCATCGTGGTGGCTTGCTTGGGATCGACTGTCTTATAGAACTCGGCAGGGGTTTCAAAGCGCTTAGCTGATGTTGATCCGCGTGAAAACATAACGAGTGCGTTGGCGTGGGCTTGGGAAAAGCCGTAGTTCTCGCGTAGATATGCAATCTGCTGTGGGTACTTCTCGTCCTTGATTTCTTTCATGACCTTGAACCAGTAGGACATCTTTTCGCCGTAGCGCTTTTCGATTGCGGGGAAGTGAGCCTCGCGAGAAGGATCTTTAGGCATGGGGCAATGGTAATTGCTTGGGTGAGTACTATTTCAACATCATGAAGAATGCGGCGCTGGCGATAGATGTAGGGGCAACCAAAGTTGCTGTCGGGCTTGTGACCCGTGAAGGCGAAGTTCTGGCGCGCCACGATATAAGTTCCAAAGTTTCATCGATGGATGAGTTGAATTCATCGCTTGTCGAAGCTATCTCTGATGTCTGCCATCGCGATGGCGTTGTGCTTGTGGGCGCGGGAATTGGATCGGCTGGTCCGATTGATAAAGATTTAGGAACCATCAATCCAGTGAATATTCCACACTGGGTCGATTTCTCGTTGGTTGACTTTGTCCGCGAGGTATCAGGAATCAAATCAGTGCGCATCATCGGTGATGCCAGTGCGCTGGCATATGCCGAATTTGTATTGGGCGCAGGACGTGGTGCAACGAATCTGATGGGCATCGTTGTTTCAACGGGTATCGGTGGTGGAGTTGTTCTCAATGGCGAATTCCATGTGGGCCGCACAGGTAATGCCGGAATGATTGGCCATAGCGTGGTGGTGCAAGGTGGAAATCTCTGCGCCTGTGGTCAGCGCGGATGTGTTGAGGCCTATGCAAGTGGCACCAATATGGCGAAAGATTTTGGCGTAGATAACTTTGAAGCGGTTGCTGCTGCTGCGCGTCTTGGCGATTCAAAGGCAGTTGCTGCCATTGATAAGGGCGCCTCAGTATTGGCATTAGGGTTATTGAATGCAGTGGCGCTGATGGATCTCGACACCATTGTGGTGGGCGGGGGAGTCATGTTGGCAGATGATGTCTACTGGCCGATATTGGTGAAGCACTTTGAAAAAGAGATGAAAGCCCTTAATTTCCCTGGAAATGTGGCGTTAAAGAAGGCAACACTCGGTAAAGATTCAGGACTTGTCGGCGCTGGTTTGGTTGGATTCATCTCATAAGCGAAAGGGGGCAAGACGTGTTGGAATTTTCAGAACGTCCATGGGGCACTTACCAAGTGCTTCATAGCAATCCCTATTCGCAGGTAAAGGAAATCACCGTGAAGGCGGGGGCTCGCCTTTCGTATCAGACCCACCAGAAGCGTGCTGAGCACTGGTTTATTACCCAAGGGCCAGCGATCGTCACCATTGATGGCGTGACAAAGACTCTGCAGGTGGGCGATTCCATTGATATCGGCATCGGTGTTGCACACCGTATGGCAGCACCTGCTGAAAATGGCGTCACATTTATAGAAGTGCAGACTGGTACTTACTTTGGCGAAGATGACATCGTGCGCCTTGAGGATGATTTCGGCCGTAACTAATGAAGGTGCAGCGCGAGAAAGTTTCGCAAGGCTTCTCGCTTGAGATTGAAACCCCACAGGGACATAAGGTTTTTCCGGCAACAGTTCCCGGTTCTATTCACACTGATCTGATTGCTGCTGGCGTAATTGGCGATATCCGCATCGATGGAACAGAAGCTGAACAAGAGTGGATCCGTAATACAGATTCTGTCTATACCGCGCAGATTCCAGCGCAGGGTGGTGACGGCAACTACGAATTGAAGTTCGATGGCCTCGATACCTTGGCAACTGTCTCTATTAACGGAGTTGTGAAATTACAGAGTGAAAATATGCATCGCGCTTTTGTTGTAGATATTTCAGATAGCGCATCAAGTGCGATGGATCTGAAGATGGAATTTAAGGCGCCACTTCCGGAAGCGCTGAAGCGGCAGGAAGAGATGGGTGCATATCCCAATCCATACGACATGCCCTATAACTACTTTCGCAAAATGGCGTGCAGCTTCGGATGGGATTGGGGTCCTATCACGGTAACGAGCGGAATATGGAAGCCGATCTGGTTAACCAAATGGGATGAAGGAATTCTTGATGAAGTAGGAATCATTGCCGATGTAGTTGATGGTGTGCCGCAGTTGCGGGTGCTCACTGTGGGACGTGGTAGTGCGACTTCGGTTTCTGTGCGAATTAGTGGCGATGGCAAGGAGCAGATCTTCACAACACAGTTGGGTAGCGATGAAGTCTTTACCTGCGAGGGTTTTGAACTCTGGCATCCACGTGGGTTTGGCGAGGCGACTCTGTATTCAGTTGAGGTTTCTCTGCTGAATGCAGCAGGTCAGGTAGTTGATGAAGTCATTAAAAGAGTGGGCTTTCGGCATGTGTCACTCGATCAGAGCAACTTTGGTGATCGTCAGAAGTTTGCCATCTGCGTCAATGGGCAGCGCGTCTGGGCAAAAGGCGTTAACTGGATTCCTGATGATCCATTCCCGCATCGAGTATCGAAAGAGCAATATGCGCAGAAAATTCACGATCTCTATTCGGTAGAAGTTAATGCCATCCGCGTGTGGGGTGGAGGAATCTATGAATCTGATGATTTCTACGACCTCTGCGATGAACTGGGAATCATCGTCTGGCAGGACTTCCTCTTTGCCTGTGCTGCATACCTTGAAACCCCTGCAATGTTTGCAGAAGTTGAAGAAGAGTCACATCAAGCAATCACTCGCTTGGGTTCACATGCCAGTTTGGTGATGTGGTGCGGTGGCAATGAATGTATTGAAGGTTTCCAGCATTGGGGATGGCAAGAACCCCTTGCAGGAAAGGCGTGGGGTTTAACTTTCTATATGAATTCCTTGCCGACAGCTCTTGCGAAATTTGATGGATCGCGTCCTTATATTCCGGGCTCTCCGTTTTCAATGTTGAAAGAGGATGTGAAAGATTTTTCATCGGGCACTAATCACATCTGGGATGTCTGGAACGATACCGGCTACCAACGCTATGAAGAGTATGCGCCTTCCTTTGCTGCAGAGTTTGGCTATAACGGACCTGGTTCGTGGCGCACACTGACAAAGGCGATTGGAAAGACAACACTCGATTCTCGCGACCCCGAGGTTGCAACACATCAGAAGGCATTCTTCGGAATGGATAAAGTGGCTAACGGATTAGTGCGTGAATTCAGTAAGGAATTTACGGAAGGCCCGGCTTGGTACTTTGCAGCGCAGTTAGTGCAAGCACGTGCGGTGGAAGTGGGCTTAAAGCACTTTAGAAGCCAGTATGAAACGTGTTCGGGGTCAGTCTTGTGGCAATACAACGATATGTGGCCGGCAATTAGCTGGGCGGTTCTCGATTCTGCTTCTTCACGCAAGTTGTCTTGGTATGCAATGCGCGAGGCATATCGACCACAAGTGCTGCACTTTTCAGGAGTTGAGCGAAAGCTGATTCTGATTAATGACAGCGATACGCAGTGGCATGACATGCTCAACCTTCATCTGGTGGGAAAGAAGGGTGAAGTTATCGAACAGAGTTCGCGTGAAGTGATTGTGGCTCCGCGCTCGCAGATGAGTTATGAGTTAGGCGAGCTCTTTAACTCGTCAGCCATTCATGCCATTGATGGATATCTGGTTGCCGAACTCGGTGCCATCAGATCTGCGCGACGCATCATGGATTCTGCGGTTGATGAGGTCTGCGCCCATAAGGTTGCTCTGCTCGAGCGAGTAGAGGGCAACCGTGTAGCGGTATTGGTTGAGGCACAATGCTTCATCCACGAGCTATCTCTATTGCCTGAGTTAGTTGCCTTGGATCGAGTCACAGTATCGGCAGAGCGCATTACTTTGCTGCCGGGTGAATCAATCAATATCGAGATTGAGTGTTCGAACGCTGAGGATGCAAAGCAGGTGGCATCACATATTGAAGAGATCACCTGGAGCCTTAATCGCTTGATGAACCTTATTTCTTAAGGGTTTTGCGGGTATCTTTAGAACATGAACCGCATCAATGAATTTAATCGTCGCATTGCAGAGAAGATCACTTCTTTTGTCTCAACGATGTGGTGCGCCTATATCTTTGCAGCGCTCGCTCTGATCTCATTGCCAGCGGCCATCAAGACGGGCGACGTTGTCGTGATCGTGGCCTGGATTGCCCAGACATTTCTACAGTTGGTACTGCTCTCGATCATCATGGTGGGGCAGCAGGTTTCATCTCGCTCAGTAGAAGAGATGATTAAAGAGACCCACACAGCATCTCTTGGCGAATTCGAACTCGCAAAAGAGGCCCGCAAGATTGCCGACCAAGAGCTCAAAGAACTCAAAGAGATTGCAGCAGAAATTCATCGCGTGATCCGCGATATCGAGGGTAAAAAGTAATTACAGAGAACGCAGTACTGCTGTAACGATTCCCAATACTTCGCATTGGTCGCCATCGATAGGCGCGAAGTCATCATTGGCAGGAAGCAACCAGATGTGGCCGCTCTTGCGTGAGAACGTTTTTACAGTTGCTTCGCCATCGATCATGGCAGCGACAATGTCACCGTTATTGGCATCTTTCTGCTGACGAATAACAACATAATCGCCATCGCAGATTGCCGCGTTGATCATGGATTCGCCCTTGACCTTGAGCATGAAGAGTTCGCCCTTGCCGACGAGTGATTCAGGCAATGGGAATGTTTCTTCAACTTGTTGATCTGCAGTGATAGGAACACCAGCGGCAATTGATCCAACGAGTGGGATAAAGCGAGTCTTATCTGTGTGGGCACCGATGCCGGTCATGCTGTCGGGAAGGACGACCTCCATGGCGCGACCGCGGTCTGCATCGCGGCGGATGAAGCCTTTTTCCTCGAGGATATCGAGCTGGTATTTAACTGAGGCAGGGGAGTTGAGGCCGGCAGCCTCGCCGATTTCACGCATAGAGGGGGCATAGCCCTGGCTCTCGGTGGAAGTCTTGATGAAGTCGAGGATCGTTACCTGGCGGGTGGTCAGCTCAGGCTTAGCGGGGGATGACTTTGGAGTGGGGTTCTTGGCCATACACAGAGTGTTCCACAGGTTGGGGATAAATTCAAACAAATGTTCGAAAAAATGTTGCAGATGTCGGTGGGTCGGTATATGGTTTTCCTATCGAACAAGTGTTCGAAAACCTTCCCCAAGGTTTAAGGCGTAGCAGGAGCTAAGAACTATGAGCACAATGACTCTTAACCAAAGCAGTGTAAATCAGCTACTTCAGACCGTTCCGTCCGGCATCCAACTCAATCGCCGTGGTCGTCTAGCTCGCACCTTTGTGGTTCTTTCTCTCGCTATCGTCTTGGGGTCAGTCGTCAGCGCAAAGGCGGGGGCGGGCACAGATACAGCCCCTCAGCCGGGCTCATCCTTCATCACCGTCACCGTGGCTCCAGGCGACACCGTCTGGTCGCTGGCTAACCGCCTTGCAGGCTCAGGCGATGTGCGCTCGCTCGTCTCTGAGATCATCTCGATCAACTCATTGGCCTCAGTCGATGTAGCCACAGGGCAGAAGCTGCGTATCCCGCTCAAGTAAAGGCCAGCCGCGACACGAAGTAGATTTTCCTACTCAAGAGGCAGAGTCTCAAGAAATGCTTTATAGTTCCCACTATATGTAGGGGTCGAAGACGCAAAAACTTCCATTAGTAGTGTTTTTACGGTAGTTTAGCGAATTCGCCAATACACCCGAATTTGGGAAAAAGTGAGCATTCGAAGGGAGACACGCCGAGATGATTTGCCCGTTCTGCAGACACGATGATTCACGAGTCGTCGACTCTCGTCCGGTCCAAGATGGCACAGAAATCCGCCGTCGCCGCGAATGTCCAAAGTGTGGCCAGCGCTTCTCAACACAAGAGGTGGCGCTCCTCAACATCATCAAGCGATCAGGGGCTACCGAACCATTTAGCCGCGAGAAAGTTCTTGTGGGCGTTCGCAAGGCGTGCCAAGGTCGCCCAGTAGATGAAGATGATTTGGTTCTCTTGGCCCAGCGAGTAGAAGAAACCCTTCGCTCAACAGGCCAAGCAGAAATCGAAGCTCAAGAAGTAGGGCTGGCAATTCTTGCGCCACTCCGCGAACTCGATGAGGTTGCTTACCTCCGATACGCGTCTGTGTACCGTAACTTTGCCTCCCTTGAAGATTTTGAAGGTGAGATTGCACTTCTCCGCGCCCTCCCATCAAATGCAACAAATGTAAAGAACGCAACAAAAGTAACAACACCAGCAATGTCATCAAAAGATGGAACATCAACAGCACAACAGAAGACGGGGAAATAACACATGTCAGATACGGTCATCAATCGACCAACTTCGAAGGTTAAGGGCGGAAAGGCACTTACAGTCGAACGTATTTACACAACAGAAGGCGTACATCCTTATGACACAGTCACATGGGATCGTCGCGATGTTGTTCAACAGAATTGGAAGACTGGCGAAGTTGTTTTCGAACAACGCGGCGTTGAATTCCCTGACTTCTGGTCAGTGAACGCTTCAACGATCGTTACAACCAAGTACTTCCGTGGCGCAGTCGGTGCCGAAAATCGCGAATGGTCTCTCAAGCAGGTCATCGATCGCGTAGTCCTTACATATACAAAGGCCGGAAAAGAATTCGGTTACTTTGCAACTGATAAGGATGCAACAATTTTCGAGCACGAACTCACACATATGCTCATGCACCAAATCTTCTCTTTCAACTCACCGGTTTGGTTTAACGTCGGAACTGCTGCCCCACAGCAAGTATCTGCATGCTTTATCTTGTCTGTTGATGACACTATGGATTCAATCCTTAACTGGTATCGCGAAGAAGGAATGATCTTTAAGGGCGGATCTGGTGCCGGCCTTAACCTTTCACGTATCCGTTCTTCAAAGGAACTTCTTAAGTCAGGTGGAACAGCTTCAGGGCCAGTTTCATTTATGCGTGGTGCTGATGCATCTGCAGGAACAATTAAGTCTGGTGGCGCAACCCGTCGCGCTGCAAAGATGGTTGTTCTCGATGTAGATCACCCAGATATCGAAGAATTCATCGAAACAAAGGTCTCTGAAGAGCAGAAGATTCGCGCACTTCGCGATGCTGGCTTTGATATGGACCTCGGTGGAAAAGACATCATCTCTGTTCAGTATCAGAATGCAAATAACTCAGTCCGCGTCAGCGACGAGTTCATGCGTGCATACGAAGCAGGAACTGAATTCGGTCTCAAGGCTCGCTCAACTGGCGAAGTTATCGAGACGACAGATGCTCGCAAGCTCTTCCGCAAGATGGCAGAAGCTGCATGGGCATGTGCTGATCCTGGAATCCAGTACGACGACACCATCAACGATTGGCACACAAACCCAGAGACAGGTCGCATCAATGCGTCGAACCCTTGCTCTGAGTACATGTCACTCGATAACTCATCATGTAACTTGGCTTCACTGAACTTGATGAAGTTCCTCAAGGCAGATGGTTCATTCGATGCAAAGACATTTGCAAAGGCTGCTGAAATGATCATCACTGCGATGGATATTTCAATCTGCTTCGCTGACTTCCCAACAGAGGCAATTGGCGAGACAACTCGTGCATACCGTCAGCTCGGAATCGGATATGCAAACCTCGGTGCACTCCTTATGGCATCAGGTCTTGCATACGACTCAGAAGGCGGCCGTGCAGTAGCTGGCGCAATCACATCTCTTATGTCAGGTGTTACATACAAGCGCTCAGCAGAACTCGCTGGCATTGTTGGACCATACGACGGCTTCGCACGTAACGCATCAGCACATGCTCGCGTTATGCGTAAGCACGCTGCTGCTTCATCTGCTGCAAAGCAAGAAACCACACTCGATATCGATGTATGGGCAGAAGCAAATAAGGCGTGGGATGCATGCCTCACAATCGGCGATAAGAACGGATGGCGCAACGCGCAGATCTCAGTTCTTGCACCAACAGGAACAATCGGTTTGATGATGGATTGCGATACAACTGGTATCGAACCTGACTTCTCATTGGTTAAGTTCAAGAAGCTTGTCGGTGGCGGATCTATGCAGATCGTTAACCAGACAGTTCCACAGGCTCTCCGTAAGCTCGGCTACACCGAAGAGACCATCGAAGCGATCGTTGAATTCATCGCTGCAAATGGACACGTCATCGATGCGCCAGGGCTTAAGCCAGAGCACTACGACGTATTCGACTGTGCACTCGGTGCACGTTCAATCGCTCCAATGGGCCACGTCCGCATGATGGCTGCTTGCCAGCCATTCTTGTCAGGCGCAATTTCAAAGACAGTAAACCTTCCTGAGGACGCGACTGTTGAAGAAGTTGAGCAGGTCTACTACGAAGGTTGGAAGCTCGGTCTTAAGGCTCTCGCTGTCTACCGCGATAACTGCAAGGTCGGTCAGCCACTTTCAGATGGAAAGGCTAAGAAGAAGGAAGCTGTTGTTGAAGAAGAGATCTCAACACCAGTACGTAAGCGCCTTCCTAAGTCACGTCCTGCAACAACAACATCATTCTCAGTCGGAGGCGCAGAGGGTTACATGACCGCTGGTGCATACGCTGATGGTGCACTTGGTGAAGTCTTCTTGAAGCTCGGTAAGCAGGGTTCAACTCTTGCTGGCGTCATGGATGCATTCTCAATCGCTGTATCGATCGGACTTCAGTACGGAGTACCTCTCGAGACATTCGTAGAGAAGTTCACAAACTTGCGCTTCGAACCAGCAGGTATGACAGATGATGCAGATATCCGCATCGCACAGTCAATGATGGATTACATCTTCCGTCGCTTGGCACTTGATTACCTTCCATTCGAACAGCGTTCAGCAATGGGTCTCTACACAGCAGCAGAGCGCGCAGCAGCTCTCGATAACGGTGGCGAATATGCACCTGTTGCGAGTGCTGATACCCCAAAAGCACCTGCGGTTGTGGCGGCTCCTGCGGCTGCAAGTAAGCCAGTCGAGGTAAAGATTGAAGCAGCACCAGCTGCTCCACTCGCAGCAACGATTGGTTCATCATCTGATCTCCTAGAATCAATGGGAATCAAATCTGATGCACCACTCTGTATGACATGTGGCGTGAAGATGCGTATGTCAGGTGCTTGCTTCGTATGCGAAGGTTGTGGAAACACATCTGGTTGCAGCTAATAAGTAACTGTTAGTAAAGAAATCCCTCGACTTGGTTACTGGTCGGGGGATTTCTCTTTTCTAGGTCGATGGAAACACCATCTATCTAGGTCGAAGTCTGAGGAGGGTGCTATCTTTTCTCCTAACGAACAGATGTGCCTCTGAGGACTCGCATCTGGTGGCCGGAAAGTCAGCTTTGATTCAATTCGAAGGTGGCTACCGGCCTCGTTGCTAAAAATGGAACACCGCCCTGAGCTTTCTCAGAACGGTGCCCAACTTCGGCTAGGAAGTATCCGAGTGCCCGTCGTTGTCGCGGCGGGCACTTTCAATTTCTAAAATTAGAAATATCAATCTGCAAACGCACGAAACAATTTCGAGAACATCTGACGCCTTCATAGCTCCTCCCTTCTCTCATCCGCAATGAATCTTGCGGAATTGCTGGGGGAAGTCAGTGACGGAGCCCATTGAGATCAGGAGATGAAGTGGGCGAAAAATAGGTGTTTCAACGCCTCGTTAAGTATGAATTTTCCGCATATGTGGATAAGTAGTAGACTCATGGTGTTGTTATCGGGGTCGATGTAATTTCGAACCGGCGGTTATAGTCCGCGACCCGCACATATCCAATGGGCGGTTGACTCAGTGAAATTCTGAGACCGACGGTTAAAGTCCGGATGAGAGATAACAGCGGAATCGGTGCACCATGTTTATCGATGACGCCTACGCGCATCTATACACACTGAGCCTTCGGGGCTTAAGTGTGAGTACCCCCAACCCAAATGTTTCTGCCGCAATCTATGGCGCAGATGGGTCTTTGATTTCAGATGGTTTCCATAACCGCAAAGTTTCTGTTGATCACGCCGAGGTTGTGGCGCTGAAGAAAGCTGGAAGCGCGGCTCGTGGAGCAACCATGGTTGTATCCCTTGAACCATGTGCGCATACCGGAACAACACCACCATGCGTTCAAGCAATCATCGATGCAGGAATTTCAAAGGTAATTTATGCAGTTGCCGATCCCAACCCGTTAGCCGCTGGGGGAGCGCAGAAACTTGCAGATGCAGGTATCGCTGTCGAATATCGCGAATCTGCAGAACTTACCTTTGTGCAACGCGCGTGGCTCCATAAAGAGCGCACTGGTCGCCCATTAATGGTCTGGAAAGTCGCCACAACTCTCGATAGCAAAGTTGCAGCAAGTGATGGAACATCACAATGGATTACAGGGCCTGAATCTCGTGATGATGTTCAGTTGCTTCGTGCGCAATCTGATGCAATCTTGATTGGCACCAATACTGCTTTGGTCGATAACCCACATTTGATTCCACGTGGACATGAAGCGCGCCCTGTTCGAGTTATCTGTGGCGAACAAGAAGTTCCTGCCACCAACAAAGTTTTCGATAACCAAGCGCGCACCATTACCGTGAAGAGCAAGTCGGTCCCTGAACTGATGAAGGTATTGAGCGATGAAGGCTTTAACCAAGTGTTTGTTGAAGCAGGTCCCACACTGGGTTCAGCGCTGATGGCATCGGGAAATATCGATGAACTCATCATTTATCAGGCACCCAAGATGCTGGGCGCCGGTAAAGAATTCGTTAGCCATCTTGGAATCTCAACGCTTGAAGATCACATCGAGCTTGAACTTCTCTCTGTCCAGCCATTTGGTAGCGATATCAAATCTCATTACTTAGTGAAGGGACGCTAGATGTTTACCGGACTCATCACCGAACTAGGCACCGTGCAATCAATCGAACGCGGCGAGACTTCTGCATTTTTTACTATCAAAGCTCCAGAGTCAGTACAGGGCTTAGGTATTGGCGACTCCATCGCAGTTAATGGCACCTGCCTCACCGCAACTTCGCTGATGGCAGATTCATTTACCGCCGATGTCATGATTCAGACTCTGTCGCTGACATCTCTTGGCCAACTCGAAGTGGGATCACCAGTAAACCTAGAGCTGGCGGCACAGATGGATATGCGCATGGGTGGGCATATCGTGCAAGGACATGTCGATGGCACCGGCACAGTGGCGCAGTTGTTACCTGGCGAAAAGTGGGCGCAGTTCGATGTTGTGGCTCCCGAGCATCTGACCAAATATGTTGTCGCACAAGGTTCGATCACTCTTGACGGAGTTTCACTCACAGTGGGTGGAATCGATGATGCAACCAACACCATTACTGTCTGGCTGATTCCTGAAACTCTTGCAAAGACAAACTTGTCATCGAAGAAAGCTGGCGATCTCATAAATATCGAAGTCGATATCTTGGCTAAATATGTAGAACGCTTGATCTCAAAGGGGGTAGCTCGTGGAGAGTAACTTCCTCGATGCTCTCGATCGCTTTAGACGAGGCGAGCTGGTCATCGTTGTCGATGATCACGACCGTGAAAATGAGGGCGATCTCATCATGTTGGCTGAGCATGCAACTGCTGAGAAGACAGCCTTTATGGTTCGCCACACCACTGGAATCCTGTGTGTAGCAATCACTTCAGAGCACGCACACGCTCTTCGACTTCCTTATATGGTTGAACAGAGCCAAGATGTCCGAAAGACCGCATTCACTGTCTCAGTTGATCTCGCTGAAGGAATCACAACAGGAGTCAGCGCTGTTGAACGCACCGCCACAATCCGTGCACTTGGCAGTGCAACTTCACGCCCCACAGATTTCATCCGCCCAGGACATATCTATCCGTTGATTGCTCATAAAGAGGGACTAGCAGCACGCGGGGGACATACTGAAGCAGGTATCGCACTTGCTGAATTAACGGGTTCATACCCAGCGGCTCTGCTCTCTGAAATCGTTGCAGAAGATGGATCTATGGCGCGCGGCGAGATTCTCGCCCAGTTCGCTAATGAGCATCACATTCCAATAATTTCGATTCAGGAGATTAAGGAGTATCAGAGCAAGCTCACGGCTATTCCTCGTGTCACTTCCTATCCTGCTCATCAATTTGAATGGGTGAAGGTGCAACTCCGTAACGCCGAATGGGATCTTGCGACCTATCCATCGCTGAAGCACCGCGAACAAGTAGTCATGCGTTTCTGCACCGAAGATAAGGCGCCGATGGTCCGTATTCACTCTGAATGCTTTACAGGCGATGTTGTGCATTCACAGCGTTGTGATTGTGGTCAGCAACTCGATGCCGCTATTGCAGCAATTGAAGAATATGGCTGTGGCTACATCATCTATATCCGCGATCATGAAGGCCGCGGAATTGGTCTGACAGAAAAGCTCAAGGCTTACACCTTGCAGAATGAAGGTCTCGATACCGTCGATGCCAATCTCCAATTGGGGCATTCAGTCGATTCTCGCGATTGGTCTGAAGCGATTTCAATCTTGAAGAATCTAGGCGTGGCAGCAATCAAGCTCTTGACCAACAATCCTGAAAAGGTGAAGGCTGTCACCGAGAGCGGAATCGCCTGTGAACAAATGACGTTACGCATCGAACCCAATGAATTTAATAAGAAGTACCTAGCAACTAAGGCAGAGCGCCTTGGACATACGGGAGGAAAATAATGGCCGGCCACGCACCAGAGATCTCAGTACCTAAGTTTCCGAAGGCAAAGGTCGCCATCATCTCTTCCTCATGGCACCTCGATATCTGTAACGACCTCATTGCTGGTGCAACTCGCGCACTAGAGGCGGCAGAAGTAAAGAAGATTAAGGTCATTTATGTTCCTGGTTCCTTTGAAATTCCACTTGCAGCGCAGAAGATGTTTGAAAAGGGATATGACGCAGTTGTGGCGATAGGCCTTGTTCTCAAAGGCGAAACTCCACATTTCGATTATGTCTGCCAAGGCGTCACCCAAGGTGTTATTGATGCGCAACTCAAGTGGTCAAAGCCCATCGGTTATGGCGTACTTATGTGTAACGATCTTGATCAAGCAATTGCTCGTTCAGGTCGCCCAGGTAGCAAAGAAGATAAGGGCTACGACAGCGCTATCGCTGCACTGGCTTTGATGGGTCTATAGGAAATCATGATGAAGACGATTGCATGGAGTGAAGGCACTTGGACTCGCGAACCTGTCTCGCTCTTACAAGATGGCGCAGTTCTCACGGTCGAAGCTGCTGCCGAAAGCGATTGGTGGCGAACAACTTCCTACGGATTTATCCACGATGATGGCCACGCTCTCGTGAAGGAATTTCCCAATGAATCAGCGATTGAAGTCTCATTCATTCTTGATTACACCGAGCAGTTTGATCAGGCAGGAATCTTTATCACTGCCGATAATGAAAATTGGATTAAAGCAGGAGTTGAATTCTGCGATGGTTGTCCTCAGGTAGGAGCCGTTGTGACACAGAGAAATTCAGATTGGTCGGTCGCCCCTGTTGCTGAGTGGATGAATAAAGAAGTCACTGTTCGCGTCAGCCGATCAGGAGATGCAGTCACGGTTCGAGCTGGAATTAACGGTGATTTACGCCTAGTTCGCGTTGCACCTCTTGACCCATCGCGCACATGGAGCGCAGGTCCTATGTTCTGTGCACCTACACGTGCAGGATTGAAGATTTCCTTTACGAAGTGGTCCGAAGGACCCGCTGATTCAGAGCTGCATTAATTAAGCAACGAGCAGTGAGCGTTTAGAAAGTCCCATCCAGAATCCCTCAATAAGCGTTTCAGGAATTGCATCGGCTTCTGTTGCTGCACCGAGTGTGACAAAAAGCGGAGTGAAGTGCTCAACTGTGGGGTGGGCATAATTCACAGCGGGCGCTAAATCTTTATAAGAAGCGAGCATGTCGACATCACCACGTGAAAGTGCATCGGCAGCCCATTGATCGAAATCAGATGACCATCCGGGAGCCTTGGCGTCAATCGACCAATCGCGAAGGAATGGAAGTCCGTGGGTCATAAAGCCTGATCCAATAATCAAGACTCCTTCATCGCGTAATGGACGAAGACGTTTACCGAGTTCGATTAACTTTCCTGGATCTGATGTCGGCATAGACATCTGTAGAACTGGAATATCTGCATCGGGATACATGATGCGAAGGGGCACCCATGCGCCATGATCGAGACCGCGACGAGATTCATGCAGTGGTTCGTTATCAGGCATCATCGCAGCGATTCGAGCTGCAAGTGCAGATGCATCCGGAGTTTCATATGTCATCTGATAGAACTTCTGTGCAAAGCCACCAAAGTCATAGACAAGAGGAGTGCCTGCAACGGGTGAAGTTATCGAGATAGGAGCTGATTCCCAGTGAGCCGAAACAATCAAGATTGCCTTTGGCTTCTCAAATTTCTTGGTGATGGATGCAATTTCAGAGGACCAGACAGGATCATCGAGCAGCAAGGGTGCACCGTGGCCGATATAGAGAGCGGGCATCTGGGTCATAGATGCAGGCTATACCTAAGTAGTTGAAATTTCAACTACATCTGGAAAGGCTGAATTACAAGCGGGAAGTAAGGATTCCCTGCACTTCGCCCTCGGTAGGAGCGATGGGATTGTTGCTCGTTACCGAGTCTGCGAGAACGGTCTTGGCGATATCCCCAATCATCTCTTGCTTCACACCGTAATGAGATAGCGAATTACGGATATTGATGGAGTCAGAGAGTTCGCGGACAGCTTCAATGGCGGTCGCAGAATTTGCTGAGACCCCCATATCGTTTCCGACAGTTGCATAGATATCTGAAACTTCGCGCGCATTGAACTCCATGACTTCAGGAAGCACGGTTGCAAGCGCTTCACCGTGTGCTGCACCTACGTGGGCAGAGACAGAGTGAGCGATTCCGTGAACAAGTCCGAGACCAGAAAGGGTGAGAGCAAGACCTGCAAGGTGAGCGCCCATCAACATATCTCCACGGGCGTCAACGTTGGTTCCTTCCTTGACTGCGATTGGAAGTGCCTTAGAAATCAATTTGATAGCTTCATGTGCATATGCAGCCGATACTGGCGTGCGTCCCTTAGAGGTAAGTGATTCGATTGCGTGGGTGAGCGCATCAATACCTGTACCTGCAGTTGGACGGGGTGGAAGTCCCACGGTGAGCTCAGGATCAAGGATTGCAGCTACTGGTGTTGTGCTTGCATCTCCTACATAGAACTTGCATTGACGAATAGGGTCATCAATAACACCCCAATTATTTGTCTCAGATCCAGTTCCAGAAGTTGTGGGAATAGCAATGATGGGAAGTGCTGGACGGTCTGGGGTAATCGAGTAATCAAACTTTGCTGATGAAAATGTTGGATTGGCAACGACGAGCGCAATTCCCTTTGAGGAATCGAGAGATGAGCCTCCACCAAGAGCCACGATGCAATCAGCACCGAATGAAACGCCTACCTTTGCAGCAGCATCAATCAGAGTTGTTGTTGGGTTGGGCTTAATGTCAGTGTAGGACGCTGTCTCTATGCCAGCGCTAGCAAGGATTGCTTCAACTTTGGCGAGCACACCTGCGGCGGCAACGCCTGGGTCGGTGACGATGAAGACCTTCTTTTTATTGAGGCCGGCGACAACTTCTGGCAGCTGTGCAACAGAACCTGCTCCAAATCGGATATTGACTGAACCAGGTGTGAGTGTAAATGCGTTCATCATCTGCCTTTGCTGTCGTGTGATTAGTTGCTTGTTATGAGTGACTGGGTAATGCGATCTGCTGCCTTCTTCATCTCTTTCGCCGCTGGAATGAGATGTGGTTCAAATCGTGCCTTTGGAGCTGCCACGTTAATTGCAGCCACAATTGAACCATTGAAATCTCGAACAGGTACAGAAGCTCCGACGAGCCCGGGTTCAAATTCTTCGATAACGGTTGCGTAGCCATCGTTTCGAATCTTCTCAATAACTTTGATCAGCTCTTCGCCAGTTTTTGTCAGACAGAGTGGGGGAGCATTCTCAATCTTTTTATTCGCTGGATAAATTCTTTCAATCTGATTGTTGTCGAGTCCAGAGAGAAGTACACGGCCCGATGAAGTCATAAAAGAAGGTGCAGTCACACCCATCCAGCTCAGTGCACGGAATCCGTGTGCTGGTGATTCAGAGTGAATGGTGACAACTTCAAGTCCTTGCAACACTGTGAGGTGCACCGTTTCACCGAGTTTATGAACAAGACCATGCATCTCACCACGTGCTGCTGAAACAAGTTGCGCCTCAAATGTGTATCGAGCAATTGCATAGAGACGAGGTCCGACAATCACCCCTGCACCTTGTCGCAATAACAATCCGTTATCTAAAAGGCGCGAAATTGCGCGAGAAATTTGGCTCTTCTCTCGCTTGGTAGCTATGGCCAGGTCGCCATTGCGCTGAGGAATAGGGGATGCCGCAGCGACCGCCTCGATAATCTCGAGATCACGCTCTAAACCGTTATTGCGAACGGGCGTATTAGGCATGTTGCAGACAGTACAACTCTTGGTGCGCCTATTGCAACACCCCATCGCCCAGGAGCAATATGGCGCTCGTGAACATGCTTGAAGATTTCATCGTGCCGCTTTCGCCGCCGAATCTCTTGGAGTTTATTTCTATTCAGCGAGAAAAGATTACGCTCGCAGTCATTGCACAAATTGAACTCGTTCTTCTTGTTATGGCAATTGTTTCTCTTACAGCAATTCTGACTGGACTTCTCGTATGGAGATCAACAGCTGCATCAGAAGCGGTTACGGGTTTCTGGTCGGTTGTCTTCACCATTCCTTCTCTTGCAATGTTTATCTTCTTTATCGGTCCCTTTGGCCTTGGTTGGTTACCAGCCGTGATTGCACTTGTTCTCTATGGTCAGTTGCCAGTAGTTCGCAACACCATTGTTGGATTGCGCTCTGTAGAACCAGCAGTTATGGAATCTGCAGCAGCAATGGGAATGAAACCGCTGACCGTACTTCGTAAAATTCAATTCCCTCTTGCATGGCCTGTCATCATCGTCGGTATTCGCGTATCAGCCATGTTGATCTTTGGTATCTCAGCAATTGCTGCCTACGTCGGTGGTCCTGGACTTGGTGATTATCTCTTTAGCGGTCTTGCAAATCTCGGTTCATTTAACTCCATGAACCAAACACTTGTTGGCGCATTCGGAATCACAATCCTGGCGCTGATATTTGATGGTCTCTTTGTCATTGTTCGCCGTGTTACTACGCCTAGGGGGCTCCGTGTCTAATACAACTCATGGACAAGAAATTCGGCTTGAGAAACTCACCAAGCGATATCCCAATACAGCTAAAGATGCTGTATCTGAATTCAACCTAGTCATCCCCGCAGGTGAGTGCGTCGTTTTCGTAGGGCCATCTGGTTGCGGTAAGACCACAACGATGAAGATGATCAACCGCATCATTGAGCCTACTTCTGGCCGTATTGTCATTGGCGGAGAAGATGTCACCAAGACTCCAGCGCACGAACTTCGCCGCAATATTGGGTACGTGATTCAGCAAATAGGTCTCTTCCCACATATGACTATTGCCGACAATGTGGCGACGGTTCCTCAACTTCTTGGATGGGAGAAGTCAAAGACTCGTGCCCGCGTCAATGAACTTCTCGATCTCGTCGGTCTTGATCCATCTGAATATGGTTCGAGGTATCCCAAGCAACTCTCTGGTGGTCAACAACAGCGTGTAGGTGTAGCGCGTGCACTTGCTGCAGATCCTGCTGTTCTTCTGATGGACGAACCATTCGGTGCAACTGACCCAATCACTCGTGTTCGCCTACAAAAAGAATTCCGTGCTCTCCAACGTGAACTCAAGAAGACCGTTGTCTTCGTCACTCACGACTTTGAAGAAGCTCTCCTTCTTGGCGATCGAATTGCTGTTCTATCTGACCAATCAAAGGTGGAGCAGTACGGAACTCCATTGGAAATTCTTTCGGCTCCAGCAACCAAGAAGGTGGAAAGTTTCGTTGGCGAAGCAGCAAGCGTTCGTATGTTGGGACTCGTGTCACTCGCAAGCGTTTCCGTTGCTTCTGGAACTGTCGATGGTCCAACACTTTCTGAAACTGCAACACTTCGTGAAGCGATGGAAGGTTTCATTACAGGAGCAAAGGCAATCAATATCGGCTCACGCGGCCATCTCACTTTTGAAGCTCTTCAGAGCGCAATTAGCAGCACGAGAGCGGGAGCTAAGTAAAAAATGGCTAAGGCGCTTCCAAAACCAAATCTCACAGCTGGGTCTTTGTACTCCCAGTCTGCGCGTTTGATTTTCCAGCGCCACCGTTCTCTCATCATCCAACCGATTTTGATTCTAATCCTCTCGGCTGGTCTTGCAATTACTCTGAGCCGAGCACACCTCGATGTCATCGAAAAAGTCACGATTAATAAGGCTTTTATCTTCCGTGCAATCCAAGATCACCTGATCCTCTCCTTCGCATCAGCAGCGGTCATCCTTGTGGTGGCAGTTCCTGCGGGAATCTTGCTCACACGTCGTCGATATAAGAAGTTCACGCCGATTGTTTTGATCCTTGCCAATATTGGCCAAGCATTTCCAGCTGTCGGAGTTTTGATTATTGCTGGAATTCTCTTTGGTTTCGGCAAGCCAATCGCAATCTTTTCTTTCGCAGCATTTGGAATTCTTCCCATCCTGCGAAACACGATTGTTGGCTTACAAGAGATCGATCCTTTTATTATCGAATCTGCGATGGGAATGGGCATGACCCCGAAGCAAGCGCTTCGTCAGATTGAACTTCCTCTCGCAGTGCCAGTCATTCTGGCCGGTGTTCGCACCACACTCATTCTTACCGTTGGCGTCGCCACTCTTGGTGTCTTCGTCAATGGTGGTGGACTAGGAACGCTCATCATTCCTGGTCTAAAGCTCAATCGGGAGCTCGTTCTAGTCACTGGAGGAATGTTGACGGTTATCGTCGCATTCACAATGGATTGGTTAGCACGTGCTGCTGAAGAACTCCTTCGACCACGAGGGATTTAATACCTAAGGAAGGGTAAAAAATGCAGGTAAAAAGCCACAAAGTAGTTGCTATTGCAGCTGCAATTGCTCTCGCAGTTGTCGGATCAGCAGCAACAACATCATCAGCTAACGCAGCTGGAACTTCTCTCAAGGGAGTCAACGTCATCGTTGGTTCGAAGGACTTCACAGAGTCAATCGTTCTCTCGAAGATTGTTAAGCAATTCATTCTCGCTAACGGTGGAAAAGTCACAGATAAGACAAATATCAAGGGTTCATCAACAACTCGTGAAGCTATGGTCTCTGGCGACATCAACATGTACTGGGAATATACCGGTACAGCATGGTTGGTTTACCAGAAGCAGACTGATGTAAATATCGCACCAGATGCTCTCTATAAGAAGGTAGTTGCTGGAGACAGAGCCGCTAAGGTCACATGGCTCCCAATGACTTCATTTAACGACACATACGCGTGGGCAATTACAAAGGCCAATGCAACTAAGTACGGCATCAAGACATACTCAGATCTCGCTAAGAAGCTTCCAGCTGGTTCTTCATGGTGTGTTGAGTCTGAATTCCAGAGCCGCCCAGATGGTTGGGCTGGATTCAAGAAGGCTTACAGCATCTCTGATTCAAACATCACAACAAAGGTTCTCGACACAGGTGCTATCTATCAGGCAACTAAGGATGGACAGTGCATGGTCGGTGAAGTATTCGCAACTGACGGACGCATCGGAGCTCTTGGCTTGATGGTTCCTCAGGAAGATATTTCATACTTCCCTCCATACAACGCTGCATTGACAATGACTGATGCAACTGCAAAGAAGTACCCACAGCTTGTAAAGGCTTTGGCTCCAATTGCAGCAAAGATCAGCAACGCAACAATGCAGAACCTCAACGCTCGCGTTGACGTTCTTGGAGAAGATGCAGACACAGTAGCGAAGAGCTTCTTGTCAGCATCAGGATTGGTGAAGTAAAGACAATGCTTGAAATCCAGATTGGCGAAGGTTTTGTGGGCTCTGGGCCCAACGCGGCTCATACGAACACAGTTCTCGGTGCTCGATCTGGACCCGCTGGAGTGGCATGGGCAACTGCCCTTGCCACTCCGCGTGCGGGGCATGTTCCATTTATGGTTGTTGCTCAACCTGGTATCGCAGTTACTCCACCAACTCTCTTTGTAAATAAAGCAGCGGTCGAAAGTGATCAGCACGGTCTCTTCACTTGGGGAGCCGCGCAAGCAGGTGTTGCAGCCGGTGTAGGCGATGCGCTTCGTGCCGGGGTAATCGATGTCTCTAAGACTGATGACCTTGTCATCGTCGCCGCAGTATGGCTCAACCCATCAGCGAACGATGAAGAAGAAGTATTTAGAAATCAGCGCCAAGCGATGATTGATGCACTCACCAATGGCAAATCTGGCAAGCCAACTGCTGCCGATGTCATGAAGGCAACTGAAAATGTTGCCAACCCATTCTTTAGACAATAAGAACTTTCCCACTAACTGAAAGAGTCGAGCACCTTCGATGAAGATTACGAATATTCGTTTCGAGCGAGCAACGTTGCAGCTCGATCCACCGTTCTGTCCCAACTGGGATCCCACACCTCGCCGTACCTTCGGTGCAACGCTCACCATTGTCGAAACCGATGGCGGAATCATCGGTTACGGCGCAGGCGACGATATGGGTGGATTCGATGGATATGAGAAGCACTTCATCGGCAAAGATCTCTTTGATATCGAAGAGCATGTTCGTACTCTCGAAACAATTACCTTTCACGCAGGACGCTATTGGCCGATTGAGGTAGCTATTTGGGATGCCATCGGTAAGGCAAAACATGAAACTGTTGCATCACTCTTTGGTGGCGCAGAAGACTCCATTCCAGCCTACGCATCAACCGGTGCAATCATGTCTGCACCCGAACGTGCTGCAAGTGCTGTAGCAATTCGTGATGCTGGATTTAAAGCGATGAAGATTCGTGTGCCACAGACACAGCTAGATCTCGGTATTGAAACTCTCAAGTTAATTCGCGAAGCAGTGGGAACAGATCTGGAACTTATGGTCGATCTCAACCAGGCATGGCGTATGCCGGGGGATACCCGCAAATCAATTAGCGTTGATACTGCGATGAAATTTGTCGATGCAGCAGTGGATTACGGCGTCTATTGGATCGAAGAGCCACTTCCTATGGAAGATCTCGAAGGTCTCAAGAAGTTGCGCGGACGCGGAACTCGTATTGCTGGTGGCGAGATGGTTCGCACCATTCACGAAATCAACACACTCATTGATAACGACGCTCTCGACATTATTCAGGCAGATGTTGTTCTTGCCGCAGGTATGGAGCGCTCACGAGATATCGCCCGTCGCGCCAATGCGCGTGGACATGTCTTTACACCTCACACCTGGTCAAATGGATATGGCTTAGCGGCCAACCTCCACGTCACCGCAGGAATCGGTGGAGCGCCATTTATTGAATTCCCATTTGATCCACCAACCTGGACCAGCGAACGACGCGACTTCTTGATGGAGAAGCCGCTCACCGTTGGCCGTGATGGATTACTCCATGTTCCTTCTGGCGCTGGCCTTGGAATTGAACCAAACTGGTCGCACTTCAAAAAGTCTGTTGCATAAGGAGAATTACAGTGGCACTCGATAAAGATGCATGGGTTAAGCGCGCCCTCGAACTCAAGCCCGAATCACGTATGTATATCAATGGCGCCTATGTTGACTCCGCATCCGGCAAGACATTCGATGACATCTCACCTCGCGATCAGCGCCTTATTGCAAAGATTGCTGCAGGAGATACAGAAGATGTAAACCGTGCAGTTGCCGCAGCTAAGGCAACCTTCGATTCAGGTGTATGGCGCGAGATGAATCCGCGCGATAAGAAGGCGATCATGCTCAAGTGGGCAGATTTGATTCGCGAACACCAAGAAGAACTTGCTCTGCTCGAAACTCTCGATGTCGGTAAACCAATCTCTGATTCACTCAATGTTGATGTCATGGGTTGTGCTCGCACAGTGCAGTGGTATGGCGAAGCAATTGATAAGACCTACGACGAAATTGCACCAGCTCCACGTAACGCACTTGCCATGATTACTCGCGAGCCGTTGGGCGTCATCGGCGCAGTCGTTCCTTGGAACTATCCAATGATCATCGCATCATGGAAAGTCGCACCAGCACTTGCCATGGGCAATAGCGTTGTTCTCAAGCCGGCAGAGCAATCTTCCCTTTCGGCAATTTTGCTGGCACGCCTTGCAACCGAGGCTGGAATTCCCAACGGTGTCTTTAACGTAGTCACAGGCCTCGGACCTGAAGCAGGACAAGCGCTTGCGCGCCATATGGATGTTGCAAAGTTGGCATTTACCGGAAGCGGACCAACAGGTCGCAAGATGCTCCAGTATGCAGCAGAGTCGAATATGAAGCAGGTAGCTCTTGAACTCGGTGGCAAGAGCCCACAAGTTGTTCTTGATGATGTGAAAGATCTCGATGCATGCGCGTCAACTCTTGCATGGGGTATCTATTACAACGCAGGACAGACCTGTAATGCAGGCTCTCGCATCATCGTTCAAGGCCAGAAGATTAAGGAAGCGCTCTTCGAGAAGATGTCGAAGTTTGTCGACACATTCCCAGTCGGAGATTGCCTCGATCCGAGCGTCTATATGGGTCCCATTGTCTCTACTCAGCAGCGCGATCGCGTCAATCATTACCTCGATATGGTCGGTAAGAATGGCGAATCCTTTGTATTCGGCGGTGATCAGCCAACAGGCGATGACAACCTCATCAAGCCGACTCTGATCGATGGCGTCAAACATGACTCCGTGCTCTCTCAAGAAGAGATCTTCGGACCTGTCATCGTTGCAGTAGATGCAAAAGATGAAGCCGATGCACTCGCAAAGGCCAATGGAACTGAATACGGACTTGCTGCATCTGTCTGGTCTAGCGATATTTCACGCGCTCATAACTTCGCACGCAAACTTCGCGCAGGCACTGTCTGGGTCAATACCTTCGATATGTCAGATGTCATCACACCATTTGGTGGCTTTAATGGCTCAGGTGCAGGACGCGATAAGTCACTCCATGCTTTAAATAATTACAGTGCACTAAAAACTACATGGGTAGATCTTTCTTAATTCATTCAACTTAAAGGAGCATGACGTGAAGGTCGCATTTATCGGTACAGGCAGTATGGGCGGAAGCATGTCTCGCAACCTTGCTGCAGCAGGAATCGACATCACGGTCTTTGACCTCAACACCGAAAGCATGCAGAAGCCAATCGCTGCAGGCGCTAAAGCTGCAAAGTCTGGCGTCGAATGCGTCACCGGTGCAGATGTACTCATCACGATGCTTCCCACACCGCAAGCTATCGAAGGTTGCATGGTGACAAGTGGCGTCGCAGCTGCGATGAAGCCAGGATCTATGTGGATTGATATGTCTACATCAGTTCCTGAAACAGCAGCTACCGTTGAAAAGTCTCTTGATAAGACAGTTCGCATTATCGATGCACCTGTTGCAGGTATGTCTATCGGTGCAGATAAAGGAACGATGTCGATCTTCGCAGGGGGAGAGCCAGCTGATTTTGCATATGCAAAGACGCTCTTTGACATCATGGGAGATCCTGAGAAGTTCTTTAACTGCGGAAAGCGCGGAACTGGTTACGCAGTCAAGCTCGTTCTCAACATGCTCTGGTTCAACTCTTTCGTTGCAACTACAGAAGCTCTCCTTCTTGGAGTTAAAGCGGGCGTGGACCTTGAGACGCTTCGCCAATCTTTGGTGGGCTCACCATGTAACTCAATTCTCCTTGAACGCGACATCCTCGGAATGCTCAAAGATGGCGATTACGACGAAGGATTTGCTGTCGCACTTGCTTGTAAAGACCTTCGCCTTGCCGGCGATCTCGCACGTTCTGTAGGAGTACCGATGGAAGTCGGTGCAACAGTTGAGAACGTTTACCGTCGCGCACGTGCTCGCTATGGCGATAAAGCAGGCGAGATGATTCCTGCCAAGATGTATGAGGATGACACCAACACTCCACTTCGCTTTAAGTAAGCGCTCATGAGCCAGCGATTGAGCCGCATGACCATCTTTGGGGTGGGCATCATGTGGTTCGTCGGTGGTGGGATTTACCCATTCCTCTCTCATGCAACCGAGACCATTGATCCCATCAATGTTGTCTATATCCGCGCCTGGGGCTCAGCGACAATTCTCTTTCTCGCCGTTCTCTTCTTAGCTCCCCAATCTCCACGCGCATTTAAGTTTGATAAAACCTTTATTCCCATCGTTATCTCATCTGCGATGTATTCACCTATCTGCAGTATTTCGCTGGCATGGTCGAGCTCTCGAATTCCCGGTGCGATTACAGCGCTGCTCTATTCGACCCTTCCTGCCATGTCGATCATTTACTTGGCTCTTCAGGGAAAGCGACCTTCTCGCCTTGCAACCAGCGGGGTAGTAGTTGCTTCGATCGCCGTTGTCTTTCTCATCGGAGCACCACAAGGAAGTGTGCAGATAGCTGGCATCTTCGCAGCACTTCTATCGACATTTGCATGGTTTGCTGCAACTGAAATATGGATCAAATATGAAAGTGGATACCCACTTATCTTCGCAATCTTTCTACAAGTATTTATCGGCGCAATCGGGACAACGATTGTTCACTTTGTCATGAAGGCACCGGCAGTTCATGCCAAGGATGTATTCAACCCAACAATGATCTTCTTGATTTTGGCCTTGGCATCACAATATTGGGCCTATTTAGGAATATCACGGAGAGTGTCACCGGCTCTGCTTACATCCTTTGCATTTGTGAATCCACTTGTGGCAGGAGTCATTGGCTTCTTTGCCTTTGACCAAAAGCTCGGAATTGTTCAACTTATCGCAGGAGTAATCCTGCTCATCGGCGTCTACCTTGTGGTCAAGAGCGAAACGACAGCCTAGAAAGATAGAGTGCCGCCATGAGTGATCTATCGGCACAGGTGCGAAGCGCACTCGATGCTGCAGTCACAGCAATTGGTGGATCAGCTCGTGAAGGCCAGATTGAGATGGCAGAAGCTGTCGCCAATGCCCTTACCGATCGCCATCACCTTATGGTGCAAGCGGGCACAGGTACAGGAAAGTCACTTGCCTATTTAGTTCCGGCCCTTGTTCATGGGCGCAAAGTATTGGTCGCGACAGCAACTCTTGCCCTGCAACGTCAATTAGTGGAGCGCGATCTACCTGCTGTTGTTCCAGCGCTCGAAAAAGCTTTGGGTCGCGATATTACCTATGCGATTTATAAAGGCGTTGGCAACTATGTATGCCTGCAGAAGATGAATGCAGATGACACTGACCCTGATGGCGAACTCTTGTTGGAATCGTCATATCTTGAGAAAGATGCGAAGCGCCTGATTGCATGGGCGAAGACTCCCGGAGTTTCAGGTGATCGTGATGATGCACCAGAAGTTGATCGCAGAGTGTGGGCTGCTAACTCTCTATCGGGCCGTGAATGTGTGGGCGCTGATTCATGCGCGTGGGGCGCCCAATGTTTTGCAGCCAAAGCAAAGGCAAAGGCGCAAGATGCTGATGTCGTCGTTACCAATCACACCTTGCTCGCTATTGAAATCGTTGATTCGCACCCTATCTTGCCTGAACGCGATGCAGTGATTTTGGATGAAGCACATGAATTTATGGATCGCACAACGCAGGCAGTGACAGAAGAGTTGACCTCAGGTCGCGTACAGCGCGCAGCTGCGATGGCTCGCAAGTACATGCCTGGTAAGCCCTCAGATGCTCTCACCAATGCCGCCGATAGTTTCCATGATGCGATGGCCGATTACGGTGAAATGATCAAGGGTGATTTTTCTGCGCAGGGGAGGCTTGAAGAGATTCCTAGTTCGCTCGAAGCGCCGATTCGCAAGGTGAAGGAAGCAGCTACTGCTTTAGTTCAGCTGATTAGCGCTGATGATGAAATTATCGATCCCGATGAGAATGCAGAGCGCGCACGTGTAAAGGGCGCAGTACAAGAGATTGCAACTACTGCGGGCAAATTATTGAAGATGGGTAACGAACATGTGCTCTGGTACGAACCAACATTTTCAACTCTGCATTTAGCACCGCTCTCCGTTTCTCATGTCTTGCGTAGCAATCTCTTGACGCAGAATCCTGTCATTGCAACATCTGCGACGTTAACTGTCGGCAATAACTTTGATGCGATGG
This sequence comes from Actinobacteria bacterium IMCC25003, assembly GCA_002284855.1. Taxonomy (GTDB): domain Bacteria; phylum Actinomycetota; class Actinomycetes; order Nanopelagicales; family Nanopelagicaceae; genus Planktophila. The sequence continues at coordinate 1,085,500 of CP015603.1, read as the reverse complement.
CGCGCAGTATTGGATTTGTTGTGGGATCTGATTCCGATGAAGAGATCAAGCCAGGCGAGATCGACCCTGCCAACTTGCAGATGCTCGATGTGGGTTCACCTTTTGATTTTGCTAACCAAGGCGTTCTTTATATGCCAAAGCATCTACCAGAACCAGGTCGCGAAGGACCAAGTCAAGAAGTTCTCGATGAACTCGGCGAACTGATTGATGCAGCCGGTGGTCGTACATTGGCGCTCTTTAGTTCATGGCGCGGAGTCGAAGCTGCCGATGCCCATCTACGAAAAGTATTGGTGGACTTGCCGATCTCTATCATCACGCAGAAGCGCGGCGATGCAGTGGGTCCGTTGGTTGAACGCTTTGCTAAAGATGAAACCTCCATTCTTTTAGGAACGATGTCGTTATGGCAGGGTGTCGATGTTCCAGGCAATTCATGCATACTGGTTGCTATCGATCGCATTCCATTCCCGCGTCCTGATGAACCCGTGATGTCAGCTCGTTCTTCCTTAGCCGATGCATCTGGGGGTAGTGGATTTATGCAGGTTTCAGTGCCACGTGCAGCGCTGTTATTGGCGCAGGGGACGGGCCGCTTGATTCGTAGTATCGATGATCGCGGAGTAGTGGCTATTCTCGATTCGCGCATCGTCACAAAGCGGTATGGAAGTGTCCTACTTAACTCGATGCCACCGCTCTGGCGCACGAGCGACGGAGCCGTAGTTCGAGATTCACTGCGCAGACTTGCGGCGAGCGTGGAAGAATAAAGAAATGCCTCGTATTCAGACCGACACTCTCGCGCAGCACCGCGACTGGCGTCGCAACCAACTGATTGAAGCTGCCGCTGCCATCGCCCTTGAATCTGGGGGAGAAGCAATCTCGGTTGCAGCAGTGGCACAACGAGCCGGACTTTCACGTACATCTGTCTATGAATATTTTGCCAGCAGCTCAGACCTTGTCGCAGATTTAATTATCGATGAACTTAACCAGTTTGCATCTGTGCTCGAAGCTTCGCTTGTCGATATCGATGATCCTTATGCCGCTATCGAGGCCTGGATTGCCACCTCATTGGAATTTGTCGCAGATGGCCGACATCTATTAGCAAAGGCGCTCAGCGCAGCTGATTTCCCGCGAGAACGTGGCGCAGCGATCGGTGCTGCTCACCGCAATCTTTTATCGCCTCTTACTCGTAACCTGCAGATGGCGGGGATTGAAGATATTTCTCAAGCTCTCTCACTTTTGCAAGCTGCCACAGATGCAGCAACAAAACGTATTGAAAGCGGAAACGATGCAGAACGCGAGATCGTAACGACCACCGCATTCTGCATCGCTGGAATCCGCGCCCTTATTTAATTGGAATCGAGAGCATCTGCTCTAGCGGTGCCCAGGTATCTGCCTTTCCAGCAGCGCTTGCCTTAATCGAACATGTACCTGACTTCATCGCCTTCACAGTATTTTTCTCAACAGAGCAGCTCTTTCCGAGCGCCTTGTATGTGATCTGACTTCCAAAGTTGGTCTCAAGTGGCAGAGATTTAATCTGACCCTTCTTGATGCTCTTCGTTACTCCTTCAATCTTCTGATTTCCAAGAGTGAGAATGAAAGGGAAGTTACCTGATGCTGCAGCTGTTGTTGCATTTCCAGCAGTTGTATATCCAAGGGCACATTGACCGGCACCCTTGAGCGCTGTGAAAACTCCATTGGTATAGGTGCAATCAGGTGTGAGTGAAGTAAAGGTGACAGGCAACCCTGATTTAGCCGTTGCGACAATCTTTGCCTCTGCTCGATAGGCAAGGTTGCTTGGAACGTTGCGAACTAAGGGATTTCCATTCAAAGTCACAGTTACTTCATCAGCTGCAAGAGCAGGAGCCGCCGCACCTTTTGCAAAGGTAATGGGCATGAATTTATCTTCTGAGAAGTCCGTTGGCGCAGTGTGGTCGAGACGGAAGAAGAGTCCGCACTGTGTGGTGGTGCAATCAACGGTGACGCCCTTTCCGGTGATGGTGCTGGCTACCTTGAGAGCAATCGGGCCTGTAGGGCTCGTTGTACCTGGACCACCTGCAGCAGTTACCCATAGCTGGATTGTGTCGCTACATGTAGTTGGACGCGCTGTGCCAACAGGGGCGATGCATTGCTGGATGTACATACCTGCTGTTGTTGGGAACTTGGTGAATCCGCCATTGATGGTTGCCCCACTTGGATTGAGATTGGTGACCGGGCTACTTGAGAATGCAAAAGTTTCAGCCTGAGATGGGGTGGCGCTGACGAGGGCAATCAATGTTCCCAGCAGAACGGCCGGGATACTCTTCTTAAGCTTCATTGTGGTTCTCCTTAACGTGTGGGTGAATTATTTTCTGGTAAAACTGATGGGGATAAAGAGATCATGTGTTCGATCTCCTTCATGAAGGTGATCTGATCGCACTGTGATGGCACAGCGAACTTTTGTGCAATCAAAATTTCCAATCTTTTTTGTGACCGCTACTTGTTCCTTAAATCGACCGCCGGGTTGAAAAGCGATAGCAAGCCCTGCGCCGTAGGCAGGCGGGTTCGATGAAATCCAGAAGGAAGCCTCTTTCACACCCTGAATATCTGCGCCACCTCCACATGGTGTTGGCGCGGCACCTTTCTTCGGAAGAATGCAGTACGCAAGATAGATTCCGATAGTTTCATCGAAGCCTTTTCCTGTCACTGTTACCTTCGTATCGTTCTTCACCTGCGAAGAAGTAACAGTGAGAGATTGCCCATCTGGACCGTTGATAGAAGTAGCAGCGAAAGAAGTCAGCGGAAAGCTCAGCAAAGATGCAATCACTCCGATAAAGACGATGCGCTTCATGCTCCAGAGCCTAAATCTGTACTGGCAATCTTTTATCCGACAGCCCTGCTACACCTGTCGGCAAGAAATTTGAGAGGATAACTCCATGCGTAAAACCAAGGGATTTGTGGCACTTTCTGTTGCCACAATCACTCTGATCGCACTCACTGGGTGTGGTGCAACTGCCCCAACTCTCGAGCAGATCAATAGTGCGCAGAGCCTTCAGATTGAGAACGCCGAAACACCAATGGCGCAGCGAGTCATTGCGCTCGCAAATGGATCGGCGGAAATAATTTCTGCACTGGGTTTGAAATCTCTACTAGTCGGGCGCGATATAGCGAGTACGGATAAAGACTTGAAATCAATCCCCATTGTCACATCAGGACACCAAGTGATTGCAGAAAAGATTATTTCGATGAATCCAGATCTGGTCATCATTGATAAATCAACAGGACCCGCTTCAGCGCTTGCATCTCTACGAAGTGCTGGGATAGCTGTTGTAAATATTCCAGAGGCATGGACTTTGGCTGATATTCCCGCGAAGGTCAAAGCTGTGGCTCAAGCAATTGGAACGCCGCAGGGCGGTTCGCTTCTCAATCAAAAGTTTGCAGAAGTTTTACAAGGAGCAGAAAATGAGACTCTCAAGAAAGTACGGATAGCATTTCTATATCTCCGCGGGGGTAGCGCCATCTATCTCATCGGCGGACAAGGTTCGGGAGCGGATTCATTGATGCAGGCGATTGGTGCAGTAGATGTTGGTGCTAACAAGTTTGCGCAGCCCTTTACGCCTATGACGAGCGAGTTGATGATTTCTCTCAATCCTGACCTCATTCTCGTGATGTCGAAAGGTTTGGCCTCTGTCGGTGGAGTAGATGGCTTGGTGCAACTACCTGGAGTTGCTCAAACAGAAGCTGGAAAAAATAGGCGCGTTGTAGCCGTCGATGATTCGTTGCTGCTCTCATTCGGTCCGCGTACTCCAGATTTGATTAAGCAATTATCTGTCGCAGTAGAAAAGGTAATGCGATGATCAAGCGCGCAATTTCTCTTGCGGCCTTAGTGCTCTTCTTCTCCGTCGTTGCTCTCTCGCTCGGTGCTGCCGAGGTATCTCATGTATGGAGCTATATCTTTAACCCTTTTCACGATGCTAGTTCAACATCTCATCAAATAATCTGGCAGATTCGTGCACCAAGAATTGCAGCAGCGATACTTATCGGTGCCTGTCTTGGCATCGCCGGAGTTCTGGCACAGGGTTCTACTAATAACCCATTAGCTGACCCCGCAATTCTTGGCACATCAGCAGGTGCTGCTGTCGGAGTCGTCGCTGGCGTACTTCTCAATATCGTCACCATCGGCAGCGTTGGCGCAGTGCTCTTAGCTGCAATCGGCGCACTTCTTGCAACGCTTCTCACCTTCTCATTAGCTCGTTCTGCGCTTCAACTCATCACTATTGGTATTGGTGTTTCTGCCATTTTGACGGCGCTCGTGGGTTTGGCGCTCTCCATGATTTCGCGCCCTGATGCTAGATCCGTCTCCTTCTGGTCCTTCGGTTCTCTTGCTCTCGTTACTCCCAAAACTCTCGTTGTCTTACTTCCAGTGATGGCTCTGGGAGCTGCCTTTGCCTGGAAGATTGCGCCGACCATCGATCTTCTCTCACTTGGCGATGAATCAGTGAGACATATGGGATTTGATCCACAGAGAATTCGGCGTCGGGCTTTCATTGTCTTAGCAACTCTGATTGCTGCAACAGTTTCATCGGTCGGATCGATTGCCTTTCTCGCACTCGCGGCCCCACATATCGCTCGTTATCTCGTGGGACCGCAGAACCGGAAATTGGTCTTCTACTCAGCAGCCATCGGCGCACTCATCTTGTTGATTGCAGATACCGCATCGCGAGCACTTGTTCCACCGAATGAATTACCAATTGGATTATTGACTTCTCTTCTAGGAGCACCAATCCTCATCCTCACACTCAAACGAGGTGGCGATATATGGCGATGATCTCGATTAAGGATGTCACCATTGTTCGTGGCAATCGCACAGTGATTTCAAATTTTTCTGCAGAGATGGAACCTGGAACCATCACAGCAATTGTTGGTCCTAATGGTTGTGGCAAAAGCTCGCTCGTAGCAGCTATCGCTGGAGATATTGAAGTAGCTAGTGGAGAGATCTGGTTAGCTGGGAGAAATCTGGCGCATCTGACGCTGCACGAACAGGCAGAGCTGCGTAGCGTGGTGATGCAGAACCGTAATTACTGGCTCTCCTACAGCGCAGCTGAGGTACTCGCAATGGGACAAGATGCATCTTCTCGAGCAAGAATTCCATTGGTTCTAGAGCAACTGAATATGGCTCATTACATCGACCAGAGCGTGACAACCCTTTCGGGGGGAGAGGCGCAACGTGTAGAGATTGCCCGCGCACTTATCCAAGATTCTCAAATTTACTTACTCGATGAACCTCTGGCGTCACAAGATTCGCAGAGCAAGGTAAGAATTATTGACTGTCTCAAGCAATTACGAGACCAAGGAAAGACGATCTTGATAATCGCACATATTGATAAAGGCGCTTTAGGCTGGTGCGACCAAGTTATCGATACATTGTCGTAACTCTGGCCAACTCCTTGCAAAGCTGGGATGAAGCGGCAAACGCGTGACATCATCTAATTTCACCCAGCGCACTTCATGTGATTCATCGTTGAGTTCGTGGCCTTCTAAATGCTCATTGGCAAAGGCGATAACAGTGGAGTAACTCCAGCCTTCATGATCATCGGTAAAGGTATGTACTGGCTGTAAATCTTCGGGCTTGATACCGGTCTCTTCAACGGCCTCACGGATAGCGCCTTCAATAATTGTTTCGTGTGAATCACGAGCACCACCTGGAATTCCCCAGGTATCGCCGTTATGCACCCAAGGTGCGCGATGTTGTAAGAAAACTGCGCCATCACGAATAATGAGTAGCCCTGCTGCGCCGTGTTTGCCCCAATGTTTTGAGCCGCAGACGCATTCGATCCAGCCATCTCCATCGCGTGCGGTCATGCTTCTAGCCTATCCACAGTTCACGGTTTTAGAACTCTAAAGCCCTACATGCGCACCTACCCTCCCGCGCATGAAGAAGTTGATTGCACTTTCTATATTCCTTACATCCATTTTTACATGGATGTCACTTCCTGCCCATGCTGTTGATTGCATCGAAAAGGCGTGTATCGATGTCTATACCCAAGATGGAAAGATCGTTATTGAAGGTCGTAAAGGCAGCGGCCCGGTTGAAAAGAAAGCTGTAGCGCCGGCGCCAGCGAGGACTCGCAAGCCAGTAGTGCGTAAGCCTGTCGCTCCAAAACCCAAGATCACAGGCACAGCAAAGCCGAAGGTAGTGACTTCTACCAAGAAGCCTGTGGTGCGAAAAAAAGCGACGCCGGCAGCAACAACGAGTGCAACATCGCTCAGTGACAAATTAGTTGAGTTACTGCCGACAACAGGCATCGCATATTCACCATCTTTTCAACCACTTATTAAAGTTCCCGTCTTCTTCTGGTGCGATGTCCCTGAAGTAATCACAAAGAAGATGGAGATTGTCGGTGAAATTATCACCGTACAACTCAAGCCCACATTTATCTGGCATTACGGCGATGGCACCTTCTTTATGACACGTAAAGCCGGTGCTCCCTATCCCGATGGCGAGATTCAACATACCTATTCCAATCAAGGTCATTACCTCATCGAATTGATTACGCGATGGGAGGGCACCTTTACCGTCGATGGAGCCACTGCTCCTATTCCAGGAAAGATCGACACAGTTTCCGTGGCACCGATTTCTGTTGTTGCAGCACCATCTCGTTTCACACCTCCCGTCCTCTATAAGAAAGGCACGCCATGACAACACTTACTTCCCCTCACGACCTCCTTGCTGCAATTCCATTTCTCATCGGCTACCACCCGCAGAATTCATTGGTCTTGGTATCGCTGAAAGAAGATGCGGTGGGAATGGCTATGCGCGTTGATTTACCCACAGATATCGCAAGCGAAAGTTATGACCTATTAGCATCGCACTTTGTACGCGAAGAAGCGCAGGCGGCTTTGATTGTGGCCTATGCGCACGAGAGCTCAGTAGATCCCGAGAGCGTATTAATCAATACATCCGCTGCTTTGATGCGCGCTGGAATCGACATTAAAGAGTCGCTGATTGTTCGCAATAATCGTTTTCGCTCGATGCTCTGCTCTGATCCCACATGCTGCCCGCCTGATGGAAATGAGATCCCAGATCTTGATTCATCGCGTATTGCAGCCGAACATGTCATTGCCGGACATCCCATGCCCTTTGAAAGTGTTGATGGTCTAGTGCAATCAATTGCTGCGGTGCCATCTTCCTTTGAAAGTGGTTGGCAAGATGAAGTACAGCAGTTCTGGATAAGCAGCGATGCTGAAGAGATCAATGATCTCCAACGCGATGGAGCAACTGCGATTATTGATTTAGCGGGCGAATACCGCGAAGGACGTGGCGCCGAAGATCGCGAATTAGTAGCGCGGGTTATTGGTCGGATGAGCGATATTCAGGTGCGCGACTTTGCTCTGGGTTCGCATACCGATGAGACAGCCGACTCCTATTGGGCGATGTGGCGCGACTTATTGCGCATCGCACCTCGCGGATTTGTTGCACCGATTGCATCTCTCTTTGCCGCCCTCGCCTACGAACGTGGGGAAGGGGCGTTGGCACAAAAGGCGCTCGACCGCGCCTTGCACGATGATGATCAATATTCGCTAAGCCTTCTCTTGCGCCGCGTCTTCACAGCGGGCTGGCCACCACACTCATTTACTGCGATGCGGGCTGAACTTCACCCCAAAGTTGTGGCGGGAATCTTCGGGTAATATATGCAGTGGTCACGAGTTCTCATCGATAGCCCCGGCTGATGAGACGGCAACCCTCCACCGCGGTGGGGTGCTCCGGGTGACGACCAGGTAGGTGCACTCATTGTGCAGCTGCAAGTGCGTGAAGGATTTATCTATGACCAGAACACCTAACTTCGATGTCACTGGTGCGTGGCTTGAGGGCGATGATCCAGGCGATCGTAAATTCGTCAAGATTGGTTTCTTACTTCTAGAAAATGGCGAGACCCTTCCTGATATCACTATCGCTTATCAAACTTGGGGAACTCTCAACGCAGATAAATCCAATGCAATTCTGATCAACCATGCGATGACCGGATGGTCTGATGTCACTGGGTGGTGGCCACAGATGGTCGGCCCAGGACTTCCCTTTGATACCGATAAATATTTCATCGTCTGTCCCAATGTCATCGGTGGCTGTCAAGGATCAACAGGTCCATCGAGTATTGCTCCTGATGGAAAGCGTTACGGTTCCCGCTTTCCCATCATCACCATCCGAGACATGGTCAACGCAGAAGTTGCCTTTAGCGATGCACTAGGAATCGAGAAGTATTTATTGGCAGTAGGCCCATCATTAGGTGGCATGCGTTCACTCGAATGGGCGGTCCAACTTCCACATCGCGTCGGCGCCATCTGCACTATTGGTTCTTCAGCTGTTGCAACTGGCGATCAAATCGGAACCGCATCCATTCAAATCCGCGCCATTAAATCTGACCCACACTTCAATGGCGGCGATTATTACGAACAAGAGCGCGGGCCAATAGACGGTATGGGAATTGCTCGCCGCATTGCCCACCTCACCTATCGCACCGAATCTGAGATGGATGTGCGCTTTGGCCGCCAGCTTCAGGGAGATGACACAGGTCGTTATGCCGTCGAGTCCTACCTCGATCACCAGGCGATCAAGCTCGCCAAGCGCTTTGATGCCAATACCTATATCGCTCTGACTGATGCCATGAACTCTCATGACATCGGCCGCGACCGTGGAGGAGTGGCGCAAGCCCTCGAAGCCATCACAGTTCCGGTGGTTGTGGTCTCGATCGATACCGATCGCCTCTTCCCACCTCGACTTCAGGTTGAGATATCTGACCTTGTTCCAACGGCAGATGCCCCAATTGTCATCAGTTCTGACTTTGGCCACGACGGATTCTTAGTTGAGGCGGAAGCGATGGGCGATGCGATTCGGCACGCCTTGAAGGTTGCGGGTATAATATAGGTATTGCTTCGAGAAGTTCGAAGAAAACAACCAAAGGACAATTGTGGCTGTATTTAGTGCGCTCAAAAACAAGGCTAAGGCCAAGAAAGCTGCAGCAAAGCCAGCAGCAAAGAAAGCTGTAGCGAAGAAAGCTCCTGCAAAGAAGGCGACTCCTGTTAAGAAGGCCGTTGCTAAGAAAGCAGTAGCGAAGAAGGCAGCGCCCGTTAAGAAGGTTGCAGCTAAGCCAGTCAAGCCAGTCAAGGTTGAACTCAAGAAAGATCTCTCTGCCAAGGAAGTTCAGCAGCTCGTAGATCTCAAGAACGCTATCGCGCGTCAGAAAGAGATCATTGAAACTCTCGCAGCAAGCGGAATCGATAATTATCGCAAAGCAGTGAAGAAAGAATTTATGGCGCTCGCTCTCGAAGCGCGTCAGCTCGATGTCGAAATCCCAGAAGCTACAGAAAAGGCACGCAAGGCAGGACTTGGCGCACCAAGTCGCATCTTGTCGAAGGCGCAGCTTGCTCTGATCGCACCTAAGGAAGAGCCAAAGGCAGCCGAAGCAAAGGGTGGCAAGGCAGCAGTTGTTCTCGATGAAGATGGCAATGAAATCGTTGTCGAAGAAGTCGAACTCGAAGATGTAGAAACTCTTATTGCAGAAGCTGCTGAAATCATTGATGCAGAGGCAGATGGAAAAGATCAGCCACGCGTCGTCACTCTCTCAGATGAGACAAAGAATGAAGAAGGCTCATTTACCCTTCTTGATACTGATGCAGATGATGAAGAAGAAGATAAGAACGAGCGCGAAAAGCATAAGAAAGATCTCAAGAATGTAAACCTAGTTCTTGAAGCGATCAACGGCAAGATTCAAGGGGTTGAAGTTCCGCCTAAGCACAATATTGACCAGGCAGATGCAAAGGCGCTGACCTTCAAGCAGATCCAACAGCAATTTGCGATGAACACTTTCAATGAAAAGTCTGCGAAGTTAATTGCTGAAGCTATTAACCAGGGTTACCTCAAGAACCTCGAAGATTTGCAGTACTTCTTCAATGAGCAAGCTCGATTTATTCAGATTGAAATAAAGCGCCTCCCACCAGAACAGACTGTTCTCACAGCAGGTGCAACAGCTGACCCTGTAAAGGATTACCTCAAGCAGATCGGTCGCGTCGCACTTCTCAACGCAGAGCTTGAAGTAGAGCTCGCAACACGTGTTGAAGCTGGTCTCTTTGCTGAAGAGGCACTGAAGAACACGAAGAAGATTGATAAGAAGCTCAAGCGCGAGCTCGAGTGGATCGTCGAAGATGGAAAGCGCGCAAAGAACCACCTGCTCGAAGCAAACCTCCGTCTCGTTGTATCTCTTGCAAAGCGTTACACCGGTCGCGGAATGTTGTTCCTCGACTTGATCCAAGAAGGAAACCTCGGTCTCATCCGTGCCGTCGAGAAGTTCGACTACACAAAGGGCTACAAGTTCTCTACCTACGCAACATGGTGGATCCGTCAGGCAATCACCCGCGCGATGGCAGACCAGGCTCGCACCATCCGTATTCCTGTTCACATGGTTGAAGTCATCAACAAGCTTGCACGTGTACAGCGCCAGATGCTTCAAGACCTCGGACGCGAACCGACTCCGGAAGAGCTCGCTAAAGAGCTCGATATGACACCTGAAAAGGTTGTTGAAGTTCAGAAGTACGGTCGCGAACCAATCTCGCTTCACACACCACTCGGTGAAGAAGGCGACTCTGAATTCGGTGATTTGATTGAAGACTCTGAAGCTGTAAAGCCAGAAGAATCAGTGACATTCACAATCTTGCAGGAGCAGTTGATGCAGGTTCTCGGTGGTCTCACCAATCGTGAGGCTGATGTGATCAAGGCTCGCTACGGGCTTACAGATGGTCAGCCAAAGACCCTTGATGAAATCGGAAAGGTTCACGGCGTAACTCGCGAACGTATTCGTCAGATTGAGTCAAAGACGATGTCGAAGCTACGCCACCCTTCACGCTCGCAATCACTACGCGATTACCTCGATTAAAAAGATCGGTTCTCGCAATGTCTGATGCAAAGGCTTTCATCAATCCCAAGAGCGGGTCAATCCGCATCACAGGAGTCGTTGATATCGTCGATGCCGATGGCAATGTGATTGAAACTATCGAAAATCCCAAGTTCTGCGGTTGTGGTCAATCAAAAGAAAAACCCTTATGCGATGGTTCGCATAAGGGTCTTCAGCAAAACTAATTACTTAACTTCAACCAACTTCTCTGACTCGTCCTGAATCTTTGCAGCGACAGTCTTGAGTTTCTCTGCATACTCTTTGCCGTGATGAGCGCAGAACATAAGTTCTCCGCCGGTCACTAGGGTTGCACGCACATAAGCTTGTGCACCGCATCGATCGCATCGATCGAGGGCATTTAGAGGTGTGGATTCGAGGATTACTTGCTCGGTCATCGCGCTCTCCGTTCGCTTAGGTGGGAAGTTCTGTACATCTATGGAACATCATGCCAGTTCTCTTTATTCCCCGCTCGGCAAATTGATTGCAAGAATGTAAATTTTTATCCGATTGAGCGCATATTTATCGATATTTAGAGATATCTCACCCTCGCCAATCAATATATGAGACTTATCGGCGCGCTTACGGAGTTGCGAACGATTCGCTGGCTAACCTTTGCCACCGTGGCAGATGAATTGAACTTCGATGCAGCGGTGGACTCTAAAGATAGCTACACCGCTAAGGACCTCGCCGTCCTCGAAGGCCTCGATGCCGTTCGTAAGCGCCCCGGTATGTATATCGGTTCAACCGATTCACGAGGCTTACAGCACTGTCTCTGGGAAATTATCGATAACTCTGTCGACGAAGCTCTCGCTGGTCATTGCAAGAAGATTGAGATTAATCTTGAAGCCGATGGCTCTGTAGAAGTTCACGACGATGGTCGCGGTATTCCTGTCGATAAGGAACCAAAGACCGGCCTGACAGGTGTTGAAGTTGTAATGACCAAGTTACACGCAGGTGGAAAATTCGGTGGCGGTTCATATGCGGCATCCGGCGGTCTCCACGGCGTAGGTGCATCCGTTGTGAACGCACTCGCAGAACGCCTTGATGTTGAAGTTGACCGTAACGGCAAGATTTACTGGATGTCATTTAAGCGCGGCGTCGCTGGAGTCTTCGATGGCGATGGACCAAAAGCTGAGTTCACTCCACAATCAGGTTTGCGCACCATCGGAAAGATCTCTGCAAAGGTAACTGGCACACGCACTAAGTGGTGGTCAGATCGCCAGATCTTCCTCAAGGATGCTGAACTTGATCTTGAAGATATCTATGCACGAGCACGCCAAACATCATTCCTCGTTCCAGGACTTTCCATAACCGTTAACGATAACCGCAAGAAAGAGAAGACCACTCAGGTCTTCTTCCATAAAGGCGGAATCTCTGAATACTGCGACTTCTTACAACCTGATGCTCCAGTAGGCGAAGTAATTCGTATTTACGGCACTGGCCACTACCAAGAGACAGTTCCTGTTCTCGACGATAAGGGCCATATGGTTTCCACCGATGTCGAGCGCGATATGGAAGTTGATATTGCCATGAAGTGGGGCGTTGGCTTTGACTCAACTCTTCGCTCATTCGTAAACATCATCGCGACCCCCAAGGGTGGTTCCCACGTTCTTGGCTTCGAACGCGCAATTACTAAGGCATTTAACGAAGCGATGCGTAGCGCCGGAATCTTGAAGAAGAATGAAGCAGATGTCATCAAAGATGACGTCATGGAAGGCCTCACAGCCGTTGTCACAGTCCGTATGTCTGAGCCACAGTTCGAAGGACAGACCAAAGAAGTTCTGGGCACAGCAGCTGCCACAAAGATTGTCTCTGCAGTTGTTGCCGATAAGTTAAAGGAGTTCTTCTCCACAACGCGTCGTATTGATAAAGCAAACGGCAAGTTGATCATGGAAAAGATTGCAAACGCCTCACGCACACGAATCAGCGCACGTGCTCATAAAGATATTCAGCGCCGCAAAAATGCTCTCGAATCTTCATCACTTCCAACGAAGCTCTCTGACTGCCGCTCAGAAGATGTCACACGTACCGAACTCTTTATCGTTGAAGGTGACTCAGCGCTCGGCACTACGAAGGCTGCGCGTAACTCAGAATTCCAAGCGATCCTTCCTATCCGCGGAAAGATTCTTAATGTTCAGAAAGCATCACTTTCACAGATGCTCGATGATAAAGAGTGCGGCTCCATCATTCAGGTGATTGGTGCAGGCTCTGGTAAATCATTTGAACTCGATGAAGCGCGCTATGGCCGCATCATCTTGATGTCTGATGCTGACGTTGACGGCGCACATATTCGCTGTCTCTTGCTTACCTTGATGTATCGCTACATGCGCCCGATGCTCGATGCAGGTCGCGTCTTTGCTGCTATTCCACCACTGCACCGCATCGAAACAATGGGTGCAGGCGGCAAGAAGGGTGAATACCTTTACACATACTCAGATGATGAGATGAAGAAGGTCACCGCAGATTTGAAGAAGCAGGGTAAGCGCTGGAAAGAGCCTATTCAGCGTTATAAAGGCCTCGGCGAAATGGATGCAGATCAGCTCCGTGAGACCACCATGGATCCAGATGCCCGCACGTTGCGCCGGATCACTGTCCCAGACGGTGAGGCTGCCGAGAATATGTTCGAGCTCTTGATGGGTTCAGATGTGGCGCCTCGTAAAGAATTCATCGCAACTGCTGAAATCGATCGCGAACAAATCGACGCTTAAGACTTACTTTTCTTAATCGATCGAAACTAAGTCGAAGTACTCGTCTTTCCAGATATCTTCATCGCCATCGGGCAACAAAATCACTCGCTCTGGCTTAAGAGCCTGCACGGCACCTTCATCGTGAGAAACCATGATGACTGCGCCTTGGTATTCACCAAGTGCGCCAAGGATTTCTTCACGAGAAGCTGGATCTAAGTTGTTTGTGGGCTCATCGAGAAGCAGAACATTTGCGGCAGATACAACCAAGGTGGCAAGCGCTAAGCGAGTTCTCTCTCCACCTGAGAGCACCTTGACCGGCTTGTGAACATCATCGCCGACGAAGAGGAACGAACCCAAGACGTTACGAGCTTCTGGTTCGCGAAGATCATCTTTTGACGACATCATATTTTCAAGAATGGTGCGCTCGAAGTCGAGCATTTCATGTTCCTGGGCGTAGTAACCGAGCTTGAGGCCATGGCCATGTTCAACTTTTCCGGTATCGGATTCGAGTTGATTAGCGAGAATCTTAAGAAGCGTTGTCTTTCCGGCACCGTTCAGACCCAAGATAACAACGCGTGAACCCTTATCGATAACGCAAGAGACGTCGGTAAAGATTTCAAGAGAGCCATAGTTCTTGGAGAGCTCTTCACCGGATAGGGGAGTCTTGCCACAAGGAGCTGGCGTAGGAAAACGGAGCTTTGCGACTTTATCGCTGACGCGGACATCTTCAAGAGATGAGCGGAGCTTCTCAGCGCGACGCAACATTCCTTGAGCAGCCGTTGCCTTAGAAGCCTTTGCGCGCATCTTCTCGCCTTGCTTCTGCAAGATTTCAGCTTTCTTCTCAGCGTTGGCGCGCTCTTTCTTGCGGCGATGTTCATCTTGTTCGCGCTGCAAGAGGTACTGCTTCCAACCCATGTTGTAGACATCGATGACGTTGCGGTTGCCGTCGATGTAGAAGACCTTATTAACGACAGTTTCAATCAAGTTCACATCGTGGGAGATGATGACCAATCCACCCGAGTAGTTGATGAGGTAGTTACGAAGCCAGATGATCGAGTCAGCATCAAGGTGGTTTGTAGGCTCATCGAGCAGAAGTGTTTCAGCACCAGAAAAGAGGATGCGGGCAAGCTCGATACGACGGCGCTGACCACCTGAAAGAGTTTCGAGCTGGTTATTAAAGACAGCTTCAGAGACTCCAAGGGATGTCGCAATCGCTTCTGCTTCAGCAGTTGCTGCATATCCACCTGCTGCATTGAACTCAGCATCAACGCGTGTGTAGCGATCTAAAGCTTTTTCGAGTTCGGCACCTTCTGTAGTAGCCATCTCTTGTTCTACCTGTGTCATTCGGGCTGCAATTTGATCAAGGTCGCGCGCAGAGAGAATGCGATCTAAAGCAGTTCCTTGGTCTTCGCCAGTGCGTGGATCTTGGGGGAGATATCCGATCTTTCCTGTGCGTTGAACGCCGCCACCCGCAGGGAGGTTTTCACCTGCGAGGACTTTTGCAAGAGTTGATTTACCAGCGCCGTTACGGCCAACGAAACCGATGCGATCGCCATGGTTGATGCGCACATTGACGCCAGATACTAAGAGGCGCGCTCCGGCACGGAGTTCAAGAGCGGTAGTGGCAATCATTTGGCGTATCTTCCCACAGTATTCCGATTACCTTGTAATCGCTCTAGACTCAATGCCATGACCGCGTATCTAACAGTCGTTTCAACTTTGATTCTCATTGCAGTGAGCTATCAAATTAGATTAATGCGACGCATGAATGGAAGCCTCGTTAAATTGGCTTCACCTGAAAGAGATGTACGTCGCATTGCTAAATCTCAGCGCGAAGCTTCTCGAGAGAATTACCGTCAAAGCGAGTTTTACGCCCAACTCATCAGATTGCTTGATCTCAGCGCTCCCATTCCAGCGACCCGCAGTTGGGCTGCATCTCCTGATGTACTTTTGACACTCCTGGATCTTGCGAAGAGTGCAAAGCCATCGCGAATCCTTGATCTTGGGTCAGGAATGTCAACGCTCGTACTGGCAAAGAGCGCTCCGCAAGCTACTGTCATCAGTATCGACAATTCACCTGAATATGCCGAGAAGACTCAGAAGTTGCTGGCATCTCATGGGATTTCCAATGTTGAGATCCGAGTTGCTCCGCTTACTCCTCATTCTTCTGGGGTTGATTGGTATGAACTTTCGCAACTTCACGATGTATCCAATATCGATCTTCTCTTTATCGATGGTCCTCCAGGATCAAAGAATCCGAAGGCTCGCTACCCAGCAATCGCTGAGTGCATTGCAAAGTTAAGCCCTCGCGCAGTTATTGTGATTGATGATGCAGGTCGAGATGGTGAGAGAGATATGGCCCAAGAATTCGCAAAAGCTCTGCCCAGCCACACTCTTGAATTTCTACTCCACGAAAAGGGAACGGCAGTGTTACTGCCGAAGTAACTATTTTGACTATTCAGCGCCGATACGAGTTCGGCGAGGAACTGCGAATGATTTACCGACAGCAGTAAGTTCATCAGAAACTTGCTTGCGGATTGCATCCTCATTCTTTAACAAAGTAGTAAGAGCGGCGATGATTGCCTTGAGCTCTTTTGACTCTGTTTCGAGTTCGAGCTTGCTCATCTTTGTCAGACGGCGAAGTGGCATATCTAAGATATAGGTAGCTTGTTCATCATTGAGCTTGAAGTCCTTGATGAGCTTCTCTTTTGCAGCGGCTGCATCATCGCTACCGCGAATAATTTTGATGACTTTATCGATATCGATAATTGCTTTGAGCAATCCATCAACGAGTGAGAGGCGATCTTCAGCTTTTGCTTTACGGAACTCTGAGCGGCGACGCACAACTTCGATGCGGTGATCGATAAATACCTGTAAAAGTTCTTTGAGGCCAAGTGTTTGTGGCTTGCCCTTGACGAGCGCTACAGCGTTAATTGCAAAGGCATCTTCCATTGGAGTGAGCTTGAAGAGCTTTTCGAGAACATCTTCTGGTTCAAAACCGTTCTTAAGTTCGATAACGACGTTGGTACCTGTCTGACCATCGGTGAGATCGACGATGTCGGAGATTCCCTGAATCTTCTTTGCCTTAGCAAGGTCAGCGATACGTTCAACAATTTTTTCTGGACCGATATTAAATGGGAGCTCCTTGATGATGATGCCCATCTTGCGTGAAGTGACTTTGCTAATTTCAACAGAGGCGCGGACTTTAAAGGAGCCCTTACCTGTTGCGTAGGCTTCACGAACACCTTCGAGTCCAACGATTTCTCCACCTGTGGGGAAATCTGGAGCCGGCACATGCTTCATCAACTGATTGAGAGTCGCCTTAGGGTTATCAATCAGAAACTTTGTTGCGGCGATAACTTCGCCGAGGTTGTGGGGAGCCATGTTGGTCGCCATACCGACGGCGATACCTGAACCGCCATTGACCAGAAGGTTAGGAAATGCCGCAGGAAGTACGAGTGGCTCAGAAAGCTGTCCGTCGTAGTTAGGGCCGAAGTCGACTGTATTTTCATCAGCTTCTGCAACCATCGACATCGCAGCAGAGGCAAGACGCGCTTCGGTGTAACGCATTGCAGCAGGACCAGCATCGAGTGAGCCAAAGTTTCCGTGGCCATCAATGAGTGGAATCTGCATTGAGAAAGATTGCGCCATACGAACGAGCGCATCGTAAATTGCTGAGTCTCCGTGAGGGTGCAACTTACCCATCACTTCACCAACTACACGTGCGCTCTTTACATGGCCACGTTCAGGGCGAAGACCCATATCGCTCATCTGATGAAGGATGCGGCGGTGTACAGGCTTGAGTCCATCACGCGCATCGGGAAGAGCGCGTGAATAAATTACAGAGTATGCATACTCAAGAAATGATTCCGACATTTCTGAAGAGACATCGATATCAACGATCTTGCCAGGAAATTCTCCTGGCTTAGGTCCGACGACCTTCGCTGACTTCTTTGGTGCTGCTGCCTTCTTCGTTGCCATGGCGCGTATTCTGCCAAGCGAAGGTGCTAAATCTTGGTACCTACACGCGGTCTTGCCCCAACGATTGCCACACATTGGGCTGCAATCTCGGCGCCAGCCATTAAAGCTCGATGAAGGTCCTTATGAATCGCAAAATGTGAAATAAATCCAGCAGCAAATGAATCTCCAGCCCCCGTTGTATCGGCAACTGTTGTAGGAAGTGCTGGAATCGAGATTGATTGGCCGCCTCGAGATTTTCCAATGGCGCCATGTGATCCGCGTTTAATCACGACGGTCTGGCACTGTTCAAGAAGAATATCGAGTGCAATCTCAATATCGCTTGCTCCGGAAAGGTAGATAGCTTCCTCTTCATTGAGAAGGAGAACATTCATCAGCGGAAGCCATGATTTCACTTCCTCAATAGCAACTTCTCTCATTCCACCGACTGATGCTGGATCAAAATAGATAGGAATATTGGATGCACGAATCTTTGTGATCATCTCTTTAATGCCAGGAAGGGAGAGAGGATCAAGAGGCGAGTATCCAGAGATATATACGGCGTCGTAGCCGTCGAGTTCAGGTAGATCGCCGATATGAAGGCCAGAGTTAGCGCCATTGTCAGGAAACATTGTGCGTTCGCCTGTGGGATCGACCAGAACTACAACCACACCTGAATGGCCATTTTCAATAACCAGATTATTGTGGCGCACACCGAGCGCATCGAATTCGCTGACAAGGGCAGAGCCAGCAGCATCATTTCCGACATGGCCAACAATCGTTGATTGCGCACTTGCCTGGGTAAGCCAGGCAGCTACATTTCCTGCAGCTCCACCGCCATGGGTAGAAATTGATGCAGGCGTATCGCTACCGTAATTTATCTGTGAAGGGAGCACTGCAATTTTTGTGACAACATCGAGCATGACATCGCCAATGCAAAGAATGTTGGCAGTCATCGACTTACTTGGCGACCGCTACTGCGATATCTGCAGCAAGAGCTGAGTTCGACTTAATGATCTCGATATTTACTTTGAGCGATTCGCCTTCAGATGCGGTGTGGAAATGCTCGAGAAGGAAAGGCGTGACTGCCTTACCAATGATTCCATTCTTGGCAGCACCTTCGAGTCCGCTCTTCAAGATTTCATCATGACGAACACGGTCCATCTCTTTGATTACCGGATTGGCAACAACGAGAGCGTGGATATCAGTCTTTAATGAGTGACGTGCATGGATGATTGCCGCAATTTCATCTGCGCTATTGACCTGGTGCTCGAGTGTGTAACCAGAATCAGTGAGGTAGAAGCCAGGGAAGTGGGTTGTCTTAAAACCAACAAGACCGATGGCAAGGGTCTCAAGGCGTTCCAGAGTCGCTGCAACATCGAGAATTGATTTCACGCCTGCGCAGACGACGGTGATATCCAAATCAGAGAGTGCAGTGAGATCTGCAGATTCATCGAAAGATTCATTGGCACCACGATGTACTCCACCAAGGCCGCCTGTTGCAAAGATATGGATGCCGGCAAGAACCGCAAGATGGGCAGTTGCTGCAACTGTGGTTGCCGCAGACTTTCCAGTGGCAGCGATGATTGCAAGATCGCGACTTGATGCCTTTGCGATGTCATCACGGTTAGCGATAGCAATTAGCTGATCATCGGTAAGGCCGATGCAGACCTTTCCATCGAGAATTGCGATTGTTGCAGGCGTTGCACCGTGATCGCGAACAATCTGCTCGACCTCACGCGCAACTTCGAGATTTGATGGGCGGGGTAATCCGTGGCTAATAATCGTTGATTCAAGAGCAACGACAGGCTTACCTGCCTTGAGTGCAGCAGCAACTTCAGGAGATGGAACGAATTCATACGAGTTCATGGCGGTAACAATACCCGTGAGAAGATAGTGCCGTGCATTTATCGCAAATCATGCCCTCAATCTTCTCGAGTCTGGGTTTAACAACCGTGCATGATGCAATCAATTGTGGCGAAAGTCCTAGCGGCCGCGAACTCGTCTTTCTTGTCGATGGCCTAGGCGCAGATCTCTTAAGTAAATATTCAGATGTAGCTCCATCGCTTTCGCGCATGGTGATGCATGGAACTGTCACCACATCATTCCCATCGACAACTGCAACAAGCCTTGCGACGTTGACGACAGGTGAGATGCCAGGCGCTCATGGAATGTTGGGATACACCGTGCAGGTTCCGCGCAGCGGGGGACGAGTTCTCAACTCTTTGAAGTGGGATGAACGCGTTGATCCGGTGATGTGGCAACCCGTGCCCACACTCTTTGAACGCGCCAGCGCACAGGGAATTACGACAACGCATGTAGCTGCAAAACGTTACGAAGATACGGGATTTACACGCGCTGTTTTCCGTGGGGCTAATTACAAGGGCGCCAATGTCTCAGCCGATCTCATCTCTGAAACTGTTGCAGCGCTGCAGAAATCTCCATCTTTTGTCTATCTCTATGTCAATGATGTGGATTCAGCAGGCCACTCTGATGGAGTTGGATCTGACAAGTGGATTGCAGCGCTCAAGAGCGTTGATGATTTAGTAAAGGCTCTCATGCAGAAATTACCAAAGGGAACACGTATCTGGCTTACCGCCGATCACGGAATGATTAACGTGGAAGAGAAGGTGATTCTCGGAAAAGAGAATGAGCTCCTCACTGATATCGCCGTCATTGCAGGCGAACCACGCATGCGCCACCTTTATCTTTCAACAGAGAGCGCTAGCGCCGCGAAAGAAGTGATCTCGCGGTGGGAGAGCGCAATAGGCTCGAAGGTCACAATGCACACACGCCAGAGCGCGATTACAGCAGGGCTCTTTGGTCCTAACGTTTCTCTCGATGCAGCAGAACGAGCCGGTGATGTCATTGCGATTGCTCAAGGAAATCTTGTGCTCCTTGATCCAGAGCGCGCAGATAAAGAGGGCGCGATGATTGGCCACCACGGTGGCGATAGCGTTATTGAAAGTTCCGTGCCGCTCTTGCGACACAGCGTTAATTAATTTTCGTCGTTACTTTCTTCTGCCTTGCGACCAAACATGATTTCATCCCATGACGGAACCTTGGCTCGCGCAGTAATTCCATCTTGAGAATCGGCAGCCGATGGAGTTTCACGGATAACAGCAAGACGTGGTGTCTCTGCCTTTTCTTCAGGGGCATTTAAGAGATCTGCAATACGAACAATCTCTGGTTCAACCCTCGGCTCTTCTAAGCGAGAAGGATGTGTTGGCTCTGAGTAGATCATCGCTGGTGCAGCTGCACGTGCAGGAGCTTCTTCATCGATGAGCCATGCGCCGTTATCGTCAGATGCATCGAGTGCGCGACGAGATAGATCGAAGTTCCAGGTAGCAATTCCATTGCCATCGCGATTTGGATAGTGAAGTTCGATATGCCATGTGCCATCTGCGAGGCGCCAGGTATTCCAAGAAATTTGATCGACATCGACACCACGCGGTGCAAGCTTGGCAAGAACTACATCGCCGAATGTGAGGTCGGTGCGATGAGCATCTTTACGCATGACGAGTTGGCGAGCGTTATTAAGAATGTATTCGCGCTCTTGCATGATGGGACCAGAAAAGCGTTCGACCTTATCGACTGTTGTCTGACCTTCGCGAGCGATTTGTTCGAAGCTTTCACCCGCACGAAGTCTGCGCTGAATCTCTTTGACAGAGATTGATTCAACCGCATTGCTGGCTGGAACTGATGTGAGCCGTGGTTGATTGACGGTCGCGCGCAGAGTGTCGCTAATACGAAGTGAATAATTATTCCCATCGGTATCGATAAGCGAGAGATGGCTTCCATCGTCAGTCTTGCCATCTAAGCGAAGCTCGGTCATGGGGTGAGAATAACCGATGGGGTGGTAATTTCACGAGAGATAGACCCTTTAGACTTCATATATGCATGAGGATTTGCTCGAACTTGCGAAGAAAGTCGGCGCTGAGGCGGCCGCGCTCCTCATGGACCGTCCGCCAGCCTTTGAAATCGAAGAGAAGTCGACTGCCATCGATATCGTCACTCAGATGGATAAGAAGGCGGAATCTTTTATTGTGCAATCAATTCTTGCAGCTCGCCCTGATGATGGAATGATTGGTGAAGAAGGTGCAGATATTGAAAGCACATCTGGAATCACCTGGGTTATTGATCCACTCGATGGAACAGTCAATTACTTCTATGGACTTCCGGGCTGGAATGTCTCAATTGCCGCCAAAGATAAAGATGGTTCTGTCGTAGGCGTTGTCACTGCGCCAACAATTAATTCAACATGGTGGGCATCTCGTGGAGGCGGCGCTTTCTTCAATGGCAGCAAAATCAAGGTGAACGAACCCATCGAATTCAATCGCGCATTCATTGGCACCGGATTTCAATACGATGTTTCACACCGCACACGTCAGATTGAAAATGTGGGTCGCATGCTTCCGTTAATCCGCGATATCCGTCGCAATGGTGCAGCTGCCGTCGATATCTGCTCTGTTGCGATGGGCGCACTCGATGCCTACTTCGAAGATGGATTGAAGGAATGGGATTGGGCTGCCGCCTCATTGGTTGCTACTGAGGCCGGGGCGAAGTTCGGTCTCTATGGTCAGGCTCCCTATATGACCACCCTGGCGGCAGGTCCGACCCTCTATGCCGAACTCGAAGGCTTCCTCAACCTCCACGCGTAGATTCTGCGGGGGAGAAGACCCGATTTACGCTCAGAGCCCCTTCTATGGCAAGATACGCAGTCTGCACGGCGATACCCGTGCTTGTAGATAAGTAATGAACAGGAATCACCATGAATATTCTCGACGTTGTAGATGCAGCCTCACTTCGTAAGGACATCCCACAGTTCCGCGCAGGCGATGAGCTCAAGATTCACGTCCGTGTTATCGAAGGTAACAAGTCACGTCTTCAGGTATTCCAGGGAATCGTTATCGGTCGCCAAGGCGACGGAGTCCGCGAAACTTTCACAATCCGTAAGGTCTCTTACGGCGTTGGCGTAGAGCGCACATTCCCAGTTCACACACCAGTTATTGAGAAGATCGAACTCGTCACAAAGGGCGATGTTCGTCGTGCAAAGCTCTACTACCTCCGCGATCTTCGCGGTAAGGCGGCAAAGATTCGCGAAAAGCGCGATGGCATTGTTGGCTACGGTGATGGAATCCTTTCAACCCCTGTTGCTGAGGTTGTTCCAGTAGTAGAAGAAGTTCCGGTTGTAGAAGCTGTTGTAGAGGCACCTGTTGCTGAAGCGGTAGTTGAGGCTCCAGTGGTTGAAGCAATTGCAGAAGAAGCTCCAGTTGCAGAAGCACCAGCAACTGAAGAAAAGCCTGCAGAGTAACCAACTCTCTTCTCATGCCACGCAAGGGCTCAGCTCTTCGTGAGTTCCCGATTCTCGTAATCGTTGCGCTCGCCGTCTCACTTCTTATCAAGACTTTCCTTGTGCAATTCTTCTTTATCCCATCGGGGTCTATGGAGAACACGCTTCAGATCAGTGATCGCGTAGCTGTCAATAAAGTTCCCTTTATCTCAAAGGCCATTAACCGAGGTGATGTCGTCGTCTTCCGCGATCCCGCCAATTGGTTACCTGAGCCATATGAGGCAAATGAAAATAAAATAATCGCCAAGATTAAAGAAGGTCTAGTCACCGTTGGAGTTCTTCCCAACCCTGCAAAGCAATATCTAGTCAAGCGCGTCATTGGCGTAGCTGGCGATCACGTTATCTGCTGCAGCAATGGAAAGCTCACCATCAACGGTAAAGAGACCAACGAGCCTTACATCTTCGCCGGCAACAAAGCGAGTGAGATGGATTTCAATATCACCGTTCCTGAAGGAAAAATCTGGGTCATGGGCGATCACCGCGGTTCATCAGCGGATTCTCGTTACCACCAAGATGATGTCAATCATGGCTTCGTTCCAGTAGAAAAAGTTACTGGTCGCGTATTTGCAAAAATTTGGCCACTCAAGCATGTGGGCCTCGTTCCTAACCACGATCCCATCAAGTAGAAGATACCTATGAAAGCGATCGAAGAGCTTCTTCGTAACGCTGGCATTTCTCCCATTGCAGGCGTTGATGAAGCAGGTCGCGGACCATGTGCAGGCCCTCTCGTTGTTGCTGCAGTAATTCTCAAAGATCCTAACGATCCGAAACTTGCAGAAGTTCGTGATTCCAAGGAAGTCTCTGAAAGTAAACGCGAGATTCTCTTTGATGTGATCATGGATATTGCTGAAAGCGTCAGCGTCATTATTGTGCCGCCATCAGAGATCGATGAACGTGGCGTGCATGCAGCAAACCTCGATGGAATGCGCCGAGCTGTTAAAGGCTTACAGATGGAACCCGCCTATGTATTAACTGATGGATATGCCATCGAAGGTTTAGCTATTCCCAATGTCGCTGTCTGGAAGGGCGATCAAGTAGTTACAGCAATCAGCGCTGCATCGATTATCGCTAAGGTAACCCGAGATCGCATGATGATTGAACTAGATAAAACCTATCCGCAATATGGCTTTGCACAACATAAGGGCTATATCACGGCGGTTCATACAAAGGCTCTGACAGAACATGGTCCGTGTATAGAACACCGCAAATCTTTCTCCAATATCGCAGCGCTTCTTCAATAATTTCCACAACCCCGAAGATTTCTTCGTAGCCTCTCCGCGGTAGGTTCTACCCTCCCGCGCATGGTGGTTAGAGTAAAACGTCCCGGCGCTAAGCAGCGCACGGGTGCATTTGGAGAAGAAGTAACTGCTCAATATCTGCTGGCGCGAGGCGATGAAATTCTCGATCGCAATTGGCGAATACGTGAAGGCGAGATTGATTTAGTTTCCTTGAGTAGTGATGGAGCCTTTCACTTCATCGAAGTAAAGACTCGCAGCTCCCTTGCCTTCGGCCATCCATTTGAAGCAATCAATCGCGAGAAAGCGCATCGCATGCAGCGATTAGCTATGGGATGGCTAGCCACACACGGTTGTTTAGGGTGCGAATACAGCATTGATGTCGTAGCAATTCTGATTGCAGCCGACGGAACACATACCTTGGAATATCGAGGCAATTTGCTATGAGTATCGGTCAAACCCACAGCGTTGCATTACTCGGATTAACCGGAAGCGTCGTTGAAATTGAAGTTGATATTTCAGATGGAATTCCCATGTATTCACTCCTAGGCCTTCCCGATGCAGCTCTTCAAGAATCTCGCGATCGAGTGCGGGCAGCGATATCTAATTGCAATGAAGTCTGGCCTAATAGAAAGGTTACTGTTTCGCTCTCACCAGCTTGGTTACCAAAGAGCGGTTCAAGCTTTGATCTCTCCATTGCGCTGGCAATCTTGATTGCACACGGAACCCTTCCGCAAGAACCTTTTTCCTCCATGGTTGTACTCGGAGAACTTGCTCTCGATGGAAAAGTTCGTTCTGTTCGGGGAGTCCTTCCTGCCTTAATTGCGGCATATAAATCTGGAATAACACGCGCCATCGTTCCTGCTGCAAATCGTTCAGAGGCTGCGCTCATGACACAGATGGAGATTCTGACTTTCGAATCTCTCCGCGAAGTTCTCCTATGGGGACGCACGGGCGAACATCCCGTTGCACAAGAACTCGATTTAGAACCAACCGATGTCGACGAATATCTCGATTTTGCCGATGTTGCAGGACAGAGCAAAGCGCGATTTGCCGCTGAGGTTGCCGCGAGCGGAGGACATCACTTACTACTCATAGGTCCACCCGGTACCGGCAAGACCATGATTGCATCGCGCATTCCAACGATCCTTCCTTCATTGACAATCGATCAAGCGCTCGAAGTCACCGCAGTACATTCAATTTCTGGGGCCTTAGGTTCACGATCGCCGATGTCGCTCGTTGCTCCGATTGTTTCGCCACATCACACAGCATCGCGGGTCGCAATAGTTGGTGGAGGTTCACATGTCATCAAACCCGGAGCATGCAGTTTGGCTCATCATGGCGTTCTCTTTATCGACGAAGCTCCAGAGTGCGCCATCGGCGTTCTCGATTCACTTCGACAGCCACTCGAATCTGGAACCATCACGATCACACGAAGCGTTGGAAATATCACCTTCCCTGCGCATTTTCTTCTGGTGCTGGCCGCAAACCCATGTCCGTGTGGAAAGTTCACCGGTAAAGGTCGTAACTGCACATGTTCATCAGTACAAGTTCGGCGCTACCTAGGAAAACTTTCTGGCCCATTGATGGATCGCATAGATATGCGAGTGCAAGTTGACCCTGTAAGCCGGGTAGAGATGGCGCAGACTGAACTTGGAGAGAGCAGCGCCGAAATTCGAGCGCGAGTGATGAGTGCGCGACAAGCAGCTGCACAGCGATTCAGTAAGGATTCATGGCAGCTCAACGCACAGATTCCCAGCAGAGAGTTGCGCGGCAAATACCGCCCGCAGCGAGATGCGATGAATTTTCTCCACGACGAACTTGATCGCGAACGCATCACCGCGCGCGGATTACATAAAGTCATTCGCTTGTCGTGGACCCTCGCTGATTTAGCAGGACATGCAGTTCCTACTCTTGAAGATGTCGAACGCGCCCACTCACTCCGCGAAGGAACTGATCTATGAAAGAACGTGCACAGCGACTTGCTCTCTTCTCCGCCATCGAAGGCGGTGCGTCTTTCTGGAGCCGTGAAATATCAGAGAGGGGAGTGCAAGTAGTCTTCGACCGCATCAAGGCAGATTCATACGATTCGATCAAGCATGCAGCTCTCGTAGAGAAGGTTAAGAGCTTTGAGAGCGCACCAGCATTTCAATCTATCGAAAAAACTGGTTCTCACTTCATCATTCCGGGAGATGCACAATGGCCATTGCGTGTTGATGAACTTGAATGCCCGCCGATTGGTCTGATTGTCAAAGGCAACGTCGAAACCTTAAGCAATCCATCACTTGCCATTGTGGGTACGCGAAACCCAACTCCCTACGGAACTCGCATTGCTGGTGACTTCGCAGCAGGCTTTGTGGATCGCGAATGGGACATAGTCAGTGGGGGAGCATACGGAGTTGATTCCGCAGCCCATCGAGGAGCACTTGTTGCCGAAGGTCGCACCATTGCAGTGATTGCATCCGGTATTGATCTGCAATATCCATCAGGAAATTCGCGCCTCTTCGATGAAATCTGCGAGAACGGCGCAATTGTTACTGAAGTTATGCCAGGAGTTCCAGCTCTTCCTCATCGATTCCTCACTCGCAACCGTCTTATTGCTGCACTTTCTCAAGCAACGCTCGTTGTCGAAGCAGCATTTCGAAGTGGATCACTGCGTACAGCACGTGATGCTGCAGAGTTAATGAGACCTGTCATGGCGATACCTGGTCCGATAAATTCACCTTCATCTGAAGGGTGTCATCGCCTTATCGGTGAGCGAGCAGCTGAACTCGTGACATCTGTTGCCGATGCTATTGAGTTGATTTCAGCGCTTTAGGTACTTCACCCATGTAATGAGAGACCTCAAATTAATGAGAGACTGGGTCCATGAGTGATTTCCGTTCGGGCTTCGTGGCTATTGTCGGCCGCCCCAACACCGGTAAATCCACTCTCATCAATGCGCTCGTCGGAAGCAAGATTGCAATTACATCTCCGCATCCCAACACAACGCGCCATGCAATCCGTGGAATCGTCAACAATCCTGCATATCAGGCAGTGCTAGTTGATACGCCCGGAATTCATAAGCCAAAGACTCTCCTCGGCCACCGACTTAACGCAGTAGTAAATGAAAGCCTCGATTCCGTCGATATCGTGATGATGTGTCTTCCTGCCGATGAAACATCGGGCGCAGGAGATGAATTCTTGGCAGCAGAAATTGCAAAGTATTCACGTGCGAAGAAGTTTGCACTCGTAACTAAGACAGATTTAGTATCAAAGAAGAATCTCGCAACTCGCTTACTCGGTATTTCAGCACTCGCAAAGGGATTTACGTGGGATGAGATTGTTCCGATTTCAGCTGCAATCCACGAGCAGATTGATCTCCTTGAAAAGCTGATCGGCGATAACTTACCTGTTGGTCCAGCTTTCTATCCCACAGATGTAAAGAGCGATCAGAAGATTGAAACGCTTATTTGCGAACTTATCCGCGAAGCAGCGCTACGCGATGCCCGTGAAGAGCTTCCACACTCCATTATGGTCACCATCGATGAGATGGCAGAGCGTGAAGAAAAGGGAAGCCGTCCTTTCTACGATATCCACGCCACCATTCACGTTGAGCGCGATTCACAGACTGGCATATTGCTGGGGCACCAAGGCGAACGTTTGAAAGATATTGGAATGCGCGCACGTAAAGATATTGAGCGCGAACTCGGCGCACGAATCTTTCTTGGCCTTCACGTCAAGGTTTCTAAGGAATGGCAGCGCGATCCCAAGCTGCTAGAACGGCTAGGTTTTACTGAGCGCTAATGAGACCTGTTGCAAGTGCAACAAGGAGTGCAGAACCCAGTACAACGCGGTAAATCACAAATGGCGTAAAGCTCTTTGTCGAGATGTACTTCATCAACCAGGCAATTACTGCATAACCGATGATGAATGCCGTTACGGTTGCAAGAAGAATCTCAGGCATAGAGTAGACAGAGACTGTCGAATCTCCCAGCGCCTTCTTAAGTTCGTAGAGACCACTTCCGAAGACAGCGGGAAGTGCAAGTAAGAATGAGTAACGAAGCGCTGCTTCGCGCTTATAACCAAGGAAGCGACCTAGGGCGATTGTTGCACCTGAACGAGATACGCCCGGAATCAGTGCCATGGATTGAGCAAGTCCGTAAAGGATTCCATCACGCCCATTGAGTGTAGATAAATCTTTCTCACTTCGTCCTACGCGATCTGCAAACCCAAGGATGAGACCGAAGATAATCAGCGTGCTTGCAATGAGCCAGAGTGAACGGAAGTTATTGGTGATGTAATCCTGTCCAAGATAACCGAGAACGATTATTGGCAGAGTTCCGATAATGATCAGCGTTCCAAGGCGCGCTTCTGGAGAGCCATCACGCTTAAACCATGAGCGGAGAATATTGAGAATATCTTTACGAAAGTAAATCAACACTGCGAGCTCGGTACCTATCTGTGTAATTGCAGTAAAGGCAGCTCCCGGATCATTTGCATTGGGCATAAAGGCGCCCACGATACGAATATGTGCGCTCGATGAAATCGGTAGGAATTCAGTGAGGCCTTGGACTATTCCGAGAAAGAGAGCTTCAAGCATTGCGAAAGTATCTCAATAATTAAGCGTTGACAGGCTTGCGGCTCGCGAAATATGAACCAATTAATACAAGTGGAAGTCCTAGAACAATTCCCACCGTGAGCGGTTCATTCAAGATAATGACGCCAAGAACAACTGCACAGGCAGTATTCAGATAAGTCACAAGTGAGCCACGGGCGACACCGATGATGGAGGCCAAGGTAAAGAATGCAGCGAATGCGGCACCAGTTGAGAGAACTCCGAGTCCCACAATTGCGCGGATAGCGCCATCAGAGATCTGATGTGTTGGCCATTGAGCAATAGCAAACGGTAGATAGAAGATCGCTGTCATCAACATGGCAACCGCATTGATTGCAATTCCTGACACATGAGGGAGCGCACCTTGCACCATCATCACAGCATAGGAATATCCAATAGAGGCGAGAAGAACCATAAAGATGGAGAGTGGATCAGCTGATCCCTTGATGCTCTCGATGCCGACAACGGCAACTAGCCCAATGAATCCGACGATGATTCCCAGCAAACGAGTTCGATGCCAGACTGTTTTATCGCCGCGAAGTGAGGCGAAGATAGTTGCCCAGATAGGAACAGAGGCAACGAGTAATCCTGTGAGTCCTGATGAGATTTTCTGCTCTGCAGTTCCAATCAGAATCCAGGGACCAATCATTTCTAAGAGCGCATAAGCAAAGATGTAGCGCCATCCACGTATGGCAGAAATTAATTGTCTCTGCTTAATTGCAATGGGAATCAAAATTGCAGTACCAATTGCAGTTCGTAGACATACAACTGTTGCTGGACTAAATCCGTTATCAGGATCGACGGCTACCTTGATGAAGAGGTATGGAATACCCCAGAGAAAACCGACAAGGATAAAGAGGAACCAACCGCGACGTGACATAACTTCCTTACTTGCTAATAACGCTCTTATAGAGCGCAATGGTTTGGGCAGCGACGGCATCCCAGCCGAACTCTGATTGGGCGCGTGCTCGTCCTGCTTTTCCATATTTTTCAAGAAGATCGGGATCTGCCATCAATGAAGAGATTGCAGAAGTTAAATCTGATTCAAACTTCGCTTGATCAGTTGTGTAATCAACGAGTTCGCCTGTCACTTTATGAGAAACAACTTCAGGAATTCCACCGACGCGAGAAGCAAGAACAGCAGTTTCACAACCCATTGCTTCCAGGTTCACAATACCGAGCGGCTCGTAGATTGAAGGACAGAGGAAGAGATCTGCATGTGTAAGCGCTGCAGTGAGCTTGTCGTGAGGAAGCATCTCTTTAATCCACCAGACATTATTGCGAGTGCTCTGAAGTTCGGCGATAAGCGCCGCAACTTCGTTGCCAATCGTCTCTTCATCAGGGCTGCCTGCTGCAAGCACAAGGCCATATTCGGCAGGAACGTTCTTCCATGCACGAAGTAAATGGGCCAACCCTTTCTGGCGAGTAATGCGACCGACGAACATTGCATAGCGACCGGTAATTCCAAATTCTTTCAGGACGGAATCGTCATGGTTGGGCGCAAATTTTGTTGTATCAACGCCATTACGAATCGTCACAACTTTTGCAGAATCTACATCGGGGTAAGCGCTCAGCACATCAGCGCGCATTCCATCGCTGACAGCGATGATGGCAGCAGCTGCTTCATAGGCAGTCTTCTCAGCCCATGATGAAATCTTGTATCCACCACCGAGTTGTTCAGCTTTCCAAGGACGGAGCGGTTCAAGCGAGTGAGCGCTGACAATATGGGGAGTGCCGTAGAGAAGCGAAGCGGTGTGCCCTGCCATATTGGCATACCAAGTATGTGAGTGAATGACATCGACGTTCTGCAAATTATTGGCAATCGCAAGGTCTGTGGCGATTGCCTGAAGTGCAGGGTTGGCTGTCGCGAATTCAACAGGTGTGTCATAGCCGAAAGCGCCGTCAGTACGAGGCCCACCAAAGCAATGCACATCGACTTCAACGCCTGAAACTTTGCGAAGAGCTTGAGTTAATTGAACGACATGGACTCCAGCTCCACCATAAACCGCTGGTGGCCACTCTTTCGTGACGATTCCAATTCGAGTGGCGCTCATTGGGTAAGAGTATCGGGCACTCTAGATAGATTGAAAGTTGTTGGGTAGCCTTCTCTCATGGCTCGCTACGAAGTTCCTCTCGGAATTGTTCTTGCGGGCGGTGAAGGCAAGCGATTGATGCCTCTCACAGCAGATCGCGCAAAACCTGCAGTTCCTTTTGGTGGTTCCTATCGCCTCATCGACTTTGTACTTTCCAATCTGGTTAATGCTGAAATGCGCAAGATTGCAGTTCTGACTCAATACAAATCACACTCACTCGACCGCCACATCACCACAACATGGCGCATGTCGACGCTTCTTGGAAATTACATCACTCCGGTTCCAGCGCAGCAGCGACTCGGACCACGTTGGTACACCGGTTCAGCTGATGCCATCTTGCAGAACTTCAATTTGATTCAAGATGAAAACCCAAACCATGTTCTTGTCTTCGGTGCTGACCACGTGTATCGCATGGATCCAAGTCAGATGTTTGAACAACACCTTGAAACTGGTGCAGGAATTACGATTGCGGCAATTCGCATGCCTCGATCTGAAGCACACGACTTTGGTGTCATCGAACTTGCTGAAGATGGAATCACCATTAAGGCATTCCACGAGAAGCCGACTAACCCACCAGCCATGCCAGGACATCCCGACCTCAGCCTTGTCTCTATGGGTAACTACATCTTTAAGCGCGATGTTATGGAAGAAGCTCTCATCCTCGACTCTGAAGATCTTGAATCACGCCATGATCTCGGTGGAAATATCATTCCGATGCTCACCAAGGCTGGCGTTGCAAAGGTCTATGACTTTGAAAATAACGTTGTGCCTGGTGCGACCGAGCGCGATAAGGGTTACTGGCGCGATGTAGGTTCGATTGATGCGTATTACGACGCACATATGGATTTAGTTTCTATCCATCCAATCTTTAATCTCTATAACCGCGAATGGCCACTGCTTACCAATCCGCCATCACTTCCACCTGCAAAGTTCAGCGCAAGCGGCATAGCGCAAGATTCCATCGTGGGCGCTGGCTCCATCATTGCTGGTGGCCACGTAAATCACACCGTCACTTCATACGATGTACACGTTGGAAATGGCGCATTTGTCGATGGCGCAGTCTTGATGCCGGGCGTCAAGATTGGCGACCGCGCCGTTGTTCGTAAGGCGATCATCGATAAGAACGCAATTGTTGAACCAGGTGCCCAGATTGGCGTTGATCTCGAACGCGATCGTCAGCGTTTCACTGTTACCGAGAGCGGAATTGTCGTTGTCGGTAAGGGCATGATAGTTACTGCGTAAGTTTTTTAATCTCCACTGCAACTGAATCAATTGCTTCTTGTGCGGTTGGTGTCACTGCCAAATTGGTAAAGAAGCCATGAATCATCCCGTCGTACTCTTTATATAAAACTGTGACTCCGTCGCGCTCAAGTAGCGCGGCGTACTTCTCGCCATCACTTATGAGTGGGTCATATTGAGCGGTAATAATGATTGCTGGTGCAACTCCAGAGAAGGAGTCCGCTCTCATGGGAACTGCATAAGGATTTGTATCGTGCTGGCTCCCTTGCAGATATTGATCCCAGAACCATTGCATCGCTTGAGTAGAGAGCCCATACCCCGTTGCATTCTTAACGTACGACTCTGTCTCAAAATTGCGGTCATTGCATGGATAGATCAGAAGTTGGAAGGCGAGAGGAATCTTGTTGTCGCGCGCTTTAATGGCAACACCTGATGCCAAATTAGCTCCGGCGCTATCTCCAGCTACTCCTATTCGAGCTGGATCAATCTGCAATTCTTCAGCATGGGCGGTGACCCACTGCAAAGTCGCAAAACAATCATCGAAGGGAATTGGGAATGGATGCTCAGGAGCTTTCTGATAATTCACACTGATGATGGTTGCACCGCTTTGATTCGCGAGCCGTGCAAGGGAAGCATCGTAGATATCGAGAAAGTTGAGCACCCAGCCACCACCGTGAAAGTAGACAATCGCCGGTGCGCTACTGGCAGAGGTAGGACGGTAGATACGAATAGGCAGATCCGCAGTGGGACCAGGAATAAATCTATGTGAAATTTCTTTAATCGCTTCAACTGGCCCTGAAGTGACTACTCGTCCTTGAGTATTGCGGCGGATGACCTCAATAGGTGCTTCCCAGACTTGTGGAAGATTGAGATTCTCTAATCTCTGAAGGAAAGCTTGGATTTCAGGAGCAAGCGACATGGCGTAATTGAATCAGAGTTCACCGCGCGAGAGAAGTTCTAACACTTCCTTAGCGCGCTCTCGTAATTCAGGTAAATCACTGAGACGTTTAAGACCAGCAAGTTGTTGACCCATACGATGATTCTTTGCAAATCGTTCTTGATTACGATCAAGGAAATCCCAATACAGAGTTGTAAATGGACATGCATCATCACCGATGCGCTTCTTGGGATCAAATGCACAACCCTTGCAGAAACTTCCCATCTTCGAGATATAGGAACCACCCGATGCATAAGGCTTGGTTGCCAGCTTTCCACCATCGGCATGCAAGCTCATCCCAATCACATTGGGAACCATGACCCAATCGGCGGCATCGATAAAGGCTCGGCGCATCCAATCGAGAAATTCTTGCGGCGATGTTCCGGTGATCAGAGCAAGGTTGCTTAAGACCATTAATCGAGGAATATGGTGCACCCATGCACGTGCTTCGATATCGCGTACCTGGGTTGCCACGCAATTCATCTGGGTTTTGCTTGAATCTGTATAGAGCGGCAAGAGTGGGCGAGTAGCAGCGAGTGCATTCTCATTTCGGTAGAGATCACCGAAGTGCCAGTACAGCCCGTTGATGTATTCGCGCCAACCAATAATTTGGCGGATAAACCCTTCAGCACTTGCGAGCGGAATATCTCCTTGAGCAAAACGTTTTAAGGCTGCAGAGATTACCTCTTCAGCATGGAGTAGACCGATATTGAGGTACGGACTTAGGAGCGAGTGATTAACAGCCCATGAATCGGCGACCATGGCATCTTCATAGGCGCCGAATTCGGCAAACCCTGTCTTGAAGAAGTGCTGCATCTGCTTGAGTGCAGCTATACGCGATGTGCCCCAGGTTGTATCGGGTTCCTCGCCAAAAACTGGAAGCTTGCGCTTCTTAATATCTGCCAATACCGCAGCATCAATCTCATCGCGTTCGTGTTCTACATATGACGGCCACTTATGTGGACCTTTAGGGGGCGGAAGGCGATTATCTGCATCGTAATTCCACTTGCCACCAACAGGATCTTTGCCCTCCATCAAAATATTGAGGCGCAGACGTTGAGCGCGATAGAAGTTCTCCATCACCAAGCTTTTCTGGGCATCAGCCCATTGAGTAAAAAGTGGACGAG
Organism: Actinobacteria bacterium IMCC25003; assembly: GCA_002284855.1. GTDB lineage: Bacteria > Actinomycetota > Actinomycetes > Nanopelagicales > Nanopelagicaceae > Planktophila. The sequence continues at coordinate 1,051,359 of CP015603.1, read as the reverse complement.
AAGTCAGAAAGAAGTCGTTGGGATAGAAGTTCAGTCCAAGGTTCTGCAATTGTTCATACTGTTGATGTGAGGAAGGTTCAGTCACTTCAATCTCAACGCCTGGATTGGATGCGCGAAATTCTTTAATGCCGACTTCGGTAGTGGCGCTTTGCATAAAGGTGACTGTAAAACCTTCGTCGCGTAGCTCTTTGAGGAAGTGATCACGTGCAGACATCAGAAAGAAGAGGCGCTGGATATGCCACGAACGAGTGGTGAGCATCCGTTCACTCTCAATAAAGAGAATCTGATGCGTCTTGGGATCTGCCTTCTTTAGTGCTCCATAGTGGCGATTGAGCTGGTCGTTAAGAAGGAGTACAACTCTTACCAATTGATTGTTCTATCTCGCAAGGTTCGGTATGCATCGACAACATTTGGGGTTGCACTTGAATGCGTTGATGTAACGACGCCAAGATTCCATTGTGGTGGAGTTGCTCCGCCAATGAGCGCCCACGCAGCTTGTCGCGCAGCGCCATCGGCAACGTATTCACCTGGTTGTGGAACAAGTACTTCACGACCAAAGAGTGAGGATGCGATAGAGGAGATCGCAGGATTCTTAGCAGCGCCACCGATAAGCAAGACGCGGTTGATTGAGACACCGAGTTGTTCCAGTGCATCAACGGCATCGACAAGACCGCACAACATCCCTTCGATCATCGCTCGTGCAATATCGGCAGGGTTTGAGTTGGTGAGATTCATTCCAGCAAAGACACCTGTTGCATCAGGGCGGTTAGGTGTGCGTTCGCCTTCAAAGTAAGGAAGGAGCGATAGGCCGTTTGCACCTGGCTTGGAAGTGAGCGCAAGAGCACCTACTTCATCGTGGCTCTTTCCGAGGATGCGCGTAGCTGCATCCAGGATGCGCGCCGCATTGAGCGTGCAGACAAGAGGTAAGAAGCGACCCGTTGCATCAGCAAAACCTGCAACCGCTCCACTGGGATCATGGGTTGGAGTATCTGAAACTGCAAAGGCAGTTCCACTCGTGCCGAGAGAAACAACAACGTCGCCGGGTTGCGCCTGAACACCGAGAGCAGCACCTGCGTTATCTCCAGCACCCGCTGCGATAGGAATTCCTGAAAGTGTTTCGCCTCCGAAAGCGTTGGGTGCAACGATGCGTGGAGTAATAATGGCGCGATCTGTTCGCAGCGCTGATTTCAAGAGATCATCTCGATACGTTGATGTCACTGAATCGAAGTAGCCAGTGCCCGATGCATCAGAGCGATCGGTAAATAATTTTCCAAAATCTTTTCCACCTTGCAGGCGCCATGAGAGCCAGTCGTGGGGGAGCGCTACCGCAGCAACTTTCTCGGCGTTTGCTTTCTCGTTATCTGCAAGCCAACGTAGTTTCGTTGCAGTAAAAGAAGCAACGAGTACTGAACCAACTTTCTTTGCAGCTTCCGCATCACCACCCAATTCAGCATTGAGATCGCGTGCAGATTGTGCAGAGCGAGTGTCATTCCATAACAGTGCAGGGCGAATAACTTCACCGCTGCTATCGAGTGTGACCATGCCATGTTGTTGCCCACCGATTGAGATTGCTGCAACGTCATCGAGTCCGCCAGCTTCGGCGATTGCGCTGTCGAGGGCTTTCTCCCAAAGGGCTGGCTCTACTTCTGTTCCATCAGGGTGAGAAGCGCGACCTTGGCGAAGTAACTCACCAGTATCTGCGTTGCGAATCACGACTTTTACCGATTGGGTCGATGAATCCACGCCTGCTATGAGTTGGGGTTTTGCCATGGCGAAAGGCTAGACTGTGCCAGTCAGTGTTGACCACAGTGCGGCTTAATTATTTAGCCAAATCTCACTTAATTTTGGAGCGTTGCAATGCGTATTGGAATTCTTACAGGTGGCGGAGACTGCCCAGGACTTAACGGTGTTATTCGCGGAGTAGTCACAAAGGGAATCAAAGAGTACGGATACGAATTCGTCGGATTCCGTGATGGTTGGAAGGGTCCTCTTGAGGCTCTCACCATGCCTTTAGATCTTGCAACCGTGAAGCCAATCCTTGCAAAGGGCGGAACCATCCTTGGTTCATCACGCACCAACCCATTTAAGATGGAGAACGGCGTCGAGCGCATCAAGCAGAACCTTGCTGATCAGGGCATTGATGTTCTCATCGCAATCGGTGGCGAAGATACTCTCGGAGTTGCAACAAAGCTCGACGCACTTGGTGTCAAGGTCATCGGTGTTCCAAAGACAATCGATAACGACCTCAACAACACAGATTTCACATTTGGTTTCGATACTTCCGTCAACATTGCAATGGAAGCAATCGATCGCCTTCACACAACCGCAGAGTCACACCACCGCCCATTGATCGTTGAGGTTATGGGTCGTCACGCAGGTTGGATTGCTCTTCACTCAGGTATCGCCGGAGATGCTGCTTGCATCTTGATCCCAGAAGTGAAGTTCTCTGTCGACAAGGTTTGCGACTATGTAAAGTCACGTTTTGAAACAGGAACTGCTCCCATCATCGTTATCGCTGAAGGTGCAATCCCTCAAGATGGCGACATGATCACCAAGGATCAGCCGCTCGATGCATTCGGCCACGTACAGCTTTCCGGTATCGGCGATTGGCTCGCTGCTGAGATCGAGACAAAGACTGGCTACCAGACACGTTGCACAGTTCTTGGCCACATCCAGCGTGGTGGAACACCATCAGCATTCGATCGCGTTCTGAGCTCACGCTTTGGACTAGAAGCAATCACAGCTGTTCACGAAGGTGACTTCGGCAAGATGATGGCTCTTCACGGAACAACAATCGCTCGCGTGCCTTTGGCATCAGCAACAGATGTTCTCAAGACTGTCCCAATCGAGCGCTACGAGGAGATCACTTCGTTCTTTGGATAATCTCCCTCCGGGATTGCCACTGAATTACGTACTCTTATGCCTATGAACTCGACTTCCTCGCAGTTAGATAACCTCTTCGACCCATCACTCGTCGCCGCCCAGCAACCTAATTGGCCTGGTGGACACGATGGTGAGCAGATGAAGAAGGCTGTCGCAGATCTTCGCGCTCTTCCTCCACTTGTCTTCGCGGGTGAGTGCGATGATCTCAAGGCGAAAATCGCTGAAGCTGCAGCAGGTCGTGCATTCTGGTTACAAGGTGGAGATTGCGCCGAGACTTTTAACTCTGCAACTGCTGATTCAATCCGTAACCGCATCAAGACAATCTTGCAGATGGCTGCTGTTTTGCAGTACTACTCAAGCTTGCCTGTTATCAAGGTCGGTCGCATGGCGGGGCAATTTGCAAAGCCACGTTCGAATGATCTGGAAACTCGCGGCGATGTCACACTTCCTGCCTACCGCGGCGATGCTGTCAACGATATTGAATTTACAGAAGCAGCTCGTACGCCAGATCCAAACCGTCTCGTTCGTGTCTACAACACTTCGGCTGCAACTCTTAACTTAGTTCGCGCATTTACCCGCGGTGGTTTTGCAGATCTTCGTCAGGTGCACGAATGGAATAAAGGTTTTATCCGCGATTCTAAGTTCGGCGATAAGTATGAGCAGATGGCAAATGAAATTGGCCGCGCCCTTTCATTTATGCAATCAGCGGGCGTAGATCCAGAACAATTTAAAGCTGTTGATTTCTATGCCAGCCACGAAGCTCTCATCATTGAATACGAGAAGGCGCTCACACGTATCGATTCACGTACTCAGCTTCCCTACGATGTATCAGGTCATTTCATCTGGATCGGCGAACGCACACGTCAGCTCGATGGTGCACACGTTGATTTCGCATCCAAGGTCCGCAACCCAATCGGTATCAAGCTCGGACCTAAGTCCACAGTCGACGATGCACTCGCACTGATTGCAAAGCTCAATCCAGATAACGAGCCAGGACGTATTACCTTCATTACTCGTATGGGTGCAGGCACTATCCGCCAGGCGCTTCTAGCACTTGTCGAAGGCGTCACAAAGAGCGGCGCAGAAGTCTTGTGGGTCTGCGACCCCATGCACGGAAACACCTTTGAATCTAAGAATGGTTACAAGACTCGTAACTTCGAAGATGTTCTCGATGAAGTTCGCGGATTCTTTGAGGTCCATAAGAAGCTCGGAACCCACCCAGGTGGAATTCATATTGAGCTCACTGGTGACGATGTCACTGAATGCCTTGGTGGCGGAAATGAAGTATCTGAAAAGGATCTCGAATCCCGCTATGAGACTGCGTGCGATCCACGCTTGAATCACTCGCAATCTCTCGAGCTTTCATTCTTGGTTGCTGAAATGTTGCGCGACCGCTAATTTAGCGAGCGTGACGCTGCTTCTCTCCACACTTGCAACACCCATCGGTAGCCTCAATCTCATTGCCGACGAACACATTTTGCTCGGTGCAAACCTCTCCACACTCAAAGCTCTCAAAGAGAGCTTGAGCGCCGCTGATGCAGAGCGCGAGATCAAGAGCGTTGCAAAGATTCCTGTAATCACTGATTTGATAAACGATTACTTTGATGGCGATATCTCAGCGCTCAACTCCATTCAAGTGCGCCAACCTGGTGCGCCATTTTCGCAAGCAGCGTGGAAGGCGATGAAGAAGGTAAAGCCTGGCGCAGTTATCTCTTACGCTGATTTAGCAGAACGTGCCGGCAGCCCTGCCGCTGTTCGTGCAGCAGGAAGTGCTTGTGCAAAGAATGCAATCGTTCTGGTTGTTCCGTGCCACCGCATCGTCAAAACTGGTGGAGCCCTAGGAAATTATGCGTATGGCTTAAATAAGAAAGAGTGGCTACTTCGCCACGAGGGCTCAATTTAATATTCTCTTTAAAATATCAATAGCTTGATCACATTGCGCATCATCGAAATCAAGGTGAGTAACAAGGCGCGCATAGTGTGGGCCAAGTGCACTAATCCATAGCCCGGCTTCTTTGCAGCGCGCAGTTAAATCTGCGGCGGAAATACCGATCTTTGATAGATCAAGACCGACAATATTGGTGACAACCTTGGCAGGATTGACAAGAGATGCATCAACTGCAGCCAGCGCCAGAGCAATCTTCTTTGCGCGAGCATGATCGTCGGCAAGGCGAGCAATATTGTTATCGAGGGCGTAATGAGCAGCAGCGGCAATAATTCCAACCTGTCGCATTCCTGCGCCGTAGCGCTTGCGCCAGATGCGAGCCTCTGCAACCCGTTCCTTTGTTGAGAGCATGACCGAACCGATAGGCGCACCGAGCCCCTTAGAGAGACAGACGCTAATGGTGTCGAAGTGTTTGCCGTATTCAGCAAAGGAGACTCCCGATGCCACATGAGCGTTCCAGATACGCGCACCATCAAGGTGCATCGCGATTCCTCGTGCATGAGCTGAGGATGAAAGCTTGGCAATCTCTTCAATCGGTTGCACTGTTCCGCCACCAAAGTTGTGGGTATTTTCCACTGCAATTGCTTTGGTGGAAACTAGGTATGGTCCAGCATTTTCGTGAGCGATAGCCAGTGGATCTTCTGCTTTCAAAGATCCATCTGCTGATGGCCAGGTACGAGTTGTAATTCCGCTAAAAGTTGCGGCAGCGCCAAGTTCGGCGCGCACGATATGAGAGCGAGTTTCAACGAGAAGTTCTTCACCTGGCTTTACCAATGTGCGAATAGCGAGCTGGTTTGCAAGGGAACCTGTGGGGGAGAAGAGGCCAGCTTCGTGGCCGAACATCGCAGCAACGCGTTCTTCGAGAGAGTTAACGGTGGGGTCATCTCCATAGACATCATCGCCGACTTCAGCCGATGCCATTGCTTGACGCATTGCAGCGCTGGGTTTAGTAACTGTGTCAGAACGAAGATCAATAGCCATGGCTTAATTCTCCACTTCTTCATTCTCTTTAAGAACTATGACGAACATGGCAATCAGCACCATGAGACCACCAAGGGTAGCTTGCAGAGTCAAGTGTTCACCACCGAAGATGACTGCAAAGAGAGCGGCAAAGACAACTTCCATCGTCAAAATCACTGCAACCTTTGAAGTAGTCATATGCGCCTGTGACCAGGTCTGCACGACGAAGGCAACGGCAGTACAAATAACAGCGGTAAATACGACAACGCCCCACACTCCAGAATCTGGTGGAGCTGAGTAACCACCAGGAATTGATGCAACTCCCGATAGAAGTCCGCACGTGGCAAGTTGCACAACTGTCATGGCATAGGCATCGCGGCCCGATGACCATTTACCGAGAGCGATGATGTGTGCTGCAAAGAAGAAGGCGCTTGCAAGAACAAGCATCTCGCCGATTCCGACAGAGAATCCATGGATAGAGAGAAGTCCTAGTCCAACAGTCGCAAGGACCACGCAGCCCCAAATTACTTTGGTGATTTTCTCTTTAAGGAAGTAGTAAGCAAGAAGAGGCGTGAATACAACGTATAGCCCTGTAACGAAACCGGTAACGGCAGCGCCCGTGCGTGCTAGTCCGAGAGTTTGAAAGATATAACCAAGGCCTAGAAATATTCCAGCTGCACCTGCGCGCAGAATGAGATTGCGATCAAATTGTTTGAGAACTTGTGGCCTCAAGGCAATCATGACTACGACTGCAACAACAAAACGAGTGAAGAGAAAGTTATTGACGCTCTGTCGTTCGATGGCATCTTTCATGACAACAAAGGCCATTCCCCACGCAGCAGATACAGAGAGAAGTGCCCAGGGGGCGAGGCGAATCTTGAGCGCGTGCGAAGAACTCATCCACGCAGCTTCTTTAAGAGTGCAATTTCCTCGCCATGTTCAGGTTCCATGCCAGGTGTTTCAAGAATGAGCGGCGCATTTGCAACAGCTGGGTGCTTTAAGAGCTCTGCGAATGGATCGACACCGATGAAGCCCTTGCCGATATTTTGGTGGCGATCTTTAAGAGCACCGCATACATCCATCGAATCGTTGGCGTGAATAAGTTGAATACGTTCGATCCCGGCAACTTGAACGAGGAGATCGAGAGTCTCCTTCATTCCGCCCTTCTTTGCGATGTCGTGACCGGCTGCAAAGACGTGGCAAGTATCGAGACAGATGCCGACTTTAGGGTGGTACTCAAGTGCTTTGAGGTAGTTCTCTAAATCTTCTAGGCGCTTAACCAGTGATTGTCCTTGTCCTGCAGTTGGTTCCAGAAGAAGGTAGGGCGCATCATCATCGAGCGCTTCCAGAATTGGCATGACACCCTTTTTGATTTGAGCCCATGCCTTATCAACATTATCTTCTTTGACGGCAGATCCTGTATGAACAACAACTCCGAGCGCTCCGATTTCTTGTCCTCGCTTGAGTGAGTAAGCAGTCGATGCCAATGAATTCTTGTAGGTATCTTCAGTGGGCGAACCTAAGTTGATAAGAAATGGCGCGTGCACATACGTTTCAATATCAAGAGCTTCAGCCTTTTCGCGAAAGAGCGCATCAGCTTCATGGTTGGTCTCTGGCATCGCCCAACCACGCGGATTAGAGGTAAAGACTTGAATTGCTTCGGCTTGAGTCAGTTCTGCATAGGCGATGGAACGTTTAGCCATGCCTCCGGATGTTGGAGTATGAGCACCAATACGTGGTTTCTTTATGGCTTTAGCTGCAGGAGACATCTGCCTACCCTACTGTGATGGTCACAGTACTGCCACGTTTTACCTTGCTTCCGACCTTTGGTGAAACGCTTGTCACCTTCTTCACTGCCTTCTTGCCAATCTTCTTTACGACAACTTTGAGGTCGAGATCTTTCAGCGCCTGAACTGCCTTAGCCTCATCAATTGAGAAGAGGTTAGGGATATAGGCATATGCAGTTCCCTTTGAGATCACGAGTGCAACCTTCGCGCCCTTATCTGCTGTGCCACCACCTGCAGGCTTCTGAGAAACAACCTCGCCAGCAAGACGCGTTTCACTGTACTCGTATGTGGATGTCACAGCAAAGCCCGCATCCTGCAATTCGTTAAGCGCTTGATCTGAACTCTTACCTACATACGATGCAAGAGCAATCTGTTCAATTCCCTTAGAGACTCGAATGATGACTGAAGAGCCGCGTTTCACCTTTTCACCTGTCGGTGGATTCGAATCAATGACATATCCCTTGGGAACAGTTGTACTAAATTCTTCAGCGAGAGGTTGAATCACTAGCGGTAATTTTGCGATCAGATTCTGTGCAGCTTCTGGAGTGAGTCCTGCGACGGATGGGAGAACAAATCGCTCTGGCCCCTTAGATATAACGAGCTTTACTGTGCCACCTTGATCAATGCGACCGCCACCTTCGGGGATTGATTGAATGACATGGCCTTCAGGAATCTCTTCACTAAATTGTTTTTCGAGAACCATGGATGTCAGACCCAGCGGATCGAGCGCTGCACTTACCTCGGTCTGAGATGCACCGACAGTAGATGGCACGACAACACGTGAGCCTGGTCCAACAAGTACATACCAACCGACAATTCCCACGATGACAGCCATGGCGAGTGCAATCTTTCGATTTCGTCGTACGCGCTTACTCGCCTTCTTACGCTTTCGCACCTCCTCCGTTGTTTCACGAGGGGCCGGAGTGGGGATGCTTTGTGTCAATTCTTTTACCTTTGATCGCAGAGATTTGCGGGATGGTTTTGGTCTCATCGGTTCGATGGGAATATCAAGTTCGAGGCTGAGTTGATTCTCTTTAGGGCTCAAAATCTGATTAATGCGCGATAGCTCTTCGTGAAAGACAGTGGCATCGCGTGGGCGTTCATCTGGATTAGAACTCGTTGCACGATAGATCAGATCATCGAGTTGTTCGGGAATGCCTGCAACGACAGAGCTAATCTTCGGCACCCGATTGTTGACATGCATATAGGCAATTTGAATAGGAGCATCACCTTCGAAGGGCTTCTTGCCGGTAAACATCTCAAAGGCGGTGATACCGATGGAGTAGATATCGCTACGTGAATCTGCGACGCCGCGCTGAACTTGTTCGGGGGAGAGATAGGAAACGCTTCCCAAAATGACGCTGGATTCGGCGGTCATCGTGCCGCCAAGAAGCGGACCTTTCGCCAGACCGAAGTCAGCAATCTTGATCCTTCCTTCTTTAGAGATCAAGATATTTTCTGGCTTGAGATCACGGTGAACAATTCCGATTTTATGAGCTGCAGAGAGTGCGCTCATCACGGGGAGTAAAAACTTAATTCCATCTTTAACGGAGAGACTTCCTTGCTCATTGAGATATTCGCGCAAGGTGTGGCCTTCGATCATCTCCATCACTAAGAAGATGGCAGGAGTGCCGTTCTGATTCCATCCTTGATCTTGTACTGCGACGATATTGGGATGCGAGAGTGCTGCCGCAGCTTTTGCTTCACGGATAAAACGCTCTACAAATTGTTCATCCTGTGCCAAATGTGAGTGCATGATCTTGACCGCAACTTTGCGATCGAGGCGAGTATCGAGAGCCTCATAGATGCTCGCCATTCCGCCGGTGGCCATCTGGCGGATGAGTTGGTAGCGCCCATCGATAAGCTCGCCGGTCAGGTCAGACATGACCCGAATTCTAGGTAGTCAGTACGAAATCAGCGGCGTTCTGCGTGCCCTCGTCGCGAAAATGTTGCTCTTGTGTGGAAAGCCACTTTCTCATCTGATTCTCAATTTCATTTCCATCACGTTCTATAACCCGCGCCATACCTTGCGAATCCTCGATATCAATCCAGATCAAAGCGGCGAGTGAATCTCGGATAGCCATCTGCCCGCTGCCCACACCTTCGAGGATGAGAAGTTCCGATTTTTCTAACTCTGTCGCTGGATTAAATGCAGCTTCATGCCAGTTGTAGGTAGATATCGAGATGGGCTGCGAGTTCTTGTGTGCAGAGACCAGATTTACTAGAACATCGCTGAGCTGTGAAGTGAGTGCGTTATCCCAACCGTCATATAAGTCATCCATATGTATTTCGGTGATCGAATAGCGCTGAGCTAGTGCGAGCTTGATGTCATGAGCAAGAGTCGTCTTTCCAGCACCTGCTGGCCCATCGATTGCGATGATGGGTTGTGTGATGTCTTTACAGAGATCGGAGAGCGCGTCTATGAGATCCATACCAAGTGCTCCATCCCATCGCCGCCATCGCTGTAAATGCCACATAGAGCAGCGTTGTAAAGAGTAACCCCTGTGATGCATAGAGCGCTGTGTATCCGGCATCGACCACGAGCCACATTGGCCAGCTGTCGTACTTTTCGTAGACCATCAATACCTGCGCAGCGAGTGAGCCAAAGAAGAGAATGGCATCGACATATGTTGATGCAGCACCTAACGACTTCAACACTGGACCCAGTGCAAGTGTTGCAATAAGAATTGCGGCAATTGTGTAGAGGCGGTACTTATTCTTAAATGGTCCTGGCTTAGCTCCGGTTGGTTCCCATCCATACCACCCAGCAACTGCAGCTGCGATAAATACCAATTGCAGTGCAGCGCTTGCATAGAGCTTGTACTGCAGAAAGAAGATTCCATACAAGACGCTACTCAAAGCCCACCAAGGCCAGGTAATGCGTTTTGCAGTGATACCAAGGGCAACTCCAACAAAAGAAACAACTGATGCAACAAATTCGAGATAGGAGACTTCATAACCCCAGGCAGTAAAAAAAGTGGAAAACACGTATTCCTCATTTCTAGATCCGCATTACCGGACCAGTCAGACGGTCGACTTCTAAGAAGTCCTCTCAGCCACCTTGGCTCCCGTTAGCTATAACTTTAGCGAATACGTGCAGCAATTGCCTGTATGTAGGCAGCTCCTGCAACACGTGCGCGGCGAGCAGTTGAAGTCTTGGCTCGCTTGTTGAAGATGTCGTAGCCAATCGCTTCGACTTCATCGACAATGCCGCAATACAGCTCGCTCGCTGCGCGAATACATGGACGAGATTCCTTATCCAGATAGCCAATACCGATATCGGATTCGCGCTGAAGTTCACGAACACGGGCGATTTGAAACTTTAGGGCTGCGACTATCTCTGGAGTCAAGACTCTGCGTTCGAGCATCTCGCGGTCAACACCGAATTGAGCGAGTTCTTGCAGTGGCAAGTAGACGCGGCCACGATCGAGGTCTTCACTGACATCGCGGATGAAGTTAGCTAATTGAAATGCAATACCGAGCTTCTTGGCAGCTTCATATGCGCGTTCATCGGAGTAGCCCAGGATCGGAACCATCTCGAGGCCAATCACTGCGGCAGAGCCATAGACATATTCATGAAGATCGTCATATGTCTGATATTCAGTGACGGTCAGATCCATCTCCATGGAGTGCAAGAAATCTACAAAGTGCTGGTGGGGGATATCGAACTTTCGAGCAGTATCGACGAGCGCCCGACCGATGTGATCAGTGCTTGTTCCTGCTTTGAGATCGGCAAGAACTCCGCTGCTCCATGTACGCAGCGCATCTGCTTTCTCAGCAGGCGAAAGAGTTGAGGAAAGGTCATCAACGATTTCATCGGCATAGCGAGCAAAGCCGTAGAGAGCATGCACGTATGGACGCTTATTCTTGGGCAGCAGAAGAGTTGCTAAGTAATAAGTCTTACCGTGCAACGAGTTAAGTCGTTTGCACTCTTCATACGATGCTGCAAGAGCGGCATCCATTTACTTAACCGGACCCACAATGCGTTCTGCAGCAAGGCGACCTGAGATAAGAACCATCGGAACGCCGACACCAGGTTGTGTTCCACTGCCGGCAAAGACAACGTTCTCAAATCCTGCCGCCATATTGCGTGGTCTAAATGGACCTGTCTGGAAGAAGGTATGTGCGCTAGCAAATGGTGCACCGCGCTCCATTCCTTGAGTTTGCCAATCAAGGGGAGTAGTCATGACTTCAGTTTCAATGGCATCGCCAAAGCCTGTATATCCACGATCTTCGAGGGTCTGAATCATCTGATCGCGATATGGCTTTGCCTGCTTAGTCCAATCGATATCTGCATCCAAGTTCGGTGTTGGGTACAAGATGTAATACGACTGCTTTCCAGCAGGTGCAAGTGTTGGGTCATCATGAGTTGGAACAGTGACCAAGACAGATGGATCGGTCATCAAGACCTTCTTATTGATGAGCTCGTCGAAGACACCATCCCAAGATTCACCGAAGTGAATATTGTGGTGAGCAATGTGGTCGTACTTCTTAGAAGAACCAACGAGCAGAGTTGCACATGATGGTGAGTAGTTCAGGCGCTTGATATTGAGCGGTGTCTTACCCAGTAAATCACGCCATACAACCGGTAGATCTGGGTTCATCACAACGACATCGCATTCAATGCGTTCGCCGGTATTTGTTGTGACTGCCTTAACGCGACCGTTCTGCTTATCAAGTCCAGTTACGGTCGTGTTGTACTTAAATTCAACGCCATGCTTTTGGGCAGCTGCTGCAAGTGCGCGAGGAACTGCATGCATTCCGCCCTTAGGGAAGAAGACGCCGTTGACGGAGTCCATGTAGGCAATCACTGCGTAAATCGCTAAGGCTTGCTGTGGGCTAACGCCGGCGTACATAGCCTGGAATGAATACACCTTCTGAAGGCGTGGATCCTTAAGGTATTGATTTACCTTTGGCTGCAAATGTCTAAAGCCACCGAGTGCAATAAGGCGAGCCAAGTTAGGAGTTAAGAGGTTCAGCGGTGAATCGATGTTCTTATCGATGAAGTCATGCATCTCGTACTTATAGAGCTTGGTAACAAACTCAACATAGCGACGATAACCCAGCGCTTCTTCAGGAGAAACTTTCTCGCGAATCTCTTCTTCCATCTGCGCTGTATTGGCATGGACATCAATCTGCGAACCATCGGCATAGAAGGCGCGATATAAAGGTGAAAGTGGCATGAGTTCTAGCCAATCCTTCATATCTTCACCGACGCAACTAAATGCATCTTGAATCAGAGAAGGCATTGTTAAGACGGTTGGGCCTGTATCGAATGAGTAGCCATCTTTATTAAGAAGACCGTTACGTCCACCTGGTACAGATTCACGTTCAATTACAGTGACTTTGCGGCCAGCTCCTGCAAGGCGAAGCGCTGCGCTGAGTCCACCCAGACCTGCGCCGACTACGACGACGTGATCTGTGGGTCCCTTAACTGTTCTTGTCATTAATAACTCCTACGGATTGCGGTCTCAGCGAGAGCTAAGAGAAATGGACGTGCCTTTTCATAAATCGCTGCAGAGTTTGCAGCGGCCACTGATTCTTCGCCGAGGCGGTCGATCAATTTTTCTACATCGGCAACTGCGCCGGTATCGATAATGAGTGCGCGAAGGGACTCAATCTTTTCAGGGGAGAGGTCTGGCTTTCCGAGATTGGCAGAAAGTTCTGCGCGCGCAGCCTCCGTTGCCTTCTCCATCGTCATCGCCATCAGCACAGTGCGCTTACCTTCTCGCAGGTCATCGCCGGCCGGCTTTCCTGTGGTTTCAGGATCTCCGAAGATGCCGAGCATGTCATCGCGCAATTGGAAAGCTTCACCGAGTGGAAGGCCGTATGCAGATAAGACATTGAGAAGTTCCGAATGTTCAGTCGCTGTTGGACGAGCAATAACAGCACCTAAATGCAGCGGGCGTTCGATGGTGTACTTACCTGATTTGTAACGCGCAATTCGAAGTGAACGTTCGACGCTATGTTCGCGTTCGCCTGCTTCGCGGACATCGAGATATTGGCCAGCCATAAGTTCAATGCGCATCTCATCGTGGATACGAAGTGCAGCAGTAAGTGATTCATGTGAGAGACCGCTGTTATGCAACATGTGATCTGACCAGACAAGAGCAAGGTCGCCGAGCAAAACTGCTGCTGCTTCACCAAATTGCTCTGCGAGCCCTGCCATAGATCCTTGGCGATGAAGATTTTCAAAGTGGCGATGGATGGCCGGCTTTCCGCGACGCGTATCGGATCCATCCATTAAGTCATCGTGAATCAGTGCGCATGCTTGCAAGAGTTCGAGGCTCGCCATCGCACGGATATCGGTGCGAGAGGGAGTCGAACCTGCAGCCATAAATCCGGCATAGGCAAAGAGTGGGCGAAGTCGCTTGCCACCTTCGAGGAGATAATCTTCAAGGGCATCGCAGACCGGAACTAATTCAGATGCGATGCTGGTGAGATAGTCGCGTTGTTCGGCGAGATAGTGGGTGAGTTCGCCTTTCACGGCATCGCGCACCTCAGATGCGCTCTTCATAACCTCTTTATCCACGGAGAAAAGGTACCCTGACGCCGTGGAGATGCGCAGTGTGAAGAGTGATGGAACCAAAGCCCTCACATATTCATTCGAATTTTTCCCTCCCAAAGATGTTGAAGGCGAAGAGCGCCTCTGGGCTGCGATGTCACAGCTCGAATCCATCGCCCCCGATTTCATCTCTGTGACCTATGGCGCAGGTGGATCAACGCGCGATCGCACTATCCGCATTACCTCTGAAATTACTGCTCGCACCCATATCCCCACAGTTGCTCACTTAACCTGCGTCGGCTCTACTCGCGATGAATTGATAGATATCTTGAGTAAGTATCGCGACGCTGGAATCAAAAGTATTTTGGCACTGCGCGGAGATCCAACAGGCGGCCCTCGTGCACCGTGGAGTGCAACAGAAGGTGGACTCAATCACGCAGATGAATTGGTAACACTCGCTGCCGAGTTCGGTGGATTCACTATCGGTGTTGCCGCTTTCCCAGATGGACACCCTTCATCGAACGGTGATCTCGATAAAGATGTTCAGGTGCTACTTGAGAAAGAGAAGCGCGGTGCAACTTTTGCCACAACACAATTCTTCTTTGAAGCCGATCGATGGAAGAATCTTGTCGATAAGTTAGCTGCTCAAGGATCTTCGCTGCCAATCATTCCCGGCATCTTGCCCGTAACCAATGTGAAGCAACTCAATCGCATGGCAGAACTCAGCGGCGTGCCGATCCCAGCTTCTATTTCAGATGCCTTTGCAAAGGTTGAAAGCAACCCCGAAGATGTACGCAAACTTGGCGTAGAGATTGCTACAAAGTTATGTGAAGACTTACTCGAAGCTGGTGCACCGGGACTTCACTTCTACACAATGAATACCTCATCTGCTACCCGTGAGATTTATTCTCAGATCAAGGATGAGCGATGAAGGGTAATTCAATTTCCGAAAGGGAATTTAAAGAGCGCTGGAGCGAACTCCATGGTGGCGCTGACACCGAAGGCGTTGTCGGCGGATGGCTCTCCTTTTCCTACCAAGCAGCGCGCGTCTGTGTAGCACTTCGTATCTCACCAAATCTTTTAACGCTTCTTGGTCTCGGAACAGCTATTGCGATGGGGCTCTCTGAATATGCAGCTATCGCTCTACTTCTTCTCGTTATCTCACTCTTCTTCGATGGAATCGATGGAAGCGTTGCGATTCTGCGTGGCACTGAAAGTAAGTGGGGCGAGCTCCTTGATTCACTTGCCGATCGCATCTCTGAAGCTTTCTGGCTCTATATGGGGTGGCGTTTAGGCATTCCTGCGTGGGTTGTCATCACCATGTGGACCATTGCATCCACTCAGGAATATGCACGCGCGCGTCTTGCATCATTGGGTCATCGTGAAATCGGCGTTGTCACTCCTACCGAGCGACCAGTGCGCGCAATCTTTATGGCCTTTGCTTTACTTTTCTATATCTTTGATATTCCAGGAACTGTGCAACTTTCTTATGCCTTCCTTGCACTTCTTACCTTCAGCTTTATCAAGGTTATGAGAACTGCTTCTCAAGTATTGCGTTAGCAACTATTTCTGCGCTCAATCCTACGAGTGGCAATCCGCCACCAGGGTGAGCAGATCCACCTACCAAGTACAGACCCTTAATCGGTGAGCGATTCTTTGCGCGGGCGAATGCAGAGCGCGCACCGTTACTTGATGTTCCATAGATTGAACCACCTGGTGCATTGACTGATGTCTGTAAATCGAGGGGAGTGCGGATCTCGAGTACTTCTAAACGAGAGCGCACGGCAATTCCTGCTGCTTCAATCTGATCAATAATCGAATTGGCGTACTGACGTTTGAAACTCTCATCACTCCAATCGAATCCTTCACCTGTGCGGCTATGGCGAGGTGCGTTGACCAAGACAAACCAAGCTTCGTGGCCTTTATCTTTAACCATGAGTTGATCACGGGGTGCGCAGATATAAATCGTTGGCTTTTCAACCGGAGTCTTAGTCGTGAAGATTGATTCAAATTCGAGGTCGTAATTGTCTGGGAACAAGATGGTGTGGTGCTCAAGCGGTTCGCTATGTGAAGGCTTAAGGCCCAGTAGGAGCGAGAATCCTGCAAGGGAAGGCTCTTGCTTTGCCAATTGCTTGCGAATCTTTACTACTTTGTTAGTCGGTGCCAATAACTTCTCGTAGACAAATTGCGCATCTGCATTTGCAACAACTCGATCAAAGCTCTGCTTATTGCCCTTGACGACGAGACCTGAGACTCGACCACCGCTCAGAGTGATCTCTTCAACGTATGAGTTAAGGCGAATTTCTACACCTAACTTTTCGCACCGTTCAGTGATTTTTTCGGCCAATGTGCCGATGCCGCCCTTGATATGCCAAGCACCGAATGCCTCTTCAACAAAGGCAATGGTTGAGAGAACAGCCGGTGCGAATCGTGGATCTGAGCCGCTATAGGTTGCATAGCGATCCATAATCTTTGCAAGGTAGGGGCTCTGAATTCCAATCCCGCGTAGAGATTTCCATGGTGAGATTGTCTTCAAATCCTTTATTAAGCGAGGGCGCTTCAAAAGTGAAGCGGGAGATTTCAATTCCGATTCGATAAATGGTTCGCGCGAAACATCCCACATCGCTTCCGCTTGAAGCATTACTTCATTCCATTCAGCTGCAGCTTCGGCGCCTAGTGACTCTTCAATAGATGCCAGAGTCTTCTTGCGAGAAAGGTTTGCAAACTTTACAGATTTACCATCGTGGAATCGGTAATCAAAAGAAGGGTTTACTTCTTCGATCTCCAGTACGCGTCCCATGACATCGCCGGTGCGTTGAAAGAAATCGCGATAGACGGCAGGAAGTGTGAGAAGTGAGGGACCGGTGTCGAATGCGTAGCGACCAATCCATTCGGTGCGGCATTTTCCACCGGTGCGATCGGATGTTTCAAAGATGGTGACCTTATGTCCAGCCTTTGCTAAGCGAGCTGCAGTGCAGAGTCCACCAATGCCTGCGCCGATGACTGCAATATTTTCGGGTTTCTTCACTCTTCCTACCTGGCCGGTCATACGGTGCGACCCTTCCATTGGATGCTTCCGCGCTTAGCCCATGAATAGGCGATGAGATAAATCAGGAGCGCGCTAGAGAGCGGATGTAAGAAAGCATAGATCGGATTACCGCGAGAACGAATTGCGCTTATTTCGCGAGAGAAAGCTATGTAAAGATAGATAAACCACCCGGTGAGGTAGCCATTGAAAATTAGAAACACAGGAAGAATTCCGGTGAGAAAGATAAATGAAATTGCGACGATTGTTCCGAGTGGTCCACCGAATGCTTTCCAGAGAGATTTACCGTAACCCTGTCTGATTTCATCGAAAGATGAGTACATACGAGTGCTGGCAATCCCTGAACCTTCGGTGACGACACCTTTATATCCAGCAGAGATCAGTGATCGAGCGAGTTCGATATCGTCGAGAATTTGATTGCTGACTGAGCTAAAACCATCAATCTTTGCTAGCGCACTTGAGCGAACTATAAAGAATTGGCCATTGGCGACAGCTGTTGAGCGTCGTGGAAACTTCTCGGCGAGGCGAAGCACAACGGTGCTCATCCATGACCAATGCAGAAGCGGTTGAATCAATTTCTCAGCCAAGGTTTGCGCAATCTGCCGTGGATACGGGGAGATGAAATCCAACTGCAATCTTTCAAGCTGCGTAATGGCGCGCATGATTGCATTGGGTTCAAGGCGCACATCAGCGTCGAGGGTGATGATGTATTCAGAGTTCGCTGCTTCATATCCTGCCTGCAGCGCTGACACTTTGCCGAGCCAGCCAATGCGTTGAGCAGGGGAGTCGATGACGGTAAATCGTGAATCTCCATCGATAACGGTAGTGAGTAACTCAGCTGTCTTATCAGTCGATCCATCATTGATCACGATGAACTTCATCTGCTTGACGCCCATTTGTGTGGATAGAGCAGAGATAAATTCTGGAACATTCTCTGCTTCATTGCGCATCGGCGCTAAGACCGTGACGGACTTCTTTACCTCTTCATCACGCTTGGGAATTCGAATCGTCATGAAGTTGAAGAGAGATATTGCAAAGATGAGGATGGAGAACGATAAGAGAAGCTGCGCCATTGCTAATTAATCTTTATTGCCAAGCCAGCTGGAGAAGAAGTACGGAGTCAGTAAGGCGCCCATGATTGCTGTTCCGAAGAGTGCAAGACCTGGGCGATCGAAGAAGAAGAGGTTGCCGATAAATCCACTGAAAAGTGTCCAGAGTAGAAGAGCATCAACAGCTGCAAGTGATGCTGCCTCTTTTCTACGTTCGCGCGGAAGTGCGATATTCAAGAGACCCACAATGACTAGCCCTGCGAGCAACCAGCCAAAAGCATTTGATAGTGGGATATCTGGAGTAAAGGGAACGTGCGAGCCTGTGACTTCCCATTTCCAGCGACCTGCGCCCACCATCAGTGGATCAAGGAATAGATCCCATGCGGCGAGAAGTGCGCCGCCATAGAGAAAGACCCAGTTGCCAGAAATACGTCGAGCAGCGACAAGAGCAGGATGCACCATCATCACCCACGCAAAAGGCACAACGAGCGGAACTCCAAAGAGTTGTGCGCCAAGAGATGCGTCATATTCGTAAATTCCAAATGGCCAACCCGTGTGAACGCCCAGAACTTCGATGCCGAGGCCAAAGAGCGCTGTAATAGGTAGGTAACGAGTTGAATATTTCGCGCCATATGCCAGATGACCGTGGATCACCATTGCGAGAGCACCTACGTAGATCGTTGCAATCGTGACAAGACGTAACGCTTCACCATCGATGAGCGGATAAGAGATCTGCAGAGCGATTGTTAAGCCGACAAAGAGAAAGAGAAAGTTGCGGGCTTTAGGGGAGATTCCGCCACGACGCCTACGGCGCGGGTTGTAATGGCGGATCGACATGGCTTAAGTCTGCCTTACATCACTCGACTAGGAGTAATTTCACCGCGAAGCTCGAGTACCTCAAAGCGCGCGAAGAGTTCTTCGCTATACCAGCCAATACTTTCGGTCTGTTTGATGGCAACTTGATGCGCCCGCCCCTTATAGGCAAAGTCGCGCAGAGCCGCAGCGGATTTCCAGAGAGAGAAAGTTCCCTGCAATCCAATAGGTGCTTCGCCAATTCCAATTGCAGTAATCAAACCGGGGGAGTTATGAAGATCAGTTACTACCGGTGGAACTGCACTCCAGAATCGAAAGTTTTTATGCCACTTAATGCGAGCTCGAGTAATCGCTGCAATCTGCGCATCGGGGTGCGAAAGCGGTGAAGTGAAATCGAAAGGATTGGACTTTGCCCACAATCCATGTGATGACAGTGGCGCAAGAACGGCGCGAAATTCTGAAGTCGATCTCTTGCGCCAATTGGTCACGATGGAAGATGAATCGAAATCTGCCAACCGATGCTTATCGACCACAACGACCATTCCCCATCGGGTCAGGTCGGCATCGCTAGGGGTAAATGTCCTGCCGGTACCAGTTCCAAGCAACTTTGAAAATGAAATTCCAGTGAACTTACGACTGCGCACACGGTCAATTGCCATAGATATAAAGGCAAAGGGAATACTCTTACCTTCAATCGTGAAGAAGTAGGCGACGGTGACTTTCTCGGCGCTCTCCATAGTTAAAGGATACCTGTTATGTCTAAAAGAAAATTTCTCGGCGAATTCGTCGGAACTGCCCTGCTTCTCGCCGCCAATGTGGGATCTGCTGCAATGGCGCAATCTCTTACTGACATAAACGGAGTTCGAATCCTCATTAACTGCATCTCGACTGCATTAGCCTTGGGGTTGCTTATCACCCTGTTTGGTGGAATTAGCGGCGCACATTTCAACCCAGCTGTCTCTCTCTCAGAGTTTTTCGGTAAGCGTCTTTCAGGTCAAGATTTACTTTCATTTCTCATTGCTCAGATTTCAGGTGGAATCCTTGGTGTAGTCCTAGCAAACCTCATGTACAAATCACCAGCACTTGTTACCTCAACTATTGAAAGAAGTGGATCGGGCGTTTTGCTTGGAGAAGTTATCGCGACGGCTGGGCTAGTTCTCGTCATCAACCTTCTGCGCATTCAGAAGAAATCAGAGTTAACACCTGTTGCTGTAGGTGCGTGGATCGCCTCCGCTTTTCTCTTTACTTCATCGACTGCATTCGCGAACCCTGCAGTCACTTTTGCCCGCGCCTGGACAGATAACATCTCAGGAATCGCACCTAAATCTGTAGCGCCTTTTGTGGTTGCTCAATTAATCGGCGCCGCTCTCGCTGCAGTTCTCGCCGAACAATTCAAGAAATCAAAGAAGGAAAAGAAGAAAAATGACTAAACCAACAGTTCTCTTTGTCTGCGTTCATAATGCAGGCCGTTCACAAATGGCAGCAGGTTTTATGCGCGAACTCGGCCAAGGCCGGGTAGAAGTACTCTCCGCAGGCTCCGCTCCTAAAGATTCAATTAACCCAATTGCAGTTGAGGCGATGGCTGAAATCGGAATTGATATCGCAAATAACACCCCAAAGGTATTAACACCTGAAGCTGTTCAAGCATCAGATGCAGTAATCACAATGGGATGCGGAGATGCATGTCCGTTCTACCCAGGAAAGCGTTATGAAGATTGGGTTCTTGATGATCCTGCGGGACAAGGAATTGAGTCTGTTCGCGTTATTCGTGATGAGATTAAAGGCCGCGTAGAAAAGTTACTTGCTGAACTTTTAGCTTAATCACTAACAACCATCGGTGTTGCACCTGTGCAGACAATGAGTTCTGCATAACTTGTTGGGTAGACCGCATGCGGATGTCCTGATGCAGCCCAGACAACTTCGTAATCGTTGAGAGCTTCGTCGATCAAAGTGATTTCTGGTGTTGAGATCCAGCCGATAGGGGATACGCCACCAACTGAGTAGCCAGATACTTCTTTGACATAATTGGCATCAGCACGGCCGAGTTCTGCGATGTTGAGATTCTTGGCTACGAGTTCTGTATCAACTCTGTGGCGACCGCTAGTAATAATGAGTAGTGGATTGCCGGATGGAAGTTTGAAGATGAGTGACGATGCAATCTGTCCGACTTCAATACCAAGTCCATTGGCTGCATCGATAGCGGTGCGAGCTGTGTCGGCGAGGATATTGATGTCGCCTTTGACGCCGAGTGAATCGGCGGCCTCTTTGAAACGTTTAACTGCAGCCTTTTCGAGAATTCCATCCATATGCGAACTTTATGAGATAGCGTCGCGCTATGTCACAGACTTTGACGCCTTATCAGCATGGAATCAGAGCCCGTAATGCGCTTTGGGCAATCTTCTTCTTTATGGGAGTTGTCTCGATGGGGTGGGTGCCACGTATCCCTGAGATTAAAGAGGCTATTGGGCTAACTAACTCGCAGCTGGGGCTGGTCTTTATTGGCAGCACGATTGGCGCGGTTTTAGGTGCGCAGCTTGCTGGGCGTTTGATTCATACCTTTGGAACGAAGAAAGTAATTTCCATTGCAGTATTGGTGATGCCTGTTGGGTTGATAGGTATGGCAAGTGCGAAGACTTTCACTGAACTCTTCTTGGCGCTCTTTGTTCTGGGTTTCGGTTATGCCAATCTCGATATTACGAGCAACACCGTTGCTGTTGAAGTTGAGAATCTGGTTAATCGTAAGTGGATGGTCTCATTCCATGGATGCTGGAGCACAGGTGCATTCGCAACCACTGTTCTAGGTGGATCTATTGCTCATGTTGTGGCACCGCGTGAGAATCTGATCGGCGTTGCCTTAGTTGCGATGGTCTGTTTTATTCCGCTCTCTCGCTACATGTTGCCGCCCGATCTCGATAACCATAAGGGCGATCACGAAGATTCATCAGCAAAGATTCCATTGTTTGGAAAGAAGACTGCGCCGTTGTGGTGGATGGGCTTCGGCATGCTCGGTGGAATGATCGCCGAAGGTTCAGCCAGCGATTGGGGCGCACTTCTGCTTAAGGACAGCATGGGTATCGGTAAGGGACTTAACGCGGCAGCCTTTGCATCGTTCTCACTTGCGATGATCATCGCTCGCTTCTCAGGCGACTGGGCTCTTGAGAAGTTTGGCCCAGCAGCAACAGTGCGTATCGGTGGATACGGTGGAGCGATCATCTGGGGAAGTGCGATAGCAATCGCTGTTCCACTTTCAGATTCGCATCCTCTTCCGGCATTTATCATCATCAATATTGGCTTTGCCGCAGCGGGCTTAGGTATCGGACCGATGTTCCCGGCATTTATCTTGGCAGCTAGTCGCATTCCTGGGATTGCTCCTGGCGTTGCTATTGCCCGTGTGGGAGTAACGGGAATTGCTGGTTACTTTATTGGACCAACAGTTACCGGTTTTCTTGCTGATGCATTCTCGCTACCCGTTGCACTTTTCTATCCAGTGACACTTCTTGCAATGGCCGGGTTCTTATCGCGTGTGATTAAGGTTTAAAGCCAGGTCTTTGCAACTGTAAAGAGCGATACGGCAAAGAGAAGATAGGCAAAGGCCTTACGTAATAGCGCAGGTGAAGTCTTGCCTGAATAGTGCGAAGCAAGCTGAGCAACAACAATCGCTGCAGCTGCCATGAAGATAGGAATATGCCACTGCACATCACTCCAAAGCGCACGGTGGCCAACAAATGAGATTAACGAGTTCAAGGCGATGATGAGAAGTGATGTTCCTGCAGCAATTGCTTGAGGAGTGCCGAAGAAGAGAACCAGAACTGGGATCGCAAGGAAGCCCCCACCAATTCCAAAGAGTCCTGTCATTGAACCGATAAGAAGTGACATCACAATAAGAACTGAGATTGGCATGCGCTTATGTTCTTCAAGTCTTGGTGGCCGCAGCATGGAGAATCCGGCAAGGATTAATACGCCAGCAAATCCTGTGGTGATGAGGGAATCGGGAAGATGTTGTGCAATCGATGCAAAGCCGAAGTTTGTAATGAGGCCAATGCCTGAAATCACAAAGGCATCTCGGTAGAGAACTTGCTTCTTTCTCGCCTTTGGAATCACGCCAGATGCGGCTGCCAGGAATACGACCGCGAGTGCTGCAGTAGTGGCAAGTTTTGGGTCGAAGTCGAAGAGGTACATCAAGATAGGAACAGAGAGCATTGCGCCACCTGCTC
The DNA here is from genome assembly GCA_002284855.1 of Actinobacteria bacterium IMCC25003. Classification (GTDB taxonomy): domain Bacteria; phylum Actinomycetota; class Actinomycetes; order Nanopelagicales; family Nanopelagicaceae; genus Planktophila. Next base: position 1,028,157 of record CP015603.1, on the reverse strand, counting down.
CGACAAAGCCAAGGACTGCTCCGATAAAAGAACCTGCTAAGAGCGCGCCGAGGATTTCCATGTAGCTATCTTGTCAGGATAAAAGTAAAAGCCCCCCGATTTCTCGAGGGGCTTTTAGTGAACTTTGGATTAGAAGTTGAAGAAGTTCAAGCTTCCAACGCTTGGACCGAACTCTGTGAGTGATCCGAATGCAACGAGTGCAAAGAGGATGAGAGCAGCGCCTGCAAGTGCGATGTCCTTGTTAAATGCGATCATCTCGTTCTGCTTAGCTGTTGGGTCAGTCTCTTTCCAGTAGTTGTGGAAGATGACTGCAGCGAGGATAAGAGTGATAGCCAAGAGAAGTGCACCTAGGTCAACCCAGAGACCGATAGCGATATAGACGCCACCGAGAAGGAAGAAGAGGCCTGAAGCTAGAACGCCGAGCTTTGCAGCTGGGAGCTTCTTGTACTTTGCGTAACCTGTCATCGCTTCAAGCTTTGCGAAGTGAGCGATACCTGATGTGATGAAGATGAAGGCGAAAAGGATTCGGCCTACGAGTAGAACTGCGTTCAATTGATTCTCCTAAGAAATAAGTTGGTCTTACAGGGGTAATAGTAGTTGAAATTTCAACTATCTCGCGCAACGCCACGCTCTTCTGGCCTCTAGGTGGGGGAGATCCACGCTCAATTCAGGCTCAGATGGGGGCCACTTGCCCTTGTCAGACCTCTGGACTACTTTTCGAACATCTGTTCGAATTACCAACAGATGACCAGGGGAAGTAGTAAAGATGTCAGCACAACCAGCTCAGGTAATACCAGCGCACGAGGTCGTATCCGATGGCGGCCTTACGCCGATCGAGTTCACCTTTAAGGGACGGCGCTTTCGTATCCATGCAGTCTTATCGCGATGGTGCGAGGCCGGGGGATGGTGGAACCGCATTAGCGATGGCAAGTTCCGCCCCGACGATCAAGCGCGCGCTTTATGGACGGTCGAGGCAGCGCCTATCGGTGCGCTCACCACATTCCAACTCGAACGCGATGAGACAACAGGTCAGTGGATCGTGAGAGCAATCTAGTAATGAGCTTTATCCATCTGCGCACCGCAAGTGCGTACTCACTGAAATACGGAACAACGCAGCCTCGCGATTTAGTAGCGCGCGCATCGGAACTTGAAATGCCGGCGCTCGCACTCACCGATCGCGATGGGTTGGCCGGTGCAATCCGTTTTACCAAGGCATGTGTATCTCATGGCATCGCACCGATTATCGGAATCAATCTTCCGATTGCAATCGGCGATCTATCAGGCACGCTTCCACGCGTTACCGTGTTAGCACATGGCGACGGTGGATGGCGCAGTTTGGTCCGTTTACTTACTGGCTTGCAGATGAACTCCCTCGATCGCACCGCGGTCTTAACACCTGAACTACTCGAAAAATTTAGCGAGTACACATCCAATTTACATTTACTGCACGGCCCCGAATCACCAGTATCGCAGGCGCTGGCCACACATCGATTCGATGCGGCGCTCGATATCTTCAATCAGACCCGTGATCTCTTTGGCGACCACGCCATCGAGTGCGTATCGCACTTAGTTGCAGGCAACGGTCCGCGCTCTACCGCGCATGCAGCGCGTTCACTTATCTTTGCTCGCGATAACGATATCGATGCAATCATCACCAATGCAGTGCGGATGCGCGATCGCGCCGATGGCCCTGTGGCTGATGTCCTCGATTGTGCGCGTCAATTAGTTCCGCTGCATCCCCGTAACGTCGAACGCCGCAACTCTGAAGGCTTCTTAAAAAGTAGCGATGAGATGATTTCTTTGGCTGCAGAAATTGCACGCGCTGCGGGTGAACGCACACCACGTGCGCTACTGAAGACAACCAGGCAGTGGGCTGAACGCGCAGTGCTTTCACCGCATCGCGATATTGGATTAGGCGGCATTCACCTACCCGAACCCCATGTTGTCGGCGCTGATTCACCAGCTGCAATGCGCGCGTTATTGCGCACTCGTTCCGAGGCCGGAATTAACTGGCGCTATAACGATGGTGCAACGATTGCTAAGGCGCAGGCGCGACTCGATGACGAACTCGCCATCGTTGCAACGTTGGGATACGAGTCCTACTTCCTCACCGTTGCTGACATCACCGATATGGCGCGCGCTGCCGATATTCGTGTTGCAGCACGTGGCAGCGGTGCAGGTTCGCTCATCTGTCACCTGCTTGGAATATCGGGCGTTGATCCGATGCAACATGGTTTATTGATGGAGCGCTTCTGTTCTCCTCTTCGTCGCGCACTTCCTGATATCGATATCGATGTGGAATCTGCACGGCGCCTCGAAATCTACGAGATGGTCTTTAAGCGGTATGGCGCAACCGATTGGAGCAAGCCAGGGTTGGTATCGCGCTGTGCCACCGTTGCAATGGTCGACACCTATCGGGCGCGCAATGCGATTCGCGATGCAGGGGCAGCGCTCGGCATGCCCGCGATGGAGATTGATCTCCTTGCTAAATCAATGCCACATATTCGCGCCGGCAATATCGATGCAGCACTGAACTCACTGCCAGAGTTAAAAAATTTCAACACATCGGCGCCCCTTACCCGCGCCACCATCGCACTTGCTGCACGCCTCGATGGTCTGCCGCGCCACTTAGCGATGCACCCATGCGCCATGGTCTTATCGGATGCAGCTTTTCTCGATCGCGCACCCGTGCAGATCAATGCCGGTGGTTTTCCTATGGTCGAATTCGATAAAGATGATGTCGAAGATATTGGTTTACTCAAACTCGACATCTTGGGTGTACGTATGCAATCTGCGATTGCGCATGCGGTGCATGAAATTAAACGGGTCGAAAGCACAGAGATTGATATCGATGCGGTGGCGCTGGATGATCTTGATACATATCAACTCATTCAATCAACGCGCACCTTGGGCATCTTCCAAGTTGAAAGCCCCGGACAACGCGAACTCGTCGGAAAACTTGAACCACGTACCTTCAACGATCTCATCATCGATATCTCACTCTTTAGACCAGGGCCGGTTAAGAGCGACATGATTCGCCCATTCCTAGAAGCTCGTCACGGTTTCAATCCAGCGCAGATCATTCACCCTGATTTGTTGCCGATCTTGTCTGAAACCGAAGGCGTCGTTGTCTTTCACGAACAAGTGATCTCCATCATCTCTGTCATGACAGGTATTTCATTGGCCGCAGCTGATGAAAAGCGCAGAGCGCTGGGGGATAGGGCCGGCCAACAAGAGGTCTGCGATTGGTTCTTTCCTGCCGCAACCGAACGCGGTTACGAGTTGAAGGTGATCACTGAAATCTGGGATGTCCTGCGCGCCTTTGCATCCTTTGGTTTCTGTAAGGCACATGCTGCTGCCTTTGCCCTGCCTACCTATCAATCAGCGTGGCTCAAAACCCATCACCCTGCAGCTTTTATTGCAGGTGTACTCACACACGACCCCGGCATGTATCCCAAGCGGTTGCTGCTCGATGAAGCGCGCCAGATGGGTGTGGGTATCGCACCTCTTGATATCAATAAATCAACTGCCGATTACCACGTCGAACGCACACTCGATGGCGATGCCATCCGTATCGCTTTCTCAACGGTTGCAGGAATATCCGATAAAGAAATTACCTCCATCATCGCCGGCCAGCCCTATATCGACCTTGCCGATTTCTATCGCAGATCGGGTGCATCAGTGCCAGTGATTGAGAATTTGATTATGACTGGCGCATTTGATTCAGTGCATACCAATCAACGCGATCTCTTATTGCACTTTAGTGACCTGCAGAAATCACCAGTGGCGCACTTACCTGGTTCACAACTTACCTTTGGCTTTGCAGCCCCTGCACTTGAAAGTAGCGGTTTACAACCTCTGAATGCGGCCGAGAAGGTACGCAGTGAAGTCGAACGATTGGGCATGGATGTCACACAGCACATGCTCTCTTTCTACGCACCGTTCCTCAATGCCATCGGAGCTGTGAAATCTTCCGACTTACTTTCACATCGCTCCAAATCATCAGTGCTTGTGGCCGGGGTCAAAGTTGCACTGCAAACCCCACCGGTGCGTTCAGGGCGCCGCGTTATCTTCTTAACTCTCGATGATGGTTATGGCTGCAGCGATTCAACATTCTTTCCTGATGCACAAGTCGATCATGCATCAACGCTCTATTCGACATCACTTCTTCTGGTGCGCGGTGAAACCCGTCGTACAGGTGCCCGCGGAATCTCTATCCGCGCAACAGCAGTGTGGGACTTGCGCCTTGCCTACGAAAAATGGCGTAACCAAGCAGATAGTGTGGCGATATGAGCGCTGACGAAAAAGAAGAGTCAACGATTCTGCATGTCGATATGGATGCCTTCTATGCATCGGTCGCCGAACTCGATAACCCGCAATATAAAGGTAAGGCACTTGTCGTAGGCGCTGGAGTTCGCGGCGTTGTTCTGTCAGCAAATTATGAAGCGCGCAAATTTGGAATCCGCGCTGCAATGCCAGTGGGACGCGCAAAACGGATGGCGCCGCATGCAATCTTTATCGCACCCGAACACCAGCGCTACTCTGAAATTTCAGAACGCGTCATGGCAATCTTTAATTCCTATACGCCGCTGGTCGAACCCATCTCACTCGATGAAGCATTTCTCGATGTCACAGGTTCGCAGAAGTTATTTGGCACAGGTCGCGAAATTGCAGCAAAGATTCGCGCCCAAGTAGAGAAAGAGGAGGGCATCACCTGCTCAGTGGGTATCGCACCTTCAAAATTCATTGCAAAACTTGCATCGCAACATTGCAAACCCAATGGCATGCTCGAAATCAAATCTGATCGCATCCTCGAATTTCTTCATCCGCTACCTGTGCGCGCAATCTGGGGGGTGGGGCCAAAGACTGCTGAATCCCTCGATCGGTTAGGTCTTCACACCGTTGCCGATATCGCCAATACTCCGCGCTCCACACTGATTCGCGCGCTCGGAGATGCAACCGGTGAATCGCTCTACGAACTTGCCTGGGGGCGCGATTACCGCGATGTAGTGGTCAATGAACCCGAGAAAAGTATCGGCAACGAAGAAACTTTCTCACGCGATATCGATAGCCCAGAAGAAATCTTGCGCGAATTCTTGCGGATGACCGAGAAGGCAACGGCACGTCTGCGCGATGCCAATCTCTTTGCCAAGACGATCACCATCAAAATTAAATTTGCAGATTTCTCATCCATTACGCGATCTAAAACTCTGCCTCTTGCCATCGATAGCACTCACGAAACCTATGAAGTAGTAAAGAAGTTGTACGTGGCACTGCGTAACGATGGTGCCCGCATCCGATTAGTCGGAGTATCGCTCAGCAATCTTCAAGAAGATGTACCTGTGCAGCTCGAACTCGGCGCCCGCGAACGTGGGTGGCGCGAAGCCGATAGCGCGATAGATAAGGCGACAGCCCGCTTTGGCCGTGCCAGTGTGCGCCCAGGACGCCTGATTAAGCCTGAAAAAGAGAGTGATGAAGCGTAAGTAGCGCGTTATTACGAACTGTTCTATTCTCTCTATATGCCTTTATCCGATCGCGAACGTCGCCTTCTGGCCGAGATGGAAGCAGCTCTGGCCACGGATGACCCACGCCTTGAATCCCGCCTAGGTGGCTCAACTCTGACGCCAGCTCGTCCGCGGATCCTGCTCGGGGTAAGCCTCACGCTCCTCGGTATCGCCATCATCTTCGGCGGCCTCATCTCTAAGACAACTCCTATTGGGGTACTCGGCTTCCTCGTAGCTCTCGTGGGCGTATTGGCCCTCATACGCTCAGTAGGCGCTATCGGTACCCGTACAGCGCGTCCTAAGGGCGCCCGCAAATCCCTCGGTGATCGCCTCCAAGAGCGTTGGGATCGCCGTAACTTCCAGTAAGTAAGCCATCACACCCGTAAGCCCTGGCCATTGGTCGGGGCTTTTTTCATCCCATGCACTCAATAAAAGCCTGAAAAAGGGTGGGGAGAGGTGGGGCGAGATAGGGAAAATAATGGCTGATAGTGGTGTAAAAAGGGGGAAAGTGGTGTAAAGTGGGGAATTGAGCGGGGAATTCACGCTCAGATCCTTGGGGAAGGGTGGTGAAGACAATGTTTCTAGGCACACACGAACCACGCCTTGATGAAAAGGGCCGTCTCATCCTTCCTGCCAAATTCCGTGAAGATCTCTCATCAGGTCTTGTTATTACCAAGGGACAAGAGCGATGCCTCTATGTCTTCCCAGCAGCTGAATTTGCAACGATTACTGAAACGTTGCGCCAAGCCCCTGTTACAGCAAAGAGCGCTCGCGATTACCAGCGCGTGATGTTTGCAGGCGCCCACGATGAAATTCCTGACCGCCAAGGTCGCGTCACCATCCCACAAGGTCTTCGCACATATGCAGGCCTTGAAAAAGAGTGCGTTGTCATCGGCGCAAATACTCGCGTTGAAATCTGGGATAGCGCTGCATGGAACGAATACCTCGCCGATCGCGAAAAGAGTTTTGCTGATGTCTCCGAAGAAGTTTTTCCGGGACTTTTTTAGAACATCAGCAAAAAACATTTAAAACTAAATAGCACTACAGCAGGAAAAAGTAAGACCGCAGAACACAACTACATAGAGCGCTCATTTGTGGCCACCGCCGACCTTTCCATTCATGTTAGGCCGGCAGCGACGTCCCTTCCCCGGCGTCGCTACTGAAAAAGATCCGTCGGCCGGCGGTGACCAGAGATGAGCGCTCGAAGTTTTTGCACAACAGAGCAAGAGATGAAGTACGAGAACGGGGGAGAAGATGCAACACATATCTGTAATGCGCGATCGCTGTGTCGATCTGCTCGCTCCCGCAATTCTTGCTTCTGCAAATCCTGTTGTTGTCGATGGAACTCTCGGTCTTGGTGGTCATACAGAAGCTCTCTTGCAGCGCTTTGAGAACCTCACCGTTATTGGAATCGATCGCGATGAGATTGCACTTGAGCGCGCAACAAAGCGCCTTGCACCTTATGCAGATCGCCTCAAGACAGCACATTGCGTCTTCGATCAAATTTCTAGCGTTGTAGAAGGCTTTGGATATAGCCAAATTAATGGCGCTCTCTTCGACCTTGGTGTGTCATCGATTCAGCTCGATGAAACAGAACGTGGTTTCTCATATTCACACGATGCACCGCTTGATATGCGCATGGATCGCAGTCGTGGAATTACAGCGTCAGAGATTCTCAATACTTATGAGCCAGGCAAGTTGGTTCAAATTCTTCGCACTTATGGTGAAGAGAAGTTTGCAACACGTATCGTTGAAAATATCGTCAAAGCCCGCGCAAAGGCGCCGCTCAATTCAACAACTGAACTTGCAACTCTCGTAAAAGAGAGCATCCCTGCTGCGACTCGTCGCACCGGTGGAAATCCTGCAAAGCGCACCTTCCAAGCTCTTCGCATCGAAGCCAATGATGAACTAGGCGCAATTACTCGCGCACTACCTGATGCGCTCGAACTTCTTATGGTGGGTGGTCGCCTCGTGGTGATGTCATTCCAATCTCTTGAAGATCGCATCGTCAAAGAAATTTTCGCGGAAGCTTCAACGTCGAAGTCTCCGCGAAATCTTCCTATCGAACTTCCTGAATATGCAGCGAAGTTCTCACTTGTCTTCCGCTCAAGTGAGACCCCAACTGCAGAAGAGCTCGAATCCAATCCACGTTCGGCATCAGTTCGCCTCCGTGCAATCGAGAGGGTGGCTGCGTAATGTCTCTAGCAACTGCCCGCAAAGTTTCGTCTCCTCGCACTTCTCCAAAGAAGGCAGCGCCGAAAGCGAAGAAGCAGGTTGCAGAACGCACAGCTGAAATCATTTCAGGTCTCTTTCCTGAGATGTCATCAGGTGCTCGCGCTACACATAAATACTTTGCAACATTCCTCACCGTGGTCAGCGCAGTTGGATTTCTGGCACTTCTTGGAATTAATACTCTTCTTGCTCAAGATGCATTCACACTCTCTAACCTCAAGATAGAAGCCAAGGCAGTTGCTGACCAACGCGATGCGATTAATCGCAGTATCGATTCACATGCAGCACCTGAACGTTTAGCTGCAGCTGCCACAGCCCTCGGCATGCGTCCTTCTGAAACTCCAGTATTTCTTGATCTCACTCCTGCACCAAGTGAGGTGACAAATGGGTAATTTGCTCCTTGCCAAATCACGTATCAATATTCTTGTCATCGCAATCTTTGTTCTCTTCACACTATTAGCTCTGCAACTCTTCCGCGTTCAGGTTGTGCAAGCCAGCAGCTATCAGCGCAAAGCAGCCAATGAGATGCAGTCAACGCGCCTTATTCCTGCGCCACGTGGTGAGATCACCGATGTCAACGGGATCGCCTTTGCTCGAAGCGTCTCAGCAATCACCATCGTTGTGGATCAGACACAGATCACAGACCCAGCACGTGTGGCTAACTTTGTAGCGCCAATCCTGGGGCTCTCTGCCGCCGATGTGCAAGAGAACATCACCGGAACACGTAAGTACTCAATCGTTCTGAAAAATGGTCGCCCTGCGCTCTGGGACAAGCTGACCGAAGCAATTTATGAATACAACAAGAGCCTTGATAATCAACATTTCGATAAGCGCATTATTGGATTCTTCCCAGAACGTTCCTATATCCGCGAATATCCATCAGGCGAGTTGATCTCCTCTCTCGTTGGCTTTGTGCGCGCAGATGGAATTGGCGCAACTGGTCTTGAGTCCAGCCTTAACTCAACAATCACCGGAACTGCTGGCAAGTACTCCTATGCACGCGGTTATGGCGCAGAAATTCCTGGTTCGCAGCGCGAAATCATCGGAGCAAAGGCTGGAACAAATATTCGCCTTACCATTAACCGTGATGTGCAGTGGGTTGCAGCAAAGGCGATAGCTGATGCAGTGAAGTCCTCTGCAGCAACGAGCGGAACAGTCATTGTGATGGATCCAAAGACTGGTGCCATCGTGGCTCACGCAACAGCTCCTACCTTTGATCCTAATAACACCAAAAATGTGGCGCTCTCATTGATGCGCAATCCATCGGTACAAGATGTTTATGAGCCAGGGTCGACAGGCAAGGTCATGACGATGGCTGCAGCTCTGGAAGAGAAAACGATTACTCCAACCACAGTCTTCACGGTTCCTTACATGCTCAAGCGTGGTGGTTCGACATTCCATGATCACGAGCGCCATGCAACACAACATCTGACAACCTCAGGAATTCTTGCAGTATCGAGTAACACCGGAACAATCCAAGTGGGCGAAACACTCAGCCACGACACTCTCTATAACTACCTCACCAAATTCGGTATTGGTTCTAAGACAGGTTCGGGACTTCCTGGTGAATCAGGCGGTCTCCTACGCGTAGTTTCAGATTGGTCCGGAACAACAGCTCCAACAGTTGCTTTCGGTCAGGGATATTCAGTGACTGCAATGCAGGCAACGAGCGTCTTTGCAACGATTGCAAATAATGGCGTGCGCGTTTCACCTACAGTTATTGCAGGCACCAGCGATGCATCAGGGCACTTCACGCCAACTGCTAATCGCAGCAGCGTTCGCGTTGTCAGCGAAGATACAGCGATTAAATTGCGTCTCATGATGGAGAGCGTTGTCTCTGCTCAAGGAACTGCGCCAAGCGCGGCTATTCCTGGTTACCGCGTTGCTGGTAAGACAGGTACTGCGATGCGGTACGACCAGAACACAGGCAGATACAGCGGGTACACCGCATCATTTATCGGTTTTGCTCCAGCAGATGCGCCTCGCTACGTGATCAGCGTGACTCTGCAGGATCCTAAGAATGGCCACTACGGCGGTTCACTTGGTGGTCCAGTATTTAAAAAGGTGATGACCTTTGTTCTTCAATCAGAACATGTTGCACCGACCGGAACAAAAGTACTTCCCGTTGCTCTGTCTCAAGCAGAGCTCACTCGTGCTCGCGCAACTCAGGTAAGCGCTAAGAAGCAATGATTCGCCCACTCGCACCGTTTACTGCGAAGCTCGAAGATGCGGCGCAGTTGGTAGGAGCATCTCTCCACGGCGCGAGCGTGGTCTTCACCGGAGTTACTCATGTCGATACAGATGTTGAACCAGGTGACCTCTTCATCGCTACTCCTGGTGCGCGTGTACATGGTGCAACTTTTATTGATGCAGCTGTTAAGCGCGGTGCAGTGGCAGTTCTTACAGATGAAGCAGGTCTTGCCCACTGTGCAGGAATTCCAGCACTTGTCATTACCGATGTCCGCACCGCAGGTGCGCTTGTAGCTGCATCTTTCTACAAGTACCCAACGGGTGATCTCACAAGTATTGGCATCACAGGTACCAACGGCAAGACAACGGTCTCAACACTTCTCTATCAAATCTTTGAAGCTGTAGGGCGGGACACCGGTCTCATCGGAACAGTGGAAACTCGTATTGGCGCTGAGGTTGTGAAAAGCACTCGGACAACTCCAGAAGCCCCTGAACTACAGGCACTTGCCGCAGTGATGCGCGAACGCCATATGCGCCATCTAGTCATGGAAGTCTCGAGCCACGCCCTTACTTTGAAGCGGATGAAGGGCTCACATTTCGCAATCGCTGCATTTACAAATCTCACGCAAGACCACTTGGATTTCCATCACGATATGGATTCATACTTTGCAGCAAAAGCGCAGCTCTTCACATCGGAGTATGCAGAGCAGGCATTTATCAATATCGACTCACAGTATGGAAAGCGCCTCGTTGAACACGCGCAGATCCCAGTCACAACTCTTTCTCGCACAGATTCCTCAGCAACATGGCACTTTGTCGAAACTCATAACGTTTCGCGTGGCGTTGAATTTAGCGCGCGTGGAGCTGGTGGCATCCTGATTGAATCTCGCACCAGATTATTCGGCGGATATAACCTCGACAACTTACTTCTCGCTCTCGCAATCGCGGTCGAATGCGGAATTGATCCGATTGAACTTGCGGCAATCACCCCAACACTGACAGGGGCACCTGGTCGCCTTGAAGCAGTCTCTTTAGGTCAGCACTACACAGCGCTTGTTGATTACGCACACTCACCGGACGCAGTCACCAATGTTCTTGCAGCAGCTCGTGAATTTACAACTGGCAGAGTTATCGCCGTACTTGGGTGCGGGGGAGACCGCGATTCTTCTAAGCGCCCATTGATGGGTGCCGCTCTTGCACGGGGTGCAGATATCGCAATCTTTACCAGCGATAACCCGCGTTCTGAAGCCCCCGCTGAAATACTTTCCCAGATGACACAATCCCTTACCGTGAGCGCACCTTCACAAATCATTGAAGATCGTGAAGATGCAATTCGCGCCGCTGTGGCACTTGCCCAGGATGGTGACACCGTTCTTGTCCTCGGCAAGGGGCATGAAACGGGTCAAGATATAGCTGGCGTAGTGACACCGTTTGATGATCGCATTGTGCTCGCTCAAGCAATCGAGGCAAAGCCATGATTGCGATGAAGGCATCAGAGATTGCATCCGTTGTTCAAGGTCAATTACATGGCGACGATGTCACCGTTACGCAAGCAGCAGTAATCAACTCTTCAGAAGCCACACCCGGTTCACTCTTTTTAGCTATCAAAGGCGAGCGAGTAGATGGCCACGATTTTGTAGCCGATGCTCGTTCTCATGGCGCAGTTCTTACACTCTCTACACACGCTGTCGATGGGCCACATATCGTCGTTGCAGATGTCGTCGTAGCTTTGGGAAAGCTGGCACAACATGTTCGTAGCAATTTACTCGACCTCATCGTCATTGGAATTACCGGGTCACAAGGTAAGACAACAACCAAAGAGCTACTTGCTGCCGTTCTCTCGTCGGCGGCTCCCACTGTTGCCCCTAAAGGAAATTTTAATAACGAGATTGGTGCCCCACTTTCCTTGCTTCACTGCACCGCTGAAACGAAATACTGCATTGTTGAAATGGGTGCACGCCACAAGGGCGATATCGCCCATCTCTGCTCTATTGCACAACCGAATATTGGTTTAGTACTCAAAGTTGGCACAGCTCATGTGGGCGAATTTGGTTCCGTTGCAGCAATCGCTGAAACAAAGTCAGAGCTCATCAGCTCGCTCAGTCCAGAGGCAACTGCAATTCTAGGAACATACGATGAATACACACCGAAGATGGCTGCTCTCCATAAAGGAAAGAAGATCACCTTTGGCGAAGGCAGTGAATGTGATATTCGCGCAACTGATATTGAAGTCCGTGAAGGACGTGCCCACTTTGATCTCGTCACACCTGAAGGACGAAGCGCAGTGGGGCTACGTCTCGTCGGATTGCATCAAGTTGCTAATGCACTTGCTGTCGCCTCAGTTGCAACAGTCTTAGGTTTCTCACTCGATCAGATTGCAAGTGGCCTTTCCACTGCTGAATCACACGCCAAATGGCGCATGGAGATTCATGAACTTCCATCTCTCGTTCTTATCAATGATGCCTATAACGCCAGCCCGGAAGCGATGGCAGCGGCTCTTCAGACTCTGGTCCTCTTTGCGCAAGAGCGCGGGGGAGAGTCGTGGGCCTTTGTAGGAAAAATGAATGAGCTCGGCGAGTCATCAGATGCCGATCATGCAGGTATTGGCACCCTTGCCTCAGAACTTGGAATCGATCACTTGGTCTGCATTGGAGCTCCACAGTACGGAGCGAAGATTGCACCAGGTAGCGCAACCACTGTTCATCTCTGCGCCGATAAAGCTGAAGCACTCACTGTTGCAGCACATATCAATCCCGGAGATGTCGCTCTAGTAAAGGCCTCTCGATCAGAGAAGTTAGAAGAGTTAGCAGATTCCATATCTGCGCAGTGGATGCATAGGATTGAAGAGATGAAAGAGAGTGAAGAGAACGCATGAAGCTAATTTTGATTGCCGGAGCTCTCGCTCTCTTCTTATCTCTCTTTGGAACCCCTGCTCTTATTAAGGCGCTTGCTCGTCGTGGTTATGGTCAGATCATCCGCGATGACGGTCCATCTACACATCACACCAAGCGCGGAACCCCCACTATGGGCGGCATCATCATTATCTTTGCAACACTCGTTGCCTATCTCGTTGCACATGCTGTCACTCAAAGCTCCATCTCTACATCTGCAGTTCTCATTCTCGGTCTCGTCATCTGCCTCGGATTTGTTGGCTTCCTCGATGACTACATGAAAATTTCTCGCCAAAACTCTCGTGGAATCAGCGGCAAGCAGAAGATTTTTGGGCAAGTACTTTTCGCCTCACTCTTTGGGTATCTCGGAACACGTTTCCCCGATAAAGATGGGCTCACTCCCATCTCACAAAATCTCTCCACCCTTCGCGATACCAGCATCACATTAGGCGTCGTCCTTGTTGTCATTTGGATAGCGCTCATGGTTACTGCAACAAGTAATGGCGTTAACCTCACCGATGGACTTGATGGATTAGCAACGGGTGCATCAGTGATGACCTTCTTGGCATTTGTTCTCATCGGCGTGTGGGAATTTGGTCAGAGCTGCGCTGTCGCGGCATCAAGTAATTGTTACAACGTTCGAGATCCGCTCGACCTTGCAGTTCTTGCTGCAGCGCTTGCTGGAGCCTGTACTGGTTTCTTGTGGTGGAATGCTTCTCCTGCAAAGATTTTTATGGGAGATACCGGCTCACTTGCACTTGGTGGCGCACTTGCAGGACTTGCAGCATCTCTTCGTGTTCAACTTCTCCTTATTCCACTGGGTGGCCTCTTCGTCATCATCACTCTCTCGGTTGCGCTCCAAGTCATCCACTTCAGACTTACTGGCGGAAAGCGCCTCTTCAAGATGGCACCGCTACAACATCACTTCGAACTTATGGGTTGGGGCGAAGTCACCATCGTTCTTCGATTCTGGATTATCGCTGGCTTGAGCGTCGCACTCGGTCTCGGACTTTTCTACACACAATGGGTAGCAAGCTAAAACTCCCATGGCACAAGCTCTCTACACACACCTCGATGGCAAGCGCATCCTTGTCGCAGGTGCAGGTGTTACTGGAACAGCATGTGCGCGCGCACTAGAAAAACGTGGATCACTCGTCACTATTGTTGATGAGAAGGTAACTGCGCTCGAAGGATTCAAGGTAATCAATCCTGCAGCAGTGAATTTCTCCAACTTTGATCTCCTTCTTGTCTCACCGGGGTGGCGCGAAGATCACCCTGTCGTTCTTGCTGCACGCGCAGCGCGCATCGCACTTATCAATGAGGTAGATCTAGCGTGGAGCCTCAAACCAGCAAATCAAAAGTGGATTGCACTAACGGGCACTAACGGAAAGACAACAACGGTCGAACTTGCAGCAGCCATGCTACGTAGCGGTGGGATCCCCGCAGTTGCATGCGGCAACGTCGGAAGAACTGTTATTGAAACTGTCGAGTCAGATGAGAAGTACGACATCCTCGTTCTCGAACTTTCATCGTTCCAACTGCACTGGCTGGAAGATGCCCAATTTGCCTCATCGGCAATTCTCAATATCGCTGAAGATCATGTCGATTGGCATGGCACTTTCGATGCGTATGCACAAGCGAAGATTTCACTTCTCGATAAGTCAATGACAGCAATTCTCAATGCCGATGATGGAGAAATCGTCTCTCGTACAACGCATTGGCAAGGTCGCAAAGTCTTCTTCTCCCTTGATACTCCAGCGCCCGGCGAAATGGGAGTAGTTGAAGAACTGCTTGTTGATCGTGCATTTGTGGCCGATCCTCAAGAAGCTGCGATGTTCTCTGAACTCGCGGAAGTCACACCCACAGTTCCGCACAATGTCTCCAACGCGTTAGCTGCCGCGGGTCTTGCGCGCACAGTAGGGGTAAGCCACGAAGCTATTCGAACAGCGATTACAGAATTCACTCCTGGTCGCCACCGCATTGAACAGATTCTCGAACGTGATGGCATTACATGGGTAAATGACTCTAAGGCCACTAATCCACATGCAGCATCTGCCTCCATCATGTCAGCGCTCTCAGTGATCTGGATTGCCGGCGGACTTGCAAAGGGCGCAACAATGGGAGAACTGGTCGAACGCGTTAAATCACGTGTGCGTGTTGCAATTCTTATCGGCGAAGATCGCGAACTAATCGCTTCCGAACTCAGCGCACGCGCTCCTCACATTGAAATCATCCGCATTGATACTCCTGCCGATTACAGCAAAGGCGGCGATAACAATGCGCTGATGGAGTCAGTAATTCGAACTGCGAAAGAGCGGGCAATTTCGGGCGATACCGTCCTTCTTGCGCCAGCGTGCGCATCAATGGATCAATTCATTTCCTATAGCGACCGCGGTGATCGCTTTAGAGCAGCAGTAGAAAAGGTAGTTCGCGATGGCAACTAAGACTCAAGAGCGTTTCCTCGCAAAGCCTGTCAACCATCTCTATATGTTGTTGGTCAGCGCCGGAGCCCTTACCTTCCTCGGCCTCATCATGGTCTTCTCTGCATCCTCCATCCACGCAATTGATACACAGGGCAGCGCTATCTCAATCGTCCTGCGCCAACTTCTCTTTGTTGCAGTCTCGATACCGCTAGCTGGTTATCTCTCCAAGCTTCCGCTCGTTCGATGGGAATTTATTGGTCGCCTAGGGCTCATTCTCTCTGTCGCCCTTCTTGCTCTTCTCTTTATTCCAGGTCTTGGTAAGACAGTGAATGGAAATACCAACTGGATTAATCTCAAAGTAGTCGATGTACAACCCAGCGAATTTGCGAAGCTACTCATGATTTTGTGGGCGAGTTATCTTCTCGCTCGTAAAGAGAGCAACGGACGCCACAACACCAACGTCGTCAAACTTCTGGCGCCTGGCTTTCTCATCATCATGATGATGATTATGTATGGCCACGATCTTGGAACGACATCAGTGGTTGCAGCAATTCTCGCGGGCCTTCTCTTTGTCTCTGGAATTCAATTACGTCTCTTTGGATGGATTACAGCAGCAGGAGCACTCGCTCTCGCAGGCTTGATTGCGACATCGGGTTATCGCGCACAGCGCTTTTTAGTATTTCTCAATCCCTTTGCCCCTGAAGATTACAAATATGCCGGATGGCAACCAGCGCATAGCTTGCTCGGTTTAGCCAGTGGCGGACTCTTCGGTGTGGGACTTGGCGGCAGCCGACAGAAGTGGGGAAATCTCGCTGAAGCTCACACTGACTTTATCTTCTCTGTTATTGGTGAAGAGCTTGGCCTTGTGGGAACACTGAGTGTTCTTATCTTGATGGCAACCTTGATTTACTCAATCTTCCGCATCGCACTTCGTGCACAAGAGCCGATGGTTCGCTACGCATGTGCCGGAATCGGATGCTGGATTACAGTGCAAGCATTTCTCAACATTGGCTCTGCAACGAGCGTTCTCCCTGTTGTAGGCGTCACGCTTCCTTTAGTCTCCTATGGTGGCTCAGCTCTCGTTGCAACGCTCTGCGCAGTGGGCTTTGTTGCCGGTGCAGCGCTACGAGATCCAGCTGTTAGAAAAGAAATTGTAAAGAAGCGAAGCAAGTGACTCGAGTACTTTTTGCAGGCGGCGGCACAGCCGGACATGTCGAACCCGCGATTGCAGTTGCACGTGAATGGCGAGCTCAGCATTTAGATTCAGAGATTACTTTTATCGGAACTCGTGAGGGGCTTGAATCACGACTTGTTCCTGATGCTGGATTTGAAATTCGATACATCACCAAGGTGCGTATTGCCAGACGACTTTCTCCCTCGCTTCTTATCGCACCGTTCTCACTTCTTCGCTCCGTCGCACAATCAGTCTCACTAATGCGCAAGAGCGATTTAGTTGTGGGATTCGGGGGATATGTCTCGGCACCTGCCTACATTGCAGCAGCGCTCACCCGCACCCCAGTTGTCATTCACGAGGCAAATGCACGCCCTGGCCTTGCCAATCGTTTAGGTGCGCTCTTCACGCCCCACACTGCAATTACTCATTCCATCGACTCAGGAAAGCTTTCCGATGCGCTTCTTGCAGGGTTGCCACTGCGCGAGGATGTTGTAAGTGCATATCGATCAGCATCACATGATTGGTCGAAAGCGCGCAGTGAGGCAAAGCGTCAGCTTGGTTTTGATGCAACAAAGCCCCTCATCTTTATCTTCGGTGGTTCACAGGGATCTGTTGCTCTCAATCAAGTAATTGCAGATTCACGCTCAGCGCTTCTTGCCCAAGGTATTCAGATTCTCCATGGAATAGGTGCTCGTAACGAAGCCCCTGCAGAAGTAGAGGGTTATCAACCACGCGGATATATCACCGATATGGCAACGGCATACCTCGGTGCAGATCTCATCATTTCTCGCAGCGGTGCAGTCACATGTGCTGAGGTAAATACCTTGGGTCGTTATGCGCTCTTCATTCCACTTCCCATTGGAAATGGTGAACAAGAACTCAACGCACGAGATCTTGTCTCGCAGTCACGTGCAGAAATTCTTCCGCAGCGAGAGTTCACAGCTTCCTGGCTCACAACGCAGATACAGCGCTTACTTTCTCAGAGCTCCACCGCGCCCATCGCAGGCTCAGATATCGATATCAACGCTGCATCTAAGATGGTCTCACTCATGGAACACGCGCTGCACGGAGGTCGCTAAGTGGATTCGCTGAAAGGCAAGAAGATTCACTTCATCGGTATCGGTGGCTCCGGCATGAGCGGACTTGCTCGCATCGCACTCTCTGATGGAATCTCTGTCTCAGGTTCAGATGCAAAAGATTCATCAGTCCTTTCAGCCCTTCGCGCTTTAGGCGCCGATGTCTATTCGTCACACGAAGCAGCTCATGTTCAGGGCGCTGATGTTGTTATCTATTCCACCGCAATCTCCGCGGCGAATCCCGAGATGGCATATGCAGTCGAACGCTCTATTCCTATTCTTACCCGCGCACAGGCTCTCGCACTTCTCATGAAGGGCTCAACGAGTATCGCTGTTGCTGGAACACATGGAAAGACCACAACATCCTCCATGATGACCGTTGCTCTGCAAGCGTGTGGCGTCGATCCATCCTTTGCTATCGGCGGAACTCTCACTGCATCAGGTTCTAATGCTCACCGCGGTACAGGTAACTTCTTCGTTGCCGAAGCAGATGAATCTGACGGTTCATTCGTTGAGTACAAACCTCTTGCTGCCATCGTCACCAATATTGAACATGACCACGTTGACTTCTTCCATACTCCTGAAGCGGTCACTCAAGTTTTCGATGCATTTGCTGCAACGATTTCACCCGATGGCTTCTTGGTCTACTGCGCAGATGATGCGGGTGCCACGCGACTTGGCACTTCAGACGTTGCGTGCTCAACTATCTCTTACGGAGAGTCAGAAAATGCAGATCTTAGAATTGATCAGATAGATCTCAAAGCCTCATCATCATCGGCTCGCGTTATGTGGCGTGGTCGTGCCGTTGGACATCTCGAACTTCTCGTTCCGGGTCATCACAACCTTCTCAATGCAGCTGCGTGTATTGCCATGGGCCTCTCACTCGATATGCCTATTCATCAACTACTTGAGGGTCTTCACAGCTTCCGTGGCGCCGGTCGACGCTTTGAGCTGAAGGCAACCGAGCATGGCATTCGCATCATCGATGATTACGGCCACCATCCCACTGAAATTACTGTGACCCTCAATGCTGCGCGACGTTATGCAGGAGAAGGACGCGTGCTTGTCATCTTCCAACCACATCGATACTCGCGCACTCAGGCATTTATGAATGATTTTGCAACCTCACTTGATCTTGCAGACGATGTCACGCTTCTCGAAATTTATGCGGCAAGCGAGAAACCTATCCACGGAGTTAGCTCTTCACTTATTGCAGAGAAGATGAAGAAAGGTCATTTCATTCCCAATTTTGCAGCGGCATCTGAACGCGTCATTGAGTTGGCAAAACCCGGTGATGTCATCATTACCTTAGGCGCAGGAGATGTAAATTCACTTGCACCCATAATCGCTGAAGGGCTGCACCGACGCTTTGCGTAAATTCACAAAGATTCCTCTTGCCGGAGTAATCGCCGCCATCTTCTTTGCAGGACTTGTCTACCTCTTTGCTTGGTCATCCATATTTTCAGTTTCATTTATCTCAGTAACGGGAGCACCCACCCCAGACACGCAAAGCACCATTGAGAAAATTGCAGATATTTCCCCGGGGCAGAAGTTAGCTCGCGTAGAACCGCGCGCAATTGCACATCGCATATCTCATTTGACGTGGATTAAGAACGTTGAGATTTCTCGCAATTGGATCAATGGCAAGGTAGCAATCGCCATCACACCAAGAACTCCGACTGCATATTTCAATGGAGCAACGATCGATGCCTCCGGAACTATCTTCACCTTGCCTGGATTTAGCGGGGGAGACCTACCTCGAGTCTCTGCCTCAACTCCACAACTCGGACTCTCTGCAATTACCCTCTTTCAAGGTCTTCCTCGAGATTTCAAATCCCAAGTGATCTCACTCTCGGCCCACAACGATTCCAACTTTGCGATGCAGGTAAACCTCAATGGTCGCGAGATTAGGGTCCTCTGGGGCAAGAATGAGAAGAGTGAGTTAAAGATTGAAGTAATTCAGGCACTTTTAGCTCTTGAAGAAAATAAAAATATTCGACGTATTGATGTCAGTGCTCCACATGCACCGATTGTTAAGTAATCACATCGATAAAAGATTGAAAAAATAACTTTCTATCTATCAAGTCATGGTTGAGAAAAAAGTTCGTGGCGGTCTTTGATTAGTACTGAGTAACCCCATACGTTGCCGCCATCAAAGAGAGCAGAAATGTAATTCTCAAGTAGAGGTTTACAGTTCTTAAGGGGGACTCACGTGGCTGCACCACAGAATTACTTAGCTGTCATCAAAGTTGTCGGTATCGGCGGCGGCGGAGTAAATGCAATCAATCGCATGATTGATGTCGGATTAAAAGGCGTCGAGTTCATCGCAATCAATACAGATGCACAACATTTATTAATGAGTGATGCAGATGTGAAATTAGATATTGGTCGTGCATCTACAAAGGGTCTCGGCGCAGGCGCTGCACCTGAAAAGGGACGACAAGCTGCAATTGATCACACTGAAGAGATTGAAGAGATTCTTCGTGGCGCAGATATGGTCTTCGTAACTGCAGGAGAGGGTGGCGGAACCGGAACAGGTGGAGCACCCATCGTTGCAAAAATTGCCCGCGATCTCGGCGCACTTACTATCGGTGTTGTTACTAAGCCATTCTCATTTGAAGGAAAGATTCGTTCACGTCAGGCAGAAGAAGGAATTGAACTTCTCCGTGAACAAGTAGACACACTTATCGTTATCCCTAACGATCGCCTTCTTGCAATTTCAGATCGCTCTATCACTGCAGTCGATGCATTTAAGAGCGCAGATCAAGTACTTCTTTCCGGCGTACAAGGAATTACAGAAATCATTACGCAGCCTGGTCTTATCAACCTCGACTTCGCAGATGTAAAGACAGTCATGACAGATGCAGGTTCTGCACTCATGGGTATCGGATCTGCTCGTGGAGATAACCGCGCAACTCGCGCAGCTGAACTTGCTATCTCAAGCCCACTCCTTGAGGCATCTATCGATGGCGCAATGGGAGTTCTTCTCTCTGTTGCAGGCGGTTCTGATCTTGGTCTCTTTGAAATCAACGAAGCATGCGAGCTTGTACAAGCTGCAGCACACCCAGATGCACGCATTATCTTCGGTACAACAATCGATGATGCCCTAGGCGATGAAGTTCGCATCACCGTAATCGCAGCCGGCTTTGCTGGTGGCGAGCCAAAGAAGGTCGAAATGCCAGTCATCAATGCCACAACTCTTGGTGGCGTAGCTGATCCCATTCCTTCCAATGATCCACTCTCAGTGGCTCTCGATTTGGATTCATCACCACGCAAGCGCATTACATTTGAAGAGCTCGTCTCTGAAGATGAAATTGATGTTCCAGATTTCATGAAGTAATCACTTCTTCAATGAAGTATCGCTTTACCAATCGCACCGGTGGCGCAAGCTCCGGTGCTTTTGCATCTCTCAACCTGGGTACACACGTCTCGGATGATCTGGAAACTGTCCTTGCCAATAGAGCGCTCCTGGCAGAAGAGCTAGGTCCCATTCAATATATGTCGCAGGTGCATGGCAATCGTGTGGCAATCATTGAAGAGGTAACTGATGAAGATCCCACTGCGGATGCGCTGGTCACTGGAATTCCTGGAATCTCACTCGCTGTGCAAGTAGCAGATTGCATTCCACTTCTCTTGCATTCGCCCCAAGCAGTTGCGGCGGTTCATGTAGGTCGCAAAGGCCTCGTCAATGGCGTTGCACTCGCCGCTCTTGAAGTCATGCGCGATATGGGTTCATCAGAGATCACAGCAATTATCGGACCATCAATCTGTGGTCCTTGTTACGAAGTTTCACAAGAGATTCATGACGAAGTTGTTGCACTACATCCAGCTTCACGCGCAGTGACTTCTCAAGGAACTCCTGCTCTTGATTTACCGGCGGCTCTACGTGCCTTCCTTGAGAGCGAAGGTGTCTCAATCCTCGATGAATCCCGCTGCACTCTTGAAGATAGCGATCTCTACTCATATCGCCGTGATGGCATCACGGGTCGCCAAGCTGGAATCATTTCTCTATGAGTCGTCGCGATGAGTTAGCCTCCAATCTTGCGGCGGTACAGGCACGAATTAAGAACCCTGCTGTCACTCTGATTGTCGTCACAAAGACTTATCCGGTATCCGATGTGAAGATTCTGAGCGAATTAGGAGTCAAGGATTTCGGTGAGAACCGTAACGAGGAAGGCCTCACAAAGTCAGCCGAGGTCAATGCACGTTGGCATTATCAAGGTGAGATTCAGAGCAGAAAGTTGCGCGATATCGCTGGATGGGCCGATGTGGTGCACTCACTCGATACCGCAAGCCATATTGCAAAGCTCGCTACCGTTACATCAAAGCCTCTCGACATCTTTCTTCAGTTATCTCTCGATGGTGATCCGTCCCGTGGAGGAGTCATCGAATCCGAACTCCCCGCACTTGCAGATATCGCTCAAGCATCGCAACATCTCCATCTTGCAGGGTTGATGTGTGTGCCACCGGTGGCTGCAGATCCTCGAAGAGCCTTTACTGAAATCGCCGCAGCCCATCGCAGATTTATCAGCAAATACCCCGATGCGACCTCGCTCTCGGCTGGCATGTCAGGTGACTTCGAAATCGCGATTGATTGTGGAGCGACACATATTCGCGTAGGTAGCTCAATCCTCGGCTCTCGTACCACCCGCTAGTAACCTAGCCATATGTCAGCACTCAATAAAATGATGGGCTTCCTTGGCCTCGTCGATACAGATGAAGAGACCACAGTTTCCGAGGCTCCTGCGCGCACAGCGGTTGCACGTACATCTGCCGGACGTTCTGGAGTAACAGTTCTTGGTTCTCACCAGCCAGTTCAGCGCGTTGCGCCATCGCAACCAGAACTTACCGACGACTCTGCATCTTCATACAACATCATCACTCTTCAACCACGTTCATACTCTGAGGCTCGCAAAGTTGGCGAGTTCTACCGTGAAGGTAACCCAGTCATCATCAACCTCGATGACATGGAAGAGTCAGAGCGTAAGCGCCTTGTTGACTTTGCCAGCGGTCTCGTCTTTGGTCTTCACGGACGGATCGAACGCATCAGCCTTAAAGTTTTCTTGCTCTCACCTGCAAATGTCTCTGTGAGCAATGAAGATAAGACTGCTGCTCAGGCAAGCTTCTTCAATCAGAGCTGATTCATTTCATGCTCTCTTCCATACTGATTCAACTTTTAGGGCTCTTCAAACTCGCCCTCTTTGCGCGCATCATCATTGATTACGTTCGTATGTTTGCGCGCAACTGGCGACCTAACGCAATTTTCTTAGGCTTCTTCGAGCTCGTTTATTCGATTACAGATAAGCCAATGCGCTTCGTGCAGCGCTTTGTTCCACCACTACGCCTGGGTGGCGTCGCGATTGATCTCTCTTTCATCGTCTTGCTCATTGCAATCAATATTGCGCAAACAGCAATACATATCTTGCTCTAAGGCTTACGCCTTCTTCAGAGCAACTCCAACGCCAAGTTCATTCTCTTCCTGAGCCACGGTTGCGTCGTGTTCAAATGAGAGCGCCAATACTTCTTCAGAAATATGAGCTGCATTCTGCGTAATCGTGTCAACCAATTCAGCAGGAGCGTTCCAACGTACAGAGATGCGATCGGAGATATCAAAGCCATCGCTCTTGCGACGTTCTTGAATCAAACGAATGACTTCGCGTACATGGCCAGAAGCAATGAGAGCTGGGGTCATGGCGAGGTCGAGAGCAACGCTTTCGCCATCGTGGCTTGCCACCATCCAGCCACTCTTGGGAACTTCGGTGATGACAAGATCGTCGAGATCGATCTCGAAATCTCCGAGCTTGGCACTTCCAGTTGAACGAAGTCCCTTCACAAGAGAAGTGGCATCAGCGGCAGAGATGAGTTTGGCGACATCCTGTACAGCTTTGCCGTACTTAGCTCCGAGTGATTTGAAGTTTGCCTTGACTGAGATATCAACGAGATCACCGTCCGCGTGCGCGATATCTTCTAGATCGAGAACGTTCAGTTCATCAGAAATCTGCTCCTTCATATCATCGGGAAGAGAGGACCATCCCTGTGCTGAGATAAGAGCGCGTTGCAGTGGTTGGCGAATCTTGATTGCTGACTCTGCACGAGCTGCGCGACCTAGTTCGACCACTCGTCGCGTCATAGCGACTTGCTCATTGAGTGAGGCATTGATGAGCGATGCATCAGCGACGGGGAAATCGGTGAGGTGCACAGATGCTGCGGCCTGTGTATCAGCAGTGCGTACAAGAACCTGCCATGTATGTTCAGCAATAAATGGAACCATCGGAGCGAGTAACTGCGTGATGGTCGTAAGACATTCATGCAAGGTTGCAAGCGCTGCAACATCGCCATCCCAGAAGCGACGGCGCGAACGGCGTACATACCAGTTTGAAAGATCATCGATGAAGCGAGCCAAGACTCGTCCTGCGTTCTGAGAATCAAAGTCGTTATATGCCTTATCAACTTCAGCAATCAGCGCATTGAGTTCACTGATAATCCACTTATCCATCATCGAACGGTCTTTGAGAGCAGGGCTCTGTGAAAGCTCAAAGTTCGATGCTTCTGCATAGAGCGCATGGAAAGAGATGGTGTTCCAATATGTCAGCAAGGTCTTGCGGACGACATCAGAGATTGCATCATGACCGACGCGGCGGGCAGACCATGGTGAACCTGCGGCCAACATGTACCAGCGAACAGCGTCTGCGCCATGTTGATCCATGAGCGAAATTGGTTCAAGGACGTTGCCGAGGTGCTTGCTCATCTTGCGACCATCTTTATCCAAGATGTGGCCGAGGCAGAGAACGCTTTTGTAGGAGCTTTCATCGAAGACGAGAGTTCCGATAGTCATCAAGGTGTAGAACCAGCCACGGGTTTGATCGATTGCTTCGCAGATAAAGTCGGCAGGATAAGCAGCTTTGAACTTCTCTACAGATCCTGGTTTGTGAGGGTAGCCCCACTGCGCAAATGGCATTGCGCCAGAGTCGTACCAGCAGTCGATAACTTCAGGAACGCGATTCATGGTGGTCGAACACTCGGCGCATGCGAAAGAGATGTCGTCAACGAATGGGCGGTGTGGATCTAGGTTGCTCAGCTCTTGACCAGCAAGTGTGCCAAGTTCTTTCAGTGAGTCGACGCAGACCTCATGCTTATTTTCGCAGCGCCAGATAGGAAGGGGAGTGCCCCAATAACGGTTACGTGACAGCGCCCAGTCAATATTGTTATTGAGCCAATCTCCATAACGACCTGTCTTAATCGTTTCTGGATGCCAATCAGTCTTCTGATTTTCGCGAATCAACTCATCCTTAATAGATGTAGTGCGGATGTACCACGCTGGTTGTGCGTAATAGATAAGCGCTGTGTGGCAGCGCCAGCAATGTGGGTATTCGTGCTCGTATGGCTGATGCTTATAGAGAGCACCAGATGCTTTAAGTTCTTTGACGAGCGGCTTATCTGCCTCTTTAAAGAACATTCCTCCGACAACAGGTACATCGGCAAGGAAGGTTCCATCTGGGGCGATGGGATTTACAACAGGAAGACCGTATGAACGACAGACCAATAAGTCATCTGCACCGAAGGCAGGAGATTGGTGAACAAGACCAGTTCCATCTTCTGTGGTGACATAGGTTGCAAGCACGATGAAATGTGAATCTGGAATCTCCAGGTAATCAAAGGGGCGCTGATATGTGATGCGCTCAAGATCTTTGCCCTTGATGGTTTTGAGAATTTCATGCTCGCCGGCAACCTTTGAGAGAAGTGGCTCTGCTACGACAAGGATTTCGCTCGCTTCTTCAACCGTAGTCTTTACAACGAGGTAATCGACTTCAGGATGTACTGCGATAGCGGTATTGGAAACAAGGGTCCATGGAGTTGTTGTCCATACTAAGAATGATGCACCGAGTTCAGCGAGTTCACCTGATGTGGCAGGAAAGCGAACAAAGACGGAAGGATCGACAACAGTTTCATATCCTTGAGAAAGCTCGTGATCTGAAAGACCTGTTCCACATCGCGGGCAGTATGGAGCGACGCGATGGTCTTGAACGAGAAGACCTTTCTTCCAAATCTCTTTGAGACTCCACCAGACGCTCTCAACATATTCTGGAGCCATCGTCCAATAGGCCTGATCGAAATCAACCCAGAAGCCCATGCGCTCTGTCATGGTGGTAAATGCATCAACGTGACGCGTTACAGATTCGCGGCACTTATCGTTAAAAGGCGCGATGCCATATTTTTCAATATCGCCCTTACCTGAAAATCCAAGTTCTTTCTCAACTGCAATCTCAACAGGAAGTCCGTGACAATCCCACCCAGCTTTACGTGTGACGTACTTTCCCTTCATCGTTTGATAACGAGGGAATACATCTTTAAATACACGCGCTTCAATGTGGTGCGTTCCTGGCATGCCATTGGCAGTAGGAGGGCCCTCATAAAATGTCCATGGAGTTCCGCCGGCACGAGATTCAGTGCTCTTATGGAAGATGTCATTGTCGCGCCAGAAATCGAGTATCGAACGTTCCATCGCTGGAAGGTCGATAGCCGCTGGAATCGCGCGGAAAGGTGATGACATAAAAAATCCTCCAAGAAGAGTTGCTCTCTTGGAGGGACGAAGCCGGTGAGCTTCGCGGTACCACCCGCCTTGTATCAATCAGCTGGCGCTGTCGATACCTCTTTATTACTTACATTCGGCTGGTTCTACCCCGCCTCGATGAGGCGGATCTTCCAGCGTGCTCCGAAGGTGATGGCCTCATCAACGCACAGTTCCTGCAAGGTATTACATGCGGCAGTCTAAACCATGCGTGGCAAAGTTGGTTACGAGGGGAAAAACGCATAAGGTGCGCGGCGTGCCAGGAAAAAAGATTGTGAAGAAGGCGGCTAAAAAAGCCCCTGCCAAGAAGGCGGCTGTAAAAAAGGTCGCTAAGAAGGCTCCTGCGAAGAAGGTTGCGAAAAAAGTTGCCAAGAAGGCGCCTGCAAAGAAAGTTGCTAAGAAGGCTCCAGCTAAGAAAGCTCCTGCTAAGAAATCTATTCCTGTAAAGAAGGCGCCTGCAGTGAAGACTCCGGGTCGCCCATTCCCTTCAAAGATAGGTAAGACAACTCTTACAGTCGATGAGAAGTCACAGACAGTTTCGGTGGCGACGGTAGTTGCACCAACGGCAGCTCCTGTTGTTGAAGAGCGTCGTTTGGTCATGCCACCTCCGCCACGTCCAGTTAAGAGTGGCAAGAAGGTTGCACCACTCAAGCCCATCAAGGCTGCACCAACTCCTGTTACTGCAGATGAGAATGAAGCGCCATGGACAGCGGCAGAGCTGAAATCAATTCGCGCTGACATTGCAGCAGATCTCGAACGACTTCGCCACGAACTCTCACTTGTTGAAGCTGAGATGGATGATCTCATTGCAGATTCTGGTGAAGGCGCTGGCGATGATCAGGCAGATTCAGGAACTAAAACTTTCGAACGCGAACATGAGATGTCACTTGTTATCAATGCACGTGACATGGTTCTTCAGACAGAACGCGCTCTCGAGCGCATTGATGCCAAGACTTACGGATATTGCGAAGATTGCGGTGCAGCAATTGGTAAGGCACGTCTTCAGGTATTCCCTCGCGCAACATTGTGCATGATCTGCAAGCAGAAGGAAGAGCGGCGCTAAAGTGCGCCGGTTGTTCGCAACTGCGTGGACTATCTGGCTCTTTGATTTTGTAACAAAGGCGTGGGCCTTACAGTCACTCTCCACAGAACCACGAAAAGTAATCGGCTCCCTTCTTCAATTTACACTCGTCTACAACTCAGGTGCCGCCTTTAGCTTTGCTACCGGATTCACAATTCTCTTCTCGCTTATCGCTCTCTCTGTTGTCGTTGCAACTATCTACTTCGCTCCCAGAATCACTTCACATGGATGGCAACTTACGATTGGCCTTCTCCTTGGGGGAGTTCTCGGTAATCTCACCGATCGCATCTTCCGTGAGCCATCGTTCTTAAGCGGATATGTGATCGATTGGATTCAAATTCCTCATTGGCCAGTCTTCAATATTGCAGATAGCGCTATCTGCATTGCCGCAGCAATCTCTTTCATCTTATCGATGCGAAATATCCCGCCCATTACACGGGTAAGGTAGCCACATATGACACGAGAACTTAGACAGCTCACTGTCCCCGAAGGCGTTGCTGGCGAACGTATTGATAGCGCTCTCACTCGCGTTCTCGGTCTTTCACGCACCTCCATCGTCAAGCTTCTCGAAGATGGCGATATCACTACCGATAACCGCGCAATGCAGAAGTCAGATCGCGTAGCTGCGGGCCAAATCATCGAAGTTCTGATGCCAGCGCCGGTCAATCAAGATCCCATTCCACTCACACCACTTGAAGGTCTCACCGTTGTCTATAACGATGATGACATCGTGGTGATTGATAAACCTGTCGGATGCGCTGCACACCCAAGTCCCGGATGGATGGGACCCACCGTTGTGGGTGCGCTCATGGCAGCGGGCTACACAATCTCTACTTCAGGCCCCGCAGAGCGTGCAGGTGTTGTGCATCGCCTCGATGCTGGAACTTCAGGTTTGATGATCATCGCTAAGACCGAAGCTGCTTACCTCAAACTAAAAGAAATGTTCCGCGAACACGAAGTTGAGAAGACATATCACGCACTTGTACAAGGACATATGGATCCTTCATCTGGAACTATCGATGCTCCTATCGATCGCCATCCAAAGGAAGATCATCGCTTCGCCGTTGTTGCAACAGGTAAAGAGAGCATCACGCATTACGAAGTCATCGAGTATTACCGTTCGGTCTCACTCGTCAAAGTTGAACTCGAAACCGGACGCACTCATCAGATTCGCGTTCACTTCTCTGCCCTTGGTCATCCGCTCGTGGGGGATACGACATATGGCGCAGATCCCGTCCTGGGTAAGAAGATGAAGATGTCTCGACCTTGGCTTCATGCTCTCGAACTGCGCTTCAACCATCCAACAAATGGAAACCCACTCGTATTAACCGCGCCATATCCAGCCGACCTTCAGGCCTCTTTGGCGTTGCTATCTGATGCAGTTCTGCCTTAGGCGCTAATGTTGCGCCACCATGTCATCTGAAGATTTTTCAGCTTCACGGGCATCGACGCAAGACTCGTTTGTACATCTGCATGTACATACCGAGTACTCGATGCTCGATGGTGCCGCGCGCGTTGGAGATCTCGTCACTGAGGTAGCCCGCCAAGAAATGCCAGCAATTGCGATGACGGATCATGGAAATGTCTTCGGTGCATTTGATTTCTACAAACAAGCAACAAAAGCGGGCGTTAAACCAATCATCGGTATTGAAGCCTATGTTGCTCCTGAATCTCGTTTCGATAAGAAGCGTGTGCAGTGGGCCGATGGCGGCGAAGATGATGTCTCAGGCGGTGGCGCTTATACGCATATGACTATCTTGGCTGAGAACAATCAGGGTCTCGGGAACCTATTTCGACTTTCATCGCTAGCTTCCCTCGAAGGTTATTACTACAAGCCGCGCATGGACCGCGAACTTATTTCACGTTATGCCGATGGACTCATAGCCACGACAGGGTGTCCTGGCGGCGAAATTCAAACTCGCCTTCGGATGGGAAATTATAAAGAAGCTCTCCGTGCAGCGAGCGATTATCGCGACATCTTTGGCGCCAATAACTTCTTCCTTGAAGTCATGGATCACCAGATCGATATCGAATCTCGAGTCAAGGCAGATCTCCTCAAACTCGGGAAAGAGCTGAAACTTCCTTTACTGGCTACCAACGATCTTCACTACACACGCCACGAAGATGCGGCAGCACATGCTGCTCTGCTCTGTGTGCAATCCGGATCAACTCTCGCTGATCCCAAGCGATTTAAATTTGATAACGATGAGTTCTATCTCAAGACACCTGCCCAGATGCGCGAACTCTTTAAAGATATCCCTGAATCCTGCGATAACACCCTTCTCATCGCTGAACGTTGCAACGTCAAACTGCGCGAAAATGAAAACTTACTCCCAGCCTTTGACGTCCCCGCAGGTGAGACTGAAGATTCCTGGCTCCGAAAAGAGTCCGTGCGTGGTCTTCTCGAAAAACTTGGCGATAAAGCGACTGAGGAATATCGCACTCGTTTGCAATATGAACTCGATGTTATGGCGAAGATGGGATTCCCAGGTTACTTCCTCGTTGTTGCCGACCTTGTAAGTCATGCAAAGAAAGTCGGCATACGTGTTGGCCCTGGTCGCGGATCTGCTGCAGGTTCACTTGTTGCATATGCACTTGGTATCACTGGTCTCGACCCAATCGAACATGGTCTCTTGTTTGAGCGATTCCTTAATCCAGAACGAATCTCAATGCCTGATATCGATCTCGACTTCGACGAACGTCGTCGCTCCGAAATGATCCGTTATGCAACTGAAAAATATGGCGAAGATCGTGTTGCTCAGATCATTACCTACGGAACTATTAAATCTAAGCAGTCGCTGAAAGATGCAACACGCGTACTTGGCTATCCATATGCCATCGGTGAAAAGCTGACAAAGGCGCTGCCACCTTCAGTGATGGGTAAAGACATCACTCTCTCAGGCATATTTGACTCTAAAGATGCGCGCCACGGTGAAGCCGGTGAATTCCGCCAGCTCTACGAGAGTGATCCAGATTCCAAACGTGTCGTTGATTTAGCAAAGGGCCTGGAAGGACTTAAGCGTCAGTGGGGAGTACATGCAGCGGGCGTCATTCTCTCGCGCGAACCACTACTCGATGTCATTCCTATCCATCGCCGTGAAGCAGATGGCGCCATCATTACTCAATTCGATATGGGTGCATGCGAATCCACTGGTCTTCTGAAGATGGATTTCCTCGGACTTCGTAACCTTTCAGTTCTTGATGATGCGCTACTGAATATCAAAGCCAATCAAGGTATCGATGTAGTTCTCGAAGATCTGCCACTAAGCGATCAGAAGACCTTCGAACTCCTTTCACGTGGCGACACTCTTGGTGTATTCCAACTCGACGGTGGACCAATGCGCGCTCTTCTTCGCAGCATGGCTCCTGATTCATTTGCCGATATCTCTGCTGTGATTGCTCTCTATCGCCCAGGACCAATGGGCGAGAATGCTCACAATAACTACGCTGATCGTAAAAATGGTCGCAAGCCAGTGGAGCCAATTCATCCTGAACTCTCTGCGCCATTGCAAGAAATTCTTGGTGATACCTACGGCCTGATTGTGTATCAGGAACAGGTAATGGCAATTGCGCAGAAAGTTGCCGGCTTTACTCTCGGTCGCGCAGATCTCTTACGTAAGGCGATGGGTAAGAAGAATAAAGAGATTCTGGATAAGGAGTACATCCCCTTCGAAGCGGGCATGAAGGAGAACGGCTTCTCTGTCAGCGCCATCAAACGGCTCTGGGAAGTTCTGATTCCATTCTCTGACTATGCATTTAACCGTGCACATAGCGCTGGCTATGGAGTTGTCTCTTTCTGGACCGCCTATCTCAAAGCAAATTATCCAACCGAGTACATGGCAGCACTTCTTACCAGCGTTCGCGATGATAAAGATAAGTCAGCGCTCTATCTCTCTGAATGTCGCCGCATGGGTATCAAAGTTCTTCCACCTGATGTCAATGAATCAGATGCCGAATACACACCGCGCGGACAAGATATCCGCTTCGGCTTAGCTGCAATCCGTAACGTCGGTGAAGGCGTTGTCGCTTCCATAAAAGCTTCTCGCGCAAGCAAGGGTGCATTTACCTCTTTTGGAGATTTCCTGGCAAAGGTCGATGCCAACGTCTGCAATAAGAAGACCATCGAATCTCTGATCAAGGCTGGCGCCTTCGATTCTCTCCAACACCCACGCAAGGGGCTGATGGCGATACACCTCGAAGCAATTGATTCAGTTATTGAAACCAAGCGCGCTGAGGCGATTGGCCAATTCGATCTCTTTGGCGGAGATTCCATTTCACAGGTGGCAGGGCTCGATATCGAGATACCTGCAATTGAGTGGGATAAGTCAACGCTGCTTACATTCGAACGAGAAATGTTGGGACTTTACGTTTCCGATCACCCGCTTCTTGGAGTCGAACATGTACTTCGTTCACATACAGATATGTCTATCAGCCAACTTCTCGATGATGGACCACAAGATGGAATGGTCACCATCGGGGGATTGATTACAGGTATTCAGCGAAAAGTTTCACGTCAAGGCGCATCGTGGGCAGTCGTCAATGTAGAAGATCTTGAAGGTGCAATCGAAGTTCTCTTCTTCTCTAATACCTATAACCAATATGCGCTCTCGCTCACCGAAGATCGCGTCGTAGTTGTACGTGGACGCTTCACTCGCACCGATGAGCAAGTTCGCTTCACCGCTCTCGAAATGAAGATGCCAGATATTTCTGCAGCTCCCACTGGACCACTTCTTATCTCATTGCCAGCTGCTCAGGTCACTCCACCGATTGTCGAACGTATGAAAGAGATACTTCGCTCACATCCTGGAAAACGCGAAGTCCATCTACATGTCATCGATCAACAGAAATCAACAACACTCAAAATTGACGCGCTAGTAACATCGTCACCAAGTTTGAGCGCAGATCTCAAGGCAATTCTGGGACCAGATTGTCTGGTCAGGATTTAAAGGGTCTACGCGTAGCCGCTACACAAAGTAGAATCGCGTACGTGATTCGCACCGTTGACCTCCGTGGAAAGTCTCTCGACAAGGCTGGCTATCAAGCCGAACTTCCACGCGCTCAACTCGATGTAGCTCAAGCAATGACTCTCATCGAACCTATTCTGCGTCGCGTACAGCACGGAACTGAATCAGATCTGATTGCTCTTGCCCAAGAATTTGATGGCGTCACTCCTGCTGCAATTCGAGTTCCGCAATCTGCCCTCGATCAAGCACTTACTCAACTTGATCCTGTGATTCGCAGCGCACTTGAAGAATCAGCATCACGCATCCGAAAAGTTCATAACCATCAAGTTCGCGGCGAAAGTCGAACTACTGTTGTCGATGGCGGAACCGTCACCGAGAAATGGGTTCCCGTCGATCGCGTAGGTCTCTATGTTCCGGGTGGGCGAGCCGTCTATCCAAGTAGCGTGATGATGAACGTTATTCCCGCGCAGATTGCACAGGTTCAGAGCATTGCTGTTGCTTCCCCTCCTCAGAAAGAATTCGGAGGGCTTCCTCACCCAACAATTTTGGCAACATGCGCGCTCCTTGGAATTACTGAGGTGTATGCAGTTGGTGGGGCGCAAGCAATTGCGCTCTTTGCCTACGGAATGAAGGGCGTTGCGCAGAAGTGCGATCTCGTAACTGGCCCTGGAAATATCTATGTTGCTGCCGCTAAGCGCGCACTTCGTGGAATTATCGGAATCGATTCGGAGGCGGGCCCAACAGAGATTGCCATCCTCGCTGATGAAAGTGCAATCGCAGCAGATGTTGCAGCAGACCTTATAAGTCAGGCAGAACACGATGTCATCGCGGCAGCAGTGTTGGTCACCACTTCTACACAGCTATCTACAGAAGTAGAAGTAGAACTCGAGAAGAGAGTTGCAGCGACAAAACACTCTGATCGTATTCGCACAGCACTTACTGGAATCCAATCCGCAATCGTCCTCGTCGATTCAATCGAGCAAGGTCTTGATGTCGTCAATGCCTATGCCGCTGAACACCTAGAAATCCAGACTAAGAACTCCGCACGTGATGCGACGCAGATACGTAATGCCGGCGCAGTCTTTATCGGTCGCTTCTCACCAGTTTCACTCGGTGATTACTCTGCGGGCTCCAACCACGTTCTGCCTACCGGTGGATGTGCCTGTCATAGCAGCGGCTTATCTGTTCAAACTTTCTTGCGCGGTCTTCACTTTATTGAGTATGACCAGAGAGCCTTTACCGACATTCTCGACACCGTCGTCACTCTTGCAAACTCTGAAGATCTTCCTGCGCACGGCGAAGCAATGACTGCGCGATTGGAAAATCTATGAACCAGTGGCCAGCGTGGCTTCCACTGCGCCAGAATCTCCGCGAACTCTCGCCGTATGGTGCTCCGCAATTACCTGCCGATGCGGTGATGAATACCAATGAGAATCCCTATGCACCCTCACCGGCACTGGCAAGTGCAATTGCCTCTCGAGTATCCGAGGTAGCTCTCACTCTCAATCGCTATCCAGATCGCGACGCAGTTGTATTGCGCAACAAACTCGCACAATTCATCAATGGGCTATCTGGAACGGATTTTGATTCTAAGAATTTGTGGGCAGCAAATGGCAGTAACGAGATTATTCAGTCTCTCTTTATGGCTTTCGGTGGAGGAACCGCGCTCGGCTTCACACCTTCATACTCCATGCATCCCTTAATTGCGAAGGTAACTCAAGTGCAATGGCTCAATGGAAGCCGTCGCGAAGATTTCACTCTTGATATCGACTCTGCGATTTCTCAGATTCAACGCGAAAAGCCAGCGCTTACCTTCATCACTACTCCGAATAATCCGACAGGCACTGCAGTCTCTATCGATGAGATTGAAAAGATTGCACGATCTACCTCGGGATTGCTCATTGTCGATGAGGCCTACGCTGAATTCTCTGAGGAAATTTCCGCTGTAACGCTCATCAAGAAGTACCCACACGTCGTGGTCATTCGCACCATGAGTAAAGCATTTGCCTTTGCGGGCGTTCGCCTTGGATATCTCGTGGCAGATCCTGCCGTCATCGATGCCATGTTCCTCGTCCGCTTGCCGTATCACCTCAGCGCACTGACTCAAGCTGCCGGTGAAGTTGCACTTGATTTTAAGGACGAACTACTTGGAACAGTTGCTCAGTTGCGCACCGATCGCGATCGCGTTGCAGCGCAACTGACTGAGATGGGTCTTACTGTCATCCCGAGCGCATCTAACTTCCTCCTCTTCTCAGGCTTCGATATGCCTTCGGCTCAGCTCTGGCAGGCGATGCTCGATAGGGGAGTTCTCATCAGAGATGTGGGATTATTGGGTTACTTAAGAGTCACCATTGGCAATGAAGCCGAAAACAGTAAATTTATTTCAACGCTAGCGGCATGCCTGGGAGAAAAATGAGCAGAACCTCACGAGTCGAACGCACAACGAAAGAGTCAAGCGTTCTTGTAGAACTCAATCTCGATGGAACAGGCGAGATTTCAGTTGATACCGGAGTCCCATTCTTCGACCACATGCTCAGCCAACTGGGTAAGCACTCTGGATTTAATCTCACCGTAAAGACAACCGGCGATGTCGATGTCGATTCACATCACACCGTCGAAGATACATCTCTTGCATTTGGCCAAGCACTTCGCGAAGCTCTTGGCGATAAGGCAGGCATACGTCGCTTTGGCGATGCGATGGTGCCACTTGATGAAGTTCTCGTACAGGCAGCTGTCGATCTCTCAGGTCGCCCATATCTCGTACATCGCCAACCCGAAATTGTTGAACTCATCGGCACATTCGATACAACTCTCGGCAAGCACATCTGGGAATCCATCGTTGCTGAAGCGCGTATCGCGCTTCACGTTCGTGTCCTCGAAGGTCGCAATGCTCACCACGTCTTTGAAGCGCAGTTCAAAGCAGTTGCTCGCGCACTCCGTGATGCTGTTGCTCTCGATAGTCGCGTTGCAGGAATTCCTTCCACAAAGGGCTCTCTCTAACGTTCGTGATTGCAATTCTCGATTACGGATCTGGCAACTTACGTTCTGCACAGCGTGCATTTGAAACTTCAGGTAAAGAAGTTGTACTGACATCAGATTATGACGTCGCACTCAACGCCGACGGACTTGTTGTTCCAGGTGTAGGAGCATTTGCTGCATGTATGCAGGGTCTTGCATCTGTTCGTGGCGATCAATTGGTTCGTGAACGAATCTCACTCAAACGCCCCACACTAGGCATTTGTGTCGGAATGCAGATCCTCTTTGCACGCGGTGTCGAACATGGAGATCACGAAGGCGTTGGCGTCTGGGATGCAACAGCTGAGAAGTTGCAAGCTCCAATATTGCCCCACATGGGTTGGAACACTGTTTCGGTGGGCACAGGAAGCTCACTCTTTCACGGCGTGGAAAATGAATCTTTCTACTTTGTGCACTCCTACGCTGTGAAGAAGCAGGTGGGAGCAATCTCAACGATGGCACACCACGGCGAAGATTTTCTCGCCGCAGTTGAAGATGGAGCCATTGCAGCGACGCAATTCCATCCTGAAAAATCTGGAGATGCTGGATTGCATCTGATTAAGAATTGGACGAATTCACTATGAGCTACCTCGAACTCTTACCTGCCGTTGATGTCAAAGATGGACGCGCTGTTCGCCTGGTGCAGGGCGAACTCGATGCAGAAACAGCCTATGGAAATCCTCTAGAGGTAGCTCTGGAATTCCAAGCAGCAGGAGCTGAATGGCTTCATCTCGTCGATCTCGATGCAGCATTTGGTCGTGGAGAAAATAGCGCCCTTCTTGCCGAAGTTGTTGGAAAACTCGATATTAAGGTCGAGTTATCAGGTGGAATTCGTGATGACGAATCACTACGTCGCGCTCTTGCAACAGGTTGTGTTCGCGTCAATCTCGGAACTGCAGCCCTTGAAAATCCTGAATGGACTGCGCGAGTTATCGCCGAACATGGTGATCGCATCGCTGTAGGTCTTGATGTGCGTGGACATGTGCTTGCTGCACGTGGTTGGACACAAGAAGGCGGTGATCTCTTTGAAACTATCGAACGCCTCGAACGCGATGGATGTGGTCGTTATGTCGTCACCGATGTCACGAAAGATGGAACCCTCAAAGGCCCTAACCTCGAGCTTCTCAAGGAAGT
This sequence comes from Actinobacteria bacterium IMCC25003, assembly GCA_002284855.1. Taxonomy (GTDB): domain Bacteria; phylum Actinomycetota; class Actinomycetes; order Nanopelagicales; family Nanopelagicaceae; genus Planktophila. The sequence goes on along the minus strand of CP015603.1, from coordinate 991,904 downwards.
CTGTGCCGTAACAAAGAAACCTGTTGTTGCATCTGGTGGTATTTCTTCACTCGACGATATTGCAGCTCTTGCATCTCTCAACGCAACAGGCGTTGAAGGAGCCATTGTCGGCAAAGCGCTCTATGCGGGTGCATTCACACTTGAGCAAGCTCTGGAACTCACACGTCGATGAGCCTCTCTGTTCGCATCATTCCTTGTCTCGATGTCACCGATGGTCGAGTTGTTAAGGGCGTCAACTTCACTGATCTTGTCGATGCGGGTGACCCTGTTGAGATGGCCTCGCTCTATGGACACGAAGGCGCAGATGAACTGACATTTCTCGATATCTCTGCCAGCGTTGCAGGTCGCGAAACAACTCTCGATGTAGTTCGCAAGACTGCCGAACAAGTTTTCATTCCGCTCACAGTCGGTGGAGGAATCCGCAGCGTTGATGATGTGGATCGCTTACTTCGGGCAGGCGCAGATAAGGTCTCGATCAATACCGCAGCTCTTTCACGCCCTGAACTCATTGCAGAGATTGCGGATCGATTTGGTTCTCAAGTTCTCGTGCTCTCTGTCGATGCACGTCGCGCCCGCACCGATTCAGGTTTTGAAGTCACCACTCATGGTGGACGCGAATCCGCAGGCGTCGACGCACTCGCATGGGTTGAAAAGGCTTGTGCACTCGGAGTTGGCGAGATTCTTCTCAACTCTATGGATGCTGATGGCACCCGTGCTGGATATGACATCGGAATGATTTCAGCAGTTCGAGCTGTCTCAAAGGTCCCACTCATTGCAAGCGGTGGCGCTGGAACTCTCGAAGATTTTGCATCAGCTCTCGATGCCGGCGCCGATGCCCTTCTGGCGGCGAGCGTCTTCCACTTTGGAATTCACCGCATAGGCGATGTAAAGAAGTACCTCTCGGGCCATAATTATTCAGTGCGCAATGCGCATACGGTCTAAGGCAGAATACGCATATGAGCAGAGAACTTAGCCCAGAGATTTCTGCGCTCCTTAAAGATCCAACGGCTCTCATCCCCGCAGTGGCGCAAGATCTTCACTCAGGTGAAGTCTTGATGCTCGCCTATGTCAACGCGGAATCCTTAGCTGCAACTCTTGCAACTGGTCGTGCGACATATTGGTCGCGAAGCCGTAATGAGCTGTGGGAAAAGGGCGCAACTTCTGGCCACACTCAACTCGTACATTCGATCGCTATTGATTGCGACGGAGATGCACTCCTTTTCAAAGTAGAACAAGTAGGAGCGGCTTGTCACACAGGCGATCGCAGCTGCTTCCATAGAAATATCGAGATCGCGCAATGAAGCTCGAGGAATTTCGCGAATATGCGAAGAGCAACAATGTCATCCCTGTCTATCGCAAACTCTTAGGCGATGGCGAAACTCCTCTCAATATTTACAAGAAGCTGGCAAAGAACCTTCCCGGAACTTTCCTTCTCGAATCTGCCGAACACGGGGGAGTGTGGTCGCGCTACTCATTTATCGGAGCGCATAGCCAGACAACGCTGACCGAGAAAGGTGGCGTTGCCGTGTGGCTCGGAAAGCCACCTGCCGGTGTCCCGACTGGAATGAATCCACTCGAAGCGCTTCGTAAGACAGTGGCACATCTGAAGTCACCAAAAATTGATGGTTTGCCTACTCTGACAGGCGGACTCGTCGGATACATGGGCTATGACTCAGTGCGCAGACTCGAAAAGATTTCTAACCTTGCAACAAAAGATATCGATCTTCCCGAAATCGCCTTTATGTTAACGAGTGATTTAGCGGTGATGGATCACAGCGAAGGAACCATCACTCTCATTGCCAATGCCATTAACTGGGATGGTTCAGATGAACGTATCGATGAGTCCTATGCAGATGCAGTAGCTCGCCTTGATCGCATGCAAGCAGAACTACTCATGCCACTTGCCGGCGATGTCTCAAAGATTCCAGCGAAGACTGCGCCGATATTTGATCGCAATATGACCGCAGAAGAATTTATGGCGAAGGTAGATATCGCAAAAGAAGAGATCCGCGCTGGCGAAGCTTTCCAAATTGTTCTCTCACAGCGCTTTGCAATGCCATGCGCCGCCGATGCTCTCGATGTCTATCGCATGCTCCGTCTCAATAACCCAAGCCCTTACATGTATCTCTTTAGATTTGAAGATGGCATCGAAGTTGTTGGTTCAAGCCCTGAAGCGCTTGTCAAAGTAACCGGAACAGAAGTAATGGTCCATCCCATTGCAGGAACTCGACGTCGTTCTGCATCTGTTGAAGAAGATATTCGTCTGGGTGAAGAACTTCTTGCAGATCCTAAGGAGCGCGCAGAACACCTCATGCTGGTCGATCTAGGTCGCAATGATTTGGGTCGCGTCTGTGCACCTGGAAGCGTTGAAGTCATCGACTTCATGCATATCGAACGCTATTCGCATGTTATGCATATCGTCTCCACCGTCATTGGAAAACTCGGCAAAGATTCCACCCCCATCGATGCGCTCTTCTCAGTCTTTCCTGCTGGAACTCTCTCTGGTGCGCCAAAACCTCGCGCCATGGAGATTATCGAAACTCTCGAACCAACTCGACGTGGTCTCTATGGCGGCGCAATTGGCTACTTCGACTTCACTGGAAATATCGATGCCTGTATCGCAATCCGTACCGCGCTGCTTCATAAAGGAACTGCCTATGTCCAAGCAGGCGCAGGTCTTGTCGCAGACTCCGATCCCGCTTCGGAAAATGAAGAGACGCTCAATAAAGCGGCTGCAGTTCTCGGCGCAATCACAGCGGCAAATGAATTGAAACGCAGCTAATGTTTAAATTCGGATTTTCACTTCTCTTAGTTGCAGTTCTTGCAATCTCCATCAGCCGTCGCGTGCGCCTGTCAGCCCGTTACGAGCGCTCACCTAAGAAGTTATCTCCATGGAACGCAATGGATAAGGGAATCGATCCCACCGAGGACAAGTCATGAGCGTTCTCGACTCCATCATCGAAGGTGTGCGCGAAGACCTCGCCGCACGTCGACTCCCGTTGGCACAGATTCACCAACGTATGGAACAGACCGAACCTGCACTTGATGCGCATACATTCTTAACTCGCGATGAGATGAATGTGATTGCAGAAGTGAAGAGATCTTCTCCCAGCAAAGGATCGCTCGCTCCCATTACTGATCCAGCATCTTTGGCTGAGCAATACCAAGAAGCTGGTGCAGCAGCGGTCAGCGTTCTCACCGAACGTCGTCGTTTCGGGGGATCGCTCGAAGATCTCGATGCCGTTCGTAAGCGCGTCACCATCCCGGTCCTTCGAAAAGATTTTATGGTCGATGAATATCAATTCCTCGAGGCACGCGCACATGGTGCAGATATTGTCTTGCTTATCGTTGCCGCTCTCTCCAAGAGCCAGCTCAGAGATTTCTATGATCTTGCGACAGAGCTTGGCATGGCCTCACTGATTGAAGTCCATACTGCGCAAGAACTTGAGAGTGCGATGGATCTCGAGCCGCGCATCATTGGTGTGAATTCCCGAAACCTCAAGACTCTTGATGTCGATAGCGCAGCATTTGCCGACCTCATCCCTCGTATTCCTAGTGATGTGATTCGCGTCGCTGAATCCGGAATTGCCACACGTTCGCATGTTGAGTTCGCTCAAAACGCTGGAGCGACTGCAATCTTGGTCGGAGAAACTCTTGTGAAATCGGGAGATCCGATTTCCGCCATGCAGGAACTACTGGGTCGCAGGTAGTCTTTCGCCATGACGACTGTCGAAGATCTCGCGGGACACTTTGGCCCCTATGGTGGCCGCTTCGTTCCTGAAGCGCTCATCGGAGCTCTCGAAGAACTCGATGCAGCGCGCATCAAAGCGCAGACCGATTCCACATTTATCGCAGAGTTAGCAGAACTTCACCGTACATATACCGGGCGCCCCAGCATCATTACTGAAGCTCAACGTTTTGCAGAACATGCAGGGGGAGCGCGCATTCTTCTCAAGCGCGAGGACCTCAATCACACCGGTAGCCATAAAATTAATAACGTTTTAGGTCAGGCACTTCTCACCAAGCGCATGGGCAAGAAGCGCATCATCGCCGAAACTGGGGCAGGTCAACATGGCGTTGCATCAGCAACTGCTGCAGCCTTGATGGGTCTTGAGTGCGTTGTCTATATGGGCGAAGAAGATACAAAGCGCCAATCACTCAACGTTGCACGTATGAAGTTGCTCGGCGCCGAAGTTATCCCCGTAACTTCTGGATCTAAGACACTGAAAGATGCAATCAATGAAGCGATGCGCGACTGGGTAACAAATGTCGAGACAACGCATTACATGTTGGGAACAGTTGCAGGTCCTCACCCATTCCCATCCATGGTCCGCGATTTCCATAAAATTATTGGCGAGGAATCCCGCGAGCAAGTATTAGCGCTCACAGGTCGTCTTCCCGATGCAGTTCTTGCATGTGTCGGAGGCGGTTCTAATGCAATTGGAATCTTCCATCGCTTTATCTCAGATACAGATGTCCGACTCATTGGTCTTGAAGCAGCAGGTGATGGCGTTGAAACTGGACGCCATGCAGCAACGATTACAGGTGGTTCGCCGGGTGTTCTCCATGGAAATCGCACTTATGTTCTACAAGATGAGAACGGTCAGACCATTGAGTCTCACTCCATCTCAGCTGGGTTGGATTATCCAGGCGTAGGTCCTGAGCATGCCTACCTTCACGATATCGGTCGCGCTGAATATCGCGCCGTCACCGATGCTGAAGCGATGCATGCATTTGCACTCCTCTGCAAGACCGAAGGAATCATTCCTGCAATTGAAACAGCACATGCACTTGCAGGTGCACTTCAAATCGGAAATGAGTTGGGCAAGGATGCAATCATCCTTATCAACTTATCTGGTCGCGGAGATAAAGATGTGCAGACAGCAGCCCAATACTTTGGAATTCCTCTCTAAATGACAACTGCGCTCGACGATCTCTTTGTAAAGACGCGCGCCGAAAATCGTGCAGCGCTCATCGCCTATATCCCAGCAGGATTTCCGAGTATCGAGGGTTGCAAGAAAGTCATTCAAGCCTTTGTCGATGGTGGCGTCGATGCCATTGAGATTGGATTTCCTTACAGCGATCCCGTGATGGATGGACCAACAATTCAAGCAGCAGCAGATCAATCTTTAGCTCACGGCACAGGAGCGAAGGAAGTTTTTGAGGCTCTCAAGGTTGCCACCGATGCAGGTGTAGCAGCAGTTGTCATGACCTATTGGAACCCAATCGAAAAATATGGTGTAGAAAAGTTTGCTCAATCAATTTCTGACAACGGCGGATCCGGTGTTATTACCCCGGATCTCACCATCGAAGAGTCAGCTACGTGGAAAGATGCAGTGGAGAAGATTGGCATCAATCCCATTTACGTCGTTGCACCAAGCACAACAGATGCTCGACTTCCTCAAGTAACGTCGCGTTGCGGGGGTTTCATCTATGCAGCAAGTTTGATGGGTGTGACTGGTACCCGCACCTCTGTCTCATCGGGTGCCCCAGATTTAGTGGCACGCATCCGCACAACTTCGCAACTACCGATCGCGGTCGGTCTTGGGGTATCTACTCGCGAGCAGGCTAAGGGCGTTGCAGGGTATGCAGATGGTGTCATCGTTGGTTCAGCTTTTATCAAGGCGCTTCTTGATGCGCCCGATGAAGCAACTGGAATCGCTGCTGTAAAGACTCTTACATCCGAATTAGCGCTAGGGGTACGTGAAGGACGATGAAGAAATATCTCCCATGGGTTGGATTGCTCGCTCGTTTAGTTTTAGGTGGAGTACTTCTCGCAGCTGGTCTCTTGAAGTATCAGCACCTCGATAAATCACAGATGGCAGTTCGTGCCTATGAAATGTTGCCCATCTCTCTTGCAAACTTCCTCGGAATAGTTCTTCCTTTTGTAGAGATTGCGGTTGGAATTCTTCTCGTTATCGGAGCAGCTATTCGAATCTCTGCTCTCGTGGGCGGCGTTCTTATGTTCGCCTTCATGATTGGAATTTCACAGGCTTGGGCGCGCGGTCTCTCTATCGACTGCGGTTGTTTTGGTGGCGGGGGACAAGTTAAGCCTGGAACTGCCAACTATCTACCCGAGCTCCTACGTGATGGTGGGCTCGGACTCTTGGCGATTTACCTTTTCCGCTATCCGCAAAGTAAATTTGGACTAGACCGACATACCTCAGATGGAGATCAGAACAATGGCTAATCAGAAACCAGGCAAAGACAACTTCACTCGCAATCTTGTCATCGCGGTTGTCGTAGGTGTTGTTCTCATCATGTTGGTTCCTACAGTTCTTTCAAAGAAGACCAATACATCCGCAAAGATTCCTGCCAGCGTCTCTGCAGAGCGCGGATATGGAATCGTCTTTAACGACAACCTTAAGGGCGTGCCAGTTCTCGATATCTACGAGGATTTCCAATGCCCAATCTGTGCACAATTTGAGAAGTTGCAAGGCGATTACATTGAATCTCTCATCACCGCAAAAAAGGCGACCGTTGTCTATCACACGCTCTCCTTCCTTGGACCTGAGTCCGTCAATGCAGCCAATGCGGCAGCATGTTCGGCAGACCAAGGAAAGTTCCTGCAATACCACCGCGCTCTCTATGCAAACCAGCCGCAAGAAAACTCTGGTGCATGGTCAAATGATGTTCTAGGAATTCTTGGGCAAGCAGCTGGAATCACCTCTAAGCAATTTACATCTTGCGTCAACGATATGGCGTACCAAGGATGGGTCAATAACGTTGCAGCAGCAGGGGCCAAGGCAAATGTGAACTCAACCCCAACAGTCTTTATCAATGGCAAAGAGATCGATCGTAAGACTGAATATTTTGACGCTGCTAAATTTAAGGCTGCAGTAGAGCGCGGATAACGATGCTCCTAGCAATTTCAACTCCGACAACATCGGCAGTTGTGATTGGACCTTTCACGATTCACTTCTACGCACTCTGCATCATTGCAGGTGTTGCAGTTGCTATCTGGTTGGGTAATCGTCGATTCACTGCAACACACGCTGATGTTGATGGTGTCGTTGCCGATGTAGCCATCTATGCAGTTCCCGCAGGAGTTATTGGTGGGCGTCTCTATCACGTAGCAACTTCTCCCGAACAATATTTTGGTAAGGATGGAAGCCTTACAAATATCTTCAAGATTTGGAACGGTGGCTTAGGTATCTGGGGAGCTATCTCCTTAGGCGCTCTTGCTGCCTACATCGCCTACCAGCGAATCGGTATGTCAAAGACGCTCCCCGAATTTTCATCCTTTGCTGGAGCGCTTGCTCCAGGGTTACTACTTGCGCAAGCGATTGGGCGATGGGGAAATTGGTTTAACGGCGAACTCTTCGGCAGACCTTTAAAGGCACCATGGGCACTTTCCATTCCGCCTTCCTTGCGACCACTGGGATATCAAGAGTTTGAAACATTTCACCCCACATTTCTCTACGAATCTCTATGGTGCATAGCCCTTGCGCTTACTCTTATCTATCTCACTCCAAAGATTTCAGGGGGAGCTATCTTTGCGCTCTATATCTCGGGGTATAGCTTCGCTCGTTTCTTTATTGAGGGACTTCGCATCGATCAAGCCCACACATGGGGTGGCTTACGTCTCAATCAGTATGTCTCGCTGATTCTTATGAGTGTAGGGCTACTCGCCTTCAACCGATTTTCAGGTAGCAAGAGGTAGGCTTTAAATATGGCTCTCGAAGATGTCTATCAGCGCAACCTCCATCACCGCACGCATCGTGCTGGGTGGCTTCGCGCTGCGGTACTCGGCGCTAACGATGGACTCGTTTCCACTGCAAGCTTGATGATTGGCGTTGCAGCAGCACGTAGCGAGCAGAGTTTTCTGATCACAGCAGGTGCAGCAGGAATTGCTGCAGGTGCGATGTCGATGGCTGTTGGTGAATATGTTTCTGTGCGCTCACAAAACGATATCGAAGAATCAGATCGACTTCTCGAAATTGAACATCTTGCAATCGATCCCGATGGTGAATTGGAAGAACTGATTGAGATTTACATTCATCGTGGCCTCTCACGAGAGTTAGCAACAGAAGTTGCCACAACGATGCATGCCAAGGATCCTCTTGAAGCTCACTTGCGTGATGAACTTGGACAACATCCACACACCAAGGCGCGTCCGGTACAGGCAGCGATTGCTTCAGCGATCAGCTTTACCGCAGGTGGTCTTATTCCATTTGTCGGAGCATTTGCACCATCGGCAGGTAAAGCTGCGTGGAGCATCATCGCCTTCACCGTGGTGGGCTTGGTCTTCACCGGAATCATCAGTGCCAAGACTGCTGGCTCAAAACTCCTCATCCCAACCCTGCGCGTCATTGCAGGTGGCTGCCTCGGCATGGCAATCACCGCTGGAATCGGCCAGCTCTTGCATGTAAGTGGCGTCTAACCCACCCCCTTGCTACCCTTTCGCTACTGATTTATCGTTTCACCCACGCTTCACCGGGCCAAAGTTGTCCCTTCATGTAATGCTAAAAATGAAGAAACAGGACAACGGGTTATGGCACTCTCATCGAACTATCCCGCAGCGCAAGGTCTCTACGATCCTGCAAACGAACACGATGCATGCGGCGTCGCGATGGTGGCTACCCTCAATAAAGTTGCAACGCACGAGATCGTAGAAAAGGCGCTCACCGCTCTTCGCAATCTCGAACACCGAGGTGCATCAGGTGCTGAACCTGATTCAGGCGATGGCGCGGGAATTCTTATCCGCGTGCCTGACGCTTTCTATCGCGCCGAAACAAAGTTTGATTTACCCGCCGAAAGTTCTTATGCAACCGGTATCGCCTTTATTGCTCAAGGCGCAGATGTCACAACTGAGATTGCACAGATTGCATCAGAAGAAGGACTCACAGTTCTTGGCTGGCGTGAGCTTCCCATCAATCCTGCATCACTCGGAAAGACAGCAGTCTCTGTCATGCCGCAATTCAAGCAACTCTTTGTGGCGGGCAATAAGCAGGAGTCAGGAATTGCCCTCGATCGTTTAGCTTTCGCACTTCGCAAGCGCGCAGAACATGCACTTGATCTCTACTTCCCATCACTTTCGTCACAGACAATCGTTTACAAGGGAATGCTTACTACAGGTCAGCTAGAAGAATTCTTCCCAGACCTCAGCGATGAACGCGTTGTCTCCCCACTTGCTCTTGTTCACTCACGTTTTTCAACAAATACTTTCCCATCATGGCCCCTTGCCCACCCATACCGATTTATTGCACACAACGGCGAAATTAATACAGTCAAGGGAAACCGCAACTGGATGCGCGCCCGCGAATCACTTCTTGCAAGCGATGTGATCGGCGGAGATCTCAAGCGACTCTTCCCAATCGTTGAGATGTCAGGTTCTGACTCAGCATCTTTCGATGAAGTTCTCGAACTTCTCTATCTCGGCGGACGTTCACTTCCACACGCGGTGTTGATGATGATTCCTGAAGCATGGGAGAACCACGCAACGATGTCGCAGAAACGTCGCGACTTCTATGCATTCCATGCATCTCTCATGGAGCCATGGGATGGCCCAGCATGTGTGACATTTACTGATGGACACCAAGTGGGCGCAGTTCTCGATCGCAATGGACTTCGTCCATCACGTTTCTGGGTGACAGATGATGGCCTCGTCGTTCTTGCATCTGAAGTTGGTGTTCTCGATTTCCCTGCAGAGAAGATTGTCCGCAAGGGCCGCCTGCAACCAGGAAAGATGTTCCTCGTCGATATCGAAGCAGGGCGCATCATTGAAGATGATGAAATTAAGGATTCACTTGCTGATGCTGCTCCTTATGGCACATGGCTTAAAGATGGAATGATCAAACTCTCTGATCTCCCATCACGCGAACACATCGTCTACCCACACAAATCTGTCATTCGTCGCCAGAAAGCTTTTGGCTATACCGAAGAAGAAATCAAGATCATCGTGACACCGATGGCTAAGGGCGGGGGAGAAGCGCTCGGTTCTATGGGAACTGATACTCCTATCGCTGCGCTCTCTGCCAAGCCACGTCTTCTCTTTGATTACTTCTCTCAACTCTTTGCACAGGTAACAAACCCACCTCTCGATGCAATTCGTGAAGAGTTGGTGACAAGCCTCGGCGGTTCAATCGGCCCAGAACACAACTTGCTCGATCCAGGACCAGAATCCTGTAAGCAGATCTCTCTTGCCTTCCCAGTCATTGATAACGATGAGCTTGCAAAGATTATTCACGTCAACGCAGATGATGACTATCCAGAGCTCGAGGCATATGTCGTTCGTGGTCTCTTCCCGGTAAGCGGAGACGGCAACACACTTCGCACACGTCTTGAAGAGATTAAGCGCGAAGTTTCCGATGCAATTGCAAATGGTGCACGCATCATTGTTCTCTCTGACCGTGATGGTGATGCAGAAGATTGCCCAATTCCTTCACTACTCCTTACCGCAGCAGTGCACCATCACCTTATTCGCGAAAAGACTCGCACCAAGGTTGGTCTCGTCGTAGAAGCAGGCGATGTTCGTGAAGTTCACCATGTTGCACTTCTCATCGGTTATGGCGCAGCAGCGGTTAACCCATATCTCGTTATGGAGACCGCAGAAGATCTCGTCAATCAGGGAATCATCACAGGTATCACACCTGAAAAAGCAGTTCGAAATGTCATCAAGGCGCTCGGCAAGGGCGTGCTCAAGGTGATGTCGAAGATGGGTATCTCCACTATCGCTTCCTACACGGGTGCACAGGTATTTGAAGCTATCGGTCTTGCTCAAGATGTCGTCGATGAATTTTTCGTTGGAACAACTTCACGTCTTGGTGGAGTAAGCCTTGATGTCATCGCGGAAGAAACTATTAAGCGCCATCACTTTGCCTATCCAGTAGGCGGAGAAATACCTGGTGCAAAGCGCCTAGCAGTCGGCGGCGAATACCAGTGGCGCCGTGATGGTGAACCACACTTGTTCAACCCTGAAACCGTCTTTGCGCTTCAGCACTCAACCCGTAATAAACGTTATGACATCTTTAAGCGCTACACCGATAAGGTCAATGATCAGAGCAAGACCCTGATGACCCTTCGCGGTCTCTTCCAATTTAAGGAAGGCGAACGTGCACCGATTTCTATTGATGAAGTCGAACCAATCTCCGAAATCGTAAAACGCTTCTCAACAGGTGCCATGTCTTATGGTTCTGTCTCGCAAGAAGTGCACGAGACGCTTGCTATCGCGATGAATCGACTGGGCGGAAAGTCCAACACCGGTGAAGGCGGCGAGGATGAAGCTCGTTTCATTCCTATGGCAAATGGAGACTCGAAGAAGAGCGCAATTAAGCAGGTTGCATCGGGACGCTTCGGTGTTACGAGCAATTACCTTATTAACGCAACTGATATTCAGATCAAAGTGGCGCAAGGCGCCAAGCCTGGTGAGGGTGGACAGCTTCCTGGCTACAAGGTCTATCCATGGATTGCCAAAGCTCGTTATTCAACGCCAGGTGTAGGACTTATTTCTCCTCCACCTCACCACGATATTTACTCCATCGAGGATCTCGCACAATTGATTCACGATCTCAAAAATGCAAATAAAGATGCACGTGTTCACGTCAAACTTGTTGCTGAAGTGGGCGTCGGAACTGTTGCTGCAGGAGTATCAAAGGCGCATGCTGACGTTGTTTTGATCTCAGGACACGATGGTGGAACAGGTGCATCACCTCTCACATCTCTTAAGCACGCAGGTGCTCCATGGGAGCTGGGCCTTGCTGAGACACAGCAGACTCTGCTTCTTAATAATTTGCGCGATCGCATCGTTGTTCAAGCAGATGGTCAACTGAAGACGGGACGAGATGTTGTCATTGCAGCTCTCCTTGGCGCCGAAGAGTATGGCTTTGCAACAGCTCCACTGGTTGTCTCTGGCTGCATCATGATGCGCGTCTGTCACTTAGATACCTGCCCGGTTGGCGTTGCGACCCAGAATCCAGAACTCCGTAAGAAGTTCTCTGGAAAGCCTGAATTCGTCGAAACATTCTTTGAGTACATTGCCGAAGAAGTTCGTGAAATTCTGGCATCACTTGGTTTCCGCACTCTGCAAGAAGCTATCGGACATGTTGAATACCTCGATACCCGCGCAGCGGTCGAACACTGGAAGGCGAGCGGTCTTGATCTCTCTCCACTTCTTGTCCGCCCGGATGTTGATTCAGCGCTCCACAACACAACGAAGCAGGATCATGGTTTAGCTGCAGCACTCGACAATCAGTTGATTGAACTCTCAAAGGCTGCGCTCGAGAAGAAGGAAGCAGTACGAATCGATCTTCCTGTCCGTAACGTCAACCGCACAGTCGGAACGATGTTGGGCGCTGAAGTAACACGCCGTTACGGATCTGAAGGACTTCCTGCCGGAACTATCGATGTCACTCTCCATGGATCAGCGGGTCAATCACTAGGTGCCTTCTTGCCTCAAGGAGTTTCAATCCGTCTCTATGGCGATTCCAATGATTATGTCGGCAAGGGCATTTCAGGCGGGCGCGTTGTAGTTCGCCCCGATGAGAAGGCAACATTTAAATCCGAGAATAACGTCATTGCCGGAAACGTCATTGGATATGGTGCTACTTCAGGTGACATCTTTATCCGCGGCCTTGCCGGTGAACGATTCTGTGTTCGTAACTCAGGAGCTGTCGCAGTTGTTGAAGGCGTGGGCGATCATGCTCTCGAGTACATGACCGGCGGAACTGTTGTCATCCTCGGACCAACCGGTCGCAATATTGCGGCAGGTATGTCAGGCGGCCGCGCCTTTGTTCTAGATCTCAACACTGCAGTAGTCAACACTGAGATGGTTGATATCTTGGCCGTTCCTGCAGATCAGCGTGAAAATCTGAAATCAATTATTTCTTCTTTCCATGTTGAAACAGGGTCAGAAGTTGCGGCTTCAATTCTTGCCAACTGGGATACTGAAATTTCACGAATTTCGTTGATTATGCCGCGTGACTACGCAAAGGTGCTGGGTGCAATTGAGCGTGCGACTAAAGAAGGTTTACCAGTCGATGAATACATCATGGAGGTAGCAGCAAATGGCTGATCCAAAAGGATTTATGACCACTCCTCGCGAGACACCTAAGCGTCGTCCCGTTGATATCCGTATTCAAGATTGGCGCGAAGTCTACGAACCACAATCTTTCGAACACTTGCAGAAGCAAGCTGGTCGCTGCATGGATTGCGGAATTCCTTTCTGTCACAACGGCTGCCCTCTCGGCAATCTCATTCCTGAATGGAATGACCTCATTTATCGTGGTGATAAGACCGAGGCGATAGATCGTCTTCATGCAACTAATAACTTCCCAGAATTCACTGGCCGACTTTGCCCAGCACCGTGTGAAACTGCCTGCGTTGTTGGCATTAACCGTGATGCCGTAACAATCAAGCAGATTGAACTTCGCACTATTGAAGAAGCCTTCGATGCAGATAATGTAAAACCACTTGCTCCGGAACGACTTTCTGGAAAGACGGTTGCTGTCATTGGATCAGGTCCTGCAGGACTTGCTGCAGCGCAACAGCTCACACGTGCTGGCCATACAGTTGCAGTCTATGAGCGCGCTGAAAAGATTGGTGGGCTTCTTCGTTACGGAATCCCTGAATTTAAGATGGAGAAACACATCGTTGATCGTCGCCTTGCTCAGATGGAGCAGGAAGGAACTCGTTTCCGCCCGGGCGTCAATGTTGGCGTAGAACTCACCGGCTCAGATCTACGTTCAAAGTACGATGCAATTGTCCTTGCCATGGGTGCAACTCAGTGGCGCGATCTTCCAATTCCAGGTCGTGAAAATAAGGGAATTTATCAAGCGATGGAATTCTTGCCATGGGGCAATAAGCAAGCTCTTGGTGAAGTTGAAGTCCCACCTATCAACGTTGCAGGTAAGCACGTCATCATCTTGGGTGGTGGAGATACAGGTGCAGATTGTCTCGGAACTTCTGTTCGACAAGGCGCGGCAAGTGTTACCCAGATTGAGATCATGCCTCGTCCAACTGATGAACGCCCGTCGTCACAGCCATGGCCTACCTACCCAATGATTTATCGCGTCTCGAGCGCACATGAAGAGCTCGATAATCGAATCTTTTCTGTGAGCACTCAAGAATTTATCGGCGATGGAAATGGAAATCTTAAGGCTCTTAAGATTGTCGAAACAAAGTTTGAAAACGGAAAGTTCGAGCCAGTTCCTGGAACTGAGAAAGAGCTCCCAGCTGACTTTGTCTTCCTCGCTATGGGATTTACTGGCCCTGAAAAGTCTGCACTCATTGATCAGCTTGAGGTAGAGCTCGATGAACGCGGAAATATCAAGCGCGATGAAAACTTCCAGAGTAGCGAAGAAGGAATTTTCGTTGCAGGTGACGCTGGCCGTGGTCAATCTCTCATTGTCTGGGCGATTGCTGAAGGGCGATCTGCAGCTGCTGCAGTGGACCGATATTTAGCGGGAGAGACACAACTCCCTGCACCTATCGAGCCAACAACTCGCCAACTCATGGTCTAACTTCTAAGTAACTACTAACCACAGATAAGGTACAGACATGCGCCGCGCCAAAATAGTTTGCACGATGGGTCCAGCAGTTGAATCTCCAGAGAAAGTAAGAGAGCTCATCGCCGCTGGCATGAATATGGCTCGCCTCAACCTTTCACACGGTGGTTATGAAGAACACCAAGCTCGCCTCGATAGCGTGCGCTCAGCAGCGAAGGAAGCTGGCAAGGCCGTAGCAATTCTCGTCGACTTACAAGGACCAAAAATCCGCCTTGGTCGCTTTGCTGATGGTCCTCACGAGCTTTCACGCGGAGATATCTTCACCATTACTACCGATGAAATCTCTGGAACGAAAGAGCGTGTAGGAACTACCTACAAAGGTCTTCCTGGAGATTGCAAAGCCGGAGATCGCATTTTGATTGACGATGGAAAAGTGACCGTCGAAGTTATTGAAGTAAAGGGCAACGATGTTGTCACCAAGTGCATTCAACCCGGAGCTGTCAGCAATAACAAGGGCATCAACCTTCCAGGTGTTGCTGTCTCCGTTCCTGCCATGTCTGAAAAAGATGAGGCAGATCTGCGTTGGGGACTTCGTGCAGGTGCAGATTTCATTGCACTCTCATTCGTTCGTAACGCTGCCGATGTAAAAGATGTTCATGCCATCATGGATGAAGTTGGAATCCGTGTTCCTGTTATTGCAAAGATCGAAAAGCCACAGGCAGTTGAAAACCTTGTCGAAATCGTTGCTGCCTTTGATGGCATCATGGTCGCTCGTGGCGATCTCGGTGTTGAACTTCCTATTGAAGATGTCCCAATGGTCCAAAAGCGTTGCGTCGAACTTGCGCGTGATGCTGCCAAGCCGGTCATCGTCGCAACTCAGATGCTTGACTCAATGATTACAAACTCATCACCAACTCGTGCCGAAGCAACGGACTGTGCAAATGCAGTGCTCGATGGCGCTGATGCCCTCATGCTTTCTGGCGAAACTTCCGTCGGTGAATTCGCTATTCAGGCAGTTGAAACAATGGCGCGCATCATCGAACGTACTGAAGAGCTCGGACTCGAACGCATCCGTCCACTCATGACAAATCCACGTACCAAAGGTGGCGCAATTACTAAGGCTGCCGCTGAAGTAGGCCTCATTGTTGGCGCAAAGTTCCTAGTGACATTTACGCAATCAGGTGACTCTGCACGTCGAATTTCACGTCTACGTTCACCCATTCCAATCCTTGCAATCACTCCTGAGGAAGGCACCTACAACCGCCTTGCACTCTCATGGGGCGTGGAGCCAATGGTTACCCCAATGGTCAAACACACAGATGAGATGGTGCTTCAAGCTGACAAGATGCTGATCGAAGGTAAGCGCGCTGAGATCGGCGAGTTAGTCATGATTGTTGCGGGTTCTCCTCCAGGAATTCCTGGCTCAACCAATGCGATGCGCGTACATAAAGTAGGCGATGCTGTTAACGGCGTTGTCGCTGCCTACCGCTAATCCCAGTCTGTATACACAGTCCAACTCGTTTCTCGTATCTGCTCTCTTCTAATACGATAGGGGAGTACGCCTCGGTACTCCAACGGTAGAGAGGGCAGTCTCAAACACTGCATAGTGTCGGTTCGAATCCGACTCGAGGCACATGAGCAACGAAGCCAAGCAAGGCGCGCCAGTGCGCATCCTTGTCGCCGAGGATGAAGCTCTTATTCGCATGGACCTCGTCGAAATGTTGCAAGAAGCTGGATACACAGTTGTGGCGCAAGCAACTAATGGCGAAGAAGCAATTGCACTCGCAACTGAACATCAACCAGATTTAGCAATCCTCGATGTGAAGATGCCGGTCCTCGATGGAATTTCAGCGGCTGAGAAAATTATTTCGATTGCTCCAGTCTTAATGTTGACAGCGTTTAGTCAGAAAGAACTCGTTGATCGAGCACGCGATGCTGGCGTCATGGCATATGTCGTGAAGCCATTTACGATCGGCGACCTTGTCCCAGCAATTGAAATTGCTATTAGTCGCCATACTCAGATGAAATCACTTGCCGAAGAAGTGGCCGATCTCCACGAACGTCTGGAAACTCGCAAGATCATCGATCGCGCCAAGGGAATCTTGATGAAGGCTCTCAATCTCTCAGAACCTGAGGCTTTTTCTTGGATTCAGCGAGCTGCCATGGACCGTCGATTGACGATGAAAGAGGTCGCTCACGCGGTCATTTCCCCTGAGGCAGCCCTCGATAAATAGGCCTTTGGCCATCGCGCCAAAGCCTTCAATTCGTAATCAAAAAGTAACCTCCCACGCGTGATTTGAACCCCTTCCGCCTTGTCTCAAGCGTGGGTTGAGCATTACGCTTCACACCTCCCTGTCCCGGGACACAAGCAAGAAAAAACAGGAAGGCAATACATGAATAAGAAGATCGTAAGCGGTCTCGCTATTGCTGCTGCAGCAACTCTCGCCCTTGGCGTAGTTGCTACATCACCAGCATCAGCTGCTGCTAAGAAATCAGTAACCCTCGCATTCCAGGGCCCACTTACAGGTGGAGATGCACAGCTCGGCCAGGATCAGATTCCAGGCGCGATCTACGCAATCGCTCTTTACAATGCGAAGAACCCAGCCGTAAAGGTTGAACTCGTTAAGGCTGACTCACAGTGCGACGGAACAGTTGCTGCAAACATCGCTCCTGGTGTTGCTGCAAACAAGGCAATCATCGGCGTTATCGGAACATCATGTTCAGGTGAAGCTCGTAACTCATTCCCTGCTTACAAGGCAGCTGGTCTGACAATGATCGCTCCATCAGCATCTGCTGTATCACTTACAAATCCAAAGGCTCCAGATCGTGGATTCCCAATCTTCCACCGCGTCGTTGCACACGATGGATTCCAGGCACCAGCACTTGCACGTTACGCAGCTAAGGGCGTTACAGCTCCTAAGTTCTACGTAATCGATGACATGACAACATACGGCGGACCTCTTGCTAAGGGAACACTCCCAACAGCTAAGAAGCTCGGAACTGTTGTCGGTACAGACTCTGTTCCAAAGGGAACAGCTGACTACACATCAGTAGCATCAAAGGTCAAGGCTTCAGGCGCTAACGT
The DNA here is from genome assembly GCA_002284855.1 of Actinobacteria bacterium IMCC25003. GTDB lineage: Bacteria > Actinomycetota > Actinomycetes > Nanopelagicales > Nanopelagicaceae > Planktophila. The sequence continues at coordinate 974,375 of CP015603.1, read as the reverse complement.
TGTTATCTACGGTGGTTACACCACAGATGCAGCGAAGCTCTTCAAGGCACTTCGCGATGGTGGATACACAGGTATCTTGGCATCAGGCGATGGAACAAACACATCTGACTTCCCAGGCCTCGCAGGCAAGGCAGCAGAAGGTGTTCGTCTCACAGCAGCTGACGTCCCATTCGATTCAATCCTTTCAAAGGCGCAGCTTGCTGACTTCACAAAGATCACAGGAGTTAAGGTTCCTGGTCTTTACTCAACAACTGCATACAACGCAACTAACATCTTCCTTGACTGCATCACAAAGGGCGCGTTGACTCGTTCAGCGATCCAGCTCTGCGTAACAAACGGTTCATGGACAGGTGCAGGCGGAGAAACCATCAAGTTCGACCGTTACGGCGACATCATTGGTGGAGCTCCAGTCGGTGGTTACCTTGTAAAGAACGGCGTTATCGTCTACGACTCAGTTGCTTAATTCGCTCTGATTCCAGAAGTAACGCAGTAAATATGTAGCAATACATATGTTTTAAAGGTGTGGCCACTTCCCTTCGGGGAAGTGGCCACACTTCATAACACTCTTCACCTCAACAGATCGGTTGATATGAATTTTTCAGTAATCACGACTCAGTTCTGGAGCCTTGTTCTGCAAGGGCTCGCTCTGGGTCTTATTTATGCGCTTGTCTCGCTCGGGTACACGATGGTGTACGGAGTTTTGAGACTGATTAACTTTGCAAACTCCGAAGTATTTATGATCGGAACCTTTGCCACTCTCTATCTCGAAGTGCACGTTCTCGGCTATGCGACCAACTCACCATCGCTTCACGGAGCCAAATTGATTTGGACCTTGTTCCTAGTTTTCGTTGGAGCAATGATTGCCTGCGCATTGATCGCGATGCTTGTTGAACTTGTTGCTTACCGTCGTCTTCGTGCTCGGGGCGCTAACCGTCTCGCCTCACTCATCTCGGCCATTGGTGTCTCTATCGCACTTCTTGAAGGTATGCGCATCATCACTATCTCTCGCCCAATGACAACTCCGCGTCTGCTCGACAAGTGGAGCTTCGGTCAATTCCATGGTGCGAATTTCCGCATCGATACCATGATGGCGATTGTCGTTCCAATCATCATCTTCGTCGTTCTTGACCGCTTCGTCACCAAATCACGCCTTGGAAAATCAATTCGTGCAGTCTCGATGTCTGAAGAGAACTCAAAGTTGATGGGCATCAATATCAACCGCGTTATTACCTTAACTTTCTGCATTGGCGGTCTCACCACTGGCGCAGCAGCATTTATCTACACAACCGTCTATGAAAATACCGTCTTCAACGTGGGATTCAATATGGGTATCGCTGCATTTACAGCAGCGGTTCTCGGAGGTATTGGAAACCTACGCGGTGCTTTCTACGGCGGAATCGCACTCGGTATGCTCGAGCAATTCGCGTCAGCGATGCTCGGTTCACAGTGGAAGGCAGTGACTGTCTTTACAGTGCTTGTAGTCGTACTCCTATTCAAACCAAACGGCCTCTTCGGTGAAGCCGTACAGCAGACGAGGACATGATGGCTAACTTAACTTCATTCAACCTTCGCGATAAAGGTGCACAGATCTGGGCTGGCTGGTCACGACCAGTCCGTACAATATTTGTCATTGCAGTTATCGTCCTCATCGGACTCATGCCATTCGCTGCGTCATGGGGCCCAACCAGCTTCCTCAACACACCAATTACTTCATTCCAGAACGTATTGGTCTACCCAGTTGGCATGTTCATCATGATGGCACTTGGTCTCAATATTGTTGTTGGTAAATCAGGTCTTCTCGATCTTGGTTACGTTGCCTTCTTTGCAATTGGTGCCTACACCCAAGGAATTCTCTCCACTCTCTATGGTTGGAATACATGGGAAGTTATGCCATTCGGAATCGCATTTGCGATGGTCGCAGGAGTAATCCTCGGTCTGCCTGCGCTCCGTCTTCGTGGTGACTACCTAGCAATCATCACTCTCGGATTCGGTGAAATCGTACGTATCGTTGCGATCAACCTCTCAGTAACTGGCGGAGCAAATGGAATTCCTGGAATTACCAATCCACCATCTTTCCTCGGTCTTCACTTTGACTTGATGCACCCAGAGACATATTTCTGGTTGGTATTTTTCATGATTCTTCTTGTCATCTGGATGGTTCGTCGCTTCACAGTGCGACGCCCAGGACGTGCATGGGAAGCAATCCGCCAAGATGAAGATGTGGCAGCGCTTATGGGCGTCAATACTCTCGTCTACAAGCTCTGGTCATTCGTGATCGGTGCAGCAGTAGGCGGTGCTGCTGGTGTTCTCTACGCATCTAAGGTCGCAGTTATCTCACCCGATATGTTTAAGTTCGATGTTTCAATCTTGATTCTTGCTTGTGTTGTATTTGGTGGAATCGGAAATATCTGGGGCGTAGCACTTGGAGCCGCGCTCCTTGCCTATCTTCCAGAGCGTATTCGATTTATCTCAGATGCTCGCCAACTCGTCTTTGGACTTGTCTTGATCATCATGATGAATATGCGTCCAGACGGCCTCTTGCCTCGTAAGAAGCGTGAAAAGATTACAGAGAAGGGTGCAAAGTAATGTCTGAGAAACTTCTCGAACTCAAGAACGTCACCATCAAGTTTGGTGGAGTTACAGCTCTCAACGAAGTTAACTTCCATGTTAACCGCGGCGAGATCTGCGCACTCATTGGACCAAACGGCGCTGGAAAGACAACTGTCTTCAATGTGGTCACTGGTGTCTACCCAGTAACTTCTGGCGAAATTACCTTTAAGGGCGTAAACCTTGCAGGCCTCAAGCGCCACCAGGTAACCAAGGCAGGTCTGGCGCGCACATTCCAGAACGTTCGTCTCTTTGGAGATATGACTGCTCTTGAAAATGTCATTACCGCAACCGATGTTCATAAGAAGACAGGACTGCTTCGCGCTTTGATTGGAACTCCACTCAATCGTCGTGAAGAGAAGGAGAGCAAGGCTCGTGCATATGATCTCCTCGCGCTTATGGGTATCGAACACCGCGCCGATCAGCTTGCCAAGAATCTTCCTTATGGAGATCAGCGCCGCCTTGAAATCGCTCGTGCGCTTGGAACAGAGCCAGAGCTCTTGCTTCTCGATGAACCCGCTGCAGGATTTAACCCTGCTGAAAAGGTAGAGCTTGCAAATCTCATCAAGAAGATTCGCGATAAGGGCTACACAGTTCTTCTCATCGAGCACGATATGTCGCTCATCATGGGAATCTCTGATCGCGTTGCAGTTCTCGACTTCGGTCAGAAGATTGCAGATGATCTTCCAGCAGTGGTCCAAAACGACCCTCGAGTTATCGAGGCTTACCTAGGAGTGCCAGCAGATGCGTCTTGAAATAAAAGATCTTCGCGTTCACTACGGCAAGATTGAAGCCATTAAGGGCGTATCTGTTGTCGTCAACGAAGGTGAAATCGTCACACTTATTGGGGCAAACGGCGCTGGAAAGACCACAATCCTCAAGACAATTTCTGGCCTTCGTCCCGTCTCAAGTGGATCAATCAACTTCGATGGCCAAGATATCAACAAGATCCCTGCGCATGAGCGCGTAGATCTCGGTATCTCTCAAGTTCCTGAAGGCCGCGGAATCTTTCCTGGTATGACAGTTCTTGAGAACCTAGAAATGGGAAAGTTCAATCGCAAAGATCGTAAGAATGAAATGGATGAAGATCTTGATCGCGTCTACACCTTATTTCCTCGTCTAAAGGAACGTGCATCACAAGCTGGCGGAACTCTCTCAGGTGGAGAACAGCAGATGCTTGCAATGGGTCGCGCTTTGATGGCACGTCCAAAGGTCTTATTGCTCGATGAACCTTCAATGGGTCTTGCACCTCAGATGATTGCCAATATCTTCCGCATCATCACTGAGATCAATAAGCAAGGCGTCACTATTCTCTTAGTTGAACAGAATGCACAGCAAGCGCTACAACGCGCACATCGTGCCTACATTCTAGAGACTGGAAATGTAACAAAAGAGGCGGCAGCTGCTGATCTTCTCAATGATCCGGCTGTTCGTGAAGCTTACCTTGGAACAGGTGCACATTAATTAAATAGCTACGGATTAAGAATGAGGCAGGTTATGCGAGCAGTACATGTTCGCTGACCTGCCTCGTTTGTTATTACGATCTCGTAGACACAGAGTGTGCGACCCAATGAGATAGGAGTCGCGACAGCAGTGACATAACCGCTGGTTGCGGATTTATGGTGGGTAGCGTTGATATCGACGCCAACAATCTTGCGATCCGGACCTGCGTGCAGCTGAGTTCCAATTGAACCGAGAGATTCAGCGAGAACCACATTTGCCCCACCATGGAGAAGTCCTATGGGTTGGGTATTGCCTTCAACGGGCATGCGAGCAACCAAGCGTTGAGGCGAAACTTCAAGCATCTCGATACCCATCTTGATATCAAGGGCTCCTTGGCCACGCTCTTTAATAATTGCTAGGTAATCAGGTTCGGTCATAGTAGATGAGTTTATATCTATGATGAGCGCCATGGCTATGAAGCGTTTACTGTTAATTGATGGCCATTCAATGGCGTATCGAGCATTTTTTGCACTTCCAGCTGAAAACTTCACAACTGCGCAAGGCCAACATACCAATGCCATTTATGGCTTCGCCACCATGCTGATTTCTCTGCTTAAAGATGAGAAACCAACTCACGTAGCTGTGGCATTCGATGTTTCTCGCAAGACATTTCGCACTGAAATTTTTCCCGAATATAAAGCCAATCGTGCAAAGACTCCTGATGAATTTCGTTCGCAGATGTCCTATCTTCACGAACTTGTGAAGGGATTTGGCATTAGCCAATTTGAAATTGAAGGATTTGAAGCTGATGACATCATCGCCACCATTACAAAGCGAGCTGAGAAAGAGGGCGCTGAAGTACTCATCTGTACTGGCGACCGAGATAGCTTCCAGTTAGTCACTTCTCAGACCACCGTGCTCTATCCAAAGCGTGGAGTATCTGAGATGTCTCGCATGACTCCTGATGCGGTTCAAGAGAAGTATGGAATGTCGCCCGAGCAGTATCCTGACTTTGCAGCGCTTCGTGGCGATCCGAGCGATAACTTGCCTTCTATCCCTGGCGTTGGTGAAAAGACTGCGGCTAAGTGGGTCGTTGAATATGGATCGCTTACTGAATTACTTAAAGAAGCCGACAAGGTAGGCGGAAAAGTTGGTGATTCACTACGCGCCAATATTGAGAATGTAAAGAGAAACCGCGAACTCACTCAACTCATTCATGATGCGCCTATCGAATTCTCAATTGATGCGCTGGCTTGGGGTGGTGTTACCGAAACAGATCTCACTGCTCTCTTTGAGCAACTAGAATTTCGTACTCTCAAAGATCGCCTCAAAGTAATCTCTGCAGGCGGAGATACAGCTTCAGCAAAGAAGAGCGCAAAAACTTCCGAACCAGAGTTCTCGCTCTTTGGTTCAGATATCGATTCAGCAGTGCTGACAGCTGATGAGATAGCAAAGAAAATTTCGGCGCACATAGGCCCGATCTCCCTTGCATACGAACTCAGCGATGATCGACTCCATCGTTATGCAGTGGCACTTGATAAGAAGACTGCCTTTCTTATTCACTCCTCCGAGATGGGGGAGTGGGCCATTAACCCTGCAGTTGAAAAGATTGCTCATGATGCAAAGGCGATTGCTCGCGAGAACGGTCTTACGGGGGTAACTTTTGATACATCTCTTGCTGCATACCTCGTCAATCCTGGGGTTCGCTCACAAGAGGTAAAGGATTTACTCGAGCGCTGGGGCGATGGAAGTCAGATTGATGAATCCACACCAGAGCAGAGCCTGCTCACTACAGCCTGCGCTCTCTTCGGACTTCGCGATTCGCTCACTAAAGAGCTGAGCGATCGTGGCCTGACAAAGCTTTATCAAGAGCTAGAACTTCCTATCGCCGATTTATTGGCGCTGATGGAGAACCGAGGAATCGCAGTAGATAAGAAGGGTCTTGAAACTCTCGCCACATTCTTTGATGGTGAAGTCGCTCGCGAGACAAAGATTGCCCATGACGCTGCCGGCCATGAATTTAATGTGGGTTCTCCAAAGCAGTTGCAGGTCGTTCTCTTCGATGAGCTCGGACTTCCCAAGACGAAGAAGATTAAGACTGGTTTCACCACAGATGCCGATGCGCTGACCTGGCTCTTTGAAAAAACTTCACATCCACTATTAGCTGCGCTGCTTCGAATCCGTGAAACAAAGAAGCTAGCGACGACAATCGAAGGACTGCTTGTAGAGATTCAGAAAGATAAGCGAATTCATACCCACTTTGCACAGACTGTTGCCGCAACAGGGCGCCTCTCATCGGTAGGTCCAAATCTACAAAATATTCCAGTACGCACAGAAGAAGGGCGCAAAATTCGGGGTTGCTTCATAGCTGGAAGTGGATATGACGCACTTCTGACTGCCGATTACAGCCAAATTGAAATGCGCATCATGGCTCACCTTTCAAACGATGCGCACCTTCTTAAAGCATTTGAATCTGGTGAAGATCTCCACGCAACTGTGGCTGCTGAAGTCTTCGGTGTGAAACCAGTAGATGTTGATCCAGAGATGCGTCGCCAAATAAAGGCGATGTCATATGGATTGGCATATGGCTTGAGCTCCTACGGTTTAGCGGCGCAGCTCGATCTGACTCCACCAGCTGCACAAGATCTGATGGATCGATACTTCGAACGCTTCGGAGGAATTCGCGATTACCTCAAGACCGTTGTCGAAGATGCCCGCAAAGTTGGATATACCGAAACGGTGATGGGGCGTCGACGCTATCTTCCCGATCTTATGCACGATAACCGCCAACGCCGAGAAGTGGCCGAGCGTATGGCTCTCAATGCGCCAATTCAAGGGTCAGCCGCAGACATCATCAAGCAGGCGATGCTCAATGTGCAGAGCGCACTCCTTGAAGGTAAATACACATCGCGCCTTTTGCTACAGGTGCACGATGAATTGATTCTTGAGGTTGTTACCAAAGAGATTGATGAAGTATCTGAACTCGTACGCGTTCAGATGGGTAAGGCATATCCGCTTCGTGCACCGCTCGATGTCTCAGTCGGCATCGGTAAGAGTTGGAACGATGCTGCCCACTAACTAGTTGTCGGTGAGTTATCTTTCATCGCCTCTAAATCTTCTTCTGCAGTCGGAATACGGTCAGCTGCTGAGAGGCGAGATTTACCAATAGTCAGAATGACATAACCAATACCAATACAAGCAGTTGTAATGCAGAGTGCAATCGTTGGCGAGAGTTTCTCTGAAATTACTCCACCTGCTGCAGAACCGATAGACATCAAAGTTCCTTCAACGGTCCAGAGCCAACCCATCATCGCCGTCGGTGATCCCTTAGGGCGAATTGCTTCCATGACTTCCCAGTAGAAGACCATGATTGCTCCACCGAGAAGACCTAAGAGCGCACCGGCAAGAATCATCGACCAACCTGGATACGAGATCGCCATAGGGATAGATGCAAAGAACCAGATTCCATAGGTGCGACGCATTGCGCGAAGCGATGAAGTTCTCTTTGAAACGAGACCTGCAAGGAGTCCGCCGAGTATGTTGGCAACTCCCATTGAGGTAAAGATCCAGGCTGTGAGATGTGGAACTTTTTCAATGGTTGTAAATGCTGGAACAGCGACATCGAAGACTCCCCACCCAAAACCAAGGAAGCAACCTTCAATCATCAAGAGTTGAAGTGGCTTATGGCGCCAGAGTGGTTGGTAATCAGCAGACTTCTTTTCAGGAACCCAACTGCGTGAAACTTTTGTGAGAGCAAGTGCGCCACCACCCAGAATCATTAAGCCACCACAGAGATTGAGAGGGAGAGAAGGGTGTGATGAAAGTGCAAGTGATGTTGCAATCACAGGTCCGACGACGCCAGCTGTGCTCATGATTGCGGTATCCATCGCATATGCGGTGCGGAGGAAATCATCAGGAACAACAATTTTCCAAAGCGGACGAACGGATAAATTGATTGGGGGAGCGCTGAGTCCCATGGCAAATGCAAAGATCAACATCAGCGGTTTTGAGTGCATGGCGTTGAGCGCAAAGGCCATCGCCGCATACCCAGGAACCATGACGCGTAATGGCCACGTCTGTCCATATTTATCCATAATGGAGCCGCGAATACCTGCGGTGAAAGAGCCAGCAGCAGCGTTGAGGCCGATGGCAATACCTGCAAATGCAATCGAACCAGTGGATTGTTCTGCCTTAAAGAAGATTGAAAGTCCAACCATTCCATAGGCAACGCGTGCTGGAAAGCAGGCGATAAGAAGAACCCACACATTGGGAATTCGGAATAGTTCAACATATCGCTTCATTGCACAGCCAGTCTATTGGAAGAGGCTCCTTTCTATGCGTGGATTTGCCTCTCAATCACCCTCACCAATACCCTTAGCGCCCCTGCAAAGGAAAAATTTAATAGTCCTATCCCTACTACTTTCTATCCCTACGGAGCATCTTGACTACACAAATCGCAGTAAATGACATTGGATCAGCAGAAGATTTTCTAGCCGCAATCGAAGGCACAATCAGAAATTTCAGTGACGGAGACCTCGTCATTGGCACAGTCGTTCAAATTGATCGCGAAGAAGTACTCCTTGACGTCGGTTACAAGACTGAAGGCGTAATTCCGTCACGCGAACTCTCCATCCGCCACGATGCAGATCCAAATGACATCGTCAAAGTTGGAGATAAAGTCGAAGCTCTCGTTCTTCAGAAGGAAGATAAAGAAGGACGCCTTATCCTCTCTAAGAAGCGTGCTCAGTACGAGCGTGCATGGGGAGAGATCGAAGGCAAGAAGGAACGCGACGAAGTTGTCGTCGGAACAGTTATTGAAGTTGTTAAGGGCGGACTCATCGTCGATATCGGATTGCGCGGCTTCTTGCCAGCTTCCCTCGTCGAAATGCGTCGCGTTCGCGACCTCACTCCTTACATAGGTAAGCAGGTTGAGGCGCGCATCATCGAGCTCGACAAGAACCGCAACAACGTTGTGCTTTCACGTCGTGCATTCCTCGAGCAGACACAGTCACAGTCACGTACTGAATTCCTTAACCAGCTCCAAAAGGGTCAGGTTCGTTCAGGCGTTGTCTCATCAATCGTTAACTTCGGTGCATTCGTTGACCTTGGTGGCGTAGATGGTCTCGTTCACGTTTCAGAGCTTTCATGGAAGCACATCGATCACCCAGGTGAAGTTGTTGAAGTTGGAGACGAAGTAACCGTAGAAGTTCTCGAAGTTGATTTCGAGCGCGAGCGTGTCTCTCTCTCACTCAAGGCGACACAGGAAGATCCATGGCAGGCATTTGCGCGTACTCACTCAATTAACACCGTTGTGCCAGGCGTCGTAACAAAGCTTGTTCCATTCGGTGCATTCATCCGTGTTCACGAAGGTATTGAAGGCCTCGTTCACATCTCAGAGTTGGCAGAACGCCACGTTGAGATCCCAGAGCAGGTTGTTGCAGTAGATGACGAACTCTTCGTCAAGATCATCGATATCGATCTTGAGCGTCGTCGCATCTCACTCTCATTGAAGCAAGCTAATGAAGGACATGAAGTTGAGATCGAAGCATTCGATCCAACTCAGTACGGAATGGCTGCTCGCTACGATGCTGAAGGCAACTTCATCTATCCAGAAGGTTTCGATCCTGAAACTCAGGAATGGAAGCCAGGCTTCGACACTCAGCGCGAAGAGTGGGAGCGTCAATATGCTGTTGCTCAAGAGCGCTTCATGGCGCATAAGAAGCAGAAGGCAGAAGCAAAGGCAGCTGAAGAAGCAGCCGTCGTTTCCGAATAGTTCACTAAGAAAAATCCGGCTGGGCCGCGAGCTGCTCCTTAACCTCGCGTTACCCAGCCGGATTTTTCTTTTCTCAACTGACCAATAACGGCTGCTTCTTCAGCTATCAAGGTGGGTAAAAGGTAGGGTAAGTACATGTTGGTTGTTGGGCTCACAGGTGGAATTGGTGCAGGTAAATCAACTGTTGCCGAATTCTTTGCTCGTTTAGGAGCGCTTGTTATTGATGCCGATCAATTAGCTCGAATGGCAATTGAACGCGGCTCCGATGGTTTTGCCGATGTGATGCTGCGGTTCGGCGATGAGGTCATTGTTAATGGCGATATCGATCGGAAGAAGTTAGCTGAAATTGTTTTTAGCGATGAGCAAGCCCGTAAAGATTTAGAGGCAATCATCCATCCCCGTGTACAGGCGCTCTTCGCTGAAGCGGTCGCTGATTTAAAGATTGACGATATTTTGATTTATGAAATCCCACTCTTGGTTGAAACCGGAGCTGCTGAGAAATTTGATTATGTGATTACCGTTGAATCCGATATAGAGCTGCGCAAAGAGCGTCTTCTCAAGAAGGGGCTCTACATCTCTCAGATTGAAAAGCGGATGGCATCGCAGGCCACTGAAGAAGCCCGTACCGCGGTGGCAGATTCAGTGATTCGCAACGATGGTGATGAAGATTCCCTGCTCAGACAGGTGGAAAATCTCTGGGAGAGCGTTCTCGTACCTCAATCGCTAGGCTAACCACGTGCGCCCAGTAACCGATTTACAGCGAAAGGTCGCACCCTTTCAGGTCATCAGCGATTATGTTCCTGCAGGCGATCAGCCAGCCGCAATCGAAGAGATCGCTCGTCGCATCAATGCGGGCGAAAAAGATGTGGTCCTCCTTGGCGCAACTGGAACCGGAAAGTCCGCGACAACTGCTTGGCTGATAGAGCGTCTTCAGAGACCAACCCTCGTATTGGCTCCTAACAAGACTCTTGCTGCTCAGCTTGCAACTGAATTCCGCGAGCTTCTTCCCAATAATGCGGTTGAGTACTTTGTTTCTTATTACGACTATTACCAACCAGAAGCCTATGTTCCGCAGACCGATACCTTTATCGAGAAGGATTCCAGCGTTAACGATGAGGTCGAAAGACTTCGCCACTCAGCAACAAACTCACTCCTTACCCGTCGCGATGTCATCGTTGTAGCGACTGTCTCGTGTATTTACGGTCTTGGTACGCCACAGGAGTACATCGACCGAATGATTCGGCTCAAAGTCGGCGATGAAGTCGAGCGCAACGTTTTGCTTCGTAAGTTCGTTGATGTGCAATATAAGCGAAACGATATGGCTTTTGAGCGCGGAACCTTCCGAGTTCGAGGGGATACCGTTGAAATCATTCCAATGTATGAAGAACTTGCGGTTCGCATCGAGATGTTCGGCGATGAGATTGAGAAGATTATGACCCTCAATCCGCTCACTGGTGAGATTGTGCACGAAGAGGAAGAAATCTATATCTTTCCGGCTACACACTATGCCGCCGGCCCTGAAACAATGAAGCGCGCTATGAGTGATATTCAAGATGAACTTCAAGTACAGCTCAATCTCTTCACAAAACAAGGAAAGTTACTTGAAGAACAGCGCTTACGTATGCGCACAACATTTGATTTGGAGATGATGGAGCAACTTGGATTCTGTTCGGGAATCGAAAACTATTCTCGACACCTGGATGGTCGCGAACCAGGTTCCCCGCCTAACTGTCTTCTCGACTACTTCCCAGAAGATTTCTTAGTTGTTATCGATGAAAGTCACGTCACGGTTCCTCAGATTGGCGCCATGTTTGAGGGGGATGCGGCACGTAAGCGCACCCTTGTCGAACATGGATTCCGTCTTCCAAGCGCACTCGACAACCGCCCATTGAAGTGGCCAGAATTTCTCGAACGAACCGGCCAAAAGGTTTATCTCTCTGCGACTCCAGGCAAGTATGAGATGGAGAAGGTTGGGGGAGACGTCGTCGAACAAGTTATTCGCCCGACAGGACTCGTTGATCCCCAGATTGTCATCAAGCCAATTAAGGGCCAGATTGATGACCTTCTGCACGAGATCAATATCCGCGCCGAACGTAATGAACGTGTACTTGTAACGACTCTGACCAAAAAGATGTCTGAAGATCTCACCGACTATTTGCAGGAAAAGGGTGTTCGAGTTCGCTACCTCCACTCTGAAGTAGACACTCTCCGCCGCGTCGAACTCTTACGCGAACTTCGCAGTGGTGAGTACGACGTTCTCATCGGTATCAACTTGCTCCGAGAAGGGCTCGATCTTCCCGAGGTTTCACTGGTTGCAATTCTCGATGCAGATAAGGAAGGCTTCCTACGTTCTGCAACCTCTCTTATCCAGACTATTGGCCGCGCTGCCCGAAACGTTTCGGGTGAAGTTCATATGTATGCCGACAATATGACCGCATCGATGACCAAGGCGATTGATGAGACCAACCGTCGACGTGCAAAGCAGGTCGCCTATAACCTCGAAAGAGGCGTCGACCCGCAACCGCTACGTAAGAAGATTTCAGATATCACCGATCTCATCGCCCAAGAGAGCGATGACACAGATGACATCATGGCGGCACTGAAGGGGAAGAAGTCCAGCGCAGTACTTCCGTTCTCATCCAACCCAACAGATTCCATGCCGCGCCAAGAACTGATTGCGTTGATAGGCTCCCTCACCGAGCAGATGCGTAGTGCAGCTGATGAACTTCAATTTGAACTCGCAGCTCGACTACGTGATGAATTGAAAGATTTAAAGCGCGAACTCCGCGGAATGGATGAGGCTGGTACATGAGCATCGATAAGTTGGTTGTCCGCGGCGCCCGCGAACATAACCTCAAAGATGTCTCCATCGAACTTCCACGCGATGCGCTGATTGTCTTCACCGGTCTTTCAGGTTCAGGAAAATCAAGCCTTGCATTCGACACCATCTTTGCCGAAGGGCAACGTCGCTACGTTGAATCACTCTCTGCTTATGCGCGCCAATTTTTGGGCCAGATGGATAAGCCCGATGTTGATTTCATTGAGGGACTTTCTCCTGCAGTCTCAATCGATCAGAAATCAACGAACCGCAATCCACGTTCGACAGTAGGAACAATTACTGAGGTTTACGACTACTTCCGCCTGCTCTTTGCACGCGCAGGTCGCCCACATTGTCCAAAGTGTGGCAAAGCGGTTTCGCGACAGAGCCCACAGCAAATTGTTGACCAAATTCTCACCATGCCAGCGACGACAAAGTTCCAGGTTCTTGCCCCTGTCATCCGTGAACGTAAGGGCGAATTTGTCGATCTCTTTGCAGAGCTAGTGACGCAAGGCTATTCACGTGCGCGCGTGGATGGAGAAACCATTCAGCTCACCGAACCACCGAAGTTGAAGAAGCAAGAGAAGCACACAATCGAAGTTGTCATCGATCGTTTAACGGCAAAGGCTGAAAGTAAGTCACGCCTTACCGACTCCATTGAGACAGCGCTACGCCTTGGAAACGGACTCGTCCTTCTCGACTTCGTTGATGCCAAAGGTCCTGAGAAAGAACATACTTACAGCGAGCATCTTGCTTGCCATGATTGCAATCTCTCCTTTGAAGAACTCGAACCGCGCTCTTTCTCGTTCAACTCACCCTTCGGGGCATGTCCAGAATGTTCAGGTATCGGAACAAAACTCGAAGTGGATGAAGATTTAATCATCCCCGATGACTCTATTTCGATTAACGAGGGCGCAATCGCGCCATGGGCTGGGGGACAATCTTCTGAATACTTCCTTCGCCTCCTCGAAGCGCTCTCTGAAGAACTTCGCTTCTCACTCGATAACCCCTGGAAGAAGCTCTCTGCCAAAGCCAAAGATGCAATCATCAACGGATTTGAATATGAAGTGCATGTTAAATTCAAGAACCGTTATGGCCGTGTGCGAAATTACTCCACCGGTTTTGAAGGCGTCGTTCCATTTATTCATCGCCGCCACAGCGAGACCGATAGCGATTACAGTCGCGATAAGTACGAGGCATATATGCGCGAGACACCATGTCCGGCATGTAAGGGAGCTCGTCTCAAGCCTGAAGTTCTCGCAGTAACTCTTGGCGGCAAAAGCATCGCCGAAGTCTGCTCACTTTCTATCGACGATTGCGCAACATTTCTCAAGCAGGTAACTCTCAATAAGCGTGAAGCGCAGATTGCAGAGCGAGTGATGAAAGAAGTTCATGCGCGTCTTGGCTTCTTGCTCGATGTGGGGCTCGATTACCTTTCACTCGATCGCCCAGCAGCAACGCTTTCAGGTGGTGAGGCGCAGCGTATTCGCTTGGCAACGCAGATTGGTTCAGGACTTGTCGGCGTGCTTTATGTTCTCGACGAACCATCTATCGGACTCCATCAACGCGATAACCGTCGCCTCATCGACACACTCACTCGACTTCGCGATCTTGGAAATACTCTCATCGTCGTCGAGCACGATGAAGAGACGATTCGCACCGCCGATTGGGTTGTTGATATCGGACCAGGTGCAGGAGAGCATGGCGGCAAAGTTGTTGTCTCAGGTTCTTATGAAGAGCTCATCGCCTCTGAAGAATCCATCACTGGCGCTTACCTCTCTGGACGAAAATCGATAGAGATTCCAGATTCGCGCCGACCAGTGGATCCAAAGCGACAACTTGTCATCAAGGGTGCGAAAGAGAATAACTTGAAAGATATTGAAGTCTCGATTCCACTCGGACTCTTTGTATCTGTCACAGGCGTTTCGGGCTCTGGAAAATCTACGCTCGTCAATGACATTCTCTATACAACTCTTGCCAATAAACTCAATGGGGCACGCCTCGTTCCTGGTCGCCACCGCACCGTTACCGGAATTGATCAACTCGATAAAGTTGTTCACGTCGATCAATCGCCCATCGGTCGCACTCCACGTTCAAACCCAGCAACGTATACAGGCGTCTTCGATAAGGTGCGTGCTCTCTTTGCAGAAACCACCGAAGCAAAGGTGCGCGGTTATCAGCAAGGTCGCTTCTCCTTTAACGTTAAAGGTGGACGATGCGAGAACTGTTCAGGCGACGGAACCATCACAATCGAGATGAATTTCTTACCCGATGTCTATGTTCCTTGCGAGGTCTGCCACGGTGCGCGCTACAACCGCGAGACTCTTGAAGTGCATTACAAAGGCAAGACCATTGCCCAGGTTCTCGATATGCCAATCGAAATCGCACACGAATTCTTTGAATCTGTTCCCACTATCGCTCGCTATCTCAAGACTCTCTGCGATGTGGGACTGGGTTACGTTCGCTTGGGGCAATCTGCTCCCACACTTTCAGGCGGAGAAGCGCAACGCGTCAAGCTCGCAACCGAACTTCAACGTCGATCTACCGGACGCACCATTTATGTTCTCGATGAGCCTACGACAGGTCTTCACTTCGAAGATGTCAATAAACTATTAGGTGTTCTCAAGCGTCTCGTTGAATCAGGTAATACCGTCATTGTGATCGAGCATAATCTCGATGTCATTAAATCTTCTGACTGGGTTATCGATATGGGACCTGAAGGTGGCTTCCGTGGCGGCACCGTTGTTGCCGAAGGAACGCCAGAGCAGGTTGCCAAGGTCAAAGAAAGTTACACCGGCCAATACCTTGCTGAAATACTTGCCTCCAATCGCAGAGCAACTCCAAGTAAAACTGTCGCTAAGACTCCAAAAAAGAAGTAACCATGGCCGAGCCATCCAGTTATCGCCCTAAGGAGATTCCTGAAGAGCCGGGCGTCTACCGTTTCTATAACGCAAGCGACAAGGTGATCTATGTCGGCAAGGCGAAGAATCTGAAGAACCGCCTCACAACCTACTTTGGATCAAACCTGGCACAGAAGACGTATCGGATGGTTCATGAAGCAGTACGCGTTGATTGGACGATTGTGGGAACCGAGCTTGAAGCACTCGCTCTCGAATTTTCCTGGATCAAGCAATATCACCCGACCTACAACGTTCAATTTAAGGACGATAAGTCATATCCGTACTTAGCAATTTCTATGGCAGATGAATTTCCGCGCATCTTCATCACGCGCAAAGAGAAGCGCCCTGGCCTCAAATACTTTGGTCCGTATACAAATGCATGGGCGCTTCGCAATACATATGAAGTACTTCTCAAGGTATTTCCTGTGCGCTCCTGTAGCGCCGGCAACTTTCAACGCGCTCAGCGCACTAAGCGCCAATGTTTATTGGGGGATATCGGAAAGTGCGCGGCTCCTTGTGTTGGCTGGGTAACCCCTGAAGAACATAGAGAGATTGCCGTAAAGCTCGATGCCTTTATGGAGAAGGGTATGGAGAACCTTCTTCCCACCTTACGAGCAGAGATGGCGACAGCATCTGACAAGGAAGAGTTTGAACGTGCAGCTCGATTACGCGATCAGATTGAATCATTTGAAAAGGCGCAACGTTCTACACAAGGCAATCTCTCCGATGACCTCGATGGAGATTTCATCTCACTCCATGAAGAGGGCCTCCATGCTGCCGGTTCAATCTTTATCGTTCGACGTGGATCCATTAAGGGATCACGGTCATGGATTGTTGATCAAGAACGCGCCCTCGAAGGCGATGATCAAATTGGCTCGCTCTTCTTCTCCATCTATAGCCAGAGCGCACCTACCGATATTCCTTCGGAGATTTACCTCAATCATGAACCTGTAGATCGAGCAGCGCTCGAGGAATGGTTAACCTCTCTTCGGGGCGCCAAGGTTGCGATCAAAGTTCCACAACGCGGTGAGAAAGTTGAGCTCCTGCAGACTGTCGAACGCAATGCACACTATGCCCTCGTCCAATATCTCAGTAAGCGAGCAACAGATGCAGCTGTTTCAGGTAAGGCGCTGCTAGAGCTAGAGGAAGAGCTTCAACTCTCTCGCACACCACTGCGTATCGAGTGCTACGACATCTCCAATATCTCTGGCACTTCCGTCGTTGCATCCATGGTTGTCTTTGAAGATGGCTTAGCCAAGAAGAGCGAGTACCGCAGATTCATCATCGATACTGATACAGCGCAAGATGACACCCGAGCGATGCATCAAGTCATAACTCGTCGCATGAAGCGACTGCTTGCCGACCGCAATGTGAATCAGAGCGAAGTTGCTGAAACCGGAGGCAAACTCAGTAAGTTCGCATATCCACCACAACTCATCGTTGTCGATGGCGGCGCTCCACAAGTTGCAGCTGCGCAACGCGCACTTGATGAACTTGGAATTACAAATGTCGCACTCTGTGGTCTAGCTAAACGCCTCGAAGAAGTCTGGATGCCAGGAGATAAGGATCCACTGATCTTGCCGCGTACCTCGGAGGGCATGTATCTCTTACAACGTATTCGCGATGAAGCCCATAGATTTGCCATTACCTTCCATAGATCCCGTCGCTCCAAGGTGATGCTGGAATCTCTCCTCGATGAAATTCCACAACTGGGAGAGACTCGACGTGCAGCGCTTCTCGAGCGCTTCGGTTCGGTCACTGCGATGCGCAAGGCGACAGCAGAAGAGCTTGCTGCAACACCTGGCATTGGAGCCACGATTGCAACGATTATCTTCAACCACCTGCAGAACCTCACTCACTCTGGCGTTGAAGTCGCAGGCGTTGATATGGCCACCGGCGAGATACTTGACACCTAAGGCAGAATGTTCGACATGGCGACACAAGAGCTACTGATTCTTACGGGCATGTCTGGTGCGGGGCGTTCGACCGTGGCCCATGCTCTCGAAGATCTCGGCTGGTATGTCGTCGACAACCTTCCTCCTGCGCTTTTGCCGCAACTGGCAGAGCAGAGCCTTGATACTCATGCCGCTCTTGCAGTTGTTGTCGATGTGCGCGGCGGAAAATTCTTCGACGAACTCAATAACGCTCTTACTCAATTGAAGAGTTCATCGACGCCCTACCGATTGCTCTTTCTCGACGCTACAGATCAAGCTCTCGTTCAGCGCTTCGAATCAACGCGCCGACCACACCCTCTTCAAGCCAAAGATCGCATCGTCGATGGCATTGCACGCGAACGCGCAAAGTTAGAAGAGATTCGCGCACAGGCAGATGTTGTTATCGATTCCTCCAACCTCAATGTTCATCAGCTAGAAAAGCGCACCTCTGAAATCTTTGCAGCAGGAATGCTCCCAACTCTTCGCGTCAATGTTCTCTCCTTTGGCTACAAATATGGAATTCCAGTTGATGCTGATCTCGTACTCGATTGTCGTTTCATTCCCAATCCACATTGGATTCCCGAACTACGTCCACTCAATGGTCTCGATAAGCCCGTCTCCGAAAAAGTTCTTGCCAGTGATGGCGTAGAAGATTTCGTAAAGAGTTATGTCGGAGTTGTTCAGAAGATGATTCCGGGATATTTCCGCGAAGGAAAGAAGTACGTCACGATTGCCATTGGATGTACGGGCGGAAAACATCGCTCGGTGGCAATTGCCGAAGAGATTGCGCGACAGTTGACGACATCGTCAAAAGATCTTGAGATCACCGCACATGCAACCCATCGTGATGTAGGGCGTGAATGAGTTCTGGAAGAAAAGTTGTAGCCCTTGGTGGTGGCCATGGTCTTGCTGCAACTCTCACGGCGCTTCGTAGTTTTACATCGCACATCACTGCGGTAGTTACCGTTGCTGATAATGGTGGCTCCAGTGGGCGACTTCGCGAAGAATTTCCCATCCTTCCTCCTGGTGATTTGCGAATGGCGCTTGCTGCGCTCTGTAGCGATGATGAATGGGGTCGAAGCTGGGCTGACATCATGCAATATCGCTTTACGAGTGAAGGTGAACTCAACGGCCATGCGGTGGGAAATCTCTTGTTAGCAGCTCTCTGGGATCGCGATGAAGATACTGTCGCGGGCTTGGATCGAGTAGGAGCGCTCCTCAAAGTTATTGGTCGAGTTTTACCGATGGCCTGCGAACCACTTGATATCGAGGCAACATTTGAAAATTCCATCGGTACAAAGATTGTTCGAGGTCAGGCAGAAGTTGCAACAACAAAGGGTCGCCTCAAATCTCTTCGCATCATCCCTGAAAATCCCACTGCATATGCGGAAGCGTTAACTGCAATCGCAGATGCAGAATGGATCACGATGGGACCAGGTTCTTGGTTCTCTAGCGTGATTCCACATCTCCTAGTTCCTGCTCAACGCGATGCGATTATCTCTTCAGAGGCGAAGAAGATATTGCTGCTTAATCTCGATATCGCTGATAAGTCGGCGGGGGAGTACGCCGGATATTCACCGCTCGAGCATTTACATATCTTGTCTACTTATGCGCCCGCTCTTCACTTCGATTGTGTGGTCATCGATAGTTCGGCGGAAGGGCAGAACGAATTACGAGACCATCTTTCAACCATAGGTTCAGAGTTGGTCGTCGCTGATTTACGCAGTGCGGGGGCGCCTTTGCATCACGATGTGAAAAAATTAGGTCAACTTTTCTCACACATAGACTCGCAAATACTGGTTGGATAACCCCCATGGCAATGACAGCAGCAGTGAAGGACGAACTCAGTCGTCTCTCCGTCACCAAGCCTTGCTGTCGTAAAGCCGAAGTTTCATCACTTCTACGCTTTGCTGGCGGGCTCCACATCGCTGCAGGCAAGGTATTGATTGAGGTAGAGCTCGATACTTCTCAGAGCGCTCGTCGCCTCAAGAAAGATATTGCTGATATCTACGGCCACGATTCCGATCTGGCAGTCCTCTCATCGAGCGGTCTGCGCAAAGGTTCTCGCTATGTTGTTCGCGTCGTTGAAGCAGGCGATGCACTTGCGCGACAGACCGGACTCATCGATGCCAATGGGCGCCCTGTTCGAGGGTTGCCACCACAAGTAGTTGCTGCAAATGTCTGCGATGCAGAGGCTGCATGGCGCGGTGCATTTATTGCACATGGTTCACTTACAGAACCTGGTCGCTCATCCTCGCTCGAAATTACATGTCCCGGCCCTGAAGCTGCACTCGCACTTGTAGGTGCAGCTCGTCGCCTCAATATCGTTGCAAAGGCCCGCGAAGTTCGCGGCGTAGATCGCGTTGTTATCCGCGATGGCGATGCAATTGGAGTTCTCCTGACTCGCTTAGGTGCGCACGAGAGCGTCCTTGCATGGGAAGAGCGACGTATGCGCCGCGAAGTTCGCGCTACAGCAAATCGCCTTGCAAACTTTGATGATGCAAACTTGCGACGATCTGCTCGTGCAGCAGTTGCTGCAGCAGCTCGCGTACAACGTGCAATGGAAATTCTCGGACCTGAAATTCCAGATCACCTCAAGGAAGCCGGCGAACTCCGCATCTCACATGGACAGGCAAGCCTGGAAGAACTTGGTTCACTTGCAACTCCACCGATGACGAAGGATGCAATCGCTGGCCGCATCCGTCGCCTACTAGCGATGGCAGATAAGCGCGCGCAAGAGCTCGGAATTCCTGATACTGAAGCGGGACTCTCACCAGATTTACTCGGCGAGTAATACGGCTCTGCATCGAAAGTGAGCCTTCGCACGCTCACTGACCGGCCAGTAGCAATCCACAGGCTGATAGACTTCGGGCCAAGCCCCCAATGTTGTGGTGTAACTGATAGCCACCTATATGCGGGGCATTTCACTTTCTAGAAGAGGTTCTCATAATGATTAATGTCGGAATTAATGGTTTTGGACGTATTGGCCGCAACTTCTTTCGCGCAGCGCTCACAAACCCAAATATCAATATCGTAGGTATCAACGACCTTACAGATAACGCAACTCTTGCTCACTTGCTTAAGTACGACTCAATCTTGGGACGCCTCGGACTTGAAGTAACACATACAGAAGACACTATTACTGTCGGCGGAAAGACCATTAAGGTATTTGCAGATCGCGATCCAGCAAACCTTCCATGGGCATCAGTCAAGGCAGATATCGTCATTGAATCCACAGGCCACTTCACAAAGGCTGCAGATGCGAAGAAGCACATTACAGCTGGCGCCAAGAAGGTCATCATCTCTGCTCCTGCATCAGATGAAGACATCACAATCGTGATGGGCGTAAACCATGAGAATTACAACCCAGCAAACCACCACGTCATCTCAAATGCATCATGTACAACTAACTGCCTTGCACCAATGGCAAAGGTTTTGGATGAAAAGTTTGGAATCGTTCGCGGTCTCATGACAACAATTCACGCTTACACAAATGACCAGGTTATCCTCGATTTCCCACACAAGGATCTCCGTCGCGCACGTGCTGCAGCGACAAATATCATCCCGAGCTCAACAGGTGCGGCAAAGGCAATCTCATTGGTTCTCCCACAGCTCAAGGGCAAGCTCGATGGTTTCGCGATGCGCGTTCCTGTTCCAACAGGTTCAGCGACAGACCTCACAGTTGAACTCGCTAAGGAAGCAACAGCTGCTGAGATCAATGCAGCGATGAAGGAAGCAGCAAATGGATCACTCAAGGGATTCCTAAGCTACACAGAAGATCCAATCGTCTCTTCAGATATCGTGACAGATCCATCATCATGTATCTTCGATTCACAGCTCACCAAGGCGATTGGTACAACTGTGAAAGTTATCGGTTGGTACGACAACGAATGGGGCTACTCAAACCGCCTCGTTGACCTTGTTGGCTATGTCGGTAAGTCCCTTTAATAAGAGAACTGGAAAGTAATGTCTTCTTTGGCTGACCTAGATGTAGCTGGTAAGCGCGTATTTCTACGTTGCGATCTCAATATTCCTTTGAAAGAAGGAAAGATCACAGATGATGGACGTATCCGCGCTTCACTTCCGACTATCAACGCTCTCCTTGCAAAAGGTGCAAGCATTGTTATTGCAGCTCATCTAGGTCGACCAAAAGGCGAGGCAAAGCCTGAACTCTCACTCGCTCCCGTAGCAGTTCGACTCTCTGAACTTCTTGGAAAGCCAGTGCAATTTGCAGGAGCTATCACCGGCGCAGATGTGACAGCGAAAGCTGAAGCACTTGCTGCAGGCGAGATCCTTCTCCTTGAAAATATCCGTTTTAGCGCAGCAGAGACATCAAAGGATGAATCTGAGCGCGCTGCCCTTGCTACTGAATTAGCAAAACTCGCTAATTTCTATGTCGGCGATGGCTTTGGTGCAGTTCACCGCAAGCATGCCTCTGTCTTTGATTTGGCGAAACTTCTTCCACATGCAGCAGGAACACTTGTTGCGGCAGAAGTTGAAGTTCTCAAGAAGCTCACCATCGATCCAGTGCGTCCTTATGGCGTGGTACTTGGTGGCTCCAAGGTTTCAGACAAGATCGGTGTGATCTCCAATCTCCTGGGCAAAGTTGATGTCATGGCTATCGGCGGCGGCATGCTCTTTACATTCCTTGCAGCACAAGGCAAAGAGATTGGTTCTTCACTCGTCGAGCGCGACTTGATCGATACCGTCAAGGGACTTATCAAGCAGGCTGAAGATTCTGGCGTAAAGCTCTTGCTGCCAACAGATATTGTCGTTGCTCCAACATTTTCAGCAGATGCAACGCCAACGCTTGTGAGCGCCGATGCAATTCCTGCCGATCAGATGGGTCTCGATATCGGTCCTGAAACTGCCGCAGCATTTGCTGCAGCGATTAAGACCTGTAAGACAGTCTTCTGGAATGGTCCGATGGGTGTCTTTGAATTCCCCAACTTTGCACACGGTACAAAGGTTGTAGCCCAAGCCCTGACTGAAGTTCCTGGAATTTCTGTTGTAGGTGGCGGCGATTCTGCAGCAGCGGTTCGAGCACTTGGCTTTGCAGATTCAGCATTTGGATATATCTCAACAGGCGGGGGAGCATCACTCGAATACCTCGAGGGCAAAGAACTTCCTGGTCTCACAGCGCTCGATCTCTAATCTTTCACTTCAAGCACCAACTACAAGAACCGTTCAAAGGGAGCACAAATGCGTAAGCCACTTATGGCCGGCAACTGGAAGATGAACCTCAACCACCTCGAGGCGATTGCAGTTGCACAGAAGCTTGTTTACTCACTCGACGATAAAGATTACGACGCTGTTGATGTTGCGATCATTCCTCCATTTACAGATATTCGCTCTATCCAAACTATGGTCGATGGAGATCGTCTCCGCCTTCAATATGGCGCACAGGATCTATCTCCTGAGAGCTCTGGTGCTTTCACTGGCGATATCTCAGGTTCGATGCTGGCGAAGCTCGGCTGTACCTTTGTTGTCATTGGACACTCTGAGCGCCGCGCTATCCACCACGAAGATGATGCGCTCATCAATCGCAAAATTAAAGCGGCTCTCGCTAACGAACTCACACCTATCTTCTGCGTAGGCGAAGAGCTTCCAATCCGCGAAGCCGGAACACATGTCTCACATGTCATCCGCCAAGTCCGTGCAGGTCTCGAAGGATTCCATAAGCCAGATTTAAAGAAGATTGTGATTGCCTACGAACCTGTGTGGGCTATCGGTACAGGTAAGACAGCTACTCCTGAAGATGCACAAGAAGTATGTGCAGCTATCCGTGAAGAGATTGAACAGATCGGTTCTTCTGAGATTGCTGCCAATATGCGCATCCTTTATGGCGGTTCTGTGAAGTCAGCGAATATCGTTGAAATCATGAAGCAGGCAGATGTTGATGGAGCGCTTATCGGTGGAGCAAGCCTCGACCCAGAAGAGCTCGCAAAGATCGCCAAGTTCCACACTCAGGCGTAACTCCGACCTAATTAAGGGCTTTCCTATCCATTCGGGTATCCTGTACCCCTACCTCTAGAGGAGTTTCACGCATGGCTTTAGCGCTCTCAATCTTTCTAGTCATCACTAGCGTTCTGATGATTCTCTTGGTCCTTCTCCATAAGGGCAAGGGCTCCGGCCTCTCCGATCTCTTCGGTGGCGGCATCTCATCAAATTACGGCGGTTCATCAGTTGTAGAACGTAACCTCGATCGCATCACAATCGTTGTGGGCGGACTATGGTTTGCAGGCGTTGTTGGTCTCTCTCTCGTTTTGAAAGGTTAATTCATGGCAAGTGCAATTCGCGGAAGCCGTGTCGGCGCCGGCCCAATGGGCGAAGCAGAGCGCGGCGATCAAATTGAGCGCGCAACAGTTTCGTACTGGTGCGGAAATGGACATGAAGTCCGACCATCTTTTGCCGTAGAAGAGACTGTCGTCATTCCAGATCAGTGGGATTGCCCAAAGTGTGGTCTTCCAGCTGGTCGCGATAAGAACAATCCACCTAGCGCTGTAGTTAATATTCCTTACAAGACTCACCTGGCATATGTGAAGGAGCGTCGCACTGATAAAGAAGGCGAAAAAATTCTAGAAGATGCTCTACGCAAACTTCGCGGAGATGATATCGAGTAGAGTTTTTTTACAGAGATTTGGCAGCTGCCAAGATTTCATTAATGCCCGCACTTCGGTTCTGCAGATGCAGACGAAGGAGCGGGTATTTTCTTGTCGCTAGCGCTCGGTTATCACCGATTGCTTGCGCGAAGAGAAGAGTACGAAGACTGTAGCTACGACCTGGAATCTCGTAATCAATAGAAGTTTCACCCGTGATCTGCAAGAAAGAACCGTTCTTCTGTCCGCCCTTATGGAATTGACCGGTTGAGTGTAAGAAACGTGGACCCCAACCAAAGGATGTTGGGTGACCTGACTTCTCGGCAAGTATGGAACGTAGCTCTGCAATCTTCACATCATCGCGGCGATCGAGATAGGCCATGATTGCGATATATCCGCCATCTTTCACATCTTCAATAAATGTCGCAAGAGCATCTTTTAGAGATTGCCCATCACCGAAGATTTCTACCGATTTCTCAGTACATGCTGGAGTAAGAACCGGGACTGAGTTATTCCACTCAGTTAAACACGCAGCTGTCTGCTCTTTCGCTTCAGTGACATTGGGTTGATTGAAGGGATCAATTTTGAGAGCAGCGCCCATGAGCGCAGTTACCCACTCCCAGAAGATGAAGTGAGCACCTAGTGAACCTTCAACGGTGAGGTCAGCACCAGTTCCTGCAAATGCAACTGTGAATGACCCGCCGACACGTGCACGAGCAGTATCTTCAGTTGCAATAGGTAGACGCCCCGTTGCATCTTTACCGGTGGATTCTGCAATCAGTTGTTCAATCCAGTCGGAGAGACCGGGCACCGATGAGGCTGCATCGGTAAATGCGATGTACTGCTCTGCCTGTGTAACGAGAAGATAAGTGACATCAAGAATTACTTCGTCGCGCTTAAGAAATGAACTCTTCTCAGCAGATGCATCAGTGAGCAGTTCAGCTACGGGTGCGCCAGCGAGAGCAGATGGAACTAAGCCAAAGGCGCTCAAGACGCTAAAACGACCGCCCACATTGGGATCTGCATTGATGACTGAGTAACCACTTGCGCGCACTTCGATATCGAGGGGAGAGCCGGGATCTGTAACAAAGAGCATGTGGTCAACAGGATTGAGTCCGGCACCCTCAAATTGCGCTTGGAAGAGTGAACGCTGTGATGAGGTCTCAATCGTTGAACCTGATTTAGAACTCACGACAACAACAGTTTTAGATAGGTCGTTACCGATTGCATGTTCTGCATAATTGGGATCGGTTGAGTCGAAGATGAAAATTTCTTTCTTATATTTCAGTGCGATAACTTCTGGTCCAAGCGATGAGCCACCCATTCCGCAGAGAACAACGCGAGTATGAGTTGAAAACTTCTTGGCTATGTCAGATATCTGAGGGAGAAGGCTCTGCGATGATTCGGGAAGATCTACCCAGTTGAGTCGCACAGCAGCCTCTGCCGCTGCCTTTGAACCCCAGGTCTGGGAATCCTTCTTCGCAATGCGCGCGTGAACATCACGAAGTTTTCGATAGAGATCGCTCTCGCGGTCAACTTCCGATAGCGATGGACCTGAAATCTTCATTACGCAAGAGCTTTCTTCACATCTGCAACTACGCGCTCTGAAGTGAGGCCAAACTCAGTGAAGAGTTTTCCAGCTGCAGCGGATGCGCCCCAATGATCGAGAGAGACGATAATTCCTGAATCGCCAACGTACTCGCGCCAACCAAGTGCGATTCCAGCTTCGATGCTGACGCGAAGTGAAGATGAAGGAAGAACTGATTCGCGATAAGAAGCAGGTTGCTCGTTAAACCACTCAAGGCAGGGAGCGCTGACTACGCGAGTTGCCACGCCTTCCGATTCGAGAGCAATCTGAGCATCGAGGGCGATGCCAACTTCAGAACCTGTTGCAATGATCGTCACCTTTGCCGCCGATGAAGACTCCTTGAGAATATATGCACCCTTTTCAACACCAGAGGCAGCACCGTGTGTTGTGCGATCTACCGTGCGCAGGTTTTGGCGAGAGAGCAAGAATCCAGCAGGCTTATTGCGCTTAATCACCGCCTTCCATGCTTCTGCAACCTCGTTTGCATCTGCTGGACGCAGCACAGCAAAGTTAGGAATCGCGCGAAGTGCTGCAAAGTGCTCAATCGGCTGGTGAGTCGGACCATCTTCGCCGACGCCGATGGAATCGTGAGTCCAGACGAAGGTAGTTGGAATATCCATGATCGCTGCAAGGCGGACAGATGGACGCATGTAATCGCTGAAGACTGCGAATGTTCCACCGAAAGAGCGAGACAAACCGTGGAGGGCAATTCCATTGAGAATAGAACCCATCGCATGTTCGCGAATACCAAAGTGGATGATGCGACCGTATGGATCTGCGTTCTTCATATCACTGGATGCGGGCAAGAATGAATTTCCACCTTCGATGGTTGTCATATTGGAGTCGGCAAGATCTGCAGAACCGCCCCAGAATTCAGGGAGAGCCTTTGCGATTGCATTGATGACATGGCCTGATGCGGTGCGCGTAGCTACATCTTTTCCGGCTTCAAAGACAGGCAGAGACGCTTCCCAACCAGCTGGAAGTTCGCGAGCAACGAGTCGCTTCAAGAGCGCAGCGCGGTCTGGATGAGCGCTCTGCCACTGTGCAAACTTTCCATCCCACTCTCTACGAAGAGCAGCACCGCGGTCCTTAACAGAACGAACGTGCGCAAAGACATCTGCGGGCATTGCAAACTTCTCATCGGGATTGAGGCCAAGCTCCTTCTTTGTTGCAGCAATTTCCTCGTCGCCGAGAGCAGAGCCGTGAGACTTTGCGGTACCGCGAAGCTTTGGAGCAGGCCATGCAATTGTTGAATGCATACGAATAAGTGATGGCTTTGTGAGTTCTGCCTTTGCTGCGAGCATCGCCTTGTCGAGAGATTCAAGATCAACATTTCCATCTGCTAGTGCAGGGACTTCTTGTACATGCCAACCGTATGCGCGATAGCGAGCAGCAACATCTTCGGTGAAGGAAACGTGAGTGTCACCTTCGATAGAGATTCTGTTGTCGTCGTAGATGATGTTGAGATTTCCGAGAGCTTGTGTTCCAGCAAGTGAAGATGCCTCGCCAGAAACGCCTTCCTGAAGATCTCCATCTGAGCAAATAACCCAGATTGAGTGATCGAAGAGAGATGTTCCAACTGCTGCATCTGGATCGAGCAAACCACGCTCATATCGCGCTGCCATTGCAAAGCCAACAGATGTTGCAACACCGGCACCGAGTGGCCCCGTTGTCATTTCAACGCCTGCTGTGTGGCCAAATTCCGGATGGCCTGGAGTGAGCGAACCCCATGTGCGGAACGATTTGATATCTTCCATTTCAAGGCCATAACCACTGAAGAAGAGTTGTGTGTACAAAGTCATCGATGAGTGACCGCAAGACAAGATAAAACGATCGCGACCTAACCACTGTGGGTCAGATGGATCGTGGATGAGGTGGCGCTGAAAGAGGTTGTAAGCAACAGGGGCCAGCGCCATTGCGGTACCAGGGTGGCCGTTGCCTACCTTCTGTACTGCATCCATAGCGAGTGCGCGTGCATATGCAACTGCGCGATCATCAAGTTCTGTCCAGCCAGCGATCTTTGTCATCATCTTCTCCTTATGCGGGTTTACGTACAACAGATAGTCGGACCCGCCACGCTGCGATCCAGACTAGAACTGAGCCAAGGAGATGAAGCACTACAAGCCCTTCAGGAACTCCAAGGAAATATTGAATGTAGCCAAGTGCACCTTGGCCAATTGCTAATGCGATAAATACTCGCAGCCAGCGTTTTGTTTCAAAATTCAAATTCTTTCGCAGCAAGAAGAAGATGGAGACAATCATGAGAAGCCAAACGGATGCGCTGTGTACTCGAGCAATAGTTGTGATTGCAAAGTTCAATCGAGGAGCATCAACATCACCTGCATGAGGACCACTTCCTGTAACAAGGGTTCCAATTGAAATCGCTATAAATGCAAGAGATGTATGAGCGAACGAGACGCGAGAGATGCGAAGCTCACTCGATGATGTACGCACATAAGGATGATGCCTGCGTGAATGAAGCGACGTTGCTGCCGCAATCAGAAGAATTGACAGTAGGAGGTGTGAACCTACGGCAAGAGGATTGAGATTTGTTAAGACTGTTATTCCACCCAAAACACCTTGACCCAAGATTCCGAGAATTTGTGTCGCACCGAGAAGACGTAGATCCCTTCGTCCAGCTCGGAAGATGGCGATCAGCGTTGCTACTGCCGCAAAGAAGAGCGCAAAGGTGAGCAATCTATTTCCGAATTCGATCCACGCATGAAGTTGCCCTTCTGCTTGACCGGGCACTGGCGTGTAGGAACCAGGGGTGCACTCGGGCCATGTTGGGCAACCGAGTCCAGAACCGGTTACTCGAACCGCGCCCCCGGTAATAACGAGGGCTGATTGGAGGAAGAGGAGGAGGCCTGAAAGAGCAGGCAAGAGTTTGCTCGCGATGCTCTTTGTTCTACTCACGCTCGTAGCCTATTGCCGACTCGTGGGTGGAGCCTGCCTTTTGGATTGGCTAGGCAGGGCGAATTACGACACAATACTGTTGTGAAAATCGACGATCTCAGCACCCGTGATGCTGTCGCCCGCTCGGTTCTCGAGAATGGCCCTTCGACAGCGGTCGTTCTGGGGGAGCGCCTCGGCCTCACTCCGGCGGGAATTCGCCGCCACCTCGATCTCTTGGTCGCCGATGGAATCCTCGAAGCGCGCGAACCTCACCAAGCCCTGAGCCGTGGTCGTGGACGACCATCCAAAGTATTTGTGATGACGGATTCAGGACGCGAAAAGTTTGAACATTCGTACGATGACTTAGCAGTCGCTGCTCTTAAATTTATATCTGCGCAATCTGGCGAACATCTTGTCAAGGCATTTGCACAATCTCGCGCAGATGACATCGAACGTAAGGCAACGATTGCACTTGCAAAACGTTCCAACAAATCGGAAGCACTCGCAACTTTTCTCACCGAACAAGGTTATGCAACCAGCATTGAATCTCGTCCTATGGGTGAGCAACTCTGCCAGCACCACTGTCCTATCGCGCACGTTGCTGCTGAATTCCCACAACTCTGCGAAGCAGAGACAGAAGCATTTTCACGTGTACTTGGAACCCACGTGCAACGTTTAGCAACTATCGCTCATGGCGATGGAGTCTGCACTACCTATATTCCCAATCTGACAAAGCAACCAAAGAAGATCAATTCAGGAAAACTAACCGCTGGAAAGGCATCATCATGACAACAGCACACCCAGAGCTCGAAGGCCTCGGAAATTACGAATACGGTTGGTCAGATAATAATGAGGCCAGCTCTAATGCTAAGCGTGGCCTGAGCGAGGAAGTTGTTCGCGATATTTCAGCGAAGAAGAGCGAACCACAGTGGATGCTCGATCTACGCCTCAAAGGTCTCGACCTCTTCTATAAGAAGCCGATGCCATCATGGGGATCTGATCTCTCAGGAATCTTCTTTGACACCATCAAATACTTCGTACGTTCAACAGAGAAGCAAGCAACAACATGGGATGACTTGCCTGATGACATTAAAAACACTTACGACCGTCTCGGTATCCCTGAAGCAGAAAAGCAGCGCTTGGTTTCTGGTGTAGCTGCTCAGTACGAATCAGAAGTTGTTTATCACTCAATCCGCGAAGATCTTGAGAAGCAGGGAGTTATCTTCCTCGATACAGATAGCGGACTTAAGCAGCACCCAGAACTCTTCAAGGAGTACTTTGGTTCCGTTATTCCAGTAGGCGATAACAAGTTTGCTGCTCTCAATACATCTGTCTGGTCAGGTGGTTCATTTATCTACGTGCCTAAGGGCGTACATGTAGATATTCCATTACAGGCTTACTTCCGTATCAATACAGAGAACATGGGTCAGTTTGAACGTACTCTGATCATCGCTGATGAAGATTCATACATTCACTATGTAGAAGGCTGCACAGCGCCAATCTATAAATCAGATTCACTTCACTCTGCTGTTGTTGAAATTATCGTCAAGAAGGGTGCGCGTGTTCGTTACACAACCATCCAGAACTGGTCAAACAACGTCTATAACTTGGTAACAAAGCGCGCCACATGTGCTGAAGGCGCAACCATGGAATGGGTCGATGGAAATATCGGCTCAAAGGTCACCATGAAATACCCAGCAGTGATGTTGATGGGTCCACATGCAAAGGGTGAAACTCTCTCACTCGCATTTGCAGGTCCCGGTCAACACCAAGATTCAGGTGCGAAGATGGTTCACGCTGCTCCTTACACATCATCTTCTGTTATCTCTAAATCAGTCGCCCGTGGTGGTGGACGTACTTCTTACCGTGGACTTGTTCAGGTTCAAGAAGGTGCGCACCACTCAGCAAGTACAGTGAAATGCGATGCGCTTCTCGTCGACACCATCTCTCGTTCAGATACATATCCGTATGTTGATATCCGTGAAGATGATGTCTCAATGGGACACGAAGCAACTGTTTCGAAAATCTCAGATGATCAGCTCTTCTACCTCATGTCTCGTGGGCTCAATGAGGATGAGGCGATGGCGATGATCGTTCGTGGATTTATTGAGCCAATCGCTCGTGAACTTCCGATGGAATACGCGCTCGAACTCAACCGCCTCATCGAGCTCCAGATGGAAGGCGCAGTCGGCTAATGTCTTCATTGCAATCAAACCTTCTCGAAAACCACACGCCTACCGGTCGTGAGGAAGCTTGGCGCTTTACACCGCTGAAGCGCCTTGGCGGAATGCACGATGGAACAGCAGCAGCTGTCGAACGTAATTCACTCTCTGTAAAGAGCTCACTCCCAACCGGTGCAACTTTCACACATCAGGATATTGATGCAGTTACTGAGACCGATGATGCAATTGTGAATCGCATCCGTCAGTTCACTTCAAAGGGTGCGGTTCTATCAATTGCCGCGAACGCTGAGATTGCTGAGCCCATCTTCTTGAATCGCAGCGCATTTGGTACCGATTCAGCTGAATTCTCACGAGTTCAGATTAAGGCCGGAAACCACTCGAAGTCAGTCGTTGTGATCGAGAACTCTGGCGATATGCATCTTGCAGAAGATCTTGAGATTGTTGTCGAGCCAGGTGCTCACCTCACTCTTATTGCACTTCAAGAGTGGGGCTCAAAGACCATTCATGCAGCGCGCCATCACGCAATCGTCGATCGCGATGCAACCTTCAAATCAATCGTCGTCACTGTTGGGGGAGATGTAGTGCGTCTGCTTCCTACAGTTGATTTCATTGCACCGGGTGCATCATGCGATCTATCGGGCGTCTACTTTGCAACTGCTGGACAGTTCTTTGAACACCGCATGTTCGTCGATCACAAAGTCCCCAATGCAAAGTCACGCGTGAACTACAAGGGCGCGCTTGCAGGAGATAAGGCACATACAGTCTGGATTGGCGATGTCTTTATTCGCGCTGCAGCTGAAGGCACCGATACCTACGAACTCAACCGCAACTTGTTGCTCTCCGATGGAGCGCGCGCAGATTCAGTTCCAAACCTCGAAATCGAAACAGGCGAAATCGTAGGTGCAGGACACGCATCCACAACGGGTCGCTTCGATGATGAACAACTCTTCTATTTAATGTCACGCGGAATCAACATGGATGATGCACGTCGCCTCGTCGTTCGCGGTTTCTTCAATGAGATTGTCTCTGAAATTCATATCGAAGAAGTACAAGAGCGCATTATGGCTCGCATCGATGACGAACTCGCTAAGGCAGGTAAGTAAATGTCTGACTTGACTTTCTCTTCACTTCAAGCGGGAAAGCCCGTCCGCATTGAAAAGAATGGCGAATCCATCTGCGTAGCCCGAGTGGGCGATGAGGTATTTGCGATCAACGATGTCTGTAGCCATTCCGATGCATCACTTTCTGAAGGTGATATCACCGATTTCAAGATTGAATGCTGGCTCCACGGAGCTGAATTCGATCTTCGTACAGGAGAAGCGTTAACGCCTCCAGCAGTAGCCCCAGTAAAAACCTATTCAGTAACTGTCGACGGAGACTCCGTCACGGTAGAGATGTAACGGAGATAGATATGAGCACTCTAGAAATTCGCGGATTGAAAGTATCTGTCGATACCGAACAAGGTTCGATTGAAATCCTTAAGGGCGTAGACCTCACCATCAAGTCAGGTGAAACCCACGCAATCATGGGACCAAACGGATCAGGTAAGTCAACGCTTGCATACTCAATCGCAGGGCACCCTAAGTACACAATTACTGGGGGAACAGTGACACTGGATGGTGCAGATGTTCTCGAGATGTCCGTCGATGAGCGCGCAAAGGCAGGTCTCTTCCTTGCGATGCAGTATCCCGTTGAAGTACCTGGTGTCTCAGTCTCTAACTTCCTTCGTACTGCAGCTACAGCGCTTCGCGGTGAAGCTCCCAAGCTGCGTGAATGGGTAGGCGAAGTAAAGAGCGCAATGGAATCCCTCAAGATGGATCCATCTTTTGCGCAACGTAATGTCAATGAAGGTTTCTCTGGTGGCGAGAAGAAGCGCCACGAAATCATGCAGCTCGAACTCCTCAAGCCAAAGTTTGCAATCCTCGATGAGACAGATTCAGGTCTCGACGTCGATGCGCTACGTATTGTCTCTGAAGGCGTTGTACGTGCGAAGGCTGCAAATAATCACGGCATCCTCTTGATCACTCACTACACACGTATCTTGCGCTACATCAAACCTGACTTCGTACATGTATTTGCAAACGGTCGTATCGTCGAAGAAGGCGGACCAGAACTGGCAGATAAGCTCGAAGCTAATGGTTATGCGGAGTACGTCACCGCCTAATTATGACTTTTGATGCTCACGCTATCGCTAAGGATTTTCCGATTCTTGATCGGACAATCCGCGATGGCAAGCGCCTGGTTTATTTAGATTCCGGCGCAACAAGTCAGAAGCCAAATGTCGTTATCGATGCAGAGAGCAATTTCTATCGACTCAATAATGCTGCAGTACATCGCGGTGCACATCAATTAGCCGAAGAGGCAACTGATGCCTATGAGGGCGCACGCCAGATTGTGGCCAACTTCCTAAACGCTCATTCTGAAGAAGTTGTATTTACCAAAGGCGCTACCGAGTCTCTGAACTTAGTTGCTTATGCAATGGGTAATGCAGAACCAGGAAATCGATTCCATCTCAAGGCTGGCGACTCCATAGTTGTAACTGAGATGGAGCACCACGCCAATCTCATCCCTTGGCAACAGCTTGCTGCGCGCACTGGAGCAACGCTCAAATGGTTCTCTGTTACAGATGATTATCGCCTTGATCTTTCGAATATTGACTCGTTGATTGATGCAAAGACAAAGGTTGTCGCTCTCACACATCAGTCAAATGTGCTCGGAACTATCAATCCGTTGGAAGCCATTACACGTCGTGCACATGAAGTCGGTGCAGTAGTTGTTCTCGATGCATGTCAATCAGTCCCACATATGGCGGTCGATGTAAAAGCTCTCGATATAGATTTCTTAGCATTCTCAGGTCATAAGGCTGTAGGTCCAACAGGAGTTGGAATTTTCTGGGGTCGGGCCGAACTTCTTGCGGAATTGCCACCCTTTCTTACCGGTGGATCCATGATTGAAAACGTCACAATGACAACTGCTACGTGGGCTCCTGCACCAAAGAAATTTGAAGCTGGCGTTCCCAACATGGCGCAAGCAGTTGGTTTAGGTGCCGCCCTTACATATCTGACAAAGATTGGCATGGAGAATATCCACCGCCACGAAATTGCACTGACTGCATATCTTCTCGAGGGTCTGGCAGCAATCGACGATATTCGCATTATCGGCCCAGCAACGACTGGACTTCGTGGTGGATCCATCTCTTTCACTCTGGGAGATATTCACCCACATGATCTAGGACAGTATCTCGATAGCCAAGGAATAGCCGTTCGCACAGGTCATCACTGTGCGTGGCCACTGACTCGCAAACTTGGAGTACCAGCGACAACTCGTGCATCTGTCTACCTCTACAACACCACCGAAGATCTCGATGCTCTGATCGCAGGCGTTCAAGGCGCCCAGAAATATTTTGGACGCTAATGCAACTCGATAATCTCTATCAAGAAGTCATTCTCGATCATTACAAGAACCCACAGAATAAGAAGTTGAGTCCGACCTATGATGCGCAGGTTCATCACATCAATCCAAGTTGCGGCGATGAGATCACCCTTAATGTGACTCTTGATGGGCAGACCGTGAAGGCTGTTACATGGGATGGCGTGGGATGCTCAATTTCGCAGGCGAGCGTCTCTATCTTGACTGATCTCTTGATAGGAAAAGAGCTATCTCAGGCACAGGTAATTGCAGATTCCTTTATGCACTTGATGCAGAGCAAGGGGACTGAAAAAGGAGATGAGAATCTTCTCGAGGATGCAGTCGCGCTTGCTGGTGTATCGCAATATCCAGCCCGTATTAAATGCGCCCTTCTAGGGTGGATGGCCTTTAAGGATGCCAGTGTTCAAGCCTTGGCTAAAGAG
This sequence comes from Actinobacteria bacterium IMCC25003, assembly GCA_002284855.1. GTDB lineage: Bacteria > Actinomycetota > Actinomycetes > Nanopelagicales > Nanopelagicaceae > Planktophila. The sequence continues at coordinate 939,784 of CP015603.1, read as the reverse complement.
AATTAACGAGCGCCTTCAAAAGAAAGTAGGATAAGAACATGGTTGCAAAGATTGAAGATATCAACGAGGCGATGAAGGATGTTGTCGACCCAGAACTCGGTATCAACGTCGTTGACCTTGGCCTTATCTACGACATGATGGTCGACGATAACAACATCGCTGTTCTCAACATGACGCTCACATCAGCTGCCTGCCCACTTCAGGATGTTATTGAAGATCAGACTCGACAAGCACTTGCTCCATTTACTGATGATGTGAAAATCAACTGGGTATGGATGCCACCCTGGGGTCCTGACAAGATTTCAGATGACGGTCGCGAACAACTTCGCGCTCTCGGCTTTACTGTCTGATCTGCTTACTGAGTTCTTATGTCACAACATGCAGTCTGGATGACCTTTCGGTCCATGACCGCAGACCCATCTGTAAAATCGCAGAAGTTAAAGCCAGGGACAATCAAACGGATAATTTCGTATGGCAAGCCCTATAAATCTCACATAACAATCTTTCTCATCACTGTTGTTATTGAAGCGCTGCTCGTCGTATCTACTCCGTTGCTGCTCCGCGAACTTATCGATAAGGGCGTCATACCTAAGGATGCAGGACTTGTAACGAAATTAGCTCTAGCTGTTGGACTTCTCGCAATTGTTGATGCAATCATCAATATCTTTGGACGTTGGTACTCAGCGCGAATTGGTGAAGGTTTGATTTACGATCTTCGCTCGCAGGTCTTTGCTCATATCCAGCGACAATCGATTGCATTCTTTACCCGGACGCAGACGGGCGCGCTCATCTCGCGTATCAACTCTGATGTCATGGGGGCGCAACAAGCATTTACCGGAACTCTCTCTGGCGTGGTGAGTAATGTTGTCTCGCTCGTTCTCGTTGTCACCACAATGCTGATCCTCTCGTGGCAAATCACCATCGTTTCACTTCTCCTCCTTCCGGTCTTTCTTCTTCCTACTAAGTGGGTTGGAAAACGTATTCAAGCCTTGACTCGCGATGCATTTAATCTCAATGCAACGATGTCGAGCACGATGACAGAACGCTTCAATGTTTCTGGAGCTCTCTTAGTAAACCTCTATGGCAAGCCAGCGAAGGAAGAGAGCTTCTTTCGTACGCGAGCTCGCAAGGTTGCTGATATCGGAATTCAAACTGCAATGCTCAACAGAGTCTTCTTCGTAGGCATCACGAGCGTTGCAGCAGTTGCCACAGCATTTGCATATGGCATTGGGGGACACCTTGCGATTAATGGCGCAATCTCAGTAGGAACACTTCTTGCAATCACTGCGTTGCTCGCTCGACTCTATGGACCGCTCACAGCGCTATCGAATGTACGTATCGATGTCATGACAGCACTCGTCTCATTTGAACGCGTATTTGAAGTCCTGGATCTTCACCCGATGATTACGGATAAGGCTGGCGCCAAAGTTCTGGATAAGAAGAACCTCACAATCGATTTCACAGATGTAGCTTTTACCTATCCACGTGCTGAGGAAATCTCACTTGCTTCACTTGAATCCGCGGCGAAGCCTGAAACTGTCGAAAGCGGCGAGGTTCTCCGCGGAATCTCATTCACCGCACCTGCAGGAACAATCACTGCAATTGTTGGACCATCAGGGGCAGGTAAGACGACTATGAGCGCACTGCTTCCTCGACTCTATGACGTCACTCGAGGTTCCATCTCTATCGATGGTGACGATATTCGTGAGTTCACAGTTCAATCGCTACGCGACTCCATTGGAGTTGTTATGCAAGATGCGCACTTATTCCACGAGACTATCGCCGAGAATTTGCGATATGCAAAGGAAGATGCGACTGAAGAAGAGATGATCGAGGCGTGCAAATCTGCTCAGATTTGGGATTTGATTTCTACACTTCCTAATGGTTTCGACACCATGGTGGGTGAACGTGGACATCGACTTTCAGGTGGAGAGAAGCAGAGATTGGCTATCGCTCGCCTTCTTCTCAAAGCTCCTGCCATTGTGATTCTTGACGAAGCGACAGCACACTTAGATTCTGAAAATGAGTCACTTGTTCATGAAGCTCTTAAACATGCGCTCAAGGGCAGAACTTCGATCGTGATTGCACACCGCCTCAGCACGGTCATGGAAGCCGATCAAATTCTTGTTCTGGAGAAGGGTTTGATTGTTGAACGCGGAACCCATGAGGATCTTATTGCTAAAGGTGGGTTGTATTCAGAGCTCTTTGCTCGACAGGACATCACGACGAATTAAGAAACGGCCATAGACGACTAGACCGCCGAAGAAGAGCCATTGCAAGGCGTATGCCATATGTGGTCCATCGGAAAGTTCAGGAAGCTGCGCCGGGACTTCTGGAGTAAGTGCAGAGTCTGATCCACGTAAAAGATCGATATAGAAAGTTTCGGTTGTAGAGCCTGACTGAGCATTTGCTTTTGATACGAGCCCATCGGATTTATTGCTAGGGATTGCGAAGAAGGAACCTTGGGGGAGCGATGAATCAAGACGCAACCTTCCGACAATCTTCACTTGGCCAGTAGGCAATGTAGGAAGTTCGGGTTGTGTTGTTGCATACTCTCCCGCCTTTACCCATCCACAATCAACCCAGAACGTCTGCCCTGTTGTATTTGTAAAACGAGTAAGTAGTTCAAAGCCATAGACGCCTTCGGAGTAACGATTGCGCAGAAGAATCTGAGACGTTGCATCGAAACTTCCTTCAGTGGTAACTGACTGCCATTCGTGTGCTTGCGGTGCTGCGAGAACAGAAGTGAGCGAAACAGTCTTCATGGTTGAATTCGTTTCGATCACTGTATTGCGAGCATGTCGGGCTACTCCACGGTGGTACTGCCACTGTGCGGCCCAGAGACAACCGACGATAAGCAGGAGAGCTATAAAAGATTTAAGGAGTGAGAAACTCTCTTTTTTGGTCGAACTATTCAATTCCTCGCGGCCTCTTCTTCAAGATGGCAGCACCTGGCAGAACTGTCTCGCGTCCGGCATTGGCAACTACAACCGCGATATACGGAAGAGTAACTGCACCAGCTAGCGCGAACCAACGATATGGACTGGGCAGTAACACAGTCAGAATAAAGCAGGCTGTACGAATCATCATCGAAATGAAATAGCGACGTTGTCTCGCGGACTGGTCAGTAGTTAACCCTTTTGGGGCGCTAGTGATGTCGTAAACGTCATCTTCTTTAGCCATAGAGCAACAGTAGGGTAGTTTTCTCTCATGAGCGACTCGACTTCAATCGCACTTGTCACCGGCGGAAATCGTGGAATTGGTTTAGCTATCGCAACCGCGCTCAAAGCTGCAGGCCATCGAGTCGTCATCACATATAGGAGCGGTACTCCACCCACTGGATTCGATGCAGTGCAGATGGATGTCACTGATGCTGAAAGCGTCGATGCAGCTTTTGCAAAGATTGAGGCGGAGATCGGTCAGCCAGAAATCATTGTGGCAAATGCAGGAATTACTAAAGACACACTCGTAATGCGAATGAGTGATGAAGATTTCGAAAGCGTCATTAACGCCAATCTCACCGGAGCTTTTCGTGTCTCAAAGCGCGCAACAAAAGGTCTACTGAAGTTAAAGCGCGGACGTCTTATCTTTATCGGTTCAGTAGTTGGGGGAGTGGGTGCTGCCGGCCAAGTTAACTACTCTGCTTCAAAGTCGGGCCTCGTAGGAATGGCGCGATCATTTGCGCGCGAACTTGGTAGTCGCGGCATTACAGCAAATGTCATCGCTCCCGGATTTGTTGAAACAGATATGACAGCAGATCTCGATGAGAAGCGTCGTTCTGATATCGCAGCCCAAGTACCTCTGGGTCGCTTCTGCTCAGCTGAAGAGATTGCAGATGTCGTTGCATTTATTGCTTCTCCTCAGGCAAGTTACATCACCGGTGCCATCATCCCTGTCGATGGCGGATTAGGAATGGGTCACTAAGAATGGGCATCCTCCAAGGAAAGAACATCCTCGTCACCGGCGTACTCACCGATGGCTCAATCGCATTCCATATTGCAAAGATCGCTCAAGAAGAAGGCGCCAATGTCGTGCTCACCGGCTTCGGTCGTGCACTGAGCCTCACAACTCGTATCGCGGGCCGACTTCCACAACCTGCTCCCATCATCGAACTTGATGTCACAAACCAAGAGCACCTTGATGGTTTAGCAGCTGAAGTGAAGAAGCATGTCCCACACCTTGATGGCGTGGTGCATTCGATTGGTTTCGCACCCGAGGCTGCGCTCGGTGGTAACTTTCTCAACACCGCTTGGGAAGATGTCTCAACTGCTGTTCATATCTCTGCGTATTCATTGAAATCTTTGACCATGGCATGCCGTCCAACATTTAAAGATGGAGCATCTGTTGTCGGTCTCGACTTTGATGCTCAAGTCGCATGGCCTAAGTACGACTGGATGGGTGTTGCTAAGGCAGCGCTCGAATCGACATCGCGTTACTTAGCGCGCGATCTCGGCGCTGAAAATGTGCGCATCAACCTCGTTGCAGCAGGCCCAATCCGCACAATGGCGGCTAAGTCGATTCCGGGCTTTGATGAATTTGAAAAGGTTTGGAACGACCGCAGCCCACTCGAATGGGATGTCACAGATCCAGTTCCTGCAGCAAAAGCTGCTGTTGCTCTCTTGAGCGATTGGTTCCCCAAGACCACCGCTGAGATCATCCATGTCGATGGCGGGCTGCATGGCATGGGCGCATGACTTCAGTCATCGCCCCATTCGGCATGGGCGCCTAAGGACCCATCCACGCTCGGATTTTTCATTCCCTACCCCTTCAGGTAACCTTTGCTCCAGACCAGTAGCCCGGCTACTGCAAGAGGAGCTCACCGCTCCCACCTCTACTGCTTAGGCGGATTGGTTCGTCGGTAAGTAATTCGGTCCTTACGGGCCAATTGCTTCCTATGTGCGGTGCGCAATTTCATGCAGCGGCTTGGATACTCAAGACAAACATAGGAGCAGAAATCACAACAGAACCGCGCATCAATGACCGTATCCGCACACCCCAAATTCGTCTCATCAATTACACCGGTGAACAAGTTGGAGTTGTAGATATCGAAGCAGCGCTAGCTATGGCAGATGAAATCGGACTCGATCTCGTAGAGATTGCACCCGAAGCTAATCCACCAGTGTGCAAGATCATGGACTTCGGCAAGTACAAGTACCAGGAAGCACAGAAGGCTCGCGAAGCACGTCAGAACCAGACCCACATTGTGGTGAAGGAAGTGCGCATGACGCCAAAGATCGAAAATCACGATTACGAGACAAAGCGCTCAGCAGTCGAGAAGTTTCTCAAGGGTGGCGACAAGGTGAAGATCACGATGAAGTTCCGTGGCCGTGAACAAACACGTCCAGAGCTTGGATTCAAACTCTTGCAGCGTCTTGCAGAAGATGTCAAAGAGATTGCATTCGTGGAGTTCGCTCCTAAGCAAGAAGGTCGACAGATGACGATGGTCCTAGGGCCAACGAAGAAGAAGACCGAAGCGGTAGCTGAACAGAAAGCGGCGCGAGCTGCCAAGGAGAAGGCTGCTGAAGAAGCAGCTGCACAGTAGTTTTACTAGAAGAGTTTTAGTTAAAAAAGGTTTTAACAACGACGAAGTAACAGGAGAAGATAAATGCCAAAGATGAAAACCCACAGTGGTGCGAAGAAGACCTTCCGCGTCACAGGATCAGGAAAGATCATGCACGAGCGTGCAGGCAAGCGCCACCTTTTGGAGCACAAGTCATCACGCGTTACTCGTCGTTTGAGTCAAGAGTCATCAGCAAAAGCAACAGTCACAATGACAGCCAAGCGCATGCTTGGTTTGAAGTAAGGGAGTCGACCAATGAGAGTAAAGCGCGGAGTACACGCAGCAAAGAAGCGTCGCACAACCCTCGAGCGCGCAGCCGGATATCGCGGTCAGCGTTCACGTCTTTTCACAAAGGCGAAGGAGCAAGTAACTCACTCAATGGTTTATGCCTTCAATGACCGTAAGGACAAGAAGGGCGATTTCCGTCAGCTATGGATTCAGCGTATTAACGCTGCAGCTCGCGAAAACGGAATGACATACAACCGCTTCATCCAGGGTCTTAAGGCATCTGGTCTTGAAGTAGATCGTCGCGTTCTTTCAGATATCGCAACAAACGATCCAGCAGCATTTAAGGTTCTCGTGGATGTTGCACGTAAGAACCTTCCTGCAGCTTAAGTAATTCATACCAATGATTGAGAGCCTTCATTCGCCGCACGTCGGGCGAGTGAAGGCTCTTATTGGTTCTAAGGGCGCTAAAGAGCGTCGCGAACAAGGCCTCTTTGTCGCCGAAGGTGTGCAATGTGCACGCGAAGCGTTGACCTCTTCACACGGTCTGCAGTTAAAGATTCTGTATGCAACCGAAAACGGTCTCTCCAAGATTTCTGAACTCGACCTTGGCTCAGTAGAAATTGTCGAAGTCAGCGAAGCGGTTATGAAGGCGATGTCAGATACCGTCTCACCACAAGGGCTGATCTCCCTCTGCTACAAACCCGAAAGCGATATCTCTGAGCTTTCCGCAACTGGTACATCAACATTTATATATCTTCACGAGATCCAAGATCCAGGAAATGCCGGAACAATCTTACGTACCGCAGATGCAATGGGAATATCCGCTGTCATCACATCACCTGATTCGGTCGATATGTTCTCTCCAAAAGTGGTTCGCTCAACGGCCGGATCTCTCTGGCATATTCCGGTATTCGAGGGGATTGCATTTACCCACGTCGATAAGCAATTTCCTGGGATTCAAAAATTCCTTCTTTCATCGCATGCCAAGACATCACTCCTGGATCTTTCAATTTCTGGCGATTGCATTGCGATATTCGGCAATGAGGCAAGGGGAGTAGATGCTGCGATGCTCGGAGTTCCCGTAACAGAAGTAACGATTCCTATGGCCGGACGAGCTGAAAGCCTCAACTTATCTGCAGCCGCTTCTATCGTAATGTTCACCCTTTCTTCAAAGGTCGCAGGTTAGAATTACCTCCATGAATCCGGCAGATATTGCATCGTGGATAAGCGATGCCCAGAAGGCTTTTGCTGCCGCATCTGATCTCGACGCTCTCAAAGTCGCACGCCTTGCCCACACCGGTGATAAGGCTCCCGTCTCATTAGCGAGCCGGGCACTGGGTTCGCTCTCACCTGAAGAGAAAGCCTCTGCCGGAAAACTTATTGGGGATGCAAAGGCTGAGATTGCGAAAGCTCTCGCTAAGGCGACTGAGAAGTTGGAAGTTGAACGCGATGCAAAGGTGCTTCTCGAAGAAGTTGTAGACATTACCTTGCCAGTCCAGCGCACTCATCGTGGGGGACTTCATCCCATCTCCATTATCAAGAACGAGGTCTCTGACTTCTTTATCGAACAAGGTTTCTCTGTCGAAGAAGGCCCTGAACTCGAATCCGGCTGGCTTAACTTCGATGCTCTTAATATTCCTGCTGATCACCCGGCACGAACTATGCAAGATACTTTCTTTATCGAACCAATCGAATCTGGCGTCGTACTGCGCACCCAGACATCACCGGTACAGATTCGTTCCATGCTTACTCAGGAGCCACCGATCTACATGATCTGTCCCGGCCGCACATTCCGCGCCGATGAACTCGATGCCACCCATAGTCCGGTCTTCCATCAGGTCGAAGGACTCGTGGTCGATAAGGGCATCACCATGGCCCACCTCAAAGGAACGCTCGATAACTTTGCACGACATATGTTTGGTCCTGATGTTGTTACTCGACTCCGACCATCGTTCTTCCCATTTACCGAACCAAGCGCTGAAGTGGATATCTTCTTCAATGGTCGATGGATCGAATGGGGCGGTTGTGGAATGGTGAATCCAAAGGTTCTGGCAACCTGTGGAATCGATACAGATATCTACACCGGCTTCGCATTTGGTATGGGTCTTGAGCGCACCCTCATGGTGCGTCATGGAATCACCGATATGCACGACATTGTCGAAGGCGATCTTCGTTTCACACGACAGTTTGGAGTAGGACTCTAAATGCGCGCACCGTTATCGTGGATCAAAGAATTCGTCGATATTCCAGCATCGATTACCGCTGAAGAGATTTCTGATGCGCTTATCCGCGTTGGTTTCGAAGTAGAAGAAATCATCAAGCAGGGATCTGACATCACAGGCCCATTGGTCTTCGCAAAGGTTCTCAGCATCGAAGAGCTCACTGAATTTAAGAAGCCCGTTCGTTACGTCGGTCTCGATTGTGGCGAGAAAGAGACGCGATACGTCATTTGTGGAGCCACCAACTTTGTTGTCGGAGACCTCATCGTGGCAGCACTTCCTGGCGCGGTACTTCCTGGCAATTTCGCAATCGGCGCACGCGAAACCTATGGCAAGACCTCAAATGGAATGATTTGTTCTGCGCGCGAACTTGGTTTAGGTGACGATCATTCAGGAATCATGATTTTCGCTGAAGGCACAGTAAAGATTGGCGATGATGCAATTGCTGGGTTGATGATCAACGATGTCATCTTCGATGTAGCGGTAAACCCTGATCGTGGGTACGCGCTCAGCATTCGCGGAATTGCTCGTGAAGTAGCAGGTTCACTTGGGCTTACATTTACCGATCCAGTCGATGCGCTTCGCGAACTCACCTTTACCGAAACTGGTAAAGGCGTGTCGGCAAAGATTGCTGACCCATCGACTGCCTCTGTCTTCTACTTACGTACACTTTCAAATTTCGATCCCTCTGCCACAACACCACTCTGGATGCGTCGTCGCATCGAAAAGATGGGGATGCGTTCAATCTCGCTCGTTGTCGATGTCACCAACTACGTCATGCTCGAACTCGGTCAGCCACTTCACGCATTTGATAAATCAAAGATCAAAGGTGGGGTCACCATTAAGCGCGCAGGTAAGGCGCAACCTTTCACAACACTTGATGGGCAAGTGCGTCAGTTAGATCCAGATGACCTTATGGTCTGTGATGACGCTCAACCACTCGCTCTCGCAGGAACGATGGGTGGCGCTTCGTCAGAAATCTCTGAAACAACGACAGAAATTGCTCTAGAAGCAGTTCGTTTCGATCCTGTATGTGTAGCAAAGAACTCACGTCGCCATAAATTGTCATCTGAAGCATCACGTCGCCTTGAGCGCAGCGTTGATCCATCACTTGCCCAACTCGCATCTGCTCGCTTTGTTCAGCTGCTGACTGAAAATAGTTCAGCGCAGCACGTTGCAACTGTCGTAGATGGCGAACCCCGTTTCGCCCCAGTGGTGAAAGTTGACCCTGCCTATATCTCTCGCATCCTTGGGGTAGAGGTATCGCCGGCTCAGATTACAGAGATTCTTCGCACGATCGGTTGCGATGTAAATGAGAAGACCTTTGAGGTTGATCCACCATCATGGCGTTCAGATCTCCTCACATCTGCAGATTTCGCTGAAGAAGTAGCCCGCATGATTGGTTACGACAAGATTCCATCGATTCTTCCTCCGCGCCCACTGCATGCATCGCTTACTCCGACACAGAAGCGCCGACGTGCTGTGGCACAGATGCTGGCAAGTCGCGGATTGGCTGAAGTACAAACTTTCCCATTTACCAACCAAGAGACCATCGATTCAATGGGCTTTGTCGGCGAACGTGCTGCTACATACCGCATCGCAAATCCAATGTCTGAAGAATTCCCATTGATGCGCGTTCATCTTGTTCCGGGGTTGATTGAAGTTGCGCAACGCAATATCAGTCGCGGAGCAAAAGACTTTGCAATCTTCGAGATGGGCTCCATCTTTCGCAGCTCGCAGAAGTTGGTTCCATTTATCTCACCAGATTTATCAAAGCGACCAACGCAGAAAGTCATTGATGAAATCTTTGCTAGCGTTCCTCCTCAGGCGTATCACGTAGCTGGTCTGCTTGTCGGCAAGGTTGAGAGCGAAGATTGGCAAGGCAAGGCGCGTTCCTATAACTGGCAAGATGCGATTGCATACGCCCAAGATATTCTCCAGCTCTGCAATCTCGAGTGGACTGTAAAGCGCTCTGATTTCGCTCCGTGGCACCCAGGTCGCTGCGCCGAACTCATAGTCGATGGAAAGGCAGTCGCTCATGCCGGCGAACTTCATCCGCGAATCGTGGCTAAGTACGGCCTTCCTGAGCGATCAGTTGCTTTTGCTGTTGGCTTAAGCGCCCTTCCTGATTCACAGCTCGTGCGTCCAACAACCGTTGGAACAATGCCAGCAGCTCTGCAAGATGTCGCGCTGATTGTTGATGCGAACATCACCGCTTCACAGGTTGAAGAAGCGCTTCGCCATGGCGCAGGCGAACTCCTCGAATCCATTACGCTCTTTGATCGCTACGACAAGCTAGGCGATGGCAAGATCTCACTGGCATTCTCACTCGTCTTCCGTGCTCCCGACCGCACCCTGACCGGAGCCGAGGTAACGGCTATGCGTGAATCTGCGGTGGACGCGGCAGTGAAGGCGACTGGAGCCGTTCTCCGTACTGCATAAATATGCAAACTCTTGCATAAATATGCTATCATCTGTGCATGAAAATCGGTGTCGTAGGAGCTAGTGGTTATGCAGGTGGCGAACTTCTTCGCCTTCTCGCGTTCCACCCACATTTCGAGGTAAGCGCGATCACGGCTCACTCCAATGCGGGGGAGTTGATTACGTCAGTTCATCCGCAGTTGCAGAGTTATGCGGGCAAGAGCTTTAGCGCATTCTCACCCGCCGACTTCGCTACATGTGACCTCATCTTCTTGGCGCTCCCACATGGTGAATCAGCGAAGGTGATCGCCCAACTACCAACGAGTGCAAAGATTGTAGATCTCGGCGCTGATTACAGATTAGAGAGCGCAGAGCAATGGAGTAAGTACTACGGTGGGGATCATGCCGGCGCATGGACATATGGACTTGCAGATATCGAACCGTTTAAATCTTTGATTTCACAATCAACCAAGGTTGCAAATCCTGGTTGCTATGCAACTTCTATCGCTCTCGGTTCCGCGCCAGCGGCCAGCATCGCAGACCTCAGCGATCTCGTTGTGGTCGCAGCCTCCGGAACAACGGGAGCTGGTAGAAGTGCAAAGATCAATCTCATCGCAAGCGAGGTTGCAGGATCACTCAGCTCATATAAATTTGGCGGGGTTCACCAACATACACCTGAGATTGAGCAAGCTCTTGGAAAAGTAGCGGGAGTGGAGGCGAAGATCTCCTTCACGCCAATCCTCGCACCGATGCCACGTGGAATTCTTTCAACGATCACTGCGAAATTGACTTCGGATGTTACGACTGAAGAAGTTCATACCCTCTACTCCGATTACTTTGCTGATTCTCAATTTGTTGCTGTATTACCGCTCGGAGTGATGCCCAAGACGGCTGCACTTACAGGTTCCAATCATGTGCAGATACAAGTTGCAGTGGATTCCCATACGTCACGTCTGGTTGTCTCTGTGGCGATCGATAATCTCGGTAAAGGTGCTGCGGCACAGGCGATTCAGAATGCCAACTTAATGTGCGGCCTCGATGAGGCTGCAGGGCTTCGTTTTGATGGTCTCGGCGTATGACGACTCTTCCCAAAGGCTTTCGCGGCGCGGCCATTGCGGCGGGGTTGAAATCAAATGGCGCACTCGATCTCACCCTTATTGAGAATATGGGGCCTCGTTTTGATGCTGCCGCTGTATATACAAGTAACAAGGTCGTTGCAGCACCAGTGATCTGGTCTCGCGAGGTCACCAAAGGAAAGCTAGTGCGCGCTGCAGTTCTAAACTCCGGCGGGGCTAATGCATGCACTGGTCCACAAGGATTTGCAGATACACATCACACAGCAGAGAAGGTCGCCGACCTACTTGGAGTATCTGCTGGAGAAGTTGTTGTGTGTTCCACAGGCCTCATTGGCGAGCTGTTGCCAATGCCAAAAATTCTCAATGGACTTGAATCTATAGCAACAAATCTCACACCAGATTCACTCCATGATGTATCACGCGCCATTATGACTACTGATAGCGTTCCCAAGGTTTCTACCGCTTCCATCAACGGAGTCGAGTTCGCAGGAATTGCAAAGGGTGCAGGGATGCTCGCTCCAGCTCTGGCAACGATGCTCTCTGTTGTGATGACTGATGCCATTCTGCCAATAAACGCACAGGAGATTTTCACGCGCGTAACCGATCGCACATATAACCGAATTGATTCCGATGGTTGCACTTCTACCAATGACACTGTTCTGCTTATGGGAAGCGGTGCATCGGGTGTCACGCTTTCTGATGCAGAGTTCGAAGATTCTCTTATGAGCGTGTGTGGCTCATTGGCGGCTCAACTCATCGCAGATGCCGAAGGTTCGACGAAGACGGTTGCAATCACAATTAAGGGCGCTGTTACGGAAGATGAAGCTGTAGAAGTTGCACGCGCCTGTGCGAGAAACAATTTGTTGAAATGTGCGATCTTCGGAGCCGATCCTAATTGGGGTCGTGTTCTTGCAGCGGTCGGAACTGCGGATGCCCAAATGGATGCACTCAATATCGATGTCATTCTCAATGGAGTGCACGTCGCTAAGGAATCTGCACCTTTCGAGGATAAGAATTTGGTTTCATTCGAAGATCGTCTGGTCGGTCTTGAGGTAAACCTCAATATGGGCAGCGCCTCTGCGACAGTGATGACCAACGATTTATCTCACGACTATGTCCACGAGAATTCGGCATATTCCACATGATCGTCATCAAATTCGGCGGTCACGCAATGACTGATGAGCATGGAGGCTTTGCCAAAGCTATAGCAGAGGCAATTTCATCTGGAGTTACTCCTGTCGTCGTGCATGGTGGTGGCCCACAAATTGGCGAGGCTCTCAAAGCTGCAGGCATCGAATCCTCTTTTGTAGGGGGTTTTAGAGTCACGACTCCTGAGACGTTTACCGTTGTTGAAAGAGTTTTGGCAGATGAAGTCGGACCGTCTGTGGCCAAATCGCTCAAGGAACATGGCGTTAACGCTGTGGCTATTTCTGGCCGAACATCCGGAACTCTCGTTGCAGAACCCCTGACTACCCTCGTTGATGGAACTCCTGCAGATCTCGGCTTAGTAGGTGTTGTGACATCTGTCGATACTCGCGCACTTAATGAACTCGTGAGCGCCGGAAAAGTTCCGGTTATTTCACCCATCGCTGCCAATGAATACGGATCTGTTGGCTTTAACGTCAACGCCGATCTTGCTGCCGCCGCTATCGCGGGTGCTCTCGATGCGCAATGGTTGATCATCATGACCGATGTTGAAGGTATTTATAAGAATTGGCCAGATAAGAGTTCACTCATCTCATCTATCTGCGCCGAAGAACTTGAATCTCTCAAAGCTACTTTTGCCGAAGGTATGGCGCCGAAAGTTCAAGCATGCCTTGATGCCATTGAAGCCGGAGCTAAAGCGGTAAGAATTATCGATGGAACAAATCCATCGGCTCTCAAGGATGCCCTCTTAGGTGTGGGCGGAACGTTGGTGGTTGCATGAAGCGTTGGCAAAGAGCTATTCAAGATAATTACGGAACTCCGACTATCGAACTTGTTTCAGGCAAGGGTTCAGTCGTGAAGGATGCAAATGGTGATACCTATCTCGATTTCTTAGCTGGGATTGCTACCAATGTTCTAGGTCATGCACATCCGGCGATTGTGAAATCTGTGAGCAAGCAAATTGCCACCTTGGGACATGTCAGTAATTTCTATGCCCACCCCAACGTTCTTGAGCTTGCTGAGAGACTTCAGAAATTGACAGGCGATAAGAGTGCGAGAGTCTTCTTCTGTAACTCGGGAGCAGAGGCAAATGAAGCGGCGCTGAAACTCTCACGTAAGACTGGAAAGTATAAAGTTGTTGCGACACAAGAAGCTTTCCATGGTCGAACTATGGGAGCTCTTTCACTCACTGGACAACCTTCAAAGAGAAACCCTTTCAAACCGCTCATTAAAGGGGTTAAGCACGTTCCATTCGGTGATTCCGCTGCTATGAAGAGAGCCATCACTAAGAAGACTGCAATGGTTATTGTTGAGCCAATCATGGGTGAGGCCGGTGTCATTGTTCCACCGAGTGACTATCTCAAGAATCTTCGTCAATACTGCGACGATAATGGCGTACTTCTAGTTTTCGATTGCGTACAGACCGGAATGGGTCGTACAGGAGATTGGTTCGGCTATGAATATTCAGGAATCAAGCCAGATGTCATTACATTGGCAAAGGGTTTAGGCGGGGGACTTCCGCTTGGCGCCATGATTGCACTTGGTTCTGCATCACAGTTATTTGAAGCAGGAGATCACGGTTCAACATTCGGTGGAAATCCTGTTGCAACTGCGGCAGCACTTGCAGTTATTTCCTCGATTGAGAAGGAGAAGATTCTTGCTCACGTTGACGAAGTCGGAGAATTCCTGCTCGCAGAACTTGCACTGATCCCAGGAGTAACTGAAGTTCGAGGCGCAGGACTTCTTATCGGTCTCACTCTCGAAAAGCCTGTTGCAAAATCACTTTCCAAAAAGTGTCAAGAATTGGGAGCGCTCATCAACGCTCCAGGAGATTCAACGATTCGTTTAGCTCCTGCACTTAATGTTTCAATGAAACAGGCTGAGAAATTTGTTGCAATTTTCGCAAAGGCTCTCAGGGAGGTATCTCATGTCTAGTGTGACAGCACGTCGGGCAAAGGCAATTGCGTTGATTAAGGCTGGCCTTATTCATTCGCAATCAGATTTGGTGAAGCAGTTGAAGAAAGCTGGCTTTCCCGTTACTCAAGCAACAGCAAGTCGTGACCTAGAAGAGATTGGCGCAGTGCGTGGACGCTCTGCAACCGGTGAATCTGTCTACAAGATTTCAAATAGTGACGATGAATCCATCTCTCGCACTATGCCGGTGCCGTCAGATCTCATCATCTCTGTCGAGGCCAGTGGCAATCTCGCAGTGGTCCGGACCCCACCCGGGGGAGCACAGCTATTGGCTAGTTCGCTCGATCACTCTGGAATTTCAGAGATTATCGGCACGATTGCTGGTGACGACACGGTTCTCGTTGTATCGAGAAAAGCGAGCGGTGGAGCCCAACTCGCGAAAGAATTGCTTGCTTACGGTGGAATAAAGAGAAGTGGAAGAGGTAGCAAATAATGGCGCTCTGGGGCGGACGTTTTTCTGAAACACCAGCTGATGCTGTCTTTGCACTCTCTCGTAGCGTTCATTTTGATTGGAGACTGGCTCCTTACGACCTGCGATCCTCGCTTGCGCACCTAGCGGTTCTGCAGTCCAGTGGCTTGCTCGAAGATGCAGTCGCTGAACCTATTCGCGGGGCTTTGAAAGCGCTCATCTCTGAAGTCGCATCGGGAAAATTCATCGCAAACGAGACTGATGAAGATGTCCATAGCGCTCTCGAGCGTGGATTAACCGAGAAGTTAGGCGCCATCGGAGGTTCACTCCGCGCTGGTCGTTCACGTAATGACCAAGTGGCAACCGACCTTCGTCTCTACGCTATCGATCACATGATTGAAGTAGCTCAGCAGGTACTTGCACTTCAAAAGGCGCTGATTGCCAAAGCATCTGAGTATGGAGATGTGCCGGCACCAGGATTTACACACCTCCAACATGCGCAGCCAGTGCTCTTCGGCCATGAGCTTGCAAAGCATGTACAAGGCTTTTCTCGCGATCTCGATCGTATTCACGATTGGCTCGATCGTGCTCTCGTAAGCCCACTGGGTTCCGGAGCTTTAGCCGGATCTTCGCTTCCGCTCTCTCCTGAGGTAACTGCCAAGAATCTTGGCTTTACATCAAGTGCAGCAAACTCAATTGATGGCGTTTCAGATCGCGACTTTGTGGCAGAGGCGCTCTTTATTTTATCTATGGTTGGAATTCATCTCTCACGCATCGGCGAAGAATGGTGCATCTGGGCCACAACTGAATTCGGTTGGGCAAAAGTGGCTGATGCTTACTCAACTGGATCATCGATAATGCCGCAGAAGAAGAATCCCGATATGGCAGAACTTGCCCGTGGAAAAGCGGGACGCCTTGTTGGAAACCTTACTGGCGTTCTAACGATGCTAAAGGGTCTGCCTTTTGCATACAACCGCGATCTTCAAGAAGATAAAGAACCACTCTTTGATTCGATTGACACTGTTTTGCTTGTTCTGCCAGCGGTAACTGGAATGGTTGCAACAACAGAATTTGATCGCGAGAAGATGGCGCTAGCCGCGCCCCTTGGTTTCTCTCTTGCAACAGAGATTGCAGATTACTTAGTTCAAGCAAAGGTTCCTTTTGCGCATGCTCATGAGGCGGCAGGTAAGTGCGTGGCGCTCTGCGAGTCATCAGGACGTCAACTGCACCAACTCACAGATGACGAATTCGCGTCGATTCACCCATCGCTTAAGGGCGATGTGCGTGATGTTCTCACTGTTCATGGCGCACTCGAATCTCGCACGACTGTGGGTGGCACCTCACCTTCATCCTTCAAGCAACAGATCACAGAGTCCACGGCCATCACTGCTGCATACTCAAAAGAATTCACCGACAAGGCGAAGGCTTTCTCAGAGATGATGGGTGCGTGAAAACCGAGATGACTGACTTAATTGATGACCTCAAGTGGCGCGGGCTTATCTCGCAGACCACTGATGAAAAGGAGCTCCGTGAAGCTCTGAAGAAGCCCATCACTCTCTACTTGGGCACCGACCCAACAGCACCCAGCATTCACGTAGGAAACCTCGTAGTACTTCTCGTTCTACGCCGCTTCCAGTTAGCTGGCCACCACACGCTTCCACTCGTAGGAGGAGCAACTGGTCTTGTCGGAGATCCGAGCGGAAGAAATGATGAGCGAACGCTCAATACAACAGATGTTGTTGAGCAGTGGGTTAACCGCATTAAGACGCAGCTCTCGAAATTTATGGACTTTGAAACAAAAGAAAATCCAGCAAAGATGGTCAATAACCTCGACTGGACTGCACCAATGTCGGCAATCGAATTCCTTCGCGATATTGGAAAGCACTTTAGCGTCAATCAGATGCTCAATAAGGATTCAGTTTCTACTCGACTCGAGAAAGATGGAATTTCATATACTGAATTCTCATATCAAGTTTTGCAATCAATGGATTACCTCGAACTTTATCGTCGCTACAACTGCACACTTCAAATTGGTGGATCAGATCAGTGGGGAAATATCACGGCTGGTCTCGACCTCATTCGCCGCGCAGAAGGTGGTAGCGCACATGCTCTTACTGTTCCACTTTTGACAAAGAATGATGGAACAAAGTTTGGTAAGACTGCAGGCGGTTCGGTGTGGCTCGATCCTGAAATGACATCACCGTATGCCTTCTTCCAATACTGGCTCAACTCTGATGATAAGGATGTTATTAAGTTCATCAAGGTTTTCTCATTCAAATCTCGCGAAGAGATTGAGGCGCTTGAAAAAACTCATAATGAAAATCCTGGTGCGCGTGAAGCGCATCGTGAACTCGCGCGAGAATTAACTTCACTTGTACATAGCCCCTTGATTGCAGAGCGAGTTGAAGCGGCAGCGCGTGCATTGTTTGGACAAGGTGACATCACCGAACTTGATGAGGCAACTTTGTCTGCAGCTCTTGCCGAGCTTCCACGCACACAAGTAAAGAGCGGTGAAGAAATTCCGACATGGGTCGATTTATTAGCAGCAACTGGGGTCGTCGACTCCAAATCTGCTGCTCGACGTATCGTCAAGGAAGGTGGCGCATATCTCAATAATGAGAAGATCTCAGGCGAAGATTTCCGTCTCGAAAAAAGCCATTTTTTATGCGGTAAATATGCAGTTTTGCGAAAGGGCAAGAGAGACCTTGCCGCAGTCGAGCTCATTTAATTTGATTTCTACCCCGAAAAACCTCACTTTTTACGCATAAAAGTGGGGTTTTTTCATATTTGCCCTCATTTGGACGTATTCGGGGGTATGGGTAGGACCCCGATTTGACCTGTATGGGGGAGCCACCTATAGTTACGCTCCTTGCTGTGGAACGGACACGAAAGTGGTCGTACAGCATTACTTCCCGATCTAGGCCATTACCGCCGTTTTGACGTGCGCGTAGCCATGGACTAGATTTGGCGGTCTGCCCTGAAAAGTGGAAGAAATTCCGCGAAGCAGTGCGCATCCGTACCTTGAGAACTCAACAGCGTGCCATAAGTCAATGCCGAGAAGGCTTACTTTGTTGTGCAAACAACGAGTACCTTCTCAAATAAATACTTCAATGAAGTATGTACCAGACACTATTTATAGTGTTTGGAAATACTCGTTGATTTCCTTTGGTAAAGACAAAATAAACGACAGTTTGTTTGTCTCGTAAGCCATGAAGAAAACTTTCTATGGAGAGTTTGATCCTGGCTCAGGACGAACGCTGGCGGCGTGCTTAACACATGCAAGTCGAGCGATGAAGCACCTTCGGGTGTGAATTAGCGGCGAACGGGTGAGGAACACGTGAAGAATCTGCCTTCAACTCTGGGATAACTCCGGGAAACCGGGGCTAATACCGGATATGAGCCTTGATCGCATGATCGGGGCTGGAAAGTTTTTCGGTTGAAGATGACTTCGCGGCCTATCAGCTTGTTGGTGAGGTAATGGCTCACCAAGGCGACGACGGGTAGCCGGCCTGAGAGGGCGACCGGCCACACTGGGACTGAGACACGGCCCAGACTCCTACGGGAGGCAGCAGTGGGGAATATTGGGCAATGGAGGAAACTCTGACCCAGCGACGCCGCGTGAGGGATGAAGGCCTTCGGGTTGTAAACCTCTTTCAGTAGGGAAGAAGCGAAAGTGACGGTACCTACAGAAGAAGCACCGGCTAACTATGTGCCAGCAGCCGCGGTAATACATAGGGTGCAAGCGTTGTCCGGAATTATTGGGCGTAAAGAGCTCGTAGGTGGTTCGATACGTCGGATGTGAAAATCAGGGGCTCAACCCCTGACCTGCATCCGATACGGTCGAGCTAGAGTTTGGTAGGGGAGACTGGAATTCCTGGTGTAGCGGTGGAATGCGCAGATATCAGGAGGAACACCGATGGCGAAGGCAGGTCTCTGGGCCAATACTGACACTGAGGAGCGAAAGCGTGGGGAGCGAACAGGATTAGATACCCTGGTAGTCCACGCCGTAAACGGTGGGCGCTAGTTGTGCGAACCTTCCACGGTTTGTGCGACGCAGCTAACGCATTAAGCGCCCCGCCTGGGGAGTACGATCGCAAGATTAAAACTCAAAGGAATTGACGGGGCCCCGCACAAGCAGCGGAGCATGCGGCTTAATTCGACGCAACGCGAAGAACCTTACCAAGGCTTGACATATACAGGAATATGGCAGAGATGTCATAGCCGCAAGGTCTGTATACAGGTGGTGCATGGTTGTCGTCAGCTCGTGTCGTGAGATGTTGGGTTAAGTCCCGCAACGAGCGCAACCCTCGTTCTGTGTTGCCAGCATTTAGTTGGGGACTCACAGGAGACTGCCGGGGTTAACTCGGAGGAAGGTGGGGATGACGTCAAATCATCATGCCCCTTATGTCTTGGGCTGCACGCATGCTACAATGGCTGGTACAAACGGCTGCAATACCGCAAGGTGGAGCGAATCCGAGAAAGCCAGTCTCAGTTCGGATTGGGGTCTGCAACTCGACCCCATGAAGTCGGAGTTGCTAGTAATCGTAGATCAGCAACGCTACGGTGAATACGTTCCCGGGGCTTGTACACACCGCCCGTCACATCACGAAAGTCGGTAACACCCAAAGTCAGTGGCCCAACCGCAAGGAGGGAGCTGCCAAAGGTGGGATCGGTGATTGGGATGAAGTCGTAACAAGGTAGCCGTACCGGAAGGTGCGGCTGGATCACCTCCTTTCTAAGGAGCATCGAGTAGAGAAGCTAATAGTTAGCTTCATTCAACTACTCGGCTCATAAGTGGAGCATTGACTTAGGTTTATTTAAGAATTCATCGTTAGTACAGCCCCAGCCTTCATTGGCTAGTGGGAGTGGAAAGCCTCTGTAATTCGAATTTCAACTAGGCACGTTGTTGGGTCCTGAGGGGACGGCTAGCGCCAAACCTCTGGACTTAATAGGAAGAGATACTGCACATCTTTGATTGTGTAAGTCTCAACTCTTATTGAGTACCGCCCGTATTTTGAGAACTACACAGTGGACGCGAGCATCTTTGTGGAAAAATTATTAAGCGCACATGGCGGATGCCTTGGCATCAGAAGCCGATGAAGGACGTAGTAGGCTGCGATAAGCCTCGGGGAGCTGTCAAACGAGCTTTGATCCGAGGATTTCCGAATGGGGAAACCCAGCTGGAGTAATGTCCAGTTATTTCCATCTGAATATATAGGGTGGATAAAGGGAACGTGGGGAAGTGAAACATCTCAGTACCCACAGGAAGAGAAAACAACCGTGATTCCGTTAGTAGTGGCGAGCGAAAACGGAAGAGGCCAAACCAATACTGTGCCAAGCCGGCAGGCGTTGCAGTATCGGTGTTGTGGGACCAGTTAGATCAGACTGCCGTTTGATCAAAGAGTCAGAAACTAGCTAGGTAGATGAATGGTGTGGGAAAGCCAGTCATAGAGGGTGAGAACCCCGTAGTCGAAACCTAGTTAACTCTTTATTGGTATCCCAAGTAATACCGAACTCGAGGAATTCGGTATGAATCTGGCGGGACCACCCGCTAAGCCTAAATACTCTCTGATGACCGATAGCGGACTAGTACCGTGAGGGAAAGGTGAAAAGAACCCCGTAAGGGGAGTGAAATAGAATCTGAAACCGTGTGCGTACAAGCCGTTGGAGCGACGAAAGTTGTGACAGCGTGCCTTTTGAAGAATGAGTCTACGAGTTAGTGTCGTGTTGCAAGGTTAACCCGTCGAGGGGAAGCCGTAGCGAAAGCGAGTCTGAATAGGGCGATTCAGTAGCACGATCTAGACCCGAAGCGAGGTGATCTACGCATGGCCAGGTTGAAGCGCGGGTAAGACCGCGTGGAGGACCGAACCCACTAATGTTGAAAAATTAGGGGATGAGCTGTGTGTAGGGGTGAAAGGCCAATCAAACTTCGTGATAGCTGGTTCTCTCCGAAATGCATTTAGGTGCAGCGTTGCGTGTTTCTTACCGGAGGTAGAGCTACTGGATGGTCGAGGGGTCCTACAAGATTACCAACATCAGCCAAACTCCGAATGCCGGTAAGTGAGAGCGCAGCAGTGAGACTGTGGGGGATAAGCTTCATGGTCGAGAGGGAAACAACCCAGAATAGCAACTAAGGTCCCAAAGCCTGTGCTAAGTGGAAAAGGATGTGAAGTCGCATAGACAACCAGGAGGTTGGCTTAGAAGCAGCCACCCTTAAAAGAGTGCGTAATAGCTCACTGGTCAAGTGATTTCGCGCCGACAATGTAACGGGGCTCAAGCACAGCACCGAAGTTCTATCATTCAAGCACTACCCCGATCGCAAGATCCAGGGGCTTGGATGGGTAGGAGAGCGTTGTGTGGCTGGTGAAGCGGCAGAGGAATCTAGCCGTGGAAGCCACACAAGTGAGAATGTAGACATGAGTAGCGAGAGAGGGGTGAGAAACCCCTCCGCCGAAAGACCAAGGGTTCCTGGGCCAGGCTAATCCGCCCAGGGTAAGTCGGGACCTAAGGCGAGGCCGTCAGGCGTAGTCGATGGACAACTGGTTGATATTCCAGTACTCGCTTATTTTCGCCCAGGACGAGGCAACTAATGCTAAGGCCGTGAAGTTGATCTGGCTTTTGTCAGATTGATGGATCCGCTGACCCGGTGTTGTAGTAGTTCAGCAATGGTGTGACACAGGAAGGCAGTCCAGCCCGGGCGATGGTTGTCCCGGGGTAAGGTCGTAGGGCGTTACGTAGGCAAATCCGCGTAACACATGCCTGAGAGCTGATGCCGAGCCGTAAGGCGAAGTGGATGATCCTATGCTGTCAAGAAAAGCATCTAGCGAGAAAATAAGTGACCCGTACCCGAAACCGACACAGGTGGTCAGGTAGAGAATACCAAGGCGATCGAGATAATTATGGATAAGGAACTCGGCAAAATGCCCCCGTAACTTCGGGAGAAGGGGGGCCCTTTGACGTGTAGGAGTTTTCCTCCGAAGCGTTGGAAGGCCGCAGAGACCAGGCTCAAGCGACTGTTTACCAAAAACACAGGTCCGTGCGAAGTAGCAATACGATGTATACGGACTGACGCCTGCCCGGTGCTGGAAGGTTAAGGGGACTGGTTAGCCGCAAGGCGAAGCTGAGAACTTAAGCCCCAGTAAACGGCGGTGGTAACTATAACCATCCTAAGGTAGCGAAATTCCTTGTCGGGTAAGTTCCGACCTGCACGAATGGCGTAACGACTTGAGCGCTGTCTCATCCGTAAACTCGGCGAAATTGCATTACGAGTAAAGATGCTCGTTACGCGCAGAAAGACGGAAAGACCCCGGGACCTTTACTATATCTTGATATTGGTGTTCGGAACGGTTTGTGTAGCATAGGTGGGAGACTTTGAAGCGGGCACGCCAGTGTTTGTGGAGTCATCGTTGAAATACCACTCTGATCGTTTTGAACTTCTAACCTCGGTCCGTAATCCGGATCAGGGACAGTGTCTGGTGGGTAGTTTGACTGGGGCGGTCGCCTCCTAAAAAGTAACGGAGGCGCTCAAAGGTTCCCTCAACCTGGTTGGCAATCAGGTGTCGAGTGTAAGTGCACAAGGGAGCTTAACTGTGAGACAGACATGTCGAGCAGGTGCGAAAGCAGGAACTAGTGATCCGGCGGTGGCTTGTGGAAGCGCCGTCGCTCAACGGATAAAAGGTACCCCGGGGATAACAGGCTGATCTTGCCCAAGAGTCCATATCGACGGCAAGGTTTGGCACCTCGATGTCGGCTCGTCTCATCCTGGGGCTGGAGTAGGTCCCAAGGGTTGGGCTGTTCGCCCATTAAAGAGGCACGCGAGCTGGGTTCAGAACGTCGTGAGACAGTTCGGTCCCTATCTTCTGTGCGCGTAAGAAACTTGAGAAGGGCTGACCCTAGTACGAGAGGACCGGGTCGGACGAACCTCTGGTGTGTCGGTTGTTCCGCCAGGAGCACCGCCGATTAGCTACGTTCGGAAGGGATA
The DNA here is from genome assembly GCA_002284855.1 of Actinobacteria bacterium IMCC25003. Classification (GTDB taxonomy): domain Bacteria; phylum Actinomycetota; class Actinomycetes; order Nanopelagicales; family Nanopelagicaceae; genus Planktophila. The sequence continues at coordinate 916,770 of CP015603.1, read as the reverse complement.
ACCGCTGAAAGCATCTAAGCGGGAAGCTCGCTTCAAGATTAGGTTTCTCATTGGTTTACCAAGTAAGGCCCCCAAGAGACTATTGGGTTGATAGGGTGGAAGTGGAAGAGCCGTAAGGCTTGGAGCTGACCACTACTAATAGGCCGAGGATTTAACTACAAAGTTGCTACGCGTCCACTGTGTGGTTCTCGAGATACGGTCGAGAACCTCAAATAAGTAGATCAGATTAATTTCTGATCAGACTTACTTTCGTAGGTTTACGTCCAAAACTCAATAGCGTTTCGGCGACCATAGCGAGAGGGAAACACCCGGTCCCATTCCGAACCCGGAAGTTAAGCCTCTCAGCGTCGATGGTACTGCACGGGTGACCTTGTGGGAGAGTAGAACGTCGCCGGACTTCTTTTATAAAAAGGGGCGCTTATTTTTAAGCGCCCCTTTTTTATTTCTCAATCAACTTATTTCGGTTCTTTGAGAAATTTGGAAGTTAAACTTAACTAGCAAATATGGGAGATAGTAATGGAAGAGCGTCCACGTAATAGTGATCGACCAGCGCGACCATCAAATGGTCGTCCATCTTCGCGTTCATCTTCTTCACGTCCAGCTTCTTCTTCACGTCCACAATCTCGCGACGAGCGTCCTGCCCGTGGAGGTCGACCAGACCGCGCCGGAGCAACCCGTCAGGTCTCTCAAGGCCGTGAAGTCAGTGATCCACGCGGGTTTCGGCCTGCACCGCAAGAACGCGATCAATCACGTATCCGTCCACGAATCTTTGAGCCAGATATTCCTGAAGATGTCACAGGTGAAGAACTTGAAAAAAGCGTTCGCGCAGAGCTGTTAAGTCTCTCTGCTGAGAATGCAAAGGTTGTTGCGCGCCACATGGTCTGCGTCAATCTCTATATGGATATCGATCCAGAACTGTCTCATAAGCATGCAGTAGCTGCCGCACACCATGCAGGTCGTCTTGCAGTTGTTCGCGAGACAGCTGGTTACGCCGCATATCGTGCAGGGCATTACGAGATAGCGTTGAAGGAACTCCGCGCCTCAAACAGAATTTCAGGTGATGTTTCCATGTGGCCAGTAATGGCCGATTGCGAACGCGGCCTCGGAAACCCTCTGAAAGCCCTGAATTTGGCTGGTTCTGATGAGGTCAAGCGTTTAGCTAAGCCCGAAGAGATCGAGATGCGAATCGTTGCATCAGGAGCGCGACGCGATCTCGGTGAATTCGATGCTGCAGTTGTTACCTTGCAATGTAAAGAACTAAAGAATGAGAGCGAAGATTGGGCATTCCGACTTCGTTATGCATATGCCGATGCTCTTGAAGCGGCAGGACGTAAGGATGAAGCGCGAGAATGGTTTGCCAAATGCGCCGATCTAGATCCAGATGAAGAGACCGACGCTCTCGAACGTTCACAGAAGTAGAGATATCCACACTCATAATTAATCTCTGAAATTCCGTCAGAGCTGTACTCAATCATCGCCCCTTCATCTACAGAAAGGGCGAATATGGCTGCCACAAAGAATGCAGTGAAGAAGAGCGAACAACTAGAAGAGGAAGTTGATTACTCTCTCAACGACCTTCTTCTGCGAGGTCGAGTATCGGCTCCCGCAACAACGAAGGAACTTCCTAGCGGAGATAAGGTCGTGGAGTTTCGATTGATCGTCACCCGTGCTGAGCGCGAAGGCGTTGATACTCTCGATATCGCAGCCTGGAGCGCCAAGATACGAAAAGTCGCTCTGACTCTCGAAGGCGACGAATGGATCGAGGTATCAGGCTCAATTCATCGCAGGTTCTGGCAGAGCCCCACCGGAGTCGCCAGCCGTTGGCAGATTGAGGCGGCGGAGATTGTCCGTCTCTAGTCGCATGGAGTCGATACTCTTGCCACATGGCAAAGGCACCGATTACCGAGATCTTCTCGACCCTCAAGAGCTATGCACAGAAGCTCTCTGAAGGAGAACGCACTCCTGCCGAGATTGCCTCCGCACTTAACGATTGGGCGCATGAGAGCGCCGACTCAGTGCGCGCAAAGATTCACGAAGAGGTCGAGACAGCAGTACTCAAGATGGGTTTTGTGAAGCGCGAAGAGTTTGATGCTTTAGCGAAGGAAGTTGCATCCCTAAAGAAGAAGGCACCTGCAAAGAAGGCATCTAAGAAGTCAGCTCCCAAGAAAATTGCTAAGAAGGCACCTGTTAAGAGAACATCGAGCAAGAAGGCGGCACGTTGATGACTGAAGAGAATGAAGTAGATCTCGTACAAGAAGTACGCACTGAACTTGAAGAGATTGATGCAAGCGATCTCTCTGAACATTCAGCTCGCTTTGAAGCGCTCCACGAAAAACTTCAAGAGTCACTCAAATCGATTGATAATCTCTAAGAGGTAATCGGTGAAGACTCGTCTCGATGCAGAACTCGTTCGTCGCGAACTCGCGCGTTCACGTGAGCATGCTGCCGATTTGATCGAGTCCCGCTCTGTTCTCGTGGGAGGAATTCCTGCTACAAAACCTGCAACTCAAGTTGATGCCGAAACTTCCATCACAATCCAAGGTGATCGTGATGACTTTGTATCTAGAGGAGGCCACAAATTAGCGGGCGCCCTCGATGCATTTACAGGTGTAGCTGTCGAAGGAAAGACTTGTCTCGATGCGGGTGCGTCCACTGGTGGTTTCACTGATGTACTTCTTCGTCGTGGAGCATCGCTCGTAGTAGCGGTCGACGTGGGTTACGGGCAATTGGCATGGGAACTTCGCCAAGATCCCCGTGTCAAAGTTCTCGATCGCACCAATATTCGCCACCTCACCGGTGAACAGGTGGGCGAAGATATCGATCTCGTCGTCGCTGATCTCTCCTTCATCTCGCTCTCATTGGTACTTCCAGCACTCGCTGCTGTTTCGAAACCAGAAGCTGATTTCGTCTTGATGGTGAAGCCACAATTTGAAGTCGGTCGCGAAAAGTTAGGCGCCGGGGGAGTAGTGCGCGATCCCTCACTTCGTCGCGCTGCTGTTCTTGATGTCGCCGAATCGGCCTACGACGTTGGCCTTGGAACTATGGGTATCGCTGCAAGTCCACTTCCAGGACCAGCCGGAAATGTTGAGTACTTCTTATGGTTACGTCGAGGCGCTCCTGCAATTGATGAGGTGGCTCTCGACACTGCAATTGAGATGGGTCCTGCCTAATGACAATTCGTAGCGCAGCTCTCGTTATTAGCCCATCTCGCGCAGAAGCGATTTCTGCCGCAAAGGAACTTGGACCACTTCTCTACTCAGCTGGATTCTCTCTCTACACAATCTCCGATGTCTCTATCGAAGGAATCAAGAAGGTAGCTGCTGCAGATCTTCCAGAGATCGAAATCGCTGTCGTGTTAGGTGGAGATGGAACCATCCTTCGCGCTGCTGAAATCACTCTCTCTCGCAATATCCCGCTTCTTGGAATCAATATGGGCCATGTCGGTTTTATGGCGGAAGTGCAACGACCAACAATTACTGCGATAGCCGAGAGCATCATCTCTAAAAGTTACGTCTCTGAAGATCGCATGATTCTTCGCTTCTCAGTTGAACGCGAAGGCAAAGAGATCGGTAAGGGCTGGGCTCTCAACGAGGTAACTGTGGAACGCGATGGCACCACAATGGTCGAACTCTTTGTCGAAATTGATAGCCGTCCCCTTTCTCATTGGGGCTGCGACGGTTTGATCTGCTCAACACCAACCGGATCAACCGCATATGCATTTAGCGCCGGTGGACCAGTTCTCTGGCCCGAAGTCGATGCTCTTGTACTCCTGCCAATCTCAGCTCACGCCTTGTTCTCGCGCCCCATGGTGGTCTCACCGAAATCGGAAATCTTGGTCACTATCGATTCATCTGATGCTCTTCTCTCTGCCGATGCTCTTCGCAAGATCCCACTTCACAAGGGTGATCGCGTACTGATTACTCGCGATGATCAGACAATTAAGCTCTCACATGTTTCCAAAACTCTCTTCACAGATAGATTGGTAGCAAAGTTCAAACTTCCCGTTGAAGGTTGGCGCGGTGAGTGAACGTTCCTATTTAGAAGAAATTTCAATACGAAATCTCGGAATTATCGAGCAATCTGAGCTCGAACTTGGCCGTGGACTCAATGTTCTCACCGGTGAAACAGGTGCCGGAAAGACAATGATCCTCACCGCTCTCAGTCTGGTGCTTGGCGGTAAGAGCGATAGCTCTCTTGTGCGACATGGCTCTGAACGTCTCGTAGCAACAGCGCAATTTTCCATCACTCAAGATTCGAAAGATCAACTCGATGAGATTGGCGCAGAAGTAGATGGCTCTTCCTTGATTGTTACTCGCACCGTCAATAGCGATGGAAAGAGTAAAGCTTCATGTGGGGGAGTAACAGTTCCAGCGGGCACTCTCGCCGATGTCACCGAACCACTCATTGAGATTCACGGACAATCTGCCAACTCGCAGATCGTGAAGCCTGCCCGTCAGCGCGAACTTCTCGATCGATTTGGTGGAACGGCAATTGCCGGTGCTCTGACTGAGTACCAAGAGAAATATTCTCAATACCTCGAGCTGAAAGATCGAATTAAGGCGATGAAAGCATCCGCCAATAAGCGCGATGGCGAAATCGCTGAACTTCAGGAGTTCCTTGCTGCCTGGGTAAAACTAAAAGCGGTTCGCAATGAACCATCTGCAGTCGAAGATGAAATCAAGCGACTTTCCAGTGTCGAAGATCTACGTATCGCATCTAGCGGCGCCCTTTCAGCCCTCGACTCCGAAGAGTCAGGGGCGCTCACACTTCTTCACTCTGCTCGCAGATTCCTGGATGCGGCAAAAGGTAAGGATTCGCGCTTAGAAGAGATAGCAGAACGAGTCGCCGAATCTCTCTTCATCCTTGACGATGCCTCAACGGATCTCGCTTCCTATGCAACGGGACTTGAGGCAGACCCTGAACGGTTAGATACCTTGCAGAACCGAAAAGCTGAACTCAACCTCTTCATTAAACGTTGGGGCGGCGCGGGAACTGCCGATGACGAACTTGTCTCACTGGCTGCAAAAGCAAAGTCGGGGAAGGAGTCAATCGCCGATCTGCAAGGAGGCGACGAACGAATTGCCGAACTTGAGAAAGAGCTCGTGGAGATTAAGAAGTTGCTTCTTAGCTCAGCCCAAGCACTCACCACTGCACGAACTGTTGCGGCGAAAGAGCTTTCACAATCAGTCACAACAGAGATTCAAGCTCTTGCGATGCCGCACACAAAATTCTTCGCAGAAGTTGTCTCACCTGATTATGGATCTGCACTGAAAGAGAGCGACTTCACCCAATTAGGATGCGATGAAATTGCAATGCAGATTCAGGGTCAGAGTGATGGCCCCAAGATTGCACTCGGCAAAGGAGCCAGTGGTGGAGAAATGTCTCGCATCATGTTGGGTCTTGAAGTTGTTATTGCGAAATCTCATCCAGTTGGCACCTATATCTTCGATGAGGTAGATGCTGGAGTTGGTGGAAAAGCTGCAATCGAAGTGGGTAAGCGTCTTCATGCACTCGCGCAGAATTCCCAGGTCATTGTTGTCACGCACCTACCTCAAGTTGCGGCGTGGGCAGATACTCATTTCGTTGTGAAGAAGAGCAGTGATGGCTCCGTCGTCCAATCCGGTGTCTCTAAACTTGGACAATCTGAGCGCGTGGAAGAGATCGCACGCATGCTTGCAGGTCTTGAAGAATCCTCGAGTGCGCGAGAACACGCCGCCGAACTACTAGCCATGCGAGGCTAGCGCCAAGAAAGCTATAAGATGGTCTTCCATGAGCCAAGCGCATGTGACCAAACATATTTTCGTAACAGGCGGAGTCGCCTCAAGTCTTGGCAAGGGCCTCACAGCTTCATCCTTGGGTCGCCTTTTAGTTGCTCGCGGTATCCGCGTCACCATGCAGAAGCTCGATCCTTATCTCAACGTTGATCCAGGCACGATGAATCCATTCCAGCACGGTGAAGTATTTGTCACCGATGATGGAGCTGAGACCGATCTCGACATTGGCCACTACGAACGATTCTTAGATCGCAACCTTGAAGGCTCAGCAAATGTCACAACTGGTCAGGTTTACTCTCGTGTAATCGCTCGTGAGCGTCGCGGTGAATATCTCGGTGAAACTGTTCAGGTAATTCCACATATCACCAACGAAATTAAAGAGCGCATGCTCGCAAATGATTCTGCCGATGTAGATGTGGTCATCACGGAAATTGGTGGAACGGTGGGAGATATTGAATCTCAGCCATTCCTTGAAGCTGCGCGTCAGTTACGCCAAGAAGTTGGTCGCGACAATGTTTTTTATCTTCATATCTCACTTGTTCCCTATATCGGTCCATCGGGTGAATTGAAGACGAAGCCTACGCAGCACTCAATCGCAGCTCTGCGAAGTATTGGAATTGCACCTGATGCAGTCGTACTTCGCTGCGATCGTCCAATCCCTGAAGGCATCAAGAAGAAGATCTCCTTAATGTGCGATGTTGATGTCGAGGCTGTTGTTGCAGCTGTTGACGCTCCATCTATCTATGACATTCCTAAAGTTCTCTTCACTGAGGGACTTGATTCTTATATTGTCCGCCGCCTCGCGTTAGGTGGCCACGATGTGAAATGGGGAGAGTGGGATGACCTCCTTGAGAAAGTTCACTCACCGAAGCATCATGTAAAGGTTGCTCTGGTTGGTAAGTACATCGATCTTCCCGATGCATATCTCTCAGTCTCTGAAGCACTGCGCGCCGGAGGCTTTGCCAATGAAGCAAAAGTTGAGATCGTCTGGATTCCTAGCGATGAGTGCGAAACGCCAGAAGGTGCAAAGAAGGCTCTCGAAAGTATTGACGCGATCTGCGTCCCAGGTGGTTTCGGAATTCGAGGAATCGAAGGAAAACTTGGCGCACTGAAATTTGCACGCGAGAACAAGATTCCAACACTGGGTCTCTGTTTAGGTCTGCAGTGCATGGTGATTGAAGCTGCACGTAATCTCGCCGGAATCAAGGATGCAAACTCAGCAGAATTTCTTCCCGACAGCGGAACTCACGTCATTGCAACGATGGATGACCAGAAAGAGATCGTTGCTGGCGGGGCAGATATGGGCGGCTCGATGCGCTTGGGTCTCTATAAGGCAACGCTGACTCCAGGATCGATTGTTGCGGGTGTCTACGGTGCCAATGAAATCTCTGAACGTCACCGCCATCGCTATGAAGTCAATAACCAGTACCGCGATCAGATTGCCGCAGCGGGCTTGGTCTTCTCAGGTATCTTTAAAGATCGCGATCTCGTGGAATTCGTCGAACTTCCTCGGGAAGTTCACCCTTATTACGTGGGAACTCAGGCTCATCCCGAGCTACGTTCACGACCAACTCGACCACACCCACTTTTCGTTGGACTCATCGCTGCTGCGCTTGTCCGTAAAGGTGCTCACTAAATTACAGTTGTGCAATGAAGTTCGAGGCAGCACGCAGTTCCTATCTCGATCAACTTCGCATCGAACGAGGGCTATCAAGTAATTCGATATCTTCCTATGCCCGCGATCTCGCCAAGTTTGAAAGTTTCCTCAACGCCTCCCATAAAGATTTCGAGAAACTCGTTGCCCAGGACCTTACAGATTTCGAGGTCTCTCTCAAAGCTATGGGCTTGGCGACATCGAGTATCAACCGAACTCTCTCTGCAGTAAAAGGTTTCTACAAGTATGCATCTCTCGAATTCGATATCACCAATCCAACTCTGGAAATAGTGAGCGCGAAGATTGCGAGAAAACTTCCCAAGGCGCTCTCAGTAGATGAAGTCACGCGACTCATCGAATCTGCAAAGCGTGAAGGTGATGCCGTGTCACTGCGTGATTCTGCAATTCTTGAGCTTCTCTACTCCTCAGGAGGACGCGTAAGCGAGATTGTTGGAATCAATACCGGCGATATATCAATTTCGAAAAGTGATGATGGTGATGTGACTGTTTTGAAGCTCAGGGGTAAGGGTTCAAAGGAGCGGCTTGTCCCGCTGGGAAAATTTGCTGTCGCAGCGATAGAAGAATATTTCACCCGAACGAGACCTGCCTTGGCTGGGAAGAATTCAAAGTCTGAGCCAGCTCTATTTTTGAACTCGCGTGGAAAACGTTTATCTCGTCAGAGTGCATGGCAGATTGTTCTTGATGCAGCCGTTGCGACTGGGCTTGAAGGGAAAGTTAGCCCCCACGTCTTCAGACATTCGTATGCAACACATTTACTCGATGGGGGAGCGGATATACGAGTAGTGCAAGAGTTGTTGGGACATTCATCCGTCACAACAACCCAGATCTATACTCTGATTACTATTGATAAAGTGCGCGAGACCTATAGCACTGCACATCCGCGCGCTAAGTAATCTGCTGAGAAAGTATTAGATACCGCGAAGGCGGCGAGCCAGGATGCTCTGATCACCCTTTGCTTCAAGGTCAGCGATGATCACTGCAATAGATTCGCGAACAATACGACCGCGATCTACAGCTAGCCCCAAATCTCCACGCAGCATAAGACGCGCTTGATCGAGATCGAAGAGTTCATCTGTTGAAAGATAGACAGTGATCTTCTCTTCATGAAGCTCGCGACCTGAAGGTGATTTCTCCGCAGCTGTTACGCGACGACGTGAAATCGTACGAACACCCTTCTTAGTCTTAGGTGTAGAACTCTGAGTTACGGCTGCAACTGCAGCAGAGGTTTGGATTGGTTCAGCAACCTGACGAACGGCGCTAAGCGCTGGAGTATTTGCGCGGAATAGTTCATCTGCGCCTGGCAAGCTAGCTCTACGTGTCATCGTGCGCCTCCTCGGGCAATTAGTTCGCGGGCAAGTCGGCGATATGACTGCGCACCACCAGAAGATGATGCATATGCAGTAATTGGCTCACCTGCCACAGTTGTTTCAGCAAAGCGAATTGTCTTCGCAATGATTGTTTCAAAGACATCTTCAGGGTACTTATCGAGAATTGCAGTGAGTACCTCACGGTTATGGAGAGTCTTGCGCTCGTACATGGTTGCAAGAATTCCAATGAGTTTAAGTTCTGGATTGAGGAAGCTGCGGACCTTATCAATGTTGCCCTTGAGTTCGATAAAGCCATGTAGGGCGAAGTATTCGCATTGCAATGGAACGATTACTTCATCAGATGCAACGAGTGCGTTGATGGTGAGCTGTCCCATTGTTGGTTGGCAGTCGATAAGAATCACGTCGTACTCTGAACGAAGACGACCGAGTGCGCGCTTGAGGTATTGCTGGCCGCCAATTTCTGCACCCAGAGTTGTTTCAGCAGTACCGAGATCGCGGTTAGCTGGCAGGAAATCAAGACCTGCAACGGAAGATTTCAAAACAATCTCATCGATATTTGCATCGGGTGTCATGAGTGCGTAGTAGACAGTGTTCTCTAATGGAAGCGCATGAGCATTGACGCCAAGACCGAGTGAGAGACCGCCCTGTGGGTCGAAGTCAACGAGAAGAACGCGACGTCCAAGTTCGGCGAGCGCTGCACCTAAGTTGATGGTCGACGTTGTCTTACCGACTCCACCCTTCTGGTTGAAGATCGAGATGACCTTCGCATCGCCATGTTCAGTAATGGGAGCTGGGATTGGAAAATTATTCGGAGTTCGCCCGAGGAGAGTGGCGGTTGTGGCCACATCATCATCAAATGTCGATTTAGCGTTCAAGCGAGAAACCTCTTTTCAGTTGTCGCGACTCTACGCGTAAAGAGCGACGAACTGCAAGTAAGGCAAGTATGGTTCGCTTCGTGGAAAGTGTCGTTGCACCGGAAGAAATCACTTCCGAAGAAGCTGAATCAATCGCCCCTGAGAGCGGTTTTAGCGTCCACCTCGATAACTTTGATGGCCCCTTCGACCTTCTTCTCCAGCTCATTTCGCGCCATAAGCTCGATATCACCGAAATCTCCCTCAGCATCGTCACAGATGAGTACATCGCCTTTATCCGCGCCCTCGAGGCTAGCGGAGAAGGCTGGCGCCTGGATCAGGCAACCGAGTTCCTCGTTATCGCAGCGACTCTGCTCGACCTCAAGGCGGCCCGTCTCTTGCCGAGCGGTGAGATTGAAGATGAGGAAGACCTCGCCCTTCTCGAAGCGCGAGATATCCTCTTCGCTCGCCTTCTTCAATATCGAGCCTTTAAGGAGGTCGCAGCCTCATTCCAGGAAGCGATCGCCAACGCCGATAAATCATTCCCACGCGTAGTAGCTCTCGATCCAGCCCTAGCCTCACTCCTTCCAGAGGTCCTCATCGGGGTAGGGGCTCAACGTTTTGCAGCCATCGCCGAGCGAGTTCTCACCCCCAAGGCTCCGCCTGTGGTGGCAGTTGAACATCTCCATAGCGCCCTTGTGAGCGTGGCTGAGGAGTCCAGGCTCGTAGTCGAAGCTCTCCGTAAGGGTCGAACAGTCTCCTTCAGAAACCTTATTCAGGGGGCAGATTCCACCCTCGTTGTGGTAGCTCGCTTCCTAGCCCTGCTTGATCTCTACCGCCAGGGCGCGCTCCGCTTTGAGCAGGTCATGGCGCTCGGTGAGCTCCAAATTAGCTGGGTCGGCTCCGATGAGGGCGAAATCCTCGTCACCGACGAGTTCGATATCCCGGTCATCTTGGATGAGACCGTAGATAGCGCATCAGTAGGCGACGAGGTTGAGGTTGAAATTTCTCCCGTAAATGAGACAGAAGAGGAAGAAAATGTCTAATTCAGAGGTTGAGACTCCTGCCCTGGAGGTCGTTGAAGATACTCAATTGGCCCATCTATTTGATCCTGCAGCTCTCGCTCGCTCCATTGAGGCGATCTTGATGGTCGTCGATGAGCCCGTCACTGAGCTCACCTTGGCATCGGTTCTTCAGGTAACTGTCGATCAGGTAGTCGACGCTCTCGAGGCTCTCGTTCCGAGCTATGAGGACCGCGGATTCACGCTCAAAGCTATCAATGGGGGATGGCGCTTCTATAGCCACCCTGATTGCAGCGCGGTGGTCGAGAAATTTGTCCTCGATGGCCAGCAGAACCGCCTCACCCAGGCAGCCCTTGAGACCTTAGCCGTTATCGCCTATCGCCAACCCGTATCACGCGCCCGCGTCTCAGCGATCCGTGGGGTCAATGTCGAGGCGGTGATGAAGACCCTTATTACCCGTGGCCTCGTTGAGGAGTACGGGGTCGAGAACGAGACCGGAGCGATCCTCTACAAGACGACCAGTTACTTCCTCGAGCGTCTCGGCCTCAACGCCCTTACCGATCTACCTCCTCTGGCTCCACATCTGCCAGATCTCGATGGTCTCGATGAGATCCTCGATTCGCTAACTGACTAACCAACGCCCTACACTTCTCGCATAAGCCTCCCGCACCATATGCGGGGGAGTTGACTGTCGAGAATGGATAGCCACATGGCCGATATGCGCCTCAATAAGATCATCGCCGATGCCGGAATAACCTCGCGCCGTGGCGCTGATGAACTCATCATGGATGGAAGAGTCACCGTCGATGGACATCAGGTCCGTGAGCTGGGAGCCAAGTTTGACCCAGATAAGGTTAAAGTCGAGGTGGATGGCGAGACAATTACTCGTTCTTTGTCTAAGACTTATTTGGTACTTCATAAACCTAGAGGTGTTCTGTCTACCATGTTCGACCCGGAAGGGCGCCCATCGCTAGCTGACTTTATCGACCTGCGAACCGAACGCCTCTTCCATGTGGGCCGCCTCGATAAGGATTCTGAAGGTCTGATTCTCCTCACAAATGATGGGGATCTGACCTTTCGCGCAACCCATCCCTCCTTTGGTCTTGAGAAGACCTACATCATCGAATTCGATGGGAAGCTTCCAACCGGGGTAGATAAGGTTCTCTTAAAGGGGATTGAGCTCGAGGATGGAATGGGTCGAGTTTTGAGCTTTAAGCACCTATCTCCACAGTGGATTGAGGTCACCATCCATGAAGGTCGTTATCACATCATCCGTCGCCTCATGGAGGCGGTTGGAGTAGATGTCCTGCGACTGATCCGAACCAAGTTTGGACCTATCTCTTTGGGAGAGACCCTTGAGGGTCGATGGCGCGATCTTAATAGCGCTGAATTGACAAGCCTTCAAAATGCTTTGCATATAAAACCATAAGTCGTTAACGAATTGGTATATGGTTTTATCTATAAATAGATAGAAGCGTCGGCCCTGTTGCTAAAAAAAGTTTTATCGATAAAAGGACGCTCGAGATAACCCCTTAAGTATCGTTTTATCGATATTTACTATCAGGCAGATCATCATGAATCGGAAAGCTCGTCAAATCCTGCGGCACTTCGAATTGAGAAGAATGCTTAGAGATTTGTCGGCAAAACGTTAAATATATAGAACCGAGTAAAGCTGTGGAAGGGTACGATTCTCCAATGTCAGTGCGCGCAATCCGTGGGGCAACCCAAGTAGAGGCCAATACAGCCGAAGCGATCAGCGCTGCCACGCAAGAGTTGATCCTGGAGATTCTCAAAGTTAACTCGCTTACCTCCGACGATGTCATCTCCGTGCTCTTCACCTCGAGCCCTGATTTGGATGCGACATTTCCCGCCGCCGCCGCACGCTTGGTTGGCTTCGAAAATACCCCTTTGATCTGCGCCGTCGAAATCGATGTCGCCGGGGCTCTGCCTCGAACTGTTCGAGTGATGGCTCATGTAGAGAGCTCGCTCTCAAAGAGCGATATCGCCCATATCTACCTCCACGGAGCTAAGGCCCTTCGTCGAGATATCGCTCAGTAGGGGCAGTTCTGATGACACTTTCTCACGTTCGTATTGTTGGTTCGGGCCTTATTGGGACCTCGATTGGGCTCGCGCTGGCCCTTAAAGGTGTAGGCGTGAGCATGCAAGATCTAGATCCACGAGCCCAAGGGCTCGCTGAAGATCTCATTAAGAGCTCATCGAGTGCAGAGATAGAGCTCGTAATCTTCGCAACACCAATTGGAGCTCTAGCCTCTGTAATAGATGGCGAATACCTAGCCAATCCAAAGGCTGCATTTATAGATATTAGTTCAGTAAAGTCTAAAGTTAAGGTTGAGGTGTCAACATCTAGCCTGCCCACCTACCGTTTTCTCCCCACACATCCTATGGCCGGTCGCGAAGTAGGGGGAGCTGAATCAGCTCGTGCCGATCTCTTCCAGGGGCGACCTTGGATTATCGATTCGCAGGGGGTAGATGGCGATGTCGTCGAAAAGACGACTGCACTTATCGAGCTCTTGGGTGGCCATGCAATCGATCTCGACTCCGCTGAACATGACAAGGCGGTCGCCTTGGTCTCACATCTCCCTCAGCTCGTCGCATCGCTCTTGGCTAAGCAGTTGCATGGGGGAGAAGAGCGCTGGCTCGGCCTTGCAGGTGCAGGTCTTCGAGATACCACTCGCATCGCCGGCTCAGATTCAAAGCTTTGGCGAGAGATCATCACAGCCAATAGCCAAGCCATTAGGCCACTTCTTCTCTCTCTTCAGAACGACCTTTCAGAGCTGATTGCATCACTCGACAGTGAGGACTCAGTGGCCAGATTGATTTCTGATGGTCAGAGTGGACGCGCACGAATCCCCGGCAAACATGGCGGCAAAGCGCGCGAATACACCTACCTTCCCATCGTGATTGAAGATAAGCCTGGTCAGTTAGCTGCGCTCTTCGAAGAGTGTGCAACTGCATCAGTCAACGTAGAAGATCTCACCATTGAACATAGCCCTGGACAATTCACTGGATTAATTACCCTCGCACTTTCTGAAAGTGATGCAGAGACTTTATCCGCGCATCTCAAGGCACATGGGTGGAGCGTTCATTCACCAAAGAAGTAAATGCTCGGTATCGATTGCCAATAGAATTAACTAACCAAAGATGGGCTGTGAAAATGATTGTTGTAGCGCTAGATGGCCCAAGTGGTTCTGGCAAATCAAGCACATCTAAATCGATTGCGATTCGCGCTGGTTGGAATTATTTGGATACTGGTGCGCTCTATCGAGCAATGACATTTCTAGCTTTATCGATAAAGAGTGAAGATCCGAAAGATATTATCTCCGCCGTCATCGATTCGCCGATTGCCTTTCATTCCGATCCGCGAGATCCCAAGGTATTTCTTGGTAGAAGAGATATTTCAAATGAAATTCGTTCTCACGAAGTAACAGAGAAGGTATCTGTGATCAGCGCACTTCCTGAAGTTCGCGCCGAACTATTGACTCTTCAACGTTCCATTATCAAAAAGGCAGAGCGCGGCATCGTTGTCGAAGGTCGCGATATCGGAACTGTTGTATGTCCCGATGCAGCTCTCAAGATTTATCTCACAGCTGATATTTCTGCTCGCGCCAATCGCCGCGATGCTGAGCTGGCCGATCAGTCGCGCGGGGCAGAGGCTGTAGCTCAATCTCTTGCAGCTCGTGATGAGATTGATTCGACCCGCACCGTTTCACCGCTCACAATGGCGACAGATGCTGTTCATATCGATTCAACCGAGCTCAACCTTGAAGAGACTGTCGAACGCATTTGGGAACTTCTCTCACAGCGTTCCTTACTGGGTCTACCCATCGTTGCAATTCTCGGACGACCAAACGTTGGTAAGTCCACTCTTATCAATCGTTTCATCGGTCGACGCGAAGCAATCGTTGAAGATACACCCGGTGTTACACGAGATCGTGTTCAGTATGAATGCGAATGGGCCGGACGTCGATTCATCATTATGGATACTGGTGGTTGGGAATCGAAGCCCGATGGAATTTCTGTACAAGTAAGTGCAAGCGCTGAACTTGCGATGGATGAGGCAGATGTCCTCTGTTTTGTGGTTGATGCACAAGTTGGCGCGTTAGATGAAGATGACATCCTGGTGCAAGAACTTCGTAAGGCGAAGAAGCCAACAATTCTTGTTGCGAATAAAGTCGATGGCGACAATGACGAATCAGATGCACACGCTCTCTGGAATATCGGATTAGGTGAGCCTCACTTTGTATCGGCGCTCCATGGCCGCGGCAGTGGAGATTTGCTCGACACGATAGTGAAAGAACTTCCTGAAGTTGGTGGCGCTCAAGTGCAAGATGGTTACCGACGCATCGCATTGATTGGCCGTCCCAATGTCGGTAAATCAAGTTTATTTAATGCACTTGCGGGCGAGAGCCGTTCTATTGTCGATGATGTCGCCGGAACAACGCGCGACCCAATCGATGAACTCATCGAATTCGGCGGAAGTATCTGGCGTTTTGTCGATACAGCAGGTTTGAAGAAGCGCGCCAACCAAGCAAGCGGAACCGATTACTACGCAACGCTTCGCACACAGACAGCGCTCGAACGTTGCGAGTGCGCCGTCGTTGTTCTCGATGCCTCTGTCCCTATTTCAGAGCAAGATTTGCGCATCATCACCATGGTTGAAGAGGCCGGAAAAGCCATGGTGATTGTGATGAATAAATGGGACCTCGTCGATGAAGATCGCCGTACTCAGCTCGACAAGGAAGTTGAACGCCATCTCGATCAGGTCGAATGGGCGCAGATTGTGAATGTCGCCGCCAAGACTGGTTGGCACCGCGATCGTCTAGCACCAGCGCTTCGCACAGCTATCGATTCATGGGAACGTCGCGTTCCAACATCGAAGCTCAACTCATTCTTAGGTGCGCTTATCGGCGCAACTCCACCGCCAGTTCGTGGCGGAAAACAACCACGGGTCTATTACGCGACCCAAGCAGGAATTGCGCCACCGAAGTTTGTGGTCTTCTCATCCGGATGGATAGAGGCGTCATATCGTAGATTTATCGAACGCCGCCTTCGCGAGGAGTTCAAGTTCCCAGGAACTCCCGTTCAGGTAGCTATTCGAGTGAAGGAACGAGATAAGGAGCAGTAGTGCTGACAATCCCAAACGCGCTCACTTTTCTGCGTTTTCTAGGCATTCCGCTCTTTATCTATCTAGCCCTTAGTAAGCACGCTGATGGTTGGGCGATTCTCACCCTCGCCATCGGGGGAGCCACAGATTACTTTGATGGAAAGTTGGCACGAGCTCTCAATCAAGAGTCGAAGTTTGGCGAGATTGCAGATCCCACCATTGATCGCCTCTATATCGCCGCCACTCTCGTTGTTCTCTACATCCGTGATGCAATTCCATTGTGGTTGATTGCAATTCTAGTTGCTCGCGATCTCTTCATGGCTGGCGTTGCCCTTGTACTTCAACTTAAGGGTTACCAACCCCTCAAGGTCACCTATCTCGGGAAGGCAGCGACCTTCAACCTGCTCTATGCATTCCCATTCCTCTTACTCGCTCTCAGCGATACTTGGTATGGAACTGCGGCCTTTATCTTTGGCTGGGCCTTTGCAATTTGGGGCGTCACTCTCTACGTCGGAACCGCAATCGGATATTTCCGAACTGCGGTAAAGACCATTACAGTTCGACCACACATCATCGAGGGCTAGTAGGAGTCTGCAATGTCTAACATTCCATCGGATCTGCAATATACAAAAGAGCACGAATGGGTGGCGCCAACATCTGATGCGCTTCGTATCCGCATGGGAATTACCGACTACGCGCAGGGCGCGCTCGGAGATATTGTCTATGTACAGATGCCTAAGGTTGGCGAGTCAGTAGTCGCAGATAAAGTCTGTGGCGAAGTTGAATCAACAAAGAGCGTTTCAGAAATCTTCGCTCCAGTCTCGGGCACAGTTGTGACAATTAACGAAGCTCTCACCAATGCACCCGAACTCATCAACTCCGATCCCTACGGCGCCGGTTGGTTGGTCGAGATCGAGGTTCCATCTGAGCCATCAGGGCTTCTCTCCGCTGCGGAATATGGCGCAATTACCGCCTAAATCTCGGCTTGATTTATCTTTTTTAACTCTCTAGTGTCACCCTTAAGTTGACGTCCAAAGTCGAGGGCGTAGATATGGGTAAAGGGGGAGTTCAGTGCCATCAGCAGATGAAAATCGCGAACTCACCAGCACCCTCCACCTCGGCCTTCGCTCCGTAGTCGGCAATTCCCCAGCCGATCTCGTTAGCGAACTCATCAGCCAAGCCACTGAAGAAGAACGCGCAATTATCGAAGGCGTTTTATCAGGCGATAACAACTCAGCGATGGTCTTTATCCATCGAGGTGCGCAGAAAGGTTCACGATTCCTTGTTACAGCCGATGGCGTTTCAATTGGTCGTTCACCCGAGAGCTCAATCTTTCTCGATGATGTCACGGTTTCTCGTAAACATGCATCAATCGAAAAGGCTGGAACCAACTTCACCTTCAAGGATTCTGGAAGTCTCAACGGTTCTTACGTCAACAACGAATCTGTCACTGAAAAGGTTTTGGCCTCAGGTGATGAAATACAAATCGGAAAATTCCATCTGCTCTTTGTCGGCAGCAAACTAGGGGAGAAGTAAGTTGAGCGTTCCAGCACGTGCTTATCTAAGTATTGGTGAAGTACTCACAAAGTTGCGCGGCGACTTTCCAGATATAACAATCTCAAAGATTCGATTCCTAGAGTCAGAAGGACTCATCGAACCCCAGCGCACTCCTTCGGGGTATCGCAAATTCACAACAACAGATCTTGATCGCCTTCGCTATGTTCTTCTTGCACAGCGCGATCAGTACCTTCCTTTAAAGGTGATTAAAGAGAATCTCGATGCTCTCGACCGAGGTCTACAGCCAGCGACACAAGGCGGAGTTCCTACTCCGCGTCCTACTCTCGGGCTTGCGACAATCGATGGAGAGTTCGCACCAGCTGCCTTTGCAGAGCAGTCAGAGATGCGGCTTTCCCGTGAAGAACTTCTCAAGGCTTCAGCGCTCGAAGATTCACAACTTGTAGAACTCGAATCATTCGGACTCATCACAATTCGCGGCCGCCATTATGACGGCGATGCACTTGCTGTCGCTAAGGCTGTCGCTGAAATGGCAGGTTTCGGAATCGAACCGCGCCACTTACGTTCATTTAAATCTGCAGCCGATCGCGAGATTGGTCTGATTGAACAAGTCATCACCCCATTTACGCGACAGAAGAGCAGCGAGGCAAAGGCGCGTGCTGAAGAAGTTCAGAAAGAGATTGCAGCTCTCTCAGTCCGCCTTCATGCAGCTCTCGTTCGCGGCGGACTTAACCGTCCTCGTTAATCGACCCTCTTAGGTATCTCTCATGTTGGTTCAGGTAGAAGTCGTCGGCGTTCGTATTGAGATGCCCTCCAATCAGCCGATAGTTCTCCTCAAGGAGATTGATGGCACTCGCTTCCTTCCAATCTGGGTAGGAGCCGTAGAGGCGACCTCTATCGCCTTTGCTCAACAAGGTTTAGAGGCGCAGCGACCATTGACACATGACCTCATCAAGGATCTCCTCGATCGAGTAGACATAACGCTGACAAGTGTCCACATCAATGAGATTAGGGATGGCGTCTTCTACGCCGATCTCCTTCTTCGCAATAGTGAGGGAGCTCTAGAGCCCCTCTCAGTCAGACCATCCGATGCGATCGCCGTAGCTCTTCGAACGAAGAGCAACATCATGGTCAGTAGCGATCTTCTCGACGAGGTAGGTATCGATATCCCTGATCAGGTCGCTAGTGAGGCATCTGCGGCAGGGGACCAGGAACTTGAAGCATTCCGTGAATTCCTGGATGGGATTAACCCCGAAGATTTTGCTGGCTAAGTCTTAACCTCAAGTAGAGGTTTTGCTCGTGTCGGTCTCTCATATCACGAGGCTGCAGGCGTAGCCTTACCTCAACCCCACTACGTGAAAGCGAGCCCCCTCTCGTGACAGATCAAGAATTTGAAATTGGCTACCGCGGCGCAACTGCATGTTCAGCTGCAGGCATTTCTTATCGCCAACTCGATTACTGGGCGCGTACCGGTTTAGTAGAACCATCAATTCGCACAGCTACGGGTTCTGGAAGTGCACGCCTATATGGCTTTCGCGACATTCTCGTTCTTAAGATCGTAAAACGACTTCTCGATGCAGGCGTATCACTTCAAAATATTCGTACAGCAGTAGATCATTTGCGCAGCCGAGGCGTTACCGAACTCGAACGCATTACTTTGATGAGCGATGGCGCATCGATCTACGAATGTGCAAGCCCAGACGAAATCATCGACCTTCTGGCTGGTGGCCAAGGTGTATTTGGAATCGCAGTCGGCAAGGTATGGCATGAGGTCGAAGGCTCACTCTCCACTCTTCAAGGTGAGGTCAACGGTGAGGCTATTGGTGGGGAAAATAACGATGAACTCTCTCTTCGTCGAAAGGCGAAAGGCGCCTAACACTTCTATATTTCTCCTCTAGCGCGGAATGCGCACCATATAGGGGAGTGGCTCGTTGAGTAATTATCAGGACTTCGAAGATCGTCACATCGGTCCATCTGCCTCCGATGAATCAGAGATGCTCGGGGTTCTCGGCTATTCCGATATCAAAAAATTTATTGCAGATGTAGTTCCTGAGAATATTCATATCGAAAAGCAATTGAAAGATGTTCTCGATGGCGCCAAGAGCGAAGTTGAAGTTATTGCAGAGCTGCGAGAGATTGCATCTCAGAATGAAGTTTTCACTTCACTGATAGGTGGCGGTTACTACGGAACTATTACTCCACCAGTCATCAAACGCAATGTTCTAGAAAATCCTGCGTGGTACACCGCCTACACGCCGTATCAACCTGAAATTTCACAAGGTCGCCTCGAAGCGCTCTTCGCCTTCCAAACTGTCATCTGCGATATGACAGCACTGGCACTTGCAAATGCCTCAATGCTCGATGAAGGAACAGCTGCAGCGGAAGCAATGACCCTTGCTCGTCGTTCTTCTAAGGCATCGGACGATGCGGTCTTCTTGATCGAAGAACATGTACATCCACAGACAAAGGCAGTTGTTATCACTCGTGCCAAGCCGCTCGGTATCAAGGTGGTTGAGGTTGATTCTGGCCATATTGCTCGCGATGGTTTTGATGGTGAATTCTTCGGTCTGCTTGTCCAGTACCCAGATACAACTGGCGAAATTCGCGACTATGCGCAGGTAGCCGAATATGCGCATTCGAAAGACGCCTTAGTTATTGCAGCAACAGATTTACTCGCACTCACACTGATCAAAGCGCCAGGGGAGTGGGGTGCTGATATCGCTGTTGGAACAGCGCAACGTTTCGGAATTCCTATGGGATTTGGCGGACCACATGCCGGCTTCATGGCAGTGCGCACAGGGCTCGAGCGATCACTTCCCGGTCGTCTGGTAGGTCAGAGCATTGATTCTCATGGCAACCCAGCATTTCGTTTGGCGTTGCAAACTCGCGAACAACATATCCGTCGCGATAAGGCGACCAGCAATATTTGTACCGCTCAAGTTCTTCTCGCAAATATGAGCGCCTTCTATGCGATGTGGCATGGCCCAAAGGGGTTGGCGCAGATTGCAGAACGAATCCATGGATTCGCATCTCGTCTTCAGAAGGCATCATCATCGCGCAACGACATCGTCTTCGATACCGTGACAGTGGATGTAAAGAATGCAGAAGCAATCCACAAGGCTGCACAAGCAAAGAAGATTAACTTCGGCAAAGTTTCGGACACTGCCATTCGCATCTCCTTTGATGAGACAACAACTGAAAAGACTTTCTCAGAAGTTCTCGAAATCTTGGGACTCTCCGACGCATCTGCTGCAGAGATTGCCGAATCGATGAAGCGCACAAGTACCTATCTACAACACCCGGTCTTCAATACTTACTTCTCTGAAACATCGATGTTGCGTTACTTGCGCACGCTGGCAGACCGCGATTTGGCGCTCGATCGCACGATGATTCCTTTGGGCTCTTGCACGATGAAGCTCAATGCCACAACCGAGATGGAAGCTGTGACATGGCCTGAGTTCGCATCACTGCATCCATTTGCACCAGCAGAGCAGACACGCGGCTCTCGACTTCTGATTGATCAACTTTCCAAATGGCTCATTGAAATCACCGGCTATGACGCTGTATCCCTCCAACCCAATGCTGGAAGCCAAGGCGAATTTGCTGGCTTACTAGCTATCCGTAATTATCACGATTCACGTGGCGATCAGGGGCGCAATATCTGTCTCATTCCATCGAGCGCCCATGGAACAAATGCAGCAAGCGCTGTGATGGCAGGTATGAAAGTTGTCGTCATCGAATGTGATGATGCAGGAAATGTCAGTGTCGCTGATCTCAAAGCAAAGATCGCAGAACACGGCTCAGCGCTAGCGGCGCTGATGGTTACCTACCCATCTACGCACGGCGTCTTCGAATCTGCAATCAGCGAAATCTGCGGACTCATTCATCATGCAGGTGGTCAGGTCTACGTTGATGGTGCAAACCTCAATGCACTTGTGGGAACAGCGCAGCCTGGAAAATTTGGCGCAGATGTTTCACACCTCAATCTTCATAAAACATTCTGCATTCCTCACGGTGGTGGGGGACCGGGCGTTGGACCGGTTATTGCAAAGGCACACTTGGCGCCGTTTCTGCCTAACCATCCAATGGATGCTCTCGCTGGTCCTGCAACAGGTCCAGGGCCAATTTCTGCGGCACCATTCGGTTCTGCCAGCATCCTGCCAATTTCATGGGCATATATTCGTTTGATGGGGGGAGAAGGCCTCACTCATGCAACTGAAGTCGCAATCCTCAACGCGAATTACATGGCATCTCGCTTAAAGAGCTCTTATCCAATTCTCTATACGGGAAATAAGGGGCTGATTGCCCACGAATGTATTCTCGACATTCGCGAGATCACAAAGATTTCAGGTGTGACCGTCGATGACATTGCAAAACGATTGATGGATTTTGGATTCCATGCACCGACGATGTCATTCCCGGTTGCTGGTACTTTGATGATTGAACCGACCGAATCTGAAGATGTTCTCGAGATGAACCGCTTTATCGATGCAATGATTGCAATCCGTGGCGAGATTCAAGAGATCATCGACGGCAAGATTGCAGTAGAAGAATCTGCTCTTCGCCATGCGCCTCACACCATAGGCGCAATTGCCGCGACCAATTGGGAGAGGAGCTACCCACGTGAGCGTGGAGCCTTCCCAGCAACCCTCACGGGCTTGATTCCAGGTGAATTGATTGGCGCTAAGGGTAAGTATTGGCCGACTACTGGTCGTATCGATGGAGCGTATGGCGACCGCAATCTGGTCTGCTCATGCCCACCGATAGAGGCCTTTGCTTAGCCTGATTCATCTTACTTTACATAATGTAACTTATCGGCGTTAGGCCGTAAGCGTCGAGCTAAACCCCACAAGGTTGTCTGCCAGAGCGCCTCTATGACAATCGCTCTGCTCATCTTCGAGACGCCGTTGATGCGTTCGACAAAGGTAATTGGAACTTCAACCATTGTGGCGCCAGCGAGTTCAGATGCCATCGCCATTTCGATCTGAAAACAATATCCAGTGGCGGTCATAACTGTCAGATTCAACTTATTAAGAAGCGCTGCGCTGTAAATGCGAAATCCACCTGTTAAATCATTGAGCGGAATTCCAAGCGCAATGCGAGCATATTTCGTTCCAGATTTGGAGAGCAATTGTCTACTTTTTGGCCAATTAACAACCGAGCCACCGGGCATCCATCGCGTTCCTAAGGTAATTGATACTGGCGCATCGGTTGCATCGAGCATCAACGGTAAATCTTCAACGCGATGAGATCCGTCGGCATCCATGGTGACAATCTTTGAATACTTCTGCATAGGCAAAACGTGTGCAAAACCTGCACGGTAGGCAGCACCTAAGCCAGCTTTTCCTGGTCTGCGTAGAACGCTCACCCATGGAAGGTTCATTGAGTCGACAATATCTGCCGTTTTATCAGGAGAGTTATCGTCGAGAACCACCACATCGAAATCTCGTACATTATGTAAAGTTGCTAGCTTATTCAAAAGTTCAACGATCGCGATGGATTCATTGTAGGTAGGAATCAGGATAACTGGTTTCATAGTTACTCCCCTCACCAACCTAACGCTGATATTAATCTATCAACGCTTGCGCCAAGGCCGTATTCATCTTTAATCTGATAGATAGTCGATAAATCATCTGGCTTCTTCGGCATGGAGATATCCATCTGCGGAATAGCCACATCCTTCGCGCAATGCACAAGGGTGGGAGCAATCTTGAGGTAATCAGCACCATCAATAATCTTCTTTGCAAGCGACTTTGTGAGAGCTTCGTGTTCTGCATGTGCGCCGGCGAGAGCTTCTTCGACAGTAGAGAAGTGGTTAGCAATAAGAGCCGCACCCTTCTCGCCGATTCCGCGAACTCCTGGCAGTCCGTCGGAAGGATCTCCGCGGAACATGGCGAAGAGCGCGTACCTATCCCCTGGTATCCCATATTTCTCCGCGACCCATTTGGTATCAACTAAATCATGTTGAGAAATTCCACGAGCGAGATAAACAATCTTTACATCTCGTTTATCGTCGACCATCTGAAAGAGGTCCCTATCCCCCGTTACTACTCGGATGGGCCCCTTCTCCTTGACTGCAAAGGTAGCCATGACGTCATCTGCTTCGTAATCGTCTACACCGAGCATAGGAATGCCGAATGCATCAAGTAAATCGAGAAGTATGGGAATCTGAGGCGTGAGAGTCTCTGGCTCTTCCTCTTCATCGCTCTCTTCCTCTAAACGGTTTGCCTTGTAATCAGGAAAGAGGTCTACGCGCCATGATGGACGCCAATCACCTTCGATACACGCAACAATTCGATTGGGTGAATACATTCCGATAAGACGCGCAGTCATATCGAGATACCCGCGAATAGCGTTGACGGGCATGCCTGATGGCGACAACAAGGTGTCGGGCATTCCGTAGTAAGCGCGATACCAAAGCGAGGCGCTATCTAAGAGCATCAGTGTCATAGATCGCCCAACATATATGAGATGACGCCTCTATCCAAGCGTTTGATTCCTTCACGGCAGGCAGGACGAAGTTCTTCAGCGGCTCCACCAATTTGTGTAAGAAGATCGATCAGTTGCTTGATGCTTCGAACAAAGTCGCCGACTGTCATATCAGTACCTTTGAGAACTCCGCTGAGTGAATGGCCATTAGCCCATCGGAATGCTGCATAACAGAAACCGAAATCTGGTTCGCGTTGGGTCTTAACATCGAATTCATTCTCTATCGCTTCTAACTCAATCCAGATCTTGGAAACGGCAACGAGCGCATTTGCCACATTGTCGTTTGGCATCTTGGGAGCATAGGGTTCGGAACTTCTGCCTTGATAGATCATCGCTGACGCAACAGAAAGTAGTTCGGGCGGTGTCAAGGAATCAAAGACTCCACGTCGAATAGATTCCGTCAGGAGTAAATCTGATTCAGCGAAGATCTTGGCGAGAATCTTGCCTTGTTCAAGTGGCTTCTCCCCCTCGATATAGCCGAGATGGGTAAGAACATCACAGATGCGATCGAATGTCTTTGCAATGACGTGAGTGCGGTTCTCTACTCGAGCACGAAGGCCTTCGGATTCTCTATTGAGTCGATCAGCTTTCTCAGCGAATCGTGCATGTGTTTCTCTATCGTTACATGAGTGACATGAGTGTTGACGCAAGGAGCGACGCATTCCATCAAGTTCATTTTCAAGCTTGACGCGTTGTCGTTGATCGATACTTCGACGGCCATCTCGCTTACTGAGTAGCCGTTCGAGCTCCTTAATATCGATGCGCAAACGCGAATACTCGGAGAAGTCGCCTAAATGGCATTGGGCGGAATCTGTGAGTTCTGCAGCAGCAGAGTTATTCTTCTTAATCTGACGAACAAGGCCAACGACGGCTCGGTCAGCTTGGAATTGCGCGAATGAAGATTCAAGACTTCCGTGTGCTCTCTCACGACCGAAGCGAGCAATGAGGTTGATCGACATGTTGTACGTCGGAGTAAACGACGAACGAAGTGGATATGTTCGCGTTGATGCAAGTCCCGCTGCTGTTGCAGAATCTACGGTCGGAGACCATTGAACAACGGCATTGCCTTCAATATCGATTCCACGACGTCCAGCACGACCAGTGAGCTGTGTGTACTCCCCCGGGGTGATGGAGACGTGTGCTTCACCATTCCATTTCGTGAGCTTTTCAAGAACAACTGTTCGCGCAGGCATATTAATCCCTAGTGCGAGAGTCTCAGTGGCAAATACCGCTTTCACCAATCCACGCTTGAAGAGATCTTCTACCGCTCCTTTAAAGCTCGGTAAGAGACCTGCATGGTGCGCAGCTATTCCGCGCTCGAGAGCAATGAGCCAATCGCGATAGCCAAGCACTTCGAGATCTTCTTCAGCGAGATTTTGCGTATATCGTGCTGCTGTCTGAGCAATTTCAAGGCGCTCTTCAGTGTTAGTGAGTTTGATACCGGCTGCTAGACATTGCTTGACTGCAGCATCACAACCGGCACGGGAAAAGATAAAGGTGATTGCAGGCAGCAAATTTTCACGTTGAAGCTTCTCGATAATGTCGGGACGAGTGAGGCGACTATCGCCATCTCCGAATCTCTCACGACGATGTCGAGGTGTTCGCACCTGACGAAGCGCTTCGCGCTCGAGCCCCAAAATCTCGGGATTGATTCTTCCTTGCTCACGGAAGAGATCAACGAGGCGATCACCAATTAGTACATGTTGATAGAGCGGAATAGGTCGAATTTCAGAGACGATGACTTCGGTAGATCCGCGCACTTCACCGAGCCAATCACCAAACTCTTCTGCATTGGAGACCGTTGCAGAGAGCGAGATAACTTGCACACTTTCCATGAGGTGGATTAAGACCTCTTCCCAGACGGCACCACGTGATTTATCGGCGAGATAGTGGACTTCATCCATCACTACAGAGCCGAGATTCTTCAGCGTTGTCGAATTGGCGTAGAGCATGTTTCGCAATACTTCGGTAGTCATGACCAAGACATCTGCTTCAGAGTTGATATTGGTATCGCCGGTGAGAAGGCCAACACGATCCTCACCGAAACGTTCTACAAACTCTTGAAACTTCTGATTCGAGAGGGCCTTAATTGGTGTTGTGTAGAAACACTTTTTTCCCTGAGCAAGTGCGCTGAAGGCGGCAAATTCACCGACAACTGTCTTTCCCGCGCCGGTTGGAGCGGCGACAAGGACGCCCTTGCCATCTTCAACGGCTTGGCAGGCTTTGATCTGGAATTCATCGAAACCAAAATCGAATTGCTCGATAAATTCAATCGTGAGCGGATGTTTTCCGCGTTCTTTTGCTGCGGCGTAGCGCTCGGCAGGTGTTGTCATAGCGACCACGTAAGTCCGGCGTCCTTGACGCAATCTGCAGAGACCGGGGCTGGACCTATTCGCTCACCGTCGGCATATGCAATGGCATCAGCGATGAGTTTCACCCTCTTCGAACGGTAGATCTTCACCTTGGGGTGGGTTATATGGGAACCGGAGTAAACCTTCGGAAAGACTTTTAAGAACTCTACTTTGGAGACAGGTTCAAGAACCATGACATCAAATAGCCCGTCATGCATCTGTGCTTGAGGACAGACATACATTCCCCCACCGTAAGAACGCCCGTTACCAATCGCAATCAGCATTGCTTCAGTAGTGAAGGAATGTGTATCCAAAGTGATTTCATATGTTAAAGGTCTAAATTTTGGGAGTTCGAGTGCAATAGCGACGTTATATCTCTGAGGACCTTTGGGCCATGCAAGAGAATTAGCTCGTTCGTTAACCACGGAATCAAAACCAGTGGAAAGTATTGCTGCAAACCATTCTCCATCGACATTTCCAAGATCTATCGGTTGCGCAGCAACTGATGTGACACGATCTAAGTAACCATCAATCTCATCGAGCGACCATCCCAATGTTCGAACGATGTCATTACCGGTACCTGCGGGCATGATTGCAAATGGAATATGACGCGGAACGGCAATTTGGAGAATGAGATGAGCTAAACCATCTCCCCCAACACTTACTACCCCCTCGCACTTATGCGAGTCGAGGAAGACTTCAAGATGCGATTTAAGTTCCAGTGCGGAATGTGCTGAAAAAACTTGATAATCAAGTCCGTGTTCAGAAAAGTATCGAACAACCTTTTCGCCTACAGAGACCCCTTTACCGTGGCCAGACGTTGGGTTGATTGCTATCGCCCACATTAGATGCTTTCTAGTAATTCATTAGCTCGTGACCTACGTTCACGACGTCGATCGTTGAGAAGAGCTATCCCACCTGCAAGGAGGTAGAGAAGAATCAGTGGAACTGCCAGTGCAAGCATGGAGAGCGGATCTGCGCTGGGAGTAAATCCTGCTACGAAGAGACAGATTGCAAAGACCCAAATGCGCCAAGGCTTCAGAATCGCTTTGCCAGATAGGAATCCGATGAAGTTAAAAGTTACAAGGAATACTGGAAGTTCGAATGCGATACCGAAGAGAAGAATCGCTCGCATCACGAAATCGAGGTAATCATCGAACTTCACCAAGTTTGCAAGAGATGTAGGCGTGAATCCGAAGAGAACTTTTACTGCGATGGGAAGAATTGAGTAACCCAGATAAGCCCCGACTGCGAAGAAAGGAGTCGCTGCAATGAAGAAGAGGATTGAGTTTCGCTTCTCCTTGCGATGGAGCGCTGGTGCAATGAATGCCCACAATTGAAAGAGCCAGAGAGGGGCAGTAATGATGATACCGCTCAGAATTGCAACTTTAATCTGCAGATTCAGTGGGCCAAGTACCCCGTTGATATAGAGAGCCCCGCAACTTGCAGCACCGCTCTCTTGTGCAGCGCGTAGATCGCAGACTGGTTCAGCTAATTTGGTGATTATTTCGTTGTAGTAGAACCAACCAATTATCGATCCAAGAGAAATTGCAAGAGCCGATTTAACTACTCGACTACGTAGTTCTCGGAAATGTTCTAAAAGCGGCATACGACCGCCAGAGGTGGCCGCCATAGAAATTACTTCTCGTCAGAGCCTTTATCTGGATCCTTTGACTCGTCCTTCATCTCTTTCATCTCGCTCTTGAAGATGCGCATCGACTTGCCGAGTGAACGGGCTGAGTCTGGAAGACGCTTAGCTCCAAAGAGCACGACTAGTACGAGTAGGAGGAGCAGGATGTGGCTAGGTTCGCGTAAAAACATGCCGTAACACTATCGCAAAGGCGAAGTTTCAGCGATATTCCTTGAGGGTCTGGGCGGCGAGGTCTGCGATCCGGCTACGTATTTCTGAGGACTCTGTGACCTCAATAGCTCCAGCCGCCGATATAACGGTTCGTGACAACCACTCAGAGTTGTAGCTTGAAACAGAAACTTCAGCGCCATCGCCGGTCACAAAGGTTCCTAACATCTCTCGAGACCTACGAATATTTCGCGAGATTTTAAGCGCCGTTTTCACCAGATCTTGGTTGGATGTAGGTACGACAGTTAAGGAAGCTGGTGTGTCTAGAGGGACTGCGCTTTGAATTCGATCGACCCTAAATGTTCTCTGTGCAGATGCGCTATCGCAGAATGCTGTGACGAAGTCACGTCCGTCAGAGACCGAGAGATGTAAGGGGGTGATATCTCGTTCAGTGATTTCATCATCGGTAGGCGAGAAATATGAGATATGAATCTTCTTCTGATCGCTCAAAGCCTTCTTGATGATCGCAAGAATCTGTCCATCCTGAGCAGGAGTGGCATCGAGAATTCGGGAAGTGCTCTCGCCCAACTTGAGGCGAAGAGCAGCAATCTCGGCGACAATATCTGATCGATCGGCAGATAAGTTCTTCTCAATGAGGTCGAGACCAATAAGAATCGAAATAATCTCTTGTTGGGAAAGTGAACGAATCAAGTTCAGCGTTTCAGCATTTCGAATCGTCACATACCCTGAATCAAATTGAAGATCGATGAGATCAAATCTGTTATCCCCGCACATCCAGAGAGAGTTCAGATCACTCAATAGTTCATCTTCAGTGATACCGAATTGTGAAGCTAAATCCCTTGTCGAAATCCCTTGATGAGATGTGATGAAAGGGACAAGATCAAGCATTCGGGCGGCCTTCTCGATGGGCGTTGATTTCTTAGCCATGACGTTGAACAATCTCTGTAAGGGCGTTTATGGCAGATTGACGAAGTCTCTCAGGTGCAAGGATGACTGCATCTGCCCCATGCCAGAGAACATCGCTCATTAATTCAGACTCTCGAACGAAAGGTACTTCGAGAGTTGTCCAATCATCGCCTTCTGCAATCGACACCGCCTTCGAACGCAGAGAATGTGCCTTATCTCGGCGAACCTTAATCGTTGCAATTTCTCGCTCTTCTGGAACTGAGAGGGCGCTGCTCATGAGAAATGTTTCGGGAATCTCATATGCCGATGGCTTTCCTTGAACTTTGACTTCAGAATCAAAACGGTCGAGACGAAAGAGCCTCTCTTCTTTACGATCGAGATCGCGTCCCGCTACATACCAGTAACCGGATTTCGTTCCAGCACCGAAAGGTTCAATCACTCGACTCTCGGGTTCGAACTCTGCGTTGAGGTATGAGAAGGAAATAACTTGTCGTTGGGCTATGGCATTGATGATCGTGAGAAAGTTGGTATCCGAAATATGAACCGATGGCGCAATTGCAGGAATTGAATCAAAATCCGAATCGATACCTAGCGACTTAAGCTTTACCAAAGCCGAGAGCGCCGTAGAGTCGAGAACCGCACCCTGCCACGCTTGCGTAGCGAGAGAGATGAGCGAAAGCTCGCGCGGTGAGATGGATGAGATGTGCGCCTTGTAGCTCTCTGGTCGAATGCGATATCCGACTTCATCTTCGAAGAGCGGGTCGAATGAACCCACTTCAATTGTGATTCCTAGGTTGCGCAGGTCATCTTTGTCGCGTTCAAACATTCGTTCCATCGCATCTGGTTCACCTTCGTAACCATCGATGGAGGTGAAGATCTGAGACTTGGTCAACCAGCGTTTGGTGGCAAGGAGCGCGATTGTTAAATTGACTAAGCGCTCACTCTTCCGTGACACCGTATGCACCCTTTGCAGGACGTCGGCGTCGAGGAAGAACATCTACACCCGGCGCCATACGTCGACTTTGTATCAAGAAACCAGTGTGTCCAATCATTCTCTGTTGTGGACGCACCGCGAGACCTTCATGATGCCATCCACGAACAATCGTTTCAGAGCTCTCTGGTTCGGTGAAATGTCCATCTTCCTTAAGCGCCTCAGCTGTGGCTGACAGTTGTGTCGTGGTTGCGACATAGGCAAGGAATACACCACCGGGGCGCAATACCTTCGCCGCCATCTCCACGCACTCCCATGGAGCGAGCATGTCGAGAATGACGCGATCAAATTCGTGGCTGAACTCTTTCTCTTGCACTGATCCAACTTCAAGTGACCAGTTGGCTGGTTTTTCACCAAAGTAATCGGTGATATTTGCGGTTGCATTATCTGCAAAATCTTGGCGACGTTCGACTGAGTGAACTGAACCTTCGGGACCAACTGCTCGCAAAAGAGAGAGGGTAAGAGCTCCGCTTCCTACTCCAGCTTCAAGAACGCGCGCGCCAGGATAGATATCAGCAACGCCCACAATCATCGCCGCATCTTTGGGGTACACAATCGTTGCACCGCGCGGCATCGAGAGAACGTAATCTGCAAGAAGGGGAATAAATGCTGTGAATTTAAGACCAGCTGTTGTGCTGACAACAGAACCTTCAGGAAGTCCGATGAGATCATCGTGAGTGATCCAACCCTTATGGGTATGCCACTCTTTCCCTGGAGTTATTGTGAAGCTATAGAGCTTTCCCTTGGGATCGGTAAGTTGGATTCGATCACCGGCTTGGAAATACCCTTGTTTAGACACAAGCGCATCTTAGGTGAAAGTCACCTCGCTGTCGGCATCGCGCTGTATCGTCCGTGTGATGGAACCGTTACGCCTCTCCCCTAGCCGTATGAACGATTTCACCAACTGTCCACAGTTATACAAATATCGCGCTGTCGACCAATTACCCGAACCACCGAGCATCGATGCCGAACGCGGCAAGTTGATCCATGCAGTCCTTGAAGACCTCTTTGAACTTCCCGCTCCTCAGCGAACTTTTGAGTCTGCGCTCGAAATTCTTCCTACAAAATGGAGCGAACAATTAGAAGGTAAACCAGAGCTAGCAGCCCTCGTTCTCGACGAGAGAGAATGGTTTGACCGCGCTCATTCACTCTTGACCAATTACTTCTCACTAGAAAAGCCATCCTCTTTCGAATCCACTTATCGCGAACTTCACTTAGAACGAGATATCTCCGAAGAGATTTATCTCCATGGTTATGTCGATCGCCTCGATGTTGCACCCACTGGAGAAGTTCGCATCGTTGATTACAAAACAGGCAAATCTCCAAAACCGGGCTGGGAAGAGAAGGCGCTCTTTCAATTACGCGTCTACGCACTTCTCTATTGGAAGAATGAAGGTGTCTTACCAAAACTTCTCCAATTGATTTACCTCGGAGATTCACGAGTGGTCAAAAGCAAACCAACTGAAGCTCAGCTCAAATCTACTGAGAAGATTCTCAAGAATATTGGTGATGAAATCCTGACTGCTCTTGAGACAGATGATTTTCCAACAAAGAAGTCACGACTCTGTGATTGGTGTTTCTTTAAAACAATCTGCCCAGCACACAACTAAGAAGTTAGTTGGCGTTGAAGTACTTCGCTTCTGGGTGATGCACGATAATTGCTGAGGTCGATTGTTCTGGATGAAGCTGGAACTCCTCAGATAGCTCAACTCCGATTCGCCCCGGTTCAAGGAGCTCACATAGTTGAGTCTGTTGCTCGATATCAGGACATGCCGGATACCCAAATGAATAACGAGAGCCGCGATAACCCTGATCGAGAATGCCTTGAAGGTCAGGTGAATCATCCCCACGCACAGCCATCTCCTCGCGGATACGCGCATGCCAGTGTTCAGCTAACGCTTCAGTTAATTGAACTGAGAGACCATGTAACTCAAGATAATCGCGATAGGCATCTGCGGCAAAGAGCTCATTCGCTGCCTTGCTGACGGTGTTGCCCATCGTGACTACATGGAATGCAACGACATCGGTCTTGCCCGAATCTTTCGAAGCGAAGAAATCTGCAAGGCATAACCTGCGATCACGTGATTGACGTGGGAATGAGAAGCGGGTGCGCTCCTTTCCTGCATCAGGTCCCTCATGATGAAGAATAATCAGATCATTGCCATCAGAGACGCATGGGAAGTAGCCATAGACAACAGCGGCTTCTAGCCACCCATTGGATTGAACTTCGTTGAGCAATTTACGAAGTCGTGGGCGACCTTCAGTTTCAGCCATCGCTTCGAATTCTCCGCGTGCACCTTTAAGGCCCCACTGGCCCATGAAGAGTGCACGTTCATCGAGCATGCCAACATAATCGGCGAGAGGAATACCCTTAACAATTCGTGAACCGAAGAATGGCGCTTTTGGAATTTCAACATCGAGTGCAACATCACTTCGAACTGTATCGAGTGGGCGATCTTCGGCTTTACGTGCAACAGCCTTCACCTTACGTTCGCGCAGTGCAGGAAGTTCAGCTCCCTCATCTCCGCGTTTAACAGCCATGATTGCATCCATGAGTCGTAGACCTTCAAAGGCATCTCGGGCATAACGAACTTCTCCAGGAAAGCTTGAGGCAAGATCTTGTTCTACATAAGCACGAGTAAGGGCTGCTCCCCCAAGGACAATGGGCCACTTATCTGATAATCCACGCGAAGAAATCTCCTCAAGATTCTCCTTCATGATTACAGTTGATTTCACAAGAAGTCCTGACATGCCAATGGCATCAACTTCATTTTCAAGAGCTGCATCGATAATTTGATTGATCGTTTGCTTGATTCCAATATTGACTACTTGGTATCCATTATTAGAGAGAATGATATCTACGAGGTTTTTTCCGATATCGTGAACGTCACCCTTTACCGTCGCAAGCAACATACGTCCGCGACCAGCATCGCTCGTCTTCTCCATATGGGGTTCGAGATATGCAACTGCTGATTTCATTACTTCGGCGCTCTGAAGAACGAATGGCAGTTGCATTTCACCCTTACCAAAGAGCTCGCCGACAACCTTCATGCCTTCGAGAAGATGGTCGTTAATGATAGACAGTGGAGCGATACCTTCAGACATGGCGGTATCGAGATCGTCAGTAAGTCCGACCTTTTCGCCATCGATGATGCGACGCTCTAAACGTTGGCGGAATGGAAGGGCTGCCAGCTCTGAAGCTCGAATATTACGAGATGCAGCGAGCTCTACTCCTTCAAATAATTGGAGGAACTCTTGGAGTGGATCGTAAGTACATGTGTCACCATCGTAAGTACGGCGGTCATAGATAAGGTCGAGAGCAACTTCCTTCTGGCGAGCTTCGATACGTGCCATAGGCATGATCTTTGAGGGATGAACGATTGCTGAATCGAGTCCGGCTTCAACGCATTCGTGCAGGAAGACTGAGTTGAGAACAACTCGGGCAGCGGGATTGAGTCCGAAAGAGACGTTACTGACGCCGAGAGTTGTTTGGACTCCTGGATATTCAGTTTTGAGAGTCTTAATCGCACTAATTGTTTCAATTCCATCGCGACGTGTCTCTTCTTGACCTGTTGCAATCGGGAAAGTCAGAGTATCAATCAAGATATCTCCGACATTCATTCCCCAGTTGCCGGTGAGATCTTCAATAAGTCGACGAGCTACGCGCAATTTCCAATCTGCAGTTCGAGCCTGTCCCTCTTCATCAATTGTGAGAGCAACCACCGATGCGCCGTGTTCCTGAACCAAAGGCATGATGCGAGCAAAACGTGAAGTGGGGCCATCACCATCTTCGTAGTTAACGGAGTTGATGACACAACGACCACCAAGTGCTTCAAGTCCAGCTTTGAGAACAGCAGGTTCGGTCGAGTCGAGAACAATTGGAAGTGTCGAGGCAGTTGCAAAACGAGAAGCGATTTCGAACATGTCACGTGCACCATCGCGACCTACGTAATCGACAGAGAGATCAAGCATGTGTGCGCCATCACGAATTTGGTCACGTGCGATTTCAACACATGTAGCCCAATCTTCAGCAACGAGTGCATCACGGAATGCTCGTGAACCATTGGCATTAGTGCGTTCACCGATTGCTAGGTAGGTCTTATCTTGTCTAAAGGGAACGTATTGATAGAGAGAAGATGCACCGGGATCCAATTCTGGGATGCGATCCTTTACTGCGTGACGATCAAGGCGAGAAACAACCGCGGCTAAATGGGCTGGTGTAGTTCCGCAGCAACCACCAATTAAAGAAATTCCATAATCATTGACGAAAGTTTCTAGCGCAGTGGCAAGCTCTTCAGGACCTAATGGGTATTCAGCTCCCTTAGCTCCAAGGATAGGAAGACCGGCATTTGGCATAACTGAGATGGAACAGGTCGCATTCTTTGAGAGATAGCGAAGGTGTTCTGACATCTCTGCAGGACCTGTT
Source organism: Actinobacteria bacterium IMCC25003 (assembly GCA_002284855.1). Lineage (GTDB taxonomy): Bacteria > Actinomycetota > Actinomycetes > Nanopelagicales > Nanopelagicaceae > Planktophila. Next base: position 882,498 of record CP015603.1, on the reverse strand, counting down.
GCACAGTTGAGGCCGATGAGATCAATGTTGAGAGGTTCGAGCGCATTGAGCGCTGCACCAATTTCAGAACCGAGCAACATAGTTCCAGTTGTTTCAACCGTTACTTGAGCAATGAGCATTACATCGCGGTCTGACTCATCGATTGCTTGGCGCGCGCCATTGACCGCAGCTTTTGCTTGGAGTAAATCTTGCGTTGTCTCGATAAGAAGTGCATCAGAACCTGAATCGACGAGACCCTTTGATGCGGTGTAGTAAGCGTCCTTCAGGTGGGCGTACGTTGTATGGCCCAAGCTGGGGAGCTTTGTTCCCGGCCCAAGCGAACCCAATACAAAGCGTGGCTTCTCAGGAGTACTAAATGCATCAGCGGCTTCACGTGCAATTTGTCCACCAGCGAATGCAAGTTCGTAGATTCGATCTTCAATTCCATACTCAGCCAAGTTTGCCCAGTTGGCTCCGAAGGTATTCGTTTCAACGGCATCTACTCCGACAGCTAGGTAGGCATCGTGAACCGAGCGAACTAAATCTGGTCGAGTGATATTGAGAATCTCGTTGCAGCCTTCGTGGTTTTGGAAATCTTCGAGCGAAGGATCTGCTGCCTGCAGCATTGTGCCCATCGCCCCGTCGGCGATTACGGTGCGGGAGGCAAGGGCTTGACGGAGCAGACCTTCGGCTACTGGATGTGCCTTCTTATCGCTCGTCACGGCGCTGAGGTTACCGTAAGGTGTCCGATGTGGAGATTCATCAAATACCTGCGCTCCGTTCGCCCGTGATGGTTATCGCATTTTCGGGCTGGAACGATGCAGGCGAGGCTGCAACAGGAGCCGCATCCCATCTCTTAGCTTCATGGACTGACTCTTCTACTGATGTTGTTCCCGAATTAATTGCTGATGTCGATCCTGAGGATTTCTATGACTTCCAAGTTAATAGACCAATGGTGGAAGTCGACGATTCAAGTATTCGTAGCCTCACATGGCCAGGTACTCAAGTCTTTGGATTGCGCACACCGAACCTTGACCACGACTTTGTCGTAGTTCGAGGAGTTGAACCATCGATGAAATGGAAGACCTTCGCTGCAGACATTCTCGATCTCGCAGATGATCTCGAAGTCGATATGGTGATCACTCTTGGATCTATGTTGGCTGATACGCCTCACACTCGCCCGATCACAGTAAGCGGCAGTGGTGCGCACCCTGAGATTGCACGTCGCCTCGGAGTGGAAATCAGCAAATATGAAGGCCCCACTGGAATTCTCGGCGTCATTCAAGATGCATGCGTTCGTCGTGGCATAGATGCAATCTCACTGTGGGCTGGAATTCCTCACTATGCATCAAATTCACCCTCACCTAAGGCGACCCTCGCACTCGTCAATGCGCTCGAAGATTTCCTTGAAATTTCTCTTCCACAAGGAGATCTCCCCGAAGAGTCAGCATCATGGGAAGAAGAAGTAACAGAGATGGCCAAGGAAGATTCAGATGTAGCTGAATATGTGAAAGCTCTTGAAGAGAGTAAAGATTCTTCAGAGTTACCTGAAGCTACCGGCGAATCAATCGCCCGCGAGCTGGAAAGATTTTTACGTAGACAAACTGAGAATTAAAGTGCGATTCCAAGCAAGGTATCGAGCGCGCGTGAAAGTTCTCCTGCGACTCCCCCAGTAGCTCCAGCTTCCGTTGACTGCATCCATCTCTTAATCGCATCAAGAGCTCGCGGCGTATCTAAGTTCTGCGAAAGAGCTGCAATGATCTCTGCAATGACCTCGTCAGTCGGAGCAACCTCCATACGCGCAAGGTTGAGTTGAAGTCGATCGATATCGATCGTTGATTGAGCAAGGAGTGAATCAGTCCACATGAGATCGGCGGCATATGGGTGGCCCATGAGCGCCCAACGAATTGCTGCTGGATTTACACCGGATGAGATGAGCTTTGAGACAAAGACCAAGTTGCCGAGAGATTTACTCATCTTCTCTCCATCAAGGCCGATCATTCCGGAATGCACGTAGCTACGTGCAAATTTCTGACCTTTGATACTGCGGCTCTGCGCAGCTGACATCTCGTGATGAGGGAAGATGAGATCGCTTCCTCCTCCTTGAATATCGATCGCATAGTCATCGCTCGCATCTGGCCTTAAGTAGTGCAATGCGATTGCGCAGCATTCGATATGCCAACCGGGACGTCCTGCGCCAAATGGACTTGGCCAACCTGGCTCGCCTTCACGTTGGGAGAGCCAGACAAGTGCATCGAGAGGATCTTCCTTCCCTGGTTTCTTGGGATCTCCACCGCGTTCTGCGAAGATTTCGAGCATCTTCTCTTGCGAATAGTGAGAGCGTTCGCCGAACTCTGAATCTGAATGAACTCTGTAATAGATATCAGAACCCACTTCATATGTGGTTCCAGCATCGCGCAACTTCTGAACGGCATCGATGACAAGTGGCATCGCTTCCACAACCCCAATGTAATTCTGTGGAGGAATGATGTGGAGATCTGTCATATCCCCAATGAAAAGGTCGACCTGGGATTGGGCGAGAACTTTCCAATCAACACCATCACGCTGCGCGCGTTCGAGAAGTGGATCATCGATATCTGTGATGTTTTGAACGAAATCTACCTTCGCGCCCATAGCGCGCAAGAATCGGTTGATGAGATCGAAGGTCAAATAGGTTGCAGCATGTCCTAAGTGCGTTGCATCGTAGGGAGTGATGCCGCAGACATACATTCTGTAGTGAGACTTCTTCGGAAGTGTCTCTATGGTCTGGGCTGAAGTGTTGAAGAGTGCAAGTTGAGGAACCTGAAAGCGCGAGTGCAGTTGTGGGATGTAGAGATCAGGCCAGGCGCGCATACATCAAACTCTAACTTAAAAAGGAGGCCAAGGAACTGCTGGCCATTCATCACTCGGTGTTGGATATTTCTTCTCCACTAACAATCTATTGATGCGGGCTAGGAGCGCGGAATATTCACCCTCTGAGATAAGTTCTCGCAATTGCATTGATGATTCCTGCACTGATTTTTCTAGTTGGACGAGTCGCTTCATCTCTTCATCCGTCAAGGCTTTATCTGCCCATTGCCAGAGGACGGTGCGCAACTTATCTTCCTCATGGAAGGTAACCCCATGGTCGCAGCCATGAACCAAATCTTCGTTTATTGGAAGAAGATGACCAATCTTCCGATCAGTATTATTGACAACAGCATCAAAGAGAGCCATCTTTCGAAGCTCTGGATTATCTTGACGGTAGAACTCTGCAAGATCGATTTCTTCATTGATGTGAATCCATTGTTGGACCATTCCAATACCAAATGGGCCATCTCGCAGCACCGTTGGAGGAACAACTCCGAAATTGCCAAGTTCACTTATAACGTAGGCAGCGAATTCCCGTTGGGCCAGATTGCCATCTTGAAAATCCCACAGTGGTCTCTCACCCGCGACTGGTTTGTAGATCACGGGAATAGTTGAAGAATCGAATGTGCAGTTTGCATAGAGCGTTGCATTGGATGCGTCTACAAGGCGACCCGTGACTTCGAGTACTCCACCGCTGAGGTGCTCGATAATCGAATTCATCGTCGGTATCCATTGGCTCTTGGGCAGAGATGGCCGCGAAGATCTATAGGTCCACCGCAGAATGGACACGGTTGCCTTCCTGCATTTACAACGGTCAGAGCTCTCTTCGAAAATTGATCGGCGACTGACGGTGAGATAAGAACCCTTAGAATGTCTTGATCTCCGCTCAAATCATCGACATCGATAAAATCGGGCTCCTCTTGATCGCCTTCAGAGACAGCTTGAAGATCAATTTGAATGAGTTGACGTGAATCGTCGAATGCAATCCCGATGACCCCCACTCTGAATTCTTCCTCTATCGGTGTCTCAAGCGGTGCGTCATCGCGCATGAGTCGATTAATGACAATCGTCGGATCACTCTGCTTGATTTCACGGAGCATGTAGGTCAGTCGATCGGCGAGGGCTTGAACCTGAGATTTTTCACAGGAGACGGAGATCAAACGCGTTCCGTGACGAGCTTGAATGAAGAAGGTGCGCTCTCCTGGCTGTCCTACAGTGCCTGCAACGAATCGTTCAACAGGATCAAAGAGCAAAATTCGAGAGGTCATTTCTTGCCACTTCGAGAACTGCGGGCGCCACCACCGAGGAGCGCCTTAGTGGACTTCTCCATAGAGGTCATCGGAGCTATAGGGCTATGTGAATCGTTAAATGCCAAGAGACGAGATTTGCTTCCATCGAAATCAATCACGGTGACTGATGCAGGATCAATGACGAGTGATTGAAAATCGTCGAGCTTCATCTTCAACAGCGAAGCAACGAGAGCTTTCAGGACATCACCGTGAGATACAAAGAGGTGGGTTCCATTCTTCTTCTCCTCTAAAGCTTCAGAGATGCTCATCAGTGCGCGCTTCTGCATCGCCTTCATTCGCTCACCCTGGGGAAATTGCACGGTGCTTGGCCGTTCCTGAATCTCTTTCCACATCTTTTCACGAGATAACGCAGACAATTTGCGACCACTCCATGTGCCGTAATTCATCTCTATCAGTGATTCATCGATCTGATAGCTCTTCATTCCTCGCGAATATCGCGAATTAATCCATGGAGCAATTGTCTCCTCACACCGTTGCATCGGACTTACTCGAATACTGTCAAAAGAGCTAGCGCCGAGTCTTTCAACCAACTCTTGCGCCTGCTTCTTCCCCTTCTTGCTCAAGGAGATTCCTGGTAATTGCCCACTGAGAATTCCAGCATCATTCGCTGTTGAATGAGCATGTCGTATAAATACTAAGCGGGCCACAACACGAAGATTATCGTGCTATTTCTAATAACGAACTTTGAAGGCCGCTATTGCTAGGGTTGCCAACCATGGAGATGAGAAGAGCAGGCAAATCAGGTCTCTCGCTCTCCCGTTTGGGTCTGGGGACAATGACATGGGGGCGCGATACAGATACCCATGAAGCAGCAGATCAATGTCGAGCCTTTATAGAAGCCGGTGGAAATTTCATCGATACTTCATCCACCTACGGAGATGGCGATAGCGAAAGAGTCATAGGTGGTCTCATTGGCACTCTCTTTAAGCGTGACGATGTTGCTATCGCAACAAAAGCGGGCGTCTCTTTCCCCGAGGGTGTTCGCACAGTCAATAACTCTCGTCAATCACTTATTGCCGAACTCGATCGCTCACTTTCACGGCTAGAAACCGATTATGTAGATATCTGGCAGATTCACTCGTGGGATCCACACAATCCACTTGAAGATACTCTCTCGGCTCTTGATTACGCATATTCCTCAGGTAAAGCTCGTTATGTAGGGATTTCAAATTTCTCAGGATGGCAGAGTGCGCGCGCAATAACAATTCAGGAGACTAACTCCGCGAAAGCTCCCATCGTTACTCACCAGGTCGAGTATTCACTTCTAAATCGCGAAATTGAGAGCGAAGTGCTCCCCTGCGCTGATGAGACTGGCATTGGCATTCTTGCGTGGGCTCCCCTAGGACGCGGTGTGCTTACTGGTAAATATCGAAAGGGAATCCCAAGTGATTCTCGAGCAGCTGCCCCACATTTCGTAAAGCATGTTGAACCATATTTACGAGAGAAGCCTCAGAGAATTGTTGAAGCGGTAGCGGTTGCAGCTGAAGGCTTAGGTTTTGCACCATTGGAAGTTGCACTTGCTTGGGTTCGCGATACTCCAGGTATTACAAGCGCGATTGTCGGAGCTCGAACAGGTGCACAACTACGCGGAATCTTGACTTCAGAAGAGATTACATTGCCTGACATTGTGCGCGATGCGCTCAATGAGATATCAGCTCCTTAAGATCTACGTGTAATCAGCAATTTTCTAAGAAGTCGGCCAGGACGTTAACTCCAAATTCAAGCCCTGAAATTGGGACTCTCTCATCAACTCCATGAAAGAGCGCCATAAAGTCGAGATCTGCTGGAAGTCGCAGTGGACTAAATCCATAACCAACAATTCCGAGTTCTGATAGAGCTTTGTTATCAGTTCCGCCGCTCATGAGATAGGGAACGGGAATTCCTTCAGGATCATGTTTTGTAATCGCGTTGCACATTGCATCTACGAGATCGCCTTCAAAATTAACTTCAAGTGCAATATCTCGCGATACCGTTTCGATGGTGATATCGGGACCGATGATTGAGCGAATGGTCTCGTTGAGTTCATCTTCATAACCCGGCAAGAAACGTCCATCAATCACTGCACTTGCAGATCCCGGAATGACATTGGCCTTGTAACCAGCCTCCAACATCGTTGGATTCGCCGTATTTTGAAGAGTTGCGCCAATCATTCGGGCAGTAGGTCCGATCTCTTTGAGAAGAGGACGTAAATCGCTTTCGTCATACGGCTTGCCTGTTGCTTGAGCTATCTTTTTAAAGAGAATCTTTACCGTCTCTGTATATCGTTGAGGCCAACTGAATTTACCGATCTTCGCAACTGCATCCGACAGAGCAGTAAGAGCATTTTCATCGTTCATCATCGAACCATGACCGGCGCGACCAGCCGCTGTCAGCCTCATCCAATGAATTCCCTTTTGGGCAGCCTCTACAAAGTAGAGACGCTTTCCATCTCCAACTGTTACTGAGAAGCCGCCTACTTCAGAGATAGCTTCAGTACATCCGGCGAAGACTTCAGGGTGTTGGGCTGCCATCCAGCGAGATCCAAAAGTCATACCGGCTTCTTCATCCGCAAAGAATGCAAGAACGATATTGCGCGGTGGTTTATAACCAGTGCGAGCCCATTTTCGAACTATTGCAAGAATCATTGCGTCGACATTTTTCATATCGACAGCGCCTCTGCCCCAGATCATTCCGTCGCGAATTTCGGCGGCGAATGGATCGACAGACCAATCTGCAGCATTTGCAGGGACTACGTCTATATGTCCATGAACAACCAGACCTGGACGTGATGTATCAGAGCCTTCAATATTTGCTATTACGTTGCAGCGATTTGGAGCGGACTCATAGATGGTTGCAGAGATTCCTACCTCAGCGAGTGATGCAACTACATACTCGGCGACAGCCTTTTCATCGCCCTTACCTTCACCAAAATTGACTGATGGGATGCGGATGAGATCCTGGCAAATCTTTACAACTTCTTCTTCGAGAGTCATATCCTTATTCTGCCTCGTTTCCCTCTTCCTGGGTTGTATGGCTCGGCTCACTTTTGCGTGAGAAGGCACGGCTAGATATAGTTACCCAGTTATTTCGGCTCGAACGCCTAGGATTAAATTCTTGAGCGAACGGGTTACTCGTCCGGGTGGCGGAATTGGCAGACGCGCTAGCTTGAGGTGCTAGTTCTCGCAAGGGATTCGGGGTTCAAGTCCCCGTTCGGACACAGTTACGGTGGTTGGATACAGCAATGGATTTAGGTCGCGCGCTCTCTTTGATACGCCCCATTCCTGATTACCCAAAGCCAGGCATACTCTTTCAGGACATCACACCACTGCTCGCAGATGCACAAGCCTTTGATCGCATCATCACGGAAATTGCATCCTTCGACCCTCTCTCAGAGATTGCCGTTGGCATTGAAGCTCGTGGTTTCATTCTCGCAAGCGCTCTTGCCGTAAAGAAGAAGATTGGATTTGTTCCACTTCGCAAGAAGGGCAAACTTCCCGCTGAAACTTTTTCACGTTCTTACGGCCTTGAATATGGAATTGATGAGCTAGAAATCCATCGTGATGCTCTCAAACCCGGCACGCGAGTCACACTCATTGACGATGTTCTGGCAACAGGTGGAACTCTCGAAGCCGCGATAGCGCTCGTAGCCGATGCTGGTGGTGAAGTGACTGGCATCGTTGTCCTTCTGGAGATTGCATCGCTGGAAGGTCGACAGAGAATTGCAGATAGAACCCCTCAGATCCCGCTTCATGCACTGGTAACAATTTAGTGCGCATCCCTCAGATTCAGGCTCTTCGTGCTTTTGCTGCAATATTGGTGGTTATCTACCACGCAGGAATAACGTCGGGTGGGTATATCGGCGTTGATATCTTCTATGTAATCTCCGGATATCTCATCACCGGCTTGTTACTCCGTGAACTCGATAGAACCGGAAGGCTAGGACTTCGCGACTTCTACCTCAGGCGAGTCAAACGCCTTCTTCCCACTTCATTCTTCGTTCTCTTCATAACAGCAATCACTGCGTGGTACCACTATCCCACCACCATGCGCGCAGATCTTGGAAAAGATATCGCTGCTGCTGGAATCTATATTTCAAACTATCTCTTTGCGTTCTGGCAGATGGATTACCAGAACTTAAGCGCCATTCCACCCGTTGTTATCCATTACTGGTCGCTTGCAGTAGAAGAGCAGTTCTATCTCTTCTGGCCATTCATCATTCTTGCTCTCTACAAGAAAGGTGGAAGAAGGCGCGTTGGACAAGGTGTTGTTGCAATCTCCATAGCTTCATTCCTCTTCAGTCTCTACCAAACTTCTGTGGAGCCGATCTGGGCTTTCTACTCACTCCCTACACGTGCGTGGGAACTGGGAGTGGGCGCGCTACTCCTCTACATCCCTGCTCGAATTAATTTCTCACAAAATTATCTCTGGATTGCGCTCGGGCTATTTATCTATGGAACTTTCATCTTCCGAGACAGTACGCCGTTCCCAGGAACAGCTGCTCTTGTCCCCGTTTTCGCTACTGCGATTTCACTCGCTGCCGTACATTCCTGGCCGAAAATCCTCAATCAAATTGGTACTCACCGCATCAGCCAATGGCTTGGAGAGATTTCTTACCCACTCTATCTATGGCATTGGCCTCTTCTCGTTATTCCGGCTGTCTACTTGGGCAGAGGGCTTCATATCTATGAGAAGTTGATCTGTGTTATCGCAACACTCATTTTCGCAGATCTCACACATCGTTTTATAGAGGAGCCACTCCGTCACGCGCAACTACCTGCGAAAACGGTTATCCGTGGAGGCGTCATCGCAACAGCGATTTCACTTTCTATAGGACTTGCTATCAACTCCTCACACTCTGATGTTGTCACTCTCGCAGATGGAAGTAAGTACTCACTGACAGAGATCATGAAGAAGCCTGTGGTGTACGACGATGGTTGCCACGTAAACAATGGCGAGACATCCTCCCCCGACTGCACCTATGGTCTGCGCGGTGCCAAGCGCAAGATCGTTCTCTTCGGTGATTCACATGCAGCACAATGGTTTCCAACTCTTGAGAAGTTAGCTCACGAGAAGGGATTCGAACTCATCTCGCTGACAAAATCTGCCTGTCCAGGGCCTGCCGTTACCAAAGTTGATACGGGCGAATATAAGAATAAGGATTGCTTTGCCTGGCGAGAGTACGCATTTAATCGAATCAAGAAAATCAATCCTGATGCAGTTCTAGTCAGCGGTTTCCAACATTTCGAGGTTCCATCGCAATATTCCAGTCGCGAATCATGGTGGCGCGAAGGTGAAGTTAAGACCTATAAATCTTTACAAGGCAGCTCACAGCACATCATCTATATCTCCGATACTCCTCATCCAAACCGTGATATTCCAAGTTGTATCGCTGCGGGAAATCTCGACCGATGCAATGGCTCTGAACGTTCAACTCCGATCTTTGCTCCCGGTTATCAGAGGATTAATCCGACGCCATGGTTATGCGATCGGAATTGCCCTGGGGTCATCGATGGTCTTGTCACCTATCGAGATTCATCGCACCTTTCGGTAGCAATGGCGCGGGCTCTTTCGCCGCAGTTAGAAGCAGCCCTCAATCAACTCGGCGTCTTCTCTCAACCGAAATGAGCAGAACTATGAGATTAGTGGCAGGATGCCGCCGTGGCTGAATTGGTGTACTACTGCGGAACAATGGATAGTGGAAAATCCACTCTCGCATTGCAGACTGCCCATAACCATAAGAGCCGCGGACGCTCTGGACTGATCTTCACCAATAAAGACCGCGCCGGATCTGGCGTCATTAGTTCTCGTTTGGGCCTTCAATCAGAGGCGATAGAGGTTGAACCAGATCTTGATATCCACAAATTTGTCGTAGAGCACTTATCTATGGGCGATCGCATCGATTACATCATCTGCGATGAAGCTCAGTTCTATCAACCCGACCAAATTGATGGACTTGCCAAGATTGTCGATGGTCTTGGAATCGATGTCTATGCCTTTGGAATCCTTGCCGATTTCCGTACCAAGCTCTTTCCAGGATCCGCACGACTCGTAGAACTTGCCGACAGAGTGAATACTCTTCAGGTAGAGGCTCTCTGCTGGTGTGGCTCTCGCGCTACCCATAACGCTCGAACTATTAACGGTGTCATGGTGACTGAAGGCGAGCAGGTTGTTGTGGGCGATGTCGGAAAGAGTGATGAGGTTGCCTACGAAGTCCTTTGTCGCCGCCACCATATGCGTCGAGTTACTGCACGAGCTTCACGAGCCGGCCATATAAGTGGCGACCCTCTTCCTTTCAATCAATAATTCTCTAAACCGCCCACCAAGATCCAACCCCTGACATAGATAGGTCGAACCATGAATACACGCTCATATGCCGTTATGGAAGCTCGTAAGCCACTCGTTCCATACGAGTTCGATCGTCGAGAAGTCGGGGCACATGACGTCGCTCTCGATATCGCCTATGCAGGAATCTGTCACAGCGATATTCACCAAGCACGTGAAGAATGGGGCCCTGCAATATTTCCAATGGTCCCTGGCCATGAAATTGCAGGAACTGTGACAGCAATTGGTTCCGCAGTAAGCAAATTTAAGGTCGGGGACAAAATCGGTGTCGGTGTATTTGTAGACTCTTGCCGTACCTGCGAAAACTGCGTTCAAGGGTTGCAGCAATACTGTCTCGAGGGCATGACGGGAACCTATAACCAACTCGAACGCGACGGTAAGACAGTTGCAATGGGCGGATATTCAAATTACTTCGTCATCAATGAGGATTATGCAGTGCATATCCCCGAGAATCTCCCACTTGAAGGAGTTGCCCCACTTCTCTGTGCTGGCATCACTCTCTACTCGCCTATAAAGCATTGGAGCGTAGGCCCTGGCAAGAAAGTTGCCGTTATGGGGCTCGGTGGCTTGGGACATATGGGTGTGAAATTTGCTGTAGCAATGGGCGCGGATGTAACAGTTCTTTCACATTCGCCTCAGAAGAAGGACGATGCACTTGCCATGGGAGCTCATCACTTTATTGCAACAAATGATGAATCGATATTTAAGGAAAATGCTAAGCAGTTTGACGTCATCCTGAATACCGTCAGCGCTGAGATCAATATCGATAATTACCTCCAGCTCTTGAAGCTCGATGGAACGCTCGTTGTAATTGGTCTTCCCGGAAAGCCTTATGCGGTGCATGTGGGAACTCTGCTCAACGGCCGACGTGCCATCGCCGGTTCCATGATTGGTGGAATCCCTGAACTCCAGGAGATGCTCAATTTCTGTGGCGAAAAATCAATCGTGAGCGATGTAGAAGTTATTAAGGCCGACTACATCAATGAAGCGTATGAACGTACTGTCGCAAGCGATGTGAAATACCGCTTTGTGATCGACGCATCGACTATCTAAATTGGTGAAGGAGCGTTGCAAGTAGCGGCGCAAGAACAAGTGCTGGAAGTAGGTTTGCCACTGCGATCTTCTTGATATCAAGGAGTCGTAGGGCAATTCCAACGAGCATAAGCCCACCAGAGATAGTCATTGCATCTATTTGATATTGCGATAAAACCGAGCCAATCGCCAGTCCTAGTATCGTCCAGGCGCCTTGGTAGATGGCAACAGGGATTGCAGATGCAGCTACTCCCCAACCGAGAGTTGAGGCAAAGGCCATAGCTGCAAAAAAGTCAAGAGATGATTTCAATATCAGTTGATCGATTCCTTGGGACATTCCATCGCTGACGCTGCCAAGAATCGCTAAAGGTCCAATCACAAAGAGAAGAGAAGCCGAGACAAAGCCTTCGACAAAGGGGCTCTCTTGTGAGGCTCTAAATCGTCTCCGTAAATTTTCACCGAAAGAGTCAAGTCGGGTCTCAAGTGAAAGAGCAGACCCAAGTAATCCACCCAGCAACATGGAAGCGAGAATCACAAGAAGCGTTGAACCTTGTGGAAGTGAACTCTCAAAAATTGGAGACCAGAGGGGTGAGAGTGCTGATGCTGCACCAAGGGCAGTTATTAAGCCCAGTACATCAGTGATAAGGCTCTGTGATTTCTTTGTGAGGCGCGCACCTGCGGCTATTCCTAGTGAAGAGCCTGCAAGGATTCCAATAACATTAACAAGAGTGCCGGCACCTACGAACATTGTTTAACTATAGACTCCCCCAATGAATTTGTCTGGAGTCGCGAATTTCTTCAAGCCTCACAAGACTGTTCCAATCACACCGTGGCGCGCAGATCATCGATGGCAACTCTCTCCTTCGCGCGTAGCTATTCTCTTCTTTGGATTGGCAATATTCGGCTTAGGTGATTCCCTTCTCGTTCAAGGAGATGTCGGAAATGCGCCCTGGACCGTTTTCTCTCAAGGCCTTACCTATAAGACAGGTTTGAGTATTGGCTGGGCAACTTTTGTTATCAGCATCTTCGTGCTTCTTATTTGGATTCCACTCAATGAAAGACCCGGTTTCGGAACGCTCTCCAATATCGTCCTTATTGCGACCTTTATTGAGATAGGTACACACATCTTCCCCAAACAGAGCAGTACTCTTTCTGGAATCATCTTCTCCCTGGTGGGAATCACTCTCGTGGGTCTGGGCTCAGCCCTCTACATCACCTGCGGACTTGGACCTGGTCCTCGCGATGGAGCCATGACCGGAATTCACTTTAAGACCGGAATCCGAGTTGGCCGAGTTCGCATGGGAATAGAGGTCGTAGTTCTCACGATTGGCTGGCTCATGGGCGGTCGCGTTGGCATCGGAACTGCCCTATTTGCGCTGCTGATTGGCCAATCTGTCGCCATTTTCCTCGGCATTGTCGCGCGTCTGACCCATCGGTAGCCAGGGCTTCAACTAACCTTCCTCGTATCTTCCCTCGGTCTGTGAGCCGTCATTTCACACGGGGTCGCAAACACCCCCGTTACCAAAATCAGGAAGGTTCGTCATGCTTGATAGTTTCTTCAAAATATCAGAACGTGGCTCAACTGTCGGACGTGAAGTCCGCGGCGGTCTTGTTACATTCTTTACGATGGCTTACATCGTCGCCCTCAATCCATTGATCATCGGTCTTGCTAAAGATGCAGATGGAAAGTTCATCGGTGGTGGAGATGCTCCAAACCTAGCGCTCGTTGCAGCTATGACTGCGCTGATGGCTGGTGTACTGACAATCCTTATGGGGCTCGTTGGTAACTACCCTCTCGCACTTGCAACAGGCCTCGGCCTCAATACATTCGTAGCTGTCGGTATCGCTTCAAAGATGACGTGGGCAGATGCAATGGGCCTTATCGTTCTTGAAGGAATTATCATCACGATTCTAGTTCTCACAGGATTTAGAACTGCTGTCTTCAAGGCAGTTCCTGCACAATTGAAGATTGCAATCTCCGTAGGTATCGGTCTCTTCATCGCGCTCATCGGTCTCGTAGACGCTGGTTTCGTACGCCGCACAGGTTCTGGTCCAGTGCCAGTAACCCTTGGCGATGGCGGAACTCTCGTCGGTTGGCCGATCATCGTCTTTGCTCTCGGACTCTTCCTCACAATTGGTTTGATGGTCAAGAAGGTCAAAGGTGCAATTCTTATCGGTATTGTTTCAGCGACAGCTGTGGCAGTTTTCATTGAAACAACTTTGAAGATCGGCCCTAACTTCGACGGCGCAACTGGCAAGGTAAACCCAAAGGGTTGGGGACTTAACGTTCCAGCGATGCCAGATAAGGTCGTTGCAACTCCTGATTTCGGTCTCTTCGGTCAATTCAACCTCTTTGGTTCACTCGATCGCGTTCCGCTCATCACAGTCATCCTTCTCGTATTCACCCTCTTGCTCTCTGACTTCTTCGACACTGTCGGAACAGTTACAGCAATTGGCCACGAAGCTGGACTCATCGACCGTGATGGAAATATTCCTAATAACGATCGCATTCTCCTCGTTGACTCACTCGCAGCTGTAGGCGGCGGTGTTGGAAGCATCTCTTCTAACACTAGCTACATCGAATCTGCTGCAGGTGTTGGTGAAGGTGCACGCACAGGGCTTGCTTCGGTGGTCACAGGTGTCTGCTTCTTGCTCACAACCTTCTTAGCGCCACTTGTTGCAATCATTCCTTACGAGGCTGCGACTCCAGCGCTCGTCATCGTAGGTTTCTTGATGATGACTCAGATTAAGGGAATCGATTGGGAAGATTACGGAATCGCAATTCCAGCATTCCTCACAATCATCTTGATGCCATTTACATACAACATCTCAGTTGGTATTGGTGCAGGGTTTGTAACTCACGTTGTTATCCGTTATATGCAAGGTCGTCGCAAGGATGTTCATCCTTTGCTTCTCTTGGTATCGGGTCTCTTCATGATCTACTTCCTGACATCACCTATCAACGCATGGGTTGGCTAAAAAGATAGTAAGTAGAAAGACCCCCACTTCTTCAGGAGGTGGGGGTCTTTTCTTTTATAACGTCCAGTCGATGGGTTCTCGCCCCTGTGAAACCAATAGCTGATTGACCTGGGTGAAAGGTTTTGATCCAAAGAATCCCCTGTAGGCACTGAGCGGACTTGGGTGAGCACTCTCAACTTTGTATCTGAAGAATCTCGAAAGTTCTTGAGCTTGCTTTCCCCAGAGAACTGCGACGATATCTCTCTTACCTAACTCGGCCGCAATATGATCAGTTATTCGTTGCCAACCGATATTCAAATGGGCGTTTGATTCACCTTGGCGAGTTGTTAAGACACGATTGAGTAGCAGCACACCTGCTTCGCTCCACTGAGATAGATCACCGGTGGTAGGCGGTGCAACTCCCTGGTCGCTTTCTAGCTCTACAAAAATGTTCTTCAAGCTTTGTGGGATCTTTTTCAATGAAGGTGGCGTTGAAAATGCCAGCCCCATCGCATTACCGGGAGTTGGGTAAGGATCTTGACCGACAATCACGCATCTGATTGATCCGAGGTCAGTTTCGAAGGCTCGGAGTATTGAGTCGTAAGGAGGAGCGAGTTTCTGATCTGAAATCCTTGCAAGCAACTCTTCAATCAGTGGAGTTATCGGTACGAAGACCGGTGCCCAGCTAGAGTGCACGTGCGAAGAAACGAGATCCTTCATTGCGAACTTCCATAGGTAATTCAAAGACTGCAGACATATGTTCTGAAGTGATGACTTCATGGATTGGGCCCGAGACAGCAACCGCACCATCTTTGAGAATGAGGGCATGGGTAGTTCCGCTTGGAATCTCTTCGATATGGTGCGTCACAAGTATGGATGCCGGTGCAGCAGGATCAGAAGCGAATTGAGAGAAGCGTTTGAGGAGATCTTCTCGCCCACCTAAATCAAGTCCCGCGGTTGGCTCGTCAAGTAATAGTAGTTCCGGATCTGCCATAAGCGCGCGAGAAATTTGCACTCGCTTCTTCTCGCCATCACTTAAGGTTCCATAATCTCGATCTGCCAAGTCTCTGACACCAAATGTGGTTAAGAGAGCGACGGCACGAGACTCATCCCAAAGGTCGTAAGCCTCGTTCCATCGCCCGAGAACTGCATATGCCGCAGTAAGAACAACGTCGCGAACTTTCTCGTCGTATGGAATATCTTCTGATATCAAAGTCCCACAAATACCGATGCGATTACGAAGCTCCCACAGATCTACGCGACCCATCTCCTTATCTAAGACTTTTACCTGTCCTTGCGTAGGGAAGATTCTGGTAGCAAGAATTTGAAGCAACGTAGATTTTCCGGCGCCATTGGGGCCAAGAACAACCCAGCGTTCCCCTTCAGATATTGCAAAGTTAATGGGACCAAGAATGGTGCGAACGCCACGGCGGACAGAAACATCCCTCAATTCGAGGACGCGTTGGCTACTCATAGGGCTAAAAGATATATCGTCGAGGTGCGAAATCACTCGCAATTGTCAGCCTCAGGTAAGTGATTCGCGATAACCTGCGCCTTATGAGCGAAGAAAAGAGTGAATTTACAGGCCTAATCCTCGTCTCTGGTATTGATACTCCAGGAATTACGCAGGCGCTCTTCGAGACCCTAGCTCCGTTTGCGATCACTGTTCTGGATATTGAACAAGTTGTCATCCGCGAACGATTGATTCTGACAGTACTGATCTCACTTAACCCGGCTCACGCCGAAGCCATTGAGGAAGATCTTCAGCTGTGTGGACAGAAACTTAGCGTTGATATCGCAACGTCATTCCTTGAGCAAGGTCAATCCTCGATTGCCGCAAAGTCTGGACTCGTGCACGTTGTTGCTCTGGGAAATCCTCTAGCGCCTACAGCCATTGCAGCTATTGCTTCTGCAATCGCTTCACGTGGTGGGAATATTGAACGTATTCACAGAACTGCTAGCTACCCAATCACTGCAATTGAATTTATCGTTTCTGGTGCCGATCAAACAGATATCCGTGCATGTCTTGCCGAGGTAACAACGACTCATTCTGTTGATATTGCAGTCTCCCCCGGCGGTTTGATGCGTTGGGCTAAAAAACTAGTTGTTATGGATGTTGATTCAACTCTTATTCAGCAAGAAGTCATTGAGCTCCTCGCCGAAAAAGCGGGAGTTCACGAGAAGGTAAAAGAGATCACGGACGCCGCTATGCGGGGCGAATTGGATTTTGCGGCAAGCCTTCGTGCGCGAGTTGCGCTGCTCGAAGGGTTACCTGAATCAGTCATCACGGATATCCAGAAGGAAATCGCTCTGACACCTGGCGCTCGAACTCTGGTGAAGACGCTTCATCAATTGGGACATAGCGTCGCGGTCGTTTCAGGTGGATTTACCTCTGTTATCGAACCACTGATTAAGGAACTCGGTATCTCGCACTATCGCGCAAATACTCTCGAGGTTATTGATGGAAAACTCACCGGCAAAGTTATCGAACCCATTATCGATCGCGCAGCTAAGGCCACTGCGCTCAGAGATTTTGCCGAAATCGAAGGCGTACAACTGGAACAGACAGTTGCTATCGGAGATGGTGCAAATGATCTTGACATGATTTCGATTGCAGGATTGGGTATTGCATTTAACGCAAAACCTGCAGTAAAGGCAGCGGCGGCCAGCTCAGTGAGCGCGCCATACCTTGATTCTGTTCTCTATCTCCTCGGAATTTCACGTGAAGATATTGAAGAAGCTGGCGGGCAGCGCAAATAGTTTTTTAGAGTCGGCAGGCGTGAATATCGGTAACGAGGATGCCACGTGCACCAAGCGCCCAGAGCTCATCCATCAATCGGTTGGTATCTTTACGAAGAACCATTGCGCGTACTGCAACCCAATCGGCTTTCTGCAGAGGAGAAATAGTCGGAGATTCAAGTCCTGGAGTTATCGCACAGGCTTTATCAACGCTCGATGTTGGTACGTCGTAATCAAGAAGAACATATTGACGAGCAGTAACAACGCCCTGCAGGCGACGAATGAGGATTTCAAGTCCTGCAGGTAACGCAGAACCAGATCGCTTGATCACGATAGCCTCAGAGACAAGTATGGGATCTCCAAAGATTGCTAGCCCTGCCTGCTTCAAAGTGTTTCCTGTGCTCACGACGTCGGCAATTAGATCAGCCACTCCTAAACGAACGCTGCTCTCGACAGCGCCGTCAAGACGCACAACGGATGCAGATATCTTCAAATCTCTGAGGTGCTTTTCTACTAGACCTGGATAAGCAGTGGCTACTCGTTTACCCGCAATATCTGTCAACTTCCATTGCGTTGAAGCAGGGGCTGCGAAGCGAAATGTGGAAGAACCAAAGTCGAGAGCCAGAATCTCTTCTGCTTCGGCTCCAGAATCAATAAGGAGATCGCGTCCGGTGATGCCTGCCTCTAGTTCGCCTGAACCAACATAAATTGCGATATCGCGTGGTCGAAGGTAGTAAAACTCAACTGCATTGTCGGGGTCTGCAAGAACTAGATCACGCGAATCAGTGCGTTGTCTGTAACCGGCTTCTTTCAGAATCGCAATAGATGCATCAGCTAAGGAGCCCTTATTTGGAACCGCTATACGTAACATCTTCTCCCCTAGGAATGATTATAGAAATTTGTAAATATCTGTCGGCGTTAAACCACGTGCAAGCATGAGGGTTTGAAGGTGGTAGATGAGTTGGCTTATCTCTTCTGCAAGAGCTTCATCGGATTCATGTTCAGCAGCCAACCACACTTCACCGGCCTCCTCGAGAATCTTCTTACCAATGCTATGGACTCCGGCATCGAGAGCTGCCACAGTTCCAGAACCCTCAGGTCGATCAATGGCCTTCTGAGCCAGCTCATGCCAGAGTTGATCGAAAGATTTCATGGCTGAAGTTTACTGGAGAGAACTCGCTCACGAAGAGCATTTACCATTTTGGCAGGATCTTCAGCGTTAAATACAGCACTTCCAGCGACGAAGGTATCTGCTCCAGCTTCCACCGCAATCTCAATAGTCTCTAGCGATATTCCGCCATCTACTTGAAGCCAGATAGGGCGTGAACCAATCATTTTTCTCGTTCTGCGAACTTTATCCATCATAGATTCCATAAATTTTTGACCACCGAATCCCGGTTCCACTGTCATTATCAAGAACATATCGACGTCGTCGAGAAATTCCGAATATTGATCAATCGCTGTTCCCGGCTTTACTGCAAGTGCGGCTCGCGCCCCATGACCTTTAATTCCCTGAAGAGTTGATGAGATATCAGCAGTGGCTTCAGCGTGAATCGTCACACTGGCCGCACCTGCGACTGCGTAATCAATAGCAATCGAATCCACATCAGCCACCATTAAGTGGGCATCAATTGGGATGGGTGCACTGGAAATAATCTTTGAAGCTGCTGCAAAATCAAAGGTGAAGTTGGGAACAAAGATATTGTCCATCACATCGAGATGTATGAAATCACTGACAGGGGCAATTTTCGCTATCTCTTGATCTAGGTGATCAAAGTCAGCGTTAAGGATGCTCGGCGTTATACGAATGTGTCCACTCATAAGTCCAGCCTAAGCCTTCTTCTTAAAGAGAGCGAGAAACATTGAATCCGTGTCATGCACGCTCGTCCAAAGTGCCATTGATTTATCTCGCACAGCGTCCTCGAGGCTAGCTGGTAAGAAAGGTGCGACATCAATCTGTTCTAACTCAGGGTGCGCCTTGAGAATCATCTTTACTTGGCCGAGAGTTTCAGCAAAGTGAGGACTGCATGTCGCATATCCAAAGATGCCACCGCTATTTAGCGTTGCGATTGCTGCATTCGCAAGCTCCAATTGCAGTTCAGTGAGCGCCCTAAGATCTTGGACAGTTCGGCGCCAACGAACTTCAGGTCGACGTCGAAGCGCACCTAAACCTGTACATGGAACATCGGCAATGATGGCATCGAAACTCTGACCGTGTGAAGAGATTTCGCGACCATCGCTCACCCAGACAGGAAATTTGCCCACTACATTTTTAACTAACTTGGCACGAGCCTCTGAGACTTCATTGGCTACGAAATCACGACCTTCAACGCCACATATATGCGAAATCAGGGCAGCTTTTCCACCAGGCCCTGCGCAGAGATCGAGCACTGACTTAGCTGATTGGGTCGCTAATGAGAAAGTTGAAGCGACAAGTTGAGATCCTTCATCTTGCACTCCGGCTTTGCGGTGTCTGATCAGATCTAACGACCCTGGTGCACCTTCGAATTTGGCACCGTAAGGGGAGAACTTCGTTGCAACAGCGCCCTCAGAGATGAGATCTTCTTGGCTCGATGCGCCTGGCCAAGAGACAAGTGTGGGAGTGGCAGGAACGTTATTGGCGGCAAGCTCTGCTTCTACTCGTTGATAATCCTTTAGCAGATCGAAGTAGGCAGAGACGATCCATTCGGGATGTGAGTATTGAATAGAAAGACGCGAGACAGGATCTGTTATTGCGAGGACTGGCTTTATCCACTCTTCTAGTGATTGAGCGCTCACCTTTCGCAGAATCGCATTGACGAAGGAGGCCTTCGATTCGCCTATGACTTTACGGGCAAGTTCAACGTTTGCAGAGACTGCTGCATGTGTCGCAACGCGCATTTCAAAGAGTTGATGTACTCCAAGTCGGCAGATATCTACGATGCCTTCATCTACCTCACTCCAAGGTCGATCGGATACTTGAGAAAGAATGTAATCGTGGCGACCCTGCATGCGCAGAGTTCCGTAGAGAAGCTCAGTGGCAAAACCTTTATCTCTCTGTTCAAAGTTGCTCGCGCCGAGAGCTTGAGGAAGGAGAAGGTTTGAATAACCGCCTCGACGATTTACCTCAGAGAGGATGTCATAAACCAAGACGCGAGGAGCATCGGGTTTGGGAGATTTAAAGGAATCTCTCCGTGCTTTAACCAAAGAATTCACCATCATTGATACGAGCTCCGTTGAGCCAGGACCTTGCATCCATTCGCGACTTACCTGCTGGAGTGAGAAAACCTATTGAAATCGCTTCCGATGAAGTGCCCACAAAGAGCTCTTTATTGAGAATATGTAAGGAACCGGGTTCGAAGCGTTCTTGCGAGATAGCTATCGAATCAATCTTAAGAGTCTCGCCTCGGAAACGTGTCCATGCACCAGGAACTGATGTGAATGCGCGAATTTTCTGAGAAATTGTTACTGCATCCAATTTCCAATCAATCTTACACTCTTCTTTTGAAATCTTCATAGCTCGAGTCGCGCCCTCGTTCTTCTGTGGTTCAGGAAGAATTCCAGCTTCGATAGCCCTTAATGAATCCGCGACTGCTTCAACTCCAAGTACTCCTAACTCTGAAAAGAGTTCATCACTGGTGATATCTGAATCCAACGCAAATCTCTTCACTGAGTAAATAGGACCAGTATCCATTCCTGGATCTAATTGGAAAACCGTTACTCCAGAAACGGAATCTGCTGCCTCGATTGCTCGCTGTACCGGAGCAGCTCCACGCCAACGCGGAAGGAGTGAGAAATGCAGATTGAGACAACCATGCGTGGGAATACTGAGCAGGTTCTCGGGCAGAAGAACGCCATAACCAATCGTCAGAAGAACATCAGCGCCCTCAATGAGAGTTGCTGTTTCCGTGACCGAAGCGGGCTTAAGGCAAGCAATATCGTGTTGACGTGCCCACTCTGAAACGACCGACTCCTTGAGAGATCGCCCTCTTCCTGCAGGGCGATCAGGCTGCGTAATAACAGATAACAATTGGTGCTCTGAAGTAATCAGCCAATCTAAAGTGGGGATTGCTACATCGGGCGTTGCCGCCACAATAATCTTCAATTAAAGCCCTCTACCGAAAGGATCATGCGGTGAAACCTTGATCTGTGGTTGTATGCCTGCTGAATTAGCCATGCCGAACCAATCCGATTCACGAATCTCTTTCATCGCAAGTTTTCGATCTTCCTCCGAGAGGCGATCAATAAAAAGAATTCCATTGAGGTGATCTGTCTCGTGTTGCAAAGCTCGCGCGAGGAGTTCGGTTCCTTCTACGGTGATGGGTTCTCCGTGCATATTGAAGCCTTTTGCAACGGCTCTAAAAGCTCGAGGGGTTGGGTAAACCAGATCAGGGAAGCTCAAGCAACCCTCATCTCCATCCTGGAGATCTTCGCTAAGGTCGAGAGTTGGATTGATGAGATGTCCCAGCGCCTCATCGACATCCCAGACAAATACACGGAGTGGAACGCCAATTTGAGGTGCAGCAAGACCGGCACCTGGAGCATCGAGCATCGTTTCGGTGAGATCTCTTACAAGGACCCGAAGCTCCTTATCGAAGTCAACTACCTCACAGGCCGGTGTTACTAGTACTGGATCGCCAAAGTGACGAATCGGCATGATGGACATGTGCTCATCCTACTATCGAGATAGCGAATAGGGATCGATGCGTATTGATGCAAGGCTCTTCTTTGAAGAGCTGCGGCGACGTTGGAATTCATGCAGAAGCGAGATAAGAGCCTCACCATCACTCAATGGCGCCAGAAGAACGATTCGATCGATGTCAGCCTTGAGCTGTGATGGGCCAAGGAATTGAGTTGACTTGGGTAACCGCGAATCTTCCTGAGACTTTTTAAGTCCACGTAAAAGGGATTGCGATTCAGATGCTGCAATATCTATCGTGACTGCACGGGTGAAAGGCGGCAGATTTACTTCGAGACGTTCACGAAGTTCTCGTTGCGAAATCAGTGATGGCTTCCAGGCAGAGACAGCACCAATGATTGGACTATCTGCTGACATGACAAATGCGATCTTTCCCTTTTGCGATGCCAACGCGCTTGTTGAAAAGAAGAGCTCGCGGCTCCGTTCGTTGGCCCTAATATCTGCTTGCAAAAAGAAACGTTCTGCCTCGAGAATCACAACCAAGCTGTAGCCATTTCTGGTTATCGGGATAGCGCCAGGGGTAGCGATGACCAACCCTCTATCTTCAGCAAACGAATCAATCATCAATTCCGATGTTGATTGAACAACCTTTACTCCAGGAAAAGCTGCTCCAATTTCATATGCAAATCTTTCTGAACCGCGACCCAAGAGATAAGGAGTTGAGCCCTTGCACCAGGCGCATCTCCAATCTAAATGTGCTTTGGCACAGATGGTGCATTCAAGAGAAGTCTCAGAGCCACGTTTGAGTAACTTGCCACCGCATTCACAGAGAGCAGAGTTCTTACATTTAGAGCAGACAATACTTTGCGAATAACCTTTCCGGGGAGCAAGAAATAGAACCGGTCCTGAGTTCATCGCTTTGCGAATCTCCCCCATTAACCGACTGGGAATCAATTCACCATGAGATTGGGGAAAGGCGGAAACTTCGACCCGAGATTTCATAGAAGAAAAATTGATCCACTTACTCTCAATAAGGCGCGCAACTTCGGAACTCGGTGAGTAACCCACGAAAGTTAGATTGAGATCTGATTTCATCGCTCGAAGTATCGCAACGTCGCGCACATTCCACCCTGGAGAACGAACTTCATAATGTTGTTCAGAACCTTCATCTAAAATGATGATTGACTCGAGGTCGGTAATCGGTGCAAAGACCGCGCTCCTGGTTCCCACCACGATGAGCCCTCGTCCATAACGACATATGAGGAAATTGCGATATCGCTCAGATCTTTCAAGCGCAGAATCGAGAACCACCGCTTCCGGTAGAAGTGCCATGACTCGCTGGACGGAGCGATTGTCAGGAACTATGACGAGAGTCGATCCCTTCCCTGTGTTCCTTCGAACCATTGATTGAAGGAAGTCGAAACGATTAACAACCGGAGGAATATGCATATAGGTGCGAGTTGGCTTCGTCTTTAACTTAGGCAAAGGTAAATCGGTCCAGTCCTCTTTATCAACTGATGCGACCCGAGGAGGGATAGCTGAACGAATAATGTCAAAAGGATGAGCCGCCCAACGAGCCGCAACAGCCGATAGAAGTTCAATCGATTCTGACGTTGCAACACTGTGCGGGGAGATAGCTTTAGATAATGACTTCAAGACTGGTGATTTAGACGAACTCACTCGAGCAAGAACTAAACCCTCAACTTCTCTGCCATGAAAGGGAACCTGAACGCGAACGCCGGTTGAGATGATGTCCGAGAGATTATCCGGAATCAGATAGTCATACTTCTGATCAAGATGAAAAACCCCAGAATCCACCCAGACCTGAGCTATCGGAAGAACCGATGAACTGCCTTCTGGTTTGAGCTTCGCTATCTCAGCTTTGAGACGAAGTGGCCTCGTAAGTGCCACGTCAATGAAGCCTTCGACTATTTAACGGCTGCTTGGAGCTCTGATACGCGATTCGTTGCTTCCCATGTGAAGTTAGGAAGCTCGCGACCAAAGTGACCGTAAGCAGCAGTCTGTGAATAGATAGGGCGCTTGAGATTGAGATCGCGAATAATCGCTGCCGGACGAAGATCGAAGACAGTTGTTACTGCATTTTGAATCTTCTGAACAGGAACTGTTTCGGTTCCAAAAGTTTCTACAAATACGCCAACAGGCTGCGCTTTACCGATTGCATATGCAACCTGAACTTCGCAACGACGAGCAAGGCCTGCGGCTACGACATTCTTAGCCACCCAACGCATTGCATAGGCTGCTGAACGGTCAACCTTTGAAGGATCTTTTCCTGAAAACGCTCCACCACCGTGGCGCGCCATGCCACCATATGTATCAACGATGATTTTGCGTCCCGTAAGACCCGCATCTCCCATAGGACCACCAATTACGAATCGACCTGTTGGGTTAATCAGCGTGCGCATATCTTTGCGAGGCAGATCAATCTTGGCCAAAACTGGATCGATTACTTGAGCAATGATTTCTGGAGTCAATTGCTTGATGACATCTACTTCTTCTGCGTGCTGGCTTGAGATCACAACCGTATCGAGGGCAACAGCCTTATCGCCGTCGTACTCAATAGTTACCTGTGTCTTGCCATCAGGGCGAAGGTATGGAAGTGCGCCTGACTTACGAACCTTAGAAAGTTGTTGAGCTAACTCGTGAGCCAACCAAATTGGAAGTGGCATGAGCTCTTTTGTGTCATCGCACGCGTAACCGAACATAAGACCTTGGTCACCTGCACCTTGGAGATCAAGTGGATCTACCGCTGAAGAGACGCGATGTTCGAATGCATCGTCAACGCCTTGTGCAATATCTGGAGATTGCTGGCCGATGGAGATTGAAACGCCACAGCTATTTCCGTCAAAACCCTTTACAGATGAGTCGTAGCCAATTCCAATAACCGTGTCGCGCACAATGCCCATAACATCGGCATAACCGTTTGTTGTTACTTCGCCAGCAACATGGACCTGTCCTGTTGTGATGAGCGTTTCAACAGCGACGCGGCTTGTAGGATCTTGTTCTAAGAGTGAATCAAGGATTGCATCCGAAATTTGATCGGCAATCTTATCTGGATGGCCTTCGGTGACTGATTCTGAAGTGAAGAGGCGTTTTGACATTGTCCTAACCTAACTGAAGAAGGGCTTCATCGAGTAGTTGGTGAGCTAGCGTGTCCTTGGTGGTCTGCGCCACCTTCTGCGGCTCTTTACCTCGAGCCAAGATATATCCATGGGTTGTCTCGCTATTGAAGATATCTCCCCCAGAAATATCGTTGAGATAGAGAATATCGGCGCCTTTAGCAACCATCTTCTCCTGCGCAATCTCAAGATTTTCTGATGTCTCTGCTGCAAAACCTATGATGATTTGATGTTTCCGGAGTGATGCAAGGGTCTTCAAGATATCGGGGTTTTCAACGAGTGAGATATTTGTATAGTCGCTCTTCTTGATCTTTGAATCAGCAACCTGCAAAGGACGTGCATCTGCAACAGCTGCCGACATCACCAATATATCCGTTTGAGAAAATTCACTTTCAAGCGCCTCGAGCATCTGATGTGCGCTCTCAACTTTAAGAGTACGTATGCCTTCAATATCAGCAAGGCTTGAATTAGCAGAGATCAAAGTTACGTTGGCACCTCTTTGCTGGGCAGAGCGAGCAATTGCATACCCTTGCTTTCCAGATGATTGGTTTCCGATAAATCGAACAGGATCGATGGCCTCGCGTGTTCCACCAGCGGTTACTAACACCTTTTTACCCAGTAGATCTGCGCGGGTTCCCACAACAGTAGAAAATTCTTCGAGGATACGAGAAGTTTCAGGGAAACGACCTTGTCCTACATCTCCCGAAGTGAGAGCACCGGTATCGGGATCCATGACGTGATAACCACGACTACGCAGGGTTGCGACATTTGCCTTCGTTGCTGCGTCGTTCCACATCTCCGGATGCATCGCTGGAACGATCAAGATTGGAGAATTGGATGCAAGGATTACATTGGTAAGCAGATCATCGGCGCGTCCAGCAGCGATTCTCGCCATCAAATCTGCTGTGGCTGGAGCGATAACGATGAAATTGGCCTTCTTCGCCAGCGATACATGACGTACCTCTTCAACGCTCTCAAATACTTCAGTGGTTACCTTGCGACCAGAGAGAGCTTCCCATGTAGCTGATCCAACAAAGTTCAGGCTGGAGGGTGTGGGAACAACGGTGACACCAAAACCGTGATCACGCAGACGACGAAGTAATTCACAGGATTTATATGCGGCAATGCCCCCACCCACACCGAGAATTACTTCGCGGCCAAAACCTTGCATGGTGGTTTTACCTAAAATTAAGCAGTTGGTTCTAGATTTTCAATAGTCAAGAGACCTTCGTTGATTTCGCGAAGTGCAATTGACAATGGCTTCTCATGAACGTGTGTATCAACTAGTGGTCCTACGTATTCAAGTAGACCTTCACCCAGTTGTGAGTAGTACGCATTGATTTGACGAGCGCGCTTTGCTGCATAGAGAACAAGGCTGTACTTAGAACCTGCCTTATCGAGAAGTTCGTCGATAGGTGGATTTGTAATGCCATCCATATGTGCGCTCATCTGTACTCCTGTGTTTCGTAGCAATGACTGCTCTGTTGGTGAAGAAGCCTAGTTAGGCAGACGCGAATTCTATCAGGGATGCGACTACCCCATCGACCTGGTCATTTATGAGGACTTTATCGAAGAATGAGGCTGCAGCCATCTCCTCCTGCGCAAGTGCCAAACGAGCTGCTCTGCGTTCAGGGCTATCAGTGCCGCGCCCTTCGAGACGAGAGACCAGCTCTTCCCAGGTTGGTGGCTCGAGGAAGACGAGGATCGCTTCTGGAACTTTTGCTTTTACCTGCTTGGCTCCAGCGATTTCAATCTCCAATAAGACGCTCTTTCCAGCGCGAAGAGATTCTTCAACTGCTCTTCGAGGAGTTCCGTAACGATTACCTGCAAATTCGGCCCACTCAAGAAATTCATGGTTTGCGATTGCGGCATCGAACTCTTCGTTGGAATAGAAGTGATAATCAACGCCATCAATCTCATTGAAACGTGGTGCTCGTGTGGTCGCCGAGATACTGACGAAGAATGGTGAGGATTCCTTCAGCACTTTGGCAACAGTGCTCTTTCCCACACCACCCGGACCAGAGAGGACTACGAGTTTTCCCGGAAGCAGAGCTGATGGAACCTTAAATTCATTCTCCAACGCGTGCAGCTGATGTCTTCCTAGACCTTGAATCCGACGTGTTAGTGAGATGTCGAGCCTTTCAAGAATCGCCTTGGCACGAATCTTTCCTACCCCGCTCATGGATTCAACGAGTTCAAGGACGCGCATCTTTGCAATCGCTTCGTCGTCGCGTGCGTGTGTGATGACATCAGATATAGATAACTCACCACTCTTGACTCGAGCTTTGATCGCTGCTCGAATCTGTCGAGATTCCTTTGCCTTGGCAAGCGCTCGGGCGCGCTCTTCGGGGGTGAGTTGTGGAGGTGCGCCCATGGGATAAATCTAGTTGAGAATCTCGTCAGCGATCGACCGAGCCTTGGTTGTCATCGCTTGCGAACCTTCGGACCATGCCTTCGTAATCGGACGACCAATGACGACGAATGAAGCACCCGCGGCAATAGCATCCTTCGGAGTCATTGTGCGCTTCTGATCGTCGCTTCCCACTTCAGAGAGTGGACGAACGCCGGGAGTAATGATGTGAGGGTTTGGACCTACTGCCGAACGAATGGCAGCAATCTCCAATGGAGAACAGACAATCGCGCGAGCACCTGCTGTCACCGACATCTTTGCCAGCGCAACAGCACTTTCTAGGGCCGGGTTTGCATATCCGATTTCAAAGAGATCTTCCTCAGAGAGTGAAGTCAAGATTGTTACGGCAGTTACATCAGTCGCTGGAACTGCATCAACAGCCGCCTTCACCATTGCGCGGCCACCGGATGCATGGACTGTGAGGAAACGTGGCTTCAGATTTGCTATCGCCTTAGCAGCGCCTTCAACCGTATGAGGAATATCGTGGAGCTTAAGATCGAGGAAGATATCGGCATCAGTCTCAGATTGGATAGCGCGGATACCTTCTTGACCGAAGGAGAGAAAGAATTCCAGGCCTAATTTATAGACGCTGACTGACTCATGAGTTGCCGCTACCCATTGCTTTGCAATCTCAATATCAGGTGTATCAACAGCTAGAACGATGGGGGCTTTCATCACGCCTCTTCTCTATGTGCATAACCAATTGCTTGTTGCATCGTTGCAAAGCCGCGCGCTGCAAGTAAATCACGAAGTTCATTTTGAATTTCAATAATTGCTGATGGATTACCAAAGCTTGCAGTTCCTATAGATACCCCAGAAGCGCCAGCCAAGATAAGTTCGAGGGCATCGCGACCAGAAGCTACTCCCCCCATACCGAGGATAGGAACTTTGGGCAGGGCCGCGTGAACTTGATAGATGGCGCGCACAGCAACAGGCTTAATGGCAGGACCCGAAAGACCACCAGTCTTTCCACCTAAATGAGGTCGCATGGAATCAATATTGATGACCATTCCTAAGACTGTATTGATCAGAGCAAGTCCGTCAGCGCCGGCATCGACTACTCCGCGAGCGATAGATGGTAAATCTGTGACATCCGGCGATAGCTTTGCGATGATCGGAAGATCCCCACCAATTGTCTTGCGTACTCCATCGATGACACGTCGGGAAGCGTCGGGATCGCAGGCAAAGACGAGTCCGCGATTTTCCACGTTGGGGCAAGAGATATTTACTTCAACGGCGCTAATACCTGAGACAGAACGAAGTTTGCGAGCGAGGGTGGAATACTCTTCAACCGTTTCACCTGCAATAGATACGATGACTCGAGCCTTCTGTTCGAGTAACCATGG
This sequence comes from Actinobacteria bacterium IMCC25003, assembly GCA_002284855.1. Lineage (GTDB taxonomy): Bacteria > Actinomycetota > Actinomycetes > Nanopelagicales > Nanopelagicaceae > Planktophila. Next base: position 853,798 of record CP015603.1, on the reverse strand, counting down.
AACATCATTGGCAAGAAATGAATCAATACCTGGACCTTGAAGACCAATTGAGTTGAGCATTCCTGATGGCGTCTCTGCCATACGAGGCGTAGGGCGACCATGACGAGGCTTACTCATCACGGACTTTGTAACAACAGCACCAATCTGATTGAGTGGAAAGAACTGCGCCAACTCTTTACCACTACTTGCGCATCCGCTGGCGGTGAAGAGCGGTGCTGGAAACCATGCATTTCCTAGCGTCGTCGACATATCTACAGGAAGCGTCATGCGAGAGCCTCCGGAACTTTGCCAACAAGATCCCACCGAACATTAGAACCATCCATCACGGGACCATCAATACACGATCTCAACATCAAGGTTGTTCCATCTTCATTCTGAACTGGGAGAACACAGGTCATACAGATTCCTACACCACAGGCCATCGATTCTTCGACGGCACATTGATGAATGACCTCTGTTTCAGCTACCAATGCAGTGATTGCCGACAGCATCGCCATGGGACCACATGAGTAAATAACATCGACATTACGATCACGCACAATGTCGAGAAGGTTCTCGGTAACTCGGCCGGTCTCTCCCATCGATCCATCTTCGGTGTAAATCTTGAGTGAGTTAACCGAACGCTTGCCCTCCATAGGTGCATAAATTTTTGAACCCACACTCGCACCGAGCAACATATCCACCTTGCAGCCACGGTTTTTGAGTACATCGGCGAGGCCAAAGAGCGGTGCAGAACCATAGCCGCCACCAATAAGCAGTGCGTTAATAGGCTCTGTTGGAATTCCAAATGCAGTACCTAGTGGGGCAATAATGTCGATCTCTGCTCCTTCTTGTTGAGAGCAGAGCCACTTACTTCCGGAACCGTGAGGCGCAACAATGAGCTCCATAGTTCCGCCGTACTGAGAATTATCAGCAACCCGTGAGATGGCAAAAGCTCTGCGAAGAATCATCTTTGAAGAATCTCCACCGACTCGGATGGCAACGAAGTTTCCAGGACGACAACTCTTTACGACATCGCCAACGTTGAGAAGTATCTGATGGTAAGCACCAATACGTTTATTGGAAACGAGTGTGACAACCTGCTGAATCGCATTCTTATTGATTGTCGCCATTAACGTTTCAACCACTCTTGAATAGGTGCGACGCTCAAATCGCCTGCTTGTAGAGCTTTAATGCCTTCGACTGCAGCGCTAAAACCAGCGGTCGTAGTAATAATCGGAATAGAGCGCTGCACTGCGGCGGTACGAATTGCCCATCCATCGGCGCGTGTTCCGCGGCCTACTGGTGTGTTGATAACGAGATCGATATCGCCCGCATTGAGCATCTCGACAATTGTCTTCTCGCCCATCGGACCAGTTCCTTGTGAGTTCTTGCGAACGACCACTGTGGAGACGCCATGTTCTAGCAGATACGAGGCGGTTCCATCAGTTGCTAAGAGATGGAACCCAAGCGCAGATAAACCTTGTGCAGGAGCTATACCGTGCTTCTTATCCTTATCTGCGAGTGAGATGAAGACTGTTCCAGCTTTAGGTAGCGGCCCAAAGGAGCTGATCTGTGATTTGGCATAGGACTCACCAAATGTTGCAGCGATACCCATGACTTCACCTGTTGAACGCATCTCTGGCCCAAGTACAGCATCAACACCACGACCATCAGCTCGACGGAATCGATTCCATGGAAGAACTGCTTCCTTCACGCTGATTCCCTTTGCCACTGCATCGCCTTCAGATGGAAGTAGACCTTCTTCTCGCAACTGCGCGATAGAAGAACCGAGCGAGATTCGGGCAGCTGCTTTTGCAAGTGGCACACCTGTCGCTTTACTGACGAATGGAACCGTGCGCGAAGCACGTGGATTTGCTTCCAAGACGTAGAGAACATTCTCTGCCATGGCGAATTGAATATTGATAAGACCAGAAACGCCTACACCTTGAGCAATCTTAAGAGTCGCCTCGCGAATCTGAACTCTTTGAGTGTCAGTAATAGTCATTGCAGGTAAGACACAGGCGCTATCACCCGAGTGAATTCCTGCCTCTTCAATATGTTCCATGATTCCACCAAGGAATAAATCGGTCCCGTCGTAGAGGGCGTCAACATCGAGTTCGATGGCTGAATCGAGGAAACGATCGACTAATACTGGGTGATCTGGAGTGATATCCGTTGCACGTGAGATAAAGCCTGAGAGTGCTTCATCGTCGTACACAATCTCCATACCGCGTCCACCCAGTACGAAACTTGGTCGAACTAGAACGGGATAACCAATTCGCTGAGCAATAGTGAGCGCCTCCATCTGTGATGAAGCCATACCAAATTCTGGTGCTGTGAGACCTTGTTCTTTCAGAACCTGACCGAATGCTCCACGTTCTTCAGCTAGATTGATGGCATCGGGGCTCGTTCCAAGAATTGTGACGCCAGCTGCCTTCAAACCAGCCGCTAATCCAAGAGGTGTCTGTCCTCCAAGTTGAGTAATAACACCTAAGACAGGACCTGCTTGAGTCTCGGCATGGACAATTTCAAGAACATCTTCGAGAGTAAGTGGTTCGAAGTAGAGACGATCTGATGTGTCATAGTCGGTAGAAACTGTCTCAGGATTGCAGTTGATCATGATGGTTTCATAATCCGCCGCACGAAGTGTGAAAGATGCGTGCACACATGAATAATCGAATTCGATCCCTTGACCAATTCGGTTGGGACCACTTCCAAGGATGATGACAGCAGGTTTTGTGCGAGGTCGAACCTCGGTCTCTTCCTCATAACTGGAGTAGTGATACGGCGTAAAAGCTTCAAATTCGGCGGCGCATGTATCGACTGTCTTGTAGACGGGTCGAAGATTAAGTTGGTGGCGGGCCTTGCGGACATCGCCTTCAGCTATTCCACGGATGGATGCAATCTGCGCATCGGAGAATCCAGTTCCCTTAGCAAGCTTCAGAAGATCGAGAGAGAGTTCGCCTGGTTCTGCGATCGTACGCGCCACATCATTAATGAATTCAATCTGTCGTAGATACCAACGATCAATCTTTGTTGATGCAAATACCTCATCCATGGAAGCGCCTAGCCAGAGAGCGCGCTGGACTTGTTGGAGGCGGTATTCAGTAGGCATCTTCATCGATTCAAGCAGGGATGACTTCTCATCACCCGAACGAGCTTCGGTGAATGTAAAGATTGCCTCTTTTCGCTCGAGTGAGCGAAGTGCCTTCATAAGCGCCTCAGGGAATGAGCGACCAATCGCCATCGCTTCTCCGACGCTCTTCATCGTTGTGGTGAGGCGAGGATCTGCATCTTGGAATTTCTCAAAGGCGAAACGTGGAGCCTTTACAACGATGTAATCGAGTGTAGGTTCGAAGGATGCAGGAGTGACCTGTGTGATGTCATTCTTAATCTCATCGAGCGTATAACCGATAGCTAATTTGGTAGCAATCTTGGCAATAGGAAAACCAGTCGCCTTCGATGCCAGAGCACTCGAACGCGAAACACGTGGGTTCATTTCAATGACAATGATGCGCCCAGTAACCGGGTTGACTGCAAATTGGATATTGCAACCACCAGTGTCAACGCCGACCTCGCGGATAATCGATATGGAGAGGTCGCGAAGCTTCTGATATTCAACATCTGTCAGAGTCAGAGCTGGAGCGACGGTAATCGAATCTCCGGTATGTACGCCCATAGGGTCGATATTTTCGATGCTGCAGACAATGACGACATTATCGACCTTATCGCGCATTACTTCGAGTTCATACTCTTTCCATCCAATGATGGACTCTTCGATGAGAACTTCAGATGTAGGGCTATGTCGTAAACCAGCCCCAGCGATTTGGCGCAGCGTATCTTCATCAAAAGCAATGCCTGAACCGAGTCCACCCATGGTGAAGGAAGGACGAATTACGACAGGATAGTTAAGTTGAGCAACTGCACCCATCACATCATCCATCGTGTGACAGATGATGGATCGAGCCGACTCTCCCCCAACCTTTTCTACAATCGCTCTAAAGAGTTCGCGATTCTCACCGCGCTCGATAGCTGCGACATCAGCACCGATAAGTTTGACGTTGTACTTATCTAAAGTTCCGGCTTCAAAGAGTCCAATCGCAGCATTGAGTGCAGTCTGTCCACCGAGGGTCGCCAGAACTGCATCTGGACGCTCTTTAGCGATAATGCGTTCAATAAATTCGGGGGTAATGGGCTCGATATACGTTGCATCAGCAAATTCTGGGTCAGTCATAATTGTTGCAGGATTCGAATTGACTAGAATGACTCGAATACCTTCGGCGCGCAGAACACGACAAGCTTGTGTTCCCGAGTAATCAAATTCGCAGGCCTGTCCAATGACAATGGGCCCCGAACCTATGACGAGGACGCTCTTAATTGATGTATCGCGAGCCATTAGAGAGCCTCAACTTTTCGTGGGTACTGGACCATAAGGTCAACAAAGCGATCGAAGAGATAAGCGGCATCATGCGGACCTGCTGCAGCTTCAGGGTGATACTGGACGCTAAATGCACCGCGTTCTATAAGTTCGATCCCTTCAACTACTCCGTCGTTAAGAGATATGTGCGTAACTTGTCCAGGTCCATACACTGTCGAGAATCCTGAGTCAGTTGGAGCTTGAAGAGCGAAGCCATGATTATGTGCAGTAATTTCAACTTTACCTGTTTTGCGATCAAGGACTGGTTGGTTAATTCCACGATGCCCGAATTGCAATTTGTAAGTTTCAAATCCCAGGGCACGACCAAGAATCTGATGTCCAAAACAGATGCCAAAGACAGGAATCTCTTCGCCGAGTATCTGTCTCACCAAATCAATGGTCTCTGTCATTGTTGAAGGGTCTCCGGGGCCATTAGAGAGAAAGACTCCATCGGGGTTAATTGCTTGGATATCTGCAAATGATGAGTTATAGGGCATCACATGAACTTCAATTCCGCGTTCTGCCATCGCGCGGGGGGTCGCGCCCTTGATTCCGAGATCGAGGGCTGCAACGGTAAATTTCTTCTCACCAATTGCAGGGACCACATAAGTCGAATCTGTCGATACATCATCACTCAGATATGCACCGCTCATGGCAGGTTGCTTGCGAACTTCGATAACCATCTCTTCGCGTGATAGTTCAAGACCAGAAAAGATTCCAACGCGCATTGCTCCGCGATCGCGCAGATGACGCGTAATAGCTCGAGTATCGACGCCTTGAATTCCGACGATGTTTTGGCTGATCAATTCCGCTTCTAAATCGTTCTCGCTACGCCAATTGCTAGTCAGGGTAGAAGGATTTCTCACCACGAAACCTGCAACCCAGTACTTCTTCGATTCATTGTCATATGCATTAACGCCTGTATTTCCAATGTGAGGCGCCGTCATTACGACAACCTGCTTGTGATAAGACGGATCGGTGAGAGTCTCTTGATATCCAGTCATACCTGTTTGAAAGACGGCTTCACCGAAAGTTTTGCCGGTGGCGGCCCATGAAGTTCCTTCGAAGATTCGTCCATCATCGAGTACGAAGAAAGCTTTACTCATAACTGACTCCCCTCGTAAACAACTGCCCCATTAAAGATTGTTGCGACAATCTGTCCCGGCAGCTCCATGCCATGGAAGGGAGTATTGCGACTTCTTGAGGCTACTAGGTCTCTATCGACTGTGAATAGTGAGGTTGGGTTCATCACAGCGATATGAGCAGGCGCTCCGACCTTTAACTCTTGTCCTTGATTTTCATACAAGCCTATCCGGGCAGGCGCATAGCTCATGCGATCGGCGACAGTTGCCCAATTCATAAGTCCAGTTTCCACCATCGTCTTATTGACGATACTGAGAGCTGTTTCTAATCCAAGCATTCCGAAAGATGCCTCTTGCCATTCGCACTCTTTCGTCTCTGCCGGATGCGGCGCATGATCGGTTGCGACAATATCGATTGTTCCATCAGCAAGCGCTTCACGAAGGGCCATGACATCGGCTTCGGTACGTAGCGGAGGATTCACCTTAAAGATTGGGTCGTAACTACGCGCGAGCTCGTCGGTGAGAAGAAGGTGGTGCGGAGTAACTTCTGCAGTGACCTTGATTCCACGCGCCTTTGCCCAACGAATGATTTCTACACCACCTGCAGTTGTCAGATGGCAGATATGAAGGCGAGCTTGAACATGGTCAGCAAGAAGTACATCGCGAGCGATGATCGCTTCTTCAGCAATTGCTGGCCAACCCTTGAGACCAAGTTGTGAAGAAACTATTCCTTCATTCATCTGTGAACCTTGTGTTAAACGAGGCTCTTGTGCATGTTGTGCGATGACACCATTGAACTTCTTTACATATTCAAGTGCGCGGCGCATGACCAGAGGATCAAAGACACAATGTCCATCATCGCTAAAGACTCGTACACGCGCTACAGAATCAGCCATCGCGCCGATTTCAGCGAGATGTTCTCCCTCTAAACCTCGAGTAACTGCACCAATAGGAAATACATCAAGTAAGCCAGTTGATTGTCCAAGTCGATATACCTGTTCAACGACGCCCGCAGTATCTGCAACCGGCGAAGTATTTGCCATAGCGCTTAAGGCGGTGAAACCACCCTTCACACCAGCTCGGGAACCAGATTCAACGGTCTCGGCATCTTCCTTGCCTGGCTCGCGAAGGTGAGTATGCAAATCTACGAGGCCGGGAAGAAGAATGGAATTTGAAGCAGCAATGACCTGTGCGCCCTGTGGCTCAATCTTTGTTGCAATCTCAGAGATCTTTCCATCCTTGATAAGAAGATCAGATTTCTTTCCATCAGGCAGCGTTCCTCCTGAGATAAGAATTGTTGAACTCATTCTGATGCTCCAATCTCTTGAGACCCTGCAAGAAGTAGGTAGAGAATCGCCATTCTGACGCTCACGCCATTAGTCACTTGTTCAAGAATCACCGAACGTGCGCTATCGGCGCTATCGGCGGTGATTTCCAAACCGCGATTCATAGGGCCTGGGTGCATCACAATCGCGGTTGGCTTCATCTTCTTGAGACGGTCTTTATTAAGACCGAAGTAGCGCGAATATTCGCGGGCATTCGGGAAGAAGAGTTCTGTCATTCGCTCTAACTGAATGCGCAGCATCATGACTGCATCAACGGATTCAATAATCGAGTCGAAGTCGTAGGACACTTTTACTGGCCAAGATTCAACGCCGACAGGGAGAAGAGTTGGTGGTGCTACGAGAGTTACCTGCGCGCCCAACTTGGTAAGTAAGAGCACGTTGGAACGAGCCACACGTGAGTGCAATACATCGCCAACGATTGCAATATGTAAACCAGTGAGGTCATCTCCCCCATGAGCAAGATGTCTACGAATGGTGAATGCATCGAGGAGCGCTTGGCTTGGATGTTCATGAGTACCATCGCCGGCATTGACGACAGATCCTGTCATCCACTGACTATCGGCAAGGCGCTGAGCAGCACCCGATGCGCTATGGCGAATGATTACTGCATCTGCCCCCATGGCTTGCAGAGTCTGCGCAGTATCTTTCAGAGATTCGCCTTTGCTGACGCTCGAACCCTTTGCAGAGAAGTTAATAACATCGGCAGAAAGTCTCTTTGCAGCTGCTTCGAAAGAGATGCGAGTGCGTGTTGAATCTTCAGCGAAAAGATTGACGATAGTGCGACCGCGGAGTGTTGGTAACTTCTTCATCGGTCCATCGGAGACGCGTGCTAACTCCTCTGCGGTATTGAGAATCTGCAGAGCTTCTGCCTTACTGAGATCTGAGATGGAGAGTAGGTGGCGCATTATTTGCCACCTTCTTCCAAAGAAACCGCATCGACTCCATCGAGTTCGGTGAATTGGACCTTAATTATTTGAGTGGGTGAGGTAGGAAGATTCTTTCCTACATAATCTGCCTTGATAGGAAGTTGGCGATGGCCGCGATCTACCAGAACTGCTAGCTGCACTGTCTTAGGTCGACCAATCTCACCTAGGGCATCAAGAGCTGCACGAATAGTTCGGCCAGAGAAGAGCACGTCATCGACGAGAATCACATTGCGATCTTCAACTCCGAGAGAAGGAATCGTCGTAGGCATTAAAGCTCTTGGTGGTCTCATGCGAAGGTCATCGCGATGAAGAGTGATATCTAAAGTGCCTGATTGAATAGGCTTACCTTCAATCTCCTCAATCTTTGCCGCAATGCGCGCGGCAAGATGGGCGCCACGCGTAGGAATTCCGAGAAGTGTGATGGAGTCCGAACCAGAGTTACGTTCGAGGATCTCGTGGGAAATGCGGGTTATTGCTCGTGCCATATCTGGCGCCGGCAGGGCAAGGCTCATGTCAATCTCCTTCCCCGCCTCGCAGGACGGGTCGTTAAAGGATGTTGGCGGATTCTAGCACTTAAGTCCAAGGCTCTGTGGATTGGCTAGGTGGCTCCCCCATGCGGCAACCTACCGTCACGCCATGAATACACAGCCAACCATTCAGGAAGTCTCAGCCAAGCTCCGCGCCATCCGCCTTTCGAAATCACTCTCCTTGAGTGATGTGGAAACCCTGAGTGAGGGTTCCTTGAAAGCGGTAGTCCTTGGTTCCTACGAACGCGGAGCGCGAACCCTCAGCGTTAAGCGCGCCATCTCGATTGCACATCTCTATCAGGTTCCAGTCTCACAACTATTTTCAGATAGCGAGCCAGTGGAACTCATTAGCCCAGGCAAAACTGTTATCGATCTTCGCGCCATCAACCGAAGGGCTTTAGATACATCGCATAACGAGAGTCTCCGTTACCAATCCTTGGCTCGTGTTGCGCAGAGGATTGTCAGATCGCGTCAAGATTGGAACGGCGAGGTGCTTTCCCTACGCCAAAGCGATGTAGAAACCATTGCGATTCTCTTTGATCAAAAGCCATCCGAAGTAATTATATGGATGGAGAAAGAGAAAGTACTACTGAAAGTAAGAGAAAGTTAGATTGCAATACTCTCTTTAATAGATGAAATTCGCCCGAGAACCCCATGGATATATCCGGCCGATTCATCGGTAGAGAGTTCTTTGGCAAGAGTGAGAGCCTCATCAATCGCGATCCCATCATCGAGATCAGTACTCCAAACAATTTCGTAGATACCTAAGCGGAGAATATTTCTATCAACAGCAGGGAGGCGATCCATATCCCAACCCTGGGCATATGTCGCAATGAGCTCATCGATCTTTCGCTTGTTATCGGTAACTCCAGCGATCAAGGTCTTCGTAAATTCGCGGATCGGCCGAGCGTCAGGGCCTTCTTCGACGACATCACGTAGAGCTAGGAGATCTGCAGCAGAAGCGCCGCGAATATCAGCCTCATAGAGTAAATCCAGAGTCTGTTTGCGGGCTTTACTGCGAGCGGACACTAGTTTGCGCGACCCTGGTAAGAGCCGTCACGAGTATCAACAAGAACAACCTCATCTTGCTTGATGAAGAGTGGAACTTGAATCTGGATTCCGGTTTCGACAGTTGCAGGCTTTGTTCCACCGGAAGAGCGATCTCCCTGGAGTCCTGGCTCTGTATAGGTGATCTTGAGCGGCACTGAAGCCGGTAGATCGATATAGAGCGGATTACCTTCGTGGATTGCCACGATTGCCTCAGTATTTTCCAGCATGAAATTGGCAGCATCGCCAACGGTTGCGGCTGAGATTGTCATCTGATCAAAGTTGATGTTATCCATAAATACGAAGTCATCACCTTCCTTGTAAAGAAAGTTCATTTCACGCTTTTCGAGAATCGCAATGTCAACCTTCACGCCAGCGTTAAATGTCTTATCGACAACCTTGCCGGTCATTACCTGCTTCAGCTTTGTACGAACGAAAGCTGGGCCTTTTCCTGGCTTAACGTGCTGAAATTCAACAACAGTCCATAACTGACCTTCGATATCGAGGGTCATGCCATTCTTGAGATCATTTGTTGTTGCCACGGTAACTCCAGTTCATGCCTTCGCCATTCGAAGGTCAATAGAGAGCAGAGTTTACAGTATGAAATTAGGAGACTAGCGCCTTGAGCGCGATGAGCGCGAGAACGTATGAATTCGGTCCGAATCCACCAATCGTTCCATTGGCTACCCCAGAGATCACAGATGTATGTCGGAATTCTTCACGAGATAGCGGATTTGATAGATGAACTTCGATCAAGGGCGCCTTTACCAACTCTGCCGCATCACGAATTGCATACGAATAATGAGTAAAAGCAGCGGGATTTATGATGACCGGAGTATGCGTATCTGCCGCCTCATGAAGCCATCCGATAATTTCAGCTTCATCATTACTTTGGCGAACATCAGCTTCAAAGCCATGCGTCTTAGCAGCGCCTTCAATATGAGAAACCAGCGCTGGGTATGTCATATCTCCATATATCGAAGAGTCGCGAATATCGAGACGACCTAAGTTGGGGCCATTAAGTACGAGAACCTTCATTGGCAAAGCCTCTCATATGCTGCGTAAAGCTCGCTTTCAATTGGGTTCTCCAGGCGCTGTGTCTTGCCCACCTCGGTAATCACCACGAAACGTAATGTATTTCCACGACTCTTCTTATCAACTTTCATTGCAGCAAGTAACTCTGGCCATTCAGCTCCTTTGTAGGAGATTGGTAGTCCTAGCCCTGAAAGAGTTTCGATATGCAGAGCGCGAATATCAGAAGAGATGATTCCTAAACGCTCACTGAGATACGCGATATACGCCATCCCGATGGAGACGCATTCTCCATGGCGCAAAGAATACTTAGAGAGAAGTTCTACCGCATGGCCGAAAGTATGTCCGTAATTGAGAATTTCGCGATCGAAGCTCTCTTTGAAATCACCAGAGACCACGAGGGCTTTCACTGCCACTGATCTCTCGATGAGTTCGAGTGTCACCTCTCGTGAAGAACGAATATCGTGAAGAGTCTTCGCGTGCATAAGATCGAGGATCCTCTGATCGCGGATAAAGCCACACTTCACCACTTCAGCTAATCCCGCTGCGAAATCTCTATCTGAAAGAGTTTCAAGCCAGACGGGATCAATCAGAACGGAAATCGGTGAATGAAAAGCCCCAATGAGATTCTTACCGTAATCGCTATTTATCCCAGTCTTCCCTCCCACTGCGGCATCGACCATACCTGCAATAGTTGTAGGAATAGCGACCCAATCAATACCACGGAGCCAGCTTGCTGCAAGATATCCAGCGAAATCTGTTACTGCTCCCCCGCCGATGCCCACGATTAAGTCTGTGCGAGTGAAACCTGCTGCACCCAACCAATTCCAAGCGTGAACAAGTACTGATGCAGATTTTCCTGCTTCACCATCTGGAATAGGAAGATAGAAATATTCGGTATCTCCGGAGTCGAAAGTTGGAATTCGAGCCTTCATGGATTCGCTAAATACAATAGCAACGCGAGTTCTATCTCTCGCTAAATCTGAAAGTTGAACTGTGAAATCAACATCAACCTTTACATCGTATTCGCGGTCAGCGGAGATATGGATAGTTTTCATTTCACTACCTCCAAAATCAAAGAGACGATCTCTGACTCAGATTTGTCATTCACATCTATGACCGTATCAGCAATCGATTCATAGATAGGGCGACGAGCCTCCATGAGTGTCTGCCATTGACCGCGAGGGTTATGCAGAAGCAAGGGACGATCTCTATTAAAGCCAATTCGCGGTGCAACCGTTGCTAGTGAGATATCGAGGTACACCACCGGTGAAGCAATTGCCCGAAGAGCCGATTGTGCATCGATGGAGATGGGGGCGCCTCCGCCCAGAGCTAAGACTGTGTCATCAGAGAGAAGTTCTTCGCGAAGAACCTTCTTCTCTAGGATGCGAAATTCATCTTCGCCATCTTCAAGAAAAATATCTGAGACTGATTTTCCTGATTTCTCTTCGATGACATGGTCAGTATCACGAAAAGGAATTTCCAACTCGCTCGCAAGTAATTGACCAATGGTTGTCTTTCCAGAACCCATGGGTCCGATCAGAATTACGCGAGGAGCCATAAGAGTTATTTGAAGCGTAGATTCTTCATATAGGACTCGTAATTGCGGCGAACTTCTTGCACCGAATCACCGCCGAATTTTTCAAGTACCGCTTCTGCCAATACGAGTGCGGCCATCGCTTCTGCAACAACGCCAGCGGCAGGAACTGCACATACATCAGAACGTTGATTGATTGCCTTTGCCGCTTCGCCAGTCTTTACATCAATCGTATCGAGCGCCTTAGGAACTGTAGAGATTGGCTTCATCGCAACTGAAACACGAAGGATTTCGCCGTTGGACATTCCGCCCTCAGTTCCTCCTGCACGATCTGTGCGACGATGGATAGCTCCATCTGTACCGCGTTCAATCTCATCATGCGCAACGGAACCGCGACGCGTCGCAGTTCTGAAACCATCTCCGATTTCTACGCCCTTAATCGCTTGAATTCCCATCATGGCAGCGGCCAAACGTGCATCGAGTCTGCGATCCCAATGGACATGTGATCCAAGACCTGGTGGCAAGTTGTAGGCGAGTACTTCGCAGACCCCACCGAGAGTGTCACCATCTGAGTGAGCGGATTCAATTTCAGCAATCATCAGAGCTGACGTTGCAGGATCTGTGCATCGCACTGGATCTTCATCGATACGATTCATATCTGTCGCAGCAGGAAGTGCATACGAATCTGGAATACGCACGGACCCAATCGAGACAACATGGCTCAAGATGGTGATGCCGACAGCCTGCTCGAGAAAATTACGAGCTATCGCACCGAGCGCTACACGTGCTGCTGTCTCACGAGCGCTTGCGCGTTCAAGTATGGGGCGAGCATCATCAAAATCATATTTCTGCATACCCACGAGATCGGCGTGGCCAGGACGTGGGCGTGAAAGTGGAGCGTTGCGTGCAAGGTTTTCAATCTCATCCGCAGGAACTGGATCTGCAGACATGACCTTTTCCCACTTTGGCCATTCGCTGTTTCCTACTTGAACAGAGATTGGTCCGCCCTGTGTTACTCCTAAGCGAACGCCACCGAGGATTGTGACTTTATCTGCTTCAAAGTTCTGTCTTGCTCCGCGACCGACTCCAAGGCGACGGCGCGCTAAGTGGAAATCAATATCGTGGGTTGTAATGGAAACATGAGCAGGCATTCCCTCAATAATTGCGGAAAGGGCTTGGCCATGAGATTCACCTGCTGTAATCCAACGCATGAGCCTATTCTGGCAGATACACCCAGATTCTCGCTCATCATTGCAACTGTCTTCAGGGAGATAGCGCGAGAACTGCACCACAGAGGGCCGGTGCAAAGGCTATTTCTCCTCGGAAGGAACGAAATCTAATGAGATGCAAAAGAACCAGAATGGATGAAGCTAGAAGAACGGCTGATATGAAATGAGAGATTTGATATCGAGGAATTACCAGGGCGAGAAGAATGATGAGGAGCTTCGAGTCGCCAAAACCACAGCCTGTAAGAAGAGTGAAGAGGGCAACGGCTACTGAGATGAGAAGAAGGTAGATGAGGTCGAAATCGTGAACTCCGCTCAGTATTGAAATCACGATGAGAAGTAAGAGCGAGAAGTTCGGAATGCGATGGTGTTTGAGATCAAAAATGGCGATTGAGAAGAGAAGTAGGGAGATCGCCACTCACCGACGATAGCGAGCCCGTGAGTGATGCAAACTCTTCCTGTGAATTAACCGGCAGCTTTACGCAATATTGGTCGAATGTAATCGGCTAAACCTGCTCGATTCACCGACGATTCAAGAACAATCTCTAATTGGTCAATCCCCTGATACAACAAAAGTTCTAACCCATTGATGACGTTGCCACCACAATCGCTCCATCGCTGTGCGAGCTCTGTTGGCCAAGGTTTATAAATCACATCGAAGAGGGTTGAAGAAATTCCTGGCTGAAGAGAGTTAGCCAAGAGATCTGCCGCTCCCGCTGGTGTTGTATTTACGACTAAGTCATAGGTAGTGAAATCCACGTCCTCGCTCCACTTGAGATACTCGAAGCGAGAATGGATAACGGCAGATTCGAGAGCCGTTTGTCGCACACTTGATCGTCCAAGCACATGAAGGTTTGTTGCTAATGAATCGAGGGCACCAGTCACTGCGCGCGCGGTACCTCCGGCTCCAAGTATCAAAACGGAATCGAATTGTGTGAGGCCTGCATGAGCAAGGGCGGCAACAAGACCACTCCCATCTGTACTGGTGAGTGACCAGGACCCATCTCGATTGACGAGGGTATTTCCTGATTGAATTCGCTGGGTCAGTGCATCTGTGTCGACATCGAGTGAAAGAACTTCTTCTTTTAGCGGCATCGTGAGTGAAAGGTAATCAAACTCCTGTCCACGAGTTTCGACAAACTCTTGCAGAGTTCCGGAAGTCACTTCTATCGCCGAATAATTTCCGGCAAGACCAAGGAAATCAAAGGCGGCCTTATGCAGTACAGGCGAAAGAGAATGTGAAATCGGTGAGCCTAGAACTGCGCCTCGTATCACTTTTTACCCCTAAATTTCCCTGCGCGTAAGTTCTTCTTATATTCAACTTTCCAGTCATTGAACTGGTTGATATCGCTTGTGTAACGAGTATCAAAAGGTGCAACAGTGATGAAATATAACCAATCACCTGGCGTTGGGTTCACAGCGGCGCGCAACGCATCAGCCCCAGGATTATTGATCGGTCCTGGTGGTAATCCATAGCGACGATAGGTGTTGTATGGAGAATAAATCAGAGTCGACTGAGTGCTCAAGAAGACGCTTCCGCGTGATTTCTTCACATAATGAACTGTGGAGTCGAATTGCAGCGGCATTCCCTTGGTCAGGCGATTACGAATCACCTGTGAAATCTTTGAAAAATCCTCGGTATTTCCCTCAGCTTGAACTAATGAGGCAATAATCAATAGTTGTTGTGGTGTGAACTTCTCCTTAGAGGAGAAGATTCCTGCCTCTTTCATCTCTCGTACAGCTCGATCGACCATGCTCTGTAGGGCCATCTTTGCCGGAGTACCGCTTGCGAAACTGTATTGTGCAGGAAAAAGAAGTCCTTCGATTGATGTAAAACCGGAAGGCTTCGAAAGTGAGTTGAGAGCTGATGACACATCCGTTTTCGAGAATTGCGCAGCATAGAACTGCGGCAGAATTTCACTGAGCCAAGCGCCTTCGGTGATATTGATGAGTCCTGTAATACGAGATGAATCAAGAAGTTGCGTCAGTGCTTCGGTGGCACAGATATGTAAATCAATCTCATGATTTCCTGGAGCAACCTTTTGTGAGCGCGCATCTCCTACAGCGACCCTGAAGTATGACTCGGAAGATTTCACGACCCCTGCAGAAAAGAGGGAGTGGGCGATCTGAGAACCGGTCTCTCCTGATGCGATATTGATAGTGGCTTTACTCTGCGATGGAGAACCGCATGGAAAATCTGGCGCTCCACTGCCGGGCACGCGTACGAAGTGGAGCGATAGCGTTACTGCACACAGAAGAAAAAGTGCCGTTATTACTCTGAATAGTGGCGAGTTATTCCAGATTTTCACTGAGAAGCCCCTGTTCAAGAATTGCAACAGCTGCCATCGCATCTATCAACGATTTTGAATCTCTACTGGAAATTCCCGCCTCTTTCAACTTCTTCTGTGCACTCACGGTCGAGAGTCGTTCGTCGATAAGTTGAATCGGAAGGTCTGAGAGTGAAGAAAGCTTCTCGATAAATGCATCGACCTTTGCTGCGCTCTCCCCCGCACTTCCGGACATATTGAGAGGTTTACCCACGAAAATTCGGATTGGTTCATACTCTCTTAAGAGCTCCGAAATTTCCTCGCTGAAGTTCTTTGATTGAGTCTCGAGGACGCAGAGCGGTGAGGCGAGAATTCCATCTGGGTCACAGAGTGCTACACCTGTACGCACATCCCCATAATCGAAGGCGATACGTCGGCCTCGCATCACAATTACTTACCAGATATTGAATCGGCGATAGCGATGAGAGCAGCTTGTGACTTGGATGCGTCAGTTCCGCCACCTTGTGCGAAATCATCTTTACCGCCTCCGCCACCACCCAAGATGGTTGAACCGATCTTCACAAGCGCTCCAGCTTTAAGGCCAGCTGTCTTTGCCGCATCACTTACTGCTACAACCAAGACAGGCTTTCCATCATTTGAGCTGATGAGTGCAATCGCTGATTGCGTTGCACGAGCTTTGAGATCGAGAGCAATCTTGCGAAGATCATCACCAGTAATTCCATCGGGAAGTACTGCTGTCACAGTTGATGTTCCATTGAGCAACTGTGCTGAATCTGCAAGAGCACCAATCTGGCCCATCGCTTGAGCAGAACGGACAGAGGCTAGTTCCTTCTCGATATCTTTGATCTTATTGAGAAGGTCAGAGATTCGTTCTGGAAGCTCTTCAGTACGAGCGCCCTTGATAATTTCAGTGAGCGAATTAAGAAGTACATGTTCGCGCGCCAGGAACTTGTAGGCATCGACGCCCACAAGTGCTTCAACGCGACGAACACCAGCGCCGACTGATGATTCGCTCAAGAGCTTGACGACACCCAGTTGGCCTGAACGCTCGACGTGTGTTCCACCGCAGAGTTCGCGAGCCCAATCTCCAACGCTGACAACACGCACCTGGTCGCCATACTTTTCCCCGAAGAGCGCCATCGCGCCAATCTTCTTTGCGGCATCTTGTGTCATTGTCTCAGCGGTAACTGCCAAGTTATCAAGCAAGAGTGTGTTAACTCGTGATTCCACCTCGTTGAGAACTGAATCAGGAACAGCGCCTGTTGATGGGAAGTCAAAACGGAAACGGCCTGGAGAGTTCTCCGAACCAGCTTGAGTAGCGGTTTCTCCTAGAATTTCACGGAAAGCCTTATGCACCATATGTGTTGCAGTGTGTGCACGAGAAATAGCGTGGCGACGTTCCAGATCAATTGCTGCAAGAGCCTGCGATCCGGTTGTTACCTCACCTGAGATAACTCGACCACGGTGAACCGAAAGACCATTCACTGGAGTCTGTACATCTTCAATCTCAATGACTGCGCCGGTCGAGAGTGTAATTCGTCCGCCATCAGCGAGCTGTCCGCCACCTTCTGCATAAAACGGAGTGCGATCGAGAACGATTTCAACATCTTGACCAGAGATAGCTGAGGCAACGCTCAGGCCATCGACCAGGATTCCGTTAATCGTTGACTCGGTCTCATTGTGTGTGTAGCCAACAAATGAGGATGCACCCTTGGAATCTGCGATCTTCTTGTACTCAGAGAGATCTGTGTGTCCACTCTTCTTCGCCTTGGCATCAGCTTTAGCGCGATCGCGTTGTTCATTCATGAGTCGACGGAAACCATCTTCATCGACTTCAAGACCCTCTTCGCGCGCCATTTCGAGAGTGAGATCAAATGGGAAACCATAGGTATCGTGAAGTTTGAAAACTTCTTCACCAGGAAGCACGCTCTTCTTACTTGATTTCAACTGTGTTGATGCGAGATCAAAGATCTGGGTACCGGCCTTAAGTGTTTGAAGGAAGGACTCTTCTTCAGCTACAGAGACGGCAAGAATTCGTTTCTGATCTGCAATGAGTTCTGGGTACTGAGGGCCCATCGCTCCTATTGCCGCAACGGTGAGTTCAGACATGATTGGGTCATTGACGCCCATGAGGCGCATATTGCGAATTGTGCGACGCATCATGCGGCGAAGAACGTAACCACGTCCTTCATTACCTGGTGTAACTCCGTCACCAATAAGCATCGCTGATGTGCGTGCGTGATCTGCAACGACGCGAAGTGAAACATCTGTGTTCTGCGATTTTCCGTAATTAACACCAGCGAGAGCAGAAGCCTTCTTGAGAATCTGCATCGTTGTATCGATCTCATAAATATTCTCAACGCCTTGCAGTAAGGCAGCAGTACGTTCGAGACCTAAACCTGTATCAATACTCTTTGCAGGAAGTTCGCCGAGAATTGGATAACCATCTTTACCGCCGCCTGCACCGCGTTCGTTCTGCATGAAGACCAGGTTCCAGACTTCCATGTAACGATTCTCATCAGCGATAGGTCCGCCTTCGACACCGTATTCAGGGCCGCGATCGTAATAAATCTCAGAGCAAGGTCCGCATGGCCCTGGGACGCCCATCGACCAGAAGTTATCTGCCATATCGCGGCGTTGGATACGCTCGCGTGGAATTCCAATCTTCTTATGCCAGATATCTGCTGCCTCATCGTCGTCGAGGTAGACAGTTACCCATAGACGTTCTTCAGGAAATCCATAACCACCATCTGCGATGGGACGTGTCAGAAGTTCCCACGCAAGAGAGATTGCGCCTTCCTTGAAGTAATCACCAAAGGAGAAGTTTCCGCACATTTGGAAGAAGGATGCATGGCGAGTTGTCTTACCCACTTCATCAATATCTAAGGTGCGGACACACTTCTGCACTGATGTTGCACGCTTATATGGAGGAGTTACTTCTCCGAGGAAGAATGGCTTAAATGGCACCATGCCCGCATTGACCAAGAGGAGGTTGGGATCATCGGCAATGAGAGAAGCAGAGGGAACAACTGTGTGAGTAAGACCTTGTCGGTTCTCGGATTCAAAGAAGCGCAGCCAGCGCGAACGGATCTCGGCGGATTCCACTAGTCAGATTTTTTCTTCGACTTGCGGCCCTTGCTGAGGGTTGCAGCACCAAGAAGGGCTCCAGCGACTCGTCCTGTAGGGCTTTCCATAAAACCGGTAGTAGCGCCGGTTACCTTTGAAGTGACTTCTTCTACGTTCTTGGTGATCTTTGCAAAACTTTCGAGGGGACCATTGATGAGCTCGAGGGTGCGAGTTGATTCAGTTAAGAGCGGAGTTGTGTCATCAGTGAATGCCTTGAGCGAAGTCTTCGCCTCGTCGATGAATTTACTGACGCGAAGGACTGTATATGCGATAGCTACAGCGATAACAAAGAGAGATGCCGCTGCAATGATTGTTGCGATTCCGCCTGGACCCATGTTGTTAGCCTACCTGACTTACTCCTTCGGAGGAGTCCAATCGATGGCAGCTTCCTTTCGTTGCGCAGGAGTAATCGGAGTTGGTGCACCGGTAAGTGGGTCACCACCGCTTGCTGTCTTAGGAAATGCAATCACCTCACGAATTGAATCAGAGCCGGTGAGAAGCGCACATACGCGATCGAGACCAAGGGCGATTCCGCCATGTGGAGGTGGACCGTAATTAAATGCTTCGAGGAGGAAGCCAAACTTGCTCTGCGCTTCTTCATCAGAGAGACCGATAACGGTGAAGACATCCTTCTGGATATTGCGATCGTGGATACGAATAGATCCGCCGCCGAGTTCAGTACCGTTAAGAACAATGTCATATGCATAAGCGAGTGCAGATGCAGGATCTGATTTAAATGTCGAAGCAAATTCCGGCTTTGGACCCGTGAATGGGTGGTGCACCGCAGTCCATCCACCATTGTCAGTTGGTTCAAACATGGGAGCATCGACAACCCATACGAATTCCCAAGCGCCTTGGTTAATGAGGTTGCAACGCTTTCCGATTTCAAGACGAGCTGCACCTAGAAGTTGCTGGGAAGATGAACGTTCGCCGGCCGCGAAGAAGATTGCATCTCCTGGCTTTGCACCAACGAGTGCAGCAATTCCTGCTTGCTCTTCCTCGGAAATATTCTTTGATACTGGACCACCGAGAGTTCCATCAGCATTTACAAGAATGTAGGCGATTCCCTTTGCTCCACGAGCCTTCGCCCAATCTTGCCAGGTATCGAGTTCGCGTCGAGGAGAGTCTGCTCCCCCAGGCATGACAACTGCGCCTACATAGGGCGCTTGGAATACACGGAATGGAGTTGCCTTGAAGAAATCAGTTACCTCTGTGAGTTCATATGCGAATCGAAGATCTGGTTTATCAGAGCCGTACTTATCCATTGCATCGGCATACGTCATATGTTTAATCGGAGTTGGAATGTCGTATCCGACAGCTTCCTTCCACACCTTGACCAAAATCTTTTCAGCAACAGCCAAGATATCGGCCTGGTCGATAAATGACATTTCAATATCGAGCTGGGTAAATTCCGGCTGACGATCCGCACGGAAATCTTCATCGCGGAAACAACGTGCAATCTGGTAGTAGCGCTCCATACCAGCAACCATGAGAAGTTGCTTAAAGAGCTGCGGTGACTGTGGAAGTGCATACCAACTTCCAGGCTGAAGACGGACAGGGACTAAGAAGTCACGCGCACCTTCGGGTGTGGAACGAGTGAGATAAGGAGTTTCAATCTCGAGGAATTCAAGGTTCTCCATGACGTTGCGAATTGCAGATGTCACCTTTGAGCGAAGACGTAAATTTGCAGCTGGACCTTCGCGTCGTAGATCTAAGTAACGGTAACGAAGACGTACTTCTTCGGAGATATCGACTTCGCTTCCTGAATCAACAGGAAACGGAAGTGGCGCAGATTCACTGAGAACGACAACGTCATCGCCCATGACTTCAATAGCGCCAGTTGGAATATTTGAATTTTCATTTCCGGCAGGGCGAAGAGCCACCTCACCAGTAATTTGGAGGCACCACTCTGCGCGGAGTTGACCGGCCATCTTCTCGTCGCGGATAACAACTTGAACCGAACCGGTTGCATCGCGGAGATCGATAAAGGCAACTCCTCCGTGGTCACGTCGACGGGCCACCCAGCCAGCAAGGGTTACGGTCTGACCTGCGTGAGAAGCGCGAAGCGCTCCTGCATCGTGATTTCTTAACATTGTGAAAAGCCGCCTTTAAATGATGGTGGATTACAACGAGAGAGTTCGCCGTAATTCCTCCTGTAATTGTCCAATCTTAACGGAGGTTGTAACCCCATCAGACATTCTCTTGAGTTCGATAACGCCTTCTTTGAGTTCAGATTCACCAAGAACGATGACATATCGCGCACCCGACTTATCGGCAGCCTTCATAGCGCCCTTGAGTGCGCGATCACCGAAGGCAATCTCCGTTTGAATACCCGAATTCCGCAAGTTTTGAGCAAGTACCAAGGACTGCTCTTTCGCATCGTCGCCCAAAGGAATGATGAATAAATCTGAGGTGAACTCTTGAGAAGGAACTGTCGATTCTGCTATCGCCGCCAGAAGGGCGCGATCTACACCAAGTCCAAAACCAATTCCTGAAAGAGATTGGCCACCGAGAGTCTCCATCAATCCGTCGTACCGACCGCCTCCACCAATTCCACTTTGAGCACCAAGATCGGGATGAACAAATTCGAAGGTAGTTCCTGTGTAGTAATCCAGACCTCGCACCATTCGAGGATTGATCACAAAGGCGATACCCATTGCAGTGAGGTACTTCTGTACTGCAGCAAAGTTGGCTGCAGATTCAGGTGATAGGTAGTCGAGCAAGAGAGGCGCCTTAGCCATCGCGCTCTGCATCTCGGGACGCTTATCGTCGAAGAGTCGCAATGGATTAATTTGAGCGCGCGCAGCTGTTGCTTCATCGAGATCGAGAGCTTCGATGTATGCAAGGAGATCTACGCGATGAGCTGCGCGTGACTGTGCATCACCGAGTGATGTGATTTCAAGGCGATAGTTCTTAAGCCCTAAATTCTTAAAGCCGCGATCCGCGATTGCAATAACTTCAGCATCGAGTGCGGGATCCTCGGTACCGATCGCCTCGATACCCACTTGATAGAACTGCCGATAGCGGCCCGCTTGTGGTCGCTCTGCTCGGAAGAATTGACCGGAATACCAAACCTTGACAGGAAGCTGTCCGCGATCGAGATTCTGTTCAATGACGGCACGCATCACACCTGCAGTTCCTTCGGGACGCAAAGTGATAGAACGCCCTCCGCGATCTTCAAATGTATACATCTCTTTAGAGACCACATCTGTCGACTCACCAACGCCACGGCTAAAGAGATTGGTATCTTCAAATACTGGAAGTTCCATCAATTGATAACCAGCGCTCTTGGCAGGGGCTATCAACTGCTCGCGAACCCATTCGAACGATTGGGATTCAGGAGGCAGATATTCGCGCACACCCTTGGGTGCTTGGATTTTTTCGAACTTCATGAGGTCAATTCTTTCAGATAAGGGTTGTTTTTTCGCTCGAATTTAATTGTGGTCTCAGGGCCATGTCCTGTGAGTACGCGTAGATCATCAGAAAGTGGCAGAACCTTTGTCTTTAAAGTCTGCGTCATTTCGCGAGAACTGCCCGTTGGTAGATCTGTGCGTCCAACGGAACCTGCGAAGAGGACGTCACCACTAATCAAAATTTCATCGTTAAGGGTGAACATCAATGAACCACGTGTATGTCCCGGAGCATGAATAGCAGTGATATTCATATCAAGAAGCTGCAGAGTTGAACCATTCTTCAATTCCTGGACATTTTTAGGTTCAACAAAGTTCATCCCTTGAAGTTGTGAGATGAATTGTTCTCCGTGAATCCCTGCCGGATTTGCGATGAATCTACGATCTTCAGAGTGGATGTAGGCAGGGATGTCGTATCCATCAGCAAGGGGTGCAATTGAGAATGTGTGATCCAAATGGCCGTGAGTGAGGAGCGCGGCAACAGGCTTGAGCTTATGTTGCTCGATAATCATCTCTATCTCACGAGAAATATCAGGCATGCCTGGGTCCACGATGATGCACTCAGATCCCTCGGACGGGGCAATCACCCAGCAATTTGTGGCGAACATGGGGGCCGGAAATGAACGTACAAGCATCTATCTGACCCAATTTCTAGCGTGGATTTACGACTCGCGGATGCACAGGGTACCTTTGACCACCTCAACACTCGCACATATCAACGAAGGTCGCGTTCACAATGAACCGTCCGACGCGCTGAAGGGAAAAGCCATGACCGATATCAATCCAACTGCTCTAGCTCAGACACACTCCACTCCCAGTGCAGCATCTGCACTTGTAGGAGACCCTTCACGATTTGGTCGCGTTGCCGAAGATGGCACAGTTTTTGTCCGTACCAACGATGGCGAGAAGCCAGTTGGTTCATACCCAGGTAAGACTGCCGAAGAAGCGCTTGCTTACTTCGTCCGTAAATTTGAAGCACTTGCATCTGAGGTTGCCCTCACTGCCGCTCGCATCACAAGTGGCGCGATGGTTCCTCAAGATGCATACGAGGCAGTCAAGAAACTTCGCCAGCAAGTTCGCGAACTCAATGGCGTTGGCGACCTCGACGCACTCGCTGCATCTGTCGAACAGATCGAGCCACTCATTGAAGGCCATCGCGAAGCATATGAAGCCAAGAAGGCCGCTGAATCAGCTGCCAAGGCTGCTCGTCGAGAACAGATTCTCGTCGAGAAAGAGAAGATTGTTGCCGAAGCAGAGTCACTCGCACTTTCTGAGAATTGGAAGGTTACAGGCGACCGTCTCAAAGCTCTCCTCGATGAATGGAAGGCGGCTCCTCGCCTCGATAAGAAGTCAGATGCTGACTTCTGGAAGCGTTTCTCAGCTTCCCGCAATAAATTTGATAAGCGCCGTCGCACCCACTTCGCACAGTTAGAAGCAACCGCAAGTGTTGTATCGGAAGCAAAGAACGCAATCATCGTTGAGGCGGAAAAGCTTGCAACATCGACTGATTGGGTTGCAACTGCTCGTCGTTACAAAGCGCTGATGGATCAGTGGAAGGCGGCTGGTCGCGGCAAGAAGGGCGATGATGCAAAGCTCTGGGCTCGTTTCAAGGCGGCGCAGGACCAATTCTTCACAGCAAAGAATGCAGATCTTGAAAAGCGCGAAGTATCAATGGCTGCAAACCTTATTAAGCGTGAAGAACTTATTGTTCAGATCGAAGCTCTCGTGCCTTTCACTGACGTGAAGCAGGCCAAGAGCGCCTTCCGAGAACTTATGAACTCATGGACAAAGATTGGCATTACCAATCGCGATAAGCGCGCAGCTCTCGATGCACGTGTATCTAAGGTTGAAGAGGCGATCAAGGAAGCTGAAGCTGAGGTCTGGCGTAAGACAGATCCGACCGCAAAGGCGCGCGCTGCTGAAGTTGTGAAGCAACTCTCTGAATCAATCGAGAGCTACGAAAAGGCTGCTGCTAAGGCAAGGGCTGCTGGGAACGAGAAGAAGGCTAAGGAAGCTGCTGAATCTGCTGAAGCTCGTAAATCATGGCTTGCTGAAGCGCAGAAGCACCTCGCTGAATTTAATTAATTCGCAGATAAATCACTAGGTTCGATAGACGTCATAGACGCCTTCGATACCGCGAACTGCTGCCAGTACTGAATCCAGATGCTTGGCATCAGCCATTTCAAAGGTAAAGCGTGAAATGGCAACGCGATCTTTCGATGTACTAACAGCTGCGCTCAAGATGTTTACATGCTGCTCTGAAAGTGTCCGAGTCACATCAGCTAACAAGCGCGAACGATCGAGCGCTTCGACCTGGATATTGACCAAGAAAATGCTCGCTGCACCGGCTAACCATTTCACTGCAACAATTCGCTCGCTCTGATGGTTACGGAGATCTCCGGCATTGATGCAGTCATCTCGGTGTACCGAGATTCCAGAGCCTTTCGTAATGAATCCCATAATGGAATCACCCGGAACAGGTGTGCAACAACGTGCGAGTTTTACAAGAACATCGTCAACGCCTTCAACTTCCACTGCACTTGAAGTACGGCGAGTGGCTTGAACACCAGTTGGGATGTGATCAATGGTTGGCTCGGGATGTGAATCTTCCACACCCATACTTGCCACAAGTTTTTCAATGATGGATGCCGCTGAGACATGGCCATCACCGACTGCGCTGTAAAGCGCATCAATATCTGCGTAGTGCATATCGTGGGCAAGCTCGAGAAGTGAGTGTCCTGCGAAGATCTTTTGAAGCGGAAGACCGGCCTTTCGCATCTGGCGCGCAATAGATTCTCGACCAGCATCGATAGCCTCTTCGCGTCGCTCCTTACTAAACCACGCCTTAATTTTCGAACGTGCACGTGGGCTCTTTACAAAGTTAAGCCAATCTCGACTTGGTCCTGCATGTTCGCCCTTATTGGTAACAATCTCAACGACATCACCATTGTTGAGCTTCGACTCGAGAGGAACAAGTCGACCATTGACCTTTGCCCCAGCGCAACGAAGACCTACATCTGTATGCACTGAGAATGCAAAGTCGACCGGTGTTGAACCACCAGGAAGTGCAACTACAGAACCTTTGGGAGTGAAGACAAATACTTCGGGGCTTCCAAGATCGAAGCGGAGCGCTTCAAGAAATTCAGAGGGATCCTCGGTCTCCTTCTGCCATTCGTGGAGTTGGCGTAACCAGAGCATCTCAGGCGAACTGCTTTGGGGTTCTCCCCCTTGCTTGTACTTCCAATGTGCAGCAATACCGAACTCAGCTCGTGAGTGCATATCGTAGGTACGAATTTGAATTTCAATCGCCTTGCCATTTGGCCCAATGACAGTTGTGTGGAGTGATTGATAGAGATTGAACTTTGGCATCGCGATGTAATCTTTAAAGCGACCAGGCACCGGACTCCAACGAGCATGAATCGACCCGAGTACTGCATAACAGTCACGTACATCGTTGACGAGAACGCGGATTCCGACGAGATCGTAAATATCATTGAAGTCACGTCCGCGAACGACCATCTTCTGATAGACGCTAAAGAAATGTTTCTTTCTGCCGGTAACAGTCGCTGAAATTTCATCCTTAGCTAAATCTTCTTCGACCGCGTGAATTACCTCAGCAGTGAGTGCATCACGTGACGGTGAACGTTCGGCCACAAGACGGGAAATTTCCTCGAATTTCTTTGGCTCAAGGACGCCGAAGGAGAGATCTTCGAGCTCCCATTTGATCGCATTCATCCCCAAGCGATGGGCCAGTGGAGCATAGATATCGAGGGTTTCGCGAGCTTTGCGCGTTGCACTTTCGCTTGAAACGAATCCCCATGTGCGAGCGTTATGAAGTCTGTCTGCCAATTTGATGACGAGCACTCGGATATCTCGCGACATCGCAATAACCATCTTACGTACCGTTTCGGCTTCTGCCGTTGGGCCGTAGGTCAACTTATCTAACTTAGTGACGCCGTCGACGAGGTTGGCAATCTCATCGCCAAAGTCAGTACGTAATTGCTCGAGCGAATATGGAGTGTCCTCGACTGTGTCATGGAGAAGTGAGGCAATCAGCGTAGTTTCGTTAAGCCCAAGTTCGGCAAGTATCTGCGTTACTGCGACGGGATGAGTGATGTACTCCTCGCCAGATTTTCGGAGTTGACCCTCGTGCGCCTTTTCGGCGACCAGAAATGCGTGCTCTATCGATGCAAGATCTGCATTTGGATGATGCTCCTTAAGCGCACTAAGTAAAGGTGCGATTAAGGGCAACGTCTCCATGAGTTAAAAGGTTACTTGCGACCTCTGCGCTTAGGCTGATTACGTGGACCGCTGCCAGTTGAAGGGCGAGCTGCCTTTACCTCGGCAACAACCGGTACTCCCCCACGAGCTGCAACGCGCTTTGCAAGAGCCTGCATTGCTGGCTCCTTTTCGCGAAGCTGAGCAAGGAATGGAGGTGCGATAAATACAGAGGAGTACGTACCCACTGCAAGACCGATAAAGAGCGCGAGTGAGAGATCCTTCAGCGTTCCTGCACCAAGAAGTCCTGCTCCTACGAAGAGGATAGAACCCACTGGGAGTAGAGCGATGATTGAAGTATTCGCCGAACGAACAAGTGTCTGATTCACAGCAAGGTTTGCAGCTTGCGAGTATGTCATCTTGCTATTAGCAGCAACTGACTTCGTATTTTCGCGGACCTTATCGAAGACCACAACGGTGTCATAGAGCGAGTAACCGAGAATAGTTAAGAAACCGATGACAGTTGCTGGAGTGACATCGAAGCCGACGAGTGCATAAATTCCAACCGTAATAAATACGTCGTGAACAACGGCGACAATCGCTGCAATAGCCATCTTTGGCTCGAATGCCATCGCCAAGAAGATCATTACGGCGAGCAAGAAAGCAATCAGACCATAGAGAGCCTTCTTGGTAATTTCCTTACCCCACGATGGCCCAACGAGTTGGGTATCGATAGATTCAGCGGTCACACCAAATGTTGATGTGAGCGCTGCTTCGATAGCTGAAGATTCAGCAGGAGTGAGTGCGCCGGTTTGAATGCGCACCTTTGAAGTTCCAATCTTCTGGACAATTACTTCGCCAGGAATGCCGATATTTTCTACAGATGCTCGAGCTTGTTCAACAGTCACAGATGACTTGTTGATTGTGTAAGAAGCTCCGCCTTTGAATTCGATTCCAAGATGTAGGCCTTGAATAACGAGAGCGGCAATAGAAGCAAGAATAAAGAGCGCAGATACGGAATACCAACGCTTGCGATTCTCAACAATGTTGAAAGATGTCTCACCTGAGTAGAGACGGCCACCTAGACCTGAAAGTTTCGCCATGTGCTTATGCCTCCAAAGTTGTAGCTGGATGTGATTTGCCGATGCTCTTGGCTGAGAAGCCAGAGAGCGAATGACCTGAGGCGAAGAAGTTGCTCTTTGCAATCACAGTCACGATTGGCTTGGTGAAGATAAATACAACCAAGAGGTCGATCAGGGTTGTGAGACCGAGAGTAAATGCGAATCCGCGTACTCCCCCGACTGCGAAGAAGTAGAGAAGTACTGCTGCGAGGATCGAAACCATATCCGCCACAATGATCGTGTGACGGGCACGTGCCCAACCACTTTCGACGGCTGAACGCAGTGAGCGACCTTCGCGAGCTTCATCTCGAATACGTTCGAAGAAGACGATAAATGAGTCTGCAGTAACACCGATGGCCACAATGGCTCCGGCGATTCCAGCGAGAGTCAAAGTGAATCCGATTGATTTACCGAGAACAAGGAAGAGTAAGTAAAGAATTATGCCTGCAACAGTGAGTGAGCCAACTGTCACCAACCCAAGTGCGCGGTAATAGAGAAGTGAGAAGATAAATACGAGCAAGAGCCCGAGAGCACCTGCGAGGAGCCCAGCCTGTAATTGATCAGCACCAAGAGTTGGTGATACCTGCTGAACTTCACCGCGATCGAATGCAAGTGGAAGTGCACCGTACTTAAGTACATTTGCAAGATCTTGCGCTTCGAGCTGGGTGAAAGAACCTGTGATTTGAGCATTTCCAGATGGGATTGCCTCATTAATAGATGGAGCTGACACAACTAAACCATCGAGAACAATGGCAACTTGATTCTGAGGTGATGCCAGTGAGGTAACACGCGCTGTAAGAGCGCCAAATGCCTTTGTACCTTCTCCATTAAATGTCAGGAGGACGTACCAAGCGCTTGCTCCTTGCTGATCAATTCCAGCTGATGCCTTGGAGACCTGGCGACCTAGAACTTCTGCTGGAGCCAAGATGTACTTGCTTGCACCTGTTCGTGAACAAGCAACGATGACATCTGTAGGTGCATCTGCACCTGTACCTTGAAGATTTGCTGGGTTGGTGCAATCTAATGCTGCGAATCGTGCGTTCACCTCTGCACTGACACCTGCCGCTGGCGTTGCAGCCGATGCTGCACTGCCACCGAGCGCTGAGGATTCAGCAAGTACCTGGCGGAAACGAAGTTCAGCAGTCTGACCGACAAGGTCAACTACGCGACGACCTGAATCACCTGGAACTGAAATTACAATCTGACGATTTGTGCCACTACCTTGCGCAGTAACTTCAGATTCGGCGACACCGAGTGAGTTAACGCGCTGACGAATGATGGAGACTGCCTGGTCAATAGCCTCTGACGTAATCTTGTTTGAGTCATTGGATGCACGTGGTTGGAGGGTGACGCTTGTTCCTCCACGTAGATCGAGGCCGAGACGGACAGATGTTGCGCCCTGGATGAGAGCGGTAGCCAAAAGAGCGACAATCAGCGCTGCCAGGATGGCCAGAGCGCGAACAGGTCGTCCAGTTGTCTTCACTGGTTTTGTAGGTGTGGACATAAGAGGAGAGTCTAGGCGTCGGGCGCTGGTGTGTCGAAAAGGGTCGCGATTCCAGCAGGTGGTGTTCGTCCCACATGCTCCCACCCCATCGCCGTCGCGATTCGACCTCGTGGAGTGCGTGCCATAAAGCCATTTCGGACCAAGAAGGGCTCTGCAACCGATTCCACTGTCTCAGTCTCTTCTCCCACCGCAATTGCCAGGGTTGAAAGACCAACTGGTCCCCCACCAAATCGCTCAATGAGAGCGATCAGAACGGAGCGATCGAGACGATCGAGACCTTTGGCATCTACTTCATACATATCGAGTGCTGACATTGCATGTTGATGAGAGAGCGCATTTGACCCTTGCACTTGAGCAAAATCTCGAACACGGCGAAGTAATCGGTTGGCAATACGAGGAGTTCCGCGAGAGCGGCTTGCAATCTCGGCGATTGCAGATTTATCAATAGTCAGTCCCAGAAGAGTTGCGCTACGAGAGATAACTTCTTCGAGCTCAGACTCTTCATAGAAATCTAAGTGAGCCGTAAATCCAAAGCGATCGCGGAGTGGAGAAGGGAGTAATCCGGCGCGTGTAGTTGCACCTACTAAGGTGAAGCGTGGTAGTTGCAGCGGAATTGCAGTTGCGCCGGGACCTTTTCCAACAACTACATCGACGCGGAAATCTTCCATCGCTAAATAGAGGAGTTCTTCAGCTGGACGAGGTAATCGATGGATTTCGTCCAAGAAGAAAATTTCGCCTTCAACCAGTGAAGAGAGAATTGCAGCAAGATCGCCTGCATGAGTAATTGCCGGACCACTTGAAATACGGATAGGTGCTTGCATCTCGGATGCAAGAATCATGGCAAGGGTTGTCTTACCCAATCCGGGAGGGCCGGAGAGAAGAATGTGATCGGCCGCCGCATCGCGCTTTCGAGCAGCGGTCAGCAACACATCAATCTGTTCGCGAACGCGATGCTGTCCAATGAAATCACTGAGCGTCTTAGGGCGTAAGGCATGCTCTGCGGCTGCGTCATCATTGCCGCTATGAGGATTGACCAATCTCTCTTCGCTCATTTAATTTCGCCGACCACTTTGAAGTGCAGCCTTCAGGAGTTCAGAGATATCAACGTTCTGGGCATCGACTCCACGATCTGCATACTGCGAAACCACTGCTGTGATTGCAGAATCCGAATCCTTAGCCGTGAAGCCAAGAGAGATCAGAGCTGAGGTAAGTTGTTCTCGCCAAATTGGTTGATGGATCTGCTTATGATCTGCGCTTCCAAAATCAGAAATCTTTCCTTTAAGTTCAAGGATGAGTCGTTGTGCACCTTTCCGGCCGATGCCAGGAACCTTTTCAATTCCCTTGATATCTTCTTGCGCAATAGCAACAGCCAGAGATTGTGGGGTGTGTGCTCCGAGAATCGCCAAAGCAACTTTAGGTCCTATGCCAGAGACTGTCTGCACCAATTCGAAAGCTGAGCGACTTTCTTCATCGAGAAATCCAAAGAGGGTAAGCGAATCTTCTCGCACAACAAGCGATGTAAAGAGTTGTACTGGTGCGCCCAAATTGAGCTGGGAAGTAGTCGTCGATGTGAGAGAGACAGAGAGTCCAACGCCACCGACTTCTACGACGGCGCGATCGGTTGAAATGGAACGGACTGTGCCGTTAATGAGAGAAATCATTTGCCCACCAATTTAGCAAGACGAGACTTCTCGGCCTTGAGCGCATCATCAATCTTGGAATTTCCACCACCGCGCCAGATGTGACAGATAGCCAGAGCTAGCGCATCGGTACTATCAACGGGTTTTGGTATCACCTCTAAATTCAATAATCGTTTCACCATCTCGGCAACTTGTGCCTTATTTGCACGACCCGAACCTGTGACTGCAGCCTTTACTTCAGATGGCGTATGCATCATGACGGGAATATTTCTGCGTGCAGCTACTAATAGCGCAATGCCTGCGGCTTGACCTGTTCCCATAACTGTTCGAACGTTATGTTGAGAAAAGACCCGTTCGACCGCGATGACATCTGGTTTGTTGAGAGATATCCACTCTTCAAGTTCTGCTTCAAGTTGAAGTAAACGCTTTTCTAGCGGAGCTTCCGAAGGGGTAAGAATTACCCCAACCCCAACAAGAGAGAGTGGTTTTCCAATAGCGCCCTCGACAATTCCGATTCCACAACGAGTCAGGCCTGGATCGACTCCCAGGACGCGACGTTGTAGATGGCTCATAACTTCTAAGCCTAGGACTTAAGGAAGAGGGATTAAGAAAGGCTCGCCATAACTTCATCAGAGACATCGAAGTTTGAGTAGACGTTCTGAACGTCATCTAACTCTTCAATGGCATCGATCAGTTCAAATACTTTCTGGGCGCCTTCGGCATCCAGAGGAATCTGCATAGATGGCAAGAATGAAGAATCTGCAGATTCATAATCAATTCCAGCCTCTTGTAGAGCCGTACGCGCAGCAACGAGGTCGCTCGCTTCGCAGACAACCTCAAAGGATTCACCTAAATCATTTACTTCTTCAACGCCGGCATCGAGAGCTGCTTCGAGAATTGAATCCTCGGTAGCACCGACAGTCTTATTTACAATGATGACACCTTTACGGTTGAAGAGATATGAAACAGATCCAGGATCTGCCATGGATCCCCCGTTACGAGTGACAGCTACACGAACTTCAGATGCCGCGCGATTGCGGTTATCGGAAAGACACTCAATCATGATGGCAACGCCGTTAGGACCGTAACCCTCGTACATGATGGTCTGCCAATCAGCGCCACCGGACTCGAGTCCAGCGCCGCGCTTAACGGCCCGTTCAATATTGTCCGCCGGCATTGAATTCTTCTTAGCCTTAGCGATTGCATCAAAGAGAGTTGGGTTTCCATCAACATCAGGTCCACCATTGCGAGCCGCGACTTCAATTGCCTTAATCAGCTTGGCAAAGTTCTTTGCGCGACGGCTATCGATGACAGCCTTCTTATGCTTAGTTGTTGCCCATTTGGAATGGCCCGACATTTTTCAACACCTCAATCGCTCTTTGGTATGACGGTACTTTATCTGCCTTTGCAGATCTCTTCAAAAAAGTAGCGATGCACGGCGAGATCTTCAGTCAATTCAGGATGAAAACTGGTGGCGAGGAGATTTCCTTGGCGCACTGCCACCGCATGATCGGCAGCGGTAGATAGAACCTCAACGCCGGCTCCTACCTGTTCAACCCACGGTGCGCGGATGAAGACGGCATGGAGTGATGTGCCGTTGAAGGTGAGGTCCGATTCAAATGAGTCCACTTGTCGCCCAAATGCATTACGGCGCACAGTGATATCTAATCCACCAAATGTCTTCTGATCTTTTACGCCATCAACGATGCGATCTGCTAAAAGAATCATTCCGGCGCATGATCCATATACCGGTAGCCCTTGCGCGATTGCGCCCTTTATCGGCTGGTAAAGGCCGAAGTTTTGGGCGAGATGAACAATGGTTGTCGACTCTCCTCCAGGGAGAATAAGTGCATCGACTTCATTAAGTTCAGAAACCCTTCGCACATCAATGGGAGTGTGGCCACACTCTTCAGCTGCTTTCAAATGCTCACGGAAGTCTCCTTGCAGAGCAAGCACGCCAACTTTCATTGCACGTCTACCTTCCCGACGAAAATAGAGAAGGGGTTACCAGCCGCGTTCAGCTAAACGATGAGGCACTGGGATATCGGCAACGTTAATTCCAACCATGGCATCACCGAGACCACGTGAAACATCTGCGAGAACCTTTGCATCGTTGAAGAATGTGGTTGCCTTTACACATGCCGCTGCGCGATGAGCAGGATCACCTGACTTGAAAATTCCTGAACCGATAAATACACCATCTGCGCCCATCTGCATCATCAAAGCAGCATCGGCAGGAGTTGCAATTCCACCTGCGGTAAAGAGAACCACGGGAAGCTTTCCAGTCTCAGCAACTTCCTTAACAAGAGCGTAGGGTGCTTGAAGTTCTTTCGCTGCAACGTAGAGCTCATCTTCGCGCATAGAAGTAAGGCGACGAATTTCTCCGCCGATTGTGCGCATGTGAGTCATTGCGTTAGAGACATCTCCGGTTCCAGCTTCGCCCTTAGAACGAATCATCGCTGCACCCTCATTGATACGGCGGAGCGCTTCACCGAGATTCGTTGCACCGCAAACAAATGGAATCTTGAAGTTCCACTTATCAATATGGTTGGTGTAATCAGCAGGTGTAAGAACCTCAGACTCGTCAATGTAATCAACGCCGAGGCTTTCCAGGATCTGGGCCTCAACGAAGTGCCCAATACGTACCTTTGCCATAACAGGGATTGAAACTGCTGCCTGAATCTTCTGAATCATGTCTGGGTCTGACATGCGAGCAACTCCGCCTTGCGCGCGGATATCAGCAGGTACGCGCTCGAGCGCCATCACTGCACATGCACCCGCATCTTCTGCAATCTTCGCTTGCTCAACATTTACGACATCCATAATGACGCCGCCCTTGAGCATTTCAGCCATCCCGCGCTTAACGCGTGCTGTGCCAGTTGCTTCAGACATGATGTGTGACTCCTAGTAGCTAATTAAATCGAGAAGTGGAGTCTACTTTGAACTCTTCATATCCGCATCCGAAGGCTATTTGCTTAATTTAGGCTCTTTATCTGTAAGAGCTACCCATATCTGACCCTTGGAAAATGAAATTTTTTCGCCAGCTAAAGTGCTCCAGGATGTGCCGGAGGCTCCATCAGGGCGTGACCATTGCGCTTCAAAGGCTCTTCCGTCGCGCAAGATATATCCCCTACCTTCCCCGACTGTGGCTGAAAAGGGAGTGACTCCACCGACCTTATCTTTATAGATGGAATCGCTGATGGAAACTAATTGGATAACAAGTGTCTGCGGACCCAGTCGTTTACCTGAATCTGCAATATCTGGTTGATATGAATGGTCGAGTAACCACCGCTTCTCACTTTCAGACCAGTGTGCATCATACGAACTTGCCGGCCACGAAAGATGAACCGACTTGATTGGTACTCCTTGATTGGGTGCATCTCCAAAATTCCAACCCATCCATTTCGAAGACTCGATACTGATCCCTTTATCTTTGACGTATTGCATGAGTAGATCGGCACGCAACACCATTGCATAGGGCTGTATGCGATTGGAATCTGTTGTATAAATTGTTGATGAATGGTTCTGCGCTCCAAGATCTTCGAGATTCGCCGCTTCAATAACTGGGCGCATCTTCTTCTGCGCACCGCTATAGGCGAATGCAACTCGGCCGTACTGTTCAAGCAATTCGATATCTGAAATTCGAGCTGAGCGGACTGGGCCAACACGATTAGGAATAGTCGAAGAGAAAATTGCTGCTAAGCGAGTAAG
This sequence comes from Actinobacteria bacterium IMCC25003, assembly GCA_002284855.1. Taxonomy (GTDB): domain Bacteria; phylum Actinomycetota; class Actinomycetes; order Nanopelagicales; family Nanopelagicaceae; genus Planktophila. The sequence goes on along the minus strand of CP015603.1, from coordinate 819,658 downwards.
TCCTCCCTCAACTTGCTCGATATAGACAATATCTGCGTCCTCTAAACCAATTTGTGGATGTGCTTGACGTGTGTCATCGATCTTCACCACCAAGACTGGACCATCGCCACCAGGCAATCCGCTAATAGAGTTGATGGGTGAGGTAGAAATGAAAGGTAGCCTCGAGAGAAGGCGATTATCTGGGTTGGCTACTGCGATGAGAACTAATCCGAGTAAGATCGCCGAAAGAAGGCTCATCCTTAATTTCTTAGAGAACATCGCCTTCAAATTCATAGGTCACAGGTGCTGGAGCATTTCCAGCAAGACGGAAGAATCGAATAAACCACTTCTTCCGAACCATCTGCGTACGGTTTACTGCATCCACATGCATCGCAATGGCCATCTTGATCTTTTCGGTGAGCTCCTTCAGTTCACGGAGAAGATCTTTCTCGTTAGCTCCCGAAATATCTGTTGAGGTCTCCAACAGAATTCCTAAAGCACCGGTCAGCCCTGTTTCAGCCTGAGATCGATCTCGCACACTCGCTTCACGCGCCTGATGGGCTGCAAAGGTGAGCAAGAGGGACGAGGCAGGATCAGAAATCTCAGATCGCGCAATCTCGATTGCTATCGCCGCCCGGCGTTGCAGAAGTCCATCCAAATTTGCCCAACTAGTTTCGACGCGATGATGTAATCGATCTAAACGAGTGGCCGAGTACGAGAGGTACCACGCGATGAAAGTAAGAAAGAGGGCTCCCACTATGTATTTAGTCATCGCTATCTCCCCAAGAACTTATTCCATGCACGATTTTCAGATGAGAGAGAGACTGTTGCTCCACCGACCATCGCCATTTCGTAGACATCATAAATCTTCTCTGCCACTACATCCCAATCGAATTCCTGCGCATAGACCTTTCCACGTTGAGCAATGTCGCGTCGCTTCTTTTCATCTCCTAGGAGATTAATAATCTTTAACGATAAATCCTGTGAGTTCTCAGATTCAAAGAGCGTTCCGTAGGTTCCATGTCCAAGCAGCGAATCAAATGCTGGGATATTGCTGGCTATTACGCTGGCGCCACCAGCAAGCGCTTCAGCCAAGATAATTCCAAAAGATTCACCTCCGGTGTTGGGTGCAATGTAGAGCGCGATAGATGCAAGAAAATTCGCTTTCTCTTCTTCGCTGATACGACCAAGGAATGTAAAGCGAGAGTGCAGCGAAGGATCAATCTCTTTCAGCGCCGCTGCACTTTCTCCAGGTCCGGCAATCAAAACCTTAATATCCGGGTACTGAGCAATCACTGTAGGAAGCGCCGCGGCGAGAATATGAAGTCCTTTTCTCTTCTCTTCGAATCGCCCAATAAAGCCAATGGTGTTTCCAGTCCATCTCTCATCTATCGAACCATCTCGATAGCGATCTGCGTAAATCCCATTAGGAACAACTATGGCATCTGTCTCTAAGTGTTCTGTGAGTGTTTCACGTGCAGCTTCGCTCACTGCAATTCGCGCAGTTAACTTTTCAATAACAGGTTCGAGAATCGGGGCGACTGCAAAGGTCACTTTCTGGCGCTTAGCTGCTGCGTGAAAAGTTCCGACCAAAGGCCCTTCGGCAGCCCAGCATGCAAGTAGTGAGATGGAAGGAATCGCTGGTTCGTGAAGATGCAAAACATCGAAGCTACCATTGTTGATCCACTGACGAACTCGGGCGAATGCAATAGGTCCGAAGAGAACTCGTGCGACAGCCCCGTTATACGGAATTGCGATTGGGCGACCTGCACTAGTCACATAATCGGGAAGATTTTCATCATTAATGGCGGGGGCTAGTACTGAGACATAATGTCCCTGCCGAATGAGATATTCGGCGAGATCGCCAACATGGCTTTGCACACCGCCAGGTGTATCCCAGCCATATGGGCAGACGATTCCGATGCGCTTCTTAGTTAACGGCATCAGCGACTCTCCTCGAGATTTTCTGCACGGGCATCAACCCAGATTCTCTGCAGCATATGCCAGTCTTCGGGATGCTCTGCAATTCCCTGAGCGAAGAGGTTCGCAGTCGCTTGAACCGTTTGCACAATCCTCTCTGATTCGCTTCCTTCCGTCGGCACGTGCACCGGATGGAAATCAATATGTATCCCGGTGAAGGAATAAGAGACATGGGCGACGATAAGAGGAATTCCAGTCTTTACCGCTAGTAGAGCTGGACCTGCAGGCATTCGTGCATTGCTTCCAAAGAAATCGACATCGATCCCAGAGTGGGAGAGATCGCGATCGGCAACCAAAGCGATGAGGCGCTTCTCCTTGGCGCGCTTAACTAGTGTGACAAAGGATCGACTATCGAGTGAGAGAACCTCAAAACCCATGGCTTCTCTATGCCGCAAAAACTTTTGAAAGAGTGCCTCAGGTTTGAGCCGTTCAGCGACTGTTACTAATGGAATTCCTAGTGAGCAGAAGTAGGCGCCTGCATGATCCCAATTTCCGGAATGAGGAAGTGCAACAACAACTCCCCTGCCATCTTTCATGGGATCGAGCAAGAGATGATCATTGGTCGTCGTTACGGTCTTACGAATTCTCTCCGTACTCCAATTTTGAATACGGAATGTGTCACACCAATAGCGCATATATGACGACATGGACGTTGCAACAAGAGTCTCGAGTTCCAGCTCATCAAGATCTGGCTTTACAACATGGAGGTTTCCGCGCAACCTTTGAATGCTCTTCCCATTTCGGCGGTGCGAAAATTCACCTATGGAGTGGAAGAGTGAATAGGCCAACTTCTCCGGCAGTGTCCGAACCATCCACCATCCAAGAAGATAGGCGACGAGAGTGATGCGGTCCTTCATTGCGACAAGAGCCCATCGCGAACTACCTTGATTCGTTGAATGACCGTAATGACGCCAAGAATTGCAAGCAGCCAGAGACCAATGGCCAGTGCATAAGGAACGTTGAGTCCTTCAAATCCGATCGCAGTGAGGATGATGATGAGTCTCTCCGTACGTTCGGCGATACCTACTGAACAGGCTATGGAGTAACTCTCAGCCTTCGCACGAATATAAGGAATGAGCATTCCAGTCACGAGAGTGATAATTCCGAGATACGAGAGTTTGTCATCTGATTCGATGAGAGGGACAAGAATCGCAATCGTGATTGCCGAGTCAGTAATTCTATCGATTGTTGAATCAAGGAATCCTCCCCACCTACTTGCGCCCTTCTGAGAGATTCGCGCCATCGTGCCATCAAATAGATCACTCAATGCAAAGAAACAGATGAAGAGTGTTCCAACAAAATACTGCTCGCGAGGATAGAAATATCCTGCAGAGATAAGAACTCCAAGCGCACCTAGAACTGTGATGATGTTTGGGGTAAGACCTGCACGCAGGGCAAGTCGGGCCACTGGTTCAATGACACGAGTGACAGCTGGTTTCAGTACGCTACTAATCATCGGCACCATCGTAGGCTTACCCGCATGTCTTCACCTAGCGCCAACGCTGTGAAACGTATCCACATATACGGTCATGCCAGCGCATCTCCCCAATCTGTGGCAACCGCATTCGGCGGTTCATTCACCGACTCTCCTGAGAGTGAATCTGATTTAGCAATCTTCGCTATCAACCCCTCTGCGGGCATCGACCAACAGACAATTGAAAATTGGGCAGCCCTCGATGACTTCCAGATTCCTCGTTTGGTTGTTGTCAATGGACTTGAAGGGCAAGAGCTTGATTTTGAAGATGCGGTCATGGTTGCAAATCGCGTCTTTGATCAACTCATAACTCCTTACCTAGTTCTGCATGATGACAGCGGAGAGGCAGCTGCCCTCATTAGATTGCAGGATTTGCAGATTATTGATTACTCAAAGAATCCACCACAGATCCGTGCCAGCGATCCTGAACATGAAGAACTCGTGAGGGAGTTTCGAGAAGAGTACTTCGACCAAACATCTGAAATGGATGACGGCGCATTTGCTGCGGGAATTCTATTTCCAGCTATTCCCATTAATCTCATTAAGGGCATTGGAATAGATGTGGTGCAAAGTTATATTGATTTACTACCAAGCGGCAGCTAGCTCTTCGCGAGTCATAGTAAGCAACTGCGGCAACACTTTAGTCTTTCCAATAATCGGCATGAAGTTAGCGTCTCCTGACCAGCGCGGCACAATATGCTGATGAATATGCGCAGCCACTCCAGCTCCAGAAATTGCACCCTGATTCATTCCGAGATTGAAACCATCAGCCTTAGAAACTTTGCGTACGATCTTCATTGCATGCGCACTGAGATCGGTGATTTCGTGTCGCTCTTCATCAGTGAGATCAGTCAGGTCGGCGACGTGTCGATAGGCGCATACAAGTAAGTGGCCTGGATTGTATGGATAGAGATTCATCACCACATACGCAGTCGTGCCGCGCGCTACAACCAAGCCTTCTTCATCAGAGAGCGACGGGATGCGGCAGAAAGGGCACTCAACATCATTACCATCGAGAGGTCTATTTTCTCCGCGCAAGTAATCGAGACGGTGGGGAGCCCACAAGCGCTGCCATCCATCGGGCATGCCAACACCGTTGATCTCAGACATCGTTAGACCTGCTTGCGATCAGCAACTATCTGCTTGATCTCAGCGATGGCATCTGCAATTGCAATTCCATTTTTCTGGTCGCCATTGCGATATCTAAAGGAGACTGCGCCTGCGTTCATATCTTCTTCACCGGCAATGATCATGAATGGAATCTTCTGTAACTGGGCGTTGCGAACCTTCTTCTGCATACGATCATCCGAGGAGTCGAGCTCGGCGCGAATTCCAGCAGACTTCATCTGCTTCACAACGTCGTGCAAATAGTCGGTGAAATTATCGGCAACAGGGATAGCCATCACCTGAACTGGCGCAAGCCATGGTGGGAATGCACCCGAGTAATGCTCTGTGAGAACACCAAAGAAACGCTCAATCGAGCCAAAGAGTGCGCGGTGAATCATGACCGGGCGTTGGCGAGATCCATCTGCTGCTGCAAATTCAAGTTCGAATCGTTGTGGAAGTTGGAAGTCAACCTGAATCGTGGACATCTGCCATGTGCGACCGATTGCATCCTTGGCCTGAACGGAAATCTTTGGTCCGTAGAAAGCTGCTCCGCCTTCATCGAGAACGAGTTCGAGATTCTGCGCTACTGCGGCCTTGCGAAGTGCTTCAGTTGCTTCAGCCCAATCGGCATCTTCTCCTACTGATTTTTCAGGGTTGCGAGTTGAAAGTTCCAGATAGAAGTCTTCTAGTCCGTAATCGCGAAGAAGATTGAGGACGAAGGTGAGAAGTGAATCGAGTTCACCTGGCATCTGCTCTTTGGTGCAATAAATATGTGCATCATCTTGTGTAAAGCCGCGCGCTCGAGTGATGCCATGCAACACTCCAGATTTTTCATAACGATAGACAGTTCCGAATTCAAAGAGGCGAAGAGGTAGCTCGCGATAAGAACGTTGACGAGACTGGAAGATAAGGTTGTGGAAGGGGCAGTTCATCGGCTTCATGTAGTACTGCTGCCCTGCGCGCTTGACGGTTCCATCAGCATGGAGCTCTTCATCCATGATCATCGGTGGATACATGCCTTCGGAGTACCAATCCAAGTGCCCTGACTTCTGAAAGAGCGCAGCCTTCGTTAAGTGAGGTGAGTAAACAAATTCGTAATCTTCTTCTTCGTGTCGTTTGCGCGAATAATCTTCCATTGCACGTCGGACGATGCCGCCCTTCGGGTGGAATACCGCAAGACCTGAACCAATTTCTTCAGGAAATGAGAAAAGATCGAGTTCTTGTCCGAGTTTGCGATGGTCGCGTTTTTCAGCCTCTGCTAAAAGTTCGAGATAAGCGTTGAGTTCATCTTGTGATGGCCATGCTGTTCCGTAGATGCGTTGCAGCATTGGGTTCTTTTCTGAGCCGCGCCAATAAGCAGCTGCGCTTCGCATCAATTTGAAGGCAGGAATATGTTTTGTTGAAGGTAGATGAGGTCCGCGGCAGAGGTCTGACCACACGGGTTGTCCATCGCGACCTAAATTGTCGTAGATCGTAAGTTCAGTGCCGCCTACCTCAACGTTTGTCTCGTCAGTTCCGCCACCTTTAATTCCAATAAGTTCGCACTTATACGGCTCGTGAGCCAGCTCTTTCAGCGCATCAGCTTCTGTGGTCACGCGGCGCTTAAAGCGCTGACCTTCTTTTACTATCTTGCGCATCGCGCTTTCAATCTTTTCGAGGTCATCAGGATTGAAGGGGTTCTGTGGATCGAAGTCGTAATAGAAACCATCGGTGATTGGTGGACCGATACCGAGTCGAGTCTGAGCGAAAACTTGCTGCACCGCTTGAGCCATCACGTGGGCTGTTGAATGTCGAAGTACAGCTAGACCTTCAGTTGACGAGATGGAGATGCCTTCGACTGAATCGCCCTCAACGAGATCCGTCCAGAGATCTTTCAGTACTCCATTAACTTTGCAGACTACGATCTCTTTTGCATCTGAGAAGAGATGAGTCGGCTTCTGATCTGCCTCGATGCTGCGAGCAGCACCATCGACGGTTACAGAGATCATGGACATGGGGTTAGCCTACCGAAACAGGCTTACAGTTCGTGCGAATTTGCTCCTCAAGAGCGCGTGAAGCATCTCCTATTTTCAACTTCATATCCCCGATATGCGAGATTGGCTGGGCAATTCGAAGGCTCGAGAGCATAAATCCAGATTCCACCTCGGGGATTTCTGAAACATGTATCGGACGCACTCGCACACCACACTCTTCAATTGCTATCGCTCGAATAACACCAGGCAGAATTCCTGATGTGATGGGCGGAGTTACCCATTGTCCTCCTATATAGAAGGCTAGGTTTGCAACTGCTGACTCGGTGATTTCATTCTTCTCGCTAAATAGAACGCTGTCGTGATATCCCTCGTCGTTCGCCGCTTCAATCAGAGCAAAGCGATAGTCATATGGAAAGAGTTTATGAATCGCACCAATAACAGTTTGGCTATAGAAATTGAGTCGAGCAGGTTCAGTGAGTTCCACGTAAGCATCGTGAGTAATATGAAAGATCTCTTGACCAAAACAGATACGTAGGCGCCCCACTTCATGAGCGTTTTCGGCTAACACACGGACTATCTCATCTCTGATGAAATCCTCAGACGGCATTGAAATACCGAGTTCTAACGCTGACTCAAGTGCCCGACGCATATGGCGACCTAAGGCGATAGGTGCCCCGTTGATTGTTTTAATGGTTTCAAAGATTCCAGATGCGCGTGGGAAGCCGTGGCTATCGAGTTCAAAAAACGTCATAGCTCTCCCCCTGCAATTGAAATAAGGTGACGAGCCTTGAGCTGCGTCTCCTCCCATTCTGCAGCAGGATCGCTCCCCCACGTAATTCCAGCCCCTGTTCCAAATCGAATAGTGGAATCGCCTTGAGTCCAAAAGCTACGAATCGCCACAGATAGTTCCGCGCGATCACCATGAATCCAACCCAGCGTTCCACAGTATGGTCCGCGCTCTCCCTCGTTTCTTTCGATAATCGAGAGCGCCGCGCTCTTAGGAGCACCACTTACTGAACCTGGAGGAATAGTTGCCTCAAAAATTTCCCTCCAGGTTATTCCTTCTCTCAACTTTCCTTCGACATCAGAGACAAGGTGGGTAATTCCTGGATGTTTTTCCTGCCTGAAGAGTTCACTCACCTCAATTGAGCCCGCGTCACAAATTCGCCCGAGATCATTACGCATTAAATCAACAATCATCAAATTTTCAGCCTTGTCCTTTTCGCCAAATTCATTCTCATCGCTACGGATGGTTCCCTTTATAGGTGAGGTGAGAATTTTGGAACCGTTGCGAGAAATGAACCGCTCGGGAGATGCCGATGCAATTTCGAGACCCTCGATGGAGAGATAGAAGGCGTACTGCGCTGGATTTCGTAGTAATAATTGCGAGAATAATCCCTTCAGCGATTCACCCTTAAAAGAGTGGTTGAGCTGTCGACACGCATTGACTTGATATACCCCACCGCTCGCGATGAGTTCGCGAATCTGTGAAACATAGGAGATGTATTCACTCTGACTATGCGATGTCGACCACTGTGAAGTCAGAGGCGTCCATTGGTGAGATGGAAACTCACCGTGTGAAAGATCGGCAAAACGAGCAAAGCGTGCCTTGCCTTCAAAGCTTATTGAGACAGCCCAGAATGATCCGTCGTCCAATCGACTTGCATCATCAGTAATTTCAACGCACTTGGTTGCATGGATTCCACCCATCCACATCTGCGTTATCGGGGCTGACATAAGGCAAGGCTACGCATATAACGCCATCGAAATCCCTTTCAAAAAACCCGCTTTGGCAGTTCAGCCCGCACTGCGCTAGATTTGCCCCTGCACAAAATGCGGACGTAGCGCAGCTGGTAGCGCGGAACCTTGCCAAGGTTCAGGTCGCGGGTTCGAACCCCGTCGTCCGCTCGGATTAACCGCCGCTTCGAATTTATTTTCAGGTGGCGGTTTGTCTATGGTCGGATGGCCGAGAGGCGAGGCAAGGGACTGCAAATCCCTCTACACGGGTTCAAATCCCGTTCCGACCTCCACTGCTTGATTCGGAAGAATTAAGTTTTGGTTGAGCACTACAATTTCGTGTACTACAACTTCATATACCTAGGACGATTGGCTCAGCGGTAGAGCACCACATTGACATTGTGGGGGTCACTGGTTCGATCCCAGTATCGTCCACAATATGGTTGCGCTCATTCCTGGATTTCTCACCGGACTTTCCTTGATTGTTGCTATCGGTGCCCAGAATGCCTTCGTCATCCGTCAAGGTCTACTTCGAAGCCATGTTCTGCTGGTTGTTGCAGTCTGCTCGCTATCGGATGCGCTTCTCATCATTCTCGGTACCGGCGGTCTTGGCGAGATAGTGAAAGCAAATGAGCATCTCCTTACATTCATTCGCTGGTTCGGCGTTGCCTATTTAACCTGGTTCGGAATACGAAGTTTGCGTTCTGCATTTAAAGAAAATCAACTTCTCGCATCAGGTGCTGCAGAGACCTCGTGGAAGAAGATTCTCGCGACAGTTCTTGCACTCACCTATCTCAATCCTCACGTCTACCTCGATACTGTTATTTTCGTAGGAAGTATTGCTAACCAATTCACCACAGATCGTTGGTACTTCGCCGTCGGCGCTTCATGTGCCAGCCTTGCTTGGTTTACCTCAATCGGATTTGGCGCTCAGGCTGCATCGAAACTCATGTCCAAACCAATCTTCTGGAGAATCTTTGACTGCTTTGTAGCGCTCGTCATGTTCTCTATCGCGTTCACGCTAGCAATCTTTAAGTTCTAAGATGGCAATATGAGAAGACTTCTGGGGATCGCAATGGTCTCGCTACTTATGGTTAGTAGCGCTTCCATAGCAGACGCCCACTCCACTCTTATCTCTTCTATCCCGAAGAGTGGAGCCACTCTCAGGGCAGTTCCTGGTCGAGTAACTCTGGCTTTCAATGAGAAGTTACTAGTGATCCCCGGAGAACATCCAAACTCTCTTACCGTCGCAACTTCCTCTGGGCAATCAATAACTACAGGTCCGCTGAAAGTCAGTGGAAGCGAAATCTCAATCTCCTTGAAATCTAGGAAATCTATTGGAAAATTTACTGTTACCTACCGCGTGGTATCAGCTGATGGGCATCCGATTTCGGGCAAGTACTCCTTCTCGGTGAAGTAACTTTCTTAGCCCTTAGATCGACTGATATACAGAATCCCCAGCGCCACGATCACAATTCCAAGATAGCTCCTGAATACGAGGTGCTCTCCAATCACAACGGCTGCCAATATCGTGGCTGTTGCCGGCTCTGCGAGAACTACTGTGGCTGCTTTACTTGAGTCGATTCTCTTCAACCCGAACATAAAGAGGACGTAACCGACGGATGTTGTTACCAATCCCAGCCATAGAACTGTCAGAAAACCTTTCGTTGTAAATATCCATTCAGGGTTTTGAGTAAAGAGAAATGGGAAACTCACCAAGGCAGCGACGCCAAATGTTGTGGCTGTGAGCCACATATCTTGTGCGCCCCGAGCCAGCGATTTTCGGCAGACCACATTGAAGACCGCAAATCCAAAGCCCGCGAGAACGGCTAATCCGACTCCCTTGGGATCAAATGATTCAACCCCATTTGCTGTACCCACCAAAACAATTCCCAGAATTGTTATTGCAGTACCCAGATACCAACTCTTCTGTGGCTTCTCCTTGATAACGAGATATGCCACAACTGCAGAGAGAGTCGGTGCCGCACCCAATGCGGTCACCGTAGCTATTGCGATACCTGTTGAGTGCACTGCGCTAAAGAAAGTGAGCTGGTACATACCGATACCAGAGCCACAGATGATCAAATCAAGCAAAGGCATCCGGACTTCGCCACGAGATTTTCTCTGGAAGTACGCGAAGAAGAAGAGAAAGAGTGATCCGCATAAGAGGCGAGCTGACGCAACAGCGACGGGTGAAATATCCGGAACGCCCAATTGCTGAGTTGTTCCGGTTGTTCCAAAACAGAGTGCTGCCCCGAGAACGGCAAGGATTCCTGCGCGTTCCTTGGTAGTACTCATTCGCTGAGGATACTCGTAGTATGCGCTCATGACATTTCGCGCGGTAAAGCCAATTGACGGAGCTCCCTATGGAGTTGAGATCCCAGAGCACTCCAAGAGTGAAGTTGATTTGCTCATTAAGAAGGCTACAGCGTCATCGCACTCAATCGCGACGCAATCTCCGAAGAAACGTGCGCTCCTCCTTCGTACTATTGCGGCAGAAATTGAAGCGTCACGAGCATCACTGATCGAATTAGCATGCGCAGAGACAGCTCTTCCAGAAGCCCGCATAGCCGGAGAAATAACTCGCACAACCGTCCAATTCGAACTCTTTGCTCGACTTGTCGAAACTGGAAAACACCTCGCAGTTGCCATCGATAAGGCTGATCCCAACTACTCCCCTGCACCACGTCCAGATATTCGTAAGATGAATCATCCACTCGGAGTTGTAGCGATTTTTGCTGCCAGCAACTTCCCACTTGCATTTTCTGTTGCTGGTGGCGATGCTGCCTCTGCAATTGCGGCAGGAAATGCCATCGTTGCTAAGGCACATCCTTCACACCCAAATACTTGCGCAACTATTGAGAGCGCAATCAAATCAGCGCTTAAGAAATGTGGGTTGAGTGAAGATTTATACTCAATCGTTCAAGGAATTAACCCCGAAATCACACATTGGCTCGCTCTTCATGACGAGGTAAAGGCAGTTGGCTTCACCGGTTCAGAAATTGTTGGGCGAATTCTCGTTAATCTAGCGGCAACTCGTAAGGAACCGATTCCTGTCTTTGCCGAGATGGGTAGTCTCAATCCAGTCTTCGTCACAAAGAACGCCATCGCAGATCGCTCCGAAGTGCTTGCTAAGGGAATTATCGATTCAGCGCTCATGGGCTCTGGCCAGTTCTGCACCAAACCCGGACTTGTATTCACACCAAACGATACTGACTTCATTGAAACTATGAAGTCACATCTTGCGACACTTTCTGTCGCTCCCCTCTTGAGCAAATCTATTGCGGAACGATATTCATCAGCCATCGCAAAGCTCTCTTCGGCTGGAAAGATTGAAGTAGCTTCCGGAGCCACGAACGAGGCAGGGTTCGGAGTTACTCCAACTATCTTTATTACTGATTGGGCAACCGCTGCTGCCAACCACGAACTTCTCGAAGAGCACTTCGGTCCTACCACCGTTGTCATTACCTGCGATGAAAACCAGTATGTCGAAATCGCATCGTCACTCCAAGGTCAATTGACTGCCACCATTCAAGGAACAGATGATGATAAACCAGCCGAACTCCTTTCTATATTGAAGGAGAAGGCTGGTCGAGTTATCTGGAATGGATTTCCTACAGGAGTCGCAGTGACATCTGCAATGAATCATGGTGGCCCATGGCCTTCATCGTCATCACATACAACCTCGGTTGGCACAGATGCGATCTATCGCTTTATGCGCCCTGTGGCATATCAAGGTTTTGCGCAGAACGTTCTTCCAGAACCGCTACAAGATGCTAACTCTTGGGCTGTCCCGCAATCCATCAATTAAATACTTAGCTAGACGATAAAACCGCTTGGGAATGGATCGTTCTCATCGAGCATCCAGGTAGCTTCACCCATCACCCAGGCACGTCCAGTAATCATCGGAATGATTGCATCGAAGTTACCCACTTTGGTGCGCTCCTTAATTCTTCCTTCAAAGTGAGAACCAATCCATGATTCATTGTTGAGTACATCGCCATCGGTAAATTCTCCGCGAGCAACCATTTGAGCTAGGCGCGCACTAGTGCCAGTTCCACATGGAGAACGATCGAACCAGCCAGGGTGAATCGCCATTGCATTGCGCCAATGCAGCGGTCCTTCGTTGCCTGGAGCTATGAAATCGATGTGGTGGCAAATCGCGATATCTGGATTTTCAGGATGCACCGGGCGATTTTGTTCATTGATCGCGTCGGAGATAAGAAGTCCATAATCGAGAAACTTCTGACCGTTCTCTCGCTTGAATTCAAGACCTACTCGATCGACAGGAACGATTGCGTAGAAATTTCCACCGTAGGCCATGTCGTACTTAATCTTGCCAAGGCCAGGAACATCTACCTCTTGATCTAGTGCATAGGAAAATGACGGGACGTTTGTGAGGGTGACGTTCTTAGCTCTGCCATTTTCGACGGCAACATCTACGACCACTAACCCTGCTGGAGTATCAAGGCGGATAGTCGTTACGGGTTCAACAACCTTCACCAACTGCTTCTCGACGAGCGCTGTAGCAACTCCGATAGTTCCATGTCCACACATTGGTAGGCATCCAGAAACTTCTATATAAACAACTCCCCAGTCAGCATCAGGTCGAGTTGGTTTCTGCAAGATCGCTCCACTCATGGCGCTATGTCCGCGAGGCTCGTACATCAACCAATGGCGGAAGTAATCCATATGTTCCATGAAGTGCAGGCGCTTATCGAACATCGTCTCACCTGGAATTTCACCAATTCCTGAGGTGACAACGCGAGTTGGCATGCCTTCGGTATGCGTCTCCACTGTCGTAACGGTGCGGATGCTATTCATGGATCGATTTAGCGATTCTTGAAGTAGGCCAGTGCTACATCCATCTCGCGATGGATTTGATCCTGCTCAAGCTGTGGCAAAGGCAGACGCGGAAGACGAGTTGGTCCGCCGTAACGACCTACATGGTCCATACCCAACTTAATCGCCTGGATAAATTCCTTCTTTGAATCCCAATGGAATACATCATGAAGCGCTGCATACATTGGGGCGGCTTCCTTGAAGTTACCCGATGTTGCAAGGTTGTAGAGCTCCATAGATTCTTTAGGGAGCGCATTCGGGAAACCTGCGATCCAACCCGAAATCCCAGCGGTCGAAAGCTCGAGGAATACATCGTCAGCTCCGACAATAACTTCAATGCGAGGAGCAAGTTTCTTAATCTGCCAGATGCGGCGAACATCGCCAGAGAATTCTTTAATAGCAACAACATTAGGAACTTCGTCTGCGATGCGTGCAACTAACTTTGGAGTGAGATCAACCTTCGTATCAAATGGGTTGTTATAGGCGATAATTGGAATTCCAACCTTTGCTACCTCTTTATAGTGAGCAACAACTTCATCATCAGATGCGCGATAGGCGTTAGGTGGCAGCAACATCACTGCTCCCGCGCCCGCTTTCTGTGCATGCTCTGCCCACTTACGTGATTCAGAAGCGCCATATGCGGCAACGCCTGGAACAACGCTAAAACCTTTGGGAGCTGCAGCGACTGCAACTTCAACCATCTTTGCGCGCTCTTCGGCAGTCAAAACTTGATACTCGCCTAGAGAACCATTGGGAATTACACCATGTGTTCCATTCGCAGCAAGCCAAGCAACGTGCTCGGCATACTTGTCGTAATCAACAGAGAGATCAGATTTGAACGGGGTCGCTGTGGCGGTTAATACGCCATTCCATGGGTTAGTCATGCGACACAACCTAGCTCGTTATCTTACTTTTTTCCATCTCCTAGAAGTCCCAATGAAATAGGGCTTGCGATCGGTCGATTGCTGGACGCTATACGTTCTCCATCCGTTACAGAACAGTGAGTTAATCCACCAACAATTTCTGACACATTTCGCGAGCACACTCTTCCCTGGCATAGCCCCATACCTGCGCGGGTAAAGAGTTTTGCAGTCCGCGAATCTTCCGCGCCTAGTTCTGTTACGGATTCACGTATCTCGTGCATAGTCACTTCTTCACAGCGACAAATTGTTGTTGACTCTTGCGGCCAGCTTTGCCAGCCATCACCAATCGGATAAGAACGCTTGAGGGCATTAGCAAAAATCTCTTTGCGAATACGGGTAAATCTCTTCGATGGTGAAATGCTCTGGCTCGATGCAGATAGCCCAGCAATTTCTCCCTCGATAAGAGATAAATCAGCGCCACCGATGCCCGTTGCTTCTCCAGCAATCCATACATTTTCTACCGAACTTCTCTGCTCGCCATCCACCGCAAAGATTGTTGTTCCGTCACTATCAACTCGCTGAGCGCAACCCACGATTCCACCCAGAGTGAGATCTGGAAGGAAGCCCCATCCCACTGCCACCACATCGGTATGCACTATCTTCTCGCGCTGTGACTTCACCATGAAGTGAGAATTTATGTGAGAAACCGTTGCAGAACCATCAGCAAAAGATGAGACCGCACGATTAAATTTCAGAGAGATCTTGAATCTCTTCAGAAGATTTCCGTAATAGAAGAGTTCAGCAAATTTCCCTGGGTTGAGGAGAAGGGCATGGAGCGAGAGCAGCCAACGAATCGGGCTATTGGCTTCATAGAGGCCAACAATCTCCGCGCCAGATTCTGCCAATCCGGTGGCAACGGGTAACAAGAATGGTCCAGTTCCGGCAACGACGACTCTCTTGCCCACCAGAACTCCGCTGCCTTTCAGCATCGCTTGCGCAGCACCAGGTGTCATAGATCCAGGCTTATCCCAACCTGGAAATGGAAGAGATCGGTCGTAAGCACCAGTTGCAAGAATCAATTTTTCGGCAGTGAGAGAGCTCTCTTCTCCACCTTGTAGATAGTTCACACGGAAGAGATCTCCTTCCTTCTCAATACTCCATACCGTTGCTTCGGAAATGTGAGTAATAGATTTTGCGCTCGAAATTTTTGAAAAGAGTTGGTCAGCACGCCCGCTCCGATAACCCTTCACGGTGCCCCGGTTACGCCAGTACTGGCCGCCAACTCTCGGCGATGAATCAATCAACGCAATATCTGAGCCGTTGCGGGAAGCTGCTTCTGCTGCGGCAAGACCAGCGGGACCTGCGCCTATCACAATAATCATGTGGCACTCACAACTTTCATTCCTTGCTTAGCTTCCACAAGACACGAACGTTGATTAGCAACGCCATCAATTTCGACAACACAGTCAAAGCAGATTCCGATTCCACAGAATATTGAGCGCGGTTCATTCCCGAAACGAGTCTTCCGTAATTCGCGATTATCTGCAGCGATGAGAGCAGCAGCAATACTCTGTCCTGATTCGCAAGTAAATTCTTTATCGTTAAAAGTGAATGTGATTCTCTCTGTCATGACAATACTTTCTCAATCCCCATACTCAAAAATCTTTGTGGAGAGAATGGTGATGGATCCATAAATTGCTCGCGTCCAAGAATTGCATCTGTAATAAGCGCTGCAGATCCTGGAGCCAACCCAATGCCTGCGCCTTCATGGCCTGCTGAATGCCATAAACCCTTCACCGTTGCATCCTCGCCAATGACAGGAAGATGATCTGGCGCATAAGGGCGAAATCCTCGATAAGCGCGAAGAAGTTGTACATCGCGAAGAATGGGAAAGAGCGAGGTGGCTTGCGCTGCAAGGCGGCGCAAGATTTCGTAATTCATCGAACCATCAAATCCAACGCGCTCACGACTCGCACCAATCAGAATTGTGCCAGCACGAGTTCCTTCAACCACAGTGCTGGTCTGTAAATCTGCATCGCTACTTGCAACGTTAGCGACATAATCTGAGTCGTAGACCTTATGGAAAACATATTTCTTCGTTGGTTCGGTAACCAGGATAAATCCCTTACGTGGCGCTATCGGAAGATGCGAGCCGGCCATCTGCGCCAACTCCCCCGCCCATGTACCTGTTGCATTCACGATAATTGGTGCAGAGAAACTTCCTTGCGAAGTTTCGATTCCAGTTACTGCACCTTCACGCACATGAATCTTTGTCACTTTCGCCTGCGAGATAAATGCTCCGCCTCTTCGCACGACAGCTCGAATCACATGAGCTGCAGCAAGCATCGGCTGACATTGAGCATCTTGAGGATAGAAAACTCCAGATTGATATCTCTGATCCAAATATGGTTCTAGCTCGTGCAACGATGCATGATCTAATTTTTGAATAGTGACTCCATGAAGACTCTGTTCCGACGATAATTTCATTAATGGGCCATCGTCATTACGTGCAACTACGACCCCACCTTTAGCTTCAAGTTCAAAGGCGTCACCCACATCTTCTTGCATCTCAAACCACAAATCTCGCGAGCGAAGAGCAAGAGTGAGCTCGGGACCTGGATCTTTATCGGAGACGAGAATATTTCCCTCGCCCGCACCCGTAGTTCCGCTCGACACTGCTCCGCGATCGATGACCAATACTTTGAATCCAGCGTTTGTCAGTGAGAGCGCCACCGAAGCGCCCACAATCCCTGCGCCAATAACAATTGCGTCAGGGTTTTGCATAGGCGAAGTCTGCTCTACTTCGTAATCTGTTGCAGAACTTCAAGAAGGTCAGATTCGGTTGCTGGAGCAATATCCCAAGGCTTATGCAATCCGTCGCTCTCCCAACGTGGAATCACGTGCATGTGAAGGTGAAAGACGGTCTGCCAACCAGCCTCACGGCTCATCTGAAAGACCGTTGTTCCATCTGAACCCAATTGCGCCTGTAAGAGATCGGCAACACTCTTGGCCGTGCTCGCGACGCGACCATATGTTTCAGCATCAACTTCATGAATATCTTTTACATGCTTCTTCGGAATCACCAAAGTGTGTCCGCGATTAGCGGGAAAGATATCCAAGAAGGCGCAACAGAATTCGTCTTCAAAAACCTTATAAGAAGGAATGGAGCCTTCAACAATCTTGCAGAAGATGCAATCTGACATGGAGTTACTTTAGGGCGTCAATTCTTTTGCGTGCAATCTTCTGGCTCGGAGATTCATGGCCCAGCATGTACGAGAGAAAATCGAGAAGTACCTTGCTGACCCGTAGCCACTTCTTTGAGCGAGGTTTCAAGCCAAGTACCGAAAGAAATGGTTCATCGATTGTGGCGATAGCTGCATTTGCAAGAATTCGGTAGAAGAAGAGGCCCCCTCTTCCAAAGGGAGGCTTCAGAATGAAACCGACTATCGGAGGCGTCATCGCAATACGCGTGACCTCTTTCTCCGCAAAAGTTGCCATGACATCAGCTAATTCCTTTTTTGATAGTGGTGCATCACTCAATCCCAAAGGTACTGCGCTCTTTGACCATTCACGGACATATTGATCAGCGCCTTGAGGTAACGAATAACCAAGTTCTTCATGGGCCCTAAGAAAGGAATCTGTAAAAGCACAGTGCACCCAGAGTAGGTAGCGTGGATCTGAGGCGCTATAGGGAGAATGTGCGCCAGACTTTTCTTCAAATGTTCCGGTAACGCGCTTATGCATCTCACGTACTCGCCGCGCTTCCAACTCGATTGCCTCGGTCGATCCAAATGAGGTAATCGTCAACCAGCGAGTTGTCCGCTCTAATCGGCCTAATGGATCAGTGTCATAAGCCGAATGCTCGGCGACTCCAGTGAGTGCCGCCGGATGGGCAGCTTGCATCAGCAACGCACGAATACCACCGACAAGAGTTGCAATGCATCCATGCACTTGCCAGACCGCGCTATCAGGGCCAAATAGCCCCGCGTCATTTCCGATTGCCATTTGCTTCGACCATTCAGGCGCCCCGCTGGGATCACCTGATACCGTCTTACGAAATGCATCGGCTGCTCTATTTCCGCCAAGAGCGCCTAAAAATTTATTCACGCGTCGAATAACCTGCTATCAATTCAAGAACTACAAGTGCGGCAAGGCGAACTGTTCGCTCATCACTGGAATCTTTTGTGGAATCAATCTCTGTAATGTCGGCTCCGATGACTAATGGTGAGCTTCCTGCCAAGAATGCGAACTGGCGAATTTCATCTGCACTGATTCCGCCTGGGGCTGCTGCAGGGCATGCAGGAACTACAGAGCGATCACATACATCCATATCAAAATCAACAAAAGTTTTACCACCTGCGATGGAGATTGCCTCGGCCCATACATCACTAACGCTTCGTGAACGAAGAGTGCTGCGAGGAATTACTGTGATTCCAAAGTCCCTCGCGCGCTTGGCGTATTCAGAAGAATTCGAGAAATCAGCAATCCCGATCTGAACTACTTTCGTTCCATCTAATCCAGCCTCAATGAGTCGGCGGACCGGGGAGCCATTGCTTACTCCATCGCGTAAATCGTAATGAGCATCGAGCGTAATCAGACCAGTTGCGCCTGTTCCTTTTACTCCTGCATAGGTAATTGAATTGTCGCCACCCAATGAGAGCAAGAGAGCTGTCTCTGCCATTAATGTACTCAGCTCAGAAATAACAGAAGTTTCATCGCTATCAGGCGAAGATGTATTTCCCGCATCGCGAAGAGATAACTCTGCAAGCGAAACACGAGGATCAGAATGCGCAGTGGAATATCTCTGTAACGCGCTTCGAATTGCATCAGGAGTTTGATGCGCCGAAGTAGGACTCAGACTTGTACGCGATGCAGGTATGCCTACGACTGTGACATCAGAAGAACCACTCTTCACTTGCGAAAAGAGTGAAGCAGCTCTAGGCCAGAGTGGATCATGAGGCAGTGCCATAGTGAAAGGGTAGTGGTAAGTGCATTGACGGCAGAGATATAGTGCTCGAATGATGTCAGGACCACGTCCAGTACGAGCGCCTCGCGGAACTTCAAAGAGTGCAGTCGGTTGGGGGCAAGAAGCCGCACTTCGAATGTTGCAGAACAATCTTGATCCCGAGGTAGCAGAACATCCAGATAAGTTGGTTGTTTATGGTGGCACGGGTAAAGCTGCTCGCAATTGGGAATCTTTCGATGCGCTCGTCAAGACTCTGACGCATCTCAAGGATGACGAAACCATGCTGGTTCAATCAGGTAAACCAGTAGGCGTCTTTCAAACTCACGAATGGGCTCCACGTGTACTTCTTGCTAATTCAAATCTCGTAGGAGATTGGGCTACTTGGCCAGAATTCCGCCGCCTTGAAGATCTTGGTCTCACTATGTATGGCCAAATGACAGCTGGTTCATGGATTTACATCGGCACACAAGGAATTTTGCAGGGCACGTACGAAACTTTTGCAGCAGTTGCTGAGAAACATTTTGGAGGAACTCTCGCAGGAACTCTCACCGTCACAGGTGGATGCGGTGGAATGGGTGGAGCTCAGCCACTTGCAGTCACCATGAATGAGGGAACCTGCTTGATTATCGATATCGACGGATCGCGCCTTAAACGACGCGTGAGTAAGAGATACCTCGATGTCATCGCTGACAGCCTTGAAGAAGCTGTATCGATGGCGGTTAAGGCTAAGGGCGAGAAGAAGGCAATCTCCATCGGACTCGTTGGAAATAGCGCAACCGTTCTCCCCCAGTTATTCGCGATGGGTGTCCCTATCGATATTGTCACCGATCAAACTTCAGCACATGATCCACTCTTCTATATTCCTGAAGGTATCGACATCAACGATGCTCGAGATAAGGCAGACCGCGATCCAGTCGACTTCGCCAAGCGAGCCAAAGAGTCCATGGCTAAACATGTAGAAGCGATGGTTAATTTCCAAGATAAGGGCGCAGTTGTCTTTGATTACGGTAACTCGATTCGCGATGAAGCACGTCAAGGTGGATATCAGCGCGCATTTGAATTCCCTGGGTTTATTCCTGCATACATTCGCCCACTCTTCTGTGAAGGAAAGGGCCCATTCCGATGGGTTGCACTTTCTGGAGATCCGAAAGATATTGCTCGCACTGATCAAGCCGTTCTTGATCTATTCCCTGAGAACAAGCATCTGCATCGCTGGATCAAGATGGCGCAAGATCGCGTTGAGTTCGAGGGTCTTCCTGCTCGCATCTGCTGGCTCGGATACGGCGAACGCGACAAAGCAGGGCTGAAATTTAATGATCTCGTTGCAAGTGGCGAGGTAAGTGCACCCATCGTCATCGGTCGCGATCATCTCGATTGCGGCAGCGTCGCATCTCCTTATCGCGAATCAGAAGCAATGCTCGATGGTTCCGATGCAATTGCAGATTGGCCACTGCTCAATGCGATGATAAATATTTCATCCGGAGCATCATGGGTTTCCATTCATCATGGTGGCGGCGTCGGTATCGGCCGTTCTATCCATGCTGGTCAGGTAAGCGTTGCAGATGGAACCCCACTTGCAGCACAGAAACTTGAGAGAGTTCTCACCAACGACCCGGGCATGGGAGTTATTCGCCACGTTGATGCTGGTTATGAGCATGCAAAGGAAGTCGCCATTGATAAAGGGGTACATGTTCCCATGTTGAACGGTGCGCCTATCAAGTGAGCTCTATAGCTTTCACCAACATAGAAACTCTCGTCACTAATGATTCTCATATCGGTGACGGCGTACTTGGCGTGTTGCACGGTGCCACTCTTGTTGTTGAAGATGGAGTTATTGCTCAGATAGCCCAGCAGATTCCATCCGGTGTCGATTCTGAAATCGATTGCTCTGGAAAGACTCTGCTCCCAGGTTTTGTCGATTCACATTCCCATCTCATCTTTGCCGGAGATCGTGCTCACGAATTTTCCGCACGGTCACAAGGCGAGAAATATTCAGCCGGCGGAATCACATCGACGGTGGCAGCCACAAGAGCCGCTTCCGATGCAGCGCTTTCTCAGAATGCTCAACGTTTATTGGATGAAGCCCTGGCTTCAGGCACGACCACAATTGAGATTAAATCTGGGTATGGGCTTACCGAGCGAGATGAACTTCGCTCTATTGAGATCGCCAAGAGATTCACCGATGAGACAACTCTCCTAGCAGCACATGTCATTCCCCTTGAATTCAAGGACGACCCAGATGCTTACGTCGCGCTCATTATCGACTCAATCATCCCGGCTTCGTCCGCGAAATGGATTGATGTTTTCTGCGACCAAGGAGCGTTTTCTCCCGAACAATCAGAGGCAATTCTTCGAGCAGGAATCGCACATGGAATGCTCCCTCGCATTCATGCCAACCAACTCTCAGCTGGAAAAGGTGTCGAGCTCGCAGTCGCTCTGGGTGCATCATCAGCCGATCATTTGAGTAAATCCACACATTCAGATATCGAATTGCTTGCATCAAGTAATACCGTGGCCACCCTTCTGCCGGGAGCTGAATTTTCAACTCATCTCGAAAGCAACCTCGGCCGAAAGTTTCTTGATGCAGGAGCACGTGTTGCGATTGCTTCTGATTGCAATCCTGGCTCGAGCTACACGACATCGATCCCCTTCTGCATCGCATCAGCTGTGAGTCTCTTAGGTTTCACCGTTGAAGAAGCAGTTCTCGCTGCAACCTTGGGTGGAGCACAAGCGCTGCGCAGAGAAGATATTGGCCAACTCACAATTGGTAAGAGGGCAGACCTCGTTCTTCTCGATGCTCCCAGTTATATCCATCTTGCCTATCGTCCAGGTGTAAATCTCATTCACAGTACCTACAAATCAGGAAGAGCAGTGACCTCATGGCAGAAGTAGTAATTTCGACATCCGGGATGACATTTAGCGATCTCATTTCTATCGCGCGCAACAACGCCACAGTCTCGCTCTCACAGACATCGATTGATGCAATGCAATCGTCACGCGATCATGTCGAGAGCCTCGCTGCATCAGAGACTCCCGTCTATGGAATTTCCACTGGTTTTGGCGCGCTTGCCAACCGCCATGTTTCTCAAGAACTTCGCACTCAGCTCCAACGTTCACTTATTCGTTCACATGCCGCTGGTGTGGGCGAACCTGTAGAACGAGAAGTTGTTCGCGCGCTGATGGCGCTTCGACTCAAAACATTGGCTTCAGGTAAGACTGGAGTTCGCCCCGTTGTTGCGCAGACGATGGCTGCGATTCTCAATGCAGGTATCACTCCCCTCGTTCGTGAATTCGGATCTCTTGGCTGTAGTGGAGATCTTGCGCCACTTGCTCATTGCGCCTTAGTTCTCATGGGCGAAGGGGAAGCTGTCGATAATAACGGTATTCAACGCCCAGTTCCAGAACTTCTCGCTGACGCAAAGATTGCACCTGTTCAGTTAGCAGAGAAGGAGGGCTTAGCCCTTATCAATGGAACAGATGGAATGCTCGGAATGTTGATTCTCGCAATTGAAGATCTACGTACGCTCGTCAATTCTTCAGATGTCGTCGCAGCAATGAGCGTTGAAGGTTTGCTTGGTACAGACCGTGTCTTCATTCCAGAGTTGCACGAACCACTTCGTTCACATCCCGGACAAGCCGAGAGTGCAGCGCGCATGCTAGCAACTCTGAAAGATTCAGGAATCGTGGCTTCACATTTACGTAATGATGATCGTGTTCAAGATGCTTACTCGCTTCGATGCGCGCCACAGGTTGCAGGCGCTGTCCGCGACACCATCCAATATGCCGCGACAGTTGCGCTACGCGAACTTTCAGCGGTCATTGATAACCCTGTCGTTCTTGAAGATGGACGAATCTCTTCCAACGGAAATTTCCATGGTGCCCCGGTCGCTTATGTTCTCGACTTCCTCGCAATCGCCGTTGCAGATCTCGGAAGTATTGCTGAACGTCGCACAGATAGAGCGCTCGATAAGAATCGAAATGCAGGTCTTCCTCCTTTTCTCGCCGATGATCCAGGCGTTGATTCAGGTTTGATGATTGCTCAATACACTCAAGCTGCTCTTGTCAGCGAAAATAAGCGACTCGCTTCCCCTGCCAGCGTTGATTCAATTCCATCTTCTGCAATGCAGGAAGATCATGTATCTATGGGATGGTCGGCAGCTCGCAAACTACGTACAGCTGTCGATAACCTCACCAGAATCATTGCGATTGAATTGGTGACTGCTTCTCGCGCAATAGAGCTACGTGCGCCGCTGAAGCCAAGCCCTGTTTCAGCCGCAATTATCTCTGAGCTCCGTAAGACAGTTGCAGGTCCTGGTCCGGATCGCTATTTATCCCCCGAACTCATGGCTGCAACCAGCTTTGTGGCGGCAGGAAAAGTTATGAGTGCGATTCAATAAAGAGGCGTGAATTCTCGAAGATGATCTCTGCGTCATAGTCGAGAGTGGCAACGTGGTAACTATTTACCAGCTCAATTCGATTCTTCTCACGAGAGCCGACGCCCTGCATGATGATTTCCGTATTTGAAACGGGCAAGGTGTGATCTTCTACGCTATGAAATAGTTGAAGTGGCGCTGTCACATCGTGCAATCTCTTCCGTGTGTACGAAAGCATTTTGAGCAGTTGATATACGCCCACTGCCGGAAGTGAGTCATAACCATATTCAGTTATGCCGGGACGCTTGATGTCATCGCCAACAGAATCGCGCATCTTCTGGAAACGAGAGATAACCCAGGCAACTTGGGCCGGGATGAATTTCACATGGATCATGGGATTTACGAGAATGATTCCAGCCAACTCTTTCGAATAACGTGTAGCAACATTCAGCGTTGTTCCGCCACCCATCGACAAACCACAGATGAAGACTTTTTCACAACTCTGAAGCATTGCGTTGAGATCGTTCTCGACCTTTGCGGGCCATTCTTGCCACTTCACCATATTGAGATCTTCGGGACGAGTGCCATGTCCAGGTAGAAGAGGAACAGTGACGGTATATCCGCGTTGATTGAGATATTCAGCCCAAGGCCTCATCGAAGCTGGAGAACCGGTAAATCCGTGAACGAGAAGAATTCCAACCTTCTTATTGGTGCCTTTTCCCTCTGCATGCCAATCGCTTAACAATCCTGCTGGCGCGCCTTCAACTCCCATGCATCGAGAGTATTACGCAAGCTATGTCATCGCAATCATCTAGGGTTAAGTTATGGTGAACGATTCTGAGGGCGCAACTTGGCAGAGCACTCTGCAAGATTTTGGGCGACCTTTGAACGAGATCACATTTGTCGTTCTTGATCTAGAGACGACAGGTGGCGCACCACATCTCGGTGCCGGGATTACAGAGATAGGGGCCGTCAAAGTTCGTGGGGGCGAAGTGCTCGCAGAGTTCAAAACATTTATCGACCCGCAACATCCAGTCCCTGCCTACATCACCGATCTCACCGGAATTACAGATGATATGGTCTTTCAATCCCCCACGATTGCCCAGATATTTCCTTCACTTCTCGAATTCTTAGGCTCTGACTTAGAGACAGTTCTAGTCGCCCAGAATGCGCCCTTCGATCTCTCATTCCTCACATTTTCAGCACGAGCACATGGATTTAATTGGCCTAATTTTCCGGTGCTTGATACCGCAATCATCGCCCGCAAAGTACTTTCTCGAGATGAAGTTCCCAATTGCAAGTTAGGCACACTTGCCGAATTCTTTGGAACTTCTACCACCCCAAACCATCGGGCTCTCGATGATGCCCGCGCAACGGTTGATGTCTTTCACGGGCTACTTGAACGACTTGGTTCTCACGATATCTACACTCTTGAAGAACTCAACAACTTCGGCAAGAAAGTTAAGAAGCCGAAATCTCCTGAGTAAGAGCTGCCCACTTATCTAAAAGGTTAAGCGCAGCGCCTGAATCAATAGCGCGTTCTGCACGTTCGAGTCCTAGTGTTAAACGTTCTTTCAGATCGCGCTCCATATCGCCTTCAAATGCGGCTATTGCTGCAGCTGCATTAAGTAGTACGGCATCGCGTGGAGCGCCTCTTTCACCGGCAAAGATTGCTCGAGATATACGTGCATTCTCGGCTGCATCTCCCCCAACAATCGCTTCGATAGGAGCATTCTGCATTCCGAAATCTTTCGCATCTATGCGATCGCTCTTAATTTCGCCATTGCCAATGGAAAGTACTGAAGTTGTTGTTACAAGAGTGATTTCATCGAGACCATCATCGCCACGAAAGACAAAACCATCGCATCCCTTTTCAGCGAGTACTTGTGCCATCACAAGATGCATCCGCTCATTTGCGACCCCGATTGCTGCCGCTTGCGGTCGGGCAGGATTGGCTAAGGGCCCCAAGATATTGAATACCGTTGGTACGCCTAACTCTTTGCGGGCAGGGGCAGCAAATCGCATCGCTGGATGGAAGATGGGCGCAAAGCAGAAGCCAATTCCTAACTCGCGCACTGTTCTTTCAACTCCAGAACCATCAAGACCTGGAACGACGCCAAGTGCTTCAAGAAAGTCTGAGGCTCCGGACTTCGAAGAGACCGCGCGATTTCCATGTTTTACAACTCGAACGCCAGCGGCCGCGGCAATAATCGCCGCAGTTGTCGAGATATTTATTGTGTGCGCTCCATCGCCACCTGTGCCGACGGTATCTACTGCACGCTCCTTGATTGAAATTGGAGCTGCATGTGCATACATAACTTCGACGAGGGCTCCGACTTCATCAGATGTTTCCCCCTTGGCTTTAAGAGCAAGAAGAAAACTCTTCACATTTTCGATATCTGATTCACCGCTCAGGATTTCGCGCATCGCGCTTTGAATCTCATCTTTTTCTAGATCAAGCCCCGATATAAGTTTCTCGGTGAGCGCACTCCAACTCATAGAAGAAGTGGCCACAATAAACTCCGTTTAGGCGTTTGCGTTTGTGACGACTGTACGGGCGCGCAGTAAATCTGCAACTGTGTGAGAGAGCGTAAATGGATCTACGGGATGGAGAACATTTGCTTCGGCGCGAGACCACGCGGCAAGCCACGCATCTTCCTTGCGACCTGTAATGACCATGACAGGTGGGCAGTTGTAGACCTCGTCCTTCAACTGGCGTGCCATTCCGATGCCACCTTCGGGAACTGACTCGCCATCCAAGATAAAGAGATCAATAGGAGAATCAGAGTCAGGCTTCTTGCCATCAACAAAGAGGCGAAGGGCAGGAGCTGTCGCGAATTGATGGATGACATGCTCTGCCATATCGGGTGCAACTCGAGTGCCGAGGGCTCCGATAACAGCATCGCGAACCGTCACATCGTCCGAGTAGAGAACGATTGAGTATTGGCGCTCTCGAGCTCCGGTGTTCTCTGACATAGGCCAAAGTCTAATAGGGGAACTCACCTCAAAGTCACTGTAAATCTGGCTCATTCTGCGTGACCCTTTTCACCCTGGTTATGGGGAAAACGGGGCCATTCCTGAGCGCTCTAAATAGGTTAGTCAGGCTCTTTTCGGGAATAATGCGACCCATGACAAGCACCAGCGTGAGCGCTCACCACAAGATTACCCGCCCCAACATGGTGGCAGTCGGAACAATCGTTTGGCTTTCTAGCGAGCTCATGTTCTTCGCCGCACTTTTCGCAATGTACTTCACGACTCGCGCAGTGCAAGGACCGAAGATCTGGCTGCAATCAACCGAGATTCTCAATATTCCATTCGCTGCAATCAACACCACGGTGCTTGTGCTCTCCTCTGTCACATGTCAGTTCGGAGTCTTTGCAGCTGAGCGCTATCAAGCTCGTCGCACTGCATCTCTCATCAATGTGAAGTACTGGGGAATGCGCGAGTGGTTTGCGATGACATTCCTCATGGGCGGCTTCTTCATCGCAGGACAGATCTACGAATATGCCTCTTTGGTGACCGAAGGCCTTGCTCTCTCCACCAATGCATACGGTTCTGTCTTCTACATCGCTACAGGATTTCACGGTCTCCACGTAACAGGTGGTCTCATCGCATTCCTTATCGTGATGGTGCGAATTGCAAAGGCGCGTCGATTTACTCAGGGCCAAGCCACCACTGCAATCGTGGTTTCGTACTACTGGCACTTTGTTGATGTTGTCTGGATCGCTCTCTTCGCCTCTATCTATCTCATCAAATAATGACTCTACGATTTAACCTACTGAAAGGAAAACAGTGAAGCGTCTCTCGCGTCTACGCAGACATCGTGCAGCAGGACCAATTCTCTTGATCTTTGCTCTCTTCACCATTGGCACCACATTTCAGGTTGCAAGTGCGGTCAACAAAGACGCCACTTCAGTCGCGGATCGTGCCGTCACCATTGAAGAAGGTAAGCAGATCTTCTTGAAGGGATGTTCTTCCTGCCATGGTCTCAATGCTGAAGGAGGCGGAATCGCACCATCACTCATTGGAGTAGGTGCTGCATCAGTTGATTTCCAAGTCGCTACAGGTCGTATGCCAATGGCAGATATGAGCACTCAGGCGATGCGTAAGAAGCCTGTCTATAACGCGGAAGAGGTAAATGCTCTTGCAACATATGTCGCTTCTCTTGCACCAGGACCTCAGGTTCCAGGTGAAGAGATGTTGAATTACGAACGCGATGGATCTGTTGCAGAAGGTGGAGAGCTATTCCGTACCAACTGCGCCATGTGCCACAACTTCGCCGCACAAGGTGGAGCACTTACTCAAGGTAAATATGCACCAACTCTCATGGGCGTTGAACCACGCCATATCTACGAAGCGATGATCACCGGCCCACAGTCAATGCCGGTCTTTAGCGATAAGACAATTACTCCGGAAGAAAAGCTCTCCATCATTAAATGGATTAAAGCTGCTGAATCTGAACCACAGCTAGGTGGCGTAGCACTCGGACGCGTTGGTCCAGTTACTGAAGGTTTACTTGTATGGACTCTTGGAATCGGACTGCTCGTTGGTGTTGCAGTCTGGCTAGCGATGAAGGCGAGATAGAACATGTCTAATGAGATCGAGCAGATAAAGGATCCCGGACTTCCTGCCCACGTGCATCGCTCAACTGATACTGACCCAAAGGCTGCAGCTCGCGCAGAGCGACAAGTAGCTATCCTCTTCGGCCTATCAGCTCTCGGAACCCTTCTTCTCATCTTCTCTTACATCTTCGTTTCCGATAAGACCTTTATCTTTATTCCGATTCTTGGTGAAACCAATGCCCATCAACTTGGGCTCGGAATGGGAATGGCAATCGCACTCTTCTGTATCGGTGCCGGTCTCATTCACTGGGCAAAGACTTTGATGCCTGATGAAGAGGTTATTGCGCACCGTCACGAATTTCGTTCAGAGGATGAAGATCGTTCTGAATTCGTAAAGACCGTTAAGGCTGGCGCATCTGCGGCAGGACTTGGTCGTCGCCCACTCATCAAGCGAACACTCGGTGCTGCACTTGGCCTTTCTGCACTGACTCCCCTACTTCTGCTTCGCGATTTAGGTCCACTTCCAAAAGACAGCCTCTCTAAGACTTCCTGGAAAGCCGGAACTCGTTTAGTCACAGATCCAGGCGATCGACCATTGCGCCCCGAAGATCTTGAAGTGGGTGCAGTCGCACAAACGCTTCCCGAGATCGCACCGGGAGCGCATCGATCTCTAGCCGATATTGGTAAGGATGCAGTTCTCTTGATCCGCCTCCGCCCTGAAGAATTTAATCTTGATGCCGAGCGACTTTCTTGGACACATGAGGGCATCATCGCCTTCTCCAAGATTTGTTCTCATATGGGTTGTGCGGTTGCTCTCTACGAACAGCAGACCAAGCACCTTCTCTGTCCATGCCATCAATCAACATTCGATGTCACACGTGCTGCCAAAGTTATCTTTGGCCCCGCGGCGCGACCTCTGCCACAATTGGCTATCACCGTGGATGCCGATGGCTACCTGGTAGCTCAAGCACCATTTAATGAACCTGTAGGACCTAGCTTCTGGGAGCGCTCATCATGACAGCACGCGAACGAATCGCCGGTAACGTCGCAGGATATGTAGACGATCGCACAGGCGCTGCAAAGTGGATGAAGAAGAACCTCACCAAGGTCTTCCCTGACCACTGGTCATTCCTCCTTGGCGAAATTTGCTTGTACTCATTCGTCATCCTTCTCCTCTCCGGAACTTTCTTAACTTTCTGGTTCGACCCATCAATGCGCGAGGTTGTCTATGACGGCTCGTACGCGCCACTTAAGGGACTTGAGATGTCTGCGGCATACGCATCAACTCTCGATATCTCCTTCGAGGTTCGTGGCGGTCTCTTGATGCGGCAGATTCACCACTGGGCAGCGCTTATCTTTATGGTGGGAATCGTTGTTCACCTTCTTCGCGTCTACTTCACCGGCGCTTTCCGTAAGCCACGTGAATTTAACTGGATCATCGGCGTCGGACTTCTTACTCTTGGAATCGTTGAAGGCTTCTTGGGTTACTCACTCCCCGACGATCTCCTCTCAGGAACAGGTATCCGTATCGCTGAAGCGATTATTCAAGCGCTTCCACTTGTTGGTTCATATCTCGCCTTCTTTGCATTCGGTGGAGCCTTCCCTGGTGAAGCATTTATCCCTCGTATCTACACCGTTCACGTACTTCTCCTTCCAGGAATCTTCCTTGCGCTCATTACGGTGCACTTGATGCTCGTTTGGTATCAGAAGCACACACAATTCCCGGGTCCAGGACGTACCGAAAAGAACGTTGTTGGATATCCACTCATGCCTGTCTATATGGCTAAAGCTGGAGGATTCTTCTTTATCGTCTTTGGCGTCACTGCATTCTTGGGCGCCGTCGCATCGATTAACCCAATTTGGCTTTATGGTCCATATACACCAGGACAAATTTCTGCGGGATCACAGCCCGATTGGTACATGGGTTGGTTAGATGGACTAGTCCGTATGGCCCCGCCGCTTGAAACACATGCCTTCGGTCACACAATCTCATGGAATATTTTGATTCCTGGCTTGATTCTGCCTGGAATTATGTTTACCGGTCTTGCTCTCTATCCATTTATCGAGAGCTGGGCTACCGGCGATAAGCGCGAGCATCATCTCCTTGATCGTCCTCGCAATACACCGAACCGCACCGCTATCGGTGTCATGGCCCTTACCTTCACATTGGTCTCATTGATTAATGGTGGAAACGACATCATCGCAACGACTTTCCATCTCACCATCAATCAGATGATGTGGTTTGCTCGCATCAGCGTTCTAGTTCTCCCTCCAATTGCATTCATTATCACCAAGCGTCTCTGCCTCTCATTGCAGCGTGCAGATCGTGATCTTGTTTTGCATGGTCGTGAAACAGGTCGCCTTGTTCGTATGCCTAACGGTGAATTCGTCGAAGTTCACGAGCCAATCTCTGCAGAAAAGGCTTGGCTCCTTACTTCACACGAACAGCTTGCTCCGCTCGAACTTCCAGAGCACGATGCTTCAGGAGTACGACGTCCTGCTGCCTTGAAGAATAAACTCCGTAATCGAATCTCACGTGCTGCGGCTGTTGCTGTTCCTAAGGCAACCGAGACAGAACGTCGCGAGCTCGAGGGCCATCACTAAAGAGTAGAGAGATAGACCCTGTCCAAGTGGCAGGGTCTATTTTTTATGCGCCGGTGTAGTGGTGGGCGATACTTGCAAAAGCTTGATCGAGAATTGCAAAGCCTTCACGAATCTCTGCCTCGCTCACATTGCATGGTGGGCAGATATGCATTCTGTTGTAATTATTGAATGGGAAGAGCCCCAACTTCTTGCATGCCGCAACTAATTCGTTCATCGCAGGACTTGAAGCACCATATGGAGCAAGAGGTGCACGAGTGGCTCGATCAGTGACGAGATCGAGGGCCCAGAAGACTCCCTTGCCGCGTACTTCGCCGATAACTTTATGCTTCGCCATAAGCTCTTGAAGTAGTGGCTTAATAACGTTCTCGCCAATAGCTGCAGCATTTTCGACCATCTGCTCTTCAGCCATCACATCAATCGTTGCTACAGCAGCCGCGGTAGCAAGTGGGTGGCCACTGTAAGTGAGGCCACCTGGGAAAACCCGATCGTTAAAGGTTGCTGCAATTTCATCGCTGATGATGACGCCACCTAGTGGGACATAACCGCTATTGACACCCTTTGCGAAGACTATGAGATCTGGCTCAACTGATGAATGTTGATATGCGAACCATTTACCGGTGCGACCGAAGCCAGACATGACTTCATCGGCTATCCATTTGATTCCATATTTATCGCAGAGAGCGCGAACACCCTCGAGATATCCGACTGGTGGGACGAGAACACCTGCGGTGCCTACAACGGATTCGATAAGAATCGCGGCCACCGTGTTGGGGCCTTCAAAGATGATGACTTGTTCTAGATGTTCCAGTGCGCGCTTGCACTCTTCTTCTTCGTTCTGTGCCCAAAAAGCTGAGCGATAGAGATATGGACCGAAGAAATGCACATGTCCGTAGGAGTATTCATTAGGCCAACGACGTGGATCACCTGTTGAGGTAATCGCCGCTCCTGTATTTCCATGGTAGCTACGATAGAAAGAGAGAACTTTGTGGCGATTGGTATGAAGGCGAACTAGACGGATCGCATTTTCAATTCCATCTGCGCCACCATTGGTGAAGAAAACTTTATTGTGATGAGCTCCAGCTCGAGCAGTAATGCGCTTTGCCGCCTCTCCACGCGCCTCGTTGGCATGCTGTGGGGCCACAGTCGTATAGAGCTGCGCTTGATCCTGAATTGCACGAATCACCTTCGGATGTTGATGGCCAATATTGGTAAATACCAACTGACTTGAGAAGTCCAGATATTTATTGCCCTCGAAGTCCCAGAAGTAGCTTCCTTCTCCCCCAGCAACTGGCAGTGGAGAAATTTGACCTTGTGCTGACCATGAGTGAAATACATGTGTGCGGTCTAAGTCAGCGACTGCTTTGCCACGTGCTGGATCTGCTGGAGGTTGAGTCATAGCCATATCTAATCAGTTTCCGCCAGAAAAAGAGAGTATCTAGGAACGAATAACGAGAGCTACGCCGAGTGCAGTCATCGCAATTCCAAGAATTCCAAGTGAGGTAACCCTCTCACCAAAGAGAATAAAGGCTTGTAATACTGCCATGGGAGGAACGAGATAGAGAAGGCTCGAAACCTTTGCAGCAGATCCTTGATTCAGCAACCAGAGTAGAAGAAGTACGGCAGCAATTGATGTCACAAGAACCGCCCACGCCATAGTCCAGAATGTCGTATGCGTTAATTCAAAATGCGTTCTTCCTCGAGCAAGTGATATGACAAGCATTCCAACTCCTGCGATAGCAAATTGATAAGTCGTGCCAATCATCAACGGAATTGAATGTCCAACTTTTTTCTGTAAGAGCGTCGCAATGGTGCTGCCAGCAAGTGCCAAGAAGAGAAAGGCTAAAGACTCTGCAGTAAATCCATTTGCCTTCGATAACTTTGGCAGAACAACAAGAAAGACTCCAAACAATCCGAAGACGAGGCCGCCTATCTGTCTACGCGTCAGCGGTTCACCCAATAATCTGACTGCCAATACCGAGACGATGATTGGCTGCATACTTGTGATTACAGACGATAGCCCAGCAGGAGCACCCAGTTCGATTGCGTACCAAACGCCTGCTAAATAGAGTCCATGGAGCGAAACGCCAATCAGTAGAGAAGCGCGAAGATCTTCACGCGAAAGTAGAAGTGGTTGGCGAAGCGCTGCTGTCAGAAGAAAGAGAATCACCGCTGCCAAGAGAAGTCTGATGGCCAAGAAGAAGATCGCATCTGCGTCGGCAAATGCATACTTTGCTACGACGAAACCGGAGCTCCAAATAACGATAAAGAACCATGGAGCTACGCCAACTAGCTTCTTCATTGGCGCTGAGATGGGCTATTCGTTAGTGAGAAGAGACTGAGACAGGCTTCTCGTATTCAGTCACCATTCCGATGATGCTGATAACAAGTGAGCCAAGAGCAATCAGAGTAAGCCACCAGCCAATGATGAGGCCAAGCCCCATCGCTGTTGCGCTTAGAGCTACCGGCAGCGGCCACCATGAATGTGGGCTGTAGAAACCAAGTTCACCAGCATCATCTGCGATCTCTGCATTGATATTGTCCGATGGGATATCAAAGCCAATGCGCTTCTGTGTGAACCAGAGATAGAAACCAACCATGCCAGCTAGGCAAGCTGCCAGCGTCATTCCTGTGATTCCGACAGCTTCTCCACCGACGTAGTAATAGACGACTGCCATCAAGATGTAGAAGATTGAAAGACCAGTGAAGAGTTTCCAATTAGCTTTCATGCTTAGTGACCTTCTGTCTTGATGTGTGGATGGTGGAGATCAAAGGCAGGTCGCTCAGAGCGAATGCGCGGCATAGATGTGAAGTTGTGGCGTGGCGGAGGACATGATGTCGCCCATTCGAGTGATGCCCCGTAACCCCATGGATCATCAACTTCAACTTTTGGAGACTTACGAGTAATCCAGACGTTGACGAAGAATGGAATCATCGAGAGAGCAAGCAAGAACGAACCTACTGTTGAAATCATATTCATTCCGGTAAATCCATCAGTTGCTAAATAATCTGCATAGCGACGTGGGAATCCCTTAATTCCAAGCCAGTGCTGGATAAGGAAGGTTGTGTGGAAGCCGAAGAAGAGAGTCCAGAAGTGGATCTTTCCAAGGCGCTCATTGAGCATGCGGCCTGTGAACTTAGGCCACCAGAAGTAGAAACCTGCGAACATTGCAAAGACCACAGTTCCGAAGAGAACGTAGTGGAAGTGTGCAACCACAAAATAAGAGGCAGAGACTGCAAAATCAAGTGGTGGTGAAGCAAGGATGATTCCAGTAAGTCCACCGAAGAGGAATGTTACGAGGAAGCCCATGACCCACAACATCGGTGTTTCGAAGGTGACATGGCCGCGCCACATTGTTCCGATCCAGTTGAAGAACTTCACGCCTGTCGGCACTCCGATAAGGAATGTCATAAATGAGAAGAACGGGAGCAAAACCTTTCCTGATGCAAACATGTGGTGTGCCCACACGGCAACAGATAAAGCTGAGATTGCAATAGTTGCTGCGATCAATCCCTTGTAACCAAAGATTGGTTTACGGCTGAAGACTGGCAAAATTTCTGTTGCGATTCCGAAGAATGGGAGCGCAAGGATATAAACCTCGGGATGGCCGAAGAACCAGAAGAGGTGCTGCCACAGCATCGCCCCACCATTTGCTGGATCAAAGATGTGTGTACCGAAGAGTCGATCTGACTCAAGTCCAAGAAGAGCAGCAGCTAATGGAGGGAAGGCAAGAAGTACAAGGATCGATGTAAGCAGGACGTTCCAAGAAAAGATTGACATGCGAAACATCGTCATACCTGGCGCACGCATAGTGAAGATTGTTGTAATGAAGTTAACGCCACCCAGAATTGTTCCGAGTCCTGAAATTGTAAGGCCCATCACCCAGAGATCTCCACCGATACCCGGTGAGTAAGTTGAGTTAGCAAGTGGTGCGTAGGCAGTCCAACCGAATGAAGCTGCTCCACCAGGAGTTAAGAAACCGATTGTGGCTTCGATGGAGCCGAAGAAGTAGAGCCAGTAAGAGAGCATGTTCAAACGCGGGAAAGCCACATCTGCTGCACCGATTTGAAGTGGCATGATGACGTTGGCAAAGCCAACGAAGAGCGGCGTTGCAAACATCAGCAACATGATGGTTCCGTGCATTGTGAAGAGCTGGTTGTACTGCTCATTGCTCCAGAACTGCATACCTGGACGAGTCAGTTCGATGCGCAGAAGCAGCGCCAAGAGACCACCGATGAGGAACCAGGCAAATGAGGTTGCTAGGTATAGATAACCGATGCGCTTGTGATCGGTAGAGGTAATGGTCTTTACAAATTGGTTTCCGCGGGAAGTCTTTTGAACTCCCTGGCGAGGTGCAGCGATAGTTGGACGTTCTGCAAATGTTGTCATTATGCGCTCGCCTTCAGTGAGTCAAGATATTTCTGATACTGCTCGGGGGTTACAACTTTTACTTTAAAAATCATCTGTGAGTGGTTTCGTCCGCAGAGGATGTTGCAACGACCTGGGAATTCACCCAATTTGTTTGCAGTGAATTGCAAGTGGTTTGTCTCTCCGGGAAGGTTCTGCATCTGAATCATGAACGCTGGAATCCAGAAACCATGAACCACATCATTTGCGGTGAGAGTGAAACGGACCTTCTCGCCAAGAGGCATGTACAGAGTTGGCGGTTGCGCAGGCGTGCCAGTGACAATCGCCTTATCCCCTGCTTCGGGATAGCCGAACTGCCAAGACCACTGAATACCTTCAACGGAAATCTCATGCTTTACCGGAGAAGTCTTATCAATGATCTTGTTCTCTTTAATGGCAGTAAAGTAGAAAAGGACTGCAACAATCACAAAAGGAATCACCGTGTAAAGAATTTCAACGGGAATGTTGTACTGGGTCTGCTTTGGAAATTCACCTTTGCCAACCTTGGCGCGATGGAAGATCGCTGGCCAGATAATCAAGATAAAGGTGAAGACGCCAACAACTCCTGCTGCAATCCATGCGCCCTGCCACAAAGAGAGTGAGATGTCATTGACGCTGGTTACTCCCTTAGGGAAGCCCATCCCAGAGATATCCTTCGAGTTGAAGGAGCATCCTGATAAGAGAAGTAGTGCGGGCAGTATTAACGCCACAGCTGCAACAGTGCGCTTTGAGCGCGGAGCATGATTGGACATGGCCTAAGGATAGTGGCGCAAGGTGCATGCGCTCGTCCGAGCGAGTAGCGTTGATTCGGTGGTTCGTGTCACAGGAAATTTCGCCTCTGAAAGCGCGCTCCACCCTGCCGCCAGAGAGGCGCTTTTAGCCGCTTTCGACCAGGGTTGGGCAGATCCTAAGAAGATTTCACAGAGCGCCTCCAAGGCTGCCATCCTTCGAAATCAGGCAGTTGAAAATATCGCGGAGAAATTAGGTCTTCCTGCAACATCTATCGAAGTCCTCGGTGAACCCTCTCTAGGCCACTTCCTCTCGATAACTGGACTCTTTACCGATCGCTCCCCTTTTGCATATGCAGCAATCGATAAAGGAAAGGTTCGAGCCATCGCCCGTGCCCACACCGCCCACGTCATCGAACTTCCTGCAAATAAGGTGGGCGCTATTCTCAATCTCGAAGAAATTCCCGAACACTCCGTCCTCTCGCTGCAATTGGCAAATGGCGAAACTGGCGTGATTCAAAGTGCACTCGAAATTCCTACCTCAGTTCGCGTAGCAGTTGATGCCACAACTTCAGGCGCTCGCTTACCTTTACCTCATCACTGGAACACCGCGCTCTTCGACTCACTGTCGTGGAATGGACCAAGTGGCCTTGCCATTATGGCGATCAAGAATCGCTCTGAATTTTCCTACCCACTTCCCCGTATCGCGCCAATCAGCTCTCCCGGAAGTTATTCGTTGCCATTACTTATCGCTTCATCCATTGCTCTCGATAATTTCACGAGTGAAGATTTGGGACTCCGTGAATATGCAATCGCTCAACTATTGACCATCGATGGTGTTGAAGTAGTTGCCCCCAATACTGCTTCACTTCCACATCTCATTTCTATTGTGGCCGCGGGAGTCTCTGGTGAAGCCACAGTCCGAGAGTTAGCCTCGCTTGGCTTCGATGTCGATTCAGGCTCTGCCTGCTC
Source organism: Actinobacteria bacterium IMCC25003 (assembly GCA_002284855.1). Taxonomy (GTDB): domain Bacteria; phylum Actinomycetota; class Actinomycetes; order Nanopelagicales; family Nanopelagicaceae; genus Planktophila. The sequence goes on along the minus strand of CP015603.1, from coordinate 783,093 downwards.
AGCTGAAGATCTACAGCCCAGCCATGTTCTTGCCGCAATGGGATATGAGACTGATGGCCATATTCGCTTTACTCTTCATAGCGGTACAACCCGAGAAGATATATCCGCGCTGATAAATACCTTAAGAGGAACTCTTCAGAAGTTACGCAGGTAGGTGTGCTGCTATTTCAGCGGCAGCATCTGCACCGTAAGCCTCGCTAAATCGGCTCACAAATTCATCTTTGGTAAATCTATATTCCTGAGTGCCCGTCGTTTCGATGACATACGTTGCAATCATCGAGCCAAGCTGCGCGCATCGTTCATGCGAAAGTCCCCAGGCAAGTCCAGCTACAAATCCAGAGCGGAATGAGTCTCCGACTCCGGTCGGATCAATCTTCGCCTTCTCTTGTGCGCAACCAACTTTGATAAAAGTTCCATCGATACTTTCAATGCGTGCACCATCCGCGCCGAGTGTTACAACTCGATATTTCACTCGTTCCAGAATTTCGTGATCGCTCCACCCTGTCTTTTGAATAGCAAGAGCAAGTTCGTACTCATTCATAAAGAGATAGGTCGCGCCAGAAATAAGTTTCTTAATCTCTTCTCCGCTCATACGAGCCATCTGTTGAGATGGATCGGCAGCAACGGCAACGCCCATCGCCTGGGCAACCTCTGTGTGGCGGAGCATCGCTTCGGGATCATCTGGTGAGACCACTAAGAGGTCGAGTTTTCCGACCTTATCCATGATCGGTTTGAGTTCGATATTGCGAGCTTCAGACATTGCACCAGGAAAGAAAGATGCAATCTGATTGAGCTCTGTATCTGTTGTGACTGTGAAGTGGGCCGTGTGCTGCGTCGTTGAAACAAGAGCGTGCGATGTATCAACGCCATGACGAGAAAGCCAAGCATCGTAATCAGCAAAATCCTTACCTACAGCAGCAATCAAAATCGGGTTCAGGCCAAGAACGCCAAGACCGAAGGCGATATTTGCTGCACATCCCCCACGACGTACATCTAGTCCATCAACAAGAAAGGAGAGGGAAACCTTTTCAAGAGAACCAGCGACAAGTGAGTCGGTGAACTTTCCAGGGAAAGTCATCAAGTGATCAAGACCAACAGAACCAGCAACGCCAATTTTCATGTTGGAATCTAACTACAGCAGCTGAGTTTTAACGCTTATTAGTTAAATGAATCGCCGCATGCACATGAACCCTGTGCATTTGGATTATCAATTGTGAAGCCCTGCTTCTCAATAGTGTCTACGAAATCAATAGAGGCTCCCATAAGGTATGGATCGCTCATCTTGTCGACGACAACCTTGACCGCGCCAAATTCACGTGTGATATCGCCATCTTGATTGCGATCATCAAAGTAGAGCTGGTAACGAAGACCTGAGCAGCCTCCTGGCTGAACAGCAACGCGAAGGTAGAGGTCATCGCGGCCTTCTTGAGCAAGAAGCGCTGCAACCTTTGCGGCTGCGACATCAGTAAGTGTGATGCCTGTTGTGATTTCGACTGGAGTTGATGTTGTTTCAGTAGTCATGTGCTTAAGGATACTCGCGTCGGGTTGCCGTGGCGAACCCAAACGCATGACAATAGGAACATGTCCATCAGTCTGAGCGAGCTATTAGTCCTTGGCCAAGGCTCAGACCTTGCATCTGAGCGAGGAGTTTCCTGTACTGGCGAACTTCCACCTGCCAGTGACCCGCACCTTGTCGAACGCGCCATTGCGGCCCGGGCATCCCTCGGTGACCGTGCCCTCATCTTGGGCCATCACTACCAACGGGATGAAGTCATTCAATTTGCTGACATCACCGGAGATTCATTTAAGTTAGCACAAGCGGCAGCTGCACAGAGTTCTGCTGAGTTTATCTTTTTCTGCGGCGTTCACTTTATGGCCGAGAGCGCCGACATCCTCACATCTGCACAGCAGAAAGTAATTCTCCCCGATCTCGCTGCTGGTTGTTCAATGGCAGATATGGCAACTGCGAATCAAGTCAATCAATGTTGGAAAGATCTTGAAAAAATTGGCGTGGCCTCCAAGACAGTTCCCGTTACCTACATGAATTCATCTGCTGCAATAAAGTCCTTCACCGGCGAACACGGAGGAACAATATGTACATCCTCAAATGCGCAGAAGACCCTCGAATGGGCTTTTGCTAAAGCGGAGAAGGTTCTCTTTCTTCCCGACCAACACCTCGGTCGCAATACAGCGGTTCTATCACTTGGTCTCTCACTCGATGATTGCGTTCTGTGGAATCCATGGAAGCCAATGGGTGGATTGACAGAGGATCAAATTAAGGGCGCAAAGATGATTCTCTGGCGCGGCCATTGTTCAGTACATGGTCGCTTTACCCGCGAATCGATTCAAGAAGTTCGCACCCGCATCCCAGGCGTTCAGGTAATCGTGCACCCTGAGTGCCAACATGAAGTTGTGGTTGATTCAGATGTCGTCGGAAGTACTGAAAAAATCATTCAGACGGTCACCTCATCCCCCGCTGGCAGCAAATGGGCGATAGGAACCGAACTCAATCTCGTCTCTCGTCTAGCCCAGAACAACCCAGATAAGGATATTGTCTTCTTGGATAAGACCGTCTGCTACTGCTCAACAATGAACCGCATCGATTTACCTCACCTTGTCTGGGCTATGGAATCCATCGTTGCCGGCCATATTGTCAATGAAATTAAGGTAGACGAGCGCGTTGCCAAGTTCTCGAAGTTGGCTCTCGACCAGATGCTCGCTCTATAGTTCGGTTCATGGCTGAATCAACAGAGAATAAAAAAGGTCGCCCTACTCCAAAGCGCAAAGAGGCTGAAGCAGCTCGCAAAGTTTCATCCCTAGCGCCGGCTTCCACAAAGGAAGAGAAGAAGCGCGCTAAGGATGCTGCCCGCGCCGGTCGTATTGCAGCTCGCGCTGCATATATGCGTGGAGATGAAAGCGCTCTCCCAGCTCGCGATAAAGGTCCTGTTAAGAGATTCGTACGTAACTACGTTGATTCACGTAAATCAATTGGTGAATACTTCTTGCCAATTATCTTCGTCGTACTTTTCCTCACTTTGATTCCATCTCCAATATTTCAAATTGGAAGCATCATCATTATGTACGGAGTTCTCTTAATCTCAGTGATCGATGGATTCTTCCTCAGTCGCAAAATCAAGAGCGCAGTGATTGCTAAATTCCCGGGCACTGAACTCAAGGGCATCGGAATGTACGGATGGCTTCGCTCAACTCAAATGCGCAGAATGCGCTCACCAAAGCCTCAGATTAAAGTTGGTGAGAGCTTCTAAGCTCGAGGGTTAGGGCTCTCGTTCTTCTTCGGATCGCGTTCTGGAAGTTTTCCAAGTGCGTCATCAATCGCTCTCATCACATCTGAACTGAGCTTTACTCCAGAGGCCTTCACATTCTCTTTCACCTGAGAAGGTTTCGTCGCTCCCATGATTGCGCTAGAAACATTGGAGTTCTGGAGAACCCAGGCCAGTGCCAATTGAGACATTGATAGGTCGAGGCCATCTGCAATTGGCTTTAACTTCTGAACAGCGGTGAGCACCTCTTCCGACATCCAACGAGAGATGAAGTTCGCTCCGCTCTTCTTATCGGTGGCGCGTGAACCTGCTGGAGCTTTCTTTCCTGGAAGATATTTCCCAGTCAAGACTCCTTGCGCCATAGGTGACCAGACAATCTGTCCGATCCCTTCTTTCTTCGAGAGCGGAACTACCTCACTTTCGATAACTCGCCATAGCGCCGAGTATTGAGGTTGGCTAGAGACAAAGCGGTTATAGCCACGCGCATCTTGAATCTTGAGGGCATCAGAAATTTGTTGCGCATTCCATTCAGAGAAACCGATGTAACTGACCTTGCCTTGGCGAATTAAGTCATCGAAGGCGCTGAGCGTTTCCTCAAGTGGAGTCTCCACATCGAAGCGGTGAGCTTGGTAGAGATCGATGTGATCGGTGTTGAGGCGTTTGAGTGAAGCGTGACAAGACTCCATGATGTGTTTGCGTGAGAGACCGCGGTCATTCTTTCCTTCACCGGTTGGCCAATAAACTTTTGTGAATAGTTCATATGATTCTCGACGAACGCCTTTGAGAGCTTTTGCTAAAACTACTTCTGCTTTAGTTCCGGCATAGACATCGGCGGTATCAAAGGTGGTAATTCCTTGATTGAGAGCTTCGCGCACGCATTTAATGGCTGATTCGGTCTCGACCTGTGAACCATGAGTGATCCAGTTGCCGTAAGAAATTTCTGAGACATACATTCCGGTATTGCCAAGGCGTCTATATTCCATGGCTTCACCTTAAGTGCAGCGTGGTGAGTTGCCAACAGCAACGAGCTATGGTTTGGTACCCCCACAACTTAATAGATATTCCAGTAGGGGAAGTTCGGTGCAAATCCGACGCTGACCCGCAACCGTAAGACAGTTCAGAAATGAACCGTTCAAGTCGGATTACCTATTGGCGATATTTGATTATGACCAACACCCGCCGAGGTTTGCGGGGTGTAGTCCAAAGGTATTTGGCGTATTCGGCCGACCGCTAGCGAGCTACCCCTGTGAGACTCTTCTATTTAGGAGTTCACACAATGAAAAAAACATCTATTCAGAAGATTGCCATTGCAATCGTTCTCATCACATCGCAATTGGTGGCTATGCCATCATCTCAAGCTGCTACAAAGGGTTGGCGTTACTGGGGCTACTTCCAGGCAGCTCCCGGTTCAACCACATGGAAAGCAGCCATGACTGGACCTACTGTCGATATTGAAGATGGGGCGGTTGAAGGATGGTCTTTTGTATTCAGTAGCGATGATGTTCCATCTGTAGCTCCTATGACAAAGCCATCGTTTGCCTCAATCTGCGGCAAGACAAAGGCTGATTCCGACACCAAGCGAATCGGCCTCGTCATTGAATTTGGAAATCCTGCTTATGCGCCTAAAGGTGAAAAGGTTCAGAAGCCCATTGTTCGTTGTGTGACAACTGCCAAGAGTTCACAAGGAATTGATGTATTGGCACAGGTAGTCAAAGTGCGTGCAGCAAGTTCTGGTCTTATCTGTGGTTTCAACGGATATCCAAAGAAGGAATGTGGAGTAGAGATCGAAACTCCTGCTGCACTACTCAAGAAGTAAGAGATTAATAGATGAAGAAGCCACTGCATCCACTGACCTTGTGGATCTGCGCGATGCTCCTCGCAATTGGAGTTGTCGCGCTCGATAACGCATTTATCGCACTCGCGATAGTGGGTGCGGTGGCGCTTCTTGTCTATATTCGTCGCGATGGCTCGCCCTGGCAGAGAAGTTTTCTTCTCTCGCTGCGCATCGGTGCCATTATCTTGACGATACGTTCCGTCGTCGGAATCCTTATTGGAGTTCCGATTCCTGGCACAAAACTCTTCTCAATTCCTATTCTTGATCTCCCATCCTGGATGCCCGGTATTCGTATCGGCGGTGTAGTAACTCTAGAAAGACTTTCTTCTTCTCTTCATGAAGGCGTCATCATTGCAACAATGATTGCCTTATTCGGAGCCGCAACATCCCTCACTAGTCCTCACAAGTTGTTACGCGTCACTCCCTCCTTTATCTATGAAATTGGCATCACTCTCGTCATCGCCACATCTCTCTTTCCGCAACTTGCAACCAGCGCTCGCCGTATCCGAACTGCGCAAAAGTTACGTGGTTTTGAAAAGATTGAACTTCGCTCGATAGCAATCCCGCTACTTGAGGAGTCCCTCTCTCGCTCACTTCAGCTCGCAGCCGCGATGGATGCTCGTGGCTATGGAATCAGCAGAAAACGTTCCCGGTATAGGCCGCAGCCATGGTTGCTGCGCGACAATCTCGCTCTTCTTCTCACCACTGCAGCGGCAGTAACGATGGTGACTCGATGATTACCTTCTCCAACGTTTCACTCATATATCCACAATCAACTAAGACGATTCTTGAAGATCTCTCCTTTCAAATTGAAGAGGGTGAGATGGTCTTGGTCATGGGCGAAACTGGCTCTGGTAAATCATCTCTCCTGCGTCTCATTAATGGTCTAGTCCCCCATCACACGGGTGGAATTTTGGCTGGTGATATCTCTGTCGATGGGATCTCGACCAGATCAGTAAAGCCTGGCTCTCTTGCCCATCTTGTGGGAATTGTTGGACAGAATCCCATCAATGGTTTTGTCACAGATATTGTCGAAGAAGAGTTGGCATTTAGCATGGAAGCTCTTAACTTCCCTCCTGATGTCATGCGAAAGCGAGTCGAGGAAGTTCTCGATCTCCTGAGTTTGAGCGCGCTTCGTAACCGTTCTATTGCAACGCTAAGCGGTGGCGAACAGCAACGAGTAGCAATCGGCGCCGCTCTTGTCATGCACCCGAAGGTTTTGGTTCTCGATGAACCTACAAGCGCTCTCGACCCAATTGCTGCTGAAGAAGTTCTCTCGGTCTTGCATCGCCTCGTTCATGACCTCAGCGTTACAGTCATCATCGCTGAACATCGCTTGGAACGTGTCATTCAATTTGTCGATCGTATTATCTATATCGAAGGCAATGGTGATACTTCTATCGGTACGGCCGATGAAATTCTGAAGCGCTCAGCACTTGTTCCACCGATTGTGAAATTAGCCCGCGCTCTCAATCTCTCTGAAATCGGAACGAGCGTTCGTGAGGTCAGGCGTCAGACTGAAGATATTCGAAATAGTCAGTACTCACGTCCTCTTTCACCATCACTAGAAGTATCACCAGCAATTGCTATTTCACGAGTTTCGCACTCTTACTCTGAGAAGAGCGCGCTGAATAAAGTTAACGCTGTTATCAACCACTGTGAAATCGTCGCCATCATGGGCCGTAATGGCGCCGGTAAGAGCACTTTGCTTCACTGCATTGTTGGACTTCACTCACCACACTCGGGTGAAATCAGGGTCAATGGCGCAGATCCGACCCTTCTCAAAGGCGCAGCTCGCAGGCGAGCGATTGGCTATGTCCCCCAAGAACCTAGTGATCTTCTCTTCGCATCAAGCGTCGAAGAAGAGTGCCTTCTTGCAGATCGCAATAATGAGATTGCACTTGGTTCTACCGCGGCACTTCTCAATCGCTTAGTTCCACATATCTCTCTGCATGCGCATCCCAATGACCTATCTGAAGGTCAACGATTAGCGCTCGTTTTAAGCATTGTGCTCTCTGGAAATCCCGACGTGCTTGTTCTCGATGAACCAACTCGTGGCCTCGATTACCGCGCCAAGAACCTCTTTGCAATCGCTCTCAAAGAATATGCACGGCAGTTCAATCGACCAGTTCTCCTAGCAACGCACGATGTCGAACTTGTGGCAGAACTCGCAGACCGAGTCCTCTTCCTTGCAGAGGGTGAAATCGTCGCTGATGGAACAACGCTTGACGTTTTACTCTCATCACCGGCCTTTGCCCCTCAAGTTGCAAAGGTCATGTCTCCCAAACCTTGGTTGACTGTTGCCGATGTTGTTCACGCAATTGAGGGCTCGGCATGAAGACTTCTGGAATCTTCACATTTAAAGGCGCATCGCTGATTGCACTCATTTTCACAAGTGCCATCAGCGCCCTCGCTTTCATCTGGCCATTCTTAATCCACGAGAAGCAAGGTCATCCCCAATGGATATTCCTTCTGGCAACTCCCTTTGCGCTTCTTCTCCTTATGGTGAGCGTCAGTAATAATGAATTAGATAGTAAATCTGTCGCGCTCTTAGCTGTTCTTACCGCGCTTATTGCAGCTCTGCGCCCAATGGGAACTGGAGCTGTGGGAATTGAACCTATGTGGTTTGTCTTGATTCTCTCAGCCAGAGTCTTCGGTCCATCTTTTGGTTTCTTGTTGGGAGTACTCTCCATGTTCCTCTCAGCTATTCTGACTGGTGGCTTAGGTCCATGGGTTGCATATCAATCTTTTGCAGCTGGCTGGATCGGTTTAGGTGTCGCACTTATTCCACGAATGGTTCGTGGCAAGAGAGAAATATTTATCCTTGCACTGTATGCCGTTGTTGCTGCTGAGTTCTTTGGTGTCGCCATGGATCTTCAATTTTGGCCTTGGGCGTTGGGTGCAGATACTCAGCTCTCATACCTTGCAGGTGCGCCGATAAGTGAAAATCTCTCACGTTTCTTTTCGTATCACTTCTTATCGGCAATGGCCTGGGATATTCCGCGCGCTGTATTTACCGCTTCACTCATTACAATTGCTGGAAAGCCAATTCTTCAGACTCTTCGTCGATCCCATACGCGGGCAGCTTTCTTAACTCCGATTGAATTTATCGAACATGTGAAGGTACAAAAGGCAGCGCGCTAATCGTCGCTGTTGATTCGCGTCCGCGAACATCGATCGTGACTAAATCTCCTACTGCGTACTCTGGATCAAGGAGCGCTAGCGCAATACCAACTTTGAGTGAGGGTGAGAAAGTTCCGCTCGTTACTACGCCGATTTCGTGTCCATCAGCTGCCTTGACCGCCATTCCTGCGCGGGGAATGCCACGATCATTTGATTTCAAGGCTTTAAGAGTTCGAACTGTTCCGGCTTCTCTCTGAGATTGCAGAACATCAGAACCTCGGAAACTCTCTTTCTTCCACCCGATTGCCCAGCCAGCACTTGCCTGCACTGGAGAAATCTCTAGAGAGAGTTCATGGCCGTGAAGCGGATAACCCATCTCGGTGCGCAATGTGTCACGAGCTCCTAGACCACAAATGAGTCCGTCGAAAGGCTTCATCGCTTCAACGAGTGCATCCCAGACAACGGGTGCATCGCTCCAGGTTGGGACTAATTCATATCCATGTTCGCCGGTATAACCAGTACGACAGAGAATGACATCGCAGCCGGCGATGGAGACATGAGCGAATGCCATGTAATCCATTGTTGGATTAATTCCTAAGCTGCGAATGACTTCGACTGCTTGAGGACCTTGAAGAGCGAGCACAGCAAAACTTTCGTGGAGATTAGTAACTGATATTCCCGAAGGAACGTTCTCAATGAGAACCCTGACAACATCGGTCGTGTTTGCTGCATTGGGAATCAGGAAGAAATCTGAATCTGAATTTCGATAGGCAATAAGGTCGTCCACGACACCGCCATCGGGATTGCAGAGCAAGGTGTATTGAGCCTTGCTATCGACAATGCGATTGAGATCATTGGTAAATATTGCATTGAGGAATTCGAGCGCGCCATCACCTGTGACGCTCACCTTTCCTAAATGTGAGACATCGAAGAGTCCCACCCGTTCACGAACAGCAGTGTGCTCGGCGAGGACACCAGCTCCTGGATATTCGATAGGCATCAACCATCCACCGAAATCGGCCATCTTCGCCTGAAGGTCTATATGCCTTTGAAGTAAAGGTGAGTTTTTCACAGCGACAACTTACACTTACGGCTCGCATCTGTTGAGTTGCGGCAGAGTGAAATTTGAGGAGTCGCCATGACCACCATCCGCCTTTCGGACGGAATCGTTAAAGATGATGTCCTAGTCGTTGGGCTTTCATATAAGAGCTCAAAGTCTTCCAAGACAGGAGCGGTCTCACTTCAGATTGAATCCGGCGATCTCGCTATCGATACCAAAGCGCTGATGCAGACTCTTGCCGACTTGGGTGCGACAGCAAAGCCTGATGAGGTTATCAAGCTTCCGGGTGTTTCAACTCGGCTCATCGTCCTGACAGGTCTTGGAAAGTCCTCTGCGCATTACGATCACGAAGTTCTTCGTCGAGCCGCTGGCGCAGCAGCGCGCGCATTAGTTGGAAATTCGAGCGCCACCTTCTCGCTTCCTGCCAAAAAAGCTGCAGGAGTAAAGGCAATCGCTGAGGGCGCCGTGCTGGGTTCATATCTCTTTGATCAATTTAGAGGCTCAACAAAGTCGGCGCAGAAAAGTCCACTCAAGACTGTAACTATTCATACAGAACTTGCAGGCAAGGCCGAGATTAAGTCGTTAGCCAAATCGGCTGAGATTATTGGGACATATACAAATTTAGTTCGCGACTTAATCAATACTCCCCCAAGTCATCTCAATCCCGAAACTTTCTGTAAAACAATCGCAGATATAGTGAAGAAAGCTGGTGGCGCATCTGCGGGACTCAAAGTTTCAGTCATGACAGATGCACAATTGAAGTCGAAGGGCTATGGCGGAATTATCGGAGTAGGCCAGGGATCGGCTAATCTTCCGCGGCTACTCAATATTTCATACTCACCAAAGGGCGCTAAGGCCAAGAAGAAATATGCATATGTAGGTAAGGGAATCACTTTTGATTCAGGTGGTCTCGCCCTCAAGCCAGCTAAAGGCATGGAGGCGATGAAATCAGATATGAGTGGTGCTGCTGCTGTATGTGCAGCCACGATTGCAATCGCTCTGCTGAAACTTCCTGTTGCAATCGAGGCATGGGCCCCACTTGCAGAAAATATGGTCAGCGATACCGCTACGCGTCCAAGTGATGTCATCACTATGTACGGTGGAAAGACTGTTGAAGTTCTTAATCCTGATGCTGAAGGACGATTAATTCTCGGTGATGCACTTGTCCGTGCCCAAGAGAGTAAGGACCTCGATGGCATCGTCGACGTTGCTACCTTGACTGGTGCGCAAGTTGTCGCACTCGGCACACGGACCAGCGCAGTGATGACAAATAACCAAGAATTTTCATCTCACTTTATGGAACTAACGAAGATAACCGGAGAAGCATTCTGGCCTATGCCACTTCCCGTAGAACTTCGCGCCTCCCTGGATTCGCCTGTTGCAGATTTGGCCAATATTGGAGAACGCATGGGTGGCATGCTCGTTGCTGGACTATTCCTGAAGGATTTCGTCGCAGATGAACTTCCTTGGCTCCATTTGGATATTGCAGGTCCTGCCTTCAATGAGGGCCAACCTCATGGCTACACCCCCGTCGGCGGAACAGGGGTCGCGCTCCGTACTCTCGTTGAGCTAGCTGTCGCTGCAAGCGCCTAATCGCGTTATGCAATCACCCGCATAGGCTGGCAAGATACGGCTGTTGAGCTCAACGACGGTGAAGGAGTATCTCGGTGGCAGATTTTGATCTTGTAGTTCTCGGCGGTGGAAGCGGCGGCTATGCGGCAGCGCTTCGCGGAGCACAACTTGGACTCTCAGTTGCTCTCATCGAGAAAGATAAGGTCGGCGGAACTTGTCTCCACCGCGGATGTATTCCTACAAAGGCTCTCCTCCACGCAGGCGAAGTTGCAGATAGTGCACGCGAATCTTCGCAATTCGGAGTAAATGCCACCTTCAACTCAATCGATATGGCTGGAGTCAACTCTTACAAAGATGGAGTCATTGCCGGTCTCTTTAAAGGTTTGCAAGGTCTCGTTAAATCTCGCGGCATAACATTCGTTGAAGGTAGCGGACGCCTCATTTCCAATAACACGGTCGAAGTCAATGGCACCCAATACGTGGGAAAGAACATCGTTCTTGCAACTGGTTCATACGCTCGCACACTTCCTGGTCTCGACATCGATGGTGAGCGCGTCATCACCTCAGATCATGGAACTTCCCTTGGATATGTGCCTAAGAGCGTCATAGTTCTCGGTGGCGGAGTTATCGGATGCGAATTCGCATCTGTATGGAAATCTTTTGGGGCAGAAGTAACAATCATCGAAGGTCTTCCACACCTCATCGCGTTAGAAGATGAATCTTCCAGCAAACTTCTAGAGCGGGCATACCGCAAGCGTGGAATCAACTTTGAACTCGGAGTTCGCTTCAAATCTCATCGCGTCGATGCCAATGGAGTCACCGTCACTCTTGAAGATGGTCGCGAATTCACAGCCGACGTACTTCTCGTCTCTGTGGGCCGCGGCCCAGTCACAGATGGAATCGGCTACCAAGAAGTCGGCGTTGCGATGGATCGCGGTTACATCACCGTCGATGACCACTGCCGCACAAATATCCCTGGCATCTTTGCTGTCGGAGACATCATCCCTACTCTTCAGCTTGCACACGTTGGTTTCCAAGAAGGAATTCTTGTCGCCGAGACAATCGCTGGACTTAACCCTCGCCCAATTAATTACGACGGCGTGCCACGCGTTACATATTCAGAGCCAGAAGTTGCATCCGTTGGTCTATCAACAAAGATCGCAAAGGAACGCGGCTACGACGTTGTTGAACTCGATTACAACCTTGCTGGCAACGGCAAGGCGCAGATTCTTAAGACAGCAGGTTCCATCAAACTTGTTGCACAGAAGAATGGTCCCGTACTCGGAATCCATATGGTCGGCGCACGTGTTGGCGAGTTACTCGCTGAAGCACAATTGATCTTTAACTGGGAGGCGACAGCAGATGATGTTGCTCCTCTCATCCATGCACACCCAACTCTGTCTGAGGCTATGGGCGAAGCTCATATGGCTCTTGCAGGCAAACCACTTCACGCGCACGGTTAAGTAAGAGGAGAAAATAGCGATGTCATTCTCAGTAACAATGCCAGCTCTCGGCGAGAGCGTTAGTGAAGGAACAGTTACACGTTGGCTCAAGAACGAAGGCGACATGGTCGCTGTCGACGAACCGCTCCTCGAAGTTTCAACAGATAAAGTCGATACAGAAATCCCTTCACCTGTTGCAGGAATTCTTTCAAAGATTGTTGTCGGAGTCGATCAAACAGTTGCAGTCGGCGCAGAACTTGCCGTCATCGCTGACAGCGCAGGTGCTTCGGCACCAGCAGCTCCAGCAGCAGCGCCTGCACCAGCTCCAGTCATTGAAACACCAGCCCCTTCACCAGTGGCAGCAACTCCAACTCCCCCACCTGCTGCGCCAGTTGCAACACCTGCTGCACCTGCAGGTGGCGGAACCGTCATCACAATGCCAGCGCTCGGTGAATCAGTAAGCGAAGGAACAGTTACTCGTTGGCTCAAAAACGTTGGTGATTCTGTTGCAGTTGATGAAGCGCTTCTCGAAGTTTCTACAGATAAAGTCGATACAGAAATCCCTTCACCTGTTGCAGGAACACTCCTTGCAATTGATGTTGCAGTTGATACAACTGTTCCTGTTGGCGCACGTCTTGGTTTAATTGGTGTATCAGGTGCTGCACCTGTAGCTGCGGCACCAACTCCTCCAGCTTCGGCTCCCGTGGCACCAACACCAACACCAACACCTGTTGCTGCAGCCCCTGCTGCTCCAACTCCACCACCAGTTGCTCCAACACCTGTTGCGCCAGCTGCTCCAGTTTCACAACCACAAGATGCTTATGTCACTCCGATTGTTCGCAAACTCGCAAATGATCTTGGCGTAAACCTTGCATCAGTACGTGGAACAGGAATCGGCGGACGTATCCGCAAGGAAGATGTAGAGGCTGCGGCTCCGAGGCCTTCAGCTACACCAACTGCTCCTGCTCCTGCGGCATCAGCACCACGACCAGCAGCTCCTGTTGCATCACCACTTCGCGGAACAACCGTGACTATGTCACGTCTTCGCAAAGTCATTGCAGCGCGCATGGTCGAATCACTTCAGGTTTCTGCGCAACTCACAACAGTGATTGAAGTAGATGTCACAAAGATTGCTCGTCTGCGCGATCGCTCAAAGGCAACATTTGAAGCGCGCGAGGGAGTTAAGCTCTCTTTCCTTCCATTCTTTGCAGTTGCTGTATGCGAAGCTTTGAAGCAACACCCAGTTCTCAACTCATCTGTCGAAGGTGATCAAATTATTTATCACGGTGCAGAACACCTCGGTATCGCAGTTGATACTGAACGCGGACTCTTAGTTCCAGTGATCCATAACGCTGGCGATCTCAACATGGGAGGCGTAGCTCGCAAGATTGCAGATCTCGCAGCTCGCACACGCGATAACAAGGTCACTCCCGATGAACTCGGTGGCGGAACATTTACCCTCACCAATACAGGTTCACGCGGCGCCCTCTTTGATACACCCATCATTAACCAACCACAGGTTGCAATCCTTGGACTCGGTGCAGTTGTAAAGCGTCCAATGGTTGTGAAGGGCGAAGATGGTGGCGAGACAATCGCTATCCGTTTCATGGTCTACCTCGGTCTCTCTTACGATCACCGCGTAGTAGATGGCGCCGATGCAGCACGCTTCTTGGTAACTCTGAAAGAGCGCCTCGAAGGTGGAGCATTCGAAGCAGATTTAGGTCTCTAAGGTCGATGTCAGTCCCACAACGCATTGCAATCACGGGTGCTTCAGGACTTATCGGTACAGCTCTCGTCGGTCACCTCAAGAGCGAGGGCCACACAGTTCAGCGATTTGTTCGCCGTCCCGTCGTAGCACCCGATGAAATTCAGTGGGATCCCAAGTCTGGTTATGTAGATATTGAAGCTCTCCGTGGAGTCGATGCAGTCATTCACTTAGCTGGTGTCGGTGTCGGCGATAAGCGTTGGAGCAAAAAATACAAATCTGAAATTCTCAACTCTCGCTTACTTGGGACTACTGCCATGGCCCATGCAGTGAACGAGGTAAAACCACAGGTATTCATCTCAGCGAGTGCCATCGGTTGGTATGGCGAATCAGGTAACCGCTCCGTCGTTGAGGCAGATCGCGTAGGAGATGACTTTCTCGCAGCTGTCTGTCGTGAATGGGAAGGCGCCGCGGATCTTGTGACAGATGTGCGCACAGTAAAGATTCGTACAGGTTTGGTGCTTGATCCCACAGGTGGCGCACTCGGCAAGATGCTTCCACTCTTTCGCTTAGGTCTCGGCGGAAAGCTTGGCAATGGAAAGCAGTGGTGGTCTTGGATCACTCTCCACGATGTTATCCGTGCCATTACATTCTTACTTGAAAATAGAGTTTCGGGTCCAGTAAATCTGACTTCACCAAACCCAGTAACTAATCAAGAATTTACTTCAGCACTTGCTCGTGCGATGCATCGCCCAGCACTCTTTCCTGCTCCTGCCATTGCACTCAAGATTGCACTCGGTGGTTTCTCCTCTGAAATTTTGGGAAGTAAGAAGGTCATTCCACAAGCGCTCACCGATGCTGGCTTTACTTGGGATTACCCACACATCACTAACGCACTGACAGCTTTAATTCAGGAGTAACTCCTGCGCTGCAAGGCGTCCCGACAAGAGTGCGCCATTCTGTGAAGGCGCAGTTCGATAATCACCAGCAATAAAGAGTCCATCTGCAATTTTTGCGGAGTGAGCTCCTTGAGTTCCGACGCCAAAGATTGGCAATGACTTTGGAATCTCATACTTGGCGATGAGAGACCAATCAGATGTTGAAACGCCCCACATGGTTGCAAGATGTCTACGCACTTCTGATTCGGAAGCGAATTCAATGGTTGTCGATGAGAGCAAGGTCTTTCCAAGGGGGGCGTAGTGCGGAACCATATTCGAAATTGCTATCGAATTGATAACTGGCCCGCGAGCCTGACCATCAATCAGTAGTCGATTTGATTGCGTCATTTCAAAAGGAACTTCGTGATACCAGGTGGTGCTTGATGCGAGTTTGGGGACGTTGGGAATATCTAGTAGCTGTGCTGCAGTAGTTAAATCTGCCGCAACGATCACTGCATCAGCTTTCACATCATTGAGTGAATCAATACGAGAATTGAGGTGGATCTTCTGAACTCTTCGAGCAATCGCCTTCGCTAGCTCCCCCGCGCCTAACGCTGGTAGACCAGGCTTGCCAGAGATAAAGGAGCGAATAATCTCCTTGCCGCTCACTGCATCTACGTTGGATGGTGAGGTGAGAAAGACACCTGATAGGAATGGTTTGAGGACACGTTGATAAAGATTGCCGTAGCGCGAGAGTTCATCTTCCACTGAATGGCCAGACTTTGATGCGCTGGTGAGGTAACCGATGAAACTCAACTTCGCAAAGATGGATCCAGTTGCAGAGTTCAGGGCTGACAATGGGTTGTGGCGAGGATCGCCTAAAGAAATTATCTTCTGATCGATTGAAATATCGATAGCTCGTGAGGCTTCAATAAAATTAAGTTCAGAGATCACATCTAAACGAAGTAACTCTGGATAGCGTGAATTGATGAGTTGGAATCCTCGATCTAATCGATATCCATCGATAAGGTCTGTCGCAACTCTGCCGCCGACTCGATCTGATGATTCGAAGACTTCAACGTCGCATCCGGCATCCTGCAGCGTGATCGCTGCACTCAAACCTGCAAGGCCAGCGCCTACAACTGCTACCTTCTTATCGGACACTGATTTCACGCGCCTTATCAATGATGGAGGCAACGGCGAGAATCTGATCTCTACTCACTGGCATCGGATTCTTGCCTTCGAGCGCACCTGCAACTTCTAAATAGAAGTGCCCGTAATTTCCGGGTACCGCCTGAATCTCTTCGCGTTGATCGCCGCGTTGAATGTATGCCTTGGACGAAGTAGGCACCTGCCAGATTCCACCTTCAGGATAATTTCCGGCTCGTAGGAGAGCTTCTTGTGGATCGAGTTCTTCAATAATGAGAGCGCCTTCGGTGCCTAGTGCGCGAATGCGCGGGCCTGTTGACCCAGAAATTGCACTGACAGAACAATAAGAATCAACGCCTGAGTGATGTCGGAGATTGAGAACCACATCGTCTTCTGACTCTCCTCGAATCTTTCGAACACTGGAATAGGTGAGATCTGCAGGCCCAAACGCATCAAGGGCCGTTGAGAGCAAATGCGTTTGAAGGTCTAGGAGTAAGCCGCCACCTTCTTCAGGAGTAAGAGTTTCACGCCAAGCTGACGGGTTTAGCTGAGGGCGGTACCGTTCAAAACGTGAATCAAGACGAAAAACTTTTCCGATGAGGCCATTACTAGCTACCTTCTTGAGCGTCAACATATCGCTATCCCACCGCCGGTTATAGAAAGCGGTAACCGGAACACCAGATTTTTCACCCGCGTCGAGTATGTGAAGAGTTTCAGAAACAGTGCGACCCATTGGCTTCTCAACAACGACTGGAACTCCTGCAGCAATTGCGGCAAGGGCATATTCCACGTGGGATGAATTGGCAGTTGCAATAACCATTAAATCGAGCTTTTGTGCCAATAAATCGGTCAGATTTTCGACAACTGTGGCGAGTGGAAAATCTTCCTTCGCCTGACGTGCGCGCGTTGAATTGCCGGTAAGAACTGTTGCGACATCAAATCCGCACCCTTTTAATAAGGGAGCATGAAATGAACGTCCAGCGAGTCCGTAACCGGCAATTCCTACGCGCATCGGGTATTACTTATTCTGTAACTTTGATGGCCACCAGATCTTTGGACCAATCTCATGAACGAGAGCTGGTACAAGAATCGAGCGAACGATGATGGTGTCAAGCAATACGCCAAATGCCACTGCAAAGCCAAGCTCGGCAAGCGGTACCAGTGGAAGCAGTCCAAGGACCGCGAATGTTGCAGCGAGGACGATTCCAGCTGAAGTAATGACGGCACCTGTGACGGTGACGCCCTTAATAACTCCAGCGCGTGTGCCAATCTTCTGTGACTCTTCGCGAACTCGAGTCATCAGGAAGATGTTGTAATCGATGCCGAGCGCAACCAAGAAGATAAAGGCGAAGAGAGGGAATGAGTTATCTCCCCCAGCGAAGCCGAAGATATGGTTGAAGACAAGTGCACAGACTCCAAGGGTGGCAAAGTATGAGAGAACTACCGTTCCGAGAAGAAGCACTGCGCTTAGGATGCTTCGTAGCAGTAGCCCGAGGATAAGTGTGATGACAAATAAAATAATAGGAATAATTGTTCTATTGTCGTGCTTATTAGCAGTACGCACATCGAAGTAAACGGCACTTGTACCGCCTACGAGCGATGTTGAATCTGCAGCATGTGCCAGACGTCGAATTTCAGGGATGTCATTTCCTGCCTCGACGCTATCAGGCGCCTTGTCGAGGGTGACATTGAGAATTGCGCGATCGCCCACCACCTTCATTGCTGGAAGTGGTTGCCCCGGAACAGGAATTCCATCTAGCTGTGGTGTTACTCCGGTAACGCCTGGAGCATTCTTGAGGGCTGCAGTAACGGCAGCAACCTTGTCGACGCTCACAACGACCTGAGTTGGATCGCCTTCTCCACCAGGGAAGTGCTTAGTAAGTAGACGCTGGCCAACAACAGATTCAGGGTTGCCGGTAAATGTATCGACAGTTCCAATTCCATCAGCCTTCAACGTGGTTGATGCAAAGGCGAAGAGCAGAAGAACAGTTCCAGAAATAACCCAAGCCTTACGAGGATTGCGACCAATAGCTCCGCCAACCTTTGACCAAGTTCCTGACATCACATGATCATCGCCATCATTTCGCGGAATGCGTGGCCAGAAGATCCAGCGGCCGAATAACAAGAGGAGTGCTGGGAGCAAGGTAAGAATTGTGATCATTGCGCAGACAATGCCGATGGCGCCGATTGGGCCAAGACCTGCCGTATTTGTTAACTGACTAAAGAGAAGGATGAGGAGTGAGATTGAGACAGTTGAACCGGAAGCCAAGATAGGTTCCCAAACTCCCTTGTAGGCAGCTCGCATCGCATCGAAGCGATTTTCGTGATGATGTAGCTCTTCGCGATAACGCGCAATCAATAAAAGCGCATAGTCGGTCGCTGCACCAATAACCAATACAGAGAGAATTCCCTGAGACTGGCCATCAACATCGATGATGTTGTTCTTTGCTAGCAAGTACACGATGCCGCCTGCTGTAGTGAGAGCAAACATCGCTGAAAGGAGAGGAATGATCCACAGCACTGGAGAGCGATAAACCACAATCAAAATGATTGCGACGACTCCGAGCGTGGTCAGAAGAAGTGATGAATCGAGAGTTGCAAATGCTCCGAATAGGTCGCCGAGCAGACCGCCAGGTCCGGTTACGTAGTGAGTAACTCCATTTGCTTCAGCAACTGGCTTGATGTCCTCGCGAAGCGCTTCAACCACAGCTGGGAGGACAGGTTTATCGTTTGGAAGAACTTTTGAGATTGCATTTCCATCGAGAGGAACATTTGCCAAAATGGCTTGACCATCTTGTGATGGAAATACTGAGATGACTTGCCCGGGTGCCAAATAATCAGAGATCTTGGCATCTGTTCCACCGAGTGTGAGTGCTCCGACCCCAGCCATATGCTCATTGATCGCTCCGAGCGCCTGAGGATTTACCTTTCCTTCAAAGAGGATAAGTGTGGGAAAGTTAAAGGAATCTTGTTGTGAAAATTTCTTGATCTCATCAGCTGCGAGGGTTGCCTCGGCGCCCTTTGGCAAAAATGATGAATTATTATTCTCTTGAACTGAGGTGAGCTTGCCAAAGAGAGGCCCGAAGACGCCGGTGAGCATGAACCAGACGATGACGACCAACATTGCGATGGCAAATGGCTTACGAGATTTCTGAGCAGTACTTATAGACACGATAGATCAGGCCCTTCAGGCTTTGTTTTATGCGTAATTCGCGAGAGGGCTAGCCTACCTTTAGGCTGTCCCTGTGCCAGTTGTTAGCGCCTCCTCTGAAAGGGATATTTCCAATATTTCTATCGAAATGCAACGCTTTGGCCTAGTTCCTTACGAAGAAGCTCTTGCACATCAGCGCTTCATGCATTCAGAAGTTGCACAGGGAATTCGCCCCAATACTCTGATTCTTCTCGAACATCCATCTGTATACACCGCTGGAAAACGCACATCTGAAATCGAAAAGCCAACAGATGGAACTCCAGTTATTGATGTCGATCGTGGTGGAAAAATTACATGGCATGGACCAGGACAACTCGTTGGATATCCCATTGTGAAATTGGCAAAGCCCACCGAACTTGTTGGATTTGTCCGTGAAATTGAAGCAGGGATCATCAAGGTCTGTTCGGAATTTGGAATAATTACCCAGCGAGTCGATGGTCGCTCAGGGGTTTGGATCCGCGATGCACGCGGAGATCGAAAGATTGCCGCGATTGGTATCCGTGTGGCCCAGGGCGTATCCATGCATGGTTTCGCACTCAATGTGAATCCGGAGCTCGGAGCATTCAATAGAATCATCCCCTGCGGCATTGATGACGCGGAAGTCACCTCGATGGCGCAAGAGCTATCAAGGGATATCTCCATTAATGAAGTAGCGCCCGTTGTAGAAAAGTTCTTAACCGAAACTCTGATGAAGGTGAGCGCATGACAATCGCACCCGAAGGTCGCAAACTTCTTCGTATCGAAGCGCGCAATACTGAAACTCCAATTGAGCGTAAGCCCGAGTGGATTAAAACCCGCGCCAACATGGGCCCCGAGTACACACGCTTGCGATCGCTCGTGAAGAGCGAAGGACTTCACACCGTCTGCCAAGAAGCAGCATGTCCAAATATCTTTGAATGCTGGGAGGATAAAGAAGCAACTTTCCTCATCGGTGGAGAGCGTTGTACTCGTCGTTGCGATTTTTGCAATATCGATACAGGAAAGCCAGAAGAACTCGATCGCGATGAACCTCGTCGCGTTGCAGAATCTGTGCAATCAATGGGTTTGAAGTACGCGACCATTACTGGCGTTACTCGTGATGATCTTGATGATGAAGGTGCTTGGCTTTATGCAGAGACGATTCGAAAGGTCCACGAGTTAAATCCTGGTACCGGAGTTGAAATGCTTGCTCCAGATTTCAGCGGCAATCCTGTCTACCTCAACGAAGTTTTTGAAACCCGTCCTGAAGTATTTGCTCACAACCTAGAAACTGTTCCGCGAATCTTTAAGCGAATTCGCCCTGCATTTACTTACGAACGCTCACTCAACGTTATTACCCAAGCCCGTGAATTTGGATTGATTACAAAGTCGAATCTCATCCTGGGCCTCGGAGAAACTCGTGAAGAGATTTCACAAGCGCTGGTCGATCTCCATGCGGCGGGCTGCGATCTCATCACTATTACTCAATACCTTCGTCCGACAAACAAGCACCATCCAGTTGAACGTTGGGTGAAGCCTGATGAGTTTGTAGAGCTTGCCAAGGAAGCAGACGAGATAGGTTTCAGCGGCGTCATGAGTGGTCCACTCGTTCGTAGCTCATACCGAGCCGGTCGCCTCTACAAGCAAGCGCTTGAGAAGAGAAGTCTGCGTGGCTGATCTCGTCTATCCCCCAGTAATTGTCGCTATCAAAGGGTTCTGGAAATACCTGGGATTAAAGTTTGATTTTCAGGGTGAAGAAAATATCCCTCGCGATGGCGGATCAATCCTTGCAATTAATCACATCGGTTACTTGGATTTTGCACTCACTGGAACAGCGGCACTTCCTGCTGGACGTTATGTGCGCTTTATGGCGAAGAAAGAGATCTTTGATAACAAGCTAGCTGGTCCATTGATGCGCGGAATGCACCACATATCCGTCGATCGCGCCAATGGTTCTGCATCATTCGTCACCGCTCTTCGCGCATTGCGTGCTGGTGAGATTATTGGAATATTTCCCGAAGGCACAATTTCGGTCAGCTTTGAGATTAAAGAGTTGAAATCTGGAGCAGTTCGCCTTGCGATGGGCGCGGGTGTCCCGGTGATCCCAACGATTGTGTGGGGTTCTCAGCGAATCTGGACTAAGAAGGTCAAGCGAGACCTGCGACGAAAGAATGTGCCAATCACTGTCGCTTTCGGCAAACCTCTCTACTTTGATAAGAAATCAGATGTCGAAGCCGGCGAGAAGCTATTGCGCGAAACAATGCTGGCAATGCTCCATGAAGTTCAGGAAAAGTATCCAGATTCACATGAGGGTCAGCGCTGGGCGCCTGTGCGCCTTGGTGGTACAGCCCCTGCTCCCCTAAACTAACGCGCATGTTTAAGAAGAAGAATAAGGAAGCAAAGATCAAGACTCCTCGTTTTCAGACATTTCGCGATGCTTATAACGTCACAAAATCTGTAAAGCCTTGGATCGGAATAGCCCTCGTAGCAATCTTTGTGGTCGTACTTGTTGTCGGTATCTCCCTTGGTTTCGCATTCGGACATCCTGTCTACGGCGGCTTTGTCACTATTCCGTTAGCTGCTCTTGCAACCATGTTCTTCTTTACTCGCGTCGCAGGTTCTGCTGCTTACTCATCAATCGAAGGTCAGATCGGTGCAGGGGCAAGCGTCCTCATGGCTATTCGCAAAGGTTGGACAACAACTCCTGCTGTCGCAGTTAATCGCCAGCAAGATATGGTCCACCGCAGCGTTGGTCGCGCAGGAATCGTTATCACTGGTGAAGGCGGGTTCGCTGTTCGCCAGATGATGCAGGACGAGAAGAAGAAGTCAGAGCGATTTGCTCCTGGCGTTCCCATCACTGAGGTTTATGTCGGAGATGGCGATGGCCAGGTTCCAATTCGCAAACTTCAGAAGCACCTCACCAAACTTCCTAAGAAGTTATCTGCTCACCAGATGCGCGAAGTTCGTGCGCGCCTGAAAGCTGTTGGCGGAATGTCTATGCCAATTCCAAAGGGTCCAATGCCTAAGGGAACAAAGATTCGCTAACTAGCGAACCTTCACCAAAACAGTATTTGAGAACCGCTCATTGATTCCGCGACCATTTTCATCGAAGGTAATTGCGGTGATGAGGGGCATTAAGAGTGCGCCCCGAATAAGAGCCTGAAGCGGTGTCGGTGAACCCCCGTCAGAGAAGCGCACAACTTTGAGGCCAACCAATCGATGGCCGAACGAGGCTCCCCCGAGCGCCACAAAGATGGTGTATTCGGCGAACAGGAGAATGAGTACGGGAATTCGGGCGTGGGGCACGCGGTCGGTCAGAGAACCAGATCCGGCGAAGAACCCCAGAGAGATTGCGTAGCAGGCCAGCCAGTCAATCGTGATACCCATTAGGCGACGACCCTGACTCACGCGTGGATACATGGCGCAAGCCTAGCCCGAGCCTTGGGTGTCCGCGATGTGAGCCATCTGACGATGATGTAACACAGTTGTAACACCCAAATTATGACTTTTTTACTCGGGCAAACTAGCCTTCACTCCATCAGCGGTACTCAATGAAGAGGCGGCTGGGCGATAAACAGCCTCAATTGGAGTACAACATATGTTTAAGAATTCTTCAGAAATTTTTGCATACATTAAGAAGGAAGATGTAAAGCTCGTCGACGTACGATTTACAGACCTTCCAGGAATTCAGCACCACTTCAACGTTCCTGTTGAATCATTCGATGAAGCAGTCTTCACAGATGGTCTGATGTTCGACGGTTCATCAATTCGCGGATTCCAGTCAATCCACGAATCTGACATGAAGTTGCTTCCAGTTCCAGAATCAGCATTCATTGATCCATTCCGCCTTGAAAAGACTTTGGTCATCATCTTCTCTGTTCACAATCCAACAGATAACACCCCTTACTCACGCGACCCACGTGGTGTCGTTAAGAAGGCAGTAGATTTCTTGAAGTCAACTGGTATTGCAGATCAGGCATTCTTCGCTCCTGAGGCAGAGTTCTACGTCTTCGATGCGGTTCGCTTCAAGACCGGAATAAACGAGGCTTACCACCACATTGATTCATATGAAGGCGCGTGGAATACAGGAATCGTTGCAGATCCAGATGGAACACCTAACCGTGGTTATCGCACACGTATCAAGGGTGGTTACTTCCCTGTATCTCCAACAGATCAGTTTGCTGATCTCCGTGACGAAATGGTTATGGAACTCGGCCGTGCAGGTCTTCAGGTTGAACGTTCGCACCACGAAGTGGGAACTGCTGGCCAGATGGAGATCAACTACCGCTTCACAGATATTCTCTCCGCAGGCGACGAATTGATGAAGTTTAAGTACATCATTCGTAACGTTGCATGGGAAGGCGGCAAGACTGCAACATTTATGCCAAAGCCACTCTTCGGAGATAACGGTTCAGGTATGCACGTTCACCAATCACTTTGGAAAGATGGCAAGCCACTCTTCTTCGAAGCTGGCACATATGGCGATCTTTCAGATATGGCTCGCTGGTATATCGGTGGTCTCTTGAAGCATGCTCCATCACTTCTTGCATTCACTAACCCAACAGTGAACTCATACCGTCGTTTGGTTCCAGGATACGAAGCGCCAGTAAACCTCGTTTTCTCAGCTCGTAACCGTTCAGCATGTATCCGTATTCCAATTACCGGTTCATCACCAAAGGCAAAGCGCGTTGAATTCCGTTGCCCAGATCCATCATCAAACCCATACCTCGCATTTGCAGCAATGCTCATGGCTGGTATCGATGGAATCGTCAACAAGATCGAACCACCTGCTCCAGTTGATAAGGATCTCTACGAACTCGAGGGCGCAGAAGCTGCAGCTATCCCACAGGTTCCAGGTTCACTCGATGCAGTTCTCGATTCACTCGAGAAGGACCATGACTTCCTCACAAAGGGTGGAGTCTTTACAGAAGATCTCATCTCAACATGGATCGAATGGAAGCGTAAGAACGAAGTTGATTATGTGCGCCTACGTCCGCACCCAGCTGAGTTCGAGCTCTACTACGACATCTAAAAAGTATTACATCAAGAACCCCGTCAGAAATGGCGGGGTTCTTTTCTTTGCCCACATCTCCCGCAAAGAGAGTTCAGAAAGAGAAGTGGGGTTACCCTTAAGCCATGCTTTCCGAGATTCTGACCTTTATCTTCTTTGTATTGATCGGTCTCGAAATTAGAGAGGGGCTACAACGTCCTAAGGACGCAATTCTTCCTGCAATCTCAGCACTTGGCGGGATGCTTCTACCAGCTCTGATTTTCACTCTCTTGGTCCCGGGATCACGGGCATGGGCAGTTTCAATGCCTACAGATGTTGCGCTGGCGATTGGAGCTTTGAGTATCTTGGGCAAGCGGGTAAACCCTGCCGTTCGACTCTTCCTTCTTACTCTTGCTGTAGCAGATGACTTCTTCTCTCTCGTTGTTATTGGAATTTTCTTTAGCGATGATCTTCACCTTGCTAGCGCCATCTACACGCTGGGAGCCGCAACAATTGGTTTTGTACTTCCCTTCCGCCATCGACTCATTGCAATTCTTTCGCCCATCGCCACCTTTGTAGTTATTCCGGTCTATATATTTATCAACCTTCTCACTCAACTCGATTTCTCTGTTTCAACAGAGAAAATCTCTACCTCGATAGTGATTGCTCGTGTAGTTGGCAAAGTCCTCGGAATCACTCTCTTTACATGTCTCGCAACCAGATTTACTAAGCTCACACTTCCATCTGCGCTTGAGATCAAAGAAGTCGTCGGAATCGGATTCCTCGCAGGCATGGGGCTTACAGTTTCTATTGTTATCGCTGAAATTACACTTCAGACCGAATCAGAGTTGGCTCAAGTTCGAATGGGGCTCTTCTTTGCCGCCATCGTTTCTGGATTGTGCGGAGTACTCTGGCTTAGGCGTTTTCCTGCTTCGCTATAGTCGATCGAGCAACGAAGTAATATCCGATAAACCCAATAATGAGAGCGAAGAAGACTCCTAGGTTTGCGTAAGCCCAAGCTCCATCTTTTCCGCCGATGGCTCCGAGGAAATATCCCTGCCACGATAGCCAGCTTGCGAATGTATTGGTGACAAATCCCCACCCTACAAAGGTTCCGAGTGCCATGACTGCGATGGATCCCACATTCCAGGAACCATATCGACCATTCGACTTATAGAGATCTTCTTCATGGTAACTCTTACGCATCAAGACATCGGTAACAAAGATGGCAGACCACGTAGCAATGGGTACTCCGAGAGTGATCAAGAAACCCTGGAACGGGAAGAAGAAGTCATCGGCAATCCAGACGAAGTAGATAGTTCCGATAAGCATCAGGACCGCATCGAAGGAAGCGGCAATATGTCGCTTCACCGGCAGTCCTAGAGAGATAAGTGTTAACCCTGAAGAGTAGAGGTCAAGGATTGCTCCCCCAACTAAACCGAGAATCGCAACGAGTGCGAAGATGATTAGGTACCACGTTGGAAGAATTGTTGTAAGTGCACCGATTGGATCAGATGCAATCGCTTCTGAAAGATCCTTGCTACTTCCTGAAAGTGCCGCTCCATAAATGACGAGAATAATCGGAACGATTGATGCACCAAAAACTGTCCAGCCGATCACACCGCGACTCGAGACAGTGCGCGGAAGATAGCGTGAATAGTCGGCGGCGGAGTTAACCCAACCGAGACCAATACCTGTTGCTCCGAATATCAACGCTCCGATAAATCCTTGCAGTGAACCCGACTTCATAGAAGTGAGCGCCGCCCAATCAACCTTGGAAATAGTAAGAGCGATATAGACAAGAGTCATCACGATAGTGATAGAAGTGAGATAACGCTGCAGTTTCATAATGACGTCAAAACCAAGAACGCCTGCAGAGACAGTAAGTGCGACTGAGATAGCAAATCCAATAATCATTGCAGTGTTATGTTCAAGATGCCCCACACGTACAAAGACTGTTCCGGTTGCAAGGGTTGCAAGAGAGACAAGAACGGTCTCCCAACCAACGAAAATCAAATAAGAAAGCGCACCTGGAATGAGGTTGCCTTTAACTCCAAATGTCGCACGAGAAAGCACCATTGTTGGTGCATTCGATTTCTTACCCGCAAGCGAGCTGACTCCTACTAATAAGAAAGAGAGAACTGTGCCAAGGATTGCAGCAAGCGTTGCTTGCCAGAAAGAGATTCCAAATCCAAGGAAGAACGATCCATATGAGAGCGCTAAAAGCGAAACGTTTGCACCACACCATGGCCAGAAGAGAGATGACGCTTTGCCCTGACGTTCGCTCTCGCGAATGACGTTTGTTCCGTTCAATTCAAGGTTCATAGCGCCGAAGATTACGCGGTTTCAAACACCAGAGCACTCTTGGTAGTCTTCGCGTCGGTCATAAATTTCCCAAGAAGCCCCTCAATGAAAGGCGTGGAAAGTTGAATACAAAAATCAAAGTTGCTCTCGTAGCACTCGTTGCAATCGTTGCGATTGCTATTCCAGTTGTAAATGCTCAGAAGAGCTCTGGTTGCGGCCAGATTAAGGAAGGCGTCCTTACTATCGGAACTGACGATCCTGCATACGGTCCATGGTTTGATAACAACACCCCTTCAAACGGTAAGGGTTACGAAGCAGCAGTTGCATATGCAGTTGCGAAAGAACTCGGTTACTCAGCTGACAAGGTTGAGTGGGTAAAGGTTCCTTTCAATAAGGTAATCCAGCCAGGTTGCAAGGATTTTGACTTCGATATCAACCAGGTCTCCATCACTGATGAGCGTAAGAAGGCAGTTGACTTCTCATCTGGCTACTACGACGTATCTCAGACAGTCATCACAGTGAAGGGTTCAAAGATTGCAGGAGCAAAGTCCATCGCAGATCTCAAGGGCGCAAAGCTCGGAGCTCAGGTTGGAACAACTTCTTACGCAACCATCACTGACGTCATTAAGCCAACACAGGCACCTGCTGTCTTTGATACCAACGATGTTGCAAAGCAAGCACTTGCGAATGGACAGATTGACGGCCTTGTCGTTGACCTTCCCACCGCTTTCTACATCACAGCTGTGGATCTTGAGAACGGCCTCATCGTCGGTCAGTTCCCTGCTCAAGCTGGTGGCGAGCAGTTCGGTCTCGTGCTTTCAAAGGGGAGCAAACTCACTAAGGATGTAACAGCTGCTGTTGACTCTCTTCGTGCAAATGGAACTCTTGCAAAGATTGCTGATACTTGGCTCGCAAGTACAGTCGGCGCACCAGTTCTCAAGTAATACTTCACTTCGTATTACATTCTTAGGAAAGCGAGAGGTCCGATGACTTATCAGCCATCTGCGTTGCAATTGCAACGCGAAGCTGCCAAGCGTCGGGCCTCTCGTCGTTCCACCCTTATAGCCCTTTCCAGCACATTGGCTCTCGGTTTCATTCTTGTAGTCGTTGTTACAGGTGCACAGGGCTATGAAATGGTAAAGAATTCATTCTTCAATTGGCATTATGCGATACAAGCCATGCCCTCTGTCTTTCATGGGCTACTTCTCAACCTCCGCGTCTTAATAATCGCTGAATTTTTTGTACTCCTTCTCGGTCTACTCATTGCAATCGCCCGGACTACGACGTCACCAGTTCTCTATCCAGTCCGCCTCGTAGCAACTATCTACACAGATCTCTTCCGTGGGCTTCCGTTACTGCTGGTTTTATTGCTCGTAGGCCTTGGAATTCCAGGACTTCGCATTAGCTGGATCCCCAATTCGGCTGTGGTTTTAGGAACCGTTGCCCTGGTCTTGACCTACTCAGCGTATGTAGCTGAAGTTATTCGCGCCGGAATTGAAGGAGTCAATCCAACACAACGCCAGGCTGCTCGAGCACTCGGACTTACCCAATCTCAAACGCTCGAGCACGTAGTTCTGCCACAAGCTTTTCGTAACGTCACTCCCCCGCTGCTCAATGATCTCGTCTCTTTGCAGAAGGACTCGGGTCTTATCTCTGTCCTCGGAGCAGTCGATGCCATCCGCGCAGCTGGGATTCAAACCGCTCAATCATTTAACTTCACGCCCTACCTCGTTGCAGGAGCTCTCTTCGTACTTCTCACTATTCCTCTTACTCGCTTCACTGATTGGCTTACACGTAAACAAGATGCGCGCCAACGTGCACAGGGACAGTGATAGCCATGAGCGCACTCTTTGAGATCAAGAATCTTCGCAAATCTTTCGGCGAGAATCTCGTACTCGATGATGTCTCCATCAATTTTCCGGCCCAATCTGCGACTGTAATTATTGGTGCCAGCGGCTCGGGTAAGAGCACCTTGATGCGCTGCATGAACCTCCTTGAAGAGCTCAATGATGGACAGATAAACCTCGATGGAGCAGATATCTCAGCCTACGGAACAGATATCGATTCAGTCCGAGGTCAGATCGGGTCAGTTTTCCAAGCATTTAATCTCTTTCCTCACTTATCTGTCGTTGACAACATCACACTCGCTCCACGTCTTGTACATGGCGTCAAGAAAGATGTTGCAGATAAGAATGCGCGTGATTTACTTCAGCGCTTTGGTCTTGCCGATAAGGCCGATGAATTTCCGAATTTACTCAGTGGTGGACAGCAGCAACGTGTTGCCATTATTCGAGCAGTAGCGACAAATCCAAAGATTCTCCTTCTCGATGAGGTAACCAGCGCTCTCGATCCTGTACTCATCGCTGAGGTCTTGACCTTGATCTCGGAGCTAAAGCAAGAAGGTATGACGATGGTGATCGCAACCCACGAGATGGGATTCGCCAAGAAAATTGCCGATAGCGTTGTATTTCTACATAAGGGGCGAGTCCATGAATCAGGGACTCCAGATGCGATCTTTAGTAATCCGCAGACCCAAGAGCTCAAGGACTTCCTCAGCGCCTTACATCAGGCTGGGCGTCTCTAACTTTTTAGTCGAGGAAGAAGTCGAGCAAGAAATCCTTCGTGCCGGGAACTACTGAATACTTCTCAAGATCAGTTACTCCCTCGGATGCTAGAACTTCATCGTCAACAAAGAAGTTACCTGTGCATTCTTTAGAGTTGCGATTGAGAATAATGTAAGCAGAATCCGAGAGAATTTCTGGAGTTCTGCAGGCAGCTGTATCTACTCCAGGAATCATTTGAAGTGCGGCAGTATCGATTGCAGTACGAGGCCACAGCGCATTTACTGCAATTCCGTCTCGCTTGAACTCTTCAGACATTCCTAAGACGCACATACTCATTCCGTACTTCGCCATTGTGTAGGCAACGTGATTCTTAAACCACTTCGCCTTCATCGAAAGAGGAGGCGAGAGAGTCAGAATATGTGGGTTGCGACCAGCTTCGGCTGACTCGCGTAGGTATGGGATTGCAGCTTGGGAAGTAAGGAACGTTCCACGCACGTTGACGTCAAACATGAGATCAAATCGCTTAGCAGGGGTGTCTTCTGTGCGAGTTAAATTGATAGCACTTGCGTTGTTGATCAGAATATCGATGCCACCGAACTCTTTAGCTGCGAGAGCAATTGCCTCACTTATCTGATTCTCATCACGAAGATCGCATTGGATAGGAAGCGCGGTTCCACCGGCTGCTCGGATTTCCTCTGCAGCTGTATGGATAGTGCCAGGTAACTTTGGATTGGGATCCGAGGTCTTGGCCGCAATAGCTACAGAGGCTCCATCTTGGGCTGCACGAAGTGCGATTGCTAATCCAATACCGCGCGACCCTCCGGTGATGAATATGCGCTTTCCTTGAAGTGACATTTACTTTCCTCTCGATGACATAAATTTCATAAAGGCTTCAGCCGCTTCTTCGGATTGAAGTGCGAGTGCAAAGAGCTGGAACTCTGCACGCATGACATGAGCTACTGCATCGTGCTTATTGGCCTTCATGAGCGCTTTGGTATTCATAATCGCCTTGGGAGGTTGTTGCGCAATCTTTTCGGCGATTGCAAGCGCTTCTGCTTCAGGATCTCCTGCAATGCTGGCAATCATTCCCATCTCAAGTGCCGCATCAGCCGAGAACGATTCTCCGGTCATAAAGATCTTTGCCGCCCGTTGATATCCCACAAGCTCTGGGAATAACTTGCTCGAACCAGCCTCAGGAACCAATCCCAGAGAAGTAAATGGCATAGAAAATTGGGCAGTCGGTGAAGCAACGACGACGTCGCAATGCAACAACATTGTGGTTCCAACTCCCACTGCATTTCCTTTTACTGCCGCGAGAAGCGGCTTGGGAAATTCGAGGAGCGAACCTAGAAACTTTGCGACATCCGAATCTTCTTCCGTAGGCGGATTAGACATAAAGTCCCGAATATCGTTGCCTGCAGTGAAATGATCACCCTCGCTTGTAATCACAACGCAGCGGATGGATTCATCCTCAGCTGCATTATTAAGATTTTGAGCCAACTCTCCATACATTCCTCGAGTTATCGCGTTCATCTTCTCTGGACGATTCAGGCGAATTACAAGAGTCTGGCCCTGCGTTGAAGTCGTAATCTCCGTCATTTGTGAATCTTAAAGGCTGCTCTGGCAAGAAGAAACCCCCGACACCCATTCAGGCAATCGGGGGTTTCTTCTTTTGAGGAAAGTTAGCGATCGAGCTTTCCTGAGATGAAATCTTCCACCTTCGTATGAGCTTGTTCATCTGTGTATTGAACAGGTGGAGTTTTCATAAAGTATGAAGATGGTGAGAGCAGCGCTCCCCCAACCTTGCGATCGAGACCAATCTTCGCACAGCGCAGTGCATCGATAATGACACCTGCAGAGTTTGGTGAGTCCCACACTTCGAGCTTGTATTCGAGGTTCAGAGGAACGTCACCAAATGCGCGACCTTCAAGACGTACATAAGCCCACTTGCGATCATCAAGCCATGGAATGTAATCCGATGGTCCGATGTGCACATTCTTTGCGCCCATATCGTGATCGAGCTGAGACGTTACAGAGTTTGTCTTTGAAATCTTCTTCGACTCGAGGCGATCGCGCTCAAGCATGTTCTTGAAGTCCATATTTCCACCAACATTGAGCTGGTAGGTGCGATCGAGGTGAACTCCGCGATCTTGGAATAACTTAGCCATGATGCGGTGGGTGATTGTTGCTCCCACTTGGCTCTTGATGTCATCGCCAACGATTGGAAGGCCTGCATCTTCAAATTTCTTAGCCCAGATTGGATCTGAGGCGATGAAGACTGGAAGTGCATTGACAAAGGCACATCCTGCATCAATAGCACATTGTGCATAGTACTTAGCAGCCTCTTCAGAGCCCACTGGGAGGTAACAGATAAGAACATCAACGTGCTCTTCTTTCAGCGTTGCTACGACATCAACCGGAGCAGCTGTAGATTCCTGAATAGTTTCTTTGTAGTACTTTCCAAGACCATCGAGTGTGACACCACGTTGAACGGGGACTCCAGTCTTTGCAACTTCGGAGAATTTAATAGTGTTGTTTTCACTTGCCCAGATAGCTTCGGAGAGATCGAGACCAACTTTCTTAGCATCGACATCGAAAGCTGCGACGAACTTCACGTTATTGATGTGATATCCACCAACGACTGCATGCATCAAACCTGGAATCTCTTGGTCGAGCGCTGCATCTTTGTAATACGTAACGCCTTGTACGAGTGAGTTAGCACAGTTACCTACTCCAACTATGGCAACGCGGATGTCGCCCTTTCCGGTGGTGATATTCATTTAACTTTCCCCTCAGTGGTGATCATGTCTTTGAGCCAGGCGATTTCACGCTCTAGCGATTCGAGAGAGAAGCGGCGCCACTCTTCGAGGTATCTATCAATCGCAACGGGTGCGCTATCAAGTTCATTACGTAGTACTGCTGCCTTCTCTTCGAGTCGAAGTAGGCGTCCTTCCAAGATTCGAACTCTGTTCGGGGTTGTTGTGGGGCTAAAGAATGCGAAGCGCACTCCGAATCCTTCGTCTTCCCATGCCTCAGCGGTGACTGCGCCATTGAGCTCTTCGAAACGTTTGGAACCCTTCTTAGTGATCGTGTAGACGATGCGGGTTCTGCGAGATGTCACCCCAATCTCCTTCGCTTCAATCACTTCAGAGATCACCATCCGCTTCAACTGCGGGTAGAGAACTGAGAAGGAGAGCGCTCGGAAGGGGCCGAATATCGCCATGAGTCGTTTGCGGAGCTCATAGCCATGGAGCGGTCCCTGAGAAAGGAGCCCGAGTAAGGCGAATTCGAGTGAATCTGAGCGTGAACGCATCGAATGCCCCTCCCGGTCTATAGCTCGGCAATATATCTATTCGATATATCGAGTGCACATTCAAGCTCATAGCTGGGGTAAGCGCAAATCGACGCGCCTATTGGCTACCTTTGCTCCATGTTCGCTGGAGCAATACCTACGCGCCTTCCTGAGTACCTCATCGCGGCGATGATCATCATCATCGCTCCTGGTCCCAGCGTCCTCTTCGTCATCGCTCGAGCCGTTGCCTGGGGCAGGAAGATTTCTGTCCTCACCGTCGCCGGAAATGTCACCGGCTCTTTTGTACTCTCAACTTTGGTAGCCCTTGGCGTGGGTCCAATCCTGCAGAAGTGGCATATCACCTATATCGCCGTGCAATGGGCTGGCGGCCTCTACTTGATGTACCTCGGCTTTGATGCAATTCGTAAACGCGCAGTGCATGCCGCTGATATGACGAACCAAGGTCCAGTTGCCCCCACTGCTCGTCAATCTATCCGCGATGGTTTCTGGGTTGGAGTTCTCAATCCGAAGGCAATTGTCTTCTTCGCAGCAGTGCTGCCTCAATTTGTAGATATTGACGGTGGCCATGTGACAACGCAATTAATATTCCTCGGATTGGTTTTCTGCGTCTTAGCATTTATCTCAGATGGAACGTGGGGGCTCTTAGCTGGAACTGCTCGCGCTTGGCTCGCTACAGATAATAAGCGACTCGAACGTCTGCGCGCCACCGGCGGATGCATCATGATTATTTTGGGTGTCGCGGTCTTAATCTCAGCAGTTGTCACTGGGTAACGAGAAGATTAGCTATGCAAAAACCAGATATACCAGCACGCGACACGATCGCGCCATCCGATCTCACCTTTGGACTTTCTACCTGCAAGCGCTGCCTCTGGCTTAAGTACTGGTTTAAATTTGATCTCAAGAAAGAGTTTCCGCTAGTTAAACCACTTGCCGATTCACAGGAAGAACATTTCCGCCGCGCATCTATGCAAGATATTGATCCATCGCTCAAGCCGGGTGTAGTCAAGCAATGGGGTCAATGGGTCAAGAGCGCGCCCATCACTATCAACGGCTTTGAAACCCGTTGGAAGATTCTCGGTATATACGACCTTCTTGGCCATTACACCGATGGAACTGTAGGAATCATTGATTGCAAAGTCTCCGACTCAGATCGCGACAATGGCCCCTTCTACGCTCCGCAACTTGAGGCTTATGCACATGCTCTCGAAAATCCTGATCGCGGCAAACCTTTCTCTGTTTCAACTATGGGTCTTCTCATTTGGAAGTTAGCAGGGGTTACTGAAACTGCGCAGAGTGAGCTTGCATCAGGTTCGCATGGCTTCGGAGTAAATCAGGTCTATCTTCCAGTTGAGCGCGATGCTGCTCGCTTCAATTCAATTCTCGAAGAGCTCATCTCTACTATCGAGGGTGGGATGCCTGACTCAGGACCCGAGTGCAATGTCTGTAACTACTTAATTAAACGAGCAGAACTGCAGATTGATTAATCGTTCTCTTCGTTATTTTCTACGTTGATACCAGACTTCTTCGCCTTCACCGCATAGGTGTCGACATACTCTTGACCCGAAAGCTGCTGAATACGTTTCATGATCTGATCTGTGACTTCGCGCAGATATAAAAGATCAGTTGAGTCACCTTCGAAATACATGGGTTCGCCGAAGGTAATTCCAACTCGCATAATCTTTGGAATCACAGTTCCTGTAGGTTGAATCTTGTCGGTGTTAAACATTGCAATAGGAATAACAGGCGCCCCTGATTCAATTGCAAGGCGAGCAATTCCGGTGCGTCCTTTATAGAGACGACCATCAGGAGAACGAGTTCCTTCTGGATAAATTCCTAGTGAGTTTCCGCCCGCTAGAACTTCAAGTCCAGTTATGAGTGCAGCTTCACTGCGACGACCACCTGAACGATCTACGGGTACTTGTCCGAGTGCGATAAAGGTTAATTTCTTCAGAAGCCCCTTAGGTCCAGGAGATGTGAAGTATTCGCTCTTTGCCAGAAAGGTAACTTTTCGTGGGACTACGAGCGGCATGAAGATGGAATCGCTAAATGAGAGATGGTTCGACGCAAGAATCAATGGCCCAGATGCTGGCACATTGCGTAAGCCCTTCACCTTGGGGCGAAAGAGCAGCATCAAGAATGGTGTGAGAAATGCCCGGAGGGTGCCGTAGGGCAGATTGTTCATAGCGCTAATTTAGCCTGAGAGATGCCCTTTGTGCGAATATAAACCATGAGCAAGCGTGATCAGGGTGGTTCCGGGAATTATGAAGAGTTCGATGATGAACTCATTAAAGCGGAATTCGATTCTATGGTTGAAAGTCTCTCACTCGATGAATCAGCGCCAACAACATACCTCGATAAATTAGCTGCCTTCGAAGATCACAATCGATTTACTCCCCCAGCAATTCCAAAACGAGGAATCAAGGATCAAATACGAGATGCGATTCGAGCGATTACTCGCTGGAAAAATAATCCTCACAACGACCATCCCGAAGATGGAGCGGCTCTGTAAATTTATAGTCGCGCTAAATCTGCAACGCCGACGAGACCTGCTTCGTTACCTAATGAAGCTGCGATAATTTCAGGATAGGGATGCTTTCCCGCAAATGGCATATAGCGATGAAGGGCATCACGAGTCGGCTGAAGAAGAATTTCGCCGGCATCGATTACTCCGCCTCCAATCACTACACATTCCGGATCGAGGATTACAGAAAGCGTTGCAATACCTGCGCCAAGCCATTGGCCAGTTGTATTGAAGGCTGCAAGAGCAACCGCATCGCCATCGCGCGCAGCATCCGTTATTGCCTTTCCGGTAAGTCCTTCGAGAGTTCCATCGCCACGAGAAAGTAGATTGCGTGCAATGTCAGGGCTCGCCGCGATAGCTTCGCGGGCATGGCGCATTAATGCGTTACCTGATCCATATTGTTCGAAACACCCACGTGCACCGCAGCCACAGAGATGGCCTTCAGGAACTACGCGGATATGGCCAATCTCAGCGGCAATTCCAAATGCACCGCGGTACAGCTCGCCGTTAACAACTATTCCCCCACCAATTCCAGTCCCCACAGTCAACATGAGCATATGTCGCTTGCCGCGACCTGCACCGAAGCGCGCTTCTCCCCAAGCAGCAGCGTTGGCATCATTCTCAATGACGACGGGAAGTCCGATGAGAGAGGTAAGTTCATAATCTAGATCTACGCCATTCCACCCAGCGATATTTGGTGTTGCAAGCATGGTCTTTCGATCTGATGAAACAAATCCTGCTGCCGAGACACCTACTGAATCAACGGTGAATTCAGCCATTAATTCTTTCGCTACATCGGCGATTGCCTGGGTTAGCGCTGCTCCACCCTCGCGTGGAGTATCGCGACGGGCAGTCTTTAGAACTGCACCAAATTCATCAACAACGCCACCAAGTACTTTTGTTCCGCCAACATCAACACCGATCGTGTATCCCATTTATGCGACTCGCTCAGCCAATTCTTTGAGCGCTGCATCAATAGTTTGTTGTTGTGCCTTTGTAATCATCATCGCAGGAACCGGAAGGCTTACTGCGACTGTGAGTTCGTATGTCACTTGAGTGGAATCAGCATCAATTGCTTTTAAGGAATATGTGCCATCCATCTGAGTTAAGAGATCGGCCTCATCCATGGTGAACGAGAGAGTGGCAGGAGCTGCGCTCCAGTCGTAATCCAAGGTAACGCGGTCTTTCATCATGCCGGCATCAATAGCGAGCTTGGCTTTAATGACTCGGTCCTCGCTATCGCGCTCGATGACATCTGCCTTCTTAATGCTGGAGAGCCATTCGGGATAGTCGCCAATTTCAAAGAGGGCTGCCTGTACGTCGGCAAGAGGTGCATCGATTATGACCGTGGATACGCTTTTCTCTGACATAGTCGTAAGGCTACCAATCTTCCCTTTTGCCCGCCTCCCCCGCTAGCGTTAGCGCCATGAACGAAGTCACAAATCCAGCCATCATTCCTGCTGCAACTGCAGGAAACCTCACCAATCTCATTGCAGAGCGCGCCTGGTTTGAACCAGATCGCATCACAATGTCACGACCACTCGGTGATGGCTGGCAGCCACTTACTGCTCGTCAAGTAGAAGAAGAGATTCGTGCAACTGCAAAGGGTCTTATCGCGGCCGGAATTCAAATTGGCGATCGCGTTGCCATCATGGCTCGCACTCGATACGAGTGGACCATTCTCGACTTTGCTATTTGGTATGCAGGTGGTTGCGTTGTTCCAATCTACGAAACTTCATCCGCTGAACAGGTCGATTGGATTCTCAACGACTCAGGTTCTGTCGGACTCATTGTTGAAACACCAGCACATCGCGAGCTTGTCACTCCTGTTCTTCCTCCACATACAAAGCATGTCTGGGTAATGACAGAAGATGTTCTCGCAATTCTCAAAAACGCTGGCTCGCATATTTCCGATGATGAAATCGAACGCCGCCGCAACGCGCTCGTTCCAGCAAGTTTAGCGACTCTGATTTACACATCGGGTACAACCGGTCGCCCTAAGGGTGTTCAGCTCACTCACGCAAACTTCCTCTCCGAATGTGGAAATGTTGTTGAAGGTGCCAGTGACCTCTTCCTCAAACCAGGCGGATCAACTCTTCTCTTCCTTCCTGTTGCTCACGTTTTTGGTCGCATGGTTGAAATTGGTGCTATCCATGCGGGTCTCCATCTCGCACATTGCAGTGATCCCGTTGGTCGCTTACAGGCAGATCTCGCCTCATTTAAACCATCCTTTGTTCTTGCTGTTCCGCGCATCTTTGAAAAGATTTATAACGGAGCAGAGGCAAGGGCTGAAGCTGCAGGCAAGGGAAAGATTTTCCGAGCTGCTGCGGACGTTGCGATCGCCTATAGCGAAGGAAAAGATAAGCGCAGCTTCAATCCACTTCTTACTCTGAAGCATGCGCTCTTCGACAAACTCGTTTACTCAAAGATTCGTGCTGGAATGGGTGGGTCCGTCGAAGCAGCAATTTCGGGTGGTGCACCGTTGGGCACACGCTTGGGACATTTCTATCGCGGCGCTGGAATCACAATTCTTGAAGGCTACGGTCTCACTGAAACAACAGCGGGTGCAACGCTTAACCTCACAAAGAATTTGCGAGTGGGCTCTGTTGGGCGACCAATTCCGGGTACAACAATCAAGATTGCAGATGATGGGGAAGTTCTCATTAAGGGACCAATCGTCATGCGCGGTTATTGGCAGAACGATGCTGCCAATCAAGAAGTCTTCGAAGGTGAATGGTTTAAATCAGGCGACCTCGGACGTCTCGATGATGAGGGATACCTCTACATCACAGGGCGCAAGAAGGAACTCATTGTTACTGCTGGCGGAAAGAATGTGGCCCCTGCAGTCCTAGAAGATCGCCTACGTGCGCATCCATTGGTCAGCCAATGCATGGTCGTCGGTGATAACCAGCCATTTATTGCATCCCTTGTAACTATTGATCAAGAGATGCTCAAAGGTTGGATTGCTGCCAATAACAAGTCTGGTGCGACTATCGATACTCTGGTCAACGATCCTGATCTTCTTGCCGTCATCCAAACAGCAGTTGATGAAGCTAACAAGGCTGTATCCAAGGCAGAGTCAATTCGTAAATTTGTCATTCTCCCAGGTGATTTCACTATCGCTGGTGGCGAACTCACTGCAAAGTTATCTTTGAAGCGCCATGTCATAGCACAGAAGTACGCAGCAGAGATTACGGCTCTCTTTACAAAGTAATTCCAAAGGAGAGAAGAGATGCCGACACCTGAGCGAATTCGTATCGCCCAGGAACTTCATGACGGCATCGCTCAGGATTTAGTTGGAATCGGCTACTCACTCGATCTCTTACTCTCCGAAGAGTCACTATCTGCCGTAGCACGTTCTGATATTCGTCAGACCCGCTTCGCCGTTGATGAACTCATCGCAAAAGTTCGAGCGGAAATTCTCGACCTCCGCAAAGCCAGTGAGCAGCCATTGCATCTTCATCTGCGCGAGATTGCCACTGGGCTCTGCACTGAAGTAGAACTCGCCCTTGATCTCGAAGAGATC
Source organism: Actinobacteria bacterium IMCC25003 (assembly GCA_002284855.1). GTDB lineage: Bacteria > Actinomycetota > Actinomycetes > Nanopelagicales > Nanopelagicaceae > Planktophila. The sequence goes on along the minus strand of CP015603.1, from coordinate 744,662 downwards.
GTTGCAGCGCCTCAAGAACATGATGAAATCGTGGCAATAACCACCGAAATCCTACGCAACTGTCTTGCTCACTCTAGGGCTACCCACATTGGAATCAACCTCTACTCCGTCAACAATCGCATCTGTCTTGAAGTGATTGATAACGGAATTGGAGGCGCGAACGTGCAAGATGGCCATTACGGTTTACCCGGTCTCATTGAGCGAGTACATAATCTCGGCGGAAGTATCACTATCGAAAGTATCGAAGGGACTCGTATCGCACTACTGATCTGAGTCATTTACTTATTGCCCTCATCATTGATGATCATGCTGTCGTGCGAAGTGGCGTTCGTAAAGCTCTCGAGCAACGTGAGAAATTTGAGATATTTGAAGCAGCTTCTCGCTCCGAAGGGCTTGCGCAGATTGCAAAGATCAATCCCGCCCTCATCATCGTCGATATCAATCTGCCCGATGGAAATGGTCTTGAAATAGTCTCGTGGGTCCGCTCTATCTCTTCCCAAACTGCCCTCGTTGTCTTAAGTCTCAACGAGAGCGATGAATATGTACTTGCTGCGATGAACGCTGGTGCAAGCGCTTTTGTGCAGAAAGCTGCGCCGCTCAGTGAACTTATGGCGAGTGTCGAGCATGCACTCTCTTCTCCCCTCACCTTCTCATCACGAGATATTGCAGGTGCTATGGCGAGATCGCGAAATACATTTGAACTTTCGCAACGAGAATTGCAGATACTTTCTCAGCTACATAAAGGCGCGCCCCTAAAGGAGTTTGCGCAGTCCCTCTTCATTACGGAGTCGACGCTTAAGACACACCTCAGCGCCATCTATAGAAAGTTGGGTGTGAAGAATCGCGTGCAAGCGATTGAAAAGGCGAAGCAATCAGGGCTTAGTTAAGAGTGAAGCGAAACGAGTAGCCCATAACTCCCAGCGCCATTCATCGATAATCCATTGCCTACCTCGTGCGCCCATCTGATTAGCCAAATCAGTGTTCTTTAGAAGTCTGATTGCTGCTTCGGCGACATCGCGTGATGACGTTCCATCAACAGCAAATCCCGTTTCTCCTTCGAGAACTGCATCAGGGGCTCCCCCAGATTTTCCACCGATGACTGCAAGTCCACAGGCACTCGCCTCTAAATAGACAATACCGAGACCTTCTACTTCCAGACCGGCCAACCTCGAGCGAGATGGCATAGCGAAGATATCGCCTACGCAGATATAGCGAGGAAGTTCTGCGTATTGAATACGACCGATAAATGAAATTGCATGACTGACTCCAAGAGCATCAGCACGCTTGACTAAGTAATCTTTATACGGACCTTCGCCTATAAAGAGAAGATGTGCATCGGGAATCGACTTTAGAATCTGAGGCATCGCTTCAACAAGCGTGTCTTGCCCCTTGCGGTGCACAAGTCTGCCGACTGAGACGATGATCTTTTTATTAGCAAGTCCAAGTTCTGCACGCAGAGCTGCGGAATTAGGTTGGGGTGAGAAATGTTCGGTATCAATACCTGGTGCAATCTTCACCATGGAGTTAATTGCGCGCTGCGATAAGGCGCGAGAAATTTGTGAACGGGTGTAGCTACCTAAATATGTAAGGTGATCTGTCCCATTACCAATGCGGCGGATAGCCCAGGAAAATGGCCAGAGTTTTGCCCACCACACTTCGTGGCCATGTGTCAGCGCCACGATGCGCGTTGCACCTGCGCGTCGCAACCCGTGAGATAGAAGGCCCAATGGGGCTGCGGCTCCAAAGAAAACAGTCGACATCGACTCTTCGCGAAGTACCTTTCGAACTGCTCTGCCAACGCGCAAGGAAGGAAGTAATACCTTCGACTTATCGCGGATTACGCGAACACCGTAGTTCTGAAGCCACGCTTGATCAAAGGGCTCAGAGCCTTCTTGTGTTGAGGTGTAGACGATGATTGAGTTCTTAGGAAGTCGCTCAATGAGGCCAATCACGAAAGTTTCGATTCCTCCTGCGCGAGGTCCGAAATCATTGGTTATACAGAGAATGGATGACGAACTCATTAGAACCGGCGAACAGCGACCAATGGTTTACGACCCATTGAGGTATCTGCAACCTTTACGCGCGAACCAGAGCGAGGAGCGTGAACCATGCGACCTCCACCAAGATAAATTCCTACGTGCGAAACCGGACGGCCGAAGAAGAGTAAATCTCCTGGTTTTTTCTGTCCGAATGGAATCGATTTACCCATTCTGGATTGCGCAGCCGATGAGTGAGGCAGTGACACACCGGCAGCTTGGAAAGCTCGCATCGTGAGGCCTGAACAGTCCCAGGTAGTGAGTCCAGCTGCACCAAAGACGTAGCGATCTCCGATCTGTGCAAGCGCATACTTCAAGGCGATACCGCTTCGACCAGAAACACCTGCTGCAGATTTCGCTGCTGCAAGAGACGATGCCTGATCTGCATTCTCTTGATCTTCTGCCAATTTAGCGAGGCGTTCGCGATCTTCCTTCTTTAGCTTAGAGAGGAGTAACTCAGCTTGTGCCAATTTTCGTTGGGCAAGAGCGCTTCGCTCTGCAAGATTTTTCTGTAAAACCTTTACTTGCGCGAGTCGATCGCTCACCGTAAGTGAGGTTGCATTGAGAGCCTGTTCAGCAGATTGAAACTTACGAAGTTGAGTCGACTTACGTCGTGTAATCGCTTCGAGAGAACCCGCTGATGAAAGGTAGAGTGCAGGGTCAGAGGAAAAGAGAAGTTCGAGGCTCTGACTGAGCGATCCTGACTTATATTGATTTACAGCAATTGCGCCAAGAGTCTTTGAAATCTCATCGACAGTCTTTCCTTGCACCGCTGCTTGTGCCTGAATTCCAGCAAGGCTGCGCGTCAGTGATGCCAACTTCACCTTCGCTTCTTGGGCACCTTCTGCGGCGGTCGTTGCTTCTTCTTCAAGTCGATTTACTTGTGCCTGAACTTGCGCAAGCGTCTGTGCAGCAGTTGCCATGGGCGAGGTGAGTGAGGAGATAAGAATAATGGCCGACGATAGGAAAGCGGCAGCGCTCCATCTCTTTCTCATGTTTTAAGGCTAACGCCCCCCTGTATTCAATTTCAATTTTGAACGGGCCATTTGGCTGATAATCGGGTGAGAAAGTACATATTCTTACGCATATGACAGTCACAGTGACACTCGTGGTCGGCGCCGATGGCTCAACCTCAAAGCACGGTAACTCTTCTGGAGTATCAAGTGCTGCAGATCGTTCTACCTTTCTTGCGCGACGACGATTAGCGGATTGCATTCTGATTGGTGGCAATACCGCACGGTCCGAGCCTTACCACCGCACTCCTGTGCCTGTCGTTGTTTTATCAAAGAGCCTTATCAACCCTTTGGCAGATAACCGCCTAGCTCACTGTTGGAATCTCTCTCCTGTAAAAGCGATTGAAAGGGCTTCCACAACTTTCGGACCCAATATTCATGTTGAAGCTGGCGTCGGGATTATTCAACAGCTCATTGCAGCAAACCTCGTTGACGCTCTTGAATTGAGCATTACCGACGTAACGGGTGGTGAGGACCTGATAGATATTTCTGAACTGCTTTCACACTTTCCGAATCAGAGTGAACGACTTGATGCAGGAACGCGTTTTATCTCTGCCCACAAATAATTAAAAAGCAGAGATAATTGCCACTCCGATAACGGCAAAGACGATTCCGATATATTGCACCTTGTGTAGACGTTCATGGAGAAATTTATACGCCAAAAGCGCGGTAGCAATCGGATAGAGCGAGCCAAGAACCATTGCAAGTGAGACCAGGCCTTTAGTGGTAGCAACACCTAAAAGTAAGTTCGCTGCAAAATCTGCAACGCCAATAAAAAATAGAATTGGTATTTCAGGCTTGCCCAGTCCACCGATATGTCGATAGCGGGCAAATATTCCAATCCCGATGATGAGCGTTGTCGCGCGCATCGTGGTCATGGTCATAAGTGCACTGCTCTGCGAGCCGATCGCCATGCACACCAATGCCAATCCAAAGAAAATCGCAGCTGATAGTGCAAGGAGAACTGGTTTGAGTGGTAACCCTTGTGAAACTTCGGGGCCGCTGGCAAGAAATCCACCGACAATTGCAGATGCAACTCCGATGCTCAGGATGAGTGAGAGATGATCTCCCTTAATGACAACGGCATATGAAAGTGGAATCAGCGCACCCAAGGAGCTAATCGGTGAGACAACACCCATACGACCGGTAGAAAGTCCGCCGTACAAACTGATGAGCCCGATATATCCGGCAAGACCTGCGAGGGCCCCTGCAAGTAGATAGCCACCGCTACCAAAAGCATCTGCGCGCCAAGCGCCTGTAATGAGTACGAGCACCACGCCGGTGACAAAACCAATTGCCTGAGTGACTGCGAGCACGGCGATAGCCGGGAATCTCTTACTTAATTTTCCTGCGTGGTAGTCGGCGCTTCCCCATAATCCACTAGAAAGAAGTGCGAGAAGGCTGGCCATGGCGAGGACTCTACCTGTCTATCCCCTCAGCCTCCCATCTAAAGGGCGCTTCGAACTTTAGAATTAAGCAGTGAAATCGACATTTACTTTTGAAGAGATGATCGAGCTCCTTCGTACTTTCACTCCACGAGTTGAAATCATTTTGGAAGAAGTACCGGCGCCCCAGAAACTTGCGGCGTACTCATTTGCCTTTACCGCCGATATTTCCAATGGACAAAGCGGCGATGCTGAAGAAGAAGTTGCTTCGGGAAGATTCGTTCTCTTGCATGAACCAGGCGGTCAAGATACCTGGGAAGGTGACTTTCGTTGCGTCAGTTTTATGCGCGCTGATGTAGAGAGTGAGATGCAAGAAGATCCACTGTTACCTGAAGTCGGCTGGAATTGGCTTCTCGACTCACTCAATGCAACAGGCGCTCAATACAATGCACCAAGCGGAACAGTGACTCGCGTGTCGAGTGCATCTTTTGGCAAACTTTCTCCGCGACATGATGATTCTGAAATTGAGATTCGCGCATCGTGGTCGCCTCACATTAATTCGCCTCAGGACATATTTGCTCACGTGCAAGCGTGGTGCAATCTCATGACCGAAGTTGCTGGATTGCCACCTATTCCCGATGGAGTTGCCTCCATTAGTGCAGCACGTCGCCGTGGCTGACGAAGAACTTCCTGCCGCAACTCCCCTACTGCGCCCAGCCGACGGTATCCCGGCTGTCATCGACACTGAAGCCGCCTTTGATGAGGCCATCTCTCAACTTTCCAAGGGAACTGGTCCCTTTGCATTCGATGCCGAGCGAGCTTCGGGCTATAAATACAGCGCACGCGCTTATCTGATTCAAATAAAACGCACTGGTGGCGGTTTGCATCTCATCGACCCGATTCCCTTTGGACCAGGACATCGCTGCTTCACTGCACTCAATGAGTTAATTCAAGGGGTCGAGGTGATCCTGCATGCAAGTACGCAAGATTTACCGTGCCTTCGTGAAGTAGGTATCTACCCCAATATTCTCTTTGATACAGAGCTCGGCGGACGTATCGCAGGTCTACCCCGCGTAGGTCTAGGACCTCTTCTTGAAACCTTGTTAGGTGTATCGCTTGCTAAAGAACACTCTGCTGTTGATTGGTCGACACGACCTCTTCCACAGGATTGGCTCAACTATGCAGCTCTTGATGTTGAACTTCTCGTTGAGTTGCGTGACAAGGTGTATCAACTTCTCGTTGATGGAAAGAAATGGAAATGGGCCGAAGAAGATTTCGCCTCAATTATTTCTGCACCACCTCCACCGCCACGCATTGACCCGTGGAGAAGAACTTCGGGCATGCATAAAATAAAGAAACGCAATCACATGGCGGTGATTCGCGAACTCTGGCAGGCACGTAATGAATTGGCGCAAGAGTTAGATATCTCGCCAAGTCGTTTACTCTCCGATGCTGCAATTTCTGAGATTGCCCTTGCATCAGATAAAGGGCCGATAACTAATCGCAAGCATCTCGAAAAAATTCTTCGCCCTCTTGGCTTGCGAGCGCGCTGGTTAGAGAATGCGGCGACATGGATTAGCTGTATTTCCGATGCCATTGCCATGCCTGAAGATCAATGGCCAGAGACGCGTTCCAAGAGTGATGCCATGCCACCTATTAAAATTTGGCGCGAGCGCTTTCCAGAAAAGTATGCGCCACTTACTCATGCTCGCTTCAATTTACAGGTGCGAGCTGAGGAGTTATCTATTCCTCTTGAAAATATGATCAGCCCCGAACTCGTGCGTCGAATCTGCTGGCAACCTCCCGAACTTTCTGTGCAGGAAGCCCTTCTGGCGATGGGCGCCCGTCGTTGGCAGGCAGAGATTGCCGCCCCCATCCTGGAACAGGCGCTGACTGAGCGTGAACCTCTCGAGGTTCCTGAGCCGGCCACTGAGCCCGACGCGCCGGCAGAAGAGTGACGAATTACGCAACATAAGAGTTGCGTAAATAGAGAGCCTCAATTACGCTCTCACCATGCTCAGTACATTCATCATCGCTCTTCGCGAAGGCCTTGAAGCCGCGCTCATCGTTGGAATCCTTGTCGCCTATCTCGTCAAGAGCGATCAGAGAGGCCTATTACGGGCGCTCTGGAGCGGTGTAGCACTGGCAGTTACCGCCAGCCTCGCCTTTGGCGCCTTCCTCTCCTATACCTCTGCCGAGCTCACCACCAAGGGTGAAGAACTCTTCGCGGGCACAACATCATTTATTGCAGTCGGTCTCGTGACCTGGATGGTCTTCTGGATGAAGCGCGCCGCCCGCGGTCTACGCGATGAGCTACATGGCAAGGCAGAGATCGCAGTTACATCAGGTGCTCTCTCTATGGCAACTCTCTCTTTCTTCGCAGTTGCTCGTGAAGGTCTGGAAACCTCACTCTTCCTCTATACAAACTTTAAAACCGTCGGAGCATTCTCAACTGCCACTCTTGGCCTCGTCCTTGGATTAGCTCTCGCCGTTGGCCTGGGGTATGGAATTTATAACCGCGCAGTCAAGATCAACCTCAGCAAGTTCTTCACCTACTCAGGTGTGGCTCTCATCGTTGTCGCTGCCGGAGTTCTCTCATACGGAATCCACGAGTTCCAAGAATTTGGAATCCTTCCTGGCCCTGATGCATTTGCATGGGATGTCACCTCGTGGATGCCAAAGGAATCTTTCGTCGCAGCTCTTCTCGGCGGAACTATCGGCTTCGATACAACGACTTCATGGCTCCAACTCATCGTCTGGGTTGGCTACCTCGGTCTGACAATCAGCGCCTACCTATCTCCTGCAAAGGCGAAGGCAAAAACACTTCTCAACGCATAGCCAATTCACTTACTGGCGAGTAACCTTTGAAACATACTCACCAGCGAAGGAAGTTCTATGTCTTCAGTCCGTTCAGTCGTTCTCGTCGATGCCGTACGCACTCCATTCGGTAAGGCCGGCAGCATGTATGCAGGCACTCGCGCCGATGACCTCATGGTCCGTGCCATGCGTGGCCTCCTCGAGCGCAATCCCAAGGTAGATCCTGCATCTATCGATGATGTCGCAATTGCCGCGGCAACGCAGACTGGTGATCAAGGAATGAATATTGGGCGTAGCGCCACACTTCTTGCCGGTTTACCAAAGACTGTTCCTGGTTACTCCATCGATCGTTGGTGTGCCGGTGCAATGACTGCGACGACAACTGTTGCCGGTGCAATTGCAATGGGTGCTATTGATATCGCTATTGCAGGCGGCGTTGAACATATGGGTAACCACCCCATGGGCGAACTCATGGATCCCAACCCTCGCTACTTAGCTGAAAAGCTAGTAGAACAAGATGCGCTCGCTATGGGTGCTACTGCTGAACGTTTACACGATCGCTTTCCACATTTAACTAAAGAACGTGCCGATGCATATGCACTCAACTCTCAGATGAAGACTGCAAAGGCTTATGCCGACGGAAAGATTCAACGCGATCTCATTCCTACTGCTGCACGCAGCGCTGAACTTGGTTGGGGAATTGCAACTGTTGATGAAGCGCCACGTCCAACAACAACGATGGAAGGTCTTGCTGGTTTGAAGACTCCATTTCGTCCAGCAGGACGCGTTACTGCAGGAAATTCATCAGGTCTCAATGACGGTGCAACTGCCGCACTACTTGCAAGTGAAGATAAGGCGAAAGAACTTGGACTTTCAATCAAAGCTCGCATGGTCACCTTTGCCTTCGCTGGCGTCGAACCAGAAGTGATGGGATACGGACCGGTTCCATCAACTATTAAGGCGCTCGATAAAGCGGGCCTAAAGATTGAAGATATCGGAGCATTTGAAGTCAATGAAGCTTTTGCTGTGCAGGTTCTTGCCTTCCTTGATCACTTTGGAATCGCAGATGATGATCCTCGCGTCAATCCTTATGGAGGCGCCATCGCTGTAGGACACCCACTTGCATCCTCTGGTGTGCGCCTCATGCTCAACTTAGCTCGCACCTTTGAAGAGAAGCCAGATGTGCGTTATGGCATCACGACCATGTGTATCGGCCTCGGTATGGGCGGAACAGTTATCTGGGAGAACCCCCATAACAAAGAAGCGCAGATCAACGGAGGTTCCAAGTAATGACAACTGCAATTCAACTTCCTGAAGGCGCACCAGAAGAAGTCGTTACCAACGCACTTGTTCGCGATGTCGACCTCTCCCCCTTTGGTTTTGCAGGAACGCTTGCGCTGATCACTCTCGATAACGGCTTTGATCACACTCGCCCCAACACCTTCGGTCCGCAATCACTCGTGGCGCTCGATGCTGCCATTACCGATGCGGCATCACGTAAACCTGCGGCGATTGCTATTACCGGTAAGCCATTTATCTTTGCAGCTGGCGCTGATTTATCTGCACTCGCATTTCTCAATAAGCGCGAGCAAGCAGTCGCCATCGGCAAGTTGGGCCACGATGTCTTCCGTCGCTTCGATGAAATCGGAATTCCCACCTTTGCATTTATCAACGGTCTTGCACTCGGCGGCGGGCTCGAAGTTGGACTGCACTGCAATTACCGCACACTTTCTGCAACTGCCTTTACTGCGCTCCCTGAAGTATTCCTTGGACTTGTTCCAGGATGGGGTGGAGCGACAATCGTTCCTAAGTTGATTGGTCCAGAACGCGCGGTGCAGGTCATAATCGGCAACGCGCTCAATAACAACACCATGATGAAATCTAAAGAAGCACTTGGTCTTGGCATCGTTGATGCAGTTTATGAGCCTGCCGATTTCCTTGAGAAGTCCGTTGCCTTTGCAGCATCCATTCTGAGCGGTGCGACAAAGATTGAACGTAAAGATTACGCAAGCGATCCTGCATGGGATGCCGCCCTTGCTGCAGGTCGCGCAGCAGCGCTAAAGAAATATGGCGGTGCAGAGATTGCATCTCCCCTGAAGGCTCTCGAACTTATTGCGCAAGCTAAGACAAACACCCGAGGCCAAGGTTTTGATGCAGAAGATGCCACTCTTGCCGATCTCACAATGTCGGATCCATTGCGTGCATCACTCTATGCATTTAACGTTATCCAGAAGAAGCGTAAGAAAGTTGAAGGAGCGCCAAAGCCTGCCCTCGGTCGCAAGGTTGCTCGCGTAGGAGTTGTCGGTGCAGGACTTATGGCATCTCAGCTCGCTCTCCTGCTACTTCGCAATCTCAAATGTCCTGTTGTCATGACAGATATCGATCAAGAGCGCGCTGATAAGGGCGTTGCCTGGGTAAAGAATGAACTCGCAAAGTTAGTAGAGAAGAAGCGCATGAGTGCTGAATCAGCAGCTCGTCTCTCGCTACTCATTAGTGGCTCCTCTGATCAGCAAGTATTTGCCGGGTGCGACTTCGTCATCGAAGCAATCTTTGAAGAGCTTACTCTCAAACAAGAACTCTTTAAGAAGCTCGAAAAGATTGTCGGACCTGAATGCGTTTTAGCAACCAATACCTCATCACTTTCCGTAGAGCGCATGAGCGAAGGACTGGAACATCCAGAGCGCGTAGTTGGCTTCCACTTCTTCAACCCTGTTGCCGTCATGCCACTACTTGAAGTTGCTCGCACCTCAAAGACTGATGATGCAACAACTGCGACTGCAGTCAACATCGGTAAAGAACTCAAGAAGACGATGATCATCTGTAAGGATGCACCGGGCTTTGTCGTAAATCGTCTCCTTACTCGCTTCATGGGCGAGATCACCGATGCCGTTGATGAAGGAACAGATCCAGCCTCTGCAGATAATGCAATGCGTGCAATCGGATTCCCAATGTCTCCCTTTGAGCTCCTTGGCCTCGTAGGTCCAGGCGTTGCGCTCCATGTCGCAGAAACTCTCAATGCAAATCTAGGTCCTCGCTACCGCATCTCTCCAACGATGCAGGCGATGGTCAAGGAAGGCGTGAAGACTTTCTACATTAAAAACGAAGATGGCTCAGTTGGTCCCAACCCTGCAGCTCTCGCCCTTGTTCATAAGGGAACTACTCCGTCGACTGCCGAAGAAGTGCGTTTGCGCGCACTCAAAGCTTTGGCAGAAGAGGCTCGCATGATGCTCGATGAAGGGGTTGTCTCATCTCCTGCAGAAATTGACCTCTGCATGTTGATGGGTGCAGGCTGGCCGATGCATCTCGGCGGAATCTTGCCTTACTTAGATCGTGAAGGAATTAGCGAGGCTGTGTGCGGTCAGCGTTTTCATGCGCCGGGAATTGCATCTCTTCCACAGTAGAGCTCCACTCGACAATGTCGCGTGAAATCTTCTGAGCAGTAATTCCTAAATCTTCTAGGATTTCTGCTCGCTTTGAGTGCTCGATAAATTCAAGTGGAACTCCAATGCTATGAAGTGCCACATTGAGTCCTGCCTCGCGGAACATCTCAGAGATTGAGCTTGCAATCCCTCCATGGCGAATTCCATCTTCAAGAACCACGACGCTCTTATAGCGCTGTGCCATGGTTACCAGTGATTGTGGAAGTGGCTTCACCCAACGAGGATCAATGACGGTAACGCCAACTCCTTCGCGGTACGCCTGTGATGCTGCCTCGACTGCAATGACAGCCATCGCGCCGACAGAGACTAAAAGTACATCTGCGCTTTCTCCACGATAGAGAACATCGATGCCATCGCGGCGTTCGAATGCGGGAATATCTGTCTGTACTGCGCCCTTAGGAAAACGTACTAAGGATGGTGCATCGGAAATTTCGAGAGATTCGCGCAGTGTTTCGCGAAGGCGCGCAGCATCACGGGGAGCTGCAACGTGAAGTGTCGGAACAATTCCTGTGAGCGCCAAATCCCACATACCGTTATGCGAAGGACCATCATCGCCAGTGATGCCAGCGCGATCCAGAACGAAGGTAACTCCAGCTTTGTGTAGCGCAACATCCATCAACATCTGATCGAATGCGCGGTTGAGGAATGTTGAGTAGACGGCAACGACGGGATGTAAGCCGGTAAAGGCGAGGCCTGCTGCACTGGTGACTGCATGCTGTTCTGCAATTCCGACATCGATGGTGCGATCTGGGAATTCCTTTTCAAATTTATCAAGCCCTGTAGGGCCGAGCATTGCTGCAGTAATCGCAACAATATCTTTACGTTCGTGGCCGAGAGCAACAAGTTCATCAGAGAAGACGCTGGTCCAGCTGGTGACAGACTTTCCAAGAGGTAACCCTGTCTCAGCATCAACAATTCCGACTGCGTGGAACTTCTCAGCTTCATCTTCAATTGCTGGCTTATGCCCTTTGCCCTTTTCCGTGATGACATGCAGGAGAACGGGTTCGCCAAATTCTTTTGCTTGAGTAAGGGCGCGCTCCATGGCGGCGACATCATGGCCATCGATAGGACCGACATATTTCAGTCCGAGATCTTCAAACATTCCTTGTGGGGCGACAATATCTTTTATGCCCTTCTTCATTCCATGAAGAGTTTCGTAGATAGGGCTGCCCACGACAGGAGTCTTGGAGAGAACCTCTTTGCCCCAATCGAGGAAACGTTCATAGCCCCGAGTGACGCGAAGAGTTGAAAGGTAGGTCGCAACGCCACCAATGGTTGGTGAGTATGAGCGTTCATTATCGTTAACGACGATGATCAAATTACGGTCGTTAGCTGCGGCAATATTGTTGAGTGCTTCCCACGACATTCCGCCGGTAAGTGCTCCATCGCCTACGACAACTACGACGTGGCGGTCAGATTGACCCGTGAGAGAGAATCCGCGAGAGATTCCATCGCCCCAAGAAAGCGCAGTCGATGCATGCGAGTTTTCAATGACATCGTGTGCGCTTTCGCGGCGATTGGGATATCCCGCGATTCCACCGCGTTGGCGCAACTTATCGAATTGATCAGCGCGACCAGTCAGAATTTTATGCACATACGATTGATGGCCGGTATCGAAGAGAACTACATCTTTCGGCGAATCGAAGGTGCGATGAATTGCAATCGTGAGTTCGACGACGCCGAGGTTTGGACCTAGGTGGCCACCGGTCTTTGAAACTTTCGTAATCAGAAATTGGCGAATCTCTTCTGAGAGCTGCTCCAACTGCTCAGGGCTAAGCCCCTTGAGGTCGTTGGGACCCTTAATCGATTCGAGCATGGTTGCAGTCTAGATTAGCCGCGCAGCTGGCGCAGTACGTACTGCATAATTCCGCCATGGCGGTAGTAATCCGCCTCACCTGGCGTATCAATACGGACCTTTGCCGTAAAGGTCTTATCCCCCGCTGTCACTGTAACTTCCTTAGGAATTCCACCATCATTGAGCGCTGTGACGCCGGTGATGGAGAATGATTCATCACCCTTCAAACCGAGCGATTGAGCATTTGCGCCATTGGTAAATTGCAATGGAAGTACGCCCATACCGATCAAGTTAGAGCGATGAATACGTTCAAAGCTTTCGGCGATAACTGCACGAACTCCAAGAAGCGCAGTTCCCTTTGCCGCCCAGTCACGTGATGATCCTGATCCATATTCCTTACCTGCAAGGATGATCAGGCCAACGCCTGCTGCTTGATATGCAACGGATGCATCGTAAATTGTTGTCTGCTCTCCATTGGCAAGGAAGTTCTTAGTGAAACTTCCTTCGACGCCATCAAGAAGCAAGTTCTTCAAGCGAATATTGGCGAAGGTTCCGCGGATCATGACTTCATGGTTTCCACGGCGTGATCCATATGAGTTGAAATCTTTTCGATCCACGCCATTTGCTTCGAGGTACTTACCCGCAGGTGAATCAGCCTTGATATTTCCTGCTGGTGAGATGTGATCGGTTGTTACCGAATCACCGAGAATCGCAAGTACGCGAGCTCCGGTGATATCTGTAACTGGCTTTGGCTCTGCCGGCATACCTTCGAAGTACGGAGGTTTGCGAACATAGGTCGACTTTGGATCCCATTCGAATGTCTTACCTGTTGGAGTATCAAGTGACTTCCAGCGGTGATCGCCATCGAAGACGGTTGCGTAATCTTTCTTAAACATCTCAGATGAGATTGAAGAATCGATGACAGATTGAATCTCTTGCGCTGATGGCCAGATATCTTTGAGAAGAACTGGGTTTCCATCTTTATCGTTACCGAGAGAGTCGCTCTCGAAATCGTGATCCATTGTGCCCGCAAGTGCGTATGCAACAACGAGTGGTGGTGAAGCAAGGTAGTTCATCTTTACATCGGGGCTAATACGGCCTTCGAAGTTACGGTTTCCTGAGAGAACGGCAGTCACGGCTAGATCGTTCTCATTAACAGCCTTGCTGATTTCAATAGGAAGAGGTCCTGAGTTTCCGATACAGGTAACGCAGCCATAACCGACAAGGTTGAAGCCGAGCGCTTCCATGTACTTGGTCAGATCTGCGCGATCGTAGTAATCGGTAACGACCTTTGATCCTGGAGCCAACGTTGTCTTTACCCATGGCTTTGATGTCAGGCCCTTTTCAACTGCCTTCTTTGCAAGAAGAGCTGCGCCAATCATCACTGATGGGTTTGATGTATTTGTACATGAAGTAATGGAGGCGATGACAACGTCGCCATTCTTAATTGTTGTTGCCTTTGCGCCGACGTTGACTGGATAAGCCTCTTTGCCGGTCTTATCTGAGAAGTAGGTAGGAAGGATTTTCTCGAAAGAAGATTTTGATGCTGTCAGCGAGATGCGATCCTGCGGACGCTTTGGTCCTGCAATGGATGAGACAACGGTCGAGAGATCGAGCTCGATATGTTCTGAGAATCGAGGAGATGCTGATGGGTCATGCCACATTCCTTGCGCCTTGGCATACTGCTCAACCAGTGCAACCTGATCATCGCTGCGACCTGTAAGTCGAAGGTAGCGAAGGGTCTCTTCATCGATAGGGAAGATTGCACATGTCGAACCGTATTCAGGTGACATATTTCCAATAGTGGTGCGGTTCGCCATCGGTACAGAGACAACGCCTGGGCCGTAGAACTCAACGAACTTACCGACAACGCCATGCTTACGGAGCATTTCCGTAATTGTGAGCGCCATATCTGTTGCAGTAGTTCCGACTGGAAGCTCGCCAGAAAGTTTAAATCCGACGACGCGCGGAATAAGCATTGATACGGGTTGTCCAAGGAGAGCTGCTTCTGCCTCGATACCGCCTACACCCCAACCGAGCACGCCAAGTCCATTGACCATAGTGGTGTGTGAATCTGTTCCGACAACGGTATCCGGATATGCACGAAGGACTCCATTGACGGTTCGTGTCATGACGACGCGCGCCAAGTATTCGATATTTACCTGGTGCACGATTCCTGTTCCTGGTGGAACAACCTTAAATTCATCGAAGGCGCCTTGGCCCCAACGGAGGAAGCGGTAACGCTCGCGGTTACGTTCGTATTCAATATCTGTGTTCTGTTCGAAAGAATCTTTTGTACCAAAGACATCAGCGATAACCGAGTGGTCGATGACGAGCTCTGCTGGTGCAAGAGGATTTACCTTGGATGGGTCTCCCCCTAGATCGACGATTGCCTCACGCATAGTTGCAAGGTCGACGACGCATGGAACTCCTGTGAAGTCCTGCATCACAACGCGGGCTGGAGTGAATTGAATTTCAGTATCTGGCTCGACAGAAGGATCCCATTGGGCAAGCGCTTTGATGTGATCTGCGGTGATGTTGGCACCATCTTCGGTGCGCAAAAGATTTTCCAGAAGTACTTTCAGTGAGAAAGGAAGATCGGTTGCTCCTGCAACGGAAGAGATATCAAAGATTTCATACTCTTTACCTGCAACTGTGAGGTTCTTCTTAGTACCAAGGGAGTTCTTGCTCATCGCGCTTCTTCTTTCGAGGGAGATATCTTGACGTCAAGATACCTTAAGTGGGACGAATTTCGCAACAGATTCGATGTGGTGAGTCATTGGGAAGAGATCAAATGCGCGCATTGTCTCGAGCTGGTAACCCGCATCACGGAGATAGCCGGTATCGCGTGCAAGCGCTGCAGGGTCGCAGGCAACATAGACAATGGCACGTGGCTTTAACTGCGCACAGTGAACAGCTACTTCTTTGCCTGCACCTTCACGAGGTGGATCGAGAACAATGACATCAGCAGAAGAGAAGCGCGTAATCAATCTCGCAACATCTCCGGTATAGATATGAACATTGCTCTTTCCTGCAAAGTTACGAGCAGCATCTGCTGTAGCGCTCTTGCTTCCTTCAACGATATCTACAGAGCCAGCCTCACCGACATACGAGAGGAAGCTCGCTGCGAAGAGACCCACTCCCCCGTATAGATCAAGTACATGATCACCCTCGCGCAATTGCGCATACTGCAGAACAGCATCCGTTAAGACTCGAGGCGCATCTTTGTGGCTCTGCCAGAATGATTTCTGACTTACCTCAAAGGAATTCTCGCCTACTGTGTAGTGAGCGACATCGGGTCCATCACTGACGCGCAATGGAGATTCATCACGTGCATTAGCGGTAGCAATAGTTCTTTCTCCGGTATTAGAGATAGAAATTTCAATACGCTGATCACCTTTCGCGCCACGTTGAGCGAGCTCTGCGTAACGCATTTCAGGAACGAGAATGCGGCAATCATCCACCGGAATAATCTTGTGAGAACGAGCCTGGTAGAAGCCGAGCGCACCGGCCTTCGTTGTAACAGCAGAACAGCGAGTACGCCATCCCAAAGGACCGGCGACTTCTTCAACGTCAACCTCAATATCGATCTTTGCGATGCGAGCAAATTGCTCGGTGATGACATCGCCCTTGAGGGTGCGCTGACGTGGAAGTGAAATATGTTGGAAGTCGCAACCACCACAGCCGCTGCGATGAGCAAAGCGACATGGTGCGCTGACGCGATCTTCTGAAGGTGAAAAGACTGCAACGACATCGGCGCGATTAAATGAAGAGCCGGTGCTGGTTATCTCAATTTCGCACTCTTCGCCTGGAATTCCATGTCTGACGAAGATCACCGCGCCTTCATAGCGAGCGATGAAATGGCCTCCATGGGCGATTTTTTCAATCGTCACCCTGATTTTCTGGCCTACTTCAAGGGTAGTTCTCTTCTGAGATGACATGAAGTGAAGCCTAGTCGAGATTCGAAAAGAGAGATTTTTCTCCATGGCAGTAGTAAGTTATTCCCGTGCACGTAGTGATTATGGGTTGCGGTCGAGTTGGTTCTTCTTTAGCCATCGAACTTGAAGCAGCTGGCCATTCCGTTGCGATTATCGATCAAGCAAAAGAAGCTTTCCGCCGCCTCGGCCCTGACTTCAAGGGACGCACAATTGTCGGCGTCGGCTTTGATCGCGATACCTTGCTTGAAGCGGGCATCGAAGGTGCGCAAGCATTTGCCGCTGTGAGTAATGGCGATAACTCAAATATTTTGGCAGCTCGTGTGGCCCGCGAAAGTTACGGTGTCACCAATGTTGTAGCGCGAATCTACGACCCAGGTCGTGCAGAAATTTATCAGCGCCTCGGTATCCCAACAGTTGCTACCGTTATCTGGGCAACAGATCAGATTCTCCGTCGTATCGCACCAGGTGGAGCGCGCTCTGAATGGCGTGATGCCACCGGAACTGTTCAACTCCTTGAAGTCCACCCGCACCTCGATTGGTATGGCCGTCCCATCTCTGAACTTGAAGCAGCCTCACAAGCGCGCGTTGCATTCCTTACTCGCCTTGGCGAAGGTCTCATCCCTGAACCACATACCGTGCTCCAGGATGGTGACCTCGTGCATATGACTATTCGAGATGACGCAATGGCAACCGCTGAGGCTGCACTCACTCAGGGACCAGGTGCTTAACTCATGAGAATTGCTATCGCTGGTGCTGGAAATGTTGGTCGCGCAATTGCGCGAGAACTTCTCGATAATGGACACCAAGTACTTCTCATCGACCGCGATCCCAAGGCGCTGAAGATTGACTCTGTCCCTGACGCTGAATGGTTGATGGCCGATGCCTGTGAAATTGCATCTCTCGATAATGCTCAACTCAATAAATGTGCGGTACTTGTAGCAGCAACGGGAGATGACAAGGTCAACCTTGTTGCTTCACTACTCGGCAAGACTGAGTACGGAGTTCCTCGCGTTGTTGCCCGAATCAACCACCCAAAGAATGAATGGCTCTTCGATCAATCGTGGGGCGTAGATGTTGCTGTATCAACACCGCGCATCATTGCGGCGCTTGTTGAAGAGGCAGTTAGCGTTGGCGATGTTGTTCGTCTCTTCTCATTCCGCAAGGGCCAGGCAAACCTCGTCGAACTCACTCTTCCAGATTCATCAACATGTATCGGTAAGACAGTGGAAGAAGTATCACTTCCCGATGACGCATCTTTGGCAGCAATAGTGCGTGATGGCCGAGTAATCTCACCAGCGCCAAGCGATGTCTTTATTGCAGGAGACGAGCTTCTCTTCGTGGCATCAGCAGCGGCCGAAGATTTGATTAAAGACTGTTTTATTTCTCAGTAGGTAACTTTGGTGCGCTCTTTAAGATGAGCCAGGAGCCATAGGCAGTTGCAATAAAGAGCGGATAACCCATAGCAAGATTGACAGTTCCAAGTAGATTTACATTTCCGCTTCGATAAATTGGATACTGCACCGCGATGCGTGTGAAGAACATCGCAACCCAAAGCCAGCTGGCCATTGTGTATGCGCGCTTACGTTCAGGATGATTTCTCCACTTGAGATTTTCGCCCAAGATCGGTCCGAGCATCAATCCGAGCACGGGCCAACCCGCAAGATTTGCAACGAGATACACCGTTCCGTATCCGAGGTTCGTCAGAAGCTTGGGAATATAGAGATCGCTTGGATTTCCTGTGCGATTGGCAAACCACGCGCAGATGAGAACCCCGATGAATCCGCTGAGCGCATGTTGGATTGTGTCGCGACGAGCCAATCGAATGATGGTCAGAATCGCAGAGATGGCAATCGATGCGAAGAGCGCGCTATTGAGGCGATCGGTGACATTGAAAACGACGAGAAATATGACAGTTGGTATACCTGAATCAATCAAGCCTTTCTTTCCACCGAAGGCGGCTAAGACTTTGTCACGATCTTCATGTTGAGTCATTGGCGACCAGTTGATCCAAAACCGCCCGTGCCACGACCTGAACCTGGGAGTTCTTCTACTTCAACAAATTCTGCCCGCTCGACTTTCTGAAACACCAATTGGGCGATGCGATCACCACGTTTAAAGGTAACGCTCTCGTGAGGGTCGTGGTTAATCATGATGCATTGCAGCTCTCCAC
The DNA here is from genome assembly GCA_002284855.1 of Actinobacteria bacterium IMCC25003. Classification (GTDB taxonomy): domain Bacteria; phylum Actinomycetota; class Actinomycetes; order Nanopelagicales; family Nanopelagicaceae; genus Planktophila. The sequence continues at coordinate 726,068 of CP015603.1, read as the reverse complement.
GAAAACCAGCATCAACTGTGCCGGGCGCATTAACCATCGTGACCCCATGTTTGATAGCTAAGCCAGAGCGTGGATGAACGAGCGCGACATATCCATCAGGAAGTGCGATGGAAATTCCAGTTGGCACAAGAGCTCGCTCCCCCGGCGCCAAGGTGATATCGATACGCGAGACGATGTCGGCACCGGCATCTCCACCTTTGGAATATTTTGGAAGCGGAAGCTCTGGATCAAGAAGTTTGATTAAGACCTGAAAATCGCTCATGGGTTGATATCGAATTCGGGATCGACGAAGGTAAGAAGTTCAGGGTTCTTGCGTAGCGCTTCCATGTAGTCAGCTGGTGCATTCTCCAAGAAGTGCTTCATAGGAACAATGACAAAGAGTGAGGCTGCACGGACTGCAATATCTCCATCTGGGCCGCCGAGTCGTCCTTCAGCTTCGGAGTACACCTTGCGATTGACTTGACCTGTAATGCGAGCGGTGATGTAGAGCTTGGTTCCAATTGGAACAGGTTTTAAGAAATCAGTCTCAAGGCGTGCCGTTACTGCTGGTGCACGTAGTAACCACATTAATTTTCCGAGAGCTTCATCGAATGCGAGCGACAGCAAACCACCGTGAGCAAGACCTGGCGCTCCTTGATGATTTTCAGTCACTATAAATTCAGCAGTGATATCTGCTCCCTGCCCGACAGTTGCTACAAGATGCAATCCAGTTGGATGTAATTCACCGCACCCAAAGCAATGTTTAAAGTGAGATGGAATCTGAGTTCCAGTTTCAGGCGATAGTGGATGGCGCTCTGGAATCAACGCTCCTTCAGGAGGCGTAGTGCTTGCAACGCGACTCATGTGGCTAGGTTACTTGATGTATTGCACGATAACCTAGCGCTCGTGCCACAAAGGAATGTGATGTTCAGAGAAGTGATACGTCCCCCGTTGTGGCTGCTCGGCTTTATCTACTTCTTACTACTCTCGCTCGTCGTCGCAATCTGGGCCGCCTTTGATAATAGGAGCGCCTTCATCGCATGGATTGTGGCGAGCATTGCCACTGTAGTTATCGCAATAACTGCACGATCAGTGATTTCCATTGATGAGACTGAATTACGTATTGGCCGAGCACATATTGAGTTGAAATACCTCAATGAAGTTGAATTGCTGACTGCCGGCCAGATGCGACTTTCGAGAACCAGAGATGCAGACCCGGCCGCTTACTTGGCGATTACCTTCTGGATTTCAACGGGTGTGAAAATCACGCTGAAAGATGAGCGTGACCCCACTCCGTATTGGTTGGTAAGTTCGAGAAAACCTGAAGAACTTACGAACACTCTTTACAAATTGCTTTAGCGCCTTCGCCCTTAGCAAGCTGTGTAATGTGATGAATCAAGAAACATCGTGAACAGGTGAATTCATCTACCTGAACAGGAACTACTCGAACTGCAAGTTGTTCACCGGAAAGATCCGCACCTGGAAGTTCAAGATTCTCTGCAGCTTCTGCCTCATCAACATCAATCTGTCCTGATTGTGCATCAACGCGCTTAGCTTTGAGTTCTTCTAACGATTCTTCGTGAAGCTCCTCGTCGGTCTTTCTGGGTGTGTCGTAATCTGTTGCCACTGCTATCACCTCGCTTCCATACATCTCTCATAAGCGGGCGACTTACCCGACCTGCGCGAATAGTTGCGCATTCTTAGCTTTATAGACGATACAACCCACGGCGTGTCGCGTTTATTCCTGCTTTGCGGTGGCTATTTCAATTGCTTTGGCGAGCCCACCGTCGACATAGGCATGGATAGCTGTGCCTTCGGCGAGATGTTCCTCACTCAGGATTTCACCCTGTTCATGGATTGCGCTGACAAGATCGCCGCGGGAATATGGAATAACGGTGGTGATTTCAACACTGGGATGAGGCAGAGATTTTTCAATGGCGTGAACAAGTCCGTCGACTCCAAAACCAGATCGCACCGAAAATGCATAACTATTCGGTTCCTTGCGCAAAATCTCCATCACAACATCGGGGCTCGCAATATCGACTTTGTTAATAGCGATGATTTCAGGAATATCTCCCCCACCAATTTCGGTTATTACCTGTCTCACTGCGCGGATTTGTTCAAATGGATCGGGATGAGACCCATCAACTACATGCACGATGAGATCTGCGCCGGATACTTCTTCAAGAGTGGATTTAAAGGCATCAACTAATTGGTGAGGAAGATGGCGAACAAATCCGACTGTATCGGAGAGAGTATAAACACGACCATCTGAGGTTTCGCATTTACGAACCGTTGGATCGAGCGTTGCAAAGAGAGCATTTTCAACAAGAACTCCTGCACCTGTCAGCGCATTAAGAAGAGATGATTTTCCAGCATTTGTATATCCGGCAATCGCAACAGATGGAATATTAAAACGTTTACGTTCTTGGCGTTTAGTGTCGCGAGAGACCTTCATTTCAGCAATTTCGCGACGAAGCTTCGCCATCTTGTCGCGGATACGACGTCGATCGGTTTCAATCTTTGTTTCACCGGGTCCGCGACCACCAATACCAGCGCCACCTGCTGCGCGACCACCAACTTGGCGTGAGAGTGAGTCTCCCCAGCCACGAAGTCTCGGGAGAAGATATGCAATCTGCGCCAGCTCAACCTGAGCCTTTCCTTCTTTGCTCTTGGCATGTTGGGCGAAGATATCGAGAATAAGCGCTACGCGATCGACAACTTTGACCTTTAACTTATCTTCCAAGGTACGAAGTTGTGCTGGCGAAAGTTCTCCATCGCAGACCACGGTATCGGCACCTGTTGCTACAACTATTTGGCGAAGTTCAACCAACTTTCCTGAACCTATGTAGGTCGCAGAATCAGGACGATCGCGACGTTGGATGAGCGCATCCAGAACTTCTGACCCCGCTGTTTCTGCGAGAGCTTTAAGTTCGGCCATCGAGTTTTCTGCCATCTCAGATGTACCCTCGGTCCACACGCCAACAAGGACAACGCGCTCTAACTGTAATTGGCGATATTCGGCCTCAGAGATATCTTGTAATTCAGTGGAGAAACCTTTGATACGTCGAAGCGCATTACGATCGGAAAGCTCTTGCTGATCATTCTCTTGAAAATCGCTCTCGTCGAAGTCAAAATCCGATGCAACTCGCGCACTCTCGCGAAGGAGTTCGTCGAAAAGCTTGTCGTAACCGTCTTCAGCCATTACGCCAAGTACTTTGTAAGGTCGTGATCTTCGAGGATGACAGCGGGTCCGGTCAGAGTTGCGTTCGAATGACCATCGATATCAACGATGAGGCGACCGCCAGGAGGATAGATAGTCCAACGGGAAGGAAGTTTTCCGTTTGTTTTCAGCGTTGCAGCCAGCGCCACTGCACAGGTGCCAGTTCCACAAGAGCGTGTTTCACCGCTTCCGCGTTCGTGAACGCGCATCTTCGCTTCGAAGTTCGGCAAAATTTCTACAAATTCAACGTTGACGCCTTCAGGATATGTGGAGGCAGGTGAAACTAAAGGTGCATCAGCGAGTGAGCCAATATCTTCCATCGAATCGACAAAGACAACTGCGTGCGGGTTACCTACATTGATATTGAAACCAGTCCAGGTGTGACCATTATTGGTCGCCTCTACCTCTTCCATCTCATCGGTGACATGCCCCATATTGACTGAGATATCTCCATCGCGTGGGACGCGAAGATGCTTTATTCCAGCACGAGTATCAATTGCGAAGATTCCTTCAGGTTGAATATCGCGAGTGACGAGATATTTTGCCATCACACGAATTCCATTGCCGCACATCTCAGCGATTGATCCATCGGAGTTGCGATAGTCCATAAACCACTTGCCATCGTTCTTGGTAATGCGGATAAGGCCATCTGCGCCGATTCCGGTCTTGCGATTACATATTGCTGCAATCTGTGGCTCTAAAATTGTGAGCGAATTTTCCGGGTCGTAGATCAGCACGAAGTCGTTCTCGGTTCCGTGGCCATATGTGCCGATAACAGGGTTGGTCATGATGCTATGAGTTTATCTTCTGAAGGATAGTTTCGAGACGGGGTTGGTGTTGAGCGACCCATTGAATACGAGCATCTCGCGAGAACCAGGTCTCTTGGCGTCGCGCATATTGGCGACTTGCTCTCTTTGTATCTTCCTTTGCTTCGCTTTCGCTCATGGAACCATCACGCATCGCAATAATCTGGGCATAACCGAGAGCGCGTTGGGCTGTCACGCCATCTCGAATTCCTTGAGAAATCAATCGATCCACTTCGTCGACAAAACCTGCATCCCACATCCGATTGACGCGAAGGTCGATTCGTTCACGTAGATGCTCGCGGTCCATGACCAGGCCAAATTGCAACGCATCGGGATAACGAGAGCTATCTTCACGTGGAAGATTCGCTGTAAATGGCTGACCGGTAATTTCAATAACTTCAAGGGCGCGAATAATGCGGCGCGTATTGGCGCGATCTATCGCAAGGGCAGCAGCAGGATCAAGCTCTTCCAATCGAGCAAAGAGAGATGCTGCACCGAACTCCTCAACTTCAGCTTCGAGCTTGGCACGAACTTCAGGGTCGGTATCTGGAAAGTTAAGATCATCAAGTATTGCTTTGATATAGAGACCTGTGCCTCCAACTATGACGACATCTTTACCGCGAGCGTGAATCTCTGTAATCGCAGCGCGAGCGTGTTCTTGATACCAAGCAACGGTGGAATCTTGGTTCACATCGAGAACATCGAGAAGGTGATGCGGAATTCCGCCACGCTCTTCGATAGATAGCTTGGCTGTTCCGATATCCATGCCGCGATAGAGCTGCATGGAGTCTGCGTTGATGATTTCAGCGTCCAGCTCGCGTGCAATCTCTATTGCGATATCGCTCTTACCTGTTGCAGTTGCGCCGCAAACAACAATCACTTTGCTCATGCACGAACTTTCGGCATACCCAAGACTGTTGAAGTCTGGCTGGTTGAAGCCGTTGCTGTACGGGCTGCATGCGCATCTCCCCCGCGAGTGCGGTGAACAGCAACAGCATCACCAATCAAATAGTGAGCAGAACTTTGCGAAATCTTTACATCTACGAAATCTCCGGGGCGAGCATCAGTTTCGCTACTGAAATGCACGAGGCGGAAATCTTCTGAGCGGCCTGTCATGCGAGATTGCGCCTCATCGCGACGACCCTCAATTTCAGAGACCATCACGCGATGAGTGCTGCCGATAGCTTCTTCATTTACTGATTGTGAAATTTTCTGCTGATGTTCATGCAGGCGTGTATATCTCTCGCCCACGACCTCTTGAGCAACTTGATTCTCCATCGCACCTGCTGGCGTTCCGGGGCGAATGGAATATTTGTATGTGTATGCAGCAGCAAAACGAGCCTTCGTTGCAATATCGAGAGTTCCTTGGAAATCTTCTTCGGTTTCTCCTGGGAAGCCAACGATGATGTCTGTCGTGATCATGGCGTGAGGCATCGCTGCTCGAACTCGATCGAGGATTCCGAGGTACTTATCGGTGCGGTAGGAACGGCGCATCGACTGTAAAATCGCATCGCTTCCTGATTGCAACGGCATATGAAGGTGTGGCATTACATTCTTCGTCTCAGCCATGGCTTCAATGACATCGTCGGTGAAATCTCGTGGGTGTGGAGACATGAAACGCACGCGCTCTAAGCCATCGATCTTTCCTGCTTCTCGTAATAACTTAGCAAAGGCGCCACGGTCTCCAAATTCAACGCCATATGCATTGACGTTCTGGCCAAGCAGAGTAATTTCGATAACGCCCTGGTCAACGAGAGCGCGCATCTCAGTGAGGACATCTGCGGCTGGTCGATCTTTCTCAATCCCGCGAAGAGTTGGCACGATGCAGAAAGTACAGGTGTTATTGCAGCCAACGGACACTGAGACCCATGAAGTAAAGGCTGAGAATCTTCGAGCAGGTAAGGTAGATGGAAAGTGTTCAAGCGCTTCGAGAATCTCGATTTGAGACTCTTCTTCAATACGGGCACGCTCGAGTAGCACAGGCAATGAGCCCACGTTATGAGTGCCGAAGACAACATCAACGTAGGGAGCTTTCTTGAGAATGATTGATTGATCTTTCTGCGCAAGACAGCCGCCAACAGCAATCTGCATCGCTGGATTCTTCTTCTTTATCGGCGCCAAGAAACTTAAATTTCCATAGAGTTTATTGTCAGCATTTTCGCGAACTGCACAGGTATTGAAAACAACTATGTCAGCTTGCTGACCTTCAGGGACTGGAAGATAACCAGCTTCATCCAGCAAACCAGCGATGCGTTCGGAATCGTGCACATTCATCTGACACCCGTAAGTCTCAACGAGATATGTGCGCTCCATAGCGCCTATCTTATTTGAGCTTTAGTTGGTGATGCGAATTGGTTGAATGCCGCGCGCTATTTGGCGCTCAAAGTGAACTTCGCGCTTATCGTTAAATGTAGCTGCAGCTTTATAAGTCTGGTCCATGAAGGCTTTGAGTTCATCGCGGGCCTTAAGTCCATCGCCAGATAGATCATTGCGTTCAAAGACCTTCCATGCTCGAAGCACTGGTGCTACAACGTCATCGAGGTGCTGCTGAAGATCGTAGATACCGGCAAGTGCAATCTGAACTGCCTTGCGTCCGAAGCCCGGCATATTCGCTCCTGGCATATCGAAGTTGGTCACAACATCGGTAATTGCACGCATTGCAGCATTTGGTTCCATATCTAGCGCTGCAGAAAGTGTGTTGCGATAGAAGAGCATATGGAGATTTTCATCAAGAGCAACGCGTTGCATCATTCCCTCAGCGATTGGATCATCTGAAAGCTTGCCGGTATTACGGTGAGAAATTCGTGTAGCAAGTTCTTGGAAAGAAACATAGGCAATCGTGTGAAGCATGTCGTTCTCGTAAGGAGTCTGATAGCCAAGAGACATATGTGCCATGCGTAGATCTTCAAGTTCGTAAGGGTCAACGCCGCGAGTTGCCATGAGGTAATCGCGAATCACAATGGCGTGACGCGCTTCTTCGGCGGTCCATCGTTCAATCCAATTTCCCCACGCGCCATCGCGGCCCATAGAGATTGCGATTTCAGTGTGATAGCTCGGCAAGTTATCTTCGGTAAGAAGATTGAGTACGAGAGAATCTTGAGCAACTGGAGTGAGGCGAGAATCTTTCGCTTCCCATGCATCACCATTGAGAGGGCCTGCATAGTCGCGACCTTCAGACCATGGGACATATTCGTGTGGGTACCAGTTCTTCTGAACTGAGAGGTGGCGTTCGAGTTCGACAGCTACGACAGGTTCAAGATCACGAATTAGACGTGATTGAATGCGTGCTGACTCTTCGCTCATGGGCTCAACAGTACGGTAATGAAACGGTTACCAACGAGTTAAAGATTATCTTTTGCGCGCTGTTGCGCCTGTTGCGTGCGCCACTTCGCAATTTCGGCGTGGTTGCCGCTCAAGAGAATCTCGGGAACTGAGATTCCACGCCATTCTTGAGGTTTGGTGAAGTTCGGATATTCGAGATATCCCTCACTGTTATGTGACTCTTCAGCAAGAGATTCTGGATTTCCAAGAACACCTGGAATCAATCGCGTGATTGCTTCAATCATCACCATCGAGGCCACTTCTCCCCCGCCTAGGACATAGTCACCAATCGAGACTTCATGTACTCGTATATTGCGAGATTGAAATTCAGCTTGTGAGTAATACTGACGAACACGATCATCGATACCTTCGTAGCGACCGCATGCAAAAATTAATTGCGTTGAAGTTGAGAAACTCTCTGCCATCTTCTGGTTGAAGCGCTTACCCGCGGGAGTAAGGATGATGATGTCGGCACCATCTTCCATAACTCCATCAATTGTCTTGCCCCAGACTTCAGGGAGCATGACCATGCCTGCTCCGCCGCCGTAAGGAGTGTCATCAACGGTGTTGTGGTTGTCATTAGTTTGTGCCCGTAAATCGTGAACGGCTATATCTACTAAACCAGCGTTCTGTGCTTTTCCAAGCAGTGAGAGCTTGAGCGGAGAGAGATATTCAGGAAATATCGAGATGACATCAATCTTCATGCGATGCTCCCATCAATTTCTGGCGGAATAACAGTCATGGTCTTCTTCTTTATATCTACGACCGGCACGAGCTGATGAACGAAGGGAATCAGTACTTCACCCGAATCAGTCTTAATTGCCAGAACATCTTGTCCTGGAAGGTTGAGCACATCGGTCACTGTCCCGAATTCATCACCATCAACTAAATAGGCCTTACAGCCAACGAGTTGCAAGACGTGATAATCATCTTCATCAATTCCGGGTGCATCGATATCGACATCGGCATAGAGAAGCTCGTTGCGTAGTTCCTCGATACCGTTGCGGTCTTCGATTCCCTCAAACCCAAGTAAGAGAATTCCGTTGTGTACACGTGCAGAAACCACGGTTAATTCACCGTGGTTTTCTGTCTGTAAGACTGCGCCGATAGCAAAGCGATCTTCTGCTTCATCAGTTCGGACTTCGATTGTCGCTTCACCGAGAATTCCGTGAGCTTTACCGATACGGCCCACGTTTAATTTCATGGGTGGGTGATGACTTAGCGAACCTCGTCGGTATCGATGAGATCGACACGTACTGAGCGACCAGCAAGTGCACTTACGACTGTGCGAAGCGCCTTTGCTGTACGTCCATTACGACCGATTACCTTGCCGATATCTTCAGGATTGACACGCACTTCGAGCGTTGTGCCGCGACGGTGTGTCTTCTCCTTCACATTGACATCGTCAGGGTTATCAACGATTCCCTTTACGAGATGTTCGAGAGCTTCATCAATCATTATTCAGCAGTGTCCGAAGCTTCTACGGCGCTTGCTGTGTCCGAGGTTCCAGCTGAAGTTGTGTCTTCAGTAATTTGCTCTGTAACCGCAGGAGTCTCATCCGCAGCGGCTTCAACTGACGCAGTTTCTGCGACAGGTGCTGGTGCTTCCTCAACCACTGGGTTTGCCTTAGCTGCAAGCTTCTCTTGCGCCTTCTTCTTCAAGGTTGTTGCGCCTTCTGCAGGTTCTGCAGCAGCAGCCTTAACAGCAGCTTCGTAAGCAACGCTCTTTGCAGGCTTTGGAGCTGCGAACTTAAGAGTTCCTTCAGTTCCTGGAAGACCCTTGTGCTTCTGCCAATCGCCAGTGACCTTCAAGAGCGCCTCTACAGCCTCTGATGGTTGTGCACCAACGCCGAGCCAATAAAGAGCACGCTCTGAATTAACTTCGATGATTGATGGTTCTTGTCCTGGAACATAACGACCGATCTCTTCGATTGAGAGTCCGTTACGAGCCTTGCGAGAATCTGTGACGACGATGCGGAAATAAGGTGTGCGAATTTTTCCCATGCGCATTAAACGAATTTTTGTAGACAAAGAAGTAGTGCTCCTAAAAAGTGTGTCGTACCAAATTGCTACAGCGGGGTGCGTAGCTAAGAGGTCCAACTGTGGATTGGATTGTTACCGGGGTAGAGGGCCCTGTAACAGGAGGCTAATCTTGCCAGTTACGCTCACAATGTGGAAATTGGTGGAAATTGGCGAAATTAGCCGTTCTCTAGCGCTCGTTTGGCCGGATTTCCTGACTTCGACTTCTTCTTCTGCGGCGGGGCCGCCTTCTTGGGGGCCGGAGGCAGACCAGGCATTCCTGGAGGAAGAGCCATACCAGCGGGCATCCCCCCGCCCTTACGCATCTGCTTCATCATCTTCTGCGCTGCAGTGAACTTATCAACGAGCGCATTCACATCTGAAACTTTGCGACCTGAACCAAGAGCAATACGTGCACGACGTGAACCATTGAGAACTTTGAGATCACGGCGTTCAAGAGGCGTCATTGATTGCACAATCGCCTTGGTTCGGGTGATTTCAGATTCATCAAAGTTTTCAATCTGCTTCTTAATCTGACCGGCTCCAGGCAGCATTCCAAGCAACTTACCCATTGATCCCATTTTCGACATCGCCTCAAGTTGTTCGAGGAAGTCATCGAGAGTGAAATCTTCGCCAGCGATAAATTTCTCTTCCAGTTTCTTGGAAGATTCACCATCAAAGGCCTTCTTCGCTTGCTCAGCGAGAGTTGCCACATCGCCCAAACCGAGAATGCGTGAGGCCATACGCTCGGGATAGAAGATGTCGAAATCGGATAACTTTTCACCGGTTGAGGCGAACATGATGGGGCGACCAGTAAGTGCGGCAATTGAGAGCGCTGCTCCACCTCGTGCATCGCCATCAAGTTTTGTGAGTACGACGCCATCAAATCCAACACCCTCTTGGAAAGCTTTCGCTGTGCGCACAGCATCTTGGCCAATCATCGCATCTACAACGAAGAGGATTTCATCAGGGTTAACTGCATCGCGAATCGCGATTGCTTCCTTCATAAGCTCTTCGTCAACACCGAGTCGACCTGCGGTGTCTACGATGACAATGTTATGAAGTTTTGACTTTGCGAAAGCAATTCCATCCTGAGCAACTTTTACAGGATTACCAACACCGTTGCCTGGTTCGGGAGCAAAGACGGGAACGCCTGCTGATTCTCCGACAACTTGTAATTGGTTTACTGCGTTGGGGCGTTGCAAGTCAGAGGCAACCAAAATCGGTGTATCGCCTTGCTCTTTATAGAACTTGGCAAGTTTTGCAGCGAGCGTTGTCTTACCGGCACCTTGAAGACCAGCAAGCATGATGACAGTTGGTGGATTCTTCGCGAAACGAACGCGACGGGCTCCCCCACCAAGAATTTCGGTGAGCTCTTGATTTACAACATCAAAGATTGCTTGTGCTTGATTGGTTCCAGATTGCAGTGTGGGTAGAACCTCAAGGGACTTCTGGTGAACTCGTTCGGTAAATCCTTCGACAACTTCGAGAGCAACATCTGCTTCAAGTAGAGCCTGGCGGATATCGGCAGTTGTTGCCTCGATATCTTTCTCGGAGATCTTTCCGCGCGAACGTAGCGCGCTAAAGGCGCCGGCAAATTTGCTGGAGAGTGTGTCGAACATAGTGGTGGAACTCTACTTGAGCGCTGACCTCAAACGGCTTGCTACCTCGTCGGCACGTTCAGAGCTGAGCGGTCCCCCGCCGATTTCTGTGACGTACAAGGTATCGATTGCTTCAGCACCAAGGGTAGTCACGATTGCTGAGCGGATATCGATATTGCTCTTTGTAATGGAATCACCAATTCCGAAGAGGAGTGCCGGGCGATCGTGGCTTCGCACTTCGATGATGGTCGCATCTGTTGCTGCATCGGCGAAGATATCGACAATCGGATCTGGCACAGGAATTGTAGGTAGTTGGGCATATGCCTCGATGCGCTCTTCAATGCGGCGGGCGAGAGAGCTCTTGCTTTCAAGCGCATCGTGAAGTTCTTGATGGAGCTTCTTCTCTGAAAGTGGTGGCGCGTGAGGATCAGGAATAACGATCCACTCCATGACTGCGGAGTTTCCATGAGATTTTGTGCGCGCTGATCGCACATCAAGTCGTAAGAGGTTGAGGACTCCTGCAACAGTTGAGAGAAGTCCAGGCTTATCGGGAACGACAATTTCAATGGCGTAGACACTCTCGCGATTTTCGATGGAAACTGCGAGAACTCCACTTTCCGCCTTCTGTCGTTGATCATCAGATAATTCAGGTTGGAGAGCTACGGTGTTATCGGTAATTGCAAGCTCTACACGCTTTACTAACTCTGCAACGAGCGAAGCTTTCCAATCGGTCCACGCAGCGCGTCCGGTAGCTTCGCCATCGGCGATGCTCAGAGCGTGGAGAAGTTCAAGAAGTTGCAGGTTGGGAATGAGATCCACAACTGATGCAATAGTTGCCGGATCATCGAGATCACGGCGCGTAGCTGTGGCCGATAAGAGCAAGTGATGCTTTACAAGGAGCTTTATGATTTCAACATCTTCCGTTGAAAATCCGATTCGTTTGGCGAGCGGTTCGATGAGACGTTCTCCGCGTTCAGAGTGATCTTCTTCTGTTCCTTTGCCGATGTCATGGAAGAGCGCGCTAAAGAGAAGGATGTCGGGACGATGCACCTGACGAGTGAGCGCAGCAGCTTGAACAGCTGTCTCAACCATATGGCGATCAACGGTATGTCGATGCAGAACGTTGCGTTGTGGCAGCGAACGTACCGCCTTCCATTCAGGAATCCAGTGGAAGATGATCTCTTCTTGATCGAGCGCTTCAAATATTTGAACCATCGCAGATCCTGCACCGATTAGGGAGATCAAGTTCTCGCGTGCCTCACGTGGCCATGGATTTGGCAAGTGTCCGATATTCGCGCTCAGGCTTGTAGAAAGTCTTTCCAGTGAATCCATCGACATAGGAAGTCCAAGTTGCGCCGCTGATGCTACAGCACGTAATCCGATAACAGGGTCGAGTGCAAAATCTGCATCGCCACTGATGACTACTTCTTTATTAGATACTGAGATGTCACGAGAGAGAGGTGTGGAGCGAACTTTCTTGAGGAAACGACCAGCTCCATCTTTTCCTTTATGAGCGAGTCTGTACCACGTGGAATCTAATAGGTAATCCACGGATCGCGCCGCTTGAGCAACTTCGCTCATCAGGGCATCGGCATCGGAATATCCGAGATGTTCAGCAACTTTATCTTGCTCTTGAAAGAGCAGACGATCTTTATCGCGACCGCTCACGATATGAAGAGCCTCGCGTACATTGGCAAGTATGGATTCGGCAACGCTAATACGTTCGATAGGAACAGCTATCGCAGAAGATTTATGAATCGCACGAAGAGTGGTGATATCGCGTAATCCACCACGTGCTTCTTTCAGATCTGGTTCAAGCAGATATGCCAGTTCTCCAACGCGCTGGTGGCGTTCGGTTAGTGATGCTTCGAGTTCAGTAAGTCGATTCTTTGAGTTTTTACGCCATGATTCGAGAGCATCCACTTGCACTGCTGCTACGAGGTCCGCACTTCCGCAGACAAGGCGAATATCTAGTAGGCCCATGGCCACCTTCAAATCGCTCTCTGCGGTATCTCGCATCTCTGAGCGAGTGCGGACTGAATGATCGATTTTTACATTCTCATTCCATAGCGGATAGAGAATTTTATTAACGAGCTCTGAGAGATCTTTTTCGGAGAGGGTTCCTGTATGAATAATGACGATATCTAAATCTGAACCGGGAGATAGCTCGCCGCGGCCGAAACCTCCGACCGCGGCGATTGCTACATCATCCGGATTGGCGCCACTGTCTCTGAAGAGAGAAGAAAGAAGCTGATCACCCTCGTTTGATCGATTGCGTCTTTCTCGTGTTCCCATGTCGCCAATCTTAGTTGTGGATATTTACTTCTGTAGGACTTAGATAGCGTCAGGTCCCTTTTCACCCGTACGTACACGGACAACCTGATCTACCGGAGTAGTCCATACCTTGCCATCGCCAATTGATCCTGTTGATGCTGCTTTAACGATGACATCTACTACTGATGCTGCATCCTTATCGTCAACCAGAACTTCGAGGCGAACTTTTGGAACGAGATCGACGGTGTATTCAGCACCGCGATAGACCTCTGTATGTCCACGCTGGCGACCAAAACCACTGGCCTCAGAGACGGTCATACCTGTAATGCCTGCAGCTTGCAGAGCATCTTTTACTTCATCCAACTTAAATGGCTTGAGAATTGCGGTAATCAACTTCATAGTGATGCACCTCCACGTGATGAGCTTGCGAGTTCATAAGCAGATTCAGCATGTTCCTTGAGGTCGATGCCTTCGATTTCAACTTCACGTGAGACACGGAAGCCGATTGTCTTCTCAATTGCATAACCGATAATCAGTGTTGCAATAAATGAGTACGCAGCAACGAGGCCAACGCCGAGTGCTTGCTTTCCAAGGAGCGCTGTTCCGCCACCGTAGAAGATTCCGTCGAGACCAATGCTGTTCACAACATGTGTGCCGAAGAGGCCGATTGAGAGTGATCCCCAAATACCGCCCACAAGGTGGACGCCGACTACGTCGAGTGAATCGTCGAAGCCGAGCTTGTACTTCAATCCAACTGCCAATGAGCAGAGGATTCCGGCGATGAGGCCGATAACGACTGCAGCCCAAGGAGCAACGAATGCACATGCAGGTGTGATTGCTACAAGTCCTGCGACTGCACCCGAAGCTGCGCCGAGTGATGTTGCATGGCCATTGCGAATCTTCTCAACGAGCAACCATCCAAGAACTGCACCAGCTGTTGCAACCTGAGTATTCATAAAGGCAAGACCTGCGATGCCATTTGCAGCAAGTGCAGATCCTGCGTTGAAGCCAAACCATCCGAACCACAAGAGTCCGGAACCGAGCATGACGAGAGGCAATGAGTGTGGACGCATTGACTCTTTGCGCCATCCAATGCGCTTGCCAAGGACGATTGCAAGAGCTAAACCAGCTGCACCTGCATTGATGTGAACTGCAGTTCCGCCAGCAAAGTCTTCAAGACCCTTACCTGCAAGATAACCGGTGCTTGTCACTGTGTCGCCAACCTTGTTTCCAAACGCAAATACCCAGTGTGCAACTGGGAAGTAAACAATTGTTGACCAGATTGCAACGAAGATTGCCCATGCTGAGAACTTCGCACGATCTGCAATTGCACCAGAGATGAGTGCTGGAGTGATGACAGCGAACATCAACTGAAACGCAGCGAAGACTAGGACTGGAATTGGGTACACGCCGCCATTGTTGGTCAGGTCATTGACCATTCCACCAAGACCGCTAAAACCAATTCCACCAAACCATGGTGAATCTGAAGAGTGGCCGAATGCCAATTCAAATCCATAAATAACCCAGAGAACGCTCACGATTCCGATGGTGACCATCGACATCATCATCATGTTCAAGACACTCTTGGTACGAACCATTCCTCCGTAGAAGAATGCCAATCCAGGTGTCATGAGAAGTACTAGAGCGGTACTCGCTAACATCCACGCGGTATCACCGCCGTTAAGAACTACGTCTTCCATATCTAATCCATTTCCAAAGATGAGGGACACTCGTCGTTGAGATGGCGTAAAGATGCATGAGCCGAGTTACATGTGATGGATTGACAGGTTAAGAAAGGGTCACAAAAAGAGCCCTTGTGTTACAAGCGGGTTACGAGAGCAACCCTTGGATATAGGTCTCAGGCTCAAATGCGGCGAAATCTTGGGCTGATTCCCCCGTACCGATGAATTTAATGGGGATATCGAGCTCGTTCTCAATAGCCAGCGCAACCCCACCTCGAGCGCTTCCATCGAGCTTGGTGACGATGAGGCCGGTGACTTCTACAGCTTCACTGAAGATCTTCGCTTGGGCCAGACCATTCTGTCCGGTGGTGCCGTCAATCACTAAGAGAACTTCGGCAAGAGGTGCGCCTTTTTCAATCACTCTCTTTACCTTGCCGAGTTCGGCCATGAGATCGCTCTTATTATGAAGTCGTCCGGCCGTATCAACGATTAGGTATTTACTTCCGAGTTCTACTGCACGTTTAACGCTATCGAAGGCGACCGATGCAGGTTCTGCATTCTCTTTACCTGCGATGACTTCAACGCCAATGCGCTGGCCCCATGTTGTGAGTTGGTCAACTGCTGCTGCTCGAAAGGTATCGGCCGCTGCCAGCGTTACAGATTCACCGTTCTTATGGAGCAGTGTTGCAAGCTTTGCCACAGATGTTGTCTTGCCGGTGCCGTTTACTCCCACAACCATAATGACATTTGTAGAGAGATCACTACGCAGTGAACGTGGCTTCGATGAAAGTTTGGAGGTAAGAATCTCTTTGACTGCTGCTTCAGCATCATCCCCGCGCATCTTCTTTGCTGCATTGAGGAGCTCAGAAACAAGAGTTGGCCCTAGATCTGAAGCCAGGAGTTCAACTTCTATCTCAGACCAATCGAGCGCAGAAGCAGTTGATGTGCCACGAACTTTGGCGATTAACCGATTGAAGATACCCATCGCTTACAACCTAATGAAGTTAGGCGGTTTCGGATTCGCGCAGACGCTGCGAAATTACTTCTGTCACACCATCGCCGCGCATGGTGACGCCATAAAGCGCATCAGCAATCTCCATAGTGCGCTTCTGGTGGGTGATGATGATCAATTGTGAACTCTCGCGAAGTTCTTCGAGAATTGTGAGCAGGCGACCGAGGTTGACATCATCGAGCGCTGCTTCAACTTCGTCGAGTACGTAGAACGGACTTGGACGTGATTTAAAGATTGCGACCAACATTGCAATTGCAGTAAGTGACTTCTCTCCACCTGATAGAAGTGAGAGGCGCTTGACGCGCTTTCCTGGTGGTCGGGCTTCGACATCGACGCCAGTATTGAGCAGATCATCGGGGTTGGTGAGGAAGAGGCGCCCATCTCCACCAGGGAAGAGGCGAGCGAAGATATCTTTAAAGTGTTCAGCAACTTCTTCGTAGGCTTCCATAAAGATCTGCTGAACGCGATCATCGACTTCCTTGATGATGTCGAGGAGATCCTTCTTGGTGCGCTTGAGGTCTTCGAGTTGTTCGGCAAGGAACTTAAGGCGTTCTTCGAGCGCGTTGTACTCTTCGAGAGCGAGTGGGTTGATCTTTCCAAGCAAGGTAAGTGAGCGTTCAGTTGCTGCAAGTCGCTTCTCTTGCTGATCGCGTCGATAAGGAATGAGTTCGGTCGCAACGATTTCGCCGTCTTCAGTCTCGATAAATGTTGGAACATCTTTATCCGGGCCATATTCGGCCACAAGGGTTGGGATATCAATTCCGAGTTCTTCGACAGCCTTAGTTTGAAGAGCTTCAACGCGCATGCGTTGTTCTGCGCGAGCGATTTCATCGCGGTGAACGCTCGATGTCAGTTGATCAAGTTCTTGTGTAAGTTCGCGATTACGTGCGCGAACCGTAAGGGTCTCGCCTTCGCGATCAGAGCGAGCGGTTTCAAGTCGAGAACGTTCGGTCTGTGCCTTTGCGATAGAGCGTTCAATATGAATGAGCGCTTCATAAGCAGCCTCAGCGATTGCCTGAGAGATAACAGCGCCACGTGCACGAGCGCCACGACGCGATACTGCGCGCTCTGAAGCTTCACGCTCAGCTTTTGCGGATTCTTCGAGAGCGAGTGCGCGGGCAGCGATAGATGCAACTCGTTCTTCAGATGTACGAACCGCAAGGCGCGCTTCCACCTCTGCGGTGCGAGCATTAGATACATCGTTGCGGAGTGATTCAGCGCGCGCATGATCGGGTTCTGCTATCTCGCCATGGTTCTGCATCTGATTAGAGGCGATCGATAGTTCGTTCTCATCGCGAGACTTTGCTGCTGTTGCTTCGTTTATTGCGATGGTGAGTCGTTCAACCTCTGCTGTTGCAGATTTGATGTTCTGACCAGAGACCGCCAATTGTTCGGTAATTGCTGCGATACGCGCATCGGATTCATTGAGCTTACTGAGCGCTATATCAAAGGCAGATTGCTTTGCATCGACTTCAGTTGCAGCGGTTGAGATTTCAAATTTGAGGCGATCACAGTTGTGATTGAGATCTGCGAGTTTCTTGGTGAGATCATCGACGAGCGCTTTGATTTCGATGAGAGACGTTGATGAAGCAGAACCACCTCGTGCGCGGTGAGAAGTTATAACATCTCCATCGCGTGTAACTACCGTGAGGTTCGGGTGCTGGCGAAGAATTGATTCAGCTCCACGAGCATTATCAGCTACTACTGTCGTCGCAAGAAGCGATGCAAGAAGTTCGGAGATTTCTGATGAGCGAACGTGGGTGAGGAGAGAAGTCTGGCCTGAAAGCGTTTCTCCCCCGCCGCGCTGTCCAGGTTCGTAGACCAAGACATCGGCTTGACCAAGATTTTCACTTCGAAGCGTTGTCAACGCACTTACAGCAGAGGAGAGATCCTTCACGACAACTGCATCTGCAAGGGAGCCAAGTGCAGCTGCAGTAGCAGCTTCCCATCCTGAATCGATCTGAATGAGAGATGCAACGCTTCCAAGAATCTGAACTCCCCGGGAGTCGCGGATTAGCGCCGCTGCTCCATCGCGAGAATCTGATGTTAAGCGCATCGCTTCTAGCTTTGATTCAGTCGCATTGCGTTCGCGATCTGCAGCGCGTTCAGCATCTACTAGCTCAGCATGTACTTTCTTGGCTGCATCGAGGGAATTCTTGGCGCTCTCAAATTGTGTATCAAGGCCTTGCTCACCTGCATCTGCGCTGCCAATCTCCATCTCGAACTTCGCATAATCGCTCTTCGCTGAATCAACACGAGATTGCGCTTCAGCGCGAGCGGCATTAAGACGAGAAATTTCTTCAGTAATTGCTTCGAGGCGAGCTGCCAGAGATTTGATATGTCCCTCTTGGCGCGCAGTTCCTTCACGTTGATCTGCGATTGCACGCATTGCAGCTGCGATGGTGTCTTCTTCAGCTTTAAGTGCAGCTTCTGCAGTTGCAAGTGCTGCTGTTGCTGCAGCGAGAGCGCTCTGCGCTTCAATAACCGCTCCACGAAGTTGCGTCTCTTCATGACGAAGTGCTGCAGCTTCTTGATCGAGCGCTTCGGGATCGCGTCCGGCGCTGCGTGCTTCTTCGGCCTCTTCAGCGAGGAAACGGGAACGCTCTTGCGCAAGAGATTGGGTTCCGCGGAATTTTTCACGAAGGCTGCTCAGTGAATAGAAGTTCTCTTGCGCTTTGATTAGGAGCGGGCTCTCGAATGCAGATTGTGCGTCGAGCTCTTCTTCGCGACGACGAACTTTGTCGAGTTCACCTTCTACTTGTGCGCGACGCTCGCGGAGTGCGTTTTCATCTGCAACTTCTGCATCAAGAGTCTTAGAAAGCGAGATGTAATCATCGGCAAGCAGGCGCAGTTTGGCATCGCGCAGATCTGCTTGAATTGTTGCCGCCTTCTTAGCAACTTCTGCCTGCTTTCCGAGTGGACGTAGCTGGCGGCGAAGTTCAACGGTGAGGTCGTTCACGCGCGCGAGGTTTGCCTGCATAGAGTCGAGCTTGCGAATAGCTTTCTCTTTACGTTTGCGATGCTTGAGTACACCTGCTGCTTCTTCGATAAATCCGCGACGTTCTTCGGGCGTTGCCATCAAGATGGCATCGAGCTGACCCTGACCCACGATGACGTGCATTTCGCGACCAATTCCTGAATCGCTTAGGAGCTCTTGAATATCGAGAAGGCGCGAAGCTTCACCGTTGATCTGATATTCACTCTGTCCATTGCGGAAGAGAATGCGAGAGATAGTTACTTCGGTGTAATCGATGGGCAGCGCGCCATCAGTGTTATCAATTGTTACTGCAACTTCGGCACGGCCTAGTGGTGCGCGCCCTGATGTTCCGGCGAAGATAACGTCTTCCATCTTTCCACCGCGAAGAGACTTTGCGCCTTGTTCACCCATAACCCAGGTGAGCGCATCGACAACGTTAGATTTGCCAGAACCGTTGGGACCGACGACGCAGGTAATTCCGGGTTCGAGACGAAGAGTGGTCGCCGAAGCAAAGGATTTAAATCCTTTGAGGGTTAAGCTCTTCAAATACACGCGGTAAACCTACCGTTGCGCGCCTCATTGGTATAAAAGCGACTCGGTTCAAGTTCTACTTGAGGGTTTGTCTATTGAGGCTGTTGCTGCGAAAGAATTTCAAATGCAGTGCGGGCTGCGGATTGTTCTGCTTCTCTCTTACTTTTTCCGAGTCCCTCTGCGATTGCATCACCAGAAACCATTGCTACGGCGGTGAAACTCTTGTCGTGATCAGGACCAGTTTCAGTTACTACATATTCTGGAGAACCTTTTCCAAGAGAGGCGAGGAGTTCTTGGAGAGCAGTCTTTCCATCAAGACCGGCGCCCTTTGCCATTGCGCTTTCGAGGGTATCGGCGATTAATCGCTGAACGACTTTGGTGCACTCTGCAAAACCACGATCGAGATAGATAGCTCCAATTAAAGCTTCAAGAGCATCGGCAAGAAGTGAATTTTTATCACGTCCATTAGTGACTTCTTCGCCCTTTCCAAGGCGGATGTACTTACCTAACTCAAGAGTGCGAGCTATATCGGCGAGCGCGCGCATATTGACGATGCCAGAGCGAAGTGGAGAGAGGCGACTCTCGTCGAGATCGGGATATTTGAGGTAAAGCTCCTCGGTAACGATGAGACCCAGAACAGAATCGCCGAGAAATTCAAGGCGTTCATTCGTGGTTGTTATACCTGTTTCATACGCAAAAGAGCGATGGGTAAAAGCTAACTCGAGCAGTTCAGGTGAAAGTTCTACGCCTAATTGCTCAAGAAGTTTTGAGAACAGATCAGACCTCGAGAACCTGACGGCGGTTGTAGGTAC
The DNA here is from genome assembly GCA_002284855.1 of Actinobacteria bacterium IMCC25003. Classification (GTDB taxonomy): domain Bacteria; phylum Actinomycetota; class Actinomycetes; order Nanopelagicales; family Nanopelagicaceae; genus Planktophila. The sequence continues at coordinate 705,832 of CP015603.1, read as the reverse complement.
CGCATGTAGGGCATGCAACGTGGTTGAGCTTTGGCTGCTGGCACTGTGGGCAGGTTGAGATTGCCGCTGCAGTTGTCTTCCACATGCTACGACGTGAACGTGTCTTCGAACGAGACATCTTTCGCTTTGGTACTGGCACGGTAATCGTCCTTAATCTTGGGCTACAAATTTAAATTTGTTGCTGGTGTTGCGATAGGGGTAAGTATCGCTTATTTATCGGATTTGCCAAAATCGAGCTTTTCCAGCCCCGACCAGCGGGCATCGATGACCTCGTGGGCATGGTCCTCAGGCAGGTTGGCCCACTTCTCGCCGCAATCCGGGCAGAGGCCGAGGCACTCTTCTGAACAGAGCGGGTTAACGGGAAGGGCCAAGATGATGGCATCGATGATGGGGATCTCAAGGTTCATGAGGTCTCCCTCCATCTGGAGTTCATCCTCAACATCGAGATCAATATCGTCTTCTTCGCGGCGCTTCTTACGACCCTTTTCATTGGTGGGTTCGTAGCGATAGAGCTCTTGAATCTTTCGTTCGACAACTTGCTCGACAGTATCGAGACAACGGATGCACTCGCCTATTGCAACTGCATAAATATCTGCGCTGAGTAATACACCTTCGGTCACAGATTCAAGGCGTACATCAACCTCTATGACATCGCCTTCAGGTACTGCAATAAGTGGGACTCCAATACGAGCGTTCGCTTCAATATCGAGCTCGTATTCCTTGTACTCCCCCGCACGGCGAGGAAGTTCATGAGTATTGAGAAGGAAAGGGTTGCTGCTCTTAGTCATCTGAATTGAGCTGAGAAAGAATATCTTTATCGTCAGCGCCCTCAAGGCGTTCGCGGCCACGTGCTACCGCTTCCATGGTCTTATTGAGAATTACTTCAAGAGTAGCCAGACGTCCATCGATATATGCCTCAACTTCACGGCGCTCATCTTCAGCAACATCGCGCGCCTCATCGAGAATACGTTGAGCTTCATCGCGGGCCGCTTGCACGATAGAGGTCTGTTCGACCATACGAGCCACATCTTCGCGGGCGGTAGCAATCATTGACTCAGCGCTAGCGCGACCCTCTTCGATGATCTGATCACGTTTTTTGATGATGTCTTCGGCGCCAGATAAATCTGCAGGCAGAACATCACGAGCACCTTCAAGAATTTCGAGCATTTCGCCACGATGGACAACGCAGGAAGCAGAGAGGGGTACTCCACGAGCTTCTTCAACGATTGCAATTGCTGTGTTGAGTTTTTCGATTGAGTCCATCGTCATTTTCTTGGTGTCATTTCTCTACCTCTGCTCGTGCTGCCAGTGCTGCGTTGACATTTGCTGGAACCATTGATGAGACATCGCCGCCGTAGTGAGCAAGTTCTTTCACAATAGATGAAGATAAGAATGAATGAGTTGGCGATGTAGCCATGAACATCGTTTCAACGCCAGATGCCTGAATATGTACTTGCGCCATCTGGAGTTCGTAATCGAAATCGGTAACTGCGCGCAGACCTTTCACAATTGCTTGCACGCCATTCTTCTTGCAGTACTCGACGAGGAGCCCGCTTCCTGAATCGACGCGAACATTTGGGAACTTCTTGACATTTTCAGTGATCATCGCGATGCGCTCTTCGACAGAGAAGAGCCCTGATTTATTGCGATTGACGAATACTGCAACGATTACCTCGTCAAATTGGCTGCTGGCGCGCTCGATGATGTCGAGGTGGCCATAGGTGATGGGATCAAAGGATCCTGGGCACACAGCGCGTTTCATGGTGCAAACGCTAGCAATGATTGGAGCGGTTATCCATTCTCGCCATCAACCAGCGTGGGAACACCGTAGAAGATTGTGGCTTGACCGTAATTCTTTTCACGCAGCGCTTCGAGTCCATCGGGCCATGAAATCTCTTTCACTCGTGAATTTCGTTCGACTGCAATCAGAGCTTGCGGGTGTAGATATCCGCCATCACGTAGCTGAATAAGTGTTTCTACTACATCGAGATCATCAACTTCATAGGGTGGATCGATATAGATGAAGTGATATGGCTGCGCTGCTTTATCTTGTAAGAATCGATGAACGCTCATGGCGTAAAGATGGAAGATTCCAGGGCAATGTGCGCTCTTAAGATTCTCGTGATTACTGGTGATTGCCTTTGCTGCAGCATCATCTTTCTCGACAGCATGTACAAGGGCGGCACCTCGTGAAAGTGCTTCAAGAGCAATTGCGCCAGTTCCAGCATAGAGATCGAGAACATTGAGCCCATCAAATTCACCGAACTCTGAAGCGAGAGTTGAGAAGAGCGCTTCACGCGCGCGATCTGAAGTAGGGCGAGTCGACGAAGAAACTGCGTCAATGGTGCGACCCTTTGCAAGCCCAGCAATGATGCGCATCGTTATGCCTTATCTATATATTCGGCCGCAGCATCAGCTTGAATCTGTGCAAGCTCCGCAGCCAAGAGTGGGTATTGTGAAATATCAGATTCGAGAATTGTAGTGGCGTCAATGCGAGCTTCTTCAATCATTGATTCATCGCGCAATACGCGAAGCAGGCGAAGATGGGATCGAGAACCAGATTGGCTCGCACCCAAAACATCACCTTCACGTCGTTGTTCAAGGTCGATGCGAGAGAGTTCAAAACCATCGAGAGTTCCGGCAACGGCATCAAGGCGCACTCGGGCAGAGCTCTCTGGTTCAGCGCTAGTGACGAGAAGACATAATCCAGGTGAAGTCCCTCGACCGACTCGACCACGCAATTGGTGCAACTGTGAGACGCCGAAACGATCAGCATCCATGATGACCATCACTGTTGCATTGGGAACGTCTACACCGACTTCGATGACAGTTGTTGAAATCAAGACATCAATCTCTTTATTAGCAAAGGCCTGCATTGTGGAATCTTTCAGCTCTGCGCTCTGTCGACCGTGCAATGGAGCAACTTTGACGCCCTGCAGCGCTCCCCCCGATAGAAGTGGGCCCAACTCTTCAACAGAGGCAATCTCCGCGGAGCTCTCGCCCATAAGGAAATCCATATCGCCATCTTCAGATGTTCCTGCAGCGATACGTGGAGCGACGATATAGGCCTGATGGCCTTGTGAAACCTCTTCCTTAATTCTCTCCCAAGCACGTTCTAGGAACCCAGGCTTTTCGAGTACGGGAACAACGTGAGTTGTTATCGGCTGACGACCTAATGGGAGTTCGCGCAGCGTTGATACATCGAGATCGCCGAATACAGTCATTGCCACCGTTCGTGGAATCGGCGTTGCGGTCATTACCAATAGATGTGGCGGATTTGTAGCTTTGCTCTTAAGCGCATCCCGTTGTTCAACACCAAAGCGATGTTGTTCGTCGACAACGATGAGACCTAAATCCTTGAAGGCCACACTCTCTCCGAGTAGTGCGTGTGTACCAATGACGATTCCTGCAGCACCTGAGGCAGCGAGTGCTAGTGCATCTTTTCGGGCCGCAGCGTTCTGTGATCCTGTAATCAGAGTGACCTGTGTTGCAATATCAGAGCCTCCCAACATCCCGCCTTGGGCAAGTGGACCAAGTAACTTCTGCATCGTTCGAAGATGTTGCGCTGCAAGTACCTCAGTCGGTGCAAGAAGTGCAGCCTGTCCCCCATTATCAATCACCGACAACATTGCCCGAAGTGCAACAACAGTCTTTCCAGAACCAACTTCACCTTGAAGCAAACGATGCATGGGGTGTGGTTGGGCTAAATCATGGGCAATTTCTTCGGCAACAAATCGTTGACCTGCAGTCAATTGAAAAGGAAGCGATGCATCAAATGCATCGAGGAGCCCACCTGTTATTGCCGGGCGCGCAACTGCATCGAGATTCTTAAGTTCTCTTCTTCGAGTGAGAAGTAAAAGCTGCAACATGAATGCCTCATCGAAGGTAAGGCGTTGGCGTGCCTTCTCAGCGCTATCGAGATCTGCCGGGTTATGCAGTTGAACGAGCGCTTGATGCAATGTGGGATAGCCATACTTTTCGCGAATACTCTCTGGCAAAAAGTCAGGAACATCATCAAGTGCACCAATTGCAAGTTCAATACACTGTGCAATCTTCCACGAAGGCATCTTTGAACTTGCCGGATACATCGGAAGGTACTTACCAGCAAATCCTTCGACTGCTGCATCAACATCATTTCCGTCAGGGATTAACTCATAATCAGGATGGGCTAATTGTCGCTTGCCGTTGAAGACTCCGACCTTGCCAGCAAAGAGCCCTTGCTTACCTACTTTGAGATCTTTCTCGCGCCAGGCTTGATTGAAGAAGGTGAGCGAGAGTTTTGCGGATCCATCTGTGACGATTACTTCAAGAATATTTCCTTTGCGTGCATGCAAGCGGCGGCTTGTCGCGCTGTAGACCTCCGCGAGGATTGTGACTTCATCACCTTCGTTGAGTTCAGAGATATTGGAGAGCTCGCCGCGCACCAAATAACGGCGTGGATAGTGGTGGAGTAAATCCCCCACCGTGACATAGCCAAATAAATCGCGCAGAACTTTGGTGGTGCGATCGCCCAAAACTCCAACAAGTTTCGAGTCGAGGGTGGCCATATGCCTATTCTCTCCTTGCACAGCCCTCATTGCCCTTCTTTATGCAGGGATTTCGGCGGATTCGCCCTACCCCACCCCCTCTTGCTACCCTTACGCCCTGTTCCTCGTAGGAACGAGAATTCTTTAGATCTAAGGAATTTGTAATCTAGAAGGAGTACCGACATGGCATCTTCATGCGACATCTGTGGCAAGGGCCCAAGCTTTGGCAATAACGTTTCACACTCACAGGTGAAGACACGTCGTCGTTGGAATCCAAATATCCAGCGCGTTAAGACAATCGTTGCAGGCGCATCAAAGCGTCAGAACGTATGTACTTCATGCCTAAAGGCTGGCAAAGTAACTCGTTAATTTTTAGCGTGATTGAAATGGCTCCAGGAGACTGGAGCTTTTTTCATGTCTACACCAGAAATTCCTGAGCCTGAAAGAACAGATCCAATTCGGATTCCGGGCAGATTTAAGCCCGTAGCAAGCAGCGCGTGGTCTTCTCCCCCTGCAAGAATCCATTGAAAGATATCTACCTTGAGTTCTTCAGCGAGCTGCACAAGTTCGGCAAATTCTGCTGCCTGTGAAATTTCCGTCTGATCGATATTTATCTGTACACCTGATGCATCGGCGATCTGTTCAGCCTGCACTAGGACTGAATCGCTGACATCAGCCATCGCCGTTGCGCCTGAAAAATTAATCTCATAATCCAAAGAGGGTGCCGAAAATTCAGAGAGAGCTTTCTCCGCCGTCTCGCTATTAATCGATACCTCGCGAGTGAGTAGTTCAAGTCCTGCTGCTGACCATCCGGTGAGTGAGGAGAGATAGAGACCATCTCCAACCTTGGCTCCTGAGCGCAGAATCGGTGTCGGTGAACTTCCGACCGCCGTCATGGAGATAACAATCTTGGGTCCTCGCGCAATATCGCCACCCACAATGAGTGAACCGGCAAGGTCTGCCTCGTGTTTGATGCCTCGCGCTAAATTCTCGATCCATTGCAGGGTTTCATTTCCTGTGAGCGCAACTGATGCCGTGAGGTAATCGCACTTGCCGCCCATCGAGAGGATGTCGGCGATATTTGCTGCAGTAATCTTTCGCCCGATGTCGAAAGGTGAAGACCACTCGAGCTTGAAGTGCACATCTTCAACAGCCATATCGGAGGTAATGATGGATTGGGATTGCGTGGACACGACAGCAGCATCATCGCCAATTCCAACTGTGAGCCGCGAATCAGAGGTCGCAAATATCTTCTGCAAGACAGAGATGACATCGCGCTCCTGAAAACCCATAGCCACAAGACTAGGACATGAGATAGCGTTAGGTCGAAGCACACGGTTGAAAGAAGGAACTCACATGTCAGTACAGGCTTACATCTTGATTCAAACAGAAGTCGGCAAGGCCTCATCTGTTGCGGCTGCAATTAAGTCGATCGCTGGAGTTTCGCTGGCTGAGGGCGTCACTGGTCCTTACGATGTCATCATGCGCGCAGAAGCACCTTCCATGGAAGAGTTCGGTCGCGCAATCCTGACCAAGGTTCAAGCAGTGCCAGGTATTACTCGCACTTTGACGTGTCCAGTAACCAATTAACGCACTAGTGCACTTTTCAATAAGTGCGTAATAACTTCTGAATATCCAATTCCTGTTGCCTGCCACATCTTTGGGTAGGCCGAAGTTCTCGTAAATCCGGGCATCGTATTGATCTCATTGATAATGATTTCTCCGGCATCAGTGACAAAGAAATCTACGCGAGCTAATCCCTTTGCCCCAATCGCGGTAAATGCGATGAGTGCGTAGCTCCGAACTTTCTCAATGATTGCTGCATCAAAGGGCGCAGGAATATCAATTCGCGTTGCTCCATCGAGATATTTAGCTTGATAGTCGTAAAACTCATAGTGAGGATCAATCCAGACTTTTCCGGGAATCGATGCCTGCGCCTTTCCGTCAATTTCTAGAACTGCGCATTCAACTTCTGCGCCATTAATTGCGCTTTCAATCAAGACTTTAGAATCAAAGGAAAGCGCTTCTTCCATCGCGGCAGCAAAGTGGGATATCTCTTTCACTTTCACAGTCCCCCGGCTAGAGCCTCCACGGGATGCTTTTACAAAGAGAGGAAGGCCCAGTGGCTGAATTGATTCTGTGACTGTCTCAGGATGGCGCTTCCACTCACTCTCTGTGACTGTGATGCCCGAAGCAATCGCAATACCTGCAGATGAAAAGAAGGTTTTGGACTCTGATTTATCCATTGCAGTTTCAGATGCAACCGCGCCGCTTCCTACATAAGGAATGCCTATCTGGTCGAGATCGCTTTGGAGTTGCCCATCTTCTCCATACGTACCGTGCAACACAGGAAAAATTACATCGATTGCGAGCTGAGCACCGCCCACAGTGATTTCATTTTTTCCGCGAACTACTTCAGGATAATTACCGCTGACCGATGGAAGAGTTCCGTTCTCAAGCGCTAATGGATAATCAAGCGGCAGAGCCATCCACTCTCCTTGACGTGTAATGCCTATCAGGATTGGTTCATATTCATCTCGATTGATTGCAGAGAGCACGCCGCCTGCAGAGAGACAAGAAATCTCGTGCTCGCTACCGGGACCGCCACATAAAATCGCTACGCGCTTCATCGAATGAAGTTCTCTGCCTTAGTGGTGATTTCCATCAATTTCTGAAGCGCTGCCTCGGGAGATAACTGCTCGCTGACAATTTCCGCAACAGCCTCAATGACAGGAACTTCAACTCCAACGCGGTGTGCAATTTCAACAACTGCTCCAGCTGATGCAACGCCTTCGACAGTCTTGGCAACTTCTAAACGCGCTGTAGCCATGGAACCGGAACGGCCCACTGCCTCTCCAAATGTGCGGTTGCGAGATAGCGGAGATCCACAGCTTGCGACGAGATCTCCCATTCCGGCAAGACCTGCAGCAGAGAGTGGATCAGAGCCATGAGCTGCACAGAGGCGCGCGACCTCATTGAGTCCGCGCGTAATGAGCATCGCTTGAGTGTTCTCGCCGAAACCCATTCCAATGGAGATACCGACGGCTAGAGCGATGATGCTCTTAATTGCACCTGATAGTTCGCAGCCCATCACATCGATTGATGTGTAGACGCGATAGTAAGGAGTACGGAATAGATCGCGAATAGCTTCAGCAAGTTCAATGGTGGGCGCTGCAGCTACTGCTCCAGCTGGTTGGCGCAACACAAGTTCATCAGCCAAATTTGGCCCTGTAATGATCGCGACCTTGTGGGGCCCCAGAACATCCTCGATTACTTCAGTCATGCGCATCTGAGTACTGATCTCAATACCTTTGAGCGTGCTGACGATTGTTGAGGTTGGCTTAAAGAATGGTTTCCACTCATGCAGAGTTGTGCGAAGTTGCTGGGCTGGAATCGCTAAGACATAGGTATCTGAATATTCAAATGCTTTCGCAAGATCTGTAGTCGCTGATAGTGAAGCTGGAAGAGTGTGCCCACCAAGATATTTGGCGTTGGTATGAGAAGTGTTGATCTCAGTAATGACTTCGCTGCTACGTCCCCACAAAAGAACGTCATTTCCGGCATCGCTTAAAACCTGCGCCATGGTGGAACCCCAAGCGCCTGCTCCGAAGACCGTTACTTTGCTCATGCTCGTTTCTTCTTGAAGTTTCCTGTGCGAGGTAAATCTGATGTGTGAGGGTCAAAGATTACTTCAGGGCGCTTCTCGCCACGAATTTCCTCGAGTAAATCTGTAATTGCACGCATGATCGCAGCCGTTGCTTCGATGAGAGCTTGTGGGTCATCAGCTTTTCCGTACCACTTGGATAGATCTACCGGCTTACCTGCGCGAATAATGATTGTCTTTCGTGGAAAGAGGTTGAGCTTGGTTGTGTAGTTCGGAACAACAAGTTGTGAGCCCCACTGTGCAATCGGAATAACGGGGGTATCTGTCTGAAGGGCAAGACGTGCACATCCAGTCTTTGCAACCATCGGCCACATATCAGGATCGCGCGTCAAGGTTCCTTCGGGATAGACACCGAGCATATGTCCTTGTTCAAGGATGATCTTTGCGTGGTCGACAGCCTTCTTGGCATTTGAACTTTCGCGCTCGACCGGAACTTGTCCCGCAGCGAGAAGAATCTTTCCAATCACGGGGACTTTAAATACCCCTGATTTTCCTAAGTAGCGCGGTGCGCGACCATTGCGATAGAGAAAGTGGGTGAAGACGAGTACATCGAGGTAGGACATGTGATTACTTGCCACAATGACGCGACCGCTTGAGGGGATATTTTCAGCGCCCTTCCAATCACGGCTCATAAATAGATTGAAGATTGGAATGATGATATTTGCGCAGATTTTAAAGGTGAGATTTGTGCCGAGCGGATACCCGCGAGGTGGCTCGTAGCGAACCTTAAACTGCGACATAGTTGAAATCCTAACCATAAAAAAACTGAGGCCCGCATTTCGCGGACCTCAGTTTTATAGAAGTTTGAGAAAGAAGAATTAACGCTTCTTTGCAGCCTTCTTAACTGTCTTCTTAGCTGCTGGCTTCTTCTTTGCTGGAGCCTTCTTAGCAACCTTCTTAGCAGCTGTCTTCTTCTTTGCTGGAGCCTTCTTAGCTGCCTTCTTTGCAGCTGGCTTTGGAGCTGGCTTTACTTCTGGCTTTGGAGCTGGACCGAGCTTACGATCGCCAGCGATAACTTCCTTAAGTGCCTTAGCAGGGAGGAAGCGAGCCTTCTTTGAAGCCTTGATCTTGATTGTCTCGCCGGTGAATGGGTTACGTCCCATACGTGCCTTGCGGTCAACCTTCTTGAACTTACCGAAGTCGTTGATCATGACATCGTTTCCAGCTGACATGTTGCGTGTAATTGTGTCGAAAACGATATCTACAGCGTGAGCTGCTTCTTTCTTGCTGCCGTTGAAGTGTGGGGCCAACGCAGCGATGAACTGGGCCTTATTCATTGATTTCCCCTAAGTTTTACGCGTAAATAATTAAGCTTTTGCTTAACTGCGTAAAACTTAAACCTATTTGTAGGGTGAGAGCGTTATTGACGCGTGCGTGTCGCAAGTAAATATTCTGCGAAAATTCCACTTTTTATGCGTAAAAAACTCTCATTCCGTAGTTGAGACTTTTACACAATTGACTCACCCCACCAGAAAAATCAGCGATTTACGCTCATTTTTAGCTGTTAGATACGGATGGGAAGAGTTGTTGGCTTGTAGGAAGCTCTTTTTGCCTCAAAAGCGTCGATAGAATCAGTGTGTTTCAAGGTTAATCCGATGTCATCGAGACCTTCCATCAAGCGCCAACGGGTGTAATCGTCGAGTTCAAAGGCGACGGTGACATCGTTGTAAGAAACGGTGCGAGTATCGAGATCTACTGTGATTTCAGTATTTGGCGTTGCTTCAATCGCCTGCCAGATAGCCTCGACAGACTCTTGAGGCAAGATTACGGTGAGAAGGCCACCCTTGAGAGAGTTTCCACGGAAGATATCTGCGAAGCGGCTTGAAATGACAACTTTAAAACCATAGTTCTGGAGAGCCCACACTGCATGCTCGCGTGAAGAGCCAGTTCCGAACTCTGGTCCTGCTACAAGGACGGTTCCGCCCTTGTACTCATCCTTATTTAGGACAAACTCGGGATCGTTGCGCCATGCTGAGAAGAGACCATCTTCGAAGCCGCTACGAGTAACGCGCTTGAGATAGACGGCAGGAATAATCTGATCGGTATCGACATTGCTGCGACGAAGAGGAACTCCAGTGCCTGTGTGCTCAATGAATTTTTCCATTGTTCTGTTCCTCTCTTACAAATCTGCCGGTGATGAAAGTGTTCCGCGAATTGCAGTTGCTGCTGCAACAAGTGGACTGACGAGGTGTGTACGTCCACCCTTTCCTTGGCGACCTTCGAAGTTACGGTTTGATGTTGACGCTGAACGCTCGCCGACTGCAAGTTGGTCAGGGTTCATGCCAAGACACATTGAGCATCCAGCGTTACGCCATTCCGCACCGAAATCGATAAAGACCTTATCGAGGCCTTCCTTCATAGCTTGCTGACGTACCCGCTCTGAACCAGGAACAACCAGCATGCGAACCTTCGGTGCAATTTTCTTACCTTCAATAACAGAGGCGGCAGCACGAAGATCTTCGATACGACCATTGGTGCAAGAGCCCAAGAAAACAGTGTCAATAGCTATCTTCTTCAGTGGTGTGCCAGCGGTGAGTCCCATGTACTCAAGTGCGCGCTCTGCAGCACCGCGTTCTTCAGAATCCTTAATATCTGCAGGATTTGGGACAGATGCGTTGAGTGGCAAACCTTGTCCTGGGTTAGTTCCCCAGGTAACAAATGGTTCGAGAGTATTGGCATCGAGAGTGATCTCAACATCGAACTTAGCATCGGCATCTGTAAAGAGAGTCTCCCAATAGCTTTGGGCTGCTGCGAAATCTTCAGGTGCATGTGGCTTGCCCTTAATGTAATCAAATGTCTTCTGATCAGGTGCAATGAGACCTGCACGCGCACCAGCTTCGATAGACATGTTGCAGACGGTCATACGGCCTTCCATCGAAAGTTCGCGAATTGCTGATCCGCGGTATTCGATGATGTAGCCCTGTCCCCCACCTGTACCAATTTGAGCAATGATGGCAAGGATGATGTCCTTTGCAGTAACGCCTGGCTTTAGTGAGCCTTCAACGTTGATTGCCATTGTCTTGGGACGGCGTGATGGAAGAGTCTGCGTTGCAAGTACATGCTCAACTTCAGATGTTCCGATACCGAATGCGATTGCGCCGAATGCACCGTGTGTCGATGTATGTGAATCGCCGCAGACGATTGTCATGCCTGGCTGTGTAATTCCAAGTTGTGGTCCAACGACGTGCACAACGCCTTGGTCGGCATCGCCCAATGAGTGGATACGTATCCCGAACTCTTTTGCGTTATTGCGCAATGTGTCGATTTGAAGCTTTGACACAGGATCTGCAATCGGCTTCAAGATATCAAGCGTTGGTGTGTTGTGATCTTCTGTTGCAATTGTTAAATCAGGGCGACGAACTTTGCGACCTGCAAGACGCAATCCATCGAATGCCTGTGCACTTGTTACTTCGTGAACAAGTTGTAGATCGATGTAGAGGAGATCTGGCTCTCCCTCGGCCTGTCGAACGATGTGGTCATCCCAAATCTTCTCCGCTAGCGTCTTACCCATCAGCTGGTGTGCTCCTTTAAAACTCGTATATTTTGCATCTCAACTCGCGAGATGTTAATATCACTCCGTGGATAAGAAGAATAGCGGAGTCGGCGTCCTAGACAAAGCCGTAGGAATCCTTGCAACGCTCGAATCAGGGCCTCACTCGCTGGCAGAGCTCGTTGCTGCAACCGGCATCGCCCGTCCTACTGCTCACCGCCTAGCGGTAGCGCTTGAATTCCACCGTCTCGTTGCCCGTGATCTCAACGGTCGCTTTATCTTGGGTCCACGCTCTGCTGAACTTGCCGCCGCTGCTGGCGAAGATCGCCTTATAGCTGCCGCAGCCCCCGCTCTCGCGGCGCTACGCGATGCCACAGGAGAATCTGCGCAGCTCTATCGCCGCCAAGGAGATATCCGTATCTGCGTTGCTGTTGCAGAACGACTTTCAGGGCTTCGCGACTCTGTTCCGGTTGGAGCATCGCTAACTATGCAGGCAGGTTCTGCTGCACAAATTTTGATGGCTTGGGAAGATTCCGAAAAGATTCATCGCGGTTTGAAGAATGCGCGTTATACAGCGGCACATCTGGCTGCTGATCGCCGTCGAGGTTGGGCGCAATCTGTCGGAGAACGCGAAGCTGGCGTTGCATCTGTATCGGCACCGGTGCGCGGACCTAATGGAAAAGTTATTGCAGCGGTCTCTATCAGCGGACCTATCGAACGTTTAGGCCGTCAACCAGGTCGATTGCATGCAGCAGCTGTCGTTGCAACTGCAGAACGGCTAACAGAGCACTTAAAGCAGGGTAAGTAGTTAATTACCTGCTAGATCGAGTTCGCGAAGGACTCGAGAGATGATTGTGAAGCTAAATCCCTTGCGTGCTAAGAGCGATTGAATTCTGCGAATCTGCACATCGGGTTCAAGTCGTGACATGGTGTTGTACTTCTTAAAACCTAAATCAAAAGCGACGCGGTACTCGGATTCGTCGTCGATGCCATCGAGGGCTTCATCAATCTGCTCTTGAGTAACGCCCTTCTGGCGAAGTTCGCCAGCGATGATTCGCTTCGATAACTTCTTATGTGAATGGCGCGAGGTAGCCCAAGCGGATGCAAATTCACGATCATTGACGAGGCCAGTCTCTTGGAGACGGAAGACAACTGCTTGAGCAACATCATCTTCAACGCCACGGGTCTTGAGGTGAGCGAGAAGCTCGCCCTTACTTTTCGCCCTAGCCACAAGTGCATTGAGTGCAATTGTGTGAGCTACTTCGTAAGGGTCGGAGCCCTCACCACGTTCGACCTTTGCAAATTGCAGTGAAATTAGAACTCAACCTCTGCTGCTGCTTCATCGATCTCTGCGATCAACGCTGCATCTACCTCGACAGGTACAAAGCTGGCGCGGATCTTAGATTCGATCTCATTGGCGAGATCTGGATTGTCGATGAGGAATGCGCGTGAATTTTCCTTACCTTGGCCGAGTTGATCGGCTTCGTAGGTATACCAAGCGCCAGATTTCTTAACGATACCGAGCTCAACGCCCATATCGAGAAGTGAACCTTCGCGAGAGATTCCGACGCCGTAGATGATGTCGAACTCTGCCTGCTTAAATGGTGGAGCCATCTTATTTTTGACGACCTTGACGCGTGTGCGGTTACCGACTGATTCTTGGCCATCTTTGAGAGTTTCGATACGACGGATATCGAGGCGAACAGATGCGTAGAACTTGAGCGCCTTTCCACCTGTTGTTGTTTCAGGTGAACCGAAGAAGACACCAATCTTTTCGCGGAGCTGGTTGATAAAGATTGCTGTTGTCTTTGATTGGTGAAGTGCACCGGTGATCTTGCGGAGCGCCTGTGACATAAGACGTGCCTGGAGACCCATATGTGAATCACCCATCTCGCCTTCGATCTCTGCGCGAGGAACAAGTGCTGCAACTGAGTCGACAACAACGAGATCGAGAGCGCCAGAGCGGATCAACATATCCATGATCTCGAGCGCTTGTTCGCCGGTATCTGGCTGTGAGACGAGAAGTGCATCGATATCAACGCCGAGCTTCTTTGCATACTCTGCATCGAATGCATGTTCAGCATCGATAAATGCGCAGATGCCGCCAGCCTTCTGTGCATTTGCAATTGCATGCAAGGTGAGAGTTGTCTTACCTGAAGATTCAGGTCCATAAATTTCAATGATGCGGCCACGTGGTAGGCCACCAATTCCAAGAGCGACATCGAGTGCAACAGAACCGGTTGGAATAACTTCGATTACCTGTGCTTGTCGATCTGACATCTTCATTACTGAGCCCTTACCAAACTGTCGTTCGATTTGAGCTAGTGCGGTATCTAACGCCTTCTGGCGATCAGAGACATTCTTATCTTCAGGCTTTGCTTTTTCTGCAGCCACTGTCTTCTCCATTTCATCTCGAACGTCTGCGAGCGCAGCCGTTGGTATTCGGCCCAGAAGGTACGGAAATTCTCTGCGACGGCCCTCGCGTTATAGAGACGCTGTGGGCGGAGGCTGAGCACCGCTCTGGTTGTGCAGCCACTGTGGTGGCCCGCCAATCGCTTGGCGTGATGTAAGGGTATCCGAACATCTGTTCGAAAGGTAGCAGGCGCCACTGACAAGTAGGGTGTGTCGCATGTTGATCCTCCTGCCGCCCTCTGAGAAGAAGAGCCAGACGGATAAACCCACCCCGGCTATGAGCGTCTATGCGGGGGTCCTCTACCAAGCCCTCGACTGGAGCTCGCTCTCCCCGGCTGCCAAGAAGCGTGGCGAGACCGCCCTTGCAATCATCTCGGCCAAGTACGGAGTTGTTCGCCCTTCGCAGCAGATTGAAAGTTATAAAGAGAAGATTCATAACAAGTCGATGCGCGAACCTGTCGCCGCACTTCTTGATCCTATTAAGACGGGACTCATTGTTGATTGCCGATCATCGACCTATAAAACCGTCTGGCACTCCCCTGTTGATATCACCGTCGAGGTTCGCGTCTCTACCGTAGTTGATGGAGTTCGCACAGTGGTGACGCATATGTCGAAGAAGACTCGTGGCGAAATCACGCGCTGGTTATTGCAGAGCCGTTCGATGGCTAAGACTCCCGAAGATTTATATGCAATTGTCTCCGAAAAATACCCCTGTGCGCTTACGCCCTCTGATGGCGTTGAGCCGTGGATACTGGAAGTTATCGCCGTTTAGCTAGGGGCGAGAAAATGCTGTGCGCTTAATTAAGTCGACAGTCAAATCTGGGTAATTCCACATAATCACATGTGCGCAGTTATCGACAACAATCCAACGTGAATGTCGAGGCGCTACTTCACGCTCTCGTGCCCGAGGATGTGGAAGCGTTAAATCGTAATCACCAAAGACGATAGATACCGGAATCTCTTCAGAAATTTCAGAGTTAAATTTTTGGAAACGAATTGCTCGCCACATAGGCATATATCCAATCGAACGAGCCATGGCAATAACGGAATCTTTACAGGACTCAAAAGAGAGTTCGCGCCAGAGATGGGTAATTTTCTTATAGCCCAGCGCCTTCAGTGGTGGCAATTGATAAGCAAGGCGAAGAAAGTGCTGTGAAATTTTTGCAAGGATGCGCGCTAATAAACTTGGTGGCAACTTCTGTGTTGGTCCTTCATGCCATAAACCAGCTGGCGCCAGCGCTGTCACACTCTTCACTCGATCTGGATACTGCGCAGCTAATTCCAGTGCAATCCATCCACCAAGAGAGTTTCCGGCAACATGGAATTCGCGGACTCCGTGATCTTTCTCCATCGCTCTCACAATCGAATCAGCAAGTGAGCGCGGATCAAGTGGTTCATCACCTAAAGGCGCACTTCCATGACCTGGAAGATCAACCGGATAGATAGTGAATGTATCTTCAAGTCCCGCATGCAAGGTCTTCCAGATATTTCCTGCAGAACCCAATCCGTGAACTAGAACTAAGGCAGGAAGATTTGGGTTGCGCGCAAATACTTCAGAGGTTACGGGCATTATTAATAGCGGTATTTCTCTGTCTCGGTGGGGCATTGCTTACAGACTGCCCGCCAAATTTCATCAGCTTCGCGCCCTGCGCTAAGTGCCTCATTGACTGTCATAGAACCTAATTCACTGATGGCAATATCTTGAGAGAACGATGGCGCCCATGCGTCACCGAATGAGAGCGCAATTCTTTCGCGCAGATCTGATATTCGCATCAGTTTAAAAGAGTGTGCGCTCTACAAGAAGTTCAGCTTGTTCGCGAGATTGCTTAGGTGTGATGGGTTGCATGACCTGCCCCAGTAACCAGCGCATGGCAAGTCCTGTCCCCGCTTCAGATTTAGTCGCTTCATAGAGACAGGTTGCAAGAACTAAGTAGAGGGGATTTTCAGCATGGGACATGATTGCGATCAGGAGCTGGGCATCATGCTGACGCATTGCAGCAAGGGCGGTATCTGCAGAAATTACCTTGGAAAGAGTTTCGAGAGTATCAGCTGGAGTTCCAGCACGTTGAGCAAGATCGACTAATTTTTCTACTTCGAGAGTAACGAGAGCTTCGAGAACTGCGTTCTTATCTCGGTAGTGGTTATAGAGCGTTGCACGCGAGACTTCAGATGCATCAGCAATATCAATCATTGAAATATTAGAAACTCCATGGAGGGCAATAAGAGATTTTGTTCCTTCGAGAATTGCGCTCTCGGTACGACGATGAATTCCGCCTTGCAAGGCGTACTTAGGCTGCGTCGACAACGGAGAGCTTTGCGCTTTCACGAGATTTAAGTTCGTGTGCAACGCCGGTCATCACTGATGAAAGTGTGAGTCCGAGCGCTTCGCAGATTGCATTGAGGAGTTCTGAAGATGCTTCCTTCTGACCGCGTTCTACTTCAGAGAGATAACCGAGAGATACGCGCGCTTCGCGAGCAACATCGCGCAGTGTGCGAGATTGGGAGGTGCGTGCATCACGAAGTGTGTGACCAACTGCTTCACGTAATAGCGTCATCGCGCATCTCCTCTCTTTCTGCGGTGTATTAGCTAAGGATACGGGCAAAGGTGCCCAACGCGCTGGATATAGCGCCCTGTCGCACGCCATCGCGACCGCTATCGAGGGTGAGTTGAAGGGTTTGGCAGGTAGGTCCGCAGATTGCGATCCAGACCGTGCCCTCGCGAATCCCCATGTAATCGCCTGGCCCTGCAATTCCCGTTGTTGCGATTGCCCACGTTGTGCCCAACTTTTCCATCGCTCCCTGCGCCATTTCGAGGGCAACTTCTTCACTGACAACTGTGTGCTCGTCGATTGTGGATTTCTGTACTCCAAGAAAATTAATCTTTACATCAGAGGTGTAGGCAATCACTCCCCCAATAAATACTTCAGATGCTCCAGGGACTTGAGTAAGAGCATGTCCAACGCCTCCGCCGGTGAGTGATTCTGCAACTGAAACAGTTTCACCACGGGATTTCAATTTCTGAATAATTGACTGAGCAGGAGTTTGAGACGGCATTCGGTAAATCTACCGCTTTGTATACCAAGAGCGTAAGTAGTCATATGCAGAAGTTATTGTCAGGATGATTGCGACGCTGATGAAACCGTACTTAAACCAATCGAGCCAGGCTGGAAGCGGCAAGATGAAGAATCCCACGCCAAAGTTCTGGGTCAGCGTCTTGATCTTTCCGCCCTTACTTGCAGGTATGACCCCATTCTTAATGACAAGAAGTCTGAAGAAAGTAATGCCGATTTCGCGAGTGAGGATCAGGATTGTGATCCACCATGGAAAACGATCAAGTATGGAGAGCGAAATCATTGCCGCTCCGATGAGCGCCTTATCGGCGACAGGATCGAGAAAAGTTCCAAGTGGAGTGATTCGATTGGAATGGCGAGCCCAACGTCCATCAACGATATCTGTCATACCGAGTGTAAAGAAGATCGCATAAGAGATAAGTTGAAAAGTTGAGTTATCTCCACCGTCGTAGAAAAGCGTGTACACGCCAGTTGGGATTAAGAGAATTCGCGTGACGGTGAGGGTATTCGGTGTAATAAATGGTGGAACCTTCATCGAACTTCTGCCACCAAATCTGCGCCCATCGAATCAACAACCACGGCATCAATATATTGCCCCACCTTAAAATCTGTACCGATAAAGGTTGTCGTTCCATCTACTTCAGGTCCTTGATGCGCAGCTCGACCTTCTTGTAGCTCTGCATCTTCGATCAGCACGCGTACTGATTCACCAATACGTGCTTGGGCGCGCAGCGAAACCATTTCATCAGCAAGGGATGAGAGCGCCTCCACGCGTTCGCGAATTACCTCGTCAGCAACCTTGTCGCTGAGATCGAGAGCTTCTGTATTGTCTTCATCGGAGTAACCAAAGATTCCTACCGCATCGAGCTTTGCTGCAGTAATGAAATCAGCAAGATCGTTGTAATCAGCATCTGTCTCGCCCGGGAATCCAACAATAAAGTTAGAGCGAATACCAGCTTCAGGAGAGAGTGCTCGGATTTGGGTGATGAGGTGAAGGAATTTTTCAGAGTCACCAAAGCGGCGCATACGACGTAAAACGGTAGGGCTTGTGTGTTGGAATGAAAGGTCAAAGTAAGGTGCGACTTTATCTGTCTCAATCATCGCTTGAAGGAGTGAGGGGCGCATCTCTGCAGGCTGCAGGTACGAAAGACGAACGCGTTCGACGCCAGGAATCTCAGTGAATTCATGGAGGATCTTCTCCATCAATTTGAGATCGCCCAGATCTTTTCCATATGAGGTTGTATTTTCGCTGACCAAGAAGAGCTCACTGACGCCGTTCTGGGCAAGCCACGTCGCCTCTTGCAGAATTTCCGTAGGGCGGCGTGAGATAAATGAGCCGCGGAAGTATGGGATGGCGCAGAATGAACATCGTCGATCGCACCCTGATGCGATTTTCAGCGGAGCCCATGGTGCGTTACCAAGTCGCTTACGAAAGAGTGAACCACCGGCACCTACTGAGGATGCATAGCTCTCATCACGCGCTGCAGCTCGCTCTACGGGTGCAATAGGCAGAAGTGCGCGACGATCGCGGGGAACATGTGGAGTGTGTGCATTACCGCTGACAATCGATTGAAGTCTTGCGGAAATATCTTGGTAATCATCGAAGCCAAGAATTGCATCTGCTTCTGGGAGCGCCTCGGCTAACTCTTTTCCATAACGCTCTGCCATACATCCCACAGCAACGACTGCACGCGTAGTTCCGTGGCCTTTGAGTGAATTGGCCTCAAGGAGCGCATCGACGGAGTCTTTCTTCGCTGATTCAATAAATCCGCAAGTATTAACAACTGCGACTTCTGCTGATTCAACATCTTCTACGAGGGTCCACCCATCAGCAGCAAGACGCCCTGCGAGTTCTTCTGAGTCGACTTCATTACGCGCGCACCCCATAGTGACAATGGCGACGGTGCGAGACATGAGGGTGATGCTATCGGAAGGTGCGACGAACCTCTTCATTTTGGCCGCCCAATGGCGCTAAAGCTTTGCCGTTAAGTGTCAGATCAAGACCTGCTGGGTTACTTAAGTAAATACTGATTGCAGTCATACCTGTAAATGACTTGCTCTCACCTTGAAACATCGAACCCTTCGAAACATGCTCGCCATCTACAACGATATCGATATATGAATTGCCGCGTACGGCTGCGATTTTCAGAGAGATCGGGCCACTCTGTGGAGTTGTTGAAGCTACAACATCAGCAGGTGCTGTTGGCAAAGCGCTCTCGCTAGCAACGACAGTAGAAGGTTTAGGCGACGGAGAAAGTTCTGAACCTTGATTTGAAATGACGATCTGGACAATGCCGATAACGAGAAGTACTGAGAGCGAAACTCCTGCTGGTAATTTCCATGAAATTCTCTTAGCCTCCCGCGGAACTTGCATAACGTTATTTTCAGCAAGGAGATCTTGAATCGCGCGATGCTCTGTTGAATGTTCTTCGTTATAGAGATCGATAAATACTTGTGGATCTATTCCTACCTTCGCAGCAATATTGCGTAGGTGGCCGCGGGCGTAGGTATCTCCCCCGCAATGTGCAAAATTATTATTTTCCATCTCGGTAAGAAGGCCGATGCGGATACTTGTTGACTCAGCCAACGATTGGACGCTGATGCGCGCAGCTTCGCGAGCATCACGAATCGTGCTTCCGAGAGTCATTATCTGCCGCCTTGCTATGGGGAACTAAGTAGCTAATTCTAACTTTAGAGGTAACGGTGAGTAAACGGAAGTCTCACCAAGGCGTTGAAATCACCCCTCAATTACACCCAGCGTTTAGCGCGAATTAATAATCGCGGAGCGTGGCGAGCACAGAATCAATTTCATCCGGCTTCACCATAACGGTGCGCGCCTTAGATCCTTCAGATGGCCCAACGATTCCGCGAGATTCCATTAAATCCATCAGGCGTCCAGCCTTTGCAAAACCAACGCGGAGTTTACGTTGGAGCATTGAGGTAGAGCCAAATTGAGTGCTGACTACAAGTTCGACCGCTTGAATCAAAATCTCTAGATCGTCGCCGATTTCCTTATCAATATTCTTATTTGCTTGTACGACCTGCGTGACATCGTCGCGATAACGCGGTGAGAGTTGTTTCTTCACATGGCCTACAACTGCTTCGATTTCGCGCTCTGATACATAAGCACCCTGAATGCGAATTGCGCGGCTAGCTCCCATTGGGATGAAGAGACCATCGCCTTGTCCAATCAACTTCTCTGCTCCTGGGCTATCAAGGATAACTCGTGAATCGGCCAATGAAGAAGTTGCAAATGAGAGACGTGATGGGACGTTCGCTTTGATGAGACCTGTCACAACATCAACAGATGGGCGCTGTGTTGCAAGTACCAAGTGAATACCTGCAGAACGGGCAAGCTGTGTAATTCTTACAACTGATTCTTCAACCTCGCGTGCTGCAACCATCATGAGATCTGCAAGCTCGTCGATAATGACAAGAAGATAAGGATATGGCTCAACAATGCGATCTGACCCTGGAGGTGCTACGACTTTGCCGGCTCGCACTGCTTTATTGAAATCATCGATATGTCTAAATCCGAATGTTGCTAAATCTTCGTAACGAAGATCCATTTCACGGACAACCCAGGTAAGCGCATCTGCTGCCTTCTTGGGATTGGTAATAATCGGTGTGATCAGATGTGGAATACCTTCATAGGCAGTGAGTTCTACGCGTTTAGGATCAATCAGAATTAATCGAACATCATCCGGTGTTGCGCGCATCAAGATAGATGTAATCATCGCGTTAATCATGGAAGATTTACCAGCGCCGGTTGCACCCGCAACTAAAAGGTGAGGCATCTTTGCCAGGTTTGCGCATACGAAGTTGCCTTCAACATCTTTCCCGAGCGCGACGAGCATGGGATGGTGATCCTGGCCTGCGACGCTTGAGCGCATGACATCGCCGAGCGCGACGATCTCACGGTCAGCGTTGGGAATCTCAATTCCGACAGCCGACTTACCTGGAATCGGAGAAAGGATGCGGACTTCGCTGCTCGCTACTGCATAGGAGATATTCTTTGAGAGAGCAGTAATGCGCTCGACCTTCACTGCATTTCCGAGTTCAACTTCATAGCGCGTGACAGTTGGTCCACGCATAAAGCCAGTTACTTGAGCATCAATATCAAATTGCTTAAAGACTTCGGTGAGTGAGGCAACGACGGTCTCATTCGCCTTGCTCTTAGCCTTTGCAGCAGGACCGAGCTTGAGAAGATCTTGAGAAGGAAGCTCATAATTCACATCACTTGTGAGCAGCAACTGCTCTGGGCGCTTTTCGCTCTTTGGTGCCTCTTTGAGTTGCGCCTCGAGAGGGATACGAGGAACTTCAACTGTAAATTCTTGATCAAACTCTTCTTCATCGATCTCATCAGGCTCTTCATTCCATGCCACTACTGGTGACTCGAATGGAGGGGTATCTGTTATTTCAAAGTCGTCTTCTCGGCGAGATGGTTTCTTGGACCAGAGCCAGATTGCGATCACTTTGAGACGGATTCCAACTTTGGATAGTGGCGTTGCGGTGATGATGAGAACGCCAAAGAAGAAAGTAGCAATAAGGACTGGATAGGCAAGAAGTGATGTCATCAGAGCCACAAGCGGTTTAGCTATCCAGTAACCCAGGAGTCCGCCACCATCGCGAATTGCTGTTGCTCCAGTTGGATTTACAGCGCCTAATGAACCGTTGAGAAGATGAGCCAGACCTGTTGCGCTTATGAGAAGCGTCAGTGTTCCGACTGTGATGCGACCTGTTGTGTGTTTATCATCAGGTTTTCTAAAGAGACGCACTGCAAAGTAGAGAAGTACAAGTGGCGCCAAGATTCCGATTCGTCCAAAGGCGCCATAGAAGAGTGAGTAGAGATTGCGACCCACAAAGTTATCTGCCTTGAACCAAGTTCCAGCAAAGGCTGAGAGTGAGAGAAGGAGAACAAGAAGAGCGGCGCCATCGCGATGATGTTCAGGATCAAGATCTCGAGCTCCGCGCGCGATGAAGCGAATAGAAGAGCCGAGCGATTTAGCGATAATGCGCCAGAGTGAGGACAGCGCAGAACCCAGAATCTTCAAGAAAGATTTGTTGGTTGTGCGTTTCTTCTTCTTAGCCACACCTTCAATCTTAGGTGGAGGGTATTTTTCAAGCCCGTAGGCGCGCCGTCTTAGACCTCAACGACAACAGGAACAATCATCGGACGGCGACGGTGTTTCTGACCGACCCATCCCCCGATAGTTCTGCGCACTACTTGTGAAAGTTGATGAGTTCCATTGACTCCCTCGGCAACCGCGGCAGTGAGAGCTTTCTCAATTTGTCCACGCACTTCATCGAAGAGTGCTTCATCTTCATTAAAACCGCGGGCGTGAATATCAGGCCCGGCAACAATTTTTCCTGTTTGAGATTCAATGACAACAATGACAGAGATGAATCCTTCTTCTCCAAGGATGCGACGATCTTTTAGTGAAGATTCAGTGATATCACCAATGCTCTGACCATCGACGTAAACAAATCCACATGGAACTGAACCAACGACTTCAGCTTCGTGGTTGACGAGGTCGACAACGATTCCGTTCTCAATAATAAAAGCGTTCTCGCGTGGAACTCCTGCCTGGATTGCTATCTCGGCATTTGCTTTGAGATGGCGCCATTCGCCGTGAACTGGCAAGGCATATTTAGGCTTGACGATGTTGTAGCAATAAAGGAGTTCGCCTGCTGCTGCGTGGCCAGATACATGCACCATGGCATTTGCTTTATGTACGACCTTTGCGCCGAATCGTGTGAGTTCGTTGATGACTCGAAAAACTGAATTCTCGTTACCTGGAATAAGCGATGATGCCAAGATCACGGTGTCGCCATCGCCCACGCGAATCTGGTGATCGCCATTAGCCATACGTGACAAAGCTGCCATCGGTTCGCCTTGCGAACCTGTACAGATGAGAACTACACGGTCATCATAGTTATCGAGTTCGCGCGCATCGAAGAGGATTCCGCTCGGTATGTTGAGGTAGCCCATATCTTCGGCGATCTTCATATTACGAATCATCGAACGACCAATAAAGGCAACGCGACGATTGTGAAGAGCTGCTGTATCGATTACCTGTTGCACGCGGTGAACGTGTGATGAAAATGAGGCAACGATGACGCGTCGCTTGGTAGAGGCAATAACGCGATTGAGTGCGGGCATGATCTCGCGCTCTGAAGGAGTAAAACCTGGAACATCGGCATTGGTTGAGTCAACGAGGAAGAGGTCAACACCTTCTTCGCCTAAGCGAGCGAAGGTGCGTAAGTCGGTAATGCGACCATCGAGCGGCAATTGATCCATTTTGAAATCGCCCGTGTGAAGAACTGTTCCGGCCTTAGTGTGAATAGCGACGGCAAGCGCGTCAGGGATTGAATGGTTAACGGCAACAAATTCAAGTTCGAATGGACCAACATCTTCGTGGTTTCCTTCTGTAACTTCGCGAGTCAGTGGTGAGATGCGATGTTCTTTACATTTTGCAGAGATAAGAGCGATAGTCAGCGGCGATCCATAGACAGGGATATCTCCGCGTTCACGTAAGAGATATGGGACTGCTCCGATATGGTCTTCATGCCCATGAGTTAGAAATAAGCCGACAAC
The DNA here is from genome assembly GCA_002284855.1 of Actinobacteria bacterium IMCC25003. Lineage (GTDB taxonomy): Bacteria > Actinomycetota > Actinomycetes > Nanopelagicales > Nanopelagicaceae > Planktophila. The sequence goes on along the minus strand of CP015603.1, from coordinate 682,071 downwards.
ATCATTGAGCCTGTCGCGGATATAACTAAAGTCAGGCAGGATGAGATCGATTCCTGGTTGGTTATCTTCAGGGAAGAGAACTCCACAATCGACGATAAGTAACTTTCCATTGGTCTCATAGACAGTCATATTGCGACCGATTTCAGAGATTCCGCCGAGCGCAACTATGCGTAAGCCACCGTCAACAAGTTTGCTGGGTGTACCGAGATTGGGATGGGGATGTTGAGTCATAGAAAAGTGCGTTAATTCTTTAGCGTGACGCCACCAGCAGTGAGATCTTTACGTAATTGTTCGATCTGTGCTTCGGTTGCATCAACGAGTGGCAGACGTGTTGTTCCTCCGGGAAGACCCATGAGTGACATCGCTGCCTTGGTCAAAATTGCACCTTGTGTGCGGAATGTGCCGGTAAATACTGGCAAGAGTTGCTGATGAATCTCGAGAGCTTTCGCGGAGTTGCCGGCGAACCATGCATCGAGCATCGCTTTGAGTTGAAGTCCAACAGTGTGACCGCAGACAGAGACAAATCCAACTGCTCCGACTGAGAGGAATGGCAAGTTAAGGATGTCATCACCTGAGTAGACAGGAATTCCACAACGCTTAATAACCCATGATGTTGCCGCGATATTTCCCTTGGCATCTTTGAGAGCAACGATGTTGTCGACAGAGTCGAAGAGTTTGACGATAGTGTCAGATTCAATTTCAACGCCGGTGCGACCAGGGATGTCGTACATCATGATGGGTAAATCTGTGGCGGCAGCAACTGCGCGAAAGTGAGCCTCGATACCTGCTTGTGGTGGCTTGTTGTAATAAGGAGTGACGACGAGCAATCCATCAGCGCCAGCTTCTTGTGAACGCTTAGCTTGTTCGACTGTATAGGCAGTTTCGTTATCACCAGCGCCAGAGAGAACTTGAATCTTTGATCCGACAACCTTCTTTACGACCTTGATGATCTCGAGCTTCTCAGAAGATTTTGTTGTGGGCGCTTCACCTGTGGTGCCGTTAACCGCTATGCCATCGTGGCCGGTATCGACGAGATGTTGTGCCAGCTTTTCCACGCCAGCCCAGTCGATAGACCCATCCTTATCAAATGGGGTCACCATTGCGGTGAGGAGTCGACCGAAAGGCGCTTGCGTACTCATTTGGGAATCTTATCGCTTAAGGCGCGATACGACCAGATTTTTCAAATGCCCCGTATGTAAGAGGCATTAATTTCGCGAATTCGGCTTCCATCTTTTCAGCAACCATCTCAATTTCGCGTTGTGGGTAGCTTGGGAAGTGTGAACCTTCACGAGCTGTACGAAGTGAAAGGAAGTTCATGAGTGCACGTGCATTCATGGTGACGTACATAGATGAATAAGTTGCGACTGGCAGCACTACGCGCGCAACTTCGCGGGCAACGCCAGCATCGAGCATCTTCTGATAGGAATCGTAGGCAATGAGATATGCCTCTTTCATCGCCTTAACGCTGATATCAAATTGTTCGGCAGTTCCATCTTCAAATGTATATGCGCCTGTCTTGCCAACTTGAACCAACTTACGTTCCTTTGAAGGAATGTAGAAAACTGGCTTGAGTTCGCGATAACGACCAGACTCTTCGTTGTATGAGGCAATGCGATGGCGCATAAATTCGCGGAAGACGAAGATAGGAGCTGAGATAAAGAATGTCATCGAAGTATGTTCGAATGGTGAACCATGGCGTTCGCGAGCGAGGTAATTGATCAAACCTGCAGAACGCGCTGGATCTTCACCAATCTCATCCATTGATTGTTCGCCAGCGGTTGAAACGCGCGCTGCCCAAATGACATCGGCATCGCTGGCGCTTGCCTTGATGAGTTCAACGGATACATCGTCTCTAAAAATTACGGTCTCAGACATGTCCGCACCTTATCTTTCAACCCCCCTCCACCCTTTGGATATCTAGGGCACAATTGCCGCGTGTCCAGAGTGAACCGCGCCACCGCAACGCAAAGTCTGAGCGTCTCCTTCACTGTTGGCCTCTACGGAACAGCTTTTGGAGCCGCATCTATCTCTGCAGGTTTTTCGATCCTGCAGACATGCCTTCTCTCACTCCTCACCTTCTCAGGTGCATCTCAATTCGCAGTCGTTGGAGTCATGGGCGCTGGTGGAAGTGCGATCTCTGGAATTGCTACTGCTTCACTTCTTGGAATTCGTAATGGTCTCTATGGATTGCGTATGGCACCTATCTTGCAAGTGCGTGGACTTAAGAGAATCGTTGCGGCACAAGTAACTATCGATGAATCAACAGGGGTATCAATCGGTCAAGAAGATCTTGGCGTCGATGCGATGAAACAAGGCTTCTGGCTCACTGGTTTCGGTGTATATATCTTCTGGAATTTCTTCACATTACTTGGCGCACTTGGTGCACAGACGATGGGTAATCCATCTGCATGGGGCCTTGATGCAGCCGTGCCTGCTGCATTTCTTGGACTTGTCTGGCCTCGCCTACTTGGCCGATTTGAACGCACACTCGCTGCATCGGCTGTTGTTCTTGCAATTACCTTGAGTCCAGTAATTTCTGCGGGCTTGCCGATTATCGCAACCGCACTGCTTGCCGTGGCTTTCGGATGGAAGGCACGCGCATGAACGAACTCTGGATCGGCGTACTAGGCGCCAGCGCTATCGCATTTCTTCTCAAATTTACTGGACATTCGATTCCAGAAAAGTATTTAACAAATCCACGTATGTTGCGCATCAATACCTTGATTCCGATTGCTCTCTTAAGCGCACTCGTTGGAGTGCAGACAATTACCGAAAAAGGTAAGTGGGTCATTGATCAGCGCCTTGCAGGCGTTGCGGTGGCGCTCATTACTTTGAGTTTAAAGGCGCCTTACTTCGTAGTCGTCATCTCAGCCGCCGTTACTTCGGCGGTGTTATACAGACTCTAAATAATGCCGAGCGAAGTGAGCTTGGCTTTAAGGTCGTTATCTGAAGGTTCAGTCAGATGCGTTCCGTCAGAGAATACGATGACAGGAATTGACTTGGCTCCCCCGTTGATCTCTTGAACCTTTGCAGCAGCTGTTTCATCTGCTTCAACATCGATGTGGTTTACCTGAACATCGAGTTCTTCCAAAAGACGCTTTGAGCGACGGCAATCTCCGCACCAATCGGCGCCATACATTGTGATATCTGCGTGTGCCATGAGTTAGCCCTCCATAAAGTTTTCAAGGCCGAATGTCAGCCCTGGATGATTTACAACCTGACGAACGCCAAGCAGAACACCTGGCATAAAACCTACGCGGTCAATTGAATCGTGGCGAATCGAAAGTGTTTCACCGATTCCGCCAAGTAAAACTTCTTGGTGAGCAACGAGTCCACGAAGGCGTACTGAGTGAACTGGAATATCTCCGACAGTTGCACCACGGGCGCCATCGAGTGAAGTAGATGTTGCATCTGGCATAGGAGCGAGCCCTGCCTCTTTACGTGACTTCGACATGAGTTCTGCTGTACGAGCCGCTGTTCCAGATGGGGCATCGACCTTGTTGGGGTGGTGAAGCTCAATAATTTCTGCAGATTCGAAGTATTTAGCAGCTTTGGTTGCAAACTCCATCATCAATACTGCACCGATTGCGAAGTTAGGGGCAATTAAGACGCCAGATTTTGATGAAGCAAGGAGGCTCTTGATCTTTGCAATACGTGCATCGTCGAAACCAGTAGTTCCGATTACCGCATTGATGTTGTTGCGAATGAGAAATTCGAGGTTGGCCATCACGGAATCTGGAGTCGTGAAATCTACGACTACCTGTGCTCCGTTGGCTATCAGTGCATCAAGTGCATCACCCAGGTCAAGCGCTGCTACGAGCTCGAGATCTGGTGCATCGGTAACAGCCTTAACTACCTCTGAACCCATACGGCCACGTGCGCCGAGTACTCCTACTTTGATCATGAGTTAAGCACCTTCTCAAATTTCGATTCGTTCTTAAATGGTCCGACAAGTGCAAGCGTAGGCGTTTTGACCAAGAACTCGCTGGCAATTTCGCGGATGTCTTCAGCGCTTACGCGAGAAATCGCTTTGAGAATGTCATCAAAATCCATCACTTGGCCATAGACGATTTCATTCTTGCCGATTCGGCTCATGCGTGAGCCGGTATCTTCCTGGCTCAATACGAGTGAGCCACGGACGGCGCCCTTCGCGCGCTCAATTTCTTCGTGTGTCATTCCATTATCGGCAACATCAGATAGAACACTTCGAATGATTTCGACGACCTCAATGGCTTTTGTTGGATTACACCCAGCATAGAAACCTAGAACTCCAGTACCAGCGAATTGTTGAGCATAGGCATAGACAGAGTATGCAAGGCCGCGCTTTTCGCGAATTTCCTGGAATAGACGCGATGACATTCCGCCACCAAGGGCTGCGGAGAGCACACCCATCGAAAAACGTCGATCATCTGCACGAGCAACGCCTTCCATGCCGTAGAACATATGAGCTTGTTCGCTCTTCTTGTACATCAACCCAACCGATTGCTGCTTGGTGTTCTTCACGGGAATATTGGGGCGAACAACAGGAGCGGCAAGAACATCCAGGAAGTTATCGCGGGACAGCGCCGCTTCAACCATCGCGACAACGCGCTTATGCTTGATATTTCCTGCGACTGCGACAACGAGATCTTGAGGTAGGTATTTCTTCTTGTAGTAGTTAAAAACAGTATTGCGCGACATTCCGTTGATGGAGTCGATGGTGCCCAAGATGGGGCGGCCAATCGGGGTATTTCCGTAATAGGTGTCGCTAAAGAGATCATGTACTAAATCGCTCGGATCGTCATCGCGCATCGCAATTTCTTCAAGAACAACCTTGCGCTCTGCATCGACATCCAGCGCCGTAACAATGGACGAGGTAATCAGATCGCTGACAACATCGATAGCCATAGGCAGGTCGGTATCAATTACACGGGCGTAGAAGCAGGTGTACTCCTTCGAAGTGAAAGCGTTCATCTCGCCACCGACAGATTCGATAGAAGATGAAATCTCCAGCGCTGTACGGCTCGTTGTTCCCTTGAAGAGAAGGTGCTCTAAAAAGTGAGAAGCACCAGCAGTTGCCGGTGCTTCATCACGTGAACCTACATTGACCCAGATTCCCACAGCAGCGCTGCGCACTGACGGAACTTCTTCCGTAACAATGCGCAGGCCACTTGAGTGAACTGAGCGTTTGACTGACATCTACTTATTCAGCAGCTGGAGTCGTTCCATCTTCGAGAACTGGAACCAAAGAGAGCTTGCCCTTTGGATCAATCTCGCCGATTTCTACCTGAATCTTGTCGCCAACCTTCATGACATCTTCAAGGTTTTCAATGCGCTTTCCGCCGTGCATCTTGCGAATCTGAGATACGTGGAGCAAGCCATCTTTACCTGGCATCAATGAGACGAACGCACCAAATGTTGCGAGCTTTACAACGGTACCGAGGTAGCGCTCTCCAACTTCTGGCATCTGTGGGTTAGCAATTGCATTGATCTGTGCGCGAGCAGCTTCAGCTGAAGGTCCGTCGGTTGCACCGATGTAGATGGTTCCATCATCTTCAATAGAGATTTCTGCGCCAGTTTCATCTTGAATCTGGTTGATGATCTTGCCCTTAGGGCCGATAACTGCACCGATCTGATCAACAGGAATCTTTACAGAGATAATGCGAGGAGCGTATTGGCTCATCTCATCAGGTGTATCGATTGCTTCGTTCATGACATCGAGAATCGCAAGACGCGCTTCCTTTGCCTGATGAAGTGCGCCAGCAAGAACAGATGCAGGGATTCCATCGAGCTTGGTATCGAGCTGAAGAGCTGTAACGAAGTCCTTTGTGCCTGCGACCTTGAAGTCCATATCTCCGAATGCATCTTCTGCACCGAGAATATCTGTGAGAGCAACGTATTCAACCTTGCCATCGACATCATCAGAGATGAGACCCATTGCAATACCTGCAACAGGAGCCTTGAGCGGCACACCTGCTTGAAGCATTGAAAGTGTTGATGCACAGACAGATCCCATAGATGTTGATCCATTTGAACCAAGCGCTTCAGATACCTGACGGATTGCGTAAGGGAACTCTTCGCGAGTTGGCAATACTGGGATAAGTGCACGCTCTGCAAGTGCACCGTGGCCGATTTCGCGGCGCTTTGGTGTACCCACACGACCTGTTTCACCAGTTGAATATGGTGGGAAGTTGTAGTTATGCATGTAGCGCTTAGATGTTTCAGGGCTCATTGTGTCGAGCTGCTGTTCCATCTTGAGCATGTTAAGAGTTGTGATTCCGAGAATCTGCGTCTCTCCGCGTTCGAAGATTGCAGAACCGTGAACGCGAGGAATTACTTCTACTTCAGCTGAAAGGGGACGAATGTCGCGAAGTCCGCGACCATCGATACGAATCTTGTCGCGAAGTACGCGCTGGCGTACAAGCTTCTTGGTCAATGAGCGGAAGGCTGCAGGAACTTCTTTTTCACGGCCTTCGAAGGCAGCTGATACTGATTCCTTTGTTGCAGCTGAGATTTCGTCAATCTTTGTTTCGCGCTCTTGCTTACCTGAAATTGTCAGTGCCTTAGCAAGATCATCCTTTGCAGCCTTTTCAACGGCAGCAAATACATCATCCTGGTAATCAAGGAACACTGGGAAGTCAGCTGTTGGCTTAGCAGCAACTGCTGCAAGCTTTGACTGCGCTTCGCAGAGAATACGAATAAATGGCTTTGCAGCATCAAGACCCTGCGCAACGATCTCTTCTGTTGGAGCCTTAGCGCCTTCAGCGATGAGTCCGATTGTGCGAGTTGTTGCTTCTGCTTCAACCATCATGATTGCAACATCGTCAGCTGTGACGCGACCTGCTACGACCATATCGAAAACAGCGTTCTCGACCTGTGAATGGTTAGGGAATGCAACCCACTGGCCTTCGATAAGTGCAACACGTACACCACCGATTGGGCCAGAGAATGGAAGACCTGCGAGCTGTGTAGACATTGATGCTGCGTTGATCGCAATCACGTCATACATATGATCTGGATCGAGCGCCATTACTGTCACAACGATTTGAACTTCGTTACGAAGTCCCTTAATAAATGATGGACGCAATGGGCGGTCGATCAAACGGCAAGTAAGGATTGCCTCTTCTGATGGACGACCTTCGCGACGGAAGAATGAACCAGGAATCTTGCCGATGGCATACATCTTCTCTTCAACATCCACGGTGAGTGGGAAGAAGTCGAATTGATCCTTTGGTGTCTTTGATGCTGTTGTTGCTGAGAAGATCATTGTCTGATCATCGAGATACACAGCTGCAGCTCCTGCTGCTTGCTTTGCGAGGCGCCCTGTTTCGAACTTAATCTCGCGCTTTCCGAACTTTCCGTTATCGATAACGGCTACTGCTGACTTAACGTCTTGACCCTCCATGGGTCCTCCTTTGATTCGTGTTTCTATTCCAAGCTCTTAGTTCAAGGGTGAACGTAGGTAACTTGGAGCGGTAACTACACGCGAGGCGAAACAAATGAATCTTCGATCGAAGTTCACAGATACAATGATCTGGAAACCACTACCGAGGACCATTAGTCCCCCGGCGTGTAGTTAATATTTAAATTAGCGGCGAATACCGAGCTTCTCGATAATTGCGCGATAACGGCTGATATCTGTCTTTGCGAGGTACTGAAGAATGCGGCGACGCTGACCTACGAGCAACAAGAGGCCACGACGGTTGTGGTGGTCATGCGGGTTGGTCTTGAGGTGAGTTGTAATGTCTTCGATTCGACGTGACAAAAGTGCGACCTGAGCTTCAGGGCTTCCTGTATCAGTAGCTGATGAGCCGTACTTTGCAATGATTTCTTTCTTTACTTCTGGTGTTAACGCCATTTCTATTTCCTTTTCATTCAGTCATTCTGACCAGGAGGCCATCCGGTTGTACTCTCGGATGATCGACAATCTCGTTGGACGGGTGAAAGTTTACCTGCGGGCTGTGGATAAGTGAAATTGAGGCTGGATTAAGCCTATTTCTCGGTTAATTCGCGAGCTTTATCGCAATCCTTCTTCATCTGTACAAGAAGTTCGTCAAGGCTATCAAATTTAAGAGTAGGACGTAGATACCAACCAAATTCAATCGATGCATTCTTATCGTAGAGATCGAGCCCTTCTTGATCGAGAGCATATGCCTCAACTTGTCGCCCACGCGCACCTTCGAATGTTGGGTTGGTACCGATTGAAATTGCAGCTGGCCAGAAGTTAATTCCGACTGTGAGCCACCCTGCATAAACACCATCTGCGGGAATTGTCTGCCCTTCAATCTTTCCTAAGTTTGCAGTGGGGTATCCGATTTCTCGTCCGCGTTTTTCGCCGTGGACTACTACTCCATCGAGGCGATGTGGACGAGATAAGAGTGTGCGAGCTTCTTCAACTTTTCCGTCGATGACGAGTTTGCGAATGCGTGAAGATGAAATAACTTCAGTATCTGCTTTCAGCTCTTGCACATCGACGGTGAAATTATGGATGAGCCCGGACTTGATTAGAGTATCTACATTGCCAGCAGCTTTATGGCCGTAGGTAAAGTTCTTACCGACAATGACCGTGCTGGCGTGGAGTTGATTGACCAAAACCGTCTCAACAAAATCTTCAGGTGACATTGCTGCAAACTTTTCATTGAACTTCATGACCGCTACTTGATCGGCGTTATGGATCTTGAGTAACTCAACTCGATCAGCTAGCGTCGTAAGCATGGTTGGCGCTTTATCGGGAGCAAAGACTGTGGTGGGATGCGGGTCAAATGTCAGCGCAATAATGGAGCGGCCATCGGCAATCTCTTTTGCGCGATTGAGCAAGAGTTGGTGTCCCTTGTGGACGCCATCGAAAACGCCGATGACTACGACGCTGGTCTCGCTCATACTCGAATCTTGCCTTACCTAGTTAGCCGCTGCAAAAACTGCAATCGGTTTCGCCTTGCCGCCTTCATCTTTGAGAAGTGCGATGAGCCGGTTATCAGGAGAAAGTGCTGCGTTTATTGCAGTATTTCCATTTTCAGCCAGTGGTCGGCCAAAGGAGAGCTCTTGAACTTCTTCCAAACTTAATTCGCGCGGCGTAAATGTTGTGCGTGCTACATCGGCGAGGTTTAACGCGGTGAATTTCTGAGCTTTGAGGTCTTCAAAGCTGCATGCATCTTTCTCAGTAAAGCCTGCTACTCGTGTACGGCGAAGTGCGCTGAGGTGTCCCCCGACTTTAAGTGATTCACCGAGGTCACGAGCGATGGCACGGATAAATGTGCCGGCAGAGCATGTGACTTCAATATCAACCTCTGTGGTTACATCTAGGTGGCGAATCGCGAGGATATCGAGCTGTGTAATAGTGACGTTACGGGCTTCCAGTTCAAATTTTTCACCTGCACGCACGCGATCGTATGCACGCTCTCCCCCAACTTTTACAGCAGAGACAGACGAAGGGCGCTGGGCAATGGTGCCAATCATCGCCTTCAAATACTTTTCAATATCTGCATCAAGGACCTTCGATGCATCGGTGGAAGCGATAACTTCACCCTCTTTATCATCAGTGATTGTTGATGCTCCAAGAACAACGGTTGCTACATAGGATTTATCGCCATCGGTGATGTATTGCAATAAACGTGTTCCGTTGCCGAAACCAAGTACAAGAATTCCCGTAGCCATCGGATCAAGAGTTCCCGCATGTCCTACTTTGCGAGTACCAAGTGCTTTGCGACCAACAGCCACAACATCGTGGCTCGTCATGCCGCCAGCTTTATCGACGACGAGAAATCCGTCAGTTATCAAGGCTTCTAATCTTCTTCAATGACGCGTGGGACTTTGTAAGGATCTTCGACAACTGGCTTCGCATTTTCGCGCGCCTTTGCCACCTCTGCATCGAGTTGGTGAACACGCTCAAGTAATGTGTCGAGTTCGCGCGCGGATTCAGGCAGTCCATCGAGGATAAATTCAAGCGATGGAGTAATTCGAGTTCCCAAATCCTTGCCTACGGCGCTACGGATAACGCCCTTTGCAGATTCGAGAGCCGCAGCAGTTGCAGCGCGCTCATCTTCGCCACCGAGAACGGTGTAGAAGATCGAGGCGTTCTGGAGATCTCCAGTAACGCGCGCATCGGTAACAGTGACAAAGCCAAGACGCGGATCTTTAATCTTTGTCTCAAGTAGCTGTGCCACTACTACCTTGATGCGGTCTGCAACCTTGTGGCTGCGGTGTGAATTTCCCATGGTTACGCGCGCTTCTTCTCGCGCATCTCGAATACCTGGATGATGTCGCCAACTTGGAGGTCAGCTCCCTTACCTACGCCGATACCGCACTCAAAGCCTTCCTTGACTTCGGTTGCATCATCTTTAAAGCGCTTGAGGGATTCGATAGTGACATCCTCAGCGAGTACTGCTCCGTCACGCAATACGCGCGCCTTTGCATTACGGCGGATTATTCCGTCAGTAACGATTGAACCTGCAATTGTTCCGACCTTAGATGATTTGAAGAGATCGCGAACTTCTGCGTTACCAAGTACAACCTCTTCGAATTCAGGCTTAAGGAGACCCTTAAGTGAGAGCTCGATTTCTTCGATTGCGTTATAGATAACTGAGTAGAAGCGAACTTCAACGCCTTCTTGATCGGCGTAGATTGCTGTCTGTGGTTCAGGCTTCACGTTGAAGCCGATAACAACAGCAGTTGATGCAGATGCAAGAGTGATATCGCTCTTGGTGATTGCACCTACGCCGCGGTGGATAACGCGAAGATCAACTTCTGCTCCGACATCGAGCTGCATAAGAGCATCTTCGAGGGCTTCAACAGAACCTGAAACGTCACCCTTGAGGATGAGGTTCAGAGTTGAAATCTTGGACTGCTCCATGAAGTCTTCGAGTGAAACCTTCTTGCGAGCCTTAGCCAATTGAGCATTTCGCTCTGCAGCCTGACGCTTTTCAGCAATCTGACGTGCGGTGCGGTCATCTTCTGCAACGAGGAATGTGTCTCCAGCGTTTGGAACAGATGTGAAACCGAGAACCTGCACAGGACGCGATGGGCCAGCTTCATCCACATTTGCACCATGCTCATCGAGCATTGCACGTACGCGACCGAATGAACCACCAGCGACGATTGCATCTCCGACCTTCAAAGTTCCGCGTTGCACGAGAACTGTTGCAACAGGTCCACGACCACGATCGAGGTGAGCTTCAATAGCTACACCACGAGCATCATCGGCAGCGATGGCACGAAGATCAATAGCAGCATCTGCCGTGAGGAGGATTGAGTCGATAAGTGCATCGACGCCTTCGCCCTTCTTGGCAGAGACGTTTACGAAGATTGTGTCTCCGCCGTACTCTTCAGCGATCAAGTTGTACTCGGTCAATTGCTGGCGGACCTTATCTGGGTTCGCGCCTTCCTTATCAATCTTGTTTACTGCAACAACGATTGGCACATCAGCAGCTTGAGCGTGGTTAAGCGCTTCAATTGTCTGAGGCATGATGCCGTCGTCGGCAGCAACTACGAGCACTGCAATATCTGTGACCTTTGCACCACGGGCACGCATCGCTGTAAACGCTTCGTGGCCCGGTGTATCGATAAAGGTGATTGCGCGGTTAACGCCATCGTGGTCGTGGTGAATTTGGTAAGCACCAATGTGCTGAGTAATTCCACCAGCTTCGCCCTTAATCACTTCGGTCTTACGGATTGCATCGAGAAGAGATGTCTTACCGTGATCGACGTGGCCCATGACAGTAACAACTGGTGGACGTGCGACGAGATCATCAGGGTTCATATCTTCAAGCTCTTGAGCTAGATCGATATCGAAGTCCTGGAGAAGCTCACGATCTTCATCTTCAGGTGAAACGATTTCAATCTGGTACTTAAGCTGTGCACCGAGAATTTCGAAAGTATCTGCATCTACTGACTGTGTTGCAGTAACCATTTCACCAAGGTGGAATAGAGCTGAAACTAACGCTGCTGGATCTGCACCAATCTTTTCGGCGAAATCTGCAAGAGAAGCACCGCGACGCATACGAATCTTTGTCTTTCCATCACCATGTGGAATAACTGCTCCACCAAGTTGTGGTGCCTGCATATTGTCGAACTCTTCGCGCAGCGCTTTACGTGACTTCTGCTTACGCTTTGAAGATTTACTTGCATTCTTTCCAAACGCGCCTGCAGTACCGCCACGACCTGGACCGCGATTAGGACCGCCGCTGCCTGGACGTTGTGGACCACCAGCTGCGCCACCTGCACCAGGTGCACCTTGTGAACGGTATGGACCTGATGATGTTGGTGCTCCACCAGTACGTGGTGGGTAATTACCTGTTCCGGTTCCGGCGCCTGCTGGTCGTGGCGCACCAGGACGTGCTGCAAAACCTGGACGTACAGAACCTGGGCGCGCTCCCGCCATTCCTGGACGAGGTGCACCTGTACCTTGTGGTCGCTGTGGTGGGCGTGGAACTGCGCCACCAGTTGAAAATGGATTATTACCAGGACGAGGTGGGCGTGGAACTGCGCCACCAGTTGAAAATGGATTGTTTCCAGGACGAGGTGCAGATGGTGTCGCACTTGGAGCAGGAGGAGTTGCTGGTGTTGCAGCTGCCTCTGTTGCTGCAGCCTTAGCTTCTTCTTGCGCAACCTTTTCAGCATCGCGTGATGCCTTAAGAGCTGCAAGATCGACGCCGAGTTCAGCGGCTAACTCTGCTGCGAGTTCTGGATTTACATCTGCAGTCTTCTTTGAGGCAGCTGTCTTCTTCGCTGCCGCCTTCTTGACTGGCTTCTTCTCCTCAACCGGCTTGGCATCTGGGTAGAGCGCAACTAACTTGCGGACTACTGGTGCTTCAACTGTTGAAGATGCTGATCGGACGAATTCGCCCATTTCTTGGAGCTTTGCAAGGACTTCCTTGCTCTCCATACCGAGTTGTTTTGCCAACTCATGTACGCGGACCTTTGACACATTTCTCCTGTCTTGGCCCGCATTAATTCTTGTGGGATGCGAGCCCTAGTTGTTCGACCTCATGATGTAAACGAGCTCATTTGAGTTTCATATCTTTCGCATCCATTTCGTTAATAACGCAGCTCTTGCGAGCCTACGTAATGTGCTTAGTCTAGCGAATCAGGGTGGAATTCCCTATTTCACGCGGGGTTTTACGCTGTTGGTGCGGGGGTATCTGGATGGATATCGATACGCCAGCCGGTTAGTCGCGCTGCAAGACGGGCATTCTGTCCATCTTTGCCGATAGCTAATGAGAGTTGGTAATCAGGAACGACTACCTTCGCAGATCGTGAAAGTTCGTCGACGATGGTCACGCTACTTACCTTTGCGGGAGCAAGTGCATGTGCCACGTACTTGGCTGGATCTTCATCGAAATCGACGATATCAATCTTCTCGCCATTGAGTTCATCCATTACTGCACGAGAACGCGCACCGAGTGGTCCAATGAGTGAACCCTTAGGAGAAACACCTGCGCGATGAGAACGCACGGCAATCTTGGTGCGATGACCAGCTTCGCGAGATACGCCCATGATTTCAACGATTCCATCTTTAATTTCAGGAACTTCAAGAGCAAAGAGTTGCTTCACTAGTCCTGGATGGCTTCGAGATAACATGATTTCAGGACCTTTAAGTCCTTGCTTTACCTCGACCACAAAACATTTAATGCGTTCGCCGTGTGTATAGACCTCACCAGGAACTTGTTCCTGGGGTGGAATCTTTCCTTCGATACGTCCGAGGTTGACATGAATCATCTTGGGATCGCGACCTTGTTGAATAATTCCTGAGATAACGTCTCCGACAGATGTAGTGAATTCCCCGACGATTTCAGCATCGTTAGTTGCACGCATCTGCTGCTTGATTGTCTGGCGTGCAGTCGATGTTGCCATGCGATCAAAGCCTTCAACTTCGAGAACATCTTCGCTTATGCGTTCGCCGAGTTCATTAAATGTTGGAACGAAGATCTGGATATCGCCAGTCTCGCGATCGAGCTGAACGCGCGCATAGCGGTTGGGTTCAGGTGTCTCGGTATAGGCATTAAGAACAGCGGCTTCTATCATCTGGATAAGTTGTTCGAGCGGCATGCCTTTGGCTTCGGTGAGCTGAACGAGCGCTGAGATATCGACGCCCATTACTTATCTCCATCCTTGCGATTAAATTCAATTTCAACCTGTGCGCGCTTGATATCTGAGAAAGAGATGGTGACTTCCTTTATCTCTTTCTTCTCTGCAACAGTGAGTGTGACATCTGTATCGGTATTGGAAAGAATTCGACCCGTCACCACCTTGCCATCAGTCTGGGTAACCTTCAGAAGGCGGTCATTATTCTTCGCGAAGTGGCGCGGAAGTGTGAGTGGGCGATCAATTCCAGGTGAGGTAACTTCGAGTGTAAATGGAGTCTCCCCCATAAAGGTAGCTTCATCGAGAAGTTCAGAGACAAGCTTGGATGCAACGGTGACTTGATCAAGATTGAGCGCGCTCTCACCATCGACGATGACTGTGACGATGCGGTGTTGGCCCGGTGAGACGATATTTACATCTTCGAGGAAATATCCAGCTTGGTGTAGTGCTGGCGTAATGTATTCAGATACTTGATCTTTGAGAGCCATGGAGTTCGTCCTATTCGATTGTTATTAAGTTGTTGAACAAGTCAGAATTTTACTCGAAGTAGAGCGAGTATCCAAGTCGCAGAATGAGTAATCCAGTGACGATGAGGTAGAAGATTCGAATAAAGCTAGAGCCCTTCTTAATTGCCATATGCGAGCCGGTATATCCACCTAAGAGATTTGCTACGCCCAAGACCAAGCCAAGTTTCCACATAAAGCCAATGGTGAGCCCCACAACAATGATGGAGGCTAAGTTTGTGGTCGCATTGACAACCTTTGCAATCGCTGAGGCACCAACAAAGGCAAAACCCATGATGGCAACGAGCGCAATCATCAACATAGTTCCGGTGCCGGGGCCGATTAATCCATCATAGAAACCGATGGCTAACCCAGCGATTGCTCCAATAATTTTTAACTTACGAGGTGAATGTTTCTCAATCTGTTCTTTACCGAGATCTGGATTTGCCAGGGTATATATAAATATGGCGACCATAATGAAAAGTATTGAACTCTTGTAACTACCCGGAGAGATTTGTGATGCTAAATGAGCGCCAAAGCTCGCTCCAATAAAGGCAGGAATAACCATCGCGATGAGCAATCGCGGATCTGTCTTAATGGATTTGCGATATTTAATAGCTGCAGTGGTTGTTCCAAAGAATGCGGCGGTCTTTGAAGTGGCCACAACAGATACCGGGTTGCGGTCTGCAAAGGTCAACAGCATTGCAGGAGTCTGAATGAGCCCGCCTCCACCAGCGATGGCGTCAACAAAGCCGGCTGAAAACATGGCTAGACCTAATAAGGCGAGATTGAGCGCGGAGAGATTTTCGAGCATTAGCTCAGCGTTGGCAGAAGTGCAGCAATATGTTCAACAGCAGAACCAACTGCTACCTCTGACTTATCACCGCTCTTGCGAACTCGAACTTCTACATTTCCTTGCTCGAGAGCCTTACCGACAACCACAATGACGGGAATACCAATGAGCTCGGCATCTTTAAATTTAACTCCGGGCGAAGTTCCGCGACGATCATCGATCATCACACTGATTCCCCGCGATTCGAGCTCTGCTGAAATCTTCTCGGCAGTTTCGAATACTGAATCTTCTTTGCCTGTTGCAACGACATGAACCTTCGAAGGAGCGACCTCGACTGGCCATGAGAGACCGATTTCGTCGTAACTCTGTTCGGCGATCGCTGCGACTGCGCGAGATACACCGATTCCATATGAGCCCATTGTGACTACCTGGGATTTGCCGTTCTGATCGAGCACTGTGAGACCAAGTGCATCCGCATACTTGCGACCAAGTTGGAAGATATGGCCAATTTCGATTGCGCGATCAATGATGACTGGCGTTTCACACTTCGGGCAAGAATCACCTTGCTTGATTTGTGCTGCTTCGATGTAGTGATCGACTGTGAAATCGCGACCATTGACAACATTTCGTGCATGCTTATCTTTTGCATTTGCGCCAGTTACCCATGAGGTACCTGGTGCGATACGTGGATCTGCATAGACAGTGATGCCATTCTTCTTTGCATCCTGTGGTCCGATGTAACCCTTAACGAGCCCGGGGAACTTTGCGAAATCTGGTTCTTCAAAGACGCGAATATCGTTTACACCAGCGAGGTTTGCTTGTAATCGCTTGAGATCTACTTCGCGATCGCCCGGAACGAGAACAGAGATGGGAGTCTCATCTGCCATCAACATGACGTTCTTGAGAGTCATGGACCCGTCGTATCCCCCACCGAACTTTGCGTTGAGAAGTTCAACGAGTGTGTCGATAGTCGGAGTATTAGGTGAATCAAATACTTCGAGAGCTGCGACACCTGAGGCATCGCTAGGTGCAATTACTGTTGTCATCGCTTCAACGTTTGCGGCGTAGCCACACTTCTCGCAGAGTACATAAGTATCTTCACCGGTATCGCAAGGAGCTAAGAACTCTTCTGAAGCTGAGCCACCCATAGCACCAGAGACTGCACTGACAATGTTGTACTTGAGGCGCAAGCGATCAAATGTCTTGATATAGGCCGCACGATGGCGCATATATGACTCGACGAGTCCTTCATCGGTGAGATCGAATGAATATGAATCTTTCATGACGAATTCACGACCGCGGATAATTCCTGAACGTGGTCGCGCTTCGTCGCGGTACTTAGTCTGAATTTGATAGAGAGCAAGTGGCAAATCTTTATACGATGAGTACTCGCCCTTGACCATAAGTGTGAACATCTCTTCGTGGGTAGGTCCTAGAAGATAGTCAGCGCCCTTGCGATCTTGGAGACGGAAGAGATCTGGGCCGTAATCGTTCCAACGGCCAGTTGTTTCGTATGCATCCTTAGGGAGCAACGCTGGGAAGTGAACTTCTTGGAAGCCAGCTTTATCCATTTCGTCGCGAACAATATTCTCGATATTGCGAAGTGTGATGACGCCAAGTGGAAGCCATGAGTAAACACCTGCAGCGATACGGCGAATATATCCAGCGCGAACTAAGAGGCGATGGCTTGGAACTTCAGCATCTGCTGGGTCATCGCGCAAAGTGCGTAAGAACAGGGTGGACATTCGCAACATAACGCGAACCCTACCTGACTATTACGAAGTTGTGACGGAAGGTTCTCCTGATGGAACGCCTGCGGCTTCCATCTCTTCAGCAAGACGCATAGCTTCTTCAATAAGAGTTTCAACAATCTGGGCTTCTGGAACTGTCTTAATGACTTCACCCTTAACAAAGATTTGACCTTTACCGTTTCCGGATGCGACGCCGAGATCGGCCTCACGCGCTTCGCCCGGTCCGTTAACAACGCATCCCATTACTGCAACGCGAAGTGGAACTGTCATTCCTTGAAGTCCTGCCTGAACCTTTTCCGCAAGCGTGTAGACATCTACTTGTGCGCGACCGCATGAAGGGCATGAAACGATTTCGAGCTTACGTTGACGCAAGTTCAGTGATTCAAGAATTGAGATTCCAACTTTTACTTCTTCAACAGGAGGCGCTGAGAGTGAGACGCGAATAGTGTCGCCGATACCTTCAGCAAGCAAAATTCCAAATGCTGTTGCAGATTTAATGGTGCCTTGGAAGATGGGGCCGGCCTCAGTGACGCCGAGGTGCAACGGATAATCGCACTTAGCAGCAAGTAGGCGATAGGCATTGACCATCGTTACTGGATCGTGATGCTTTACTGAAATCTTGATATTGCTAAAACCATGCTCTTCAAAGAGTGATGCTTCCCAAAGTGCAGACTCTGCCAGAGCTTCAGGTGTTGCTTTTCCGTACTTCTTGAGAAGTCGTGGATCGAGTGAGCCAGCGTTGACGCCGATGCGGATTGGAATTCCTGCATCTCCTGCTGCCTTTGCAACTTCTTTGACCTTGTCATCGAATTGCTTGATGTTGCCAGGGTTAACGCGAACAGCGGCGCACCCTGCATCGATAGCAGCAAAGATGTATTTCGGCTGGAAGTGGATATCTGCGATTACTGGAATCTGTGACTTCTTAGCAATCTGAGCGAGTGCATCTGCATCATCTTGTGAAGGGACTGCAACGCGAACGATCTGGCAACCAGATGCTGTGAGTTCTGCGATCTGCTGAAGCGTTGCGTTGACATCAGATGTGAGCGTTGTACACATCGATTGCACGCTTACTGGTGAATCAGAACCTACTCCTACTCCGCCAACGTTGAGCTGCTTCGTCTTGCGACGTGGGTGCAACGTAGGAGGTGGAGCGCTGGGAATTCCGAGATCAACCATGAGTCGTATTCTGCCTTATCTCTACAAATTGAGCGAAACGGGATTAAAGATGTCGGCAATCAGCAGAATCGAGGTGAGAACAGCGAGCACCGCAAAGACTGTCATGGTGATTGGTGTTAGGACATTCACATCAATTCCAGCTGGTCGAGGCTTTCCGCGAAGTCGAGCAAAGAAGGCGCGGATTTCATCGGCGATGGCAACTGCCATATGACCACCATCGAGTGGAAGAAGAGGAAGGAGGTTAAAGATTCCCACAAAGATATTGAGGCTTGCAATAAGGAGTAGGAATGTTCCAAAACGTTCGGTGTTATTGAGCTTGTTACTACTTACGGCATCACCAGAAACTCGAGCAGCGCCCACTACTCCCACAAGACCATTGGGGTCGCGCTCTTCTCCACCAAATGTTTGGCGAATTAGTTGTGGCACCTTTGTGGGTAGTGCAACTAACGACTTAATTGATTCTCGGGTAAGAACTGCAATAGCACGGCCAGATTCGGAGATTGAGGTGAAGAAACTTTCGCGCTGGGTGCCAATCTTTGTCACCACACCGAGAATGTAGCGCTTCTCTGACTCTAGATAAGAAGGGGATGCAGAGATTGAAATCTCAGCACCATCACGAAGAACGGTAAAGGTGAGTTCCTTGCCTTTTGAAGTAGCTATTGCACGTGAATCTTGATACCAGTTAGTTACCTCTTTGCCATCAATTGCAATGATCTTGTCGCCTGGCTGGAAACCGGCAGCTGCTGCAGCAGAATTTGGAGAGACCTTTGTGACATCAGAGAGCAGAGTATTAACGCCTACTCCGAAGAAGATTGAGAAGATAAGTAAGAAGCCAATCACAAAGTGCGCAAAGGAACCTGCGCCCAAGACAATAAGTTTGCGCGTTGTCGTTGCTCCAAAGAATGCACGAGCTTCTTCACCCGCAGGCATTTCATCGCGTGGGGTCATACCCTCAATGCGGCAGTAGCCGCCGGCTGGAATCGCCTTAATTCCGAATTCAGTTTCTCCGCGAGTAAATGACCAGATGCGCTTTCCGAAGCCGAGGAAGAATTCGGTGACCTTCATATCGAAGCGCTTTGCTGTGATGTAGTGGCCGAATTCGTGGACCATCACCGAGAGAAGGAGTGCGATGGCAAATGCAAATATCCCCAGGAGTTTCATGCGCCGACCTTCTTTACTGATTCATGAGCAGTACGGCGCGCATCTTCCTCGATGGCACTGACATCAGAGAGGTCGCGCAGCTTAGATGCAGCCGAGCTACGAAGAGCGTCGACGGATGCGCTGACGATAGAGACGATGTCAGTGAACTTGATTAAGCCATCAACAAAGGCTTGCACGGCAACTTCATTGGAGGCGTTGAAGATTGCAGGTGCTCCCCCGCCAATTGCGCCACAGTCGCGTGCAAGTGCAACGGAAGGGAATCGATCTGTATCAATAGGTGCAAAGTTCCAGGTGTGTGACTGTGTCCAATCGATGGGTGCAGTGGCAGCAGGAACACGATGCGGATAGTGAAGAGCCAAAGATATTGGCCCCTTCATATTGGGAGGAGAACCTTGCGCAATCGTTGAGCCATCAACAAATTCGACCATTGAGTGAATGACAGATTGCGGATGAATAACCGCCTCAATCTGTGAGTACGGAACGCCAAAGAGATAGTGCGCTTCGATGATCTCGAGTCCCTTATTCATCAACGTTGCAGAGTTAATAGTGACTACTGGTCCCATAACCCATGTTGGATGAGCAAGTGCTTCTTGCACAGTAACACCAGATAAATCTGTGCGATCTCTAAATGGTCCACCACTTGCAGTGAGAATGAGCTTTGAAATTTCAGATTTCTTCTCGCCTATCAGCGCTTGCCAGATTGCCGAGTGCTCGGAATCGACCGGAAGGAGCTGATCTTCCTTTGCGCGCGATAGAACTAAATCTCCACCAGCCACAAGAGATTCTTTATTAGCCAGCGCCACACGGTTATCAGCATCGAGCGCTGCAAGTGTAGGAGCGAGCCCTATTGAACCTGTAATTCCATTGAGCACAACGTCGCAGGAGATTGCAGCAACTTCGGTAGATGCATGCGGTCCATCGATAACTTCTACACCAGGAAGTGCCTGACGAATGAGATCGGCATTTTTCGCTACACCGACAACCTTGACCTTGAACTTCTTCGCTTGCGCAATCAATAAATCGGGGTTGGAACCCGCCGCTGAGAGTGCAACAACGCTGAAGAGAGCTGGATTAGCTTCAACAATTTCGAGAGCTTGAACACCGATGGAGCCGGTGGAACCCAGAATAACGAGTTCGCGCGTCATGAAACTTTGCGCTTGCGACCTACAAATTGTCCGATGATGACAATGGCAAGAGCTAAGAAGAACATCGAAGATCCGATGACATTTGCCTGAGCTGGAATTCCACGAGCTGCAGATGTGTAGACAAATTTAGGGAAGGTTGTCATTGTGCCTGAGTTGAAGTTGGTAATGATGAAGTCATCGAAGGACAAACTAAAGGCCAAGAGTGCAGCTGCTGCGATTCCGGGGGCCACCAAAGGAAGTGTGACGCGACGGAAAGTTTCGCGTTCGTTGGCATATAGATCCATCGCGGCTTGTTCAAGACGTGGGTCAAGGCTTGCAATACGAGCTTTTACGGTAACCACAACAAATGAGATACAGAAGAGAACGTGCGCAATCACTGTGGGCCAGAAGCCAGGGTTGATTTTAAAGACTAAGAAGAGAGAGAGTAGTGATGCTCCGAGCACGATTTCAGGGGTAGCCATCGGCAAGAAGATCAAAAGGTTGGTTGTAGAGCGGCCTTTAAAGTTATATCGACCAAGAGCAAAGGCAATCATGGTGCCGAGGATTGTGGAGAAGAGAGTTGCAAGAAAGCCGATTTTAATTGAGTTACCAAGTGCACTGCAGACTTCAGGTGCACCGCAAGGGTTCTGCCAATTAGCAAAGGTAAATCCTTGCCAGACCAAGTTGCTCTTACGAGAGTCGTTGAAGGAGAAGGCGAATGTGTATGCAACTGGGATAAAGAGATAGGTAAACGCCACCACCGCATAGATGCGGATGAGGTTGCGCTGGAACCAGCGAGAGACAGTTCTCATACAAGCTCCTCGGTTCCGGCCTTGCGCACATAGATAGTTACGAGAATCAAGATGGCAGCCATCAAAGTAAAGGAGAGCGCTGCAGCTGTTGGGTAATCAACGATCTTGAAGTAGCGAGATTCAATGACGTTTCCGAGCATCTTTGTTTGAGGGCTTCCGAGAATTGAAGCGTTGACATAGTCACCCGCTGCAGGAATAAAGGTGAGAAGAGTTCCGGCGACCACACCTGGCATTGAGAGAGGAAGCGTCACCTTTCGGAAAGTTGTGAAGCCGTTTGCGTAGAGATCGCCTGACGCTTCGAGTGTGCGTGGATCTATGCGATCGATTGATGCATAGAGCGGCAAAGTCATAAATGGGAGGAAGTTATAGGTCATACCTGCAACCACGGCAAAGGCGCTTGATGTCAGCGTTGTGCTCTGAGAGATGATTCCAAGCGAACGAAGAGTAGGGACAACAAATCCTTCTTCGCCAAGAATCTGCTTCCACGCAATTGTGCGGAGTAAAAACGATGTGAAGAAGGGTGCTACAACAAGTACCAACATAAAGTTCTTGAGCTTCCCACCCTTAAATGCAATTGCATAGGCGAGCGGGTAAGCAATAGCAAGCGCCAAAATCGTTGCAATTGTTGCGTAGATAAATGAACGACTGAACTGTTCCTTATTCGCCACAAAGGCATCGACATAATTTCCAAAGCGCCAGGTCTGTTCATTCTGACCTGTATCTCCACCGCTAATCGGAGTCTGAGTCGATGTTTGAGCTAAGTTAAAGAGAGGAAGGAGAAAAAAGGTGAAGAGAAATCCCATCCCTGGTAGAAGCAGGAGATACGGGGTACTTATCTTCTTCATGAGGCACAGGTCATTCTTCGTCGAGATCTTCGTCTGGGCTTACTTCAGTACCAGCTTCTACATCTTCATCTCCGCGGAGACCGAATGTAAAGATTGGCTCCCAAGAGATATTGACGGGTTCGCCAACGCTAAAAGGTGCAACTCCATCATCGTTCTGTTCGAAGACCATCAACTCTTGTCCCCATGGCATCAATACTTGGTACTGCGTTGAGACGCCAATATAGGAAACATCTTCAACTTTTCCACCTGTTAAAACGTTGCCTGACGTTGCTGTTTCGAGGCGAGAGATGCGGAACTTCTCGGGGCGGATACCTGCGTAGATTGAGTTATCAACTGCATGTGAACGATTCTTCTGAAGTGAAATCTTCTGGCCAAAGAGGTCGATGATCTGATTTGCTCCGTCATTGCCTGAGACTGTTCCCTTAATCAGGTTTGACTGGCCCAAGAAGTTTGCAACAAATGCAGTTCCAGGATTGTCATACAAATCCGCTGGAGATCCCATCTGCTCGATCTCGCCTTCATTCATCACTGCGATGGTATCTGCCATAGTCATAGCTTCTTCTTGATCGTGCGTTACGTGAACGAAGGTGATACCCACTTCTTTCTGAATCCACTTAAGTTCAATCTGCATCTGACGACGTAGCTTGAGATCAAGTGCACCAAGAGGTTCATCGAGAAGCAATAGAGCGGGGCGATTAACAATGGCACGTGCCAATGCGATGCGCTGCTGCTGTCCGCCAGAAAGCTGGGTTGGTTTACGTTGCGCAAGATGAGGGAGTTCGACGAGATTGAGCGCCTTATTGACTGCATCATCAACATCTTTAATTCCGCGACGTCGTAGACCGAATGCGATATTTTCAAAGATGGTGAGGTGTGGGAAGAGCGCGTAATTTTGAAAGACAGTATTAATCGGACGCTGATAGGGCTTGGTGTGAGTGATATCTGTGGAACCCAATGAGATTGATCCCTGAGTGGGTTCTTCAAGTCCTGCAATCATGCGAAGAGTAGTTGTCTTTCCACAACCTGATGGACCAAGAAGTGCAAAGAAAGATCCCTCAGGGATTGTCAGCGATAAATCGTTTACTGCATTGAAGTCGCCGTAAGACTTGGTGATGTGAGAGAGCTTGAGATCTCCGCGCGCTCCGTTGGCAAGATCAGACACTAGTTACCGGCTGCCTTCTGGAACGCTTCAGTCCATGAAGTCTCTTCAGCTGGCGTGAGTGAGCGGAAGACTGAGAGGTTTGCCATGGTTTTAGCACTTGGGAAGATAAATTCGCTAGCCGCAAGCTTTGGATCGATCTTCTCCATCTCAGCCTGTGCACCCTTTACTGGGCAGACATAGTTAACGTATGCAGCTACTTCAGCAGCAACAGCTGGCTCGTAGTAGTAGTTGATGACCTTTTCAGTATTGACCTTAGCTTCTGCTGTAACTGTTGAAGGAATCATCATGTTATCGCCGGAGATTGTTCCGCCTGATTCTGGGATTGCGAAGTCGAACTTTCCTTCATTCTCTGACTTAAGAATGAACATATCGCCAGACCAACCGATAACAGCTGTTGCATCGCCTGATGTGAGGTCTTCTGCGTATTCGTTGCCCTTGACGCCACGGATCCATCCATCGGCAATCTTCTTTGCGAGGAAGTCGACAGCGTTCATAAATTGATCTTCGGTAACAGTCGCAAGGCTTACACCTTGTGAGCGCAAGATAATGCCGATGGTGTCGCGCATTTCAGAGAGAACAACAATCTTTCCCTTATTTGCTGGAGAGAAGAGATCGTCGAGTGTGCGAATTCCCTTTGGATTCTTAGATGTGTTCCATCCAAAACCACCCATAATGCCCTGCCACGTAAGTGAACTTTCACGCTTTGGATCAAATGATGGGCTAGCGAGTGTGTCGAGAATATTTACCTTATTAGGAACATTCGCTGCATCAAACTTCTGTGTGTATCCGAGGCGGATCCAACGCGCTGCCATCCAGTCTGTCGGGCAGACGAGGTCATAACCAATATCTTTTCCAAGCTTGAGTTGCGCCTGAACTTTTCCGAAGAATTCGTCATTGTCGTTGTAATCTTCGAAGTACTTAACAGTGATTCCGGTCTGCTTCTTAAATGCTTCAAGAGTCGGATACTTCTTACCTGAGTCATCAACATCGAGGTAGAGAGGCCAGTTGCCCCAACGAACTGTGTCCTTCGCACTTGCTGAATTGCCGCCTGAACCACATGCAGCGAGCGCACCTGCGCCTGCAACTGCACCTGCGCCTGCAAGAACTGCACGACGTGAAACCATGGAATTTAGAACGGAACGTGCCTCTTGAGATAGGGGTTGCTTAGCCATGACGAAGGCTCCTTTTATGTGCCGGAATAAGGGACGGTTGTGCAGGGCTCATTATGTAACCCTTTTGAGCGTGAGCCAAACCTAAATCGAGGCTAATTTCTGCGATTTAGGTCTAACTTTCCTGCTGGTTAGGCGTTGAGGTTGGTCATGACGTGCTTGATACGGGTGTAATCCTCAAAGCCGTAATTGGAGAGATCCTTGCCATATCCGCTTCGCTTAAAACCACCATGTGGCATCTCGGCGACGATTGGTATGTGGGTGTTAATCCAGACGCAACCAAAGTCGAAGGCCTTGGACATGCGCATTGCGCGGCCATGGTCCTTGGTCCAGACAGATGAGGCCAAGCCGTAATCAATGCCATTAGACATTGCCACTGCCTCAGCTTCATCCTTGAACTTCTGGATGGTGATGACTGGTCCGAAGATTTCAGATTGAATCAATTCATCAGATTGCTTGAGGTCTGCAATCACAGTGGGAGCGACAAAGTAGCCCGGTCGATTTGTTGGCGCTCCCCCAGCAACGATACGAGCATGCGCTGGAGTGCGAGAGATAAATCCAGAGACGCGTTCGAATTGTGAAGCGTTATTGACCGGGCCCACGATGACATCTTCATCAGGCATTCCCATTCCGATGTGGTTGGTTGCTTGATCAGCAAGTAACTTCACCATCTCGTCGTAAACACCTTCTTGTACAAGAACTCGCGTTGCTGCTGTGCAATCTTGTCCTGAGTTGAAGAATCCAGCGATGGCGATTCCTTCAGCAGCTGCTTGCAAGTCTGCATCGTTAAAGACAACAACGGGTGCCTTGCCGCCAAGTTCGAGGTGTACACGCTTCAATGATTTAGATGCCGCTGCTGCAACTTCCATACCTGCACGCACTGAACCAGTGACTGAAACCATCGCAGGTGTTGCGTGATCTACGAGCGCTGCACCAGTTTCACGTTCTCCGGCAATGACGTTGATAACTCCATCGGGAAGAAATTCGCCCATGATCTGCGCCATGAAAAGTGTGGTGACAGGTGTTGTATCGGAAGGCTTCAGAACAACGGTATTTCCAGCAGCAATTGCTGGCGCCCACTTCCAGACAGCCATCATCATCGGGTAATTCCATGGCGTGACTTGCGCGCAAACACCAATTGGTTCGCGGCGCACATAGGAAGTCATTCCATGCATATATTCGCCAGCAGAACGCCCTTCGAGGTTACGAGCTGCTCCTGCAAAGAAGCGGATCTGGTCGACCATCGGAGGCATCTCTTCAGATGCAGTAAGACTCTTTGGCTTTCCGCAGTTCTCGGATTCGAGATTCACAAATTCATCTGCACGAGCTTCGATTGCATCGGCAATCTTTAGGAGTGCGCGTTGGCGCTCAGACGGTGTTGAGTCGCGCCATCCTGGAAAGGCATCGCTGGCAGCTTTCATTGCCTTATCGATATCAGCCGCATTGGATTTTGGCGCAGTGGCAAAGGCTTCGCCGGTGGAAGGGTTAATGAGCGTTGTCGTTTCACCTGATGCTCCATCAACTGACTTTCCATTGATGAAATTCTGTAGCTTCTTCACCTCTTATGCCTGACCCTTCGTTGCGCGAACCATTTGATCACCGTGATCGTATGGATGTTTTGTATATGTCTCGAGCCAGCGAGCGATGGAGTACTTGCCCGCTTCTGTGTGCTCGCCAAACTTTTCAAGGTCGCTCTCAGTTAAACGCTTGACGACATCGAGGGATGCTGCACGTACTGCTGCATACACTGCAATCGAATTAGCGACATCACCATCGGCATATGCAAGCTTTGGTTCATTGGCCCATGCAGCTTCGTCATATCCCTGAATAATTGAACCTTCAGGTTCAGCAACCAGGCGACGCAAGCGCGCATATGACTGCGCTTCAGAATCTGCCATGTGGTGGATGCATTGTCGCGCAGACCATTCGTTCTCGGCGTGCACATCCAATAGATCTGGAGTTACAGCGCGAGCAAGGTTAAGAAAATACTGCGATGCTGCTTCGTATGCTGCAGCTGCTTCCTTCAAATCCACGGATGTCATGGAAGTGATACTAGTTAAATCCTTTCCTTTTCACTAGCGGCAAGTTGGCCGCAAGCACCATCAATTTCACGACCGCGGGTATCGCGCACTGTTACGGGGACTCCATAGCCTTCAAGGATGCGAACGAATTCTGCTTCATCTTCACGACGTGATGCTGTCCACTTTGAACCTGGGGTTGGGTTGAGAGGAATGAGGTTGACGTGAGCATTGCGATTTTTGAGCAAACGGCCCAAAAGATCTGAACGCCATGATTGATCGTTGATATCGCGGATGAGTGCATACTCGATTGAATATCGACGACCTGTCTTCTTTTCATAGGCATCTGCTGCCGCAAGAACTTCGCGGACATTGAAACGATTATTAATAGGAACAAGGCTGTCGCGGAGTTCGTCATCGGGAGTGTGGAGCGAGACTGCCAAAGTGCAGTTAATTCCTTCATCCATCAGCTTCTCAATACCTGGAACAAGACCCACTGTTGAAACAACAACTGAGCGCGCTGAGATTCCGAGTCCATCTGGATTGGGATCCGTAATGTTATGAAGGGTGCGAACCACTGCGTTGTAATTGGCGAGCGGTTCACCCATACCCATAAAGACGATGTTAGAAAGACGGGTTGGGCCTCCAGGCATTTCTCCTTCGGCACATGCACGCGCTGCGGCTACGATCTGGTCAGTGATTTCTGCCGCGGAAAGATTGCGAGTAAGTCCTGCTTGGCCAGTTGCGCAGAATGGGCAGTTCATGCCACATCCTGCTTGCGATGAGATACAGACTGTTGTGCGATCTGAGTAACGCATCAAAACGGATTCGACCAGAACTCCATCGTGTAACTTCCAGAGATCTTTTCGTGTCATTCCACCATCTGTTGTGCGCGTGGTGACGATTTCAATCATCTTGGGAGTAAGAGCATCTGCAATTGCTTGGCGTTCTGCCGCTGGGATATCGGTCCACTCTTCAGGGCTATTGGAAAGATGTTGGAAGTAGTGAGTTGCTACTTGTGCTGCACGAAATGGTTGGAAACCAAGTTCCTTAGCAAAGGCTTTACGTTCTGCAGGCCCGAAATCAGCGAGGTGCTTAGGAGCCTTCTTGCGCTGAACTGGTTCGTCGAAAACTAATGTGAGTTCGGTGGGACGTTCTGTTGTCATAACAAACCTGAGTCCTGTGCGCGACGCACGATTTCGAGTGCGAGCCACAGGGCTGGAGCTGCAAAGAGAACTGAATCAAGGCGGTCCATGATGCCGCCATGGCCGGGAAGTAAATTTCCCATATCTTTAATCGCCATATCGCGCTTCAACGCCGATTCGATGAGATCTCCCGATGTAGCAGTAAAGACGGTGACGAGTCCGGCAATCGCACCTAACCACCAGTGCGAATTCATTATGTAGTGAAATGCGAGCGAGCCACCAATCACAGTAAAGATAAGTGAGCCGATGAGCCCTTCGATAGTTTTCTTAGGACTGATCTTTGGTGCAAGTGGGTGCTTACCGAAGAGAACACCAGTCAGATACGCAAATGTGTCATTGCAGCCGACAAGAACAACGAGGGTCATGACGCGAGCTAGCCCGTTGGAAGGACGGGCAAGGAGAATGAGAAACCCTGCAAGGAAAGGCAGGTAGATAAGTGCAAGAGCTGATGCCGATGCAGTACTGACAAAACCTTCAATTCCACGAGGTAGAAGCAGAACCAAGAGACATGGGAATGCGATTGCAGTTGCGACAGAGAGGCCAGAGACTCCCCCAAACCAAGCGGCCGCAGAGAGTGCAACTGCTGCAGTTGTCAGTGACCACTGCGGGATATCAATCTTTGTTGTTGTCAGCGCATGATGGAGCTCGCGAATTCCTAGAATCACTGCGATGGTGACTAAGCCAGCAAAGAGAATGCGATAGCTAGCGAGCGAGAACCAGACAAGAGCAATCAGAAAGAGACTTACACCGATTGAAGGCAGGAGCTTACGGCCCGCGCGCTTATTAATCGCCTCGTTGATCGAATGTAAATCAGACACAGTGGTAGAACTCAAAGAAGTCCTTAGACTTCGAGAAGTTCGGCCTCCTTGTGCTTGAGAAGTTCATCAATCTTGGCAACGTGATCTGCCGTGATCTTTTCAAGTTCTTTTTCGCCGCGGCTGAGATCATCTTTGCCGATCTCGCCATCTTTCTCGAGCTTCTCCATCAATTCCTTGGCGGCACGACGGATATTGCGCATTGAGATCTTTGAATCTTCTGCCTTGGTCTTCGCCACCTTGATGTAATCCTTGCGGCGCTCTTCTGTGAGCTGTGGGAAGTTGACGCGGATTACAGCGCCATCAGTAGCAGGGTTTACGCCCAGATCTGATTCGCGAATCGCCTTCTCGATAGAAGTCATTGCGCCCTTATCGAATGGCGAAACGATTGCCATGCGTGATTCAGGGACTTGAATAGTTGCGAGCTGTGAAAGTGAAGTAAATGTGCCGTAGTAATCGACCATGATCTTGTTAAACATCGCAGGGTGTGCGCGTCCTGTACGGATTGCACCAAAGTCATCCTTAGCAACTTCGACAGCCTTATTCATCTTCTCGGTCGCCTCAGTAAGTGCGCTATTTACATCTGCCATGGTCGTTGCTCCCTAGGTATCCCTCTCGTTTAAGAAACGAGAGTTCCAATCTTTTCACCGCGAACTGCGCGGCCAATATTTCCGTTGGTCATTAAGTCGAAGACCACGATAGGTAGGTGGTTTTCGCGGCAGAGGCTAAAGGCTGCAGCATCTGCAACAGCGAGTGACTTCTGAAGAACTTCGTTATAGGAAATTGTGTCGAACTTCGTTGCGCTTGAATCCTTACGTGGATCTGCGTTGTAGACGCCATCGACTCCGGATTTAGCGAGCAAGAGTGCGCCTGCACCGATTTCGAGTGCACGCTGCGCTGCAACTGTGTCAGTTGTAAAGAATGGCATTCCGGCGCCGGCACCAAAGATCACTACGCGGCCCTTTTCGAGGTGGCGGATGGCGCGACGTGGGACATATGGCTCGGCAACTTGTCCCATAGTAATTGCTGTCTGGACGCGGGTGTCGACGCCCTCTTTTTCTAGAAAGTCTTGGAGAGCTAAACAGTTCATGACTGTTCCGAGCATTCCCATGTAGTCAGCGCGTGAACGTTCCATGCCGCGCTCTGAAAGTTCGGCACCGCGGAAGAAGTTACCGCCACCGACAACGATTGCAATTTGAACTCCGCTGCGAACAACATCAGCGATCTGTTTTGCTACATCTGCGAGAACATCAGGATCAACACCGATGCCTTTATTGCCACCGAAAACTTCTCCGGAAAGCTTAAGGAGCACCCGCTGATACGTTCCTCTTGTACCTGGCATTGGTGCTCCCTTCGCTCTTCGAATTCTTACTTTTCTTGAGTCTATTACCCTCTGTAGAAAAGCTTATTGACCCACGCGGAAGCGATGGAATGCCTTAACAGCGGTTCCTGCCTCATCGAGAATCTGCTTAACAGTCTTCTTTGCATCCTTAGCGAAAGCCTGCTCGATGAGTGAAACTTCCTTCACAAAACCGGTGACGCGGCCTTCGATGATCTTTGATAGTGATGCTTCTGGCTTACCTTCGGCGCGAGCTGTCTCTTCTGCAAGACGACGCTCGGTCTCGATGAGGTCTGCTGGAACATCTTCGCGGTTAACGAAGCGTGGTGCGAATGCTGCGATGTGCTGTGCAACATCCTTACCAACTTCAGCTGCTTCTTTAGCAAGTGCAACCAAGACGCCAACCTGTGGTGGCAAATCTGGGCTTGTCTTGTGGAGGTACAGACCAACTGGTCCTTCGATTACTGCAACATTGCGGACTTCAATCTTCTCGCCCATTGTTGCGTTGCCTTCATCGATCACAGACTGAACGGTCTTGCCGTTAGCCATTGTTGATGAAAGGAATGCAGCAACATCTGCTGACTTAGATGAAAGAAGGTGTTCTACAAGTTCATCACCAAGTGCGATAAAACGCTCGCCCTTTGCAACGAAGTCTGTCTCGCAGTTGAGTTCGAGCATGACACCGAGGTCACCCTGAACCTTTGCTACAACCAAACCATTTGAAGTGAGGCGACCTTCGCGCTTTGTAACGCCCTTAAGTCCCTTAACTCGAATGATTTCGACAGCCTTGTCGTAGTCGCCATCTGCTTCATCAAGTGCCTTCTTGCAATCGAGCATTCCTGCTGCGGTTGCTTCGCGAAGACGCTTTACATCATCTGCTGAATAGTTAGCCAATTTACTTATGCCTCCACTGTTGTTGCTGGTGCATCTGTTGCAGCAGCAAGGATTTCCTTCTCAAGCGCTTCAGCTGCTGCAGCTTCTGCTGTTGCAACTGGTGCTGGAGCTGCTGCAGAGCGTGCCTTGAGGCCTTCTGCAATTGCATCGGTGATGACGCGTGTAAGAAGCTCAATTGAGCGAATTGCATCGTCGTTACCTGGAATCTTGTAATCAACTTCATCTGGATCGCAGTTTGTATCGAGGATTGCGATAACTGGAATGCCAAGCTTCTTAGCTTCCTGTACTGCGAGGTGCTCCTTCTTAGTATCGACAACCCAGATTGCTGAAGGCAACTTGGTCATGTGACGAATACCGTCGAGGTTCTTGAAGAGCTTTTCGCGCTCACGGCGAAGTACAAGAAGTTCCTTCTTTGTAAGCAAGAGATCGTTTGCTGTCTCGAGAGCTTCAAGCTCCTTGAGGCGCTGAATACGCTTGTAGACAGTTGGGAAGTTTGTAAGCATTCCACCCAACCAGCGCTCTGTAACTGTTGGCATGCCAACGCGAGCTGCTTGATCGATGATTGGCTTGTGAGCCTGCTTCTTTGTTCCTACGAATAGGACGTGGCCACCCTTAGCAACTGTCTCCTTAACGAATGCATAAGCAGAATCGATAAGTGCAAGTGACTGCTGGATGTCGATGATGTAGATGCCATTGCGTTCTGTGAAAATAAAACGCTTCATCTTTGGATTCCAACGACGAGTCTGGTGTCCGAAGTGGACTCCGCTGTCGAGGAGTTCGCGCATTGTTACTACTGCCATGACGGCACGCTCCTTCTTAGGTTTTTGCGCAGAACGCAATAAACCTGCTCGGTTAATGTCTAAGCAATTTGCTAAGACCGTCGCACCTACAACGCCGACCGCTCAATTAAGTGCGGACCGAAGTGGCTTGTAATCGTCGCTAGCGAGTCATACATAGATGCTGAGATGTCATCAATCTCGCGATTGATGCAGGGCAAATCTTACCTGCCGCCAAGGGGTGCAAAATCCACCCGAAAACCGTGACCTAAGCGCGAGGATGCGCTTGTTTAAAGGCCTTTTGCAATCTTTCAGTCGATACATGGGTATAGATCTGGGTGGTAGCCAGAGATGCATGGCCCAAGATTTCTTGAACAGTACGGAGGTCAGCTCCCCCTTCAAGGAGATGGGTCGCTGCTGAATGTCGCAGAGCGTGAGGTCCCATTCGCTCAACTCCTTCTAAGGCAGAGAGAGCTTCATACACAATTGTGCGAACGGTGCGTTGATCGATACGACCACCACGTGAACCTAAGAAAACTGCGCGAGCAGATTTATCTGTTGCAACTGTTGGTCGCCCATTCTTGAGCCAATCATTGAGAGCTTTGATGGCAGGTCCGCCCAAAGGAATCGTACGCTCCTTATTTCCCTTACCTAATACTCGAATGGTATTGCGGTTGTAATCCACATCATCAAGGTCGAGTCCGCAGAGTTCTGAGACGCGGGCACCCGATGCATAGAGAACTTCGAGGATTGCGCAATCACGTTTTGAAAGTGGAGTCTCTTCTTCGGCGACGCGAGTTGCCAGTGAATCCATAGCAGAGGATGCATCCACAACAGATAAGACTTCAGGAAGGGTTCTATGTCCTTTCGGAGTTGCAAGGGTTGCCCCTACATCCTTTGCGAGATATCCCTTCTTCGTCGCCCATTTAGTAAAGAGGCGAATAGAGACTGCCCTACGTGAAAGCGTTGTGCGCGCTCCCCCTTTAACCTGCTGATTAGCTAACCATGAGCGAATATGAGCAATCGTGATGGAGCCAACCTCATCAACTTTCTGCATCTCGAGGTGGCTTAAGAAACTTTCGAGATCTCCGAGGTAAGCGCGAACTGTATGCTCGGAGAGATTGCGTTCCTTCTCGAGGTAATGGGTGTATTCCCCATAGATACTCTCAAAAGAAGTCATGTGTACAGAATATATCCACACGGTCTCGATTCCCCCGTATGAATCTGATGCGGATACGCATCAAAGGCGATACGGTGCAGGTATGCGCATTCGAGTCTCTGAATCCATCGCGATTCCATCGATTACTCGCGGCGCCGATGGCTCAGTGATCCTCAACATCAATACTGAACTCTCATTTGAAGATATTGAAGGATTTGTTGGAGATAGCTTCCTACCCGGAGAGCGCGAAATCGCATTCTCATTGTGGGCAGATGATGAATCCAAGAGAGTTTTCACTCCCATCGAGGGAACAACTGATTTCTTTATAGATCTGAGGTAGTTATTTCTTATCGATTGCGCCCAGTGCAATCAGCAAAGTTTCTGGGGAAACCTGAAGTACTTCACACAGTGGTGCAATCACGTCAATAGATGGACGACGTTCATGTCTGAAGTAACGTGAAATCGTCCCGCGATCGATTCCAACTATTGCTGCAAACTCTTCATACGTTGAAATATTTAGCTTAACTAATCTCTGCGCAAGCCAATCAGCAGACTCTTCTTGGGTATATCTCCTACCCACAGCCTTCGTGCGCATGAGAAAAAATATATATCAGGCGCTAGCGAAAATGGAAGAACTTACTCGGGTTTGCGTCCTTGGCGTAAAAGTCCAAAGGTGAGCGCATCCTCAAGTGCCATGGCGGATGCTGCAATCACGTTCTCGTGAACGCCTACTGTGTTCCACTCGCCCTTGCCATCTGAGGTTTCGACAAGTACGCGAGTGACTGCCCCGGTGCCAAGGCGACCTTCGAGGATACGTACCTTGTAATCAGTAAGTTCGAGTGAAGCGAGTTCGGGATAAAGCTGATTGAGCCCGTCGCGAAGTGCATTATCAAATGCGTTCACGGGACCATTACCTGAACCTGAACATGTGATCTCTTTACCTTGAGCAGTAACTGTTACCTCTGCCTTAGTAATGATCGAATTCTTTTCATCGCGCTCTGTTGTAGTGAGCCAATGATCAATAGTAAAGAAAGAAGGGCGCTTTCCAGTTGCTTCTTCGCGAAGTAGAAGTTCGAAGGATGCATCGGCTGCTTCGAAGGTAAAGCCACGTGATTCCATCTCTTTCACGCGATCAACAACGCGACCGATGAGTTCACGGTCGCCCTTGAGGTCAACACCGAGCTCCATTGATTTAAGTTCGATAGATGCACGTCCGGCCATATCTGAAACAAGCATGCGCATATCGTTTCCAACAGATGCTGGATCTTCATGCTGATAGAGAGATGGATCTACCTTGATTGCAGATGCGTGAAGTCCTGCCTTATGTGCAAAGGCCGAGACGCCGGTATATGGCTGACGAGGTGATGGCGAAATATTGGTGACTTCGGCGACTGCATGTGAGATGCGGAATGATTCGCGAAGCGCGTTCTGAGGAAGAACTTCCTTCTTCTTCTTAAGTTCAAGGTTGGCGATGATGGTGACAAGGTCAGCATTTCCGGTGCGTTCGCCGTAACCATTGAGAGTTCCTTGGATGTGTGTGGCACCTGCAGCATATGCCGCCATTGAGTTTGCTACTGCACACCCTGTGTCGTTGTGGCAGTGAATTCCGAGACGGGCAGATGTGGCACCCAATACATCGTGAACGACATCAGCAATTTCATCAGGAAGCATGCCGCCGTTGGTATCGCAAAGCGCTGCAACATCTGCGCCCGCTTCCATGGCAACGCGGATAACTTCAAGGGCGTATGCGCGGTTGGCACGGTAACCATCGAAGAAGTGCTCGGCATCAAGAAATACGCGCTGTCCTTCATCGCGAAGGTGCTTTACAGAGTCGCGGATCATCGCGAGGTTCTCATCGAGAGTTGTCTTCAATGCAAGATCAACGTGGCGATCGTAAGACTTGGCAACGAGCGTTACCGCTGGAGCTCCTGAATCGCGGAGTGCACCAAGTAGTACATCGTCAGCAGCTTTTACATTGGGGCGACGTGTTGCACCAAATGCGACAAAGGTTGCGTTCTTTAATTTCAATTCCTTCTTAGCCAGTGCAAAGAATTCGGTGTCCTTTGGGTTTGCACCAGGCCATCCGCCTTCGATAAAACCAACGCCTAGATCATCGAGGTGGCGAGCAATAGTGAGCTTGTCATGGACAGAGAGGTTGAGGCCTTCTTGCTGTGCACCATCACGAAGTGTGGTGTCATAGATATGGATTGCCTCTTTATCGAACATTAGAGCGCGACCTTTTTGACCCAGCCGTGCTTATCTTCTGTTGTTCCATGTTGGATAGCGAGAAGGTGGTTGCGGATCTGCATGGTGATCGGACCAGGTTGTCCATCGCCTGTCACCCATGTGCCCATTGCAGATTTTGCTTGTCCTACTGGAGAGACAACCGCTGCTGTGCCACATGCAAAGATTTCTGAGATTTCGCCCGATGTCACGCCTTCGCGCCAATCATCGATAGAGAGCATGACTTCTTCGGTCTTGTACCCAAGATCTTTCGCAACAGACAAGATGGAGTCGCGAGTGATTCCTGGCAATAAAGTTCCTGTCAGCTTTGGAGTAACGACGGTTGCATCTGCACCTTTACCCTTTACGAAGTAAAGGTTCATGCCGCCCATCTCTTCAATCCACTTACGCTCTTTTGCATCGATCCAGACAACCTGATCGCAACCTTCTTTCGCTGCAGCTTTCTGCGCAACGAGTGAAGCTGCGTAGTTGCCGCCGCACTTGGCTTCACCGGTGCCGCCTTGTGCTGCGCGAACGTATTCAGTTGAAATCCAGACAGAGACTGCCTTCGATGGATCGAAGTAGGCACCTGCAGGAGTTGCGATAAGAAGGTAGGTCGCCTTATTGGTTGGGCGAACGCCGAGACCAACTTCGGTAGCAATCATGAATGGGCGGATATAGAGCGCTTCGCCAACTTTTCCAGGAGTCCAACCTGCATCTTGTTTTACAAGTGCATGTACGGTTTCAAGGAATAACTCTTCTGGCATTTGAGGAAGTGCAAGACGCTCGGCAGATCGTGCAAAGCGTCGAGCATTTGCTTCAGGACGGAAGAGAGAAATACCGCCATCTGGTTGGCGATATGCCTTCATTCCTTCAAAAATTTCTTGGCCGTAATGAAAGACGGCAGTTGCGGGATCCAAAGTAATTGGGCCATATGGCTTTAACTCTGGCTCTTCCCAGCCGCCAGCCTCAGTCCACTCGCAGACGACCATGTGGTCGGTGTAGTACTTTCCAAAACCACAGTTAGCGACCTTTTCTTCGCGCTCTGCTGCTGGAACTGCATGTGGATTGAGAGTGATCTTCATTTACTTCACCAATTCCGCTAACGCTGAACCGATTTCGGTTGTGCCACGCTTTGCATCTCCGCGTGATGCTAAATCAGCAGCGACTGCCTTTTCAACATCGCGGGCAGCATCAGTAAGGCCAAGGTGATCCAACATCATGGCAACAGACATCACCGTTGCAGTTGGGTCTGCCAAGTTCTTTCCAGCGATATCGGGAGCTGAACCATGAACTGGCTCGAACATCGATGGGAATGCACCTGTTGGGTTGATATTGCCTGAAGCGGCAAGTCCGATACCACCACAGATTGCTGCGGCGATATCGGTCAAGATATCTCCGAAGAGGTTATCTGTGACGACAACATCGAAGAGCTCTGGGTTGGTAACGAAGAACATCGATGCGGCATCAACGTGCAAATAATCAGTTGTGACATTGGGGAATTCCTTAGCCACGTGATTAAAGGTGCGAGTCCACAATCCACCAGCACGAGTTAGAACATTGTTCTTATGTACAAGGGTGAGCTTCTTGCGATCACGAGCAGATGCGCGAACAAATGCATCACGAATGACGCGTTCAGCACCACGACGAGTGTTGAGCGATTCTTCCGTTGCGATTTCTGCATCGGTGCCCTCTGCAAGTACTCCACCAGCGCCGACATAGGGGCCTTCGGTTCCTTCGCGCACAACGACGAAATCGATAGGAGCCTTAGTGGCAAGTGGACCTGTAACACCAGGCATCAACTTCGCTGGGCGAAGGTTGATGTAGTGATCAAAGGCGAAGCGAAGTTTAAGAAGTAATCCACGCTCGAGAACACCGCTAGGAACTGTCGGGTCCCCTACTGCGCCGAGCAAGATGACATCTGACTTCGCGAGTTCTGCAAGAACTGAGTCAGGAAGAACTTCGCCAGTGCGGTGCCAGTAGCCAGCGCCGAGGTCGTAGTGAGTCTTATTAAATGTCACGCCGTATTTAGCGGCAACAACATCTAGAACTTTCAGACCTTCACCTACAACTTCGGTACCGATACCGTCGCCAGGAATAACGGCAAGATTGATTGTTCGTGCCATTAGTTCACCAATGTCACTGAACGAACGAGATCTGCACCGGTTTCCTTCTTCAAGACATCTGCAACTGAATCAGCAATAGCTGAATCGACAGTAAGTGCCATAAGAGCGGTACCGCCAGCGGATTCGCGAGCAACCTGCATTCCTGCAATGTTGATCTTTGCAGTTCCAAGTGCATTTCCAACTGCACCAACAACGCCTGGCTTATCTGCATAACGCAAGAACAAGAGGTTATCGGTTGGTGGAAGATCGAGATCGAAGTTATCGATGGCGATAATCTTTTCAACTTTGCGGATTCCCATCAAAGTTCCATCAACTTTGATTGACTTTCCGTTGGAAAGAGCTGCATGCAACGAAATCATGCTGCGGTATTCAGGGCTGTCGGGTGTTGTTGTTACTGATGATGTAACACCACGTTCAGTTGCAAGTCCCGGAGCATTAACGTAGGTAACGTCTTCGCAACCAGATGCCGCGAGTGCACCCTTGAGAGCGCTAATTGCAAGAACAGATGAATCGTGGCCAGAGATATCGCCCTTCACAGTGATCTCCATAGATACAGGAGTTTCGCCTGCGATTGCAGTTGCAATCTGCGCCATCTTTTCAACAAGTGGAAGTGATGGACGGATCTCGTCGTGGATTGCTCCACCTTTAACGTTGACTGCATCCGGTACCAATTCGCCAGCAAGTGCCTTGCGAACTGAGACAGCAACCGCGATACCTGCGCGCTCCTGTGCTTCATCAGTTGATGCGCCAAGGTGAGGCGTTGCAACAACTTGATCAAGCTGGAACAAAGGTGAATCTGTGCATGGTTCAGTGACATAAACATCGAGACCAGCACCTGCAACGCGACCTTCAACGATTGCATCGTAGAGAGCTGCTTCATCAAGTACTCCACCGCGTGCGGCGTTGATGATGCGAACTTCCTTCTTTACCTTCTTCAGCGCTTCAACGCCGATGAGGTTTGCAGTCTCTTTAGTCTTTGGAAGGTGGATGGTGATGAAGTCAGAGCGCTTCAAGAGTTCATCGAGCTCAACGAGTTCGACTCCAAGTTGCGCAGCCTTTGCAGGCTGTAGATATGGATCGTATGCAACGACATTCATTCCAAATGCCTGCATACGGTGAGCAACCAACTGACCGATACGACCAAAACCAACTACTCCAAGAGTCTTCTCGAAGAGTTCGGCGCCTGTGTACTTAGAGCGCGCCCACTTTCCGTTCTTGAGAGCAGCGTGAGCTGGTGAGATAAAACGTGCAGAAGCAAGAAGCAATGAGATTGCAAGTTCTGCTGCAGAAACGATATTTGATGTTGGCGCATTAACAACCATCACACCTGCTGCAGTTGCAGCTGGGATATCAACGTTGTCGAGACCTACACCTGCGCGAGCAATGACCTTAAGGCCCTTTGCTGCTGCAATCGCTTCGGCATCCATCTTGGTTGCAGAGCGAATCAGAACAGCGTCAACACCTGCACCGAGAGCTGCAAGAAGTTCTGGACGGTTTGCACCATCGCAATTACGAACTTCAAAGTCAGGACCTAGAGCATCGAGCGTTGCAGCGCTGAGTTCTTCAGCAATCAGAACGACGGGTTTAGCCACGCGCAGCACTTCCTTCTTTGTAATCATCCTTGTTGGTGTTCTTCATCCAGCTAAACATCTTGCGGAGTTCGCGACCAACGGTCTCGATTGGGTGTGATTCACCCTTTGCACGAAGTGCTGAGAATTCCTTTGCACCGCTCTCGAGATCATCGACGAAGCGCTTTGCAAATGCACCAGATTGAATATCAGCGAGAACTGCCTTCATGTTCTCCTTGACGTGTGGATCGATAACACGTGGACCTGATACATAGTCACCGAATTCAGCAGTGTCAGATACTGACCAGCGCTGCTTAGCGATTCCACCTTCGTACATGAGGTCAACGATCAACTTAAGTTCGTGCAAGCATTCGAAGTAAGCAACTTCTGGCTGGTATCCAGCTTCCACCAAAGTTTCGAAGCCGTACATAACGAGCTGTGATGCTCCACCGCAGAGAACTGACTGCTCACCGAACAAGTCGGTCTCTGTCTCTTCTGTAAATGTTGTAAGGATTCCGCCGGCGCGAAGTCCGCCGATTGCCTTTGCATAAGAAAGTGTCAAAGGCCATGCGCTACCTGTTGCATCTTGTTCAACTGCAACGATGACAGGGACGCCGCGACCTGCTGCATACTCGCGACGAACCAAGTGTCCTGGACCCTTTGGCGCGACCATACATACATCAACATCAGCTGATGGCTTGATGTAACCAAAACGAATATTGAATCCGTGGCCGAAGAAGAGAGCATCGCCCTTTTCGAGGTTTGGAAGAACTGATTCTGTGTAGATGTGGCGCTGCAAGTGATCAGGAGCCAAGATCATGATGACATTTGCTTCCTTCACAGCTTCAGCTACTGAAGTAACGCGAAGTCCTTCTGCCTCTGCCTTTGCACGAGAAGGTGAACCTTCCTTAAGACCAACGCGAACATCAACACCTGAGTCGCGGAGGTTGAGTGCATGTGCATGGCCTTGTGAGCCGTAACCGATGATCGCGACTTTGCGACCCTGGATGATTGATAGATCTGCATCCTCTTCGTGATACATCGTTGCCACGGTATTTCTCCTTTTTCTTTGGTCTTGCTAGTTCAGTTGGTTAGTTTTGGTAGTCCGGTTGTGTGTCGTGAACTTCTTTTGCCTGAGCAGTTACATCCTTAATGGAGATAACGCTGACGAGCTTGTCGAGCTGAGCAATTACTTGCTCGAGAGAGTGGCCTTCTACAGCTACTCCAATAATCATCTTTGAGATTGATGAATCTTCAGTTGGTCCCACATTGAGCGTTTCGATGTTGAATGCGCGACGTGAAAAGAGGCCTGCAACGCGGGCAAGGACGCCTGGTTCGTTCTCAACAAGAACTTCAAGAGTGTGTTGACGGCGATTAGTAGTCATTAGAGCTCCTGTGAATCCCAGTCAGGCGCTGTCGCGCGGGCGATCATGATCTCGTCATTCGAAGTTCCAGCAGCGACCATTGGCCAGACCATGGCATCGCGATGAACGCGGAAGTCGACAACAACTGGTTGGTCGTTGATAGACATCGCCTTTTCGATTGTCTTATCCAAATCTTCAGGGCGTTCGCATGAAAGTCCGACGCAGCCCATTGATTCAGCGAGCATTGGGAAGTTAGGGACGCGCTTAGATTCGAGTGAAGTATTTGAGTAACGGCCTTCGTAGAAGAGTGTCTGCCACTGGCGAACCATTCCGAGTGATTCGTTATTGATGATTGCAACCTTGATAGGAATGTTATTGAGAGCGCATGTCACTAACTCTTGGTTAGTCATCTGGAAACAACCATCGCCATCAATTGCCCAGACAGTTGCGTTTGGTGCTCCAACCTTTGCGCCCATCGCTGCAGGTACGCCGTAACCCATGGTGCCTGCACCGCCCGAGTTGAGCCAGGTGCGTGGGTGTTCGTAGGAAATAAATTGTGATGCCCACATCTGGTGCTGGCCAACGCCTGAAGTAAAGATGGTGTCGGTTCCAGAAATCTTTCCGATGCGCTCGATAACAAGTTGTGGTGAGAGTGAACCATCATCAGGCACGTCATAACCAAGTGGATATGTAGCCTTCAAAGAATTCATCTGACGCAACCATGTTGAGAGATCTGGTTGGCTCTTTGCAAGAGCTGCTTTCAGTGCAGGAATGAGTGCAGAGATTGTCTCTCTCACGTCTCCGACAACTGCGACATCGGCATGACGGTTCTTACCGATTTCAGCAGGATCGATATCTGCATGAAGAATCTTTGCATTCGGTGCGAATGTTGAAAGTTTTCCGGTCACGCGATCGTCGAAACGAGCGCCCAAAGTGATTAATAAATCGGCCTTTTGTAGCGCTGTTACAGCAGCAACGGTTCCGTGCATTCCTGGCATACCCATATGCAGTGGATGTGAATCAGGGAAAGCTCCGCGCGCCATCAGAGTTGTAACAACTGGTGCACCCAGAAGTTCGACAAGCTGACGAAGTTCAGCAGAAGCATTTGCTTTGATGACTCCGCCACCGACATAGAAGACAGGCTTCGATGATTGCGCAATGAGAGCAGCAGCATCGGTGATTGCCTGAGCGTCAGGAGTTGTCTTTGGGTTATATCCAGCAAGCTTGATTGATGTTGGCCAGTTATAGGTAGTCATCTTCTGTAAAGCATCTTTGGCAACGTCTACGAGAACCGGACCTGGACGGCCAGTTGTTGCGATGTGGAAAGCTTCTGCGATAACGCCAGGGATTTCAGCAGGATCTGTAACCAAGTAGTTGTGCTTGGTAAATGGCATGGTGATTCCGCGGATATCTGCTTCTTGGAATGCATCGGTGCCGATTGCAGCAGATGGAACTTGACCTGTGATTGCAACGAGTGGAACTGAATCCATCGCTGCATCCATGAGCGGTGTGACAAGGTTTGTTGCACCTGGGCCCGATGTTGCAATACAGACGCCAGCGCGACCAGTTACTTGTGCATAGCCAGTTGCTGCATGCCCTGCCCCTTGTTCGTGGCGGACCAAGATGTGGCGAATAGTTGAATCAAAGATTGGATCGTAGGCAGGAAGAATTGCGCCACCAGGAAGTCCAAACATCACTTCGACTCCAGCTGCTTCAAGGCTTTTCACCAATGAAGTAGCTCCTGTCATTTCTGTGCCGTTCGCTGTTGGAACGTGTTTCGCCATCTTCTTGCTCCTTTCTCTCTCGTCCTTGATTGTGCGGGTAATACTTTCTTAAATGAAAAAACCCTCAGATATCTGAGGGCGCGCGTGACGTGAAGGCACGCGCTATCGAATCACCACCACTGAAACTACTGAAGCGTGTGTTGAACTCATGCTGCGTATTCTCCAACGGGGCAGGGCTATGCGTCAAGAGATGAGATGAACGTCTCAATAAGTG
This sequence comes from Actinobacteria bacterium IMCC25003, assembly GCA_002284855.1. Classification (GTDB taxonomy): domain Bacteria; phylum Actinomycetota; class Actinomycetes; order Nanopelagicales; family Nanopelagicaceae; genus Planktophila. The sequence goes on along the minus strand of CP015603.1, from coordinate 640,032 downwards.
AAACTATTAGTCGCAGACAGCGCCCTTCGATGCTGACCCGACGAGCTTTGAATACTTATGGAGAACTCCACGGGAGTACTTGTGAGGCAGCGGCTTCCAGCCAACTTTGCGGGCTTCGAGTTCTGCTGGGTCTACCAAGAGATCGAGTGTGCGATTAGGGATATCGATACGAACGCGATCGCCATCCTTAATGAAAGCAATCGGTCCCCCATCGACAGCTTCAGGTGCAACGTGACCAACACAGAGACCTGTTGAACCACCAGAGAATCGACCATCGGTAAGAAGTAGCGTCTTCTTTCCAAGCCCAGCACCCTTGATAGCACCGGTAATCATTAGCATCTCGCGCATACCTGGTCCACCCTTTGGACCTTCATAACGAATAACGACGACATCGCCTTCTTGAATTGTTCCATTTTCAAGAGCATCCATCGCAGCTTGTTCGCGTTCGAATACTCGAGCTGGACCTTCAAAAGTTTCGATTCCGATTCCAGCTGTCTTACATACAGCTCCTTCGGTTGCAAGAGTTCCGCCAAGAATTGTGATTCCGATATCAGTCGACATTGGCTTATCAACCGGGAAGATGACATCGCCATCGGCAAGTGGAGGATTGATATCTGCCAAGTTCTCGGCCATGGTCTTGCCTGTCACGGTGAGCGTATCTCCGTGGAGATAACCAGCATCCAAAAGAATGCGAAGTACAACAGGAATTCCACCAACGCGGTCGACATCTGTCATGACATATTTTCCGAAAGGTTTGAGGTCTCCGAGTAGTGGAACCTTTGAGCCGATGCGGTGGAAATCTTCGAGTGTGAGATCAACTTCTGCTTCGTGTGCAATTGCAAGCAAGTGCAGAACAGCGTTGGTAGAACCACCAAGAGCCATCAAGATAGTGATGGCATTTTCAAATGCCTTCTTGGTCAAGATGTCGCGAGTTGTAATTCCCTTAGCAATCAAATTCACAACTGCAGCGCCTGCTTGTTCAGCATACGCATCGCGACGACGGTCGACTGCAGGAGGCGCAGCAGAACCTGGAAGTGAGAGGCCAATTGCTTCAGCGATACTCGCCATGGTGTTTGCTGTGTACATACCGCCGCAAGCGCCTTCGCCAGGGCAGATAGCTTTCTCAATCTGATCAACGCGATCTTTTGTAATCAATCCGCGAGCACATGCACCGACTGCTTCAAATGCATCGATGATGGTGACATCTTTTCCATCAACTTGGCCTGGCAGAGTTGAACCTGCGTAGACAAATACTGATGCAACATCGATACGCGCTGCCGCCATCATCATTCCTGGAAGTGATTTATCGCAACCAGCAAATGTGACCATGCCATCGAGGCGCTCTGCCTGCATCACCGTTTCAACAGAGTCTGCAATAACTTCGCGAGAAACGAGTGAGAAGTGCATTCCTTCGTGGCCCATAGAAATTCCATCGGAGACTGAGATGGTTCCAAATTGCATAGGGAATCCCCCGGCATCGATGACGCCCTTACGTGATGCTTTTGCAAGACGATCGAGAGAAAGGTTGCATGGAGTGATTTCATTCCATGAAGATGCGATACCGATCTGTGGTTTAACCCAATCTTCATCGCCCATTCCAACTGCGCGAAGCATTCCGCGAGCTGGTGCACGCTCTAATCCATCGGTTACGAGTCCGGAACGCGGTTTCATCTTCGACATGAGAGAATTCTATCCTCTCAAGCGTGATTTGAGAGAAATCCGATAAACCGCCTAATAGGAGATGCCCTGTGTCAAAGCAAGACCAAGATCAGACGTTAGACCCAACCAGATGGCGCACGCTTTTTGTCGTCGCAATCGCTCAGTTGATGATTGTGCTCGATAGCTCAATTATGAATATCGCTATTCCGAGCGCAAAAGTAGACCTTGGTATCTCTGATGCCAACCAACAGTGGGTTATCACTGCCTACACATTGGCCTTCGGTTCACTCCTTCTCCTTGGTGGTCGTATTGGTGACTACATGGGTCGCAAGAAGATTTTCTTGGTTGGTCTCACCGGATTCGCAGCTGCGTCTGCACTCGGCGGAATTGCTTCAACCCAAGGCTTGCTCTTTGCATCTCGTGCACTGCAGGGCGTCTTCGCTGCTCTTCTTGCACCAGCAGCTCTTGCAATCATCTCAGTCACATTTAGCGTTCCTGCAGAGCGTGCCAAGGCATTTGGTGTCATTGGTGCAATCTCAGGCGGCGGCGCTGCGATCGGATTGATCCTTGGTGGAACTCTTACTGAATACGCATCATGGCGTTGGTGCCTGGGCGTCAACACTCCTATTGCAATCATCGCTGGAATTCTTGCCATTAAATTTGTTCATGAGTCGAAGGCAGCTGGAGATAACACCTATGACATCCCTGGCGTGATTACAGCAACAGCTGGACTCTTCTCTCTCACCTACGGGTTCAACGAAGCGGCGCACAAGGGTTGGTCTTCATCTACAACAATCTCGTTCTTCGCAGCTGCAGTCGTTCTTCTCTTTATCTTCATCAATATCGAGAAGCGCGTTGCTAACCCGCTCATGCCACTTCGTGTCATTACAGAACGCAACCGTGGTGGTTCATACATCGGCTCACTTGTTGTGGGTGCGGGATTATTTTCAATGTTCCTCTTCCTCGGTCTCTACCTTCAGGTAATCCTTGGCTTTAGCCCACTGAAATCTGGTTTTGCCTTCTTGCCATTCACAGCTGGAATCATTGTTTTCGCTGGAATCGCATCACAGTTGCTACCCAAGGTTGGACCTAAGCCACTTATGGTTCCTGGTCTTATCTTTGCTGGTATCGGTCTCTTACTCCTTACTCGAATTACCCCGGAGACTGCGTATTTCACACACGTTGTACCTTCACTTTTGATCATGTCGAGCGGTATGGCACTTGTCTTTATTCCATTGACTTCTACTTCACTTCACGGCGTCTCTAACCACGACACTGGAGTTGCTAGTGCAATGCTCAATACATCACAGCAGATCGGTGGATCACTCGGTACAGCGCTTCTCAATACAGTAGCTGCAACAGCAACTACAACGTATGCAGCAGCTCATACCGAGCTTGGCAAGATGGTTCAGCCTTTTGCTATGACACACGGCTTCACAGTGGCATTTAAATTCAGTGCAGTGCTTCTATTTACAGGTGCAATCGTGCTCTTCTTCTTTATCAATATCGGTAAAGAGTCACTCGTTGAAACTGAAGGCGCTGGCCTTCACTAATTAATTAGCAGCGTGTCCAAGGTGGCCAAGTAGAAGCTCGCGAACTCGCGCAGCATCTGCTTGGCCCTTTGTCTCTTTCATGACTGCGCCAATGAGTGCGCCAGCTGCTGGCAGGTGTCCCCCGCGAACTTTCTCTGCAGTATCTGCTTGCTCAGCACATACTTTTTCAATTGCAGCCATGAGTGCACCATCATCATTGACGACTTTAATCCCACGCTTCGCAACAACCTCAGAAGGCTTTCCTTCGCCGGCAATAACGCCTTCGACAACTTGGCGAGCAAGTTTGTCGGTGAGGTCACCGCTTGCAACGAGAGCTACGAGTTCTGCGACATCTGCGGGCGTGATTGCAAGATCTGCAATTGCAACGTTCTGATCATTTGCAATACGTGAAATTTCACCGAGCCACCATGTGCGTGCCTTAGTTGGATCTGCGCCGAGAAGAACTGTTGCTTCAACGATATCGAGAACATCGGCGTTGATCATCGCTTCCATCTCTTTATCCGGAACGTTCCACTCTTCCTTGATGCGCTTACGACGAAGTGATGGGCGCTCTGGAAGCGTTGCACGAAGCTCTTCAATCCATGCAGCCGCTGGAGTTACTGGAACCAAATCTGGATCTGGGAAGTAGCGGTAATCCTCTGCCTGTTCTTTGGAGCGACCTGAGCGAGTAAGGCCAGTATCTTCCTGGAAGTGGCGGGTTTCTTGCTTTACCTTCTTGCCTTCATTGAGAAGTTCGGCGTGACGAATCATTTCACCGCGGATTGCGCGTTCGACAGAGCGAAGAGAGTTAACGTTCTTTGTCTCAGACCGTGTGCCTAAAACATCTGAACCAATCGGCTTTAAAGATACGTTGGCATCGCAACGAAGTGAGCCTTGCTCCATCTTTACATCTGAAACCTTGAGGCCACGCAGGATGTCGCGCAGTTCTGCCACATAAGCCTTAGCTACTTCTGGCGCGTACTTGCCTGTGCCCGGAACAATCTTGGTAACAATTTCAACGAGTGGGATACCGGCGCGGTTGTAATCCAGAAGCGAGTAATCGGCGCCATGAATACGACCGGTTGCACCACCTACGTGAAGTGACTTTCCGGTGTCTTCTTCCATATGAACGCGTTCGATTTCAATGCGGAACTGCTTTGTACCCTCATCGGTTTCGATCTCAACATCGACATAACCATCAAAACAGATGGGTTCGTCGTACTGTGAAATCTGGAAGTTCTTCGGCATATCTGGGTAGAAGTAATTCTTGCGAGCAAAGCGGCTATAGGGCGCAATCTTGCAGTTGAGTGCCAGGCCAATAAGAATCGTAGATTCAATCGCCTTCTCGTTAACTACAGGAAGTGCACCAGGTAACGCCAAGCAGACAGGACATGTCTGTGTGTTTGGAGCTGCACCGAATTCAGTTGCGCAAGAACAGAACATTTTGCTGTTGGTGTTGAGCTCGACGTGGACTTCAAGTCCTAAAACGGGATCCCATTTAGCAATTACTTCGTCATATGTTGGAAGAGCCATTACTTCGCTCCCTTCAACTCAGGAGCCTTTGAAAGAATTGGTGCGCCCCACTTGGATAGAAGCGCCGCTTCTAGTGCTGCACCTGCTTGGTAGAGACGCTGATCCTGCATTGCAGGGGCCATGATCTGGAAACCAACCGGCAAGTTATCTTCATCTGCAAGTCCTGCAGGTAGCGACATTCCACAGATACCAGCAAGGTTTACCGGAATAGTTGCAACATCGCCCAAGTACATCGCCATGGGGTCATCGACTTTCTCGCCAATCTTGTAGGCAGTTGTTGGCGCAGTTGGAGATACCAATACATCTGCCTTAGTAAATGCCTTTGCGTAATCTTGAATAATAAGTGTGCGGATCTTCTGCGCGCTACCGTAATAAGCATCGTAATATCCTGATGAAAGTGCGTAGGTTCCGAGGATGATGCGGCGCTTTACCTCACGGCCAAATCCAGCATCGCGGGTTGCGCTCATTACAGCCTCTGCAGATGCACCATCGACATCACCTGTACGTAGCCCGTAGCGCATTGCATCGAAACGAGCGAGATTAGAAGAACATTCAGATGGAGCAATGAGGTAATAGGCAGCTAGTGCATATTCAAAGCTTGGGCAATCTACTTCCACAATTTCTGCGCCTAGGGATGCAAGAACTTCAAGTGATTCATCGAAACGTGTCTGCACGCCTTTCTGATATCCCTCGCCTTGTAACTGCTTGATGACACCGATCTTCATTCCCTTTACATCGCCACTCTTTGCAGCAGCAACTACTGCAGGAACAGGTGCATTGATGCTGGTTGCATCCTTTGGATCATGGCCAGCCATTACCTCGTGAAGAAGCGCTGTATCAAGAACAGTGCGACCGAATGGTCCTGCTTGATCAAGGCTTGATGAATATGCAATCAAGCCAAAACGTGAAACTGCGCCATATGTAGGACGAACACCGACAATTCCAGTCAACGCTGCAGGTTGGCGAATAGATCCACCAGTATCAGAACCAACGGCAAGAGGTGCTTCAAATGCAGATACAGCTGCTGCGGATCCACCTGATGAACCACCTGGCGTGCGAGTTAAATCCCAAGGGTTAAATGTGGGGCCGTAGCCTGAATTCTCAGTTGATGAACCCATAGCGAATTCATCCATATTGGTCTTACCCATGATGACAACACCAGCATCTTTAAGTTTGCTGACAACTGTTGAGTCATAAGGTGGGCGCCATCCCTGCAAAATCTTTGAACCTGCTGTTGTGGGAACACCCTTCTGCGCAAGAACATCTTTAAGCGCGAGAGGAATTCCAGCGATAGGAGAAAGTTTTTCGCCTTGTGCGCGTCGTGCATCAACATCTTTTGCTTGCGCAAGTGCGCCTTCGGAGTCAACATGCAAGAAAGCTTTTACCTGTCCATCAACTGAGGCAATGCGATCTAGATGTGCTTGTGTCAGTTCGACAGATGTTGTCTCGTCCTTAGCAAGAGCATCGGCCATCTGAGCGGCTGTCTTATTAATCATTCAGCTTCACCCAAGATTTGAGGAACGCGGAAACGTGACTCTTCCTGTGCAGGTGCTCCAGAGAGCGCATCTTCAGGAGAAAGGCTTGGAAGAACGACATCGGGGCGAGCAATGTTTTCGAGAGGCTGTGGGTGCGATGTTGCCTTCACGCCAGAGAGATCCATCTCCTGTACACGAGCTACAGCATCGAGAATCATTCCAAATTGTGATGAGAGTTCGACGAGTTCAGACTCAGTCATTTCGATACGGGCAAGACCTGCAAGCTTTGCGACATCATCGCGGGAGAGGCTGCTCATAAGTGCAGTCTATAAAAAATCTACTTTAAGAGCGAATCTGGCCGTTTCCAGTAACTATCCAGGTAGTTGTGGTCATCGCTTCAAGGCCCATTGGTCCTCGTGCATGCAACTTCTGATTTGAGATTCCGATCTCTGCACCAAATCCCATCTGCTCGCCATCGGTAAAACGAGTTGAAGTATTGACCATCACGGCTGCGCAATCTGAGAGCGCAATAAACCGAGCGGCATTGGCTTTATTTTCAGTCACTATCGCTTCTGTGTGATTTGTGCCGTATTGAGCAATGTGATCGGCAGCAGCATCAACTGAATCAACAACAGCCACGTTCATCTCGAGAACACCATATTCAGTTGACCAGTTCTCATCAGTGGCAATTGTTGAAGCAATCTTAAATGTATCGGCAACTTTCTGAGCTGTTGCATCTGAGTGCAAGATAACGCCGGCATCACTGAGAGCCTTGAGCGCCATTGGCAAGAAAGTTGGAGCAATTGATTTATGGACCAATAAAGTTTCGGCTGCATTGCAGACACTCGGGCGATGAGTTTTTGAGTTGATGAGAATGGGTAGAGCCTTTTCGATATCTGCAAACTCGTCAACGTAGACATGGCAGACACCCGCGCCTGTTTCGATTGTTGGAACAGTTGCTTCATCAACAACCATGCGGATAAGTGCGGCGCTTCCACGAGGGATCACGAGATCCACTTTGCCGCGGGCTGTGAGCAGAGCCTTTGTTGTCGCACGATCTTCTGACGGAATCAACTGCAGAACATCAGGTGAGATCTTTGTCTGTGAAAGTGCATCTCGCATCACGGTGACGAGAATTTCATTGCTATTGCGCGCACTCGATGAACCGCGTAACAAGGCAGCATTTCCCGACATCAAGAGGATGACTGCAGCATCGACAGTTACGTTTGGGCGAGCTTCGTAAACCATTCCGATAACGCCAAAGGGGACAGAGATTTGTTCGAGCTCAAGACCGTTAGGAAGGGTGGATTTACGCAACGTCTGGCCCAGTGGATCTGGAAGTGCTGCGACTTGGCGCGCTCCCCCAGCAATTCCTTGAATGCGATCAGCGGTAAGAAGTAGTCGGTCTTGCATCTGTGGGTGCATATCTTCAGCACGGGCGTTATTCATATCAATCTCATTGGCGGCGAGAATTTCAGCGCTACGAGATTCGATCGCTTGTGCAATTGCCTCAAGTGCTGCCTTACGTTCTGCACCCGTCGCAGTAGATAGCGTGCGCGATGCTTTACGCGCCGTGAGCGCTAACTCGGCTACCAATGCTTCGGCGTTCATAGGAGAACTAAATCATCTCTATGCACAAGTTCGCGCTCATATTCAGCGCCGAGTGATGCAGCAAGTTCTTTTGTCGAGCGGCCGAGCATCTGAGGAATTTCTTCCGAGTCGAATGCAACTAATCCACGTGCGATGACTTTTCCAGCTTTGGAAGCGAGTTCGACGGTATCGCCTGAGATGAAATCACCTTCGACTGCAGTAACGCCTGCAGGAAGTAGCGATACGCCGCGTTCAAGAATGGCGGTAACGGCGCCATCATCAAGAATGAGGCGACCTCGTGGGGTTGATGCATGAGCGAGCCATAAGAGTCGTGAATTAGCTTTTGATGTGTGCGCTTCAAAGAAAGTTCCGAGTTCGCCACCGGCTATTGCCTCTGCAGATTCTTTGAGAGAGGTAAGCAGCATTGGAATTCCAGCGCTCGTTGCAATACGGGCGGCTTCAACTTTTGTGACCATTCCCCCACTGCCCACACCAGCTGTTCCTGCACCACCAAGGGTGATGGAGTCGATATCTGACATTTCGGCAACGTAGCGAATTGGTTGTGCTCCAGATTGAGTTGGTGGCGCGTCATACAACGCATCAATGTCGGAAACAAGAACAAGTAAATCTGCCTGAATAAGAAGTGCGACTAGAGCTGCAAGGCGATCGTTATCACCAAAGCGGATCTCTTGAGTTCCAACGGTGTCATTCTCATTGATTACTGGAACAACACCTAATGAGAGAAGTTTGGTAAGTGTCTGTTGCGCATTGGCGTAGTGAGAGCGGCGCACAACATCTTCTGTAGTAAGGAGGACTTGAGAAGAGATAACACCGTGCGCTTTAAACTTCTCGCTGTATTGAGCGATGAGCAAACCTTGACCAACAGATGCTGCTGCCTGCTGAGTAGCAAGATCCTTAGGGCGCACTTTCAAGCCAAGAGGTGAAAGCCCTGCAGCAATGGCACCTGAGGAGACGACGACAACTTCAGCGCCGCGCTTCTTGAGTGAAAAGGCAAGATCTACGACTTTCTGCACTGCAGTGGGATCAAGTTCAGAGCCAGCAGATCCTGTGAGCGATGAAGAGCCAATCTTGATGACAACGCGCTTGGCGTTAGTTATGGCCTCGCGGTTCACTTGTCATTGCTTTCTGTTTCGCTCTCTTCAATCTCATCGAGAGTCAATTTAATCTCAGGGTTATGTGGTTCAGCAACGTTGTACTCCCATTGGCGAGCAACTTCTTCATCAGAGAGACGATCGCGTTCGGTTTCAACTGTCTGCCATGCGCCTTCCAGACGTGAATCTTCTCCACGGCGGTGCAAGAAGCCAGCTAGCTGTTCGGCACCGGCTTCGATAGTTGGTTCCCATTCGAAGACAACTTCATTATCGCCAGAGCCAATACGAACTTCAGAGCCAGCCACTGCGCCCTTCTTAAACAATTCCTTTTCAACACCAAGCTGTGCAAGGCGATCTGCAAGGTAACCAATTGCTTCTGCGTTTTTAAAGTTGGTCTGGCGAACCCAGCGAACAACTTTCTGTCCACGGACGCTAAATGATCCATCGCCATTCTTCTGAACGGTAAATCCTGAATCATCGACAGCTACTGGGCGCAAGATAATGCGAGTGCGCTCTTCCTTTGCCGCTTCTGCGCGCTCACGCTGAACAAGACGAGCCATGGAGTAAAGAAGTTCCTGCAAACCTTCGCGACTTGCTGCAGAGACTTTATAGACCTCGTAGCCCTTTTCTTTGAGCTGTTCTTCGACCATATCGGCCATAGCTTTGCCATCGGGAAGATCAATCTTGTTGAGAGCCACAATACGAACGCGATCTTCAAGACCACCATAGAGCGCCAATTCATTTTCTATTGCTTCAAGATCATCGATGGGATTGCGGTCTGTCTCAAGCGTTCCGCAATCGAGTACGTGAACGAGTGCTACACAACGTTCGACGTGGCGTAGGAATTGAAGTCCGAGTCCCTTGCCTTGTGAAGCTCCTGGAATAAGTCCTGGAACATCTGCAACGGTGAAGCGTGTATCGCCTGCTTGCACGACGCCGAGGTTTGGAACCAAGGTAGTAAATGGATAGTCAGCAATCTTTGGACGTGCTGCAGAGATAGCTGCAATGAGAGAAGACTTACCTGCGCTTGGGAATCCAACGAGAGCAATGTCAGCTACTGATTTGAGTTGAAGCGTAAGTTTGCGTTCTTCGCCTGGTTCGCCAAGAAGTGCAAATCCTGGTGCGCGACGCTTTGATGAAGAGAGTGCGAGGTTTCCGAGGCCACCGTGTCCACCGCGCGCTGCAAGGAATGTTGTGCCAATGCCAATGAGATCCGCGATTTGTTCGCCATCTTCATCGTAGATAACAGTTCCGTTTGGAACAGGAAGGATGAGATCTTCGCCTGAAACACCATCTTTGCGATCGCCATAACCCTGGTGACCAGATGTTGCTTTGCGATGTGGCGAATGGTGGAAATCAAGGAGAGTTGTTACTGATGAATCGACGACGAGAATGATGTCGCCACCGCGTCCACCGTTACCACCATCAGGACCACCGAGTGGCTTAAATTTTTCGCGCTTAACAGAGACGCAACCGTCGCCACCTTTTCCGGCAGAGGCAAAGAGAGTGACGCTATCGATAAACGTTGTCATTTATATTCACTCCCTTTCTGAGGATAAGTTCTTGCTGAAATAAAAAAGCGGACCGCGATAAATGCGGCCCGCTCCTTTAAGAGAAACCTAAATTAAACTGCAGGGACTACATTCACTACGCGGCGACCGCGAGCGCGACCGAATTCAACTGCTCCTGCTGCGAGAGCAAAGAGAGTGTCATCCTTACCGCGTCCAACGTTCTTGCCTGGGTGGAAGTGTGTTCCACGCTGACGTACGAGAATTTCACCTGCATTAACTTCTTGGCCACCGAAACGCTTAATACCGAGGTACTGTGGGTTTGAATCGCGACCGTTACGTGTTGAGGAAACACCCTTCTTACTTGCCATTTATCTGCTCCCTTAACCGGTTCGCTTACTTAGCACCGCTGATTGCGGTGATCTTTACTCGTGTGTGCTGGGCACGGAAACCTTGACGACGGCGATGGCCTGTCTTGTTCTTGTAACGAAGGATGTCGATCTTTGGACCCTTGACCGCGTCGATAACTTCGCCAGTTACCTTGACTGCTGAGAGTGCAGCAACATCAGTTGTGACATTTGCGCCATCAACTACGAGGAGAGCTGGGAACGAAACTGATGCGCCTGCAGCAGCGTCGATGCGATCGACGGTGATGATCTCGCCAACAGTGACCTTCTCCTGGCGTCCGCCAGCTTTAACGATTGCGTACATGCTCATTGCCTCAGTTCTTCGTATTAGTCTTCAAGCTCAATTCACGCGTGAGGCGTGCTCGAGCAGACGCTAAGAGTACGGATTTCGCACCCTCAGGGTCAAATTGGCCCAGGTCTTAGGCGGTAATGACCCCTGAGCTAGCGGCCCTGCGGCGGCGCTTTCCCTTAGGGGTTGTGACCGCTTCAGCCTCTTCTGGGGCCTCTTCGTTCAAGGTTTCGTGGAATTCGTGGTCAGTTGCTGTCTCTTCATCAACATCTGGGTGATGTGAGCTCTGTGAATTTACTTGAGGCGCTGGGGTTTTCATCTTCACAGGATCCATATGGATATGAATTCCACGTCCATTACATGAATCACATGTTGTTGAGAATGCTTCGATGAGTCCTTGTCCGACGCGCTTACGTGTCATTTGAACAAGTCCGAGAGAAGTTACTTCTGCAACCTGGTGCTTGGTGCGATCGCGACCGAGGCATTCAACCAATCGGCGCAGAACTGCATCACGGTTAGATTCAAGAACCATATCGATGAAGTCGATAACAACGATTCCACCTAAGTCGCGAAGACGTAGTTGGCGAGCAATCTCTTCTGCAGCTTCGAGGTTGTTCTTGGTAACAGTCTCTTCGAGGTTTCCGCCCTTACCGATGAACTTACCAGTGTTGACGTCGATAACGACCATTGCTTCTGTGCGGTCAATAACAAGAGATCCACCTGATGGTAGATATACCTTGCGGTCGAATGCCTTAGCGAGCTGTTCTTCAACGCGGTAATCAGCGAACAAGTCACCGCTACCTGAATACTTTTCAATCTTTGAAACGAGTTCAGGTGCAATCGAACCGAGATATGAACTGATTTCATCCCATGCTTCGTTGCCTTGAATGATGAGCTTGCGGAAATCTTCATTGAAGATATCACGGATTACGCGCACAGCAAGATCTGGCTCTGAGAGCAAGAGTGCTGGTGCGTGGAAGTTTGGATTGACTGACTTCTGATAGATATCTTCCCATTGCGCTTTCAGGCGCTCGACATCTGCAGTCAGTTCTGCTTCAGAGACACCTTCAGCTGCAGTACGAACAATGACGCCTGCATCTTCTGGAATAAGAGTCTTCAAAATTGCCTTAAGGCGAGAGCGTTCTGATTCAGGAAGTCGCTTTGAGATACCGCTCATTCCGCCACCAGGAACATAGACAACATAACGTCCTGGAAGTGAAATTTGGCTTGTCAGGCGTGCGCCCTTTTGGCCGATTGGATCCTTAGTAACTTGAACAAGAACAGGCTGACCTGTCTTCAAAACCATTTCAATTTTACGTGGTTCAGATTCAGAGATACCTGCAGCATCCCAATTAACTTCACCAGCGTACAAAACAGCGTTACGGCCCTTGCCGATATCAACGAATGCAGCTTCCATCGAAGGAAGAACATTCTGCACGCGACCTAAGTAGACGTTTCCGACATATGAAACGTTGGCATTACGGTTTACATAGTGCTCAACCATTACGTTATCTTCGATGACAGCAATCTGAATACGGTCCCCGACTTGGCGGACAACCATTTCGCGATCAACGTTCTCGCGACGCGCTAAGAATTCTCCATCTGTAATGATGGTTCCGCGGCGACGATATGGCTCGCGGTATTCGCGTGAATCGTTACGACCACGATCGCGGTCGCGACGGTTACGTGTTCCGCGCTCTGAACGTTCGCGTCCTGGGCGTTCTGTCTTTTCACGGACTTCGCGGACCTTTACAACTGTGACTACGCCATCTTCATCGATGACTTCACCTGGTGTTACACCTTCGCCAGTTGCACGACGGCGACGGCGACGACGGTGTGTTGTTCCGTCAGCGTTCTCAGTGGAGTCTTCAGCTGAATCTTCTGAATCGTTCTCTGAATCTTCTTGTGAATCTACGCCTTCGCCATTTGGCTTACGACGACCGCGTCCACCGCGACGGCGTCGGCGGTTACGGTTTCCACGGCTCTCGGAATCTTCTGATTCAGATGCTGCGGCAGGAGCAGAGACTTCTTCTACCTCTTCAGACTTTGCAGCTTTCTTTGCAGCAGTCTTGGCGGCTTTCTTTGGTGCAGCCTCTACGGGTGCTGCTTGAAAGATAGGAACAGGGATTGCAGCAGCTTTCTTGGCCCCAGACTTAGATTTCACTAGTGGCGCAGCTTCGGTAACTTCTGCAGATTCTGTTGGCTCAGGAGTAGTACCTGCGCTCAGTGATTTCTTACTTGACTTCTTAACCGCGCGCTTACGCGGTGATTTTGGCTCAATAGCCATGGCACCAAATCCTTTAGCGCGTATCCCAGAAACCTGGAGCTACGCATTCTCGTGGTTCGCAGATGAAATTCATTTACGAACAAAACCTTTGTTGTAGTCCGCCGCAGGCGCGATAAGGATCGCTGGCCGCGCTGAACTGTTGGATGAATTATGGCAGATATTCCTGTCGAAATCCTATTTTGAGCGTGATTTAGCTGCGGTGACTTGCATGAACGTTCTGCAAGAGGCCAAAGCCGATGAGGTTGGCGAACATGCTCGATCCCCCATAAGAAAGGAATGGCAGGGGAACGCCGGTCATCGGCATCAGGCCCAGAGTCATTCCAATATTTTCAAAGATCTGAAAGGCAAACCAAGCAATCACGCCTGTACACACCAGAGTTCCATACGGGTCTGTCGATCTTCTAGCAATTGCAAATGCTCGCATCAAAATGGTGAAGAGCAGGAAGATGATCAATCCACTACCGAGGAATCCAAGTTCTTCGCCAGCGACGGTAAAGATGAAGTCTGTCTGCTGTTCAGGAACAAAGCGGCCATTTGTTTGCGGACCATCAAAGAGACCTGTGCCAATGAGTCCGCCAGAGCCAACTGTGATGCGAGCCTGACGAAGTTGATAACCAGCGCCTTGTGAATCTGCATTGGGATCAACAAATGATTGAAGTCGCTTAATTTGGTAATCGTTAATTACTCCAGCTTTTGTTGCAACGAATCCACCAATAACTGCAAGGAGTATGAGTCCCACAATCCATCGTGTCGGTGCACCTGAGACTGCGAGCATGGTGACAACTGATGCGCTAATAATGAAAACTGTTCCCATATCGGGCTGAGCAAGAATAAGAAGAATAGGTATAGCAGCAACACCAAGCGCCTTTAAAACATCTTGATTGGTTGGCTCATCGCTATTGTGTGTGCGCTCCGAGAGCAACATGGCAATTCCGATAATGATAGATATCTTTGCAATCTCAGCGGGTTGAATCTGAAAACCAGCAGGCAAGCGAATCCACGCCTTCGCACCGTTGACTTCACTTCCAACTCCGGGAATCAAAACGAAGAGAAGTCCGAAGACTCCAAGTCCCCAGATGTAAGGCGTATAGGCACGCAAAAGTCGGTAATCGATAATTGTTGTTCCCCATGCAAGCGCCAACCCAATAATGATGTTGATGACGTGGCGCTTGAGGTAATACTGCGGATCAAGGCCATTGGCCGAATACCACTCGCGAGTGGCCGCATAGACAAGCAGTGTGCCCATAAGAAGAAGGAGAGCCACAGCGCCCGTTAAGACAGGATCAAATCCAGAGAAAAGAGAACTTTTCCGGCCGCGGCGATATGGATTTCGATTGAGGAATGTACTCATCGTTTCGCCTTTGCCTTCGCAGTAGGAGTTGCGCTTACTGTCACTTTAGGTGTTCCGGGATTCAATATAGATGGCTTTGGTTTTGTAGCGGGTGAAATGCGAGGAAGTTTTGTTGGTGGCTTTCCGTCAGGAAAGAGCGCTAAATCTGGATTAACGGTCGAACCCTTTGCGCCAAAGAGGGCTTCGTAGATTTGACGGACACCAACGCCCGACGTTCCTGCACCGAATCCACCTTGGCTCACCATCATCACCACTGCATAACGCGGATTCTTTGCTGGGGCAAAAGATGCGAACCAAGAGGTATCTGACTTAGCACTTCCGTTGGGATTGCGCCCAAATACTTGAGCAGTTCCGGTCTTTCCAGCCACGGCAACAGGGAAACCAGCAAAGGCACCGGCAGCTGTACCTGCGATGGTTACTTCGTGCAGCGCATCATGTAAAAATGCAATCGTTTCTGGATCGACACCAAGTTCGCCAAGTTTCTCTGGTTTAAAGGTGCGAATAAGGGTGCCATCGGTCTTCACGATTGCTTTTGCAATTGTGGTCTTCCAAATAGTTCCACCGTTAGCGATAGCTGCATACATCTGAGCTAGTTTGATGGGAGTCACAACGGAATCTCCTTGACCGATTGAGAAGTTAACAGCATCGCCAGCGCGAATCTTGTCTCCATCAAGGCAGTTTTCCCGAGCTAATTGAAGTAAGAATGGTGTCTGCTGTGACTTAGCCGAACGATCTTTATAGTTGCAGTAATAATCTTTATTTTGGTTGTACCAAGCTTTGCGCCACTCGCGATTAGCTAGACGGCCGGATGACTCTGAAGGTAGATCAACTCCGGTCTTCTTGCCCATTTGGAATTTTTCAGCTGCTTTGAAGAAGTAATCATTAGGGTTTGATTTTGGTCTTAAACCGCCATCACGAAGCCATTCGTCGTAGGCGATGCGATACCAAATCGTGTCACAAGAGACTGCAATTGCTCGCTTGAGGGAGAGCGTTCCTTGAGATTTACTCTCAAAGTTCTGGAATGCGCGATTACCGACTTGCACCTCTGCAGGACATGCATAAGAAGCAGTGAGGCTATATCCCGCATCCTTGGCAGCGATGACAGAGACAGCCTTAAAGGTAGAACCCAGTGCGTAGAGGCCTTGGAGTGCACGATTAAGTGCCGGTACTCCGTTCTTCTCGCTATAGAGATCACTCGCCTCTTGCACTGTCAATCCTTTTTCAAATGCATTTGGGTCAAACGTTGGGTATGACGCAAGTGCTAAAACTTGCCCGTTGCGAACATCGAGAACTACTGCAGCGCCACCATCGGCACGATAACCCGAGGCTCGCGCACGTTTTACCGCCGCTGCAAGTGCTGCCTCAGAGGCTGCTTGCAGACGAATATCGAGGCTCGTGACTAAGTGATTACCTGCAATAGGTTTTGTATTTTGGCTTGTTGTCGTAACCGCTTCTTTTCGGTCAACAATAAAAGTTTTGATGCCTGGCGTGCCACGTAAATACTCGTCATAAACAGTTTCGAGTCCAGCTTTTCCAATTGATTCAGAACGGAAGTAGGTACGCCCATTAACTCCAGCCAAATCTGATTCTGTCAGTGGACCTACATACCCAAGTACATGTCCCCCGTTCAAGCCGAGTGTTGTTGGATAACTTCTAATTGCTAAGGGCGTTGCAGAAATACCTGGATAGCGATCAGAACGTTCAACAATGCGCAGCGCCACTTGTGGGTCGGCAGTCTTGGTGATTGGAATCGGCTGGAATCTTGAACCGGTCCAGCAACCAGCTTTCTTACCTTTCGGAAGTTCCCCGCATAAACGCGTGCGCTGCCAGACATCATCAAAGTTAAGTCCGAGAAGCGCCACTAAATCTCGAACGACAGCAACGCCCTTATCTGGCAATTTATCGATCTTTGTTCGATCTACAGTAACGGCTAGGCCTACTTTGTTAAGGGCCAAAGGAACACCTGATGAATCAACGATAAAACCTCGGTTTGCAGGCGTTACAACATCGCGACTTTGAATGCTCAGCGCTGCATCGCGGTACTTGGGTCCCGCAGCAACTTGCAGATAGAAGAGTCGTCCGAAGAGGGCAAACATTAATGAGGCGATAAATATTTGAGTGACGAGCAAATTCAAGCGCGAGCGTTGATTCATATATGTGACCGCTCACCGAAGATAATGGCATGGAAATATGAGACCACTTTCAAAATTAGTGGAGAAATGATTGCTGTCCAGAAAGCAGAGCCAGCAAGAACGAGAAGCACTTGCTTCACGCTTCCGATTTCTTGTCCCAACATAATTCCGAGTATCAGAAAGACGGTCTGTGCTGCCACAACACCGATGGTTGTAAGGAAGACAATATTGATGGGATTTCCCCGAATATTGTCATCGCCGTAACCTAAGAATGCGATCACGTAGCAAGCAACGATGAGAACAAGTGTCCAGTGACCCATTGGTCCGGGTGAAGTCTGCGATACATCCATCATCAATCCTGCGCCGAAACCAGTCAGTGCGCCGATTTCTGGAGTGCTCAACGCTGCCCAGATAAGTGCAACTACAAGAAGGAGATTGATTCCGCCTGCAGGTAGTCGCATCTGCGTCACGAAGGCTTCTTGGAGCAAGAAGACAGTAAAGAAGATTGGAAAGGAGAAGAAGAATCTGCGCAGCGACATGATTACCTTGTAGGTGTCGGTGATGGTTCGACTGCACCAGGTGTTGCATAGATAGTGACAGTTGGAAGTGGAGTTGGCTGTGGCTTTGGTGGAACAAGAGCATCACGAGGATCTGCAGATGAACCAGAGACAACTACGGCAACGATGCCAAGTGTTGAGAAGTTGGAATAAAACTTCACATCAGCCGTCTGCGTTACTGCACCCGGTGAGTTATCGACTGAAGTGACTTCTCCGATAGGAACGCCTGGAACAAAGGGGCGACCATTCTGGCTGCCACGAGCTAATAGAACATCGCCCTTGCGAACCTGGGTGGTGTTATCAAGTAGCTGTAGAACGCCCTTTCGAGTGCCCTGGCCGCTAAGAATTCCGATTTGCTGCGTGCCTGCGATGCGCGCACCGATTTTAAAAGCAGGATCTGACGCAAGCTGTACAAGAGCGCTATTTGCATAGGCGTACTTCACCACTCCCACAAGACCGTAACCAGAGAGCACGGTCATATTTGTATGAACGCCAGAAGTTGTTCCTGCATCGATGGTAATTGTCTGACTGAAAGATGTACTGGAACCTTGTGAGATGACCTTTGCATTGACGACCTTATAACCCGCGGTTCCTGCAAGGTTGAGAACGCTTTTCAGCTGCTTCAGTTGAGCATCGGCAGTTTCGCGATTCTGGAGCGCAAGTCGAAGTCTGTCATTTTCCGCTCTGAGCTTCTCCATCTGATTCTGAGTGCGACCAAGGTGAGTGACATCAGAGATGAAGTTACGGAATGGAGATACAACCCATGAACCTAATTTTTGAACTGGAGTAAGAGCTGTCTGTGTACCTGTGCGCAGACCATCGATTACTTGTACGCCTCGAAGATCAAGAGTGATCAGAAAGAGAGATGTAACAAGGAGAACGATGATAAGTAAGCGACCGCGGTTGTCGCCGCCGTAGCGCACTTGGGATTACCTATCGACGAGGCTCGGAGATCAAAACCTTTTCAAGGGCTTCGAACTCTTCAATGCACTTACCTGAACCTTCGACAACTGCATCGAGTGGACGGTCTGCGATATGGATAGGCATTCCTGTCTCTTTACGAAGACGCTCGTCGAGACCCTTAAGAAGTGCTCCTCCACCTGTAAGAACAATTCCGCGATCCATGAGATCTGAAGAAAGTTCTGGTGGGCACTTATCGAGTGTTGCTTTAACAGCGTTAACAATCTGGTTAACCGGCTCTTCGAGAGCCTTGCGGATTTCCGCAGCTGTGACAACGATTGTCTTTGGAAGACCTGTTGCGAGATCGCGACCACGAATTTCTGCATCGTTCTCTCCCTGAAGTGGATAAGCAGAACCGATTGCCATCTTGATCTCTTCAGCTGTGCGCTCACCCAAAAGGAGTGAATATTCGCGCTTAGTCCAGTTAATAATCGACTGATCGAGCTCATCGCCACCGATACGGATTGAGAGCGCTGTAACGATTCCACCGAGTGAAATAACAGCAACTTCAGTTGTTCCGCCACCAATATCGACAACCATGTTGCCTGTTGGTTCGTGGATAGGTAGGCCTGCACCGATTGCTGCAGCCATCGGTTCTTCAATGATGTACACCTTACGCGCGCCAGCTGCGTAGCCGGCATCTTTTACTGCACGCTGTTCGACGCCAGTGATACCTGAAGGAACGCAGACGACGATACGTGGCTTAGCCAAGTAGCTACGACGGTGAACTTTCTGGATGAAGTAGCGGAGCATGCGCTCTGTTGTATCAAAGTCTGCGATAACGCCATCTTTGAGTGGACGGATTGCAACGATGTTGCCAGGGGTACGACCAATCATCTTCTTCGCTTCAAGACCAACAGCAAGGATGCCGCCAGTATCTTGGTTAACGGCAACTACTGATGGCTCGTTAAGAACAATGCCACGACCGCGCACATAGACAAGAGTGTTAGCGGTACCTAGGTCAACCGCCATATCGCGGCCGATGAATGACATTCTGTTAGACATTTATTTCCCCTCGAAGAAGATAGCAATTTCACGTGCTGCAGATTCTGGTGAATCTGAACCGTGAACAATGTTTTGTACAACCTTTGTTCCTTGATCGCGAGCAAGGTCTCCGCGAATTGTTCCGGGAGCTGCAACTGTTGGATCTGTTACTCCGGCGAGTGAACGGAATCCTTCGATGACGCGATTGCCTTCAGCAACGAGAGCAACGATCGGACCTGACATCATGAACTCAACGAGTGGTTCAAAGAATGGCTTGCCCTGATGTTCTGCGTAATGCTTTTCAAGTAGCACTCGATCTGCTTGCAACATACGAAGCTGAACAATCTTGTAACCCTTGGCTTCGATACGAGCAATGACTTCGCCAACCAAACCGCGTGCAACGCCATCGGGCTTAACTAGGACGAGTGTCTTTTCTGTGCTCACGGGTGCAGTCTATTAGGGGTTGGGAGTTCGTGACGCCATGAGTTCGGCGCGAATGGCCTCACCCCTGCGCCCCACCACAATGGCTGCAATCCAGAGTCCCCCGAAAATAACCCCCACAATGGCCATAGAAGGCACGACAACGGCATAGCCAATCATCAGAAATTGCAAGATAGATCCGAGTATCCAGCCTGTGCGCTTCTTGAGAAGTCCTGGGGTGAGAAGCAAAAGTATTGCAATCACTGCGCCAATCACGATTGCTGATGTTCCGTGATCATCTTTTGCGAGCAACATGGCAAAACCCATCACGAAGAACTCCATGACGAGAACTGCAGAACCTAGAACGCGCATTACTTCTCTTCCTTTGCAAATTTCTTACGAAGAATAGTGCGAGCTTCGCCAGCTGTCACCACAGAACCAGTAATCAGAATTCCGATGGTGTCATCGCTCAGTGGACGGATTGAATCTTTGACAGCCTTTTTGATTGCATCGGTCAGTGAATCAGCAGAGTAGACGCGGTCACTTCCGAAGATTTCTGCCGCAATGAGTTCGAGTTCGCTCACCTTCATGGCGCGTGCTGAGGTGTTAGCGGTGACGATGATCGAATCCATCACTTGTTCGAGTTCGAGCAGGATTCCGCGGACATCCTTATCTCCCATGGGGGCAAAGACTCCAATGACATCGTCAAAGGTGAACTCACTTTGAATAGTGTCGGCAAGTGCAGATGCACCATGTGGGTTATGTGCTGCATCCAGAATGATTGTTGGGTCGCGATGGACTACTTCACAACGTCCAGGTGAAGTCACGTTGGCGAAACCGGCTCGAACCGCTTCGATATCAAGTTCTTGATCTCCGAAGAATGCCTCGACCGCCACCAGAGCTGCCGCCGCATTTGAAGCCTGATGCTTGCCATGAAGTGGAATAAAGATGTCGGTGTAGACATCTTTAGCTCCTTGAATACTCAGTAGTTGGCCACCCACGGCAATAGAACGTGAGAGCACTGAATACTCAATGCCTTCGCGAGCTACATCTGCGCCAACGAGGGCGGCCTGCTTGAGAAGTTCAACAGCGCACTCTGGCTCTTGCTGTGCAAGGACTACGAATCCGCCTTCTTTAATGATTCCAGCCTTCGTTTGTGCAATTTCCTGGAGGGTCTCACCGAGATATTCCGTGTGATCAAGGCCGATAGGCATGATCACTGAAACATCGGCATCGACAACATTTGTTGCATCCCAGAGTCCACCCATACCTACTTCGATGACGCCTACATCGATGGGATGTTCAGCAAATGCTGCAAAGGCAAGGGCGGTAATCGCTTCAAAGAATGAGATGGGATGTTCAAACTTAGAATCCATAAGGTCGAGATATGCGGAAATATCATTGAAAGAGAAGATGAGCTCTTTTGCATCGATGGGTTGCGTGTTGATTGCAATGCGCTCGAGATAGCTTTCAAGATGTGGGCTGGTAAAACGGCCAGTACGTAGACCCATTTCGAAGAGCAATGAATCAATCATGCGCGATGTAGTGGTCTTGCCATTTGTTCCACCCACATGAATTGTTGGATATGTCAGCTGAGGTGAACCCAAAATGTCGACGAGCGCTGCAATGCGTTCGAGAGTTGGTTCAATGCGAGTTTCAGGCCAGCGCGCAAGAAGCGCCTGCTCAATGGCATCGATCCGTGATTGATCTTCAGGTGAAATGTGTGTCATTTACTTTAACGCTGCAAGTTGTGCGGTGATGCGCTCGATATCTGCAGATGTTGCAGCCATGCGCTCCTTAATCTCTGCAACAACGTTTGCAGGAGCCTTCGCCATAAATCCTTCATTGCTCAACTTCACTTCAGCAGTCTTCATATCTTTCTGGGCAGTTACCAAATCTTTTTCAAGGCGTGCGCGCTCTGCAACAACATCAACAGTTCCCGACAAATCGAGTTCAACTTTCATGGCACCAATTTCTACTGATGCACTTGGTGTAAATTCTGTAAGTTCGAGCTTGAGTAAGAAAGCCATTGCTCCTGCATATGCGGTGACATCTGCTGGTGCGATGATGCGACCCGGAATCTTCTGCGATGGCTTGACGCCTTGGTCATTACGGAAGCGACGCACTTCGGTGATGATCTTCTGGAGTTCGCCGACAAGTGCTTCAGACTTCTTATTGATATGCGATGAGTCGGCAACTGGCCAAGCAGCGGTAACGAGAGTTTCTCCCCCAGTAAGGGTTGTCCACATCGTTTCAGTAATAAATGGCATCACTGGATGAAGAAGGCGGAAGAGAGTGTCGAGAACGTGGCCCAAAACGCGCTGAGATGCAGCAGCGTTGCCTGACGCGAATGCTTCCTTCGAGAGTTCGAGATACCAGTCGCAGAGGTCGTCCCATGCGAAGTGATAGATCGATTCGCATGCACGGGCAAATTCGTAGCTCTCAATTAGTGATGAGTATTCAGCTGTTGTTTCAGCAAGACGAGAGAGAACCCACTTATCGATATCTGAAAGCGTTTCAGTTGAAGGCAGAGGACCTTCGATTGTTGCGCCGTTCATCATGGCGAAGCGAGTTGCGTTCCAGAGTTTGGTTGCAAAGTTACGTGAACCTGCAATCCAATCTTCAGCAAGTGCTTGGTCTTTTCCTGGGTTTGATCCGCGAGCTAAAGTAAAGCGCAGGGCATCAGCGCCATACTTATCGATAAATTCGAGTGGGTCGACAACGTTGCCACGAGACTTCGACATCTTCTTACCGAATTGATCGCGCACAAGTCCGTGAAGAACGATGGTGTGGAATGGTGGAACACCATCCATGGCAAAGAGACCGAAGAGCATCATGCGTGCTACCCAGAAGAACAAGATGTCATAACCGGTAACGAGAACGCTTGTTGGATAGAACTTCTTTACATCTGCAGTGTTATTTGGCCAGCCAAGAGTTGAGAACGGCCAAAGTGCAGATGAGAACCAGGTATCGAGAACATCGGGATCTTGCGTGTAGCCAGCTGGTGCGCTTTCGCCAGGACCAACAACGATGACTTCATCGTTAGGTCCATACCAAACTGGAATGCGATGACCCCACCACAACTGACGTGAAATACACCAGTCGTGCATATTGTCGACCCACTCGAAGTAACGTGGTGAAAGTTCTGCTGGCTCAATCTTTACGCGACCATCGCGAACAGCATCTCCTGCAGCCTTTGCAAGTGGTGCAACTTTGACGAACCATTGCTTAGAAAGACGTGGTTCAACAGTTGTATCGCAACGTGAACAGTGACCGACTGCGTGAATATATGGGCGCTTTTCAGCAACGATGCGGCCCATCTCTTTCAGCTTTGCGACAACTGCAACGCGAGCATCGAAGCGATCCATGCCATCGAACTCTGTGCCGGTGCCATCCATGATGCCGTGCTCGTTCATGATGACGACAAAAGGAACGTTATGGCGCATAGCCATCTCGAAGTCATTAGGGTCGTGAGCGGCGGTGACCTTTACGGCGCCCGTTCCGAAATCAGGATCAACGAGTTCATCGGCGATGATCGGAATCATGCGGTTAACGAGAGGCAAGAGAACTTCAGTGCCAATCATGTGCTTGTAGCGAGGGTCATCAGGGTGAACAGCGACTGCGCCATCGCCCATCATGGTTTCGGCACGAGTAGTAGCAACGACGATGCTCTGTTCGCCTTCGCCGTAACGCACTGAAACGAATTCGCCTGCATCATCTTGGTGTTCAACTTCAATGTCAGAGAGCGCAGTTAAACAACGAGGACACCAGTTGATGATGCGTTCTGCGCGATAGATAAGACCTTGATCAAAGAGCTTCTTGAAGATAGTAAGCACTGCTTGCGAAAGATTTTCATCCATCGTAAATGCTTCACGAGACCAGTCGACAGAGTCTCCGAGACGACGCATCTGACCGAGAATTTGTCCGCCAGATTCAGCTTTCCATTCCCAGACTTTTTTAATGAAATCTTCGCGGCCGAGATCATGACGTGAGAGACCTTGTGTAGCCAATTGTTTTTCAACAACGTTCTGGGTTGCAATACCCGCATGGTCCATGCCGGGAAGCCAGAGAGCTTCGAAACCTTGCATGCGCTTCATACGGGTTAAGCAATCTTGCAAAGTTTGATCGAGCGCGTGACCGATGTGAAGGTTGCCCGTTACGTTGGGAGGCGGAATAACAATGGTGAATGGTTCTTTAGATGAGTTGGCATCTGCGGTGAAGTAACCAGCATCAATCCACTTTGAATACAGGGGGCCTTCGATATCGCCAGGAATAAATGACGACGCGAGTTCGCGCTTTTCGGAGGACATGGAGCGCAGTCTAACTTACGCGACTAGGCGCTTTTCTCCTCACTTGGCTTTTCGCGACGTGATGCGCGCTTTGGAATATCGCCTGTGCGAGGCACCAAAGTTGGAGCTGCATTGGATTCGATGCACTCCTTTTCAATGATGACCTTTGCAATATCAGTACGGCTTGGGACGTCATACATAACGCCGAGAAGCGCTGACTCCATAATCGCACGAAGTCCGCGTGCACCCGTTCCGCGATTAAGGGCAAGATCTGCAATTGCATCGAGGGCATCTGATGAGAATTCGAGCTGCACATCATCGAGATCAAATAGCTTCTGATACTGCTTTACGAGCGCGTTCTTTGGTTCGGTAAGGATCTGCATGAGTGCAGGCTTATCGAGATTTTCAACGCTAGTCAGTACTGGAAGGCGACCAATGAATTCAGGGATCATTCCAAACTTAAGAAGATCTTCTGGCATAACATCAGCGAAAATATCGCGACGGTTCTTATCTTCAGCAGTTTGAAGTTCTGCGCCAAAGCCGACTCCTGATGAGCCGCTACGAGTTTCGATGATCTTGTCGAGGCCAGCAAATGCTCCACCGACGATGAAGAGAACATTTGTTGTATCAATCTGAATAAATTCCTGATGTGGGTGCTTACGTCCACCCTGTGGTGGAACAGATGCAACAGTTCCTTCAAGAATCTTGAGAAGTGCCTGCTGAACACCTTCGCCTGAGACATCGCGTGTAATGGATGGGTTCTCCGCCTTACGCGCCACCTTATCGATTTCATCGATATAGATGATTCCAGTTTCAGCTTTCTTAACATCGTAATCTGCTGCCTGCAAAAGCTTGAGAAGAATATTCTCAACATCTTCACCGACATATCCTGCTTCGGTAAGCGCTGTTGCATCTGCAATCGCAAATGGAACGTTGAGCATACGTGCAAGTGTTTGCGCCATTAAGGTCTTGCCGCAACCAGTTGGACCCAGGAGAAGAATATTTGACTTCGCGAGTTCGATTCCATCGTCGCCACGTGAGTCGCCTGATTGAACGCGCTTATAGTGGTTGTAGACAGCAACAGAAAGTGACTTCTTTGCTCGGTCTTGCCCAATGACATATTGATCAAGGAATTCAAAGATTGCCTGTGGCTTTGGAAGTTCGCTTAATCCAAGTGATGATGCCTCGGAGAGTTCTTCAACGATGATCTCGTTGCAGAGTTCGATACATTCGTCGCAGATATAAACGCCAGGACCTGCAATGAGTTTCTTAACCTGCTTCTGAGTCTTTCCGCAGAAAGAACATTTCAAGAGGTCGTTAGCTTCGCCAATTCGTGTGGACATGGGTAAAGAGTAGTTTTTCAGCGCGATTTAGGTGGGCTATATCAGGCTCAACTTTGTTCGCCCTAAGAAGAAATTGGATTGAGAGGTGAGTACGGAGGCCGTGAAGACTTCATCTCTTTCACACCAGGCACCAGCAGAACGACCGCACAAATAAATAGGTGGAAGGCAGCTACTCCAATAAGAAGTTCTCTTTCGCCAAAAAGTTCAACCATTGGGCCAGCAAGTGCCATGCCGAGTGGCATTAACCCGAGCGATCCCATGTAATCGATACTAAATACTCGCCCTTGGTATTCAGCTGGAACTTCTCGTTGCACCTGTGTTGCCCAAAATGCTTCCCACGGACCAACTGAAAATCCTGCGATGAAGTAGGCACCGAAGATAAGTGCCCTGGAACTTGGGAATGCGAGAACTAATGGCGCGAGAATGAAGAGACCCCACACAACGACAGAGACAAGTCCAGGATTCTTTACCTTCGATTTAATGCAGATGACAGCAGAGATGGCACCACCTGCGCTAAAGAGTGCAGCTGAGGTAGCAAAGACTGATGCGGTGCCGAAGTCGCGTTTCGTGATAACGGGAAGCAGAACATTCTCGACACCAATAACCATCATGAGTTGTACGGATGCCATCAATATCATCGCTGCGATCCACTTGTAATACCAAACTACTCGGACGCCTTCGCGGACTTCTTCAATAAATGTGGTGTGGGAGTTCTCGGAGGCTACCTTGGCTCCTTCATTGATGCGCAAGAGAAGAGCTGCGCCGACCAGGAAGAAGATTGATGTTGCGACATAGGTAGCATGTGTTCCGAGTGAAACAACGATAATTCCTGCGATACCGGGGCCGGCAATGGTTGAACCCTTCAGCGCAATACCGCGGACAACATTTCCGACGGGAAGAAGATGATCGGGCAAGATGCTCGGCATGATTGCGCCTGCTGCAGGGCCACCAAATGCATCACTGACGCCCATCATGACAACAATGGCGCCAAGAATCCACATTGAAATATTTTTGGGATCGATAAAGACGACGATGCTTCCCATAATCGCGCGGAAGCCATCGGCGAGAATCAAAATAGTTTTGCGTGGCAGACGATCGGCCCAGACTCCCCCAACGGGTGCCATAAGCACTCCAGATAGAACGCGCACCGCAAGGATGAGACCCAGTGTTGTTGCGCTTCCACCTGCATCAAGAACTGTGACTGCAAGAGCGATTGGAAATGCCGACATCGCAATAACCGTGAGAATTCCAGAGATAAGAAGCGCCCGATATGCCGGGAAAGATAAAAGAGCGCCGGGCTCGAAATATTTTTTCAACATTTCTAGACCGACGCTCCCTTAGTAATTATTTACGCGACAGGCTTGGCCTTTCGTGATGCCATTACCTTATCGATAATTCCGTATTCAACTGCTTCGACAGCGGTAAGAATCTTGTCGCGTTCGATATCTTTTTCAATCTCTTCGACAGTCTTGTTGGAGTGCTTTGCAAGCATTGTCTCGAGCAAGCCACGCATACGCATGATTTCGCGCGCCTGGATTTCGATATCAGATGCCTGTCCGCCGCCTTCAGATGATGGCTGGTGGATAAGGATTCTTGAATGTTCAAGTCCGTAACGCTTGCCCTTTGTTCCACCCGCAAGAATTATCGCAGCAGCGGAAGCTGCCTGTCCGAGACAGATTGTTGTGATGTCTGGGCGAACAAATTGCATGGTGTCGTAGATAGCTGTGAGCGCTGTAAATGAACCACCAGGTGAGTTGATGTAGATGGAGATATCGCGATCTGGGTCCATAGATTCGAGAGTCAAGAGCTGTGCCATGACATCGTTTGCAACGGTGTCATCGATTGCCTGACCCAAGAAGATGATGCGCTCTTCGAATAACTTTGTATATGGATCGAGGCGCTTGTAGCCGTATGCGGTCTTCTCTTCAATTGTTGGAAGAACGTAGCGGTTTGTAATTTCTTGAACGTGCTTCATTACTTCTTACCTCCCGCAATGCTTGATTCGTTTGTTGCGATGTGATCGATAAATCCGTACTCGAGAGCATCCTTGGCGTTGAACCAATTATCGCGATCAGAATCTGCGATGATCTTTTCAAGTGGCTGACCAGTGTGCTTGGCATTGAGTTCAGACATCGTCTGCTTTGTGATTGCCATCTGTTCTGCCTGGATACGAATATCAGTTGCTGTACCACCGATGCCACCAAGTGGTTGGTGCATCAAGATGCGTGCATGTGGAGTTGCGTAACGCTTTCCGGGAGCACCAGCTGTGAGCAAGAACTGGCCCATTGATGCAGCCATTCCCATTGCAACGGTTGCAACATCATTCTTGATGTAATGCATGGTGTCGTAGATCGCCATACCTGCAGTGACTGAGCCACCAGGTGAGTTGATGTAAAGGTAGATATCTTTTTCAGGATCTTCGGCAGCTAGAAGAAGCATCTGCGCGCAAATAGCGTTAGCCATTTCATCGCGGACTTCGCCTGCAAGAAAGATGATGCGTTCGCGGAGCAAACGGCTATAAATCTGATCACCTAGTCCCATGAGTTCTGAACCAGCTGAGCGGGCAACGGTTGTGTTGTCCTGTGGGTTATTAAAATCCACGTGTCATCCTTCCGATCGTTTTACTTGTAGTGACCTTAACAATCTGGGCAGCAAAATGCTTCCCAAATTGGTCAGATTGCCTCGAAAAGGGCGGATGTTCGCTTACGGCTAAAGATTATTCAGCGTCTGAAGCAACTGCTTCGTCTGCAGCCTTGACCTCAGATGGTTCGGCTGGGCGAAGAGCTTCGAGTTCAACCTTGTTGCCTGATTTATCGACAACAGAGATGCGAGCAAGAACAGATGCAAGAGCCTTAGCGCGAGTTACTTCAGCAACTACCTGGCTGATCTGTCCCGCTTTCTGAAGCTCTTGTGCAAATTGCTCTGGACCCATTCCGTAGCGCTGTGACATTCGGATGAGGTATTCAGTTAATTCAATTTCATTGACCTGAACATCTTCAGCCTTCACGATGGAATCGAAGAGGAAATCAGATTTGATAGATGCGCGAACTTGGCCATCTACTTCTGCACGGTGTTCTGCATCTTCCATACGTCCTTCACCTTCGAGGTGATCGTTTACTTCTTCAAGAACGATGTCATCTGGAACTGGAATATCGAGATCTGCAAGAAGCTTTTCAACAAGAAGGTCGCGAGCTTGTGCGCCTTGTTCCATCTTCTTCACGCGGCTAAGGCGTTCAGTGAAATCAGCGCGGAGTTCAGCGACTGTATCGAACTCAGATGCAAGCTTTGCAAATGAATCATCGAGCGTTGGAAGTTCGCGCTCTTTAACGACCTTGAGCTTAATTTCTACATCGCCCTTTTCGTCATCTTTCTGACCGACGAGCTGAGTTGTAAATACCTTTGTATCGCCCGCGCTCATACCGACAAGTGCCTCATCGAGGTTATCGATCATCTTATTTGAGCCGACTTCGTATGAAATGTCATTTGCCTTGCCGCCATCTACTTCAGCGCCATCGATGCGCGCTGTGAGATCGACAGTGACAAAGTCGCCAGTCTTAGCTTCACGCTCAACTGTATGGAGTGTGCCGAAGCGAGCGCGGAGCTCGTCAATCTGCTCATCGATATCAGCGTCGGAGACTTCAACGTTATCGACAGTGATCGTGATCTTTGAGAAATCTGGAAGTGTGACATCTGGACGCACATTTACTTCGACAGAGAAATCAAGCTTCTCGTTATCAACGAAATCGATTGCATCAACAGTTGGGCGACCCACCACAAGAACATCGTTCTCGCGAGCTGCAGCAACATAGAAATCTTGAATTGCAGAGCTGATTGCTTCATCGATAACAGCCTGACGACCAACGCGCTGATCGATCATTGCGTTAGGAACTTTGCCTTTACGAAATCCTGGGATGTTTACAGTTGCAGCTACTCGCTTATATGCAGCATCAACATACTGACCCATCTCGGCGTACGGAACATTGACATCTAAACGAACGCGAGTTGGGGAAAGTGTCTCGAGAGTGCTCTTCACGATGTGCTCCTTGTTATGTGCATAGAGATAACTCCAAAATTTTCACTCTAGAGCTTTTAAGAAATTCTGGTCGGGGCGGGGAGATTCGAACTCCCGATCTCCTGCTCCCAAAGCAGGCGCGCTAGCCACTACGCTACGCCCCGAGGCGCATGCGGAAGTCTAGACGAATTTTTTACTCTCGCTTACACACCCTGTACGCTCAGCCTCCGCACCACTTGCGGGTGTAGCTCAATGGTAGAGCCCCAGCCTTCCAAGCTGGCCATGCCGGTTCGATCCCGGTCACCCGCTCCATATCTTTAATTAATGGTTCCCACTTTGGCTATGTAAGCCTTTCCGCTAAACACAAGGGGCGTTGACGCGGTATCCCCCATCCAATCAACAAGGTGAATAACCAAAGAAACAGCGCTTGATGTTGTTGCAATCGTTCCAGTGATTCGGAATCCATAAGTCTTGTTAGACGTTGTACTTGTAACTCTTCTGAAGTCCGTTCGAATAACGCTGTAAGAAGGTGTATCCCCTGTCGACATCAATTCGGCACCTGGCTCTAATCCAGCCACACTTGAATTTGCGCTGATTACTATTTCAAACCAATAAGCGGAATTTGCCGCCAGCGATCCAAAATTTGCAGAATTCTGTCCGCCAAAAGGAGTACTGGTACTCAATGTGAAGTTAGCAATTGATATAACTTTTACTTCGGAAACACCTGCCGGTCCAGTTGCACCTGTCGCACCAGTTGCTCCTGCGGGACCTGCATCACCTTGAGGCCCTGTTGCACCCGTAGCACCTGTACTTCCGGTTGCACCAGTTGCTCCTGTTGCTCCCGTCGCTCCAGTTGCACCCGCAGCGCCAGTTGCACCTTGTGGGCCAGGTGTTCCACCTCCTGATCCCGATGGGCCTGTTGCACCAGTTGCACCTTGTGGTCCTGTCGCACCCGCGGGGCCTGTTGGTCCTGCAGGACCTGTTGCACCGGTTGCACCTTTCTCTCCTTGTGGACCAGCCGGACCTGTTGCACCAGAAGTAGTTGATGCATTTGTTACGGTCTTTCCATCTGCACCGTTCTTGCCGTCGCTTCCATTCTTTCCATCACTACCGCTTGCACCAGCTGCACCAGTTGGGCCTTGCAAATTCTGCGGAGCTGGCCACTTTCCATTTGTCTTTGGTCCAAAGAGCAAAAGGCTGCGCGTATCAATATAGAAATCACCATTAATTCCAACGCTACTTGTTGGTGAACCTTTGCCATTTAAAATCGTATTTGGAATTGACGAAGCGCTTCTTCCCGCTGCATCTGCAGAGAAAGAGGTAAAGGCTGATGAAAAAATCGCACAAGTTGCAAGGATTGCTAGACGGCTGCGCTTCACTGGTGACCTCCAGGTCGTTGGAATGTAACCAGTGTGAAAGGGCGCCGCACATCCTTAAATCGGGCAATCCCCCACATTTTTCTCAGAAAGGCGGGGTAGCCACGCGTAAATGGCTCACACGAATCGCCTACAAACTCTCAAAGTGCTCACAGGTAAAGGAGATATCTTTTTGAGCATAAGGCGGTTGATTACTCACAAGTCGATACGAGGGTTTCGACTCAACGCACGGGACAGGAGACATGTAGATGTCAACAAAGAAGAAGATTGCATCGATCGTAATCACGACCGTTGCACTTACAGCAGGAACTGTTGGAATCTCTTCAGCAGCATCAAAGTCATCGATAACTCGAGTATCAGTGACTAAGGGATCAGCGACTGGAGTTAAGGGTCCTCGCGCAGAAGTTGCAGCAGTACTTGCAGCTCTTGTCACGAAGGGAACAATTACTCAGGCGCAATCTGATGCGATCACAGCAGCTCTTGCAGCAGCGGAAACTGCAGAGCATGGGGATCGACCAATGGGTGCACCTGGTGTTGGTAAGCCAGATCCTGCAGCAGCGCTCTCACTCATTTCAACAACAATCGGTGTTGATGCAGCAACAATTCAAAAGCGTCTTGCAGCAGGAGAAACTCTTGCAGCAATTGCAGGCGCAAAGAAAGATGCACTCATCACAGCGCTCGTTGCTGAAGAGACAAAGCGCATCGATGCAGCTGTGACAGCTGGAAAGCTCACTGCAGCACAAGCAACAACATTGAAGTCAACACTGACCGCTCATGTCACTGAAGAAGTTAACTCAACACGTCCAATGGGACCAAAGGGTGGCGACAAAGGTGGACGTGGACACGGTGGAGCGATGGGTGGTCCTTCTGGAACAACTCCTTTGACTCTTCCAGCAACTCCTTCTAACTAAGTAATTCATGTAGTTCCTCCTTGGGTAGAAAAACCCGCCACGTATGTGCGTGGCGGGTTTTTCGTTGCCCGCAGATTGCATGCTTAAATTGCGCATGCGCATTCATATCGGCAGCGATCATGCTGGCCTTGATTTCAAGAATGAACTCATCACTCATCTAGTCATGAATGGCCACGACGTTACAGATCACGGCCCTTACGAATATGACGCTCTCGATGATTACCCAGATTTCTGTATCCCTTGCGCCGAATCCGTAGCAAAGGACCCAACCTCACTTGGAATCGTCCTTGGCGGTTCAGGCAACGGCGAACAGATGGCTGCCAATAAAGTAAAAGGTATTCGCGCCGCTCTTGTCTGGAGCATCGAGACCGCAAAGCTTGCGCGCGAACATAACAATGCCAATGTCATCGCAGTCGGTGGCCGTATGCACGAAGCAGATTTTGTAAAACAACTCATCGATACCTTTATTGCAACGCCATTTCCAGGCGATGAGCGCCATGTGCGCCGTATTGAAAAAATTGGAAATTACGAAGTGACGGGCGACCTTTAAATCTTGAAGTAACGCAGGTCGTTGACCTGGTGATCCTTAGTAATTCCTTGTCCTTCAAATCTCGTCACTGGTCGCCACTCAGGGCGCTCAACTACTCCCCCAGTAAATAGCGGTGAAGCTGCAAATACCTCTTGGATGTACTCGGCATAAGGAACCCAGTCGGTGGCGATATGAAAAAAGCCGCCATCTTTAATCTTTGGGTGAATCAGCTTTAAGAATTCCGGATTAATAATGCGACGCTTATTGTGTTTCTTCTTCGGCCATGGATCTGGAAAGAATAAGTGAACTCCATCAACTGACTTATCGGGAATCATCGTCTGGAGAATTGGATGGGCATCGCCTTCAATAATTCGAATATTGGAAAGTTCGAGCTCTTCAATTCTCGCCATTAGCTTGCCGATACCTGGCTTATGAACCTCAACTGCGAGAAAACCTGTCTCTGGAAAATCGCGACCAATCAGCGCAGTCGCTTCTCCCATGCCGAAGCCAATTTCAAGAATTACTTGCTCGGATTCAGGGAAGAGTTGGGTGGGGTTGATTGGGGTGAGGGAATAGTCGATTCCATATATCCCCCAGTACTTATCGAGGGCGCTCTGTTGGGGGCCGGTGATGCGCGTTCCGCGTATGCGATAGCTGCGAATCGACGGTTGTTCCATTCCATAATCCTAACTTGTGACGGATGCGCGAGTTGGTGGTTGGATAAGGCGATTAATTAACCCTAAGGAGCACCCGTGCCAGGCACAAATATCAAGCAGGTTGAAGCAGCAGAACGTTCATCACTCATCAAAGTTTCTCGCTACTCAATCGATCTCGACCTCACTACTGGCGCCGAAAACTTCCGCGTCAAGACAGTCGTTCACTTTGCTGGATTGAAACCTGGTGCAACTACCTACATCGACTGCGTCGGCAGCAAGGTCATCAGCGCAAAGCTCAATGGCGTTGACTTCGATCCTAAATTTGATGGCGAAACTATCTATCTTCCAGCAATTGCCGCCGACAATGTTCTTGAAATCGAACACGATGGCATTTACTCAAATTCAGGTGAAGGTCTCCACCGCTTCGTAGACCCAGCAGATAACGAGGTCTATCTATATACACAGTTCGAAACTGGCGATGCACGTCGTATGTATGCCTGCTTTGATCAACCAGATCAGAAAGCAACATTCAAGATCAGCACAATCACCCCAAAGCATTGGGAAGTCATCTCTAACTATGGAATTGAATCCACCAAAGAGCTCGATGGCGATCGCAAGTTCACACAATTTGCTGAATCTCAGGTAATCGCAACCTATGTCACCGCAATCGTTGCTGGCGCCTACACATCTGTACACGACGAATACAAGGGTGAGAAGACAATCCCGCTCGGCATCTATGCCCGTAAATCATTCTTTAAGCACGTTGATGCAGAAAATATCTTTGAAGTTACCAAGCAGGGCTTTGCCTACTTCGAGAAGACTTTTGGTCTTGCTTATCCATTCGGTAAGTACGACCAGATTGCAGTTGCTGAATACAACTGGGGCGCGATGGAAAACGTCGGCTGCGTAACTTTCCACGAAGATGTCTTGATCTTCCGCTCGAAGGTAACTGAGCGCAACTACGTCAGCCGCGCAACAACTATCCACCACGAGATGGCGCATATGTGGTTTGGCGACCTAGTCACCATGAAATGGTGGGAAGACCTATGGCTCAATGAATCATTTGCTGAATGGGCCTCATACCAATCTGTCTCAGAATCAACGAAGTACACACATGCCTGGACTGAGTTCAACTCACTCCGCAAGAACTGGGCATACCGCGTTGATCAGCTGACAACTACACACCCGATTGCAACAGAGATGGCAGATCTCGATGCAGTGCGCACAAACTTCGATGGAATCTCATATGCAAAGGGCGCATCAGTTCTACAGCAGCTCGTTGCACATGTGGGACGCGATAACTTCATCAAGGGACTTCGCCTCTACTTTGCAAAACACCAATATGGAAATACAACTCTTAAAGACCTCATCGATCAACTAGAAGCTGCATCAGGCCGCGACTTAACTCCATGGGTATCAACATGGCTTCGCACAGCTGGCGTCAACACACTTCGACCTGTTATTGAAATCGATGGCGATTCATACAAGTCAATCTCTATCAAGCAAGAAGTTCCATCGATGCCTGTTGGCTCTAAGGAGCTTCGCCCACACCGTCTGCATGTTGGTCTCTTTGATATCAAGGGCGACAAACTCTCACGTCGCACCAGCGTTGAACTCGATGTTGCTGGAGCACTTACAGAAGTGACAGAGCTTGCTGGCCAGAAGTTAGCTGACCTCGTTCTTATCAACGATAAGGATCAGACATACGCCAAACTTCGCTTCGATGATCGCTCAATTGCGACAATGAAGAGCCACCTCGGAAAGCTCGATGATTCACTCGCTCGCGGACTTATCTGGGCTTCCCTCTGGGATTCATGCCGCGACGGCGAGCTCTCAACATCTGATTACGTCACCATCGCGCTCAACGCTTTGAAGACAGAATCAGATATCTCCATCGTTGCTGCAACATACTTACAGTTTGAAACTGCAATCTGGGCTTATGCAAACCCTGCAAAGCGCGATGCAATCCGCACTCAGGTAGCTGATGCAACCGCAGAAATGCTTGCAGCTGCAGCTCCTGGTAGCGATCACCAGATGCAATTTGCAAAGGCATTTGCAAACAACGCAATTACTCCCGCGCATATGGAGAAGATCAAAGCCATTCTTAACGGTTCAGAGAACGGACTCGTACTCGATGCCGATCTTCGCTGGTATGTATTCCTCTGCGGCGTAAAGCGTGGAGTATTCGGAACAGCAGAGATCGAAGCAGAGTCAGCCAAGGACAAGACAGCGCACGGTAAGCAGTACAACGCTTATGCCCACGCCGCACTTCCTACAAAGGAAGCGAAAGATGCTGCCTTCAAATCAATCACTACAGATAATCTCTCCAACACAATCCACTCATATATGTGTCGTGGATTTAACGAGAATATCCATCACGAACTTCTTGCTGGCTTTGTCGATCAATACTTCGATGCCATCTTGAAGGTCTGGGAGACCAAGGGCTTTGAGATCGCTGAAACAACTGCGACCTTGCTCTTCCCATCTTGGGTAATTAGCGATGAGACAGTGAAGAAGGCTCAGCACTGGCTCGATGTCACAGGTAAAGATGCATCCAATGCGCTTCGCCGTTCAGTGACCGAAGGTCGCGATGCGATGTCTCGCGCGCTTAAAGCTCGCGCTGCAGATAAGTAATTACTCGATGTGAGTGACGACTGAAGTTGAGCTTGCGCTCTTCTTCTTGTCGCCTGTCAGCGCCCAGACAATGAGCGAGATGCCCAGAAATAGTCCGATTGGTGCTGCAACAAAGTAGGTAAAAGTTTGAAGCGCAGTTAAACCCTCGCCTGGCATTGCACCTGGTTCTTGGTTGATGTTTCCTGCTAGCGAAGCGACCTGAGAAATTGTCTTGATCATGAGCGCAGTCTATGCAGTAGCTGCAGCGACACCAAATGGTTCCAGGTATGGCAGCCAGCGAGATTCGGTGCGACCTGTTCCGAGAATTCTCCAGGCAGCGCCTACTGGTTCGCGAGGAAGTGAACGAAGTCTCCAACCCAACTCTTTCAGTGGCTTATCAGCCTTTACATGATTGCACTTGTGACATGCGCTCACAACGTTCTCCCAGTTGTGACCGCCACCACGAGAACGCGGGATAACGTGATCAATTGAAGTTGCAGGTGCATGGCAGTAAACGCAGCGTCCGCCATCGCGAGCAAAGATTGCGCGACGTGAAAGTGGAACGGCATGGCGATATGGAATTTTGACGAATTTATTCAGACGTATCACCAAAGGAAGTTCGAGTTGACCCGTTGCAAAGTGAAGAACGGTGCCAGATGACTCAATCATTGTTGCCCGATTATTAAGAACCAAAATGAGCGCGCGACGATCAGTAACAACACCTAGCGGTTCGTAGGTGGCGTTGAGTACCAATGTGCGGTTCATCATTTCCCCGGTTCCAACGCGTGGCTCGCGTCGATTGGGTTATATTGCCTCAAAACTGAGCCCCTTAGGGGTATTTCGTGGTGAAATTTAGATAAAGATTTCACTACCCTTAATGCCTATGAGCGAACGCACGCAGGCAATCTGGGATTGGTTTAACGGGGCCCCACTCCGTGTTCTTGTCATCTTCCTGACAGCTCTCATCAGCCATATTGCAGGTAACCGCGCCATTTCACGAGCTATCGGCCGCCTGGCAAGTGCAGATCTAAAACCAGGTCCCGGAACTGCTAAGCGCCAAGCAGAACGTGCCCGCACTATCGGAACTGTTTTAAGTTCAACATTTAATGCTGCTGTATGGATCATTGCAGTAGGAATGATCCTGGGTGAATTTGGATTTAATCTCGGTCCTGTAATTGCCTCCGCTGGTGTGATTGGTGTGGCACTTGGTCTCGGTGCGCAAACACTTGTCCGCGACGTACTTTCAGGAATCTTTATGCTGATCGAAGATCAATATGGGGTTGGCGACGAAGTTAAAGTACAAGATGTTGAAGGAAAAGTTGAACGCGTAGGTTTACGAATTACTCAAGTACGCGATGTCCATGATGTGCTCTGGTATATCCGCAACGGGGAAATCCTCGTTGTCGGAAATAAATCTCAGAAAAATTAATCAAGTCGATTGACGAGGTGCTCTGCGGCACCTTCAAGATAACGCCACAACTTTGCTTTAGCTTCGTCTTCCATATCCATTCCATCGACAGCAGCTTTCATGCACGATAGCCATGCATCGCGCGCTGCTGGATTGATGTGAAAACCTGCATGGCGCATACGAAGACGGGGATGACCGCGTTCTTCCTGATATGTCGTTGGTCCGCCCCAATATTGTTCGAGGAACATCTGCAATCTGCGAGCAGCGCCCTTCATATCTGACTCTGGGTACATCGGGCGCAAGATTTCATTGGTGGCAACGTGCGCATAGAACTGTGAAGTTAAATCAGAGAAGAAAGCTTCTCCCCCGAATAGCTCGTAGTAATTAGTTGTATCGCGCTCCATGTTAACCTCGAAGCTCTGCTGCTGTCTTGCCTTTAGCAATCTGTAACACTGCAAGTGCTGCAACGAGACACATTGTGGCTGAGATATAGAAGGCCACTGCATAGTCGCCCAATTTCACGCGAAGAACAGCAGCGCCAATGGCAGCAATGGATGCTCCAATTTGGTGGCCCACAAAGACCCACCCATAGACAACAGCCGAACGTTGATTACCCATCACGATACGACAGAGCATCAGCGTAGGTGGAACTGTTGCAACCCAATCAAGTCCGTAGAACATAATGAAGACGAGAGTTGATGGGTGCATAGTGCTAAAGAGAATGGAAGGGAGTAAGAAGAGTGAGAGTCCACGTAACCCGTAATAGAAGAAGAGAAGGCGTCGTGGATCCATGCGGTCTGTGAGCCACCCAGAAAAAATAGTTCCGATAACGTCAAAGACTCCGACGAGAGCCAGTAGCCCTGCTGCAACCGTTTCGCCCATTCCGTGATCGTGTGCTGCTGGAATGAAGTGAGTACCAATCAAGCCGTTTGTTGATAGACCACAGACCAAGAATGTTCCGAAGAGAATCCAGAAATCTCTCGACTTCGATGAAACTTTCAAAGTATCGATTGCAATGCGCCCGGCAGAGAGTTCATTCGGCGCTGGTGGCTGCCAATCAACGGGAGCGCCGTATGGCGTCATTCCTATTAACTCTGGTTTCTCTTTGAGGAAGAAGAAGATAAACGGAATGATTAGCGCTGCTGCACCACCAACAGTAAGCGAAACGCTCTTCCATCCGTAATTAATTGCAAAGTGAGAGAGCATCGGCAAAAAGACCAACTGTCCAGATGCCGTTGCCGCGGTGAGCGCTCCGATAACTAAACCTTTACGCGCGACAAACCAACGGTTAGCAATGGTTGCAGCGAAGACGAGAGCCATGGAACCCGCACCTACGCCGACACCAATCCCCCACAAAGCCCATAAGTGCCATGGTTGAGTCATAAAGATCGTCGAGGTTGCGCTGAGTGAGACAAGCGCGAGAGCTGACATCACAACTTTGCGAACAGTAAAACGCTCCATAAGGGCGGCAGCAAATGGTGCAACCAGACCAAAGAGCAGAACGTTAATGGATACCGCTAAGGAGATTTGAGAGCGAGACCATCCGAATGCCTCTTCAAGTGGAACAATGAGTACAGAAGGCGCTGATCGATATCCAGCAGAGGCCATCAGGGTAAAGAAGGTAACTGTTACTGCAATCCACCCTGGATGGATCTTCTGCTTCGCCATAGGTTAAGCCTTTAGGTATTTATTAAGGAACTCGCGTTCTGGTTCGGTCAATGGACGAGATTTCTTAGTATCCATAGAGACTGCCACCTGCACAGTCTTCACGCGAGCATGGACAACACCATTATCGCCAACAACTTCATATCCCATAGTGAAAGAGGAATTTCCGATTGCTTCAACCCAAAGATTGACATCGTAGAAACGTCCGCCTTCATAGATGGGAACCAGAAAATCAACTTCAGCGCGAGCTACAACCATTTCGACAAGAGTTGGCTTCTCATTCTGTGAGGCATATTGATAGTACGACCACTGAAAGCGAGCCTCTTGGATATATGTCAGATACTTTGCATTGTTTACATGCCCAAAAGCGTCAATGTCGTCCCAACGAATGAATTGTTTATCTGTATAAATCATTAGCGGGTGAGCTTTCGATATGTGGCGCGATGTGGGCGAGCCGCATCAGCACCCAAACGTGCAATCTTGTTCTCTTCGTATGATTCGAAGTTTCCTTCAAACCAGAACCACTTGGAATCACCTTCGTAGGCCAAGATATGAGTAGCAACGCGGTCGAGGAACCAACGATCGTGAGAGATCACAACGGCACAACCTGGGAATTCGAGCAAAGCATTTTCGAGCGAGCCCAGTGTTTCCACATCGAGGTCGTTTGTAGGTTCGTCGAGAAGCAACAAGTTGCCGCCCTGCTTGAGAGTAAGAGCCAAGTTAAGACGGTTACGTTCTCCACCTGAAAGTACTCCTGCTGGCTTCTGTTGATCAGGGCCCTTAAAACCAAATGCTGCAACGTATGCGCGCGATGGCATTTCTACTTGTCCGACCTTCATAAAGTCGAGTCCGTCGGAGACAACTTCAAAGAGTGACTTCTTTGGATCGATTCCACCACGTGACTGGTCTACATAAGAAATCTTTACAGTCTCACCAATCTTGACAGTGCCAGAATCTGGTTCCTCGAGACCAAGAATTGTCTTGAAGAGTGTGGTCTTACCAGCACCGTTAGGCCCGATCACTCCAACGATTCCGTTGCGTGGCAGGGTAAATGAGAGATCATCAATCAGAACGCGATCGCCAAATCCCTTCACGAGATGTTCGACTTCAACAACAACGTTTCCAAGACGTGGCCCAGGTGGAATCTGAATTTCATCAAAGTCCAACTTACGCATCTTGTCTGCTTCAGCTGCCATCTCTTCATAACGCGCAAGACGTGCCTTCGACTTTGTCTGGCGTCCCTTTGCATTCTGGCGAACCCAATCGAGTTCTTCAGCTAAGCGCTTTGCACGCTTTGCATCTTTCTGGCCTTCGACCTTAAGGCGGGCACCCTTTGTTTCAAGATATGTTGAGTAGTTACCTTCGTAGGGATATGCACGACCGCGGTCGAGTTCGAGAATCCATTCGGCAACGTTGTCCAAGAAGTATCTATCGTGCGTAATCGCTACGACGGTGCCCGGGTACTTGCTGAGGTGTTGCTCAAGCCATAGAACTGATTCAGCATCAAGGTGGTTGGTAGGTTCGTCGAGAAGTAATAGATCTGGCGCTTCAAGGAGCAACTTACATAAAGCAACGCGGCGCTTTTCTCCACCAGAGAGAACTTTGACATCTGCATCAGCTGGTGGGCAACGAAGTGCATCCATCGCTTGTTCGAGCTGTGAATCTAGTTCCCATGCGTTGCGGTGATCGAGTTGTTCTTGGAGCTCACCCATTTCAGCTAACAACTTGTCGTAGTCAGCATCAGGGTTTGCCATCTCTTCAGAAATTTCATTGAAGCGGCGAACCATCTCCATGGTTTCAGCAACGCCTTCTTGCACATTCTCGAGAACAGTCTTCTCTTCATTGAGGTGTGGTTCCTGAAGAAGAATTCCAACTGTGTATCCCGGTGAAAGGTATGCCTCACCGTTTGATGGCTGTTGAAGACCAGCCATGATCTGAAGAACTGTTGATTTACCTGCGCCGTTCGGGCCAACAACACCGATCTTTGCGCCAGGCAAGAACATCAAAGTTACGTCGTCGAGAATTACCTTCTCACCATGCGCTTTACGCGCCTTCTTCATCGTATAAATGAACTCAGCCATAAGGCGAGACTCTACCCGTCAATGCTTCGGTAGACTTACTTCGCAATCTCTGATGTACCTCACACGCGCCCGTAGCTCAGTCGGATAGAGCAACCGCCTTCTAAGCGGTAGGTCGCTGGTTCGATTCCAGCCGGGCGCACACCATTACTCAGGACATTTCCTACAGAAAGCAAAGAACCCCAGACCATTTCTGGCCTGAGGTTCTTCTACCTTAGAGAAAGGGAAGTGCGTTAGCCGATCTTTGCTGTCAACTTAAGGATTGCCTTACCAAGATCAGATGTCTTAGCGATAGGAATCATTCCTTCTGTTGTTACCTTTGTTGAGCAGTCAAATGCCATGTATTCAACCTGGCGCTTGACTGCTGCTGCCTGATCAGCCTTACCGTAGTTTGACTTAACCATTGCATATGTAGCAGCTGTGAATGGGTATGCAGCTGGTGAAGTTGTCTTGTAGTTCCACGCAACAAGTCCAGTTGCCTCATTGAGATCAGAAGCCGCGAACTGTGCTTGGGCACCTGTCACATCTGGTGAAACTGTCTTGCCAGCGTTGTTGATTACAACTGCAGCCTTGAGAGCTGGGTTCGCTGAGATGAAACCTGTTTCAACATATGTAATTGAGTACTTGGTACGTGCTGCAAGAGCTGCAACGCCATCTGATCCTGTAGCAGCCTGGAACGAACCAGCCTTCTTTGAGATATCAGTTGGGTTTGAAGTTGCAAAGTTATCTGAAACAGGCTTTGTCCAAACTGATGGAGCAAGACCTGTGAGAGCTGCAACGAAGTTATTTGATGTACCTGAGCCACCAGCACGGTAAATTACTGTGATTGGCTTAGCAGGCATTGTGAATGGAACTGTAAGTGTGCGGTATGACTTCACAACTGGTGAACCGTTTGCATCAAGAACTGTCTTACCGTTCTTCACGTCGTAGATTGGAATTGAACGGACGCGCTGTGCATCAGCAACAATCGCAGGATCGTTCCACATGGTGATGTCACCTGAGAAGATCTTTGCAAGAGTTCCGACTGAAAGCTGAAGCTGCTTATTTGATGAGTTGTTCAAGTTATATGCAATACCAATTGGCCATACAGCTGCTGGAATGTGGAAGACGCCCGCTGGTGCAGCTGTGTTAGCTGAGTCAGAGAATGCCATGTCCTTTGTTCCTGAGTTAATAGCTGTCTTTCCTGCTGAAGAACCGCCACCAGCGTGTGAAAGTGTGTCCTTTGTATCTGCCTGGTAATTTGTCTTGCACTTCTCGAGGAATGAAGAAACTGAAGTTGCCCCAGCTGATGTGAGGTCGTATGCAACAGCTGATGGAGCAATCGCTACCACTGCTGCAGTAGCAAGAATCGCTACCTTTGAAATCTTGGAAATACGCATTGTCTGCCTTTCGTAGAGAAATAACCCTTTGGTTAAGGAGGACTCTTTACGAGCGAGAGAAACGAGAGGCAATCAGATGGTTAACAGTCGGTTAACGATGCATGAAGGCTTAAAGCGGCTTAACCGAAGCGGCCTGTGACGTAGTTCTCTGTTCGCTCATCGCGTGGGCGAGAGAAAATCTCGTTTGTTGGGCCGACTTCAATCATCTGTCCCGGGCCACCATCAGATAGGAAGAAGGCTGTGTAGTCAGATACACGTGCTGCCTGCTGCATATTGTGGGTGACGATGACGATTGTCATTGACTTAGAAAGTTGCGAGATTGTCTCTTCAATACGAAGGGTTGATCCTGGATCGAGCGCTGAGCATGGCTCGTCCATCAACAAGACCTTTGGCTTTACAGCGAGCGCGCGTGCAATGCAGAGACGCTGCTGCTGACCGCCTGATAGGCCTCCGGCGTGTGCACCAAGGCGATCCTTTACTTCAGTCCAGAGACCAGCACGTGTAAGGCACTCTTCAAGCAAATCTTCTTGGTTATCAACTTTGAGCTGTGCAAGCTTGAGACCTGAGAGTACGTTTTCGCCAATTGTCATCGATGGAAATGGGTTTGGCTTCTGGAAGACCATACCGATTTGCAGACGAATCTTCGTTACATCGATTCCTGACTCATAAATATCTTTTCCATCAAGGAGAACTTGACCAGCCATCGACGTGTGAGGAATGAATTCGTGCATACGGTTGAGTGTGCGAATAAATGTTGACTTACCGCAACCAGATGGACCGATAAGTGCCGTGACGGTTCCTGCTGAGAAGTCGAGTGAGACATCTTCAAGAGCGTGGTGCTTATCGAACCATGCATGAACGCCACGGGCTTCGAGTCCGGTACCGAGAGGCTGAGTACCTGCAACTTTTGACTCAGCGCGCTTGGAAGCAACGTCTGACAGCGACGAAGGAGTCGTGTTCTTTGGCTGATCACTCATGAGTTTTCCATTCTGGTTGGTGTAGTTAACCTGTGACATTTATTTAATTCTTCGATGACCTTGAGCCAAGGGTTCGTGCCGCTACAAACATAATGAGAACAACAATGAGCAACACAAGGATTGCTGACCATGCACGCTGAATCGATTCTGGAGTGCCTCCGAGCAATCCTCTCCAAACAACTGTTGGGATGGTTCCCTGATCGCCCTTAAATGGATTGAAATTGTAAGAGTCGAAGACTCCTACTGTGAAGAGAAGTGGTGCTGTTTCTCCAGCGATGCGAGCAACCCCCAGAATGGTCGCCGTAATAAGACCGCTGCGGGCAGCTGGAACAACCACGAGCGCGACGGTCTTCCACTGAGTAGCACCCATTGCCAACCCAGCTTCACGGAGATCGCGTGGAACAAGGTTGAGTACTTCCTGAGCAGTTCGGGTGACGGTAGGAACCATCAAGATAGTAAGTGCGAGACCGCCTAGGAATGCAGAAGAACGAAGTGGCGTATTAAGAATAATCGCTGCATAAATAAAGAGACCCGCAACCACAGATGGCACTCCGGACATCGCTTGAACGAGGAACTGGATGAGCGGTGCAGCTTTTCCTTTGATTTCGGTGAGGTAAAGCGCAGTTAAGATTCCCATCGGCACTGAGATAACCACTGCAATGGTGATGAGCATCAAGGTACCCAAGATTGCGTGGAGGATTCCACCTTTTCCGATTGGGTCAAAGAGTGATGCGTTGCGCATATTTGAAGTGAAGAATTCTAAGTTGAGACCTTTTAAGCCACGAGAAATGGTTGCCCACAAAATTGAAAAAACAACCATGCATACAATGATTCCACCTAGCAATGTGACCTTTGCTGCCAACCCATCGCGTACACCTTTAGCGCCACCTCGACGTGCTACGAAAATTGAATCAACAATGAACCAGGCGAGGAAGAAGAGTCCGAAGTAGGCAAGCTTTCCCTTCATGGGGGTGGCGGCAACGATCAAGACAGATAGCGCCGCACTAATAAATACGGAGAGGCCAGTTATAAATCGATCTTTCGGCGTTGCCGCCCATGGACGCATCTTCTGAACTGTTGAAGTTGT
Source organism: Actinobacteria bacterium IMCC25003 (assembly GCA_002284855.1). GTDB lineage: Bacteria > Actinomycetota > Actinomycetes > Nanopelagicales > Nanopelagicaceae > Planktophila. The sequence continues at coordinate 595,913 of CP015603.1, read as the reverse complement.
CATGTTAGCGACCTGACTTAACTGTCTTGGTGACGACGTAGTTTGCAAGGAAATTGACCAACAGAGTGAGAATAAATAACACGAGACCTGCAGCCATTAGAGCACTGACTTCAGAAGGGCCAGCTTCTCCCCATTTTTGGATGATCATGGAAGCGACGTTTCCACCTTGAGTAAAGAGAATTTGGAAATTGGTGCGGAAGACAATGTTGAGAACTGAGAAGACCGCGACTGTTTCACCAAAAGCGCGTCCAAGTCCAAGCATTGAACCTCCAACAACTCCACCCGCACCGAAGGGAAGCACCACGGCGCGGATCATTCCCCACTTTGTAGCACCAAGAGCGTAGGCAGCTTGAATACGATCTAGTGGGGTTTGAGAAAAGACTTCTCGCGATACCGAAGTGATGATTGGAATGATCATGACAGAAAGGACTAAACCTGCAATAAATGGTGAGCGGGTGTAAATCGGATCTGGAACGTCAAAGATGTAAATCCATCCAAGCCATTTATGAATTAACTTAGCCCAATACTCCGCCATCGGCATAAGCACAAAGAATCCCCACAAGCCATAAAGAATTGAAGGAAAGGCTGCCATCAAGTCGATGATTGTTACAAGAATTCTCTTTACGCGGTCTGGTGCATAAAAAGTTAAGAAGAGAGCGGTCAATACAGAGAGTGGAACTGCAATAACCAGTGCGATGATCGAAATTACTAGCGTGCCGAGCAACATCGCTTGCAGCCCAAATGTTGCTTTCTCCACACCATTTTCATCGACAAAAACAGACCATTCAAAGTTGGTAATAAAACCAAAACCTTGCTCTTTCAAAGTTGTGAATCCTTTGGAGAGCAAGAAAAGCGCAATAAGCGAAAGAATGAGTAGAGCCGAAAAACTAAATGTAGTTACGATTGCTCGAAATATCTGATCGGATACGCGTGGCTTAGTCGTAATCTTGCGAGCTGGCGGCGTCACCTTCACGGGAGCATCAATTGACATGCACGCATCCTTCATCTAACCCGTGTAAAAAAGAAGTCCTGAAAGTGAACAGAAGGTGAACGAACCCTGAATTATCACCCTCGCGCTCATAGCCCTTACCCTCAGCCTATGACTGCCGTATTGCCACACCTCATCTGGATAGATTGCGAAATGACGGGGCTCGATTTAGCGACCGATGCTCTCGTAGAAATCGCGGTCCTCGTCACCGACTCTGAATTGAATGTGATTGGTGATGGCGTGGATGTTGTCATCCATGCAACGCAAGGCCAACTTGATTCCATGAATGATTTTGTCCGTGAGATGCATACATCTTCTGGTCTCATCACCGAGATTCCTCACGGTATTTCGATGTCGGCGGCTGAAGAGCAGATTCTTGCTTACCTGCAATCAGCTGGTACCGAACCAGGTAAATCACCTCTTGCCGGAAATTCCGTATCTGTCGATCGCAATTTCATCGCTCGAGATATGGTGAAATTAAATGAGTACCTTCATTACCGCACCATCGATGTTTCATCGATAAAAGAGCTCGCCCGTCGCTGGTACCCAAAGACCTACTTCGCCGCCCCGGCTAAGACTGGCAATCACCGCGCCCTTGGCGATATTCGTGATTCCATCGCGGAATTGGCCTATTACCGCCAGAGCCTCTTCATTGGAGGCGCAACCAATTCGACCAGCGAAGAGTCGAACGGGTAAAGTAGCTCCCGCACAGCACATGGTGGGCGTAGCTCAGCTGGTAGAGCACTCGGTTGTGGTCCGAGATGTCGCGGGTTCGAGCCCCGTCGTTCACCCCAAGTATTTCCAGTAACAATTTGTAGTACCTATTTATCTAGAGAGTCGGTTCATATGATCTTCGACGTTGTTGTTGAAATTCCCGCAGGATCACGCAATAAGTACGAAATCAATCACGACACTCACGAAGTCCGTCTCGACCGCATGCTCTTTACCGCGACACGATTCCCGCACGACTACGGCTTTGTAAAGAACACTCTCTCTAATGATGGCGATCCACTCGATGCCTTGATCATGCTTGATGAGCCAACTTTTCCTGGCTGCGTAGTTTCTTGTCGCGTAATCGGAATGTTCCGCATGACCGATGAAAAGGGCGGCGACGACAAGCTCCTCTGTGTAGCAGCTGGTGATATTCGCAAGAACAACCTCAAAGATTTGTCAGATGTCCCTTCATACGAACTCGATGAAATCAAGCACTTCTTCGAGGTCTATAAGACCCTCGAACCAGGTAAAGAAGTGCACGGTGGCGACTGGGTTGGCCACGATGCAGCAGAACTGGAGATTCAAGCTTCATACGCACGTTATAAGGAGACTCATTAACAATGCAGGCAATCAATAGCGGCGATACCGCATGGGTTCTAGCTAGCGCAGCACTTGTTCTCTTTATGACGCCAGGTCTGGCAATCTTTTACGGCGGAATGGTCCGCGCCAAGTCAGCGCTCAACATGATGATGATGTCATTCGCTGCAATGGGAGTCACAACCATTATCTGGGTTCTCTACGGTTACTCACTCGCCTTCGGTAAATCCAATGGCGGCCTTATCGGTAGCTTTGACCACTTAGGTCTTGGCAATACTTTAGATCAAGTTACTGGCCCAGAAGGTCACCAGATTCCAGTTCTTGCCTTCGCAATGTTCCAATTAACTTTTGCAATTATTACTGTCGCACTTCTTTCTGGTGCAATTGCAGACCGTGCGAAGTACGGATCATGGGTTCTCTTCGTTGGCGTATGGATCACGCTGGTCTACCTCCCTGTTGCTCACTGGGCATTTGCGGCACAGAACGGTGAAGGCGGATGGATCATCGACAGGCTCAAGGCCCTCGACTTTGCCGGCGGAACTGTTGTTGAAATTAACTCAGGCGCTGCTGCACTTGCACTTGCACTCGTTCTCGGAAAGCGCGACGGATTTAAGCGCGATCCCATGCGCCCACACAATATGCCGCTCGTACTTCTCGGCGCCGGAATGCTCTGGTTCGGATGGTTTGGATTTAACGCAGGATCAGCGCTCTCCGCAGGTTCTCTTGCTGCGACAGCGATGATTAATACTCAGATTGCAACAGCTGCTGCTGCGATGACATGGGTCGCTTACGAGAAGAAGCGCGATGGAAAGGCAACCACTCTTGGTGTTGCATCAGGAGCCGTAGCTGGCGCTGTAGCAATTACACCTGCCTGTGGTTACCTCAATCCGCTTGGCGCACTGATTCTCGGACTCATCGCGGGTGTTGTCTCTGCATGGGCCGTGACACGCAAATATAAGTTTGGCTACGACGATTCACTCGACGTTGTCGGTGTTCACGGCGTTGGCGGAATTCTCGGAATGATTGCGATTGGCTTACTTGCAACTGTTACAGCAAATGAAGCAGGCGCAAATGGCCTCTTCTTTAACGGTGGAACTACTCAGCTCAACCGACAGCTGATTGCACTTGTTGTCGTGGCTCTCTTCTCATTTGCCGCAACATGGCTTATCGCAACTGTTATTCAAAAGACCATCGGATTCCGCGTCTACCGCGATGACGAACTCACCGGCTTGGATACAACGTTCCACGCAGAATCTGCCTACGACATCACCGGAAATTCAAACCGCTACTAAGGAGCACCAATGAAACTCATCACCGCGATCGTAAAACCCGCAAAGGTCGACGACATCAAGGTTGCGCTACAAGCAGCTGGCGTTGCAGGCATGACTGTCTCTGAAACTCGCGGCTTTGGTCGCCAGAAGGGCCACACCGAGATCTACCGTGGCGCTGAATACACAGTTGATTTCATCCCAAAGGTTCGCATCGAAGTTCTTGCCGATGATGCCGATGCTCAATCTATTGTCGACACCATTGTGACTGCAGCCAACACTGGCTCCATCGGTGATGGAAAGCTCTGGGTTACTCCTGTGGAGCAAGTCATACGTATCCGCACTGGTGAACGCGGAGGCGATGCACTTTAATAAAGTGCATGACACAGTCTCTTAAAACCCAAGCCCTAAAGACTCCGGGTTGGGCAACACCTGCTTCACAAGAAATCATCACCCGTATCGCTTCGCAAGTAGATACCAAGTCAGGTGCTGATGTTCAAAGTTGGATTGAAGAGCTTGCGCAAGAGAACCATCGTCTTCACGATATTGAAGGAATCAACCTCAACCCCGCAACAAATATTCTCAATCCTCGCGCCGAAAAACTCCTTGCATCCGGAATGGGGTCTCGCGCCTCCCTTGGACATCCTGGAGATAAGTACGAAACAGGTTTAGGTGCAATCGAGCAGATTGAAATCATCACTCAAGAACTTGCCTGTGAAGTATTTGGTTCTACCTACGCCGAATTCCGTGTTCCATCAGGTGCCATTGCAAACTTGTACGCATTTATGGCCACCACCGAACCAGGCGACACCATCATCGCTCCCCCAGCAACTATCGGCGGACATGTCACTCACCACAAAGGCGGATCAGCAGGTCTCTACAGATTAAAGACAATCTCTGCTCCGGTTGATGAAACCGGCTACACCATCGATATCGATGCCCTAAGAAAACTTGCTCATGAAGTAAAGCCACAACTGATCACTGTTGGCGGTTCACTCAATCTCTTCCATCACCCGATTGCACAGGTGCGCGAGATTGCTGATGAAGTCGGCGCAAAGGTTCTCTTTGATGCGGCACACCTATGCGGAATGATCGCTGGAAAGGTGTGGCCACAGCCGCTCGTTGAAGGCGCTCACCTCATGACTTTTTCAACGTATAAGTCACTCGGTGGACCAGCAGGTGGGTTGATTGTTACCAACGATGATGCAATCGCACAGAAGCTCGACGCAATCGCATACCCAGGGCTCACAGCCAACTTCGATGCAGCAAAGACTGCAGCTCTTGGCGTCACTCTTCAAGATTGGAAAGCCGTTGGCGCAGATTACGCGCAGATGATGGTGAAGACTTCACAAGCACTCGCTCAAAACTTGCAGAACCGCGGCGTCAATATCTACGCAGCCGACAAAGGCTTCACGATGTCCCATCAATTCGCGATCCTTGCCGCGCCATACGGTGGCGGACAGACCGCAGCAAAGCGCATGGGTAGCGCAGGTTTGCTTGCATGCGGAATCGGGCTACCTATTGCTGCTGTCGAAGGAGATCTCAATGGTCTTCGTATCGGCACTCCAGAAATCGTGCGCCTAGGCATGAAGGTCGAACACATGGATCAACTTGCAGATTTCATTGCACGCTCACTTGATAGCGCATCAGATTCTGCATCAATCCAACGCGAAGTCACCGAGTGGCGTAAGCAATTTAGCGGTGTGCATTACACCGTAGATCTTCCTAACTAACAGGAACTTTCTGCGTTGGGCACTTCGCCAAGATTGAAACCATCGCTGCTTTCTCGGGAGCCACAACCCACAATGAATACTTAGCCTTCACCGCAATTTGTTGTGCTACATAGGCGCACCTAAAACTCTTTAAAGGTGGCAGCCACGTTGCGGCATCGCCATCGCCCTTCTGAGAATTCAGTCGACCTTTGACTGCAAAGAGATTGAGTGGATCATTGGCGAGCGCCTTGCGTTGTTCTGCTGATAACTTGAACGCACCTGTCTGCCAAGCATTCGACAGAGCAACAATATGATCAATCTGAACTTCCATGCTGCTGATATTTCCACGAACGAAGTTGATGGTCTCGCCTGAATATCGATCGACCAACGTTCCAGATAGAACGACGCAATTTCGAGTACCCGGTTTATAGACAACATCGGTGAGATCCCGATTCAAAATATCGTTGCGGGTATCGCATCCATTGCGGTCAACATCAGCCCAGGCTTGCCCAAATTGCTCACGTGTATACCCCGTCTTTGGTGCACGCCCTTTGACCGGAAGAGTCTCAAGTACTGCTGTAGCCAGCCCTGGTTGCTGTTCTGCCGCTGTCGTAGCCGACGGGGTAAACCCAACAACCATCGCACCAATAAGTGCGGCTATCCGTATTTCCCAGCGAGACATCTCACTATCTTCGCGCCAGACCCGTGGTTAGACAAGGGTCGCCGCGCTGGTAAGGTCGGCTCTGCATTTAAGCGTTCCCGCGTTTAAATGGGTTGTTAGCTCAGTTGGTAGAGCAGGTGACTCTTAATCACCGGGTCGGGGGTTCGAGTCCCTCACAACCCACTTAGTTCTTCTTAGAACTTGGATCGATTTTCCCTCGCCAAGACGAATAACTCCTTACCGAGCCCCCTTGTGGCCTTCTTAGCCACGGGAATGGATAGAGCTCAGCAACATTTTTGAACTTCTTAAATGAAGGAACGGGCGCAAAGGTAATTGCGACACCATTCTCTTCGGCAAATTTATATGGGTTGCCAAGGAGTACGGTGAGATTTCTGCGAGTCGATAAATCCTTCAGGGTCTCAATGTAGAAACCGATGCGTCTTGTACTCAGCTGCAATTTTCGAAGCGCCTCTTCATTAAATACAAACACAACTGGCAAATCAGGGTTTGCCGCTAGCGCTGGATCTGCATCTCCTAATGAATCTACCGTGAGTAAAACAAATTTTGCTTGAGCATGAATCTCGGGCTCGGCAGGTCCTGAGCTCTGTGCATTATCAATATCTGAGTCAAGCAACGGATTTTTCTTACGCTGTTGCAGAGAAACTTCATCTGGAAATTCTTCGATTGGACAGGCTTTTTTGAGTGGGCATTTGAAACAAATTCCAGGGGCGCGTTTTTCAACCTGCCATCGGGCAAATCCATAGGGTTTTCCTGTTCCAGCGCCTGCAGTCCATTGCCATCCTAAAAGATTGGCAGCGCGAGACCCATCAATCAGTCCTCGGTACATTCTTTCCTGGCCATGTAACCAGCCCTTGTTATTACGAACTGTCCAATGAGAAGCAAGCCACATTCGTGTTTGATTCACCAGCCAGCCATCAGTCTCAAGTTCCTGCATCACCTGATCAATGCAATGCATATCGCGATTCCAACCATCGCCTTCGGTCTCCCAATTTGCATCAAAGCGAAGGTTTTCGAAGAGTTGAACACCGACTCGAGCGTACAAGTGACGGGCATACTCTTGCCAAAAAAGTTCATCTCGAAATTTTTCGCGATCTTTGTAAGGGGCGTCTTTTACAGCTCGGTAGACCTGTTCTAGAGTGAGCAAGTTATGTCTGATGTATGGAGATAAACCTGTTGCGCCGCGGCGTTCTAGCGGCAGCACTTCAGAACGTTGGTCTGCATATAGGGTGATATCTAATTCGGCAAGTGCCTTATTTGCAGCCGTCTGCCCTCCCCGAATAGAACTAAGACCGAGTTCGCCTGAAAAAAGGCCTTGAAAATACTCTTCAATAACGTCGAGGGCGTGTCCATATATGTCGAGTTCCTTAAAGGACATCTCAAACCATTTACTTCTGGAATTTTGGTAAGTGCAGATCAAATTGAATTGACACTACACGAGTGAGAATGACAACTGCCCCACCAACGATGGCACAGGTATTTTGGCCAAAACTAAATTGATGTAGAGCCACGAAGGTTATTGCGCCCATCATGGTGCAGGTTCCGATCGTTTCGCGGTGAAGCAAGACTGGCTCGAGCTGGCAGAGAACATCGCGTAAAAGTCCACCTGTTACCGCTGTGATGACGCCCAGAATGATCGCGGCAAACCAGGTGACATCCATTTCGAAGGAGAGCTGCGTTCCTGACATCGTTGCCACAGCGAGACCGAATGTATCCATGATTAAGAGAGTCTTGCCAACATGTGTCACGCGCCTAAAAACCAAGGTAATCAGAACTGCGGTAAGAATGCTGGCGATAATCCATGGATCGATTACCCAGATTGGACGTAGCCCCAAGAAGATATTTCTAAGCGTTCCGCCTGAGACCGATGCAATGCCTGCGATAAATGCGATTCCGCCGTAATCAAGTCCACGATCTGCGGCTACGCGAGCGCCGACCAAGGCGAAGACAAAGGTCGAGAGCAGATCGAGGATGTGCAGCAAAGTCATAGGTACAGGGTACGGATTGGAGTGGAGCTAGGCCTGCACAAAACTGCAAAATAGTTTCATTTCCGTCACATTTTGCGTGTTTAGGTATCGGTATCACCCCACCTTCCGTAGAGTTCCGCGCATGTCTAAAACAACGAAGAAGACCTCCGGACTTAGCACCGATAAGAATTGGTGGCGCCAAGCTGCCATCTATCAGATCTACCCACGTAGCTTTGCCGATTCAAATGGCGATGGCATCGGCGATATCAAGGGAATCACTTCACGTATTCCATATTTGAAGTCGCTCTCTATTGATGCCGTGTGGCTAAGTCCTTTCTATCCATCAGCACTTGCCGATGGTGGTTACGACGTTGATGACTATCGCGATGTAGATCCAAAGCTTGGAACACTCGCCGACTTTGATGAAATGCTTGCCGGCCTCCACGCAGAAGGTATCCGCGTATTCGTTGATATCGTTCCCAACCACTCTTCAAACTTGCACGAATGGTTTAAGGAAGCCCTCGCTGCAAAGCCAGGATCTAAGGCGCGTAATCGCTATATCTTCCGTGATGGAAAGGGTGCAAACGGCGAACTTCCACCATCAGATTGGGTTTCACACTTCGCTCCATCTTCGTGGACACATGAATCTACATTTGGTGGAAAGAATAATCAGTGGTTCTTGCACTGGTTCGCGCCAGAACAACCAGATTTCAACTGGGAGAACCGCGAAGTTCAGAAGGACTTCCTGAAGACTCTTAAGTTCTGGTCCGATCGTGGAGTCGATGGATTCCGTATCGACGTTGCACATGGTTTAGCAAAAGATCTCTCAGAACCGTTCCGCAGCATGCCAGTTCACGAAGGTCTTGAGCAACGTGGAAATAAGGGCAAGGGAATTTGGGGAGATCGCAACGAAGTATTTGCCATCTATAAGGAATGGCGCAAGCTATTCAACCAGTACGACCCACCACGCGTTGCGGTTGCTGAGGCTTTTGTGCACCCAGAGCGCCTACCGCTCTATGCAAGCACAAAGACTTTGGGTCAGTGCTTTGACTTCCGATTTATCGAAACTCCATTTGAAGCAAATACTTATCGGATCGCAACTCAGGAAGCGATTGAGCTTGCAAAAAAGAATAAGTCGTCATGCACCTGGACACTTTCAAACCATGACCAGATTCGCCACGCAACAAAGATGGGCCTCAACCCTGCCGTGAATCGTCGCGATTGGATGCTCAGCAATGGCACAAGCCATCCGCTAGATATGCAATCTGGAACTCAGAATGCACTGGCTGCAACCCTTTACATTTTGGGCCTTCCTGGCTCTACCTATATGTACCAGGGTGAAGAGCTGGGCTTGCATGAAGTCAGTGATATTCCTGAAAAGGATATTCAAGATCCGCAATACCTTCGCAACCTCAAGGTTGATAAGGGTCGCGATGGATGTCGCGTTCCTCTTCCTTGGACAGCAACAGGTTCATCATTTGGTTTTGGCTCAGGTGGAGCACATCTGCCACAACCAAAGTGGTTCGCCGACTATGCAGTTGAGGTAGAAGAGAAGGACTCACTCTCTCCACTTGCTATCTATCGCAAGGCGCTCAAAATTCGTAAGGATCTACAAACCAAGGAAGAGATTAAGTGGCACAAGACTAAGGATGTATCGGTCTTGCACTACTCGCGTCCCAATGGATGGCACTGCATCACAAACTTCCGTGCGCAGTCGTATCCAATGCCTAAGGGAGAAATCCTTGTAACTTCTTCACCGCTTGTGGGTGGTCAGATTCCAGCCGGTACAACCGTTTGGTTTAAGAAGAAGTAACTTCTTTACGCAACACCAATAATGTCGACTGCGAAGATCAAAGTCTCATTAGGCCCGATGGGTCCTGCTCCTGCTGCACCGTAACCCATTGATGGAGGCAAGATAAGTAGGCGACGTCCGCCAGCCTTTGCTCCGGGTAGACCCTTCTGCCATCCCTCAACAACTTGTGCCAATGGGAATGTTGCAGGTTGTCCTGCCCAAGAAGATTCGACAATTTTTCCAGTTGACCATGCCATGAGTGTGTAATGAACTGTAAGAGTAGAAGTTGGAAGTACTTCTGCACCCGTTCCAACAATAATATCTTTAGTGGTCAGCTCTGCTGGTGGAGTTCCTTCAGGCTTAGAAATTGTTGGTGCTTCTCCAACAACTGCCGATACGACTGGAAGAACTGTTGCGCCTGTGTCTGAACCTGACATTTTCATTCCTCCAAGTACGGTGATTGCGATAAGTGTGAGTGCAAAGATTGCGGCAAGAATCTTGCGAGTGAGGTTATTAATTTTCTAGCTCCTTGATGAGGTTGAAGTCTCCCCCACCAAGCTGGCCTTGATCGCGGTACATCTCGAGCTTGGCACGAGTATCTGCGATATCAAGATTGCGCATAGTGAGTTGACCGATGCGGTCTGTTGGGCCAAAGGCAGCGTCTTCTGTGCGCTCCATCGACAACTTATCTGGGTGGTAACTGAGCGCTGGCCCAGTTGTATTGATGATGGAGAAATCATCGCCGCAACGTAAACGAATAGTGACTTCGCCGGTAATAGCTGATGCAACCCAACGAGTAAGTGATTCGCGGAGCATGAGGCTCTGTGGATCTAACCAGCGACCTTCGTAGAGTAAGCGACCAAGTCGACGACCTTCAGCGTGGTAATTGGCGATCGTATCTTCGTTATGAATTGCAGAAACTAAACGCTCGTATGCAATAAATAGGAGCGCCATTCCTGGAGCTTCGTAAATTCCGCGAGACTTTGCTTCGATGATGCGGTTCTCGATCTGATCGGCCATACCAAGTCCGTGGCGACCACCAATCTTGTTCGCCTCATCCATAAGCGCCACAACATCGGTGAAATCCTTACCGTTGATTGCAACCGGGCGACCTTGAACGAATTGAATCTTTACATCTTCAGATGGAATCGGGACTGAGGAATCCCAGAACTTCACGCCCATGATGGGTGTAACAATTTCAATCGAAGCATCGAGGTTCTCAAGATCTTTTGCCTCGTGTGTCGCGCCCAAGATATTGGCATCGGTTGAGTACGCCTTCTCTGTGCTATCGCGATAAGGAAGCTTGTTAGCGACCAACCACTCAGACATCTCTTTACGACCACCGAGTTCGCGTACGAAATCAGCATCAAGCCATGGCTTGTAGATACGAAGGTTTGGATTGGCAAGAAGTCCGTAGCGGTAGAAACGCTCGATGTCATTGCCCTTATATGTAGAACCGTCGCCCCAGATTTCAACTTTGTCATGCAACATGGCACGCACCAATAGCGTTCCGGTTACTGCGCGGCCAAGAGGTGTGGTGTTGAAGTACTGCTTGCCACCTGAGCGAATATGGAAAGCGCCACATGCAATAGCTGCCAGGCCTTCTTCGACAAGCGGGGTCTTGCAATCAACCAATCGTGAAATTTCAGCGCCATACTCTTTAGCGCGATCTGGAACTGAATCGATATCTGGTTCGTCGTATTGGCCAAGGTCTGCGGTGTAGGTGCAAGGAACGGCGCCTTTTGCGCGCATCCAGGCGACAGCTACAGATGTATCGAGACCACCAGAAAAGGCGATACCGACCTTTTCGCCAACAGGAAGAGATGCAAGAACCTTAGACATAGTGCGCAGTCTAACGGTTCAAAAGTGAGGCAAGAGCAGGTTTAACTTTCCAGAGAGCGAGCATCTCATCGTATTTGCGCTCTTCGGCAGCATCAGGCGCCGCCCCTGTTTTTACCGCTCGGATCATGAGATTACGAGGAGTGTGCTCTCCCCCAACGAATTCAATTGCTTCAACGCGATATCCGCGTAACTTCATTATCTGCATGCGGAGTGCATCAGTCAGAAGATCACCAAGACGCTCTTTCATAATTCCATTGCGGGTCAGAAGCGACCATGGCTCAGGAATCTCATTCATCTGGGCTTGAATATCGTGGTGGCAGCATGGGGCAATCAGCGCCAGCTTTGCATCAGAGTTAATCGTCCATGCAATTGCATCATCGGTTGCGGTATCGCAGGCATGAAGTGCAATAGAGATATCTGCGTGCTTCAGAGTTGTATCTGCAATCTCTTCGGCACGAAATTCGATGGTCTCTTGGATTCCTAGTTGGCGGGCAATTTCGTTGTTGCGATCACGGGCAGCAGTGCGAACATCGATACCGACTACCTTCACTGCCACTCCCTGACCACGGAGATATTGGTGGGCCGCAAAAGTTAGATAGGCATGGCCACAACCCAGATCGACAATAGTCAGCGGCTTGCTATCAGTAGGTGGATGTATATGTCCCGCAGAGATTGCAGATGTCAGAGTTGGCATCAGTAGTCGCAAGAACTCTTCAACCTGCTTGTACTTATCCATCTTGCTCGGCTTTACATGGCCTTTGGCATCAGAGATTCCCACTGCAATTAGAAATGGGTCTGCTGCATCGAGAAGTCGTGACTTTGTTCGATCGTGAGATAAATCTTGTTCACGCTTTGTATTTTCACGATGGATAAGAGGCTCGCCCTTCTTGGTAATGCGAAGCGCTAGCGAACCTTCCGTGTGTTCGAGCAGAACGTTGGCGTAACCAGAGCGAATTAACTCAGCAAAAGGGGCTTCGGTAGGTGCGTAATTCTTGGAGGTCATCTGTCGCCCATCGCTATGGCTTACCTGAATAGCGATGCCATCTTTGAGCGCAACCGGGCGTATGTCGATACGTTCATTGGGAGTCTGCATGTTGCGTCGGCGACCTGAAAGCACAACGCGCACGAGTGAATCTGTATTGGAAAAGAGCGTTTCAAACTCAGTGAAAGTTGCTTCTAAGTTTTGATCACTCACATGTGTGAGTTTAGTCTTTAACGAGCGGTAATTCGACCACGATAGCAAGACCGCCTAGAGAACTCTTACGCAATGAGAATCTTCCGCCGAGCTTTTCAATGACAGCGGACATAATGCTCATTCCGAGGCCCGATCCCCCATTTTCACGAGAACGTGATTTATCAAAGCGATTGAGCGAGCGAATATCTTCGCGATAAGCGCTTTCTGGTAGCCCCTTGCCAGCATCTTCGATGATCAACTCTGCACTCTTTCCATGTGGGGAAAGCGAAATATTTACAGCATCACTCTTCTCTGTATGTCGAACGATATTGGTAAGAGCATTCTGAATAAACCGCGCCATGTAATCGCGAGATGCCTCAATCATCATTCCTTGCGTGATCGCGAGATTCACCTTTCGCTCAGGGTTGAGGGTGATGAAGTCAGTTCCGTGGGCAGTCAGAATCTCGCTGAGGTCAATCTTTTCAATATCACGTGCACCGCTCTCGCCGAGTTCAGCAAGGAGCAAAAGATCTTGTACAAGTGTCTCCATCCGTTGAATCTCTGTACCAACCCGGCTAAATGCGCGCTTCTTATCGGCTTCCTCTTTGAGCTGATTCTTACTGAGCATTTCCACATAACCCTTAATTACGGTTAAAGGTGTACGAAGTTCGTGGGAGGCATCGCCTAAGAACTCTTGCATGCGTGCAAGGGACGCAGTCTCATCGCGACGGTTGAGTCTACGGAAGTAGAAGTAGAGAAGTAGAGCCGCAACCGAATCGAGTGCAAAGGTAAATCCGGCTAGAGATTGAAGATTGGAGCGGAAATTGCTATCGATATCATCGGTAGAACGAGCAATCAGAATGTAATCTCCGCCTTCAACTAAGACGGCGCGAAAGCGATAGGGATTTTCGCCTGGAATACGCACAGGGCGTTGCGTGGCACCTTCGATTCTTTGAAAATCTGGCGCACCTAAATACTTCAGTGATGATTCATTGACGATGGTCTCTTCGCCATTGTGGGTAAGAAATGCCAAAGTTATATCGAGACTGGATTGCTCGATTGCGTATAGCGCAGCGCCAACGGGTTGAATGGGGTTCTCGTAGGCGCTTTGGGCTACATAATCGAGTGATCGATCGACTTTATCGAGTTCGGCGCTCTGCGAATGTAGAACCGAAAAGCCGCCAACACCCATAGTGATTGCAGTTAAGAGTGAAACTATGGCAACGGTAGTGCGGGTAAAAGCAGAAAATCTCACTTCTTCTCCGCTTGAAGCTGGAAGCCGACTCCTCGAACTGTACGAATTCCTTCAAAGCCATCGCGGTGCAACTTCTTACGAAGGTATGAAATGTAGGTGTCAACCACGGTGCTTTCAGATTCGAAGGTTATTCCCCACACCTCATCCAGAAGGTAAGTCTTACTGAGCACCCGGCCCTTGCTTTCTAGCAATACGTGCAGGAGTCTGAATTCAGTAGGTGAAAGGTCAACAACCTCATCGTTAAAGGTAACCTGGTGCGAATCGCTATCGAGAGTAATGGGACCGCAAGAGAGACTTGAGGTAGTTGCAACCGTAAATTGTGAACGGCGCAGGATTGCCTTGATACGTAGAACTAACTCTTCGAGGCCAAATGGTTTAGTGACGTAATCATCGGCACCAAGTGTCAGCCCGCGAGTGATATCGGCACGATCACCACGAGCACTCAACATAAGTGCAGGAGTGTTATCTCCATTGCTACGAATTCTTTCGATGAATTCAAAGCCATCCATCATCGGCATATTGATATCGACAATAAGTAAATCGGGTTTGGTATTGCGCAAGAGAGTCTGAGCAATCATCGCATCTGCGGCAGTGATAGTTTCAAATCCAGCCAATTTGAGGGCATCACCCAATAAATCGCGGACCCCTGCTTCATCATCGATCACCATGATTAATTGGCTCATGGCTATACCCTGCCATGTGTGACGCGTGTTTTCTACCAACAATGACCTTTGCACACGGAGCCACGAGGAGTTTCACAGAATATTCACATCCGATGCGAATTAGTATTGGGCCATGAGAAGGAAGAGCAGCTATCTAGTAGTCGTAATCAGTGCTGCGCTTTTCTCCTCCAATACCTACTCGGCATTGGCAGATGCAACTCCATCACCATCACCAACTTTCGATTCATTTAAGGCAGCTCAAGAGCAATATAAGAAAGATCGCGATGCTTTCGTTGCGGCTCTTCGAGATCGCGAGATGAAGATGCGAATTATCAATACAACATTTAAAAGTGCAGTCGATAAGGCAACAACTGATGCAAAGACAGCGATGGCGCTAGCCAGCACTCCTGATCAAAAGAATTCCATCAATTCAACTCGTCGCGCGGCAGTTGCCGCAGCAATTGTTGCCCGAGAGAGCGCAATCGCCGCACTCGATCCCATCCCAACTCCACCCATTGAACCGGTAAAGCCGCCAAAAGCTGCTCCCTTTGGAATGAGTGATCAAAAAGGAAAACAGAAGCGATAACTACTCGCTTAAATCTACTTTCATGGTCCGTAGAGTCTGCCGATCATGACTTTTATCTTTCTCATGAATCTTTCGAATCTGTAGCTCAATACTAGTTACTGCTTCATCAAAGGCAGCTAAATCATTGAATCCAGTAGCTTCAGCGCGCAGAAGCGGACCGGAGCCATGAGATGTAATAACAACTTTATGCGAATGTTTACCTTGTCGGGGATTGGCTTCGTGAGTTATCTCAACTTCGATGCGATCAATCACGATGCTAAAGCGCTCCATCGAATGGAGCTTCTCTTCGGCGATAGCTTTGAAGTCACTTGCGAGTTCTGCATGGCGGGTATGGATAATGATTTTCACAAAGCCAACAATGTCACTCTGGCCTGGAAAATGTAAGAGGGTAAAAAAATTAATTGAGCGGTAAGAGATAGACAATCAAAGTGAGTATTGCGGCGAGACCCAGTGACTGCAGAAGAATGGATAGAGCGGTCTTGCGATCAGCTACAAGAGATGCCTTGTCGGAGACTTTAGAGACTTTGCCAAGTTTGCCAAAGTTGAAGGTGCCCATAAAGCCGTAAGCGAGACAGAACTTCTTGCGTGATTGCACCCAGCCAATTGAGAAGACTGTCAGTGGCAGAAAGATGCCCAGTCGAACGCTCTGCGATGCGCTGGTAGAGATGAAGCCGATGAGTGAACTGATGCTTAAAAAGAGCCCAATAAGTGCGACTACCTGTCGCTGGCGGATTTCATTCTTGCCGATGTTGCATGTACCAGCAATATATTGATCGGTCATTTACGCATCTTCAAATTCGTCTTCATCAATCCAGGCATCCGTTGAGGTGTCATCTTGCTTCTCAACCCATGACAGGAATGATCCGACTGCACGGAAGGCGAGGATTCCAACTGTTACTGCAGCTAAGAGTCGTCGTAGTGCCTTCATGAGGATAAAAATACTCCTCTTTCGCGCGATGCGCTCGTTTTAAGCCTTGGTGAGAGCGGTGTCGATATCTGCCCAGAGATCGTCAACGTTTTCGCAACCAACTGAAAGGCGGATGAGATTTTCGGGGATGCTTACACTTTCAAGTGGCCAACGGCGTCGGCGCTCCCAAGTTGTCTCTACTCCCCCAAGGCTGGTTGCATTAATAATGAGTGATGCGCCATCGCAGACCCGCTCAGCGGCTTGGGCATCTCCTGTAATTTCAAAGGAGACGATTGCTCCGAAGCCGGGATAACGAACATTGGTAACAGATGAATGGCCAGCTAATTTCTTGGCTAGGGCTGCTGCATTCTCCTGTGCTTTTGCATAGCGGAGTGGGAATGTGCGGATACCGCGAAGTGCAAGCCATGTTTCAAATGGACCTGGAATTGCACCGTACGAAACTCGCGCATCTTGCAATCGAGAATGTAGCGCAGGATCTTTAGTTGAGAGAGATCCAAGAATGACATCGCTATGGCCAGCTAAATACTTGGTTACTGAATGCATCACGATATCTGCACCGAAGGTGAGTGGTTTCTGATTGAGCGGTGTTGCAAAGGTGTTATCGAATCCAACTCCCATATTGCGCTTCTTAGCTTCGCCAATAATGACAGCTACTTCAGCGATGCCCAGACCTGGATTTGTAGGAGATTCAACCCATAGGAATGCTGCGCCTTGGAGTTGAGAAATTACTTCTTTCGTATCGGTGATATCTACAAAGCGAACTTCAAGTCTTCCCTCTGCGTGATAACGCTTGAGAAGAGCCATGGTTCCGCTGTAACCCTCGTGGGAAGCAACAATAGGTGCACCGTGTGGCAAGAGTGAGAATGCTGCGGTGATTGCAGCCATTCCGGATGAGAAGAGAAGTGTTGATGTTGCCTCTTCAAGTGCGCTGATTGCTTCTTCAAGCGGCTGCCATGTTTCATTTCCTGTGCGTCCATAGTTAATGGGTCCACCAGCAACAAACGTTGAATTAAGCGAGATTGGAACATTGATACCTTCACCGGCCTCATGAGACGGGCGTCCCGATGAGATTGCAAGGGTCTCGGGGTGAAGGTGCTCGTTGCTCATTGGGTAAGAGTAATCGCTAGCGAAGAACTGTGGCGAGGCGATTGAAGGCCTCTTCAAGAATTTCAGGGCTAGTAGCAAAATTGAGGCGAACAAATTGCGTTGATTGCGCACCGAATCGAACTCCGGGAACGAATGCCACCTTCGCCTTCTCGATAAGAATGGATGAAGGATCGTCTCCGAGATTAAATGCGGTGAGGTCGAGCCAGGCCAAATATGAGCAATGGGGAATGAGATAGCCAACCCCAGGAGTCTTGGCTTCAATTAACTCGGCGACATATTTTCGATTGTGGTCGAGCTCAACCATGAGTGAATCAAGCCAAGGCTCGCCCTTTTCGAAGGCAGTCACTGTGGCAAATGCACCCAGGAGCGAGGCGCGGTAGTGGGTTGCGGGCGCAATTGCATTGAGTACCTCGTGCATCTTCTCATTTTCAGTCACGATGATTGCGCACTTCAACCCAGCAATATTCCAACCCTTACTCGCAGCAGTGATCGTGATACCTACTTCGCGAGCGGTTTCAGAGACAGTGAGAAATGGCGTAAAAGTTTGTTCGGAATACATCAATGGAGCATGAATCTCATCGCTCAAGATATAAACGTTGTACTTCTTCGCTAGCTCTGCGAGGCGTGAAAGTTCCTCGCGCGTATAGATACGTCCCAGAGGATTATGTGGGTTACAAATTAAATGAGCCTTTATTCCTGATGCATAAGCTTTTTCGATGCCATCCCAATCAAGAATCCAATGACTTCCGTTCACCTGTTCCTCAGATTGATGCAGCGGGACATCAACCAATTCCAGATGAGTCTCGGTGCACCAGGTAAAGAAGTTTGGATAGACCGGTGAATTAATCATGAATTTATCACCTGGCTTCGTGATAACACGAAGAACCTCTACTACTCCGACGCCCACATCTGCAGCGATACGAACCTGCAGTGGATCTACGGTCCAGCCCCAACGGCGTTGAGCAAATCCCGCAAAAGCAATTCCCATCTCAGGAATGGAACCAAGATAGCCAAGATCGGAGTGATCAATCATTTCGCGAAGTGTCTGGCGAATTGGTTCTGCTACAGGGAAATCCATTTCAGCAACCGGTAAGGGAAGAATCTCTTTCGGAAAGGCTCGCCACTTTTCACTGCGGTGGGTCTGTAATTCGCTGAGATTGAGGGCCTTGAGGTGATGCATGGACTTAGTATGTCACTGAGAATAAAGTTATTCCATGGTCACGGAGTCTCAAATGAAAAAGATTGCGCGTGATTTAGCTTCACGAGATGTGCGACTTGCCAAAGTAATTGAGGCTCACCCTTTATGCACTTTGGGTAGAAACCCCAAGCCTGTCACTCACTTTGAGGCGCTCGTAGAATCAGTTATCTCTCAGCAATTAGCAGTGAAGGCTGCCGACACTATTTATGGGCGCGTAAAGGGCCTAGCCAAAGGACGTATGGTTCCGGGTCGTATCGCTGAAATATCTGAAGCAGACATGCGAGAAGCCGGTGTCTCTGGCGCTAAGTTCAAAACGATTCAAGGCCTTGCTGATGCTGCGCTTTCGAAGAAAATTAATATCAATAAACTTCATGAAATTGATGACGACCAAGTGATCTTTGACCAACTCACTTCGCTATGGGGCATCGGTCCATGGACCGTCGATATGTTTATGATGCATCAACTGAGCCGTCTAGATATATGGCCGACAGGCGACCTAGGGGTGCGCCGAGGTTGGGAGAAGATCCACTCGCTCAAAGAAGAGATTGAACCTAAGGTGCTCTACAAGAAGGGCGAAAAGTATCGTCCCTACAGGAGCGTTGTTGCCTGGTACTGCTGGCGTGCGCTTAGTTAACGTTAGCTATGGTGCAATGGCAGGAAAAGCCACTCCCGTAGATGAGTGGCAATCGTATCCGTTGGGATTTTTCTGTAAATACTTCTGGTGGTACTCCTCTGCCAAATAATACGGAACTCCTTCAGCGCTCTTGATCTCAGTAACTATCTCGCCAATTCCTTCGCGAGTGAGGGCTGCTTGATATACATCGCGTGTGACTTCAGCCTGTAGCTGTTGAGATTCTGATGTTGTAAAGATGGCGCTGCGATATTGAGTGCCGATATCTCCACCTTGGCGATTGAGCGAAGTGGGATCGTGCATCACCCAGAACTCTTCGAGAAGTCTGCGATATGTCACGATTGATGGATCAAAGGTGACTTCAACCATTTCCGCATGTCCTGTAACTCCAGTGCAGACCTGTTCATAAGAAGGGTTTTCTCGAACTCCTCCCATATATCCAACGCTTGTTTCAAGAACGCCCTCAATATTCCAATAGCGACGCTCAGCGCCCCAGAAGCATCCGGTTGCAAAATATGCTTTCTCTGAACTGTTCATAGTCGGATAACCTACCCTTGTACCTGCGCCCCCGTAGCTCAGGGGATAGAGCACTGCCCTCCGGAGGCAGGTGCACAGGTTCGATTCCTGTCGGGGGCACGCGATGTAAATCACCCGTATTCGGCAAATCTCTTTCGCTACCTTCTTGTTTAACTATCTCGATAACGAGAGAATTACCCCTTGCCCACAATGCGCTGGGCGTAATCACAAGATTTGAAGAGGAGGTAGAGCCATGGATTGGAGACATCAATCTGCTTGCCGTGATGAAGATCCTGAGCTCTTCTTCCCTGTCGGAAATACCGGCCCTGCCATCACTCAGATCGAAGAGGCAAAGAAAGTCTGTAATCGCTGCGTCGTCAAAGATGCTTGTCTGGCATGGGCTCTTGAATCGGGTCAAGATGCCGGAGTATGGGGCGGGCTATCTGAAGATGAACGTCGCGCCTTGAAACGTCGCGCGGCACGTAATCGTGCCCGTCTTGCAGATAACGCAAATAATTAATTTTTGCTTTTAATTATTAGGAAAAGTTAAAACTGCTCGCGTCTCTTTCTCATCTGAAATCAAAGTGAGATTTCCGCGTAATTCATTCTCGGTAAGAGTGCGAACAATTTGAAGTCCCAAGTTTGGTGAAGTTGCGATGTCAAATCCCTCAGGGAAGCCAACGCCATCATCGGAGATCGTGACTGATAACTCTGAGCCAGAAATCGAGACATGGATTCCTAAAGCAAGGCCTTCTTCAGCCAACCCGTGCTCGAGCGCATTATGAATGAGTTCAGTAATTACCAGTGCAAGCGGGGTCGCGATACGCGGTTCGAGTGAACCTAACTTTCCCGTCCTCTCAATTCGGAGCTCATTCATCCGCGGGCTAAGTTCGAGGGCGTGTGAGACGAGGCTGTCGAGAACCTCATCGAATGCAACAGATGAATCTCGACTACTTGAGAGTGTTTCATGAACGAGGGCAATTGAAGCAATACGACGTACAGCTTCATTGAGCGCCGCACTTGCGCCAGGATCTTCGATGCGTCGCGCCTGTAGTCGCAGCAGTGCTGAAACTGTTTGCAGATTGTTCTTCACACGGTGGTGAATCTCGCGAATAGTGGCATCTTTCGTGACAAGTTCCCGTTCGCGACGACGAAGTTCTGTCACGTTATTGAGCATCACAATTGCACCGATACGATCGCCGGATTTAAGTAGTGGAAGTACTGTGAAATCGATTGTCCCACCGATATTTTCGATTTCAACTCGTTTTAGCGCTTTACCAGTAAGACCTAAAGCAATCGTCTCTTCTTGTGCATCTGGACGAACGCGTGCAAGTGATTGCGCTACATCGCCTAAGACATGGCCTTCAACTTCACTCATCCAACCAAGACGACTAAATGCAGAGCGCGCATTCGGGCTTGCATAAGAAACAACACCGTTGACATCAAGGCGGATAAGCCCATCGCCTACTCGTGGAGCGGGATCAAAGAGTGAACCTGCATCGGGATAAGGGAAAGTTCCTTCTGCAATCATTCGATAGAGATTGTGGGCAATTTCGCGGTAATTGAGTTCAAGTCTTGATGGTTGGCGCATGAGCTCTGAATTACGGTGACGCGAAATTACTCCAATCACCTGATCATCAACCATTACAGGAATAGTTTCTTCTTTCACCATGAACTCACCCATAGGTTCGGGTTGGGTATCACGAATAATTTCTGCAGCAGAGAGTGCTTGATCAATATGCGGGCGCGAACCATGAGAGATTTCTTCTCCGATAACGTCGTGCGGGAAGAGCGTTGCAGCAGTAGTGGGGCGAATATGCGCAACAGCTACATAGCCAGTTGGCCAGCTCTTGAAATCTTTACGGAGCGGAACCCAGAGAATGAGATCTGCGAATGAAAGATCAGAGAGAAGTTGCCAATCGGCCACGAGTTCGCGCAGGCGGTGCACCTGCTCTGGTGAGAGCGAGCTCCTGCCCTGTACATAATCTTCGATAGATGCCATAGCGAATCACTTCAGCCAATTCGGTAGGTTCGCTTCGATCTCTTGGGTTGCAAACCAGGTGAGATCTTCTCCATCGGCAGAGACTTCAAAGAGACATTCGAGGTTCTCCCACGCGAGTGGCGCTGAGAGTGAGATAGACATGTCGTGGCTCTCAGCAATGGATTCGGCTGGGACCTCAAAGGCTAAGACGCATGCTGTGCCAGATGTGGGCGTCTTCATCTCTATTGCATCTTCGGCAGCGACCATAGAAAGTGTGTACTCAATCTCTTCATCATCCAGATCTTGATGATCAACAATGAATTGCGAGGTTGGGGCATAGATATCCGAGACATCGAAGTTGCCGGATGCCATAAATTCGGCAACCTCGGTAGCTGTCATAGCTAGATATCCGCGCATGAGCTAAGACTATAAGAAGTTAAGACGTTAATTCACCCGCAATTTGCGCAATGGTTTTACGAAGAACCCCTCTCTCATTTGATTCTAGGAGCGTACTTCTCTGATCTTCTGCAGCGAGAACGCTCCGAGAATCCCACGGATACTGAATCACTCGAGCTGGGCGGAGCGTAGTCACAATCTGTAGGAAGGAATCGCTATCAGCTTTATTGCGCTTAGGGGTATTGCTCAAAGAGTGAATAAAAGAGAGTTGTGGCTTTATGGAATTTCTAGCCAGCTCAGTGCTGAGCAATTTAAATCTCTCAGTTGCAAGTGGATCTATCTTGCTCAGAATCCATAGCTCATCAGCACATGTTGTGATCCAGTTGAATACCTCGCTGCACCATCGACGTCCAGTGAGAATTCCTGGGAAATCTTTGATGGTTCCATGATCAATCACTATGTAATCGAATTCCGTTCGCGCACGTTCGAGAGCGGATATTGCGCCGCTGATTTCTGATTGGGTGATTTCTAGCGCCCATAGCTGTGGTGAGATGCTACGGAATTCTGTCGATGCATTGAGCCCACGCTCTCCTAAGCGAATCGCAAAGGCGGGAAAGTAGGCATGGGCATCAACAATCAATACTTTGCGGCCCAGTTGAGCAAGTTCTGCCCCGAGGTTGATTGTCAGAGTGGTGCACCCAGATGTTGGAGATGGCGATGCAATAGCGATTGTTCGTGCTCGAGCCTTCTCTTTACGGGCGCCGCGAATCATGGGGGTTCGAAGTGAGCCTCGGATGAGTCCGAGAAGTTCTAGCGATGATGTGGGTTGCGGTACTGATTCAGGATAGAGATCTTGCGCCGATGTCGTAGAGGCAAAGAGGAAGAATTTGATTCCTCTCTTGCTGATCTTGTGAAGATTGTCAGGTGTGAGCCCTTCGACATCGGTAGAGATAAGAAGAAGCGAGATTGCATGTGCAGTGCTATCGAGGTGAGTAAGGAGTGATTCAATATCGAGCGCTCTATATGTGACGTTCCAGCCTTGGCTAAAGAGAGTTCCTGCAACAAATCCCTCAAACTCTGCCCCACGAATAGCGGTTGCTACTGAGTTATTTTCGACCTCAGCCATGGGCTCGGACAACAACCAATCTGCCACTCGTTGTTGCATCTAAGAGTTCGGGGATTAGCTCTCGATTGATTGAGACGGTGAGAGCTGCTTCTCCCCCGAAGTTGCTGCCTTTGCGATCGAGAGCGGTAACGAATACTCCGCCTAAAACATGCTGGGTAGTGCCCGCTGCTTCACCATTTTGGGCATCATGGAGTTGAAAGATACTGACGACTTCACCAACGCGCAGTTGCGCCGGAATATCGACAGATCGCACGCTTATCGATACTTGCTGATTAACCAAAGCTGAAGATTGAGCAGTAATTGAATTACCTCCCAGCAATTCACCCGATGATAACTGTCTACGTGTTATCGACCCGATCGGATTTGAATTGGCTGGAAGGTAATTACCCTCGGAACTGCCAAGTACTACAGATTGAAGTCCAAGGTCGCTGGCTTCCAACTGTGTACCGGCTGCAATTGGATGCAGGACCACCCAATACTTTTCTCGTTGATTGGCAGCCATCGACATTGCGAAGGAGGCCAGGAGCGTTGCCCCACAGAGTGTGGCTGCGAGAATTAACCGCGTATATGAATTTCTTTTCTGTCGCATGGGGGCAAGGTAGGAGTCGCCTTACCTTCTTCAATGTTGGAGATGCACAGTCATCTAAAAGTATGAGCCGGATTGGTACTTACCTCTGATTACCGATGTAAGGCTCAGATAAAGAATCCCGGCATGACTACATCACCGTTTCAACTCATCTCAAGTACCGAAGATCCAGCTCTCTGGAGCCACCCTGTCTTAGATCTCTTCGCTCCGCCAGTACGCGAACATGTGCAACAGAGCGCCAAGCTCTATCTCGTACCTTCAACATTTGGCGAGGAGTTAGAGCCCGATGAGATGCCAATACCTACTTCGGCGACAGAACTTCCAGAACTGCACGCATGGACGATGAAATTTATCGTGAGCGTTGTTGAAGTATGGGCAGGACGCAGACAACCAGCACAATTAATTCGCTGGTGCCATCGCGTGATTTACATGGAGCTATTACGAAAATCGGGAAGTCAGAAGGAGAATGGAAAGATTAAGAGCATTCATCAATCGGAACCACTCGATGGAATCTGTGAATCTACCGTCCTTATTCGATACGGAAGTCGTCTTCGTGCAGTTGTCATCCGCTTTGAGGGCGTAGATGGGCGCTGGTTATGTACTGCTCTGAAGATGATTTAGATAAAAGTTAGGCGGCGCCGTGGCAACGCTTAAACTTCTTACCTGAACCGCAAGGGCATGGGCTATTGCGTGAGACATCACTTGATGTTGCAACACCGTTCTCATCTGCAGCTGTGTACTTGAGTTGTGCGCTCTGCACAGGCTTCTCTTCGACGCCACGCGCCTTTACCTCTGAGCCATCGCCCTCGATAGTTACTTCAACGTTAAATACAAGGCTGGCAAGTTCTTCCTTGATTGCATCCATCATCGCAGAGAAGAGTTCGTATCCTTCGCGCTGGTATTCAACCAATGGATCACGTTGCGCCATCGCACGGAGTCCGATTCCCTCTTGGAGGTAATCCATCTCGTAGAGGTGTTCGCGCCACTTGCGATCGAGAACTGAAAGGAGAACCTTGCGCTCAAGTTCGCGCAAGACTTCTGCACCAAGCTCTTCTTCACGCTTCTTATATGCAGCAGCTGCATCATCGAGGATTCGTGACTCCAGGAAATCAACATCGAGAGCTGCCGATGAACCAACTTCAGCAATGATCTGTTCGGGCGTGAATGAAATTGGGTAGATGAGTTTAAGAGCGGTCCAGAGCTGAGCAAGATCCCAATCTTCGCCATATCCCTGTGCCGCAGCTGCGCGAACATAGGCAGAGATGGTGTCAGCCATAAAGTCGTTGACCTGCTCGCCAATATCTTTTCCTTCAAGCACGAGGCGACGTTCGCTATAGATTACCTCGCGCTGGCGGTTCATAACATCGTCATACTTAAGAACATTCTTACGGATTTCAAAGTTCTGAGCTTCCACTTGAGTCTGCGCAGAGCGGATTGCATTTGAGACCATCTTGGATTCGATTGGCTCATCTTCTGGAAGACCTGCGGCGGCAAGTACTCGCTCAACAATTCCTGAATTGAAGCGGCGCATTAGATCATCTTGAAGTGAAAGGTAGAAACGTGATTCACCGGGATCGCCTTGACGACCTGAACGTCCACGCAGCTGGTTGTCGATACGACGTGATTCGTGGCGTTCGGTACCAAGAACATAAAGACCGCCTAGAGCAATCACTTCTTCATGCTCTTTCGCAATTGCAGCCTTCTGCTTTGCAATCTCTGCTGGCCACGCAGCTTCATATTCTTCTGCGTTATCGACGGGAGATAGTCCGCGACGCTGAAGTTCGAAATCTGCCATGAACTCAGGGTTTCCACCGAGCATGATGTCGGTACCGCGACCTGCCATATTGGTAGCAACGGTAACTGCGCCCTTCACACCTGCGCGAGCGACAATTGCAGCTTCGCGTTCGTGGTGCTTGGCGTTAAGAACTTCGTGTGGAACTCCCGCTTTCTTAAGAAATGCAGAGAGCTCTTCAGATTTTTCAACGCTCACAGTTCCGACCAAAACTGGCTGGCCCTTACGATGGCGCTCGACGATATCTCGCGTGACCGCGGCGAACTTTCCGACCTCAGATTTATAGACCAAATCTGGCTGATCAATGCGTTGCATATCGCGGTTGGTGGGAATTGGAACAACTCCGAGCTTGTAGATCTGATGGAATTCAGATGCCTCAGTCATTGCAGTACCGGTCATACCTGAAATTGTTTCGTAGAGACGGAAGTAGTTCTGCAAAGTGATGGTTGCCAAAGTCTGGTTTTCATCCTTAATTTCAATGCGTTCCTTCGCTTCCAGCGCTTGGTGGAGACCTTCGCTGTAACGGCGTCCTGAGAGCATGCGGCCAGTGTGCTCGTCGACAATCAGTAGCTCACCATTCATGACTACATAATCTTTATCGCGCTTGAAGAGTTCTTTAGCTCGTACAGAGTTGTTGAGGTAGCCAATAAGCGTCGTATTTGCCGCTTCGTAGAGGTTCTCAATCTTGAGAAGCTCTTCAACTTTCGTGACACCATCTTCAAGGATTCCGATGGTCTTCTTCTTCTCATCTACCTCATAGTGCAGATCGCGTTGAAGCTTGGTGGCGATGTTGGCAAATTCGACGTACCACTTAGTGGCTTTATCAGCAGGTCCGCTGATGATGAGCGGTGTTCGCGCTTCATCGATAAGAATGGAGTCAACTTCATCCACGACTGCAAAGAAGTGGTCGCGTTGAACACAATCTTCGAGTGACCAGGCCATATTGTCGCGAAGGTAATCGAAACCAAATTCATTATTTGTTCCATAGGTAATATCTGATAAATATGCAGCGCGACGTTCTGTCGGTGTCATGCTATTGAGAATGACGCCAACAGAGAGGCCGAGGAATCGGTGAATACGACCCATCCATTCGCTATCGCGCTCAGCGAGGTAATCATTGACGGTAACGACGTGAACTCCGCGCCCTGCAAGAGCGTTGAGGTAAGAAGGAAGAGTTGCTACGAGCGTCTTTCCTTCACCGGTACGCATTTCAGCGATATTTCCCTTGTGAAGCGCAGCTCCACCCATAAGTTGAACGTCATAATGGCGCTGACCTAATGTGCGTTTTGCAGCTTCACGAACGACAGCGAAAGCTTCCGGTAAGAGGTCGTCGAGCGTTTCACCCTTGTTGAGGCGAGATTTAAATTCATCAGTCTTAGCACGCAACTGATCATCAGAGAGTGGTGAGATTGAAGCTTCGAAGGCGTTGACCTTGTCGACGATCTTGCTCAGGTCGCGAAGGATCTTGCCTTCGCCTGCGCGCATGATTCGATCGAGAATTGAAGCCATCGGTCTACCTTCCAGTTGCGAATAACCCCCTTATCCTAGGGGTTCTGCAACGCAGGCTGTTACGGCAGCGGCCACCTCGATCCCTTTTTCACGCAGGGCTCGCGCCGCTTCATCAAGAGTTGACCCCGTTGTGACGAGATCATCAATCAAAATTGCCTTTCCACTGAGATATCTCAGGGCAGTCAATGCTCCCCTTAAGTTTTCTGCACGCGCTTTTGCATCGAGAGTTGATTGGTCTCGCACCTTTCTTACATGTACCAGATTCTCAAGCGTCGGCAGTTGCGAAGCAGCTGAGAGCTGCAAGGACATCTCAAGAAGAAATTGTCTTCCACGTAATCGAGCAATTGAGGGTCGAGATGGGATTGGAATCAGCATACCTATCCCCTGCTCCTGAACACAGTGAAAGAGAGATCGTTTAAGTGCATGAAGAATTAATTCATCTGCCTGCACTAATCCATTTTCTTTAGCAGCTAAGAGAACTCTGCCTGCAATCGGTGAATATTGCACAGCAGAATAAATCGGAAAATGTGGCGAAGTTCGAGAGTTTTGTCGAAAGATATGTGGGTGCCAACTTCTTCGACATTGCGAACAAATAGATAGTCCAAGCGCCGAGCACCCTAAACATCTGATAGGAAAGATAAGTTCTTGCAAGGCGCGCAGACTTTTCACCGGCGCATTCTGCGTTAAAAAAGGAAATTACTTAGAGGTAGAAATTCTCTTCGTGGAAATCTTTCGGTGCGACCTTGATTGGTCTACCTTCAATCGATGCACCAGCTTTACGTGGCAAAGTCAGTACGAAGTGAGCGCCAAGGCCAGGGCGACCCCAGGCATCGAGTTCTCCATTGTGCAGTCGAGCATCTTCAAGTGCGATAGAGAGTCCCAAACCTGTTCCACCACGAACACGTGCGCGTGATGGATCTGCGCGCCAGAAGCGATCGAAAACGCGAATAAGCGCAGACTCATCGAGCCCTGAACCATAATCGCGGACACCTATTCCTACCTCAGTTTCCGTTGCAACGATGGTCACGACAACCTCCTTGCCATCTGCGTGATCAAGGGCATTCGAGAGGAGATTGCGCATGATGCGCTCTACACGCCGAATATCAGCCTGAATATTGACCGTTGGAGTCTCGGATTCAATACGGATTCCAGATTCGGTATCAATTTCGCCAATCTCAAAATCTTTCACACAACGCGTTACTAAGCCGACAACGTCGAAATCAACGGGCTCGAGAACAGCTACTTCGGCATCAAAACGACTTACTTCAAGGAGATCTTCAAGCAAGCGTTCGAATCTATCAATTTGTGCAGCGAGTAGCTCAGAGCTTCGCGCAATAAGTGGGTCAAAGGTTGCTCTCTGGTTATAGATAACTTCAGAGGCCATGCGTAGCGTTGTTAGGGGTGTGCGGAGTTCGTGAGAAACATCTGAAACGAAACGCTGTTGCACGCGTGAAAGGTTTTCGAGGCGAGAAATTTGCTGTTCAATGGATTGTGCCATCTCGTTATAAGAGTTCGCTAATGTGGCCATCTCATCTTTAGATTCGATCTTCATACGCTGGCTAAAATCGCCTTGCGTAAATTGCGTCGCAATACGTGCAGCTTCACGAACTGGTTTTACCACTTGTCGAAGCACAAGCCAGGTAATCATGGCTATCAGGAAGATGAGTCCAAATCCTGTAAATATCAGTGAATTTCGAATCAAGCCCAGAGTCGCAGTCTGATTATCAAGTGAGAAGACGATGTACATTTCATATAGACCACCAGCAGGAATATTGATTCTTTTTCCGACAATGAGAACTTCTCTGGTGATGCCAGATTTCTCTTCTACTGGTGCATATTCATTCTCAATTTTCTTACCTTCTGCAACTCGCTTTCGCAAACCTTCAGGAATAGATGAAGCCTTGATTCGTGCGGATGTCATCTCATAGGAGACTTTGGACTTCTTCTTTGATGGAGCTTTGAGGAAGACGATTTCTCGTCGCGCTTCTTTGACTACTTGTGTAGTCGCATTAACGACGATGTCAGCGAGAATCTTCTTGCGCTCTTCAATTGTTGAATCTCGCGAGATAGCTAATTTATATTCAGCGTCGAAGAAGGTGAATTTAGATTCAGAGATTGCGGAGTTGAATGAGGAAGAGCGAAGTCCATCAGAGAGGCGTGAATTAAGGGCCGATCCCACCAGTGAAATCACTCCGAGTGAGAGTAAAACTGTCGAAAGGATGACCTTTGTAGCAAGTGATTGCGATAAAGCCCTACGAATACCAGTCATGAAGAGTAAGCCCCCTTTACGCTGGGCCGCCCGCCTTATAACCAACTCCACGAACCGTCATCACAATTTCAGGATGCTCAGGATCGTGTTCAATCTTTGAACGTAAACGTTGTACGTGCACATTTACTAGGCGAGTATCCGTGCTGTGACGGTAGCCCCAGACTTCACTTAATAGTGCATCGCGAGTAAATACCCGGCCAGGATCTTTAGCCAGAGCAACGAGCAAATCGAATTCGAGACGAGTAAGTTGAATCTTATTTGTGCCACGATGTACTTCGTGTGCGGTTACATCGATGGAGAGATCGCCAATAGTGAGTAGCCCTGTGATATCTGCATTGGTACGGCGTAGTCGAGTACGAATACGGGCAATGAGTTCAGCCTTATCGCGGAATGGTTTTTGCATGTAGTCATCGGCACCTGCTTCGAGACCGCGGACAATGTCCTGGGTTTCGCCTTTTGCGCTCAACATGACAATCGGAACCATAGATTCTTGTCTAATTAATCTGCAGACCTCGATGCCATCAATACCTGGCAACATCACATCAAGTAAGACGAGGTCTGGAGGATTATTTCTAAAAACCTCCAGCGCCTCATCTCCTCGACTGACAAGATCTACATCAAAGCCTGAACTTGTGAGAACAATTCCAAGCATCTCTGCAAGGTCTTGATCGTCATCGACGACCATAACCAAGGTCATTTATGAACCGTGCTCCCAAGAGTTGAGGTACATATCTTGTGCAGGAGTAAGTGTGTCGATATGTCCACCCATTGACTTCAGCTTCAATGAAGCAACTTCCTTATCAATGTATGTAGGAACTTCGTGAACACCTGCAGGAAGATTCTTTGCTTCCTTCACAAGGTATTCAGCGGTAAGAGCCTGATCAGAGAATGACATATCCATTACTGATGCTGGGTGACCTTCAGCTGCACCAAGGTTGACGAGGCGACCTTCTGCAAGGAGAAGTAGGCGACGGCCATCCTTCATGACATATTCGTCAGTCTGGTGGCGCATCTTCTCGTTCTTTGTCACTGCATTCTGCTCGAGCCATGCAACATCGATTTCGATATCGAAGTGGCCTGAGTTAGCCATGATTGCGCCATCCTTCATGACAGCGAAGTGCTCGTCGCGAAGTACATCGCGGTTTCCAGTGACGGTGATGAAGACATCCCCGACCTTTGCAGCATCAACCATTGGCATAACGCGGAATCCCTGCATCATCGCATCGAGAGCCTTAGTTGGATCGATTTCAGTGACAATGACATCTGCGCCCATACCCTTTGCGCGTTCTGCAACACCCTTACCGCAGTAACCAAATCCAGCTACAACGACGATGCGCCCGGCAAGAAGGAAGTTGGTAGCACGGAAGACGGCATCAAGAGTTGATTGGCCTGTTCCGTAACGGTTATCGAACATGTGCTTTGTATCGGTGTCATTGACAGCAATCATTGGGAATGTCAGTGCGCCATCTTTAGCCATCTGGTTTAGACGGATAACGCCTGTAGTTGTTTCTTCGCAACCACCAGCAATATTTGGAAGAAGTTCCTTGCGAGTTGTGTGAAGTGTGTTTACGAGGTCGCAACCATCATCAAATACTTGGTGAGGGTTGATATCGAGAGCTGCGTTGATATGTGAGTAGTAACCATCGCGGTCGACTGCATTGCGTGCGAATACTGAAATGCCATATTCGTGTACGAGAGCAGCTGCTGTGTCATCTTGTGTTGAAAGCGGGTTTGAAGCGCAGAGAGCGATTTCTGCTCCGCCAGCTTTGAGAACACGCATCAAGTTAGCTGTCTCAGTTGTGACGTGCATACATGCTGCGATTCGTACACCCGCGAAAGGCTGTGACTTCTCGAAGCGTTCACGAATCTGTGCAAGTACAGGCATATTACGTTCTGCCCATTCGATCTTCTTACGGCCTTCGGCGGCAAGTGATGCATCCTTGATGTCATGCTTTGGAATAGTTGTGACAGTTGTCATTTAGATATATCTCCCTAGATAAAACGGCTGTTTTTCTTTTCGCTTGACCTTCGGCGTAGGGCTCTACTGTGCTAGTCGGCTATGGGAATAGCGTACTAGTTAAGGGATTAATACGATGATGTCGAGGTCGCCTCGGATGGTGTTAAGTACATCATCTCGAACCTTCTTCATACGGGCTTCCGTTGAAGCCTCAACGTTGAGTCGAAGGAGGGGCTCAGTATTGGATGCCCGAAGGTTAAACCACCAGGTATCCCCGTTAATGGTGAGGCCATCGAGATGATCGACTTCGACGCCAGCCTTCTTTCCATAGATTTTTTCAATCTGACTCATTGCTGCTTTTGCATCGGCAACAGTTGAATTAATCTCACCGCTGGAGTGATAGCGATTAAAGGTAGAGAGAAGTTGAGAGAGTGGCTCTTGCGTTTCTCCGAGCGCTGCAATCGCATGCAGTGCAGCCAACATTCCAGAATCTGCCTTCCAGAAATCACGGAAGTAGAAGTGCCCTGAGTGCTCGCCACCAAAGACTGCATTTGTTTCTGCCATCAACTTCTTTATATATGAGTGTCCGACGCGAGAGCGAATTGCAGAACCACCGTTTTCTTCGACAACTTCTTTCACTGCCCGTGACGAAATGAGATTGTAGATAATATTTGATGCGGGATAGCGCTTGAGTTCTCGGGTGGCAATAAGCGCAGTGAGTGCAGACGGATTAACTAAATCGCCCTTTTCATCAACTAAGAAGCAACGATCGGCATCGCCATCGAATGCAAGGCCGATATCTGCCTTATGTTTCTTCACCGCTTTCTGGAGATCAACAAGGTTGGATGGCTCAATCGGATTTGCTTCGTGGTTTGGGAATGTTCCATCGAGTTCGAAGTACATCTCAATTACTTCCGCATTAAGACGCTTAAATACTGCCGGTGCTGTGTATCCACCCATGCCGTTACCCGCATCGATAACTATCTTGAGCGGGCGAATCGATGAGACATCCACGAGAGTCAGCAAATGATCGACATACTCCTCGAGCATGTTCTGTTCTCTTTCAACGCCAACGTTTCGCATCGCCATAGGAGTTCCCTCTTTGACGAAATTCTCAATGGTGACAAGTCCTGACTCTTTACCAATTGGTCGAGCACCACTGAGGCAGAGTTTGATTCCGTTATAGGCGGCAGGGTTGTGGCTTGCCGTGAACATCGCTCCTGGCAGATTGAGCTTTCCTGATGCGAAATACAACATATCTGTTGATGCTAATCCAATTCGAATTACATCAAGGCCCTGAGATGTAACACCCGCGGAGAATGCAGTCGCAAGCGTTGGAGATGAAGGGCGCATATCCTCACCAATAACAACGGTACCGGGTTCACGCTCTTGTTCGAGGAAGCGAGCTACAGCCACACCAGTTGCGAAAGCAAAATCTGGAGTGAGTTCTTTATCGACCAAACCTCGGATGTCGTAAGCCTTAAAAATTGATGCGCTCATATGGCTATCGTAAAGAGAAGATTGGGTAAATAGAAATTAGGACGGGACTGCGCGCAGATGGCCGCGTCGTCCAACGCTCGAATGTGAAGGTGTGGTTGAAACTTCATCTTTGCTTGAAAGTGATGCTTGTGCAGCTTCGCGCACCGCGTCAGCAATAGCCATCAAATCATCATCGCTTGGCCCTGTGCTATCGACATCTGCACTTTGTCGGATGACATTCCACCCATTAGGAACTGTAAGTCGCGCAGAATGTTTATCGCAGAGATCGTATGAGTGTGGCTCAGAAAATGTTGCAAGAGGTCCGAGAACAGCCGTGGAATCGGCGTAAATATAGGTAAGAGTCATACAGGCAACCGCGCGACAACTGACGCGCGAGCAGATGCGACCAGTCCTTACCTGTGAACTCATATCAACAAGATTAGTGGGGCTGCCCACAAAAGTTATGGATTGAGTACCCGAATATTCGAAGCCGGAACAGAGGATTTGGTCAGCACACTTCCTGGGTTCAATGGAATGTAACCGTAGCCACTCTTCGAGGTCAGAAGCGCAGCGCCTGATGTACCCGCAGATACCCGTGAGAACGTAACCGAGCGGATCGACTGTGAGACCACATATGTAGCAATATCTTCAGCAGAAATTGTGATCTTCTTCGTCTTGCCATTGGTATTGGTCAACTCAAGGTCTAGTTTGATTCGATTGCCCGTAAATACCAAGGTCGGTGCAAGCCCAGTGGTCGCCAGAGTGAATTCTGTAAGGTCTTGCGCTGATGTGCTCCAGACAAAATCTCGCTTGCCTTCGGACAAGGTCGGTGAAAAGACGGATCCCAGGATTGGTTGATCGGATGAGATATGGAGTGCAAATTTTCCGGATGCCATCGTGATATCGAGAGGAATCTCAATCACTTTCTTGTGGGCGATGACTCGGCCATTGATGCCTACTGGCGCAAAGGTTCCATCAGTGGATTTTATCTCTGCTGAAATTCTGGCATCGACATCACCAGGCACGAGAAGTCTCAGGGTGTGCGGAGTGGAGGTTTTCTTACCGGTCTGCTGTGGAATTGCAGGAATCTGCAACGTCTTTGTTGGATCGCCAGATGCGTTGACGATGTCACCACCGAGAGCTTGTAGCCCCTTACCGCGCTCATCAACCACAAAGCCATTGACGCGACCAGAGCGAGGGAGAAGATGAATTGCAATCTGAGTGGAACCTGGTGCAAGCGATGCCAGTGGAAGTGAAACAAATGAATTTGGCTTGATTGAAATTGCGCGCGGTGTCATGGGGCCTTTATCGGTATAAACAGTCACATCAATCATGGCGCGACCAAGTCCACTATTTACAATATTGAGAGATCCCTTTGATGTGATGTCGGCAGTTGCACCAACAAACCATTGCGATGATATTGGAGCGCTGCATGGAACCGCGCCGGCCCAGACTCCCTTCCGTACTTGCCACACAACCGGAGTAACAGAACCTGCTTCAATTACTGCGGACTGCGCAGCAACTGCATAACGACGGAAGCCAACAGGTGAACCCTGCATTGAAGAGGTTCCAGTCTTGCGAACCAGAGTCTTGGGTGATGTCAGTGAGATAGCAGTTGTGAGTCCTGGAGTATTGGGAGGGCAGACGGCAGCTGGATAAGACTCATTAAATCTGCTCGTTGAAACAGTGACGTTCAAGGCGTTACTGAGTAACAAAATTGTTGCAGTAGCCGCAGCCAAAATCACTATGCGTTGATTCTTCATGCGATCACCGCATCTTCAATTTCGCGCCTACGTCTACCTGAAGGAAGAGCCAGAACAACGGTTGTCACCAAGACAATGATGAAGAATGAAATCCAGGCACGGCGGGCAGTTCCGTCGTGAATTACTGAGATATGTCCACCTGTCGTAACTTCAAATGATGGCAAGCCATTTGCATTTTCAATCTTGGCTAAGCGATATCCATCTTGGAGTATCTGCCAAGGTCTGCTGAAACTCTCGGTGAGAGTGATAGTCCCTGGCGCTGGTACATATGCCTGTACACCCTTGGATTGAAGAATGATTTCTTTACCGGAGTAATCCACAAACTTTAATCGGCCTGTATCTTTAAGAACGCGCCAGACGATTCCAGCATTTGTTGCCGACGTACGGTTGAAGCCGCCTAAACCATCGATGGTTTGAACAACTTCTTGGCTGACTGGATTCTTGAGGAATACATATTTGATTCCGTAATCGGAGAAAACCTTGCTCGAAGTAACCCCCGTGTTATCGACTAAACCTTCGATGGCTCCAGTGATTACTGGCAAATCTTTAGGCGCCACATCTGGTTCGCCTAGAGTGATTGCAGAGCCCCGAGAGATGTAATACGAGAGAGTTGTTTCACCATTACGGCGATAGGAACGAAGCACCACCGTCTTTGCATCTGTTTCGACAGAGAGAAATGCAGGGAGAATCTCCTTTGAGCTCGTCTTGATAGGCGAATCAGCGCCAGCGGTGACAAGCCAGAAGATTGATGTCACTGAATAGAGAATCGAGATTAGCAAGACAGATGCCACTGAGATATGTCGGTAATTCACATGCGACTGTTCGAGACGAGCTCGAATCTTATCGAACATAACGACGGCAGAAGTGATGGATAGCAAAGTTGCAATTGCAATAAATGTTCCGGCATTGGCGCGCGTGCTTGCTGAAGAACCATTATCTGACACAACAAAAGAGCTGACGAGGGTTCCGGAAAGCAAGAAGATCAAACCTAATGATGCAAACTTGCGAGCTGCCGTCGTAGAGAAGTATGTGACAAAGAGGACGATTGCAATTGGGCTAATGCACCACCATGGCAATGAGCCAGGCCCACCAGGGTTTGCAAGGAATGCGAAGTTTGGTCCACCACCAGGAATTGTTAATCCGATTTCGCCAAGGAGTCGACTTGGCTTTACAAAGACAGCGAACGAGCCAGGCGCAGATAGTAGAAGCGGAATTCCAACAAGAGTTGCTCTTCGAATCAGACGTTGCATAAAGAGTGGGCTCTTGAAATCTTTATTTACCAGCATGAGGTCGCGATAGAGAGTAAATGCAACCGCTCCAACCAGGATGAGTAAGACGGATGGGTTAAATGCATACAGCAACCAGATAAAGAGTGAGTAAGCAAAGATGCTCCGCCATGTGCGAGCCTCAATATCTTTCCAGCTTCGGAGTCCGGCGACGAAGAGGGGAAGTAAAGCCAGGAATACCAAAAGTCCTAGCCGGCCAGAATTCACTGCAGCAATTGATACCGGTGAAAGGGCGTAGAGAAGGGCAGCTCCGGCAGATAGCCAAGGGTTATCTGTAAATCGCTTGACGAATCGATGGGATGTAAGCAGAAGTGCAAAAGGAGCAGCGATAAAGAATAGTGTGATGAAGAGTTGTATATTTCCTAGAGTGAGTAACGTAGCAACACTCAGAATAAGTACCCAAGGTGGAGTAGATAATCCGCTTCCCATTCCGATGTTATGCCAGCTCGCTACATAAGTTTTAAGGAGTTCGCTGAGGCGATCAGGTGATTCAGGAAGTGCGCCCCCAGAAATTGCACCGAATCGATGGCGCGCCCAGAAAATCGTTATTACAGCTAAAACTGTGGACATTGCGACAAGCGGGCGCGTAAAGACTAAGCGCCATGGTTTAGACGAGATGGGGGTAAGTAGATCTTCATCTTCATTGAGAGTCAGATCGCTGAGAGCAGGAGATACCCCTGCCGCATCATCTGGCAAGAGCTTGGCACGAAGCGCCTCAAATCCTCGAGAAATTGAACTTCGCAGTTGGGTAAATCGTGAGGGAATAAAACTCTTTACAACTCTGCTTGAGATATAGCGACTCTTCTTTCGAGCTTTACGCGCTTCAAGTAGTTCTGTCGGGTGAATGAGTAGCGATGCAATTGCAAGAATTTCATCGCTTGCATATCCTGGTAACTTTGCAAAGAGATACCCGATGGAACGAACAAGTGCGCCAGAGAGAAGTTGTAGCGATAGCCATGGCAGTGACCACCAGCTGGAGTTCGCAAGAAGAACATAGGCAGCGTTGCAGCGATCGAGCAGAAGTGGGCGATGCAGGAATGCGCCTTTGACGTCGATGGGGCGACGTTCATTGGTGGCCGCTTGCGCGTGAAAGCCAACAGCATCGGTAACCACTACAACGGAATGCCCAGCTGTGCGAACGCGCCAGCCAAAGTCAACATCATCGCGGAAGAGTTCTAGATTGTTATCGAAGCCGCCGAGCTCTTCAAAGACATCGCGACGTATAAGTGCGCCTGCTGTACTGACGGAGAGAACTTCGTGCACACCATCGCGTTGACCTTGATCGTATTCAGAAGGTTCGAGTCCTGTCCAGCGTGCGCCGTTTGTGGCAAGGCTGATACCTACTTCAAGTAAGTGAGTGCGGTTATGCCAACCAAGAAGTTTTGGTCCGGCCATAACAACGCTTGGTCGTTCGATAAGAGCTGTTAATAAAGATTCGAGTGCGTTGGGATCTAGTGCGCAATCATCGTGAAGAATCCATAACCATTCTTCGGCGCCTTCAATCGGTGCAGAGAGATGATCGACACCGTACGCAACTGCTTCACCAAAACCTGTAGAGCGATCGAGTGTTGCAACGGGGATGCGAGCGCCTTTAAGAAGTTTCGCTGATCCATCAGTGGAGCCAGTATCGACAGCGAGGATCTGATCAACGTTTCGAGTTTGAGAAGCGATTGATGCAACTACTTCTGGCAGCCACGTTGTTCCATCATGGACAACGAGAATGGCAGAAACGCGTTGCGTACTCATAAGGGAAACTTATCGTTTGAAACTGTGAAGGTTACGGCGCGCTTATGCAGGGCGGCGCTTGAGGCGACGGCGCTCACGCTCGGAGAGGCCACCCCAGATTCCGAAACGCTCATCATGTGCGAGCGCATATTCGAGGCACTCTTGGCGGACATCGCATGAGAGGCAGACGCGCTTTGCTTCGCGTGTAGAACCACCTTTTTCAGGGAAGAAGGCTTCGGGATCGGTCTGAGCGCATAGTGAGCGCTCTTGCCAGGAGAGTTCAATATTCTCTCCGCTTGCTAATTGGATAGTTGGTCCAGCAGTGGGGGCTGATGGCTTGCCAGTCGATGTACCTTCGGGACGAATCGGCATGCTCGTAAGACTCCTCAGATCAGTAGGGCGCACTTCGGTGTGAAGAACGCGCTCTAGAAGAGAATTACACCCGTGTAATCCCTCTGAGTCAACCCCTGGGATGAGGGATTTTTTCGATTTACGCTGGGAAAAGTTTAATTTCTAGAGTGAAATCGGTAAATCGAGCTTTTTTGATAGGTAATGCGCGCTTTTCTGAGTTCCTGCAGCGATCTCGGCGCCATGTGCGATGAATGAGTGAGTCAGAATCGCTCCATCGCCGATGGTGACATCGTCTCCAATGATGCAATCGTCAATTCGTACGCCCGATCCGATGGAACAACGAGCTCCGATGGAAGTGCCGCCTGTGATGACCGCATCTGAGGCGATAGTTGTATCAGCCATCGCGTGAAAATCACCTTCAACCAAATCGCGTGAACCTTTAAAGAGCGCCGCGGGAGTTCCTACATCGAGCCAATAGGACTGTTCTTTATAACCGAATACTGGTCGACCGTCTGCAACAAGTGTAGGAAAAGTTTCGCGTTCAACGCTGACAACCGTGCCCAGAGGAATTTGCTCAATCACTTGTGGGCTAAATACATAGCACCCTGCATTAATCGAATTTGTTACAGGATTATCCATTTTCTCAAGGAAGGCGGTTACGCGACCATCGGCATCGGTGGGAACGCAACCGAAGGCACGCGCATCTTCAACATCAATCAGATGAAGTGTCACATCAGCGCTGTTATCTGTGTGGAATTTTATTTGATCTGCAATCGAGTGGCGACTGAGTACATCGCCATTAAAAATCACTACGGGTTCATCGCGACCAAGGAGTTCGGCGGCGTTACGAATCGCGCCACCTGTGCCAAGAGGTTCCTTTTCAACTGCATAGAGAATCTTCATCCCCCACTTAGCCCCGTCGCCAAAGTACGGTGTAAAGACTTCTGCCAGATATGACGTCGCTAAAACAAGTGTGTGAATTCCAGCCTTCTTTGCTGCAAGTATCTGGTGTTCCGTTACAGGAAGACCTGCAACAGGAAGCATCGGTTTCGGTGATTCATCTGTCAGCGGCTTGAGGCGTGTACCAAAGCCTCCTACCAAGAGAATGCCTACAGCCATTGCTATGCACCTACTTTGGAAGTGATGCGAGAAGCAGCTTCAGAGATCTGTGCATCTGTGGCTGTCATTGCAATTCGGATATGCGATGCGCCATTGTCGCCATAGAAAATTCCTGGTGTAGCGATGATGCCGAGTTCAGCAAGCCACGAAACTGAGTCCCAGCAATTTTCATTACGGGTAGCCCAGATATAGAGACCAGCTTCAGAATTTTCGATAGTGAATCCAGCTGCGCGAAGCGCTGGGGCAAGGGTTGCGCGACGTGCGTTATAACGAGCACGTTGTTCAGCAACATGATCTTCATTGGAAAGAGCTGCAATCATCGCAATCTGCACAGGAAGCGGAACCATCATGCCTGCATGTTTGCGAACTTCCAGGATGCGAGCAATAAGTGCGGGATCTCCCACGATAAATGCGGCGCGATATCCAGCCATGGAAGAGCGTTTTGAAAGTGAGTGCACCGCCAGAATATTGGTGTTAACTCCCCCGGTGTATTGCAAGATGGAAGTAGGAGTAACCGTGTCTCCAAATTCGAGATAGCACTCATCAGAGACTACAACGCTCTTATTCTTTCGAGACCATTCAATAGCTTCTCTAAATTCGGATTCGCTATGAACTCTGCCCGTCGGATTTGACGGTGAATTTACCCAAGCCATATCTGCAGCTGGCCATGTCGCTGCCTGAAGTGAGACTGGGGTTGCTTCTGCTTGAGCAAGCAATGCGCCAACTAGATAGGTTGGATACGCAACATCAGGATAGAGAACGCTCTGCGCTTCGATAAATGTCGGAAGCCATGCAACAAATTCTTTAGATCCGATGATCGGAAGTACTCCGAATTCACCAGTGGCACCTAAATACTTTTCTGCCCATGTGGTGATTGCTTCACGTAATTCAGGTGTTCCAACTGTTACGGGATAGCCCGGAGAGTTTGCAGCTCCCTGAAAAGCTTTCTGAATAAATTCTGGGGTGGCATCAACCGGTGTTCCCACCGAGAGATCGATTGCTCCTTGTGGGTGACGCTTTGCGATAGCTCCGTACGGTGCTAGCGCATCCCAAGGAAAATCAGGAAGTTTTTGGCGCAAGAGCAGTGACATCTGCATGGTCGGTATTTGTCTCCCCGACCTTTGATGCTCCCCCAGGTGAACCGAGTTCGATAAAGAATTCTGTATTGATCTTCTTATAATTTTGCCACTGGCCAGGAACATCATCCTCGTAGTAGATGGCTTCAACTGGGCATACTGGTTCGCAAGCTCCGCAATCGACACATTCGTCAGGCTGGATGTAGAGCATGCGGGTGCCGTCGTAAATGCAGTCGACTGGGCACTCTTCGCGGCAAGACTTATCTTTTACATCCACGCACGGTTCAGCAATTACATATGTCACGAAAAGTCCTCCGGGAGCTAATAACGGTTGACCGTAATTCTAACCCTGCAGGAGCGCCCTTGCACGATTAGGGTTGCGCTATGTACCACCGACTTTTGGGGCGAGCATGAATCTGCGCACTCAGATAGCGCAGGCGCTCGGCAAGCGAGCGACGATTCGCCTGCGCGACAGTGATGGCAGCTTTCGAGATGTCGTCGGCGTTCTACAGAGTGAGACAACCTTGATTAATCGACGTGGTGAAACAGTCGCTTTCAACCCTGATGATGCTGTCGCTTTCCGAGTCATCCCAGTTTTTAACCGGCGCGATACCTCGAGCGGATCACTCTCGATGTACGACACGATGTCGAGATCTCTGAAGACAATCTCTAGCCGAGATGGGGCGGTTCGAATCTACTGCTGCGGTCCAACTGTCTACCGAGATGCACATGTTGGGAATCTGCGTACCTTTCTACTTTCAGACCTCATCTCCCGCACTCTGCAGCTGACCGGACTCGATGTCACCTTGGTCCAGAACATCACCGATGTGGGACATATGGCAGATGATTTTTCCGATGAAGACAAGATGCTCGCAGAGTCAGAGAAGACAAAGATTGATCCCTTTGAGATTGCCCGAATTTTTGAGGCGCGTTTTCATACTGATTTAGCTCGACTCAATATTCAAGGAGCAGATTCCTATCCACGGGCCTCGGAGAAGATGGCGCAGATGATTGAGTCGATTGAGAAATTGATTGAACTCAAGCATGCCTATGTCGGTACTGATGGCTCTGTCTACTTTGATGCCACATCATTTCCTTCATATGGAGCGCTCAGCGGAAATAAACTCGAAGCGCTTAAACCAGGTCATCGTTATGAATTCACCGATGAAGGTGGCAAGAGATTTCACGCGGACTGGGCGCTCTGGAAATTAGCAGGTGCGCGCACTCAAATGATTTGGGATTCACCGTGGGGTGCAGGATTTCCTGGTTGGCATATTGAATGCAGCGCTATGTCGATAGAACTTCTCGATGGGCATGTGGATCTCCACATTGGTGGAATTGATCTCCGCTTTCCTCACCATGAAAATGAACGAGCACAATCTAATTCGCTGACAGGTGATGAAACCGTTGATTCATGGGTACATGGCGAACACCTTCTCTTTGAAGGCCGCAAGATGTCGAAGAGCGCTGGCAATGTTGTCTTGCTGCAGGACATCATCGATCGAGGATTAGACCCACTTTCACTTCGCTTTGCACTGCTTGAGAATCGCTATCGCTCACAAATGGATCTCAGTTGGGCCTCTCTTGAGGCAGCACATTCAACTCTCAAACGCTGGAGACAATTGCTCTCCGATGCAGGTAGCGGTACAGAGTTGAAATTTGATCAAGAACTCAGTGATGCACTCACCAATGATCTTGATACACCACGAGCGATGCAGCGAATTCGTGCCATCGAAAAGGATTCCAGTATCGGAGCTCTCGATAAACGTGCCATCTTCCTCTTTGCAGATCAGGTGCTGGGGCTTGATCTCGATCGCGGCGTGGAAAGTAAAGAAGTGAGTGCAGATCTTCAAGCGCTACTCGATGCGCGCATTACAGCTCGCGCAGAGAAGAATTGGGCGCTGAGCGATGCATTGCGAGATCAGTTATCTGATGCCGGCCTTGAAATCAAAGATGGCGCCGATGGTCAGAGCTGGAGTTGGAAGTAAGTTAAGGGCGAGGCAGTACAGCGACTAGCCCCACAAGAAAACCAATCATTAAGAGCGCACTTCCGGGGCTGTCTCCTTGGATAAGAAGTTCATTTCCAGCGCCAAAAGATCCAGCCTTTGCAATCACAACGAGCCACGCAATAAGTGCGTAGAACTTGTAGCGACGCTTTCCATATCTGCGGCCTATGTACCAAATGCCTACATAGGTTGCGATGATTCCCACAGCTACTCCGAGCGGTGGCAGTGTTTGATGAATCAGTGTTGCCGAGATTGCAACCAGTGCGCCGAAGAAGAGTGAGGAGAGAAACTTCATTACGAAAGTTCAATCCCCGCAAAGAGATCAGTTTCGTAACCCTTTGCATCCAAAGGCTCGTGTTTCGTGCCCTTTACAAGGGTGTAGTACTCATGCCCCCACACTTGCAGACCTAAATTATTGGAGAGCGCGAAGAAAGGTCCATCGACCTCAATCTGAGTTGCATGCGCACGCATTGCATCCATCTTCTTCTCGACATAAGCATTGCCATCGACCATTGCGTGAACAAATGAATCATCTTTAGCAAAGGGAAGATCTTCCGCCTTTTCTGCTCCGAAGAAATCAGAGCCCATCTTCTTCATCGCATCAATTCCTTCTTGAATGACCGACTTAGGCATGACGTTCCAATAAATCTTCTCAATATTCCAGGTTGATTTCTCGGCAGCGTTCATCGCTACTCGATGTGCCTGAATATGATCTGGATGGCCGTAACCGCCGAATTCATCGTAGGTAATCAAGACATGTGGCTTCACTTCATCTATGACGCGCACCAGATGGCTTGTGGCTTCATCAAAATCAGCTTTCCAGAAAGTATCGGGGCGATTATTGGGTTCGGTTCCCATCATTCCGCTATCGCGATACTTAGTGTGACCTTCACCGAGGAAGCGGTGATCAGAAATTCCCAGAGCTTTCATGGCTACTGCCAACTCTTCGACTCGATGGTCTCCAAGTGAATCTGTTTCATGTGCGGCCAGATGAGCTAAATCTTTAACCAACACTTCGCCTTCTTCGCCACGAGTACATGTAACGAGCGTGACATCTGCTCCGAGGGCTGCATACAGCGCCATCGTGGCTCCATTATTGATGGTCTCGTCATCAGGATGGGCATGCACAAGCAGCATGCGATAACCCTTATAGCTCGTGCGCATTAGTAAACCGGAAGAGTTGTATCGATTTGTTTCGCCCATGCAATGACGCCACCTGATACATGTGATGCATCGGCAAAGCCTGCGCTCTTGAGAATCGCAAGACATTCGGCTGAACGAACTCCACTCTTGCAGTGAAGAACAATGGGCTTATCTTGTGGAAGCGATGCAAGCACGCTGCCATCAATAAATCCTTGCTTAGGAATCAAGTGTGCAGTTGGAATATTGACGATCTCATACTCACTTGGTTCACGAACATCGATGAGGTAGATGTCATCTTTATTATCAATCTTTGACTTGAGCTCTTGAACGGTAATGGTCGAACCAGTGCTTGCTTCTTGCGCTGCATCAGAGAGCGTTCCACAGAATGCTTCGTAGTCAGGTAGGAGCGCAGTTTGCGTTGCCTTATCGCTACAGAGTGGGCAGTTAGGATCTTTGCGCACTTTGATTTTACGGAATGTCATTTCAAGTGCGTCGTAGACCATGAGTGAACCAATCAGCGGTTCGCCCACGCCAGTGAGAACTTTGATGGCTTCCGTTGTCTGAATTGAACCGATAGTCGCGCAGAGAACTCCGAGCACACCGCCTTCAGCACAACTTGGAACCATTCCGGGAGGTGGTGGCTCTGGATAGAGGCAGCGGTAGCACGGACCGTACTCGGCCCAGAAGACGCTTGCCTGTCCATCGAAGCGATAGATAGAACCCCAGACATAAGGCTTCTTTAAGAGAACGCAGGCATCATTAACGAGATAACGCGTAGCAAAGTTATCTGTGCCATCAACGATGATGTCGTACTGAGAAAAAATCTCCATGACATTTGAGTTATCGAGTCGCGTCTCGTGGAGGACAACATTCACATAAGGATTGATTTCGGCAATCTTTTCCTTAGCGCTCAGCGCCTTGCTCTTACCAATATCTGATTGGCCATGAATAATCTGGCGCTGAAGATTAGATTCATCAACGGTATCGAATTCAACTATTCCGAGAGTTCCGACTCCGGCAGCTGCGAGATACATCAGTGCTGGT
Source organism: Actinobacteria bacterium IMCC25003 (assembly GCA_002284855.1). Classification (GTDB taxonomy): domain Bacteria; phylum Actinomycetota; class Actinomycetes; order Nanopelagicales; family Nanopelagicaceae; genus Planktophila. The sequence goes on along the minus strand of CP015603.1, from coordinate 551,689 downwards.
GAACCCAATCCACCTGCTCCGACGCAGAGAACCTCTGCATTCATCAAGCGCTGCTGGCCTGCCATTGCTACATCAGGGATGATCAAGTGGCGGCTATATCGGCGCACTTCATCAACGGTAAGCGCTGGGCCTGGCGTGACTAGTGGAGGCGTCTTCATGCAGGTAATTCTGCCGTACTGTGCCTTTCGTGGCGAATTCAGTACGATTCGCGGAATGAGTACCGAATCAGCAACTGCAAACAATTCGCGTTCAGATAAGTCGCGACTTCCTCGCGACGAGCGACGCGCAATTCTGCTCTCTGCAGCCCTCGAAGTTTTCACAGCAGCTGGATATCACTCAGCAGCGATGGATGAAATTGCAGATCGAGCTAACGTCAGTAAACCTGTTCTCTACCAGCACTTTCCATCGAAGCTAGATCTCTATCTTGCAGTCCTTGATCTCCATATCGATTCACTTGTCTATGAGATTCAAAAAGCGATTTCATCGACTCCCGATAACGAACAACGCGTTCATGTCACTATTGAGGCGTACTTCAACTTTATTGAAAATGAAGGCGAAGCATTCCGCCTTCTCTTCGAAAGCGATATGAGCGTCGAACCTCAAGTTCGCGAACGTCTCAATCGCATGACATATGACTGTGCAGCTGCTGTCTCCGGAGTCATCTCAAATGACACTGGTCTTCCAAAAGAAGCAGCGATGATGCTCGGAGTTGGATTAATTGGCTATGTTCAAGTAACTGCTCGCCATTGGCTTGAGCGTGATAGCAAACTCACACGCCAGCAAGCGATGGAGCTCGTTGAGAACCTCATGTGGCGAGGAATTTCTGGATTTCCCCGTACTGACTCTTAACGAATAAGATGGGCTCATGAGTTCAAAGAAATCTGAAAAGGCAGCAAAAGTTCGTATCTCCATTACCAATGTTGGAAGCGAACTCTCTTTTGATTGCCCTTCGACTCCCGCTGAGATCAAGAGCGCAGTTACTGCAGCTCTGACAGCGCAGACTCCACTCTCTCTTCAAGATGTACAGGGACACGAGATCATCGTCCCTGCGGACAAGATTGGTTACGTCGAAATCGGCGAGCCAGCTGAGCGCCGCGTCGGTTTCGGCGTTGTGTAAGTGAGCCTGACTTTCGCAGACCTTCCTCTTCGCAAGGAAACAATTGCAGCTCTCGCAGAGCATGGATTTACATCACCTTTTCCTATTCAAGAGATGGTCATGCCTATCGCTCTCGCTGATGGAGATGTCATTGGCCAGGCAAAGACCGGAACAGGTAAGACCCTTGCATTCGGTATTCCTGTTATCGAGCGCGTCATTGCACCTAATGATTCAGATTGGGCGACACTTCCTAACCAAGGAAAGCCACAAGTACTCATCGTTGTTCCTACTCGCGAACTCTGTGTGCAAGTAACAAAAGATATTGAAGAGCTCTCATTTAATCGTGGAATTCGCACGCTCGCCGTTTACGGTGGTCGCGCATTCGAGCCACAAATCGAGGCGCTCAATAACGGTGTAGAAATTGTTGTCGGAACTCCAGGTCGTCTCCTCGATCTCTATCGCCAAGGACAGCTGACACTGAAATTCGTCTCTCGCGTTGTTCTCGATGAGGCTGATGAAATGCTTGACCTTGGCTTCTTGCCCGATGTAGAAAAGATTTTTACCAGCACTCCAGCACGTCAGCAGACAATGCTCTTCTCGGCAACAATGCCCGGAGACATCATCGCTCTTGCACGTCGCTTCATGAATCAACCTGTACATATTCGTACTCAAGATAATGAAGATGAAGGTGCCGTTGTCTCGCGCATCGAACAACATGTTGTCCGTGCACATGCGATGGATAAGATCGAAATGCTCGCACGTATCTTGCAAGCAAATGGCCGTGGACCAACCATCGTCTTCTGCCGCACAAAGCGCACAGCGCAGAAGACATCTGATGACCTTATTGAGCGCGGTTTCCGTGCCGCAACAATTCACGGCGACCTCGGTCAATCTGCACGCGAAAAAGCCCTGAACGACTTTAAAGCGGGAAAGTCAGATGTATTGATTGCAACAGATGTCGCTGCACGCGGTATCGATATTGATGGAATCACTCACGTTATTAACTATCAGTGCCCAGAAGATGAGAAGACCTATGTTCACCGCATTGGTCGTACTGCTCGCGCCGGTGCACATGGAATTGCAGTCACATTTGTAGATTGGGATGAACTTGCTCGCTGGAAGATGATTGATACAGCTCTTGTTCTTGGGCTCCCTGAGCCAGTTGAAACGTATTCATCATCAGAGCACCTCTTCGAAATGCTCAACATTCCGGCAGGCTCTACCGGAAGAATGACACCGCAGCGCGCGCCTCAGGCCGATAAACCTAAATCCGATCGACCAAAATCAGATAGAACTAAATCTGAGAAACCTGTTGAAGCTAAGAAGCCGGCAGCAGATCGCGTGAAGCGCGAACGTACACGCACCAAAAGAATCTCAGAATAGTTTTAGTTAGGCAGCTGCGAAGGTTTTAATCGCATTTGCCAACATCTGAACCGCGATAGCAGCAAGCAGAAGTCCAGCAATGCTGGCAAGAAGTGTGACGCCAGAATTCTTAATGAGGCCCACTATTTTTGTTGAAGCCATCAAAACGGTACCGATTATCAGGTGTACTGCAAGAATTGCTATCGCTAAACCAAGAATTTGAGTATGGGTATCTGCCTTCTGAACATAAATCATTGTGGCAACGATTGCACCGGGACCTGCAAGGAGCGGTGTTCCAAGTGGAACCATTCCAATATTTTCACTTGAGCTTTCTGTGCCGGTGTTCTTATTTCCGGTCAAGAGTTGGAGCGCTACGTAGAGAAGCAGTAATCCGCCAGCGGCTTGGAGAGCCTCAATAGAAACGTTCATGTAATCGAGAATGAAGCGACCGAAGACTGCAAAAGTAGCGATTACAAAGAGCGAGACACCAGCTGCTTGCCAGGCAAGGCGAACTCTTTCGCGTGGTGACTTATCGCCGACCAACCCTAAGAAGATAGGTGTGGCACCAGGCGGATCCATGATCACAAAGAGGGTGACGAAGGCTTGAGTAGCAAAAGTGACTGCTCCAAGTGAATTCATTTCCTAACAACCCTTCGTGCATCTGCAAGTGACTCTAGCTGTTCCCATTGTCCCTGATTCGTAGTGTTTTCTGCTAACCCATTAAGTTTTCCGGTGCCGTGATAATCACTTGAGCCTGTTATTACCAGGTTGAGTTCTTGTGCAATTGCAGTAAGCGTTTCCTGCTCCTGTGCGTTTTGATCACGGTGATGAACTTCAATTCCGTTCATACCTGCGGCGACTAAATCCGCAAAAGTCGATGCGGTAATGGTCTGCCCCCGGCGAGATGCGAAAGGATGCGCAATTACTGCAACTCCCCCAGCTTTTCGAATGGCACGAATTGCATCTTCGGGCGTTGGCGCAGCATGTGTTACATAATATTTCGACCCATTATTGAGCAAATCTAAAAAAGCTTCATCGCGGCTAGCGACAACTCCATTAGCTACAAGGGCATCAGCTAAATGCGGACGACCGACAGTGGCACCTTCGGGAGTAGCGCGATAAACATCATCGAGAGAGATATTGATTCCATCGGCACTCAAGAGTTCAACCATCTTGCGCATACGTGGAAGGCGGGTATCGCGAGAATCGGCCAACATCTGCTGAATTTCAGGGTCCTCACCATTAAAGAGAAGTCCAAGCATATGAACGCTAATTCCATCTGAGGTGAGACAAGAAACCTCAGCGCCCAGAACAAGTTCAATCTGAGGCTGAATTGCTGATATAGCTTCACTCCAGCCTGAAGTTGAATCATGATCAGTAATTGCAAGGGTTGTAACGCCTGCAGCTAAAGCCTTCTTCACGAGAGCAAAAGGTGTATCTGTTCCATCGCTGCAGGTGGTGTGGGTATGTAAGTCAATCATTCTTCTATCACCACACTTTCAGGTCGAGTACGGAGTACAACCAAGATACATCCCCCAAGAATCAAAATTACTCCTGGAATAATCATCAAGGTTGGTTGCTTACCGATGTTAAAGATCATCGCAAGAATGGCTGCAACAGGAACTTCAAAGAAGACAATCATTGAAACGACGGCAGGTGATACTCGCTTCAAGGTGATGTTAAACATGGTGTGGCCAAGAATTTGTGCGCCGAGAATGAGACCAAGCAGTACCCACCACTCTTTCGCAACGAAACCAACAATTTGATAGCCCGAAAAAATTGCCATCGGCAGCGCAGTTGCTGCACACACGAAGTAACAGATGGTCGTATATGAAGTGGTTGCAAGAGTTTTTTGAGCCCGCGAACCAATCAACATATAGGCAGCTGCGAGCGCCCCTGAAACCAGCGCGGCAAGATCTCCCATAAATGAGCGACGATCGAGTTGTAGGTCAATGCCTGTAACAAGCAGAACGCCGCTAAAACTGATGAGCATGCCAAACCAAGCTTTTGTTGGAATATGTCCGCCCGTTAACTTAACGAAGAACGCAGCGAAGATTGGTTGAGTGGCCACGATTGCAGTTCCTGCTGTAACGCTTGTCATGCGCATCGATAGGAAGAATCCGACAAAGTGAACAGCGAGCACAACGCCAGCCAATATCGCCCACTTCACGCCAGTGCGATTGAGCTTATGTCGAAGAGCAAAGGGCAGGGTCATCAGAGATCCGCCGAGATTGCGCCAGAAAATTAAGGTGGGAACCGGCATAGTGCTGAGTGCAATCAGCGGACCGGATGATCCGATGCCGAAAATTCCGATAATCAGGCGGATGAGGTCGGGCCGAGCGGGTAGCTCGGTGTGGTTATGAACCGTCGCTTTCTGGACCTCAGACATAAGGCAAACCTAGTCGATACCTCAACGGTTACTCTTATCCCATGAGCGGAAATAACATCAATCGCGTATTTCTCGCCCGTCTTGCTGGAACTGCAGTCTTTGACCCAAATGGGGATCCTGTTGGCAAGGTGCGCGATGCTGTCGCGACCCTTCGTTCTAACAATCAATCTCCCCGCATCCTTGGATTAGTTGTAGAAGTTCCGCTACGTCGTCGCGTCTTTGTTCCGATTACTCGCGTGACTTCTATCGAATCAGGAGCCGTTGTCATCACTGGCCTTCTTAATATGCGCCGTTTTGAAACTCGTGCAGGTGAGTTGTTAGTTCTTGGAGATTTACTCGATCGCACAATTTCACTTGTCGAAAATGGTGAGAACGTACTTGTCGAAGATATGGGCATGGAGCAAAATCGCACTGGAGATTGGCTCATCACTCGCGTACATATTATGCGCAAGGGACGCGGACTTCGTCGCAAGGGCGCAACGTCAACAGTGACATGGGAAGAAGTCACCGGCTTTGCACAACACGAATCCAACCAAGGCGTCTCCAACTTACTTTCAACTCTGAGCAATCTACGAGCGGCAGATCTAGCTGCTGTCATTCAAGATCTTGCACCGAAGCGTCGCGTTGAAGTTGCTCGCGCACTTGATGACGAACGCTTGGCAGATGTTCTTGAAGAGATGGATGAATCAGAGCGTGTAGCTCTCTTGGCAGAACTCGAAGGCGAACGTGCTGCAGATATTCTCGAAGAGATGGATCCTGATGATGCAGCCGACTTGCTCCGTGAAATTGGAGAAGAGCGTGCGCAAGAGCTCATCGATCTAATGGATCCTGAAGATGCTGAAGACGTGCTGCGCCTGATGACATATGAAGATTACTCGGCAGGCGGAATGATGACGACTGAGCCAATTGTGATGTCGGCTGATTACACAGTCGCTGATGCTCTTGCCGCGGTTCGACAGAGCGAAATTTCACCTGCTCTTGCTTCACAGGTATTTATCGCGCGACAACCCCTCGAAACCCCGACCGGTCGCTTCATTGGAATGGTTCATTATCAGCGACTCTTGCGCGAACCACCTTCAACTCTTCTAGGTTCTATCGTCGATACCAATACGCAGGGAGTTAATCCCGACGCATCATTGCATGCAGTTTCGTCATACTTAGCTAGCTATAACTTGCTCTCACTGCCTGTTATCGATGCCAATGATCGCCTCTTGGGCGCAGTTACTGTCGATGACGTGCTCGATCACTTACTGCCTACAAACTGGCGCCATGATCATCGAGATTCAGCTGCAACCACAGCTGCGCTCGAGAGCATCGATACTAATTTTTCTGAGAATTTCACCGAGGAGGTGTAACGATGGCACGCAACTTTGGTTTGGATACACCGCGCGAAACACGTCGTTCGCTCCGTGGAAATATAGATCCAGAAACTTTCGGTCGTCTCTCTGAGCGCTTCGCGCGTTTCTTGGGAACAGCACGTTTCTTGGTCTACATGACAGCATTTGTTGTTAGCTGGGTTCTCTGGAACACCTTGGCTCCACACGATATTCGATTTGATAAATACCCATTTATCTTCCTTACGTTGATTCTCTCTCTTCAAGCTTCATATGCTGCTCCGCTAATTTTGCTGGCACAGAATCGTCAAGCTGACAGGGATCGCATTGCACTCAATGAAGATCGTGCACAGAATGCGCGAAGCATCGCCGACACTGAATATCTCACTCGCGAGCTTGCCAGCCTTCGCATTGCCTTAGGTGATGTTGCTACTCGCGATTACCTACGTAACGAACTTGGCGATCTTGCAAAAGAGATTGTTGAAGAGTTACGCAAGCCCGAGTCTGACGCCAAGTAAAGATTTTTCACGCACAATTAGCTGAGAAACAATTGCCTCAATCGCTTTAGCGCTTGGACTCTCGGGTGCCGATACAACTACCGGCGCACCAGCATCTCCACCTTCGCGCAGATCTGGGCTAAATGGAATCTTGCCCAGAAGTGGCACATCTGCACCAACCAACTGTGAAAGTCGACGAGAAGTTTCTTCTCCCCCACCTTCGCCAAAGAGTGATGTGAGTTCGCCACATTTAGCGCATGGGTAGGCAGACATATTTTCAATGACGCCAATAACGCGCTGATGAATTTGGTGGGCAATACGTCCGGCGCGTTCAGCTACTTCCGCGGCAGCAACTTGTGGCGTTGTGACAACAACAATCTCTGAAGAGGGAACCAGCTGGCCGAGCGAGATTGCAAGATCTCCGGTTCCGGGCGGAAGATCGATATAGAGAAGGTCGAGATCGCCCCAATAGGCATCAGATAGGAGTTGTTCCAAGACTCGGTGCAGGAGTGGACCACGGTAAGCAATAGCATCGGAGCGTTCAGGCTTAAACATCTCCATCGAGACAGTTTTTACGCCGAAAGATTCGAGCGGAATAAACATCTGATCGATTGCTGTTGGTCGCTGACCAATCAAGCCCATTAAACGTGGAATGGAGTGTCCATAAACATCAGCATCGAGGATTCCTACACGCAAACCTTTGTGAGCAGATGCAACGGCAAGGTTTGCTGTCAGAGAAGATTTTCCAACTCCACCCTTACCTGAGGCCACGCCAATAACTCGGGTCAGCGAATCTTTCTGAGCAAAGGAGATAAAACTTTCGCGACCGTTACGCAGTAACTTCTTAATATTGGCGCGCTGTTCTTCATCCATCACACCGAAGGTAATTTCAACAGCAGAGATTCCTTCAATCGCAGTTACTGCTGAGTCGATATCTTTCTGGAGACGATCCTTCATAGGACATCCTGAGATTGTGAGAAGGATTTCTAACTTTGCTGTCGAGCCAGTGATCTCAACAGCTTTAACCATGCCAAGTTCAGGCAGCGCGCGATGGAGTTCTGGGTCCTGAACTGTGGCGAGAGCGGCATGTACTAATTCAAGGGTAGTCATAGAAGATCAGGGTCAATCTTGCTGACAAATTTCGCCTTCGATGTTGGTTTATCGTTCTCATCCAGAACGCTTGATAGCTGCTTTTGAAGGAATGTCTTTGGGTTGAGATCAGTTGGTTTGAGATCTTCGAAGCCTGGACCAAGGTTCTCTTTAAGTTCATTGGTAGCTGATGTCGCCATCTCGCGCACCTTTTTTACAAACTTTGCGGCATCAACAGCGAAATTAGGTAGGCGTTCAGGGCCAATAAGAATCATGGCAAGAATCGCGAGTCCGATTATTTCGCCGGCGCCAAAGTCAAAGAACATAGTGAGTGAACCTTACTCTGCTACTTGCCAGCCGTCAGCGTCATAGTTGCAGTCTTCACTTCTTCACCGCGTTTGAATGTAACTTCGATGGTATCGCCAACATTTCTCGCTCGAATAGCAACGATGAGCTCTTCAGGAGATGTAATGGCACGTCCATCGATTGAGGTGATGATGTCTCCTGCCTTCATTCCGGCCTTTGCAGCTGGTCCGCCCGCAAGAATTGCCTTTGCGCTCTTTGCGATAAGGGCTCCCTCACCTGAGTAATTCATATCAACAGAGATTCCCATCACCGGATAGGTTGCTCTTCCGTTCTTTATCAACTGGTCTGCAGTCTTGCGCGCCTGATTGATTGGGATAGCAAAACCTAAACCGATTGATCCTGTTTGAGAATTGGAGTTCGAACCCAGCGAGGCGATAGCCGAATTCACGCCAATGACTGCACCCGTGGCATCGACAAGTGGCCCACCTGAATTTCCTGGATTGATTGCTGCATCTGTTTGAAGGGCGTTAATAAATGAGTTCTCTTCACTAGTTTCGCCAGCCGTGACAGCGCGATCCTTAGCGCTGATAATTCCAAGTGTTACCGTTCCGGTTAAGCCCAGTGGTGAGCCGATAGCAATCACTGAATCTCCAACCGCCACCTTGTCGCTATCGCCAAACTGGAGCGCTTTAACAGATGCGCCAATAATTTTGAGAACTGCTAAGTCGTATGAGGTATCGCGACCGACTACCTTTGCATCGTAAGAACTGCCATCGTTGAGTCGAACAGTGATATCTCCACCGCTTGTTACAGATGCTGCAATCACATGGTTGTTGGTAAGAATGTAGCCAGAACTATCGATCACAAAGCCTGAGCCAGTTGCTCCGCCATCATTAGATTTAGCTTCGATAGAGACCACTGAAGGAAGTACGCGTTGAGCTATCTCTGCGACGGATCCCACTGGTCGTTCAATCGTGGAAGTTGATTTCACAAGATTGACTGAATGTCCGAAGAGTGAACCAGTTGATGATGCACCAAATGCACCTGCAATGACCCCAACGACGATGGCAAAGATAATTGCAGAGCGAAGTGAGATCTTTCTGCCTAAACCGCGATTGCTGGGAGCAACCCACCAAGGGCCACCAGGATTGATGCTCATGAAGTTATTCTGCTACAACTTAGTGGCGAGCAATAAGCCGTCACCCGTTGGTATGAGTGAACTCACCCAAGATTCTGTATCGGCTTTAATCGCTTTCCCAGCTTCACGCAGAGCAATTGTCTTGGGATCACGCTGAGCGGGGTCTTGAACCTTTGATCCACCGAAGAAATTATCGATAACAAAGACGCCACCGCTGCGCAGAATTCGGTGTGCTTCAGAGATAGCAAATGAGAGATCTTCAGAGTTATGACGGTAGACAACCAAGTCATAGGCGCGATCTGTTAATTTGGTCATGACATCCATAACCGAGTTGGTGATAAAACGGTAGCGAGACTGTGCAATTTCAGCATCAGCCATAGCGAGCTTTGCAATCGATGTATGTTCCATTTCGTCATCGATAGAAGTCAGAGTTCCACTTGCAATCATGCCTTCAAGAATCCAGAGTGAACCAACGCCCGAACCTGTGCCAATTTCAACGACTGATTGAGCATTGAGCTGGTGTGCCAAGTGGCGAAGATAGGCACCTGCACCTTGTGTTGCATCAACTGTGCCGAGTTCTTGCCCACGAGCACGAGCTGCACTCTTTACCGCATCTTCTGCAATAAAGGTCTCTGCGTAAGAATGCGGGCTGATGTTCATGAGAGAGACAATATCCAATCAATGAAGAATCGCACGCCGAATCCGGTTCCACCCTTGGCGTTTTCTCCAGAATCTATTTCGCTACGACCGGTACCAGCAATATCAAGGTGAACCCACCGAGAATCAGCGACAAAATGTTCGAGATAGAGCGCAGCGGTGACAGAACCTGCTGAGTAATCACCTTTATCGCCATTATGGTTCAAATCTGCAACATCACTATCAAGAGAGTCTTGGTAATCATCAACCAGAGGCATGTGCCAGACACGTTCTCCTGAAGCTTCGCCAACTGCAACGAGTTCTTTAGCGAGCTTCTCATCGCGTGTATAGAGCGCTGCATATTGGCGACCTAGCCCAAGAGTTGCAGAACCTGTCAGCGTTGCAATATCAAAGAGATAATCAGGATCAAGATTTTCTACCGCGTACGCAAGTCCGTCGGCTAGAACGAGACGACCTTCAGCATCGGTATTAATAATTTCAACTGTTGTCCCACCGTATTGAGTAATGACATCAGATGGGCGCTGTGAAGTACCAGAAAGCGCGTTTTCTGCGCACATCATGAGAACTGTGACTTTTACTTGCGGTTGTAAATCTGGAAGTGCACTGATTGTCGCAAGAGCTGCAGCAGCACCAGCCATATCGCTCTTCATGGCAGTCATAAATTCATAGGGGCGCTTCAGTGATACTCCGCCAGTATCGAAGGTAATTCCTTTTCCAACGATCACAATATGTGGAAGTGCTGCGGCAGAACGTGACTTTCCTTTTGGAATGTAGGTAAGTTGGATAAATCGAGGGCCTGGCTTTGGAGATGAATTTCCGACTGCACGCAGACCGCCAAATTTGGCAAGTTCTTTTCCGGCAAGGATTGAAATAGCTAAACCCTTTTCATCAGCAAGCTTCTTTGCCTCTTGGGCCATCCACAACGGATTCTTAATGTTGGATGGGGTATGAATGAGGTCACGCGCTGTATAGAGAGCACGCGCGATAACGCTTGCTTCAGCCACAGAGGCTCCATCTTTTGTTGCGAGCGCGATAGTTGCGATCTCTGCTGGCTTTCCAGTCTTGAGATTCCATGTGTATGCGCCAAGCAGTATGGAGACTCCATGTGCACGAATTTCTAAGCGAGAGTCTGCGATAAGCGAGACGAGTTCGACTGCTTTGCCACGAACCTTTCGCCCTAATGCAGCACCCGCAATGCGAAGTGCAGGGAGTTCTCCATCACCGACTGCAACAATGTAGATACGGTCGACTGAGGAATCTTTGTGGAGTACCGGAATCTCATAGAGCTCTCCAGCTTTTCCTGAGGGTTGGAAGAAGGCAACCTCATCAACCAAGCTGATCCCGAAGTATTTCTCAAGAGATGCGATGAGGCGTGAGTTACCGGCCAGTTCGATTGAGTCATCGCTCTTCTTGGTAAAGCCAACAGCGAGAATATCTGCGCTTACTAAGGCCTCAAGATCGGGAGCAACTGTGTGAAGAATTTTTGTAGATCCGCTCTACTTCTTAATGAGAGCGACAGCGGCTTCAAGAGCTGCGCTGAGGTTATTTGCTTCCTGTGGGTTGAGTTCCACTACGAGGCGCCCGCCACCTTCGAGAGGAATTCGCATAACGAGGGAACGAGCTTCCTTCGTAACTTCCATTGGTCCATCACCGGTACGAGGTTTCATAGCTGCCATGGTGGGGACTCCTTGTTTGCTCTTACTTCGGGTGCGGGGAACTTTCGGATAGAAAGTTGTAGGGAGAAGTATCTCGCAGATTGAGCCATGGGTGAAATCGAAGATATGCCCGGATTAGAGCCCTAGCTCCCCCTTGAGGCGCGCCTTTCCGGACTCTATTACGGCGATAACAGCGCGATCTGGGACAGAGAGAAGGGCTGCAATTTCTACACTCGATTTGGAGCGCAGGTAATGCAAGGTCAAGATGATTCGCTCTTCTTCGGGAAGGGATGCGAGCAGATCGGCAAGGGTTTGAGGATTGCTCGAGCTGCTCATAGGAATAGAGGTTACTCGCTTGATTCTTCTAGATTCATCAAAATTCTTAAAGAATCCAAAGAATGGGGTGACTTATGTAAAAGATCGCGCGAAGCGTGCGAGAGATATGCGCACGCCAATGTAGAGAAACGGCGCAATAAGGAAGAAGACCGCCTTAGGCGCTTCGATTGTTTCTGACCAGTCAAAGCGTGTAGACGTGCCGGCAATATCACTCAACTGGAATGATCCACTGCCCTTAAGAATTTTTCCGACATGGTCGACATCGCATCGGTGTGGAGGTTGCCATTGTGTGACAACCATTAAATCGAGAAGTCCAAGAGATTTAAAACGTGGGTAGAGAAAGTAGAGCGGCCCCGTAAATGCAGCTATCGAAGTTCCCACTCCCTCAACGTTGTCGGAGGTAACCCAGACCTTTGTCTGCAACATCCAATCACCTTGTGATTGCCAGTCTGCAATCTTGCTCCACACAACTTCTTGCGAAGCTGGAATCGTCAAATGAATCGAGAGAGTGTTACTTGCCATGTGCAATCGCTACTGCTTCTTCAACAGTCGTTGTCCAATGGAGAAGATCGCGCATTCCTGGTTTTACAAAGTTTTCGGTCTCGAGATGTTCGACAAGTGCGTGAAGTGGCTGATAGATACCGTACGGATCGAGAATGATGACTGGTTTATCGTGAAACTTTAGGTAGCGACCAACCCAGATTTCAAAGAGTTCTTCGAGAGTCCCGAGCCCACCCGGCAAGGTGATGAAGGCATCGGAGAGATCTTCAATCTTTGCCTTACGTGTGCGCATCGAATCAACGACGATAAGTTCATCGCTATCGTGATCGGCAAATTCAATATCAACCAATTTCTGCGGAATGATTCCAATCGTCCGTCCGCTCTTGCTTCGGGCGCCTCGAGAAATCGCTCCCATGGCAGAGATATGGCCACCACCTGAAACTAATTCCGCACCGCTTTCAGCGATACCGGCGCCAAGTTCAAATGCGAGGTCGATAAATTTGCTATCGATGGTGGGTGATGAAGAGCAAAATACTGCAATGCGCATGAGGGACAGAATAGGGGTTAGGCTTAGAACATGTCTTCTTTAGCTCACGGCCACGGAATCGCAACACTTGCAGGTTCAACAGTTCTCGATGTTTGGTATCCATCTCCTGCTCTCGGTGCCCTTACTGGTACACCTGATGCAACGCTGACATCAATGGTGGGTAGCGATGAAGCCCGCAGAGTTACTCGCGAATTAGTCTCACTTGAAATCGATCTCACAATTGCGCCTAAAGATGCAAAAGATGCTTACCTACGACTGCACCTTCTCTCCCATCGACTTGTAAAGCCACATGGCCAATCACTCGATGGAATCTTTGGATTACTTGCAAATGTTGTGTGGACATCTGCAGGCCCTTGCGCAGTAGATGGATTTGAAACTACCCGCGCAAAGCTCAAGGCAAAGTATGGCCATGTCACTGTCATTGCTGTTGATAAATTCCCGCGCATGGTTGATTACGTTATTCCGTCAGGTGTTCGCATTGCAGATGCTGATCGCGTTCGCCTTGGGGCTCACCTCGCTTCAGGCACAACTGTGATGCATGAAGGCTTTGTTAACTTCAATGCCGGAACTCTGGGCACCTCTATGGTCGAAGGTCGCATCTCAGCCGGAGTCGTAGTGGGCGATGGCACCGATGTCGGTGGCGGTGCATCCATCATGGGAACCCTCAGCGGTGGCGGAAAAGAAGTGATCTCTATCGGGGAAAAGTGTCTTCTCGGTGCAAACTCAGGGCTAGGCATATCACTGGGCGATAATTGCGTCATCGAAGCAGGTACCTACATCACCGCTGCAGCCAAGGTAAAACTTCCTGATGGCGAGATTGTGAAGGCAGGAACTCTTTCAGGTGCAAGTAATCTCTTATTCCGACGTAACTCACTTACTGGTGGACTTGAAGCAGTTATGCGCACAGGTACGTGGGGCGGCTTAAATTCAGTGCTTCACGCCAACTAACTCTGCGCCTTATTGCGCCAGCTGAAAGTACGGTGAAGGAATCTTTACGCGGCTTCTAAAGGTATCCCCGCGTAGCAGTTTTGTTGATCCGTCGGCGCTCGTTCCTTTGATGTAAGTAACAGCTCCTGCAGTATTCCTGGAGACAATTTCTAGCGAAATGATTTCAGGGAGTAAAAATGCTTTTGCCACCAAATCTTGACTCGCACTAGCTTTCCAATTCGCAAAACGCGGATTGATCTTTGGATCAAGCCCGGCGGGATCTGCAACCGACTGCGTATAAGAAGAAGGTTGCCCCCACGCATCGAGCGTTGTCTGCGTTGCCCCTCCAGAAGAAGAGAAGTAGTAAGCCTGGATGGGTTTACCGTTGGCAAGAATTGCAAGACTTGTTGAGGAATCTATATTGGTGCGGATAACTGCAGCTTTCCAGAGCGGACCAATTTTTGGCTCAATCTCTTTCGAGTAACCAACAAAATTCTGATCTGCGATATGCGAATACACGTGGCAATCGCACGATGGCTTGATGGTGCCAATCTTTGAAAGCGCGTACGAGCGTGAAGCAATCACTTGAGCCTCCAGCGCCGCCGCTGGCCACGCTGATGACATCTCACTTATCCCCCATAGGTACTCGTCATGAAGACTTAATGAGTTGGTGACTTCGAAGGCGCCTTTCACAACCCTTACTTGAATCTGACCATATCGATAGCGAACTGCACTTCCTGGTTGAGAGAAAGTAATCACCGAATTAGGTCCGCTCCAACGAACTGTCAGCGTCTTTCCAGAAACTGGTCCTGTGACGTTTCCTTGCTCATCAACTCTGAGCGAAACTTTCTGCTTTGCAGTAAAGGTGGCTAGAGGAGCGACTTCTGTTGGCCCTACAACTTCGCCGGCATAAATCTGAATCAAAGAATCTGGAGACGCAGAAAGAAAGGAGATCGACTTCAGTAAGTGACCAATATTGACGCGAATAGTCTGGGTATCAACAATCGGTGCCACAACGATATCTTTGTAGTAGTAATTAAGAATTGCTGTTGCGCTCTCTCCTGCTAGAGCATGTGCGCGCGCACCCATCTGGCTCATTCCAACGCCATGTCCAAAACCCGATCCAGTGAAAGAGAAGGACTGGGGAGTGTCAGCGTTTGCTACGGGAACAAGTAAGAATGTAATACAAGCAATGAGAAAAGTTTTAAACATCCTCATCAGATGATGCGCTCTTTCTTGCATCTACGAATTCGCGGTAGGCAGCGATGACCTCAGACGGATTTCCACGCATCATGAGTTTTCCCTTATTGAGCCAGACAACTTCATTACAGATATCTTCAATCGTTGCGAGTGCGTGGCTAACTAAGATAAGCGCGCGATCAGCGGTGCGAAGTTCCTTGATGCGATTGAGGCTCTTCTCTTTAAATTTGGCATCTCCGGTGCTGAGAGCTTCATCAATAATCAAGATATCTGGCTCAACCACTGCGGCTACCGAAAATGCCAGACGGGCATACATTCCTGATGAGTATGTGCGCATGGGTGCATCAATTGCTTCACCAAGTTCAGAGAAATCTGCGATGGCATCGAAGTTTGAATCAATCTCCTCGCGCGACATTCCCGCAGCGAGTCCACCTAAGTAGACGTTATCGCGCCCTGTCATTGAGGGATTGAAACCGACACCTAAAGCAAGCAAGGTGCTAACGCTTCCGTAGACCTCAACCCGACCTTGTGTAGGTGGAACAATTCCTGAAATCACGCGCATCAGTGATGACTTGCCTGCTCCATTTGATCCAATAATTCCAAGCACAGTTCCATAATGAACATCAATGGAGACATCGTTCAGGGCGCGCACAATACGTGTGTGCTTCTTACCGCGACCAAGAGTCTTTAAGCGTGCTTTCAGAGTTGGTTTCTTATCAATCGAGGTCGTGTATGTAAGACCGAGATCTTTCACCGAGACAGCAACGCTGTGGGGCGAATGTTCGTGTTTAAAGTCGGACAGCGAAATCACGCTCCCTCGATAAGAAGAAGTAAGTGCCAGAGATAAAGAGGAAGAGCGCCCACGCTGTGGCGTGCATCAGTCCATTCATTGATGGCGCTTGCGCATGTACGACAACGCGTGACCATGAATCAAGCAGGAAGAAGATGGGGTTTGCAATCTCGAGAGTCTTAATTCGATCAGAGACATTTGTTGCTTCGTAAAGTATTGGAGATAAGTAGAGCAAGCTACGAGTCAGGTAAGGCAGCATGCTAGAGATATCGCGAAAATACACATTGATGCATGAGATCAGAATTGCCATGCCAAGAGCCATGATGAGCGCAATTAGGAGGATGGGAATCGCCCAGAGCATCTGCCATGAATATGGAAGGCCAATCACTGCATGAATAATTGCAAAGACAATCAGTGTGGGCATAAATTTAAAGAGCGCAATGATGGTTGCTGAAATTGGGAGCATCACTCGTGGAAAAGATGTATTGAGAATAAGGCGCTGGCCCGAAGTAATAGCTTTCACGCCACCAGTCAAACTATTTGCGATGAGGTAGAAGAGGAAGAGGTTTGCGGTCAGATGGCCGAAGCGATTGGCATCGCTACTTCCACCAATGACATAGATAAGAAGAAAGTAGACAGCTGATAGAAGAAGCGGATTGAGAATGAGCCAGAGCTGGCCAAAGACTGATCCGTAATTCTGCTCGCGGAGTTCAGAGCGTGAAAATTCAGCGATGAAGGTGCGACGACTCCAGAGTGAGCGCAGGTATTCGCGCATAGGAGGTAGCCCCGCGCGAAACGGCTCGTATACAACTACTGGCTTCTCCACGTGCGAAAGGCTACCGCAGCGACCTGCTTCTTATTCAGCGGCGGGCACGAGAGTCTTTGGCGATGAGATAAATCCCGCTCCCCATGCGAAGTGCATGGTGGGAATTACCACCAAAAGAAGAAGGTATTCACGAATCGATGTTGCAATCTTGATTGATGCCAGTACGACAAAGAGAAGATAAATCGCAGCTGGAGCAAAGAAAATGGGTAGAAATATTCCTGCAATGAGTGAGAACGAAAACCCTACAAGTGCAAATGGTGGAGCTAAGTAGCGATAATTAATTGTTCCACTGTGTCGGCGTGAGACCACTCGACGCCAACGTCCGTATTCAAAGTACTGCTTAGCAAGTGCGCGCGCAGTAGAACGTGGTCGATATGTCACATGTAAGCGGGGATCAAAATAAACAAGCCCACCCTTTTCGCGAAGACGGAAGTTCAGTTCCCAATCTTGCGCACGTGTAAATCTTTCATCGAATCCACCGATGGCAAGAAGCGCTTCACGTCTAAATGCTCCGAGATAAACAGTATCAACCGCGCCTGCTTCACCTCCGGTATGAAAACGGGATGCACCGACTCCTAACGCACTTCGCATCGCCCCAGCAACTGCCTTCTCAAAGGGGGTAGTTCCGACAGCTGCCATAACTCCACCAACATTGACTGCACCTGTGGAGTTGAGAATTTCAACGACAAGCCGAAGATAATCCTGCGGAATCTGTGCATGGCCATCCACGCGAACAACCACAGGGCTCTGCGATTTGTTGAGTGCAAGATTGAGTCCAGCAGCTGTTCGCCCCGTTGGACTGTTAACTATTACGACTCGCGAATCCTTACGTGACATCTCTTCAGCAATTTCAAGAGTGCGATCCTCTGATGGTCCAATTGCAAGAATTACTTCAATGGAACCTTGATAATCCTGAGAAAGAATTGAGTGAACGGCGCTCTGTAAATGCGCTTCCTCATTGAGAACAGGAAGAATGACGCTTATTGCCGGGAGCGGTGAGCCAATTAACTCTGGAGTCGGTGTCGCCATAACCCCTCCACGCTATCGTCCAAGTACCCTACGGATGTGAATTCATCTCGTGCAATTCGAATTATTACATCACTCTCCCTTGGTGTGGTCCTTATTGCATCGTTATCGTGGCTTGGACTTGGTCAAGTCAGCGGACAGATTTCTCGAATAGATGTCTTTGGCACATTGAAGTCTCGACCAGAGAAAACATCGCAGGCGCTGAACTACCTAGTTGTGGGGTCAGATAGCCGTGAGGGTCTGACCAAGGCACAAATTAAGGCACTTCGCGTTGGAAGCACCGCTGTTGCCGCCGGTGGACGATCAGACACAATGTTGCTCGTACATATTTCTAAAGCTCGCGATGCAGCCTACGTCGTCTCTATTCCCCGCGATACATTGGTAAATATTCCAGCTCACCGAAGCCAAGATGGAACTCGTGATATCCCTGAACGTCCCGGAAAAATAAATGCAGCATTTGCATTTGGTGGTGCTCCACTTTTGATTCAAACTCTTGAAGCCAAAACCAATCTTAAAATTGACCACTATGTCGAAGTGAGCTTTGCTGGCTTCACAGGTGTTGTCGATGCCCTGGGTGGAATACAAGTCTGTTCGAAAGTTGCCATCAATGATCCTAAGAGCCACCTCGTCATGAGCGCTGGTTCGCATCTACTCGATGGAATTGAAGCGCTCAAATATGTCCGTACCCGTGACTTCGATGGCCGTGGAGATATTGGACGAATGGAACGTCAACAACAATTTGTGAGTGCAGTTCTCCGCAAAGCAACAAGTAGCGGCGTCCTTCTCAATCCAATCAAGATGACAAAGTTTTATAACGCAACAATTTCAACGGTAAAGATGGATACATCTGTAAATAAAGGTGATCTACTCACACTTGCAAAGCAGATGAGAAATCTCTCTGCCGGCAATCTACGTACTCTTACTGTGCCTCTCTCGGATCCCAATGGAAGCTATCCGGGCGTAGGTTCCGTAGTTATCTGGGATCAGGTGTTGGCGACTGATTTATGGACTCGAATTCGTAATGATGAAGCCCTTGTTGAGAGTATTAAGCCATCGGCTAAAGCAACTTCAAAACCTGTGACGGTCGACAAATTTAAGACTAAAACAGGTGCGGAAAATCCTTGCGCCACCTCGAAATAGCCTTAATTTTCGAATTTTAAATAACCCTGCAATAGACTCCCACGCATGACTCTGAAGCTTTCAGTAATTGGTTGTGGCTATCTCGGTGCAACCCATGCGGCATGTATGTCCTCTCTCGGATTTGAAGTCATCGGTATCGATACCGATCAGGGCAAGGTAGATCTCCTCTCTAAGGGCGAGCTTCCTTTCTACGAGCCAGGGCTCGACACACTTCTCGCTGCAGAGATGAAGACCGGACGCCTCTCATTCACAACTGACTTCTCAGCAGTTGCAGATGCCGATGTTCACTTCATCTGTGTCGGTACTCCACAGAGTAAGGATGGACTTGCTGCAGATCTCACCTATGTGAAGTCATCAGTCGCGGCAATCGCTCCACACCTTAAAGAAGGTGCGCTGGTTGTTGGAAAGTCCACCGTTCCTGTCGGAACTGCACAGCTCTTGCGCGATCAGCTAGCTACATCGGCGCCACAAGCAGACCTTGCTTGGAACCCTGAATTTCTTCGCGAAGGATTTGCCGTCGAAGATACATTGACACCCAACCGTCTCGTCGTAGGTGTTGCCAACGATCGTGCAGAAGAGATTCTCAAAGAGGTCTATAAGCCAGTGATCGACCTTGGCACACCATGGATTCGCGCAGATCTTCCAACTGCTGAACTCGTGAAAGTTGCAGCAAACTCATTCCTTGCAACCAAGATTTCATTTATCAATGCGATGGCTGAAGTCTGCGAAGCAGCAGGCGGCGACGTCACTGTCCTTGCCAAGGCAATCGGCTACGACCCACGTATTGGAAATCGCTTCTTGCAGGCTGGTATCGGCTTCGGTGGAGGCTGCCTTCCGAAAGATATTCGTGCATTTATGGCGCGCGCACAAGAACTTGGTGCAGATCAAGCGCTCGAATTCCTTCGCGAGATTGATGCCATCAACCTTCGTGCACGTCAGCGCGTTATCGATGTAGTGCGCGCAGACCTTTCAGAAGATCTCACTCAATATAAAATCGCTGTTCTCGGTGCAACCTTTAAGCCTGATAGCGATGATGTGCGTGACTCCCCAGCTCTTGATATCGCTGCACAACTTCAGGCAGCTGGTGCACAAGTTGTTGTCCACGATCCAAAGGGTATTGAACCTGCACGGAAGCGCTTCCCTAATCTTGATTACCAAGAGAAAGTTGTCGACGCAGTAAAGGGCGCAGATGCAATCTTGCACCTCACCGAGTGGAAGGAATATCGCGAACTCGATCCATCAGTAATCGGTCAGCTTGTGAAGTCAAAGTTCCTTATTGATGGTCGCAATATGTTGGACCGTAACTTGTGGCGCGCAGCTGGTTGGCGCGTGCATGCACTAGGTCGTACTGATTAAGGTCGTACTGATTAAAAACCAGTCTTTGCATTGCGACGGGCGCTCAATTGGGCGCCCTTTGCTTTTGCTTCCTCTGATAACTCTGAGAGCTGAGATTCAATCTTCTTAGCAACTGCTGCATCTGCTGAACCGATGATGCGCGCTGCAAGGATTCCTGCATTCTTAGCGTTATCAATTCCCACTGTTGCAACAGGAATTCCACCTGGCATCTGAACGATGGAGAGGAGTGAATCCATTCCATCTAAGTTCTTCAAAGAGACTGGAACACCGATAACAGGAAGTGTCGTAAGGGATGCGACCATTCCAGGAAGGTGCGCTGCTCCCCCTGCGCCAGCAATGATCACCTTGTAACCCTTTGATGCTGCACTCTTTGCGAAATCGACCATCTCTTCGGGCATGCGGTGTGCTGAAACCACATCTGCGCTGTAGGAAATTCCGAATGAATCGAGCGCCTTTGCAGCTTCTTCCATGACTGGCCAATCAGAGTCTGAGCCCATGATGATGGCTACATCTTTACGATCACTCATCGATTGCTCCGCTCATATAGTCACGTGCATGCTGCACATCAGTGGTTAATTGTAGAAGGTCAGAACCGACTGCGGTGACATGGCCAATCTTGCGTCCAACGCGTACTTCCTTCTTATATTGGTGGAACTTCAACTCAGGATTGCGCGCCATGAGGTGGAGGTAGGGACGATACATATCTGTCTTCTCGCCACCCAAGATATTTCCCATCACCGCGATATCGGCGGTCATTGAAGGGTCGCCAAGTGGAAGATCGAGAATTGCACGAAGGTGTTGTTCAAACTGACTTGTGACAGAGCCATCAATAGTCCAATGTCCTGAATTATGTGGACGCATTGCGAGTTCGTTGATAAAGAGATGATCGCCCTTCACAAACATTTCTACAGCCATGACTCCGACAACACCAACTTCTTGTGCGATATCAAGTGCGAGCTTCTGTGCCTTTTCAGCTAGTTCAGCAGAAATGTTCTGTGCCGGGGAAATCGTGAGGGTGCAGATTCCATCTTCCTGAACTGTTTCAGTCGGTGTCCATGAAGTTGCTTGTCCATGTGGAGATCGAGCAACCATCACTGCGATTTCTGTGTCAAAAGAAATGAGCTCTTCTATCAAGAGTTGCGGAGTGGTCTTTAAAACCTCAGCAAGCTCGTCCTGTGAATTAATCTTCCATACGCCGCGGCCATCGTAACCACCAGAGATTGCCTTCGCAATCAAGGGGTAGCGATCGATATCGGCGGTCGAAGTTGAAATCTTCCACGTTGGTGAAGGAAATGCGCTGAGCTTCTTCCGCATCTCGGCTTTATCTTGTGAATAGATAAATGCAGATGACGGCGGATAAACCTTGACGCCAGTTGCTTCAAGGCCCTTAATGACAGAGAGCGGGACTAACTCGTGTTCAAAGGTGATGACATCGCAATCTTCAGCGAATTTCTTCAGCGCTTCAAGATCGGTGTATTCGCCAACAACGTGATGTGTTATTTGAGCGCCTGAATCTTCGGGGCTCTGAGCAAAGAGAAGTAGATCTACTCCGAGCGCTGTCGCTGGCGCAACCATCATGCGCGCTAATTGCCCTGCGCCTATGACGCCAACGCGAGGGAATCTTTCGTTCACGGCTCTATCGTAGATGAACGATGTCACCGACTGTTACTCGTGAACCATCATCGAGAAGAAGTTCGCCCGCAGGCGTGACATCAACTGCTTTCCCGTTCTTATAGCTGCCATCAGGATGTTCAATGCGAATTTCGCGGCCTATTGTCGCAGAGCGCTCGTTATAGAGATGGCGAAGATCTTCACCGTTCTGCCATCGTTCGAAGAGCTCTTCAAAAGTTGTCAGGAATGCAGCGAGAAGGAGATTGCGATCCAGTACCGGAAAGCTATGTAAGGCCAGTGATGTAGCGGTTGCAACAGGAAGTTCTTCGTGAGTCATTCCAACGTTGATACCAACTCCGATTACAACTCCGTCACCGCTGGCTTGGGCAATTATTCCTCCGACCTTGCCAACTCCTAAGAGAATGTCATTTGGCCATTTAAGAGCTGGTGAAGATTCAGGACCGAATGTGGTGAGAGCAAAGATTGCACTCAGTCCAGTGAGAAGGGGCAAGAAAGACCAATCAGATTTTTCGCGAGTTGGTTCGATATAAAGCGAAAACATGAGAGCAGATGATGCAGGTGCATCGAATTTTCTATCGAGGCGACCACGGCCAGCACT
Source organism: Actinobacteria bacterium IMCC25003 (assembly GCA_002284855.1). Taxonomy (GTDB): domain Bacteria; phylum Actinomycetota; class Actinomycetes; order Nanopelagicales; family Nanopelagicaceae; genus Planktophila. The sequence continues at coordinate 529,287 of CP015603.1, read as the reverse complement.
TTGATATTCAGTAGCAATGACATCGCCACTTTTAGCTTTCTTATCTGCAACTAATTGAGTTAAGTCATCTTGAGTCGACCCCGTGACTTCAACCACGCTTACTCGCCAGTACCGCGAGATTTTTTCTGAGATCACCGAACTATCTAGCGGTGGTCTTGGCGCAACAGTGCTCACGACTAGTACCTTATGTTCATGAGCCCAGATCTGCACACTACCGCGGGAAAAATCGAAGACCTCCGCGAAAGAATTGATGAAGCTGTCCACGCTGGTTCTGCACGCGCCGAAGAAAAGCAGCATGCCAAGGGTAAGGGCACCGCTCGCGAACGTATTGAGATGCTCGTGGATCCAGATTCATTTACGGAGCTTGATGAGTTTGCTCGCCACCGTGCACAGAACTTCGGTATGGAGAAGAACCGCCCTTATGGTGACGGAGTAATTATTGGCACTGCGACAGTAGATGGCCGACCAATCGCGCTTTACTCACAGGACTTCACCGTCTTTGGTGGTTCACTCGGCGAAGTACATGCTGAAAAGATTGTAAAGATTGCAGAGTTTGCTCTGAAGTCTGGAATTCCTCTTATCGGAATCAACGACTCAGGTGGAGCGCGCATTCAAGAAGGTGTGGCTTCGCTCAATGGTTATGGCCGTATCTTCCGCCTCAATACCCGTTCTTCAGGTGTCATTCCTCAAATCTCATTGATCCTCGGACCTTGCGCGGGTGGATCTGCATACTCACCAGCTCTTACCGACTTCACCGTCATGGTGAAAGAGACCTCAAATATGTTTATCACCGGTCCTGATGTCATCAAGACAGTCACTGGTGAAGATGTTGGCATGGAAGAGCTCGGCGGTGCATTTACGCACAACACCAAATCTGGAAATGCGCACTACATGGCCGATTCTGAAGCCGATGCCATCGATTATGTAAAGGCACTGCTCTCATACCTTCCTTCCAACAATATGGATGGATCACCTGTTCTTCCTCCCACTGAAACTCTCGATAAGAGCGCATCCGATACTTCGCTCAACACTTTGATTCCAGATAGCCCTAACCAGCCTTACGATATGAAGAACTTGATTCAGGCACTTGTTGATGAAGGCGAATTCCTTGAAGTTCACGCGCTCTACGCACCTAATATCGTTGTGGGTTTTGCGCGCATCGAAGGTCAGTCAGTCGGAATCATTGCAAACCAGCCATCACAATTAGCTGGAACTCTTGATATCAACTCATCTGAAAAAGCAGCGCGCTTCTTGCGTTTCTGCGATGCATTTAATATTCCAATCCTCACGCTCGTAGATGTACCTGGATTTATGCCCGGAACAGAACAAGAATGGAACGGAATCATTCGTCGCGGTGCAAAGTTGCTCTACGCATATGCTGAAGCATCAGTTCCGCTCGTAACCCTTATTACTCGCAAGGCTTATGGCGGAGCATTTATCGTGATGGGCTCTAAGTACCTCGGTAGCGATATTAACTTCGCATGGCCTAGCGCTGAAATTGCAGTGATGGGCGCGCAAGGCGCGGTCAATATTCTCTATCGTAAAGATCTCGCTGAAGCTAAAGATCAAGATGCGAAGCGCGCCGAACTCATCACTGAGTACACCGAGAAGTTCTCCAATCCATACCTAGCCGCTGAGCGCGGAACTATCGATAGCGTGATTGAACCTGAAGATTCACGCCAGTACATCACAAAGGCATTCCGCACCTTAAAGACTAAGCGCGATACCTTGCCTGCTCGTAAGCACGGAAATATTCCGCTATAACGATGAAGTTCACTGTCGCTGCAGGCCATCCAACGCCTGAAGAACTCCTTGCGCTCCAAGCAGTTCTGGCAAACCATAAAGCTGTCGATATCAAGCCGGTCATTAAGCGCAGCGTCTTCGCTCTTCCTCAATTGCGCCAACCGTTGCCCCATCAAATGACATTCGGCGCAAGAAAGCACCGCTAAATGCCACGTATCGTTCTTGCTTCACAATCTGCATCTCGCCGACGCTTGCTTACCGATGCTGGCCTGAAGCCAACAATTATTGTGAGTAACGTTGATGAAGAGACAGATTTCTTCAACGCGATGAGCCCTGAAGATATGGTGATTGCTTTAGCAATTTCAAAGGCCCATACCGTGCGCGAAATGATTGATTACCCAGCAATCATTATCGGATGCGATTCCACCTTTGATGTCGATGGTATCTCATTCGGCAAGCCAGGTACTCCGGATGTTGCAATCGAACGCGCTAAAAAGATTAGTGGTCGTACAGGTCTTCTTCATACTGGCCATTGCATCATCGACACTGAACGCGGAATCGAAATCGCAGATCGCGTTACTACAAAAGTTACCTTTACAGATATGACAGATGAAGAGATTGCTGATTACGTAGCGTCTGAAGAGCCTCTGCATGTAGCGGGTGGATTCACTCTCGATGGCTTCGGAAGTCCATTCATCCCCGTTATCGAGGGCGATTACACCAATGTTGTGGGTATTTCGATGCCATTTCTTCGTAACGCGATGAAGCAACTTGGTTATTCTTGGCCACAGGTGAAGGAGATGTCATGAAGCGCGTTCTGATTGCAAACCGAGGAGAGATTGCTCTTCGCGTCATCCGCGCATGTAAGGATCATGGCCTCGAATCAGTGGCGATGTACTCTGAAGAAGATCGCGATGCACTTCACGCAAAGAGTGCAGATTTTGCATACTCACTCAACGGAACTGTCGCCAAAGATACCTATCTCAATATTCCAAAGATCATCGCCCTTGCAAAAGAAGCCGGCGCTGATGCTGTTCACCCAGGTTATGGATTTCTCTCAGAGAATGCTGACTTCGCGCAAGCTGTTGTCGACGCCGGTTTAATCTGGATTGGTCCCCCACCAGCTGCCATCAGCGCACTAGGAGATAAAGTTTCAGCGCGCCGCATCGCATCCGCGGCAGGTGCGCCCCTTGTTGCAGGTACAAAAGATCCAGTAACGGGACATGAAGAAGTTCTCGCCTTTGCGAAGGAACATGGTCTTCCGGTTGCGATTAAAGCTGCCTTCGGTGGCGGAGGTCGTGGACTTAAAGTGGCACGCACCATGGAAGAAATTCCCGAGCTTTATGCATCAGCAGTCCGTGAAGCAATCGCAGGTTTCGGTCGCGGTGAATGTTTTGTCGAGCGCTATCTCGATAAGCCGCGCCACGTAGAGACACAGGTATTGGTCGATAAGCACGGCCATGCAGTCGTCGTTTCAACGCGCGATTGTTCATTGCAGCGCCGCCACCAGAAACTTGTAGAAGAAGCGCCTGCACCATTTCTTACTGATGCCCAGAATGAAGAGCTCTACCGCTCAAGTAAGGCAATCATGAAGGAAGCCGGATACGTTGGCGCCGGCACATGTGAATTCCTCGTCGGTCTCGACGGAACAATCTCTTTCCTTGAAGTAAATACTCGTCTACAGGTGGAACACCCAGTCTCTGAAGAAGTAACTGGAATCGATCTTGTGCGCGAACAATTCCGTATCGCAATGGGTGAAAGCCTCGGCTTCGATGATCCTGTTGTGCGCGGACACTCCATTGAATTCCGCATTAACGGTGAAGACCCCGGCCGTTCATTCTTACCTGCACCAGGACGCATCACAGCGTGGAATATTCCAACAGGTCCTGGCGTCCGCGTCGATGCCGGTTTCCATAATGGCGATGTCATCGGCGGTAACTTCGATTCACTTCTTGCGAAGCTGATCGTTACTGGTGCTACTCGTAAAGAAGCTATCCAGCGCGCACGTCGCGCACTTGCTGAATTCGAAGTAGGTGGCCTTGCTACTGCGCTTCCATTCCACCGTGCAATCCTCGAAGATCCTTCATATACAGAAGTCTTCAAGGTCTATACAAGCTATATTGAAAATGAATTTAAGAACGATATCCCTGCCTTTGAATCAAGCGCTGCTGAAATTCAGACTCGCGTTGCTGCAGAAAAGCTCGTCGCTGAAGTCAATGGAAAGCGCTTTGAAATCCTGGTACATGCACCAGAACCAGTTGTGAAGCGCCATCGCGCAAAGCAATCATCCGGTGGCGGATCATCAGGAACTGGCCTCGCCAGCCCTATGCAAGGAACTGTCGTAAAGATTGCAGTCGAAGAAGGACAGAGCGTTGAAGCCGGAGATCTCGTCATCGTTCTCGAAGCGATGAAGATGGAGCAACCTCTCAACGCCCATAAGTCAGGTGTGATTAAGAACCTAAAAGCTGTAATCGGTGAGACAGTAGCCAGCGGAACAGTTCTCTGTGACATTATTGAGGCATGACCTCAACTGATCTTCTCTACTCTGATCCATTAGCTGCTGCTACGAAGGCAGCGGCAGAAATCGCAGAACGTACAGGCGTTGCATCTCACGATGTTGCACTCGTTATGGGTTCAGGGTGGGTAACGGCAGCTGATGCGCTCGGTACTCCCGCTTACGAATGCGATGCTCATGAGATCACCGGTTTCTTTGCGCCAGCAGTCGAAGGACACTCAGGAAAAGTTCGCTCATATGAAATCGTTGAGAATGGCAAAACTATTCGCGCACTTGTATTTCTCGGTCGCACCCACCTCTACGAAGGTAAAGGTATGGAGCCAGTTGTGCACGGAGTTCGCACAGCTGTAAAGGCAGGCTGCAAAGTAGTCATTCTGACAAACGCGTGCGGTGGAATTAACACTTCATACAAAGTTGGTCAGCCTGTCATTATTCGCGACCACATCTCACTGACTGCAGCGTCACCACTTTCAGGTGCAACTTTTATCGATCTCACTGATCTTTACAGCAATCGCATCCGCGAGATCGTAAAGAAGGAAGATGCTTCACTCGCCGAAGGTGTCTACGTCCATTGGCGCGGACCCACCTATGAAACTCCTGCAGAAATTTTGATGATGCGCACAATGGGCGCAGATCTCGTTGGAATGTCTACCGTTCCTGAAGCTATTGCAGCGCATGCACTTGGAGCTGAAGTGCTCGGAATTTCGCTCGTCACCAATGCTGCAGCAGGCGTAACTGGCGAGAAGTTGAATCATGAAGAGGTTATTGCTGCTGGCAAAGCTGCTGCAGATCGCATGGGCACTCTTCTTAAAAACACTATTCCTAAACTCGTCTAACGAGATTAGCCTCTACCTATGAACAGCACTCTGCGCGCCGAAGTAGAAGCTTGGATTGCTGACGACCCAGATCCCAAGACAGCTGCTGGGTTGCAGACTCTGCTCGATGCCGGTGATGAAGAGACTCTCAAGAAGCATTTCAGCGGCTTTCTTCAATTTGGAACTGCCGGGTTACGTGGTCCGATAGGCCCCGGACCTTCATGTATGAACCGCGCTGTCGTAGGGCGCGCTGCTGCAGGTATCGCTACATATATGAAGAAGCGCGGCATGACAAAGGTCGTTGTTGGTCGCGATGCACGTTATGGCTCTGAGGATTACACTTTTGAGACGGCAGAGATTATGAGCGGTGCCGGTATGGATGTCTACATACTTCCGCGTCCGCTTCCAACGCCTGTTCTTGCATTTGCTACGTCTTATCTTGCCTGCGATATCGGAATCATGGTGACAGCAAGCCACAATCCACCACAAGATAATGGATACAAAGTTTATGTCGGGCCTGTCGCAGATGGAATCAATTATGCATCTTCACAAATCATCAATCCCACCGATGGCTTTATCGCAGCTGATATCGATGCAGTGACATCTCTCAAATCACTCCCCCGCGGCAGTAAGTGGACAATTCTGGATGAAGAAGTTCTCAATGAATATGTAAAGAGAACAAGCGCCCTTGCACCACGTCCCGGAGATCTCAAGATTGTATACACAGCAATGCATGGAGTCGGAACCGAGACGGCGCAATTTGTCTTTAATAAGGCAGGCTTCTCATCTCTGATCACCGTCGATGAGCAATGCACCCCAGATCCAGATTTTCCAACCGTTGCATTTCCCAATCCTGAAGAACCCGGTGCGATTGATCTCGCTCTCAAGAAAGCTCGCGATTTCGGCGCTGAATTAGTGATTGCCAATGACCCAGATGCCGATCGTTGCGCTGCAGCAATCAATGACCCTGCAGTGGGCTGGCGCATGCTCCGCGGAGATGAACTCGGTGTTGTTCTGGGCGAATGGATAGCGCGCTCAAAGCCCACCGGAACATTTGGAAACTCCATCGTCTCCTCATCTGCTCTACGTAAGATCAGCGCTCATTACGGAATAGATTTTAAAGAAGTTCTAACAGGCTTTAAGTGGCTGGCAAAGATTGAAGATCTCGCCTTCGGATATGAAGAAGCGATCGGATATGCAGTTGATTCCGATACCGTGAACGATAAAGATGGAATCTCTGCAGCGATTTTCTTGGCGCAAGTGGCCATGGATCTCAAGCGTGATGGCCTCACTATTAGCGATTTACTCAATCAAGTATGGGAACGTCATGGTTTCCACGGGACAGAACAGATATCGATCCGTGTTTCAGATATGTCTGCCATTACTCGACTTCTTGCTGGGCTTCGCCAGAATCCTCCCAAGGAAATTGCAGGGCGCGCTGTTGAATCAATCGATGATTTAGCAGCACCGAAAGATGGATTGCCACCAACCGATGGTTTACGTATCTGGCTTGCTGGAGGTATTCGCATCATCATCCGCCCATCAGGCACAGAGGCAAAGATGAAGTGCTACATCGAAGTTATTACGAAGACGTCAGATGAATCACAGAAATTGCTCGACGAGATTCGCCAGCCTCTGAAAGAATTGCTTTCATGAGTTTCTACGGCCTTGTTGATGGATCAGAGAAATCTCTTATTCACTTCCTTGATCAACTCTCGGGAGTCGATCAAGTCGGCGCAGAAGCCCGAGCAGCAATGCTGGCAACGAGAAGCATTAAAACTTCAAGTAAGAAATGGGCTATTGAAACTGCCATCTCGATGGTGGATCTCACGACGCTTGAAGGAGCAGATACTCCTGGCAAAGTCCGAGCACTATGTTCTAAAGCAGTCAGACCAGATCCCACAGATCCCACCGTGCCGAGCGTCGGCGCAGTCTGTGTCTATAACGATATGGTCGAAATTGCCCGCACACATTTAGATTCCATCGGCGGAGAACATGTCCCGGTAGCGGCGGTATCGACCGCCTTTCCATCTGGGCGCGCATCCATGGAAGTGAAAATTCAAGATACGCAAGATGCAATCAATGCAGGTGCTGCAGAGATCGATATGGTGATTGATCGCGGAGCATTCTTAGCGGGTAAATATGGTCTGGTTTTTGATGAGATTGTAAAGATCCGTGAAGTCTGCGGAGGTAAGGCTCACCTCAAGGTTATCTTTGAGACAGGAGAGCTCGTTACTTACGACAACGTTCGCAAAGCTTCCTATCTTGCAATGCTTGCGGGCGCCGATTTCATCAAGACTTCAACCGGAAAGGTTGCCCCTGCAGCAACTCCTCCTGTTGTTCTTGTGATGCTGGAAGCGGTACGCGACTTCTACTCAATGACTCAACGCAGAATTGGAGTCAAGCCAGCTGGTGGTATCCGCACTACAAAAGATGCAATCAAACAACTTGTACTGGTCAATGAAACAGCTGGGCCCGAATGGTTAACTCCAGACCTATTCCGTATCGGTGCCAGCGCTCTACTGAATGACCTACTGATGCAACGCATGAAAATGTCAGATGGCTACTACGCTAGCCCCAACTACGTCACGATCGATTAGAAGAGGCCAGAATGACTTTTGAATATGCCCCGGCTCCTGAATCTCGATCTATCGTCTCCATCAAGCCTAAGTACGGCCACTTCATCAATGGCTCTTTTGTCGCTGGAAAGAAGCACTTCCCCACCATTAATCCAGCAACTGAAGAGATCTTGAGCCACATTGCTTTAGGTGGAGTATCTGATGTTGATAAAGCTGTTATGGCTGCGCAGAAGGCATATACCAAGACGTGGTCGAAGTTATCCGGGAAAGAGCGAGGAAAGTATCTCTACCGCATTGCACGCATTCTTCAAGAACGGGCACGTGAGTTCGCAGTTCTTGAGACTCTTGATAATGGAAAACCAATCCGTGAAACACGCGATATCGATATTCCCCTCGTCGCAGCTCACTTCTTCTATCACGCAGGATGGGCCGATAAATTAGATTACGCAGGACTGGGCCACTCCCCTAAGGCTTATGGAGTTGCCGGACAGATCATTCCCTGGAATTTCCCACTTCTCATGCTCGCATGGAAAGTTGCGCCAGCGCTTGCAACAGGTAACACGGTAGTTCTTAAGCCAGCAGAGACAACTTCGCTTACCGCTCTGCTCTTTGCTGAAGTCTGCCAGCAAGCCGAATTACCAGATGGTGTCGTCAATATTGTCACTGGTGATGGGTCTACAGGTGCAGCAATCGTGAACCATCCAGGAGTTCATAAGATTGCATTTACTGGCTCTACCGATGTCGGTAAGAAGATCGCCCGTGCCATTGCCTCAACAGATAAGAAGGCAACTCTCGAACTTGGCGGCAAAGGCGCAAATATCGTCTTTGATGATGCGCCTATCGATGAAACTGTAGAAGGAATAGTCAACGGAATATTCTTCAATCAAGGCCATGTCTGCTGCGCAGGCTCACGCCTCATTGTTCAAGAGAGCGTTGCTGAAGAGATTATTGAGAAGCTCAAGGTCAGAATGGCCAAGATCCGCGTGGGCGATCCTCTCGATAAGAATACTGATTTGGGTGCAATCAACTCGAAAGAGCAGCTCGTGAAGATTAAGGAGCTCTCCGCAATCGGAGATGCCGAAGGTGCCGAGCGCTGGAGCCCGCAATGCAATCTCTCCAACAAGGGATTCTGGTTTGCTCCCACCATCTTTACCGGAGTAACCCAAGCTCATCGCATTGCGCAAGAAGAGATTTTTGGTCCAGTTCTTTCGGTCTTAACCTTTAGAACTCCGCAAGAAGCGATGGATAAGGCCAATAACACTCCCTTTGGATTATCTGCCGGAATCTGGAGCGAGAAAGGCTCACGTATTTTCTGGGCGAGCCAACACCTCAAGGCCGGAGTGATTTGGGCAAATACATTTAATAAATTTGATCCAGCATCACCTTTCGGCGGATATAAAGAATCTGGCTGGGGACGCGAAGGCGGCAGACATGGATTAGCTGCATATTTGAAGACTGGCAAAGAAACTGGGGCGAAGTAAATGGCTACCAAAAAACCATCCCGTATTGATGTGAAAAAGACTTACAAGCTCTACATCAATGGCGCTTTTCCTCGGAGCGAATCCGGTCGAGTCTTTGAAGTAACAGCTAAGAACGGAAATTTCGTGGCCAACCCTGCACTTGCATCACGTAAAGATCTTCGTGATGCAGTTACTGCAGCGCGTGCAGCACAATCTGGCTGGGCTAAAGCAACTGCCTACAACCGCGGACAGATTCTCTACAGAATTGCAGAGATGCTTGAAGGGCGATCAGAGCAATTTGAATCTGAGATTGCTTTGACCTCTCACACCACTCCTGCAAAGGCGAAGGCGCTCGTCTCTGAAGCGATCGATCGCTGGGTTTGGTATGCGGGCTGGAGTGACAAGCTGCAAGCTGTCAGCGGTGCCACTAATCCTGTCTCTGGTCCATTCTTCAACTTTTCTATCTCCGAACCTCAGGGAGTCGTTGCAGTCGCTTCTTCAGAAAGCTTCATCGAATTTAGCGATGCTGTTGCTGCAGCAGTAGTTTCAGGAAACACAGCGGTCGTCCTCGTTCCAGGTGGACTTGCAGTTCCTGCCATGTCATTTGCTGAAGTGCTTGCCACAAGCGATCTTCCCGCTGGTGTTATCAACATTCTGACTGGTTCATTAGATGAACTAGCGCCCTGGGCAGCATCTCACATGGATATCGATGGCTTTGATATCACTGGGATCCAAAAGAAGAAACATGGGGCCCTCAAAGAGGCAGGTGCCGAAAACCTTAAGAGAATTCACTCCTTTGGATCAGGAAAAACTCCTACGCGCATTCTCGCCTTTATGGAATCCAAGACCGTCTGGCATTCCGTCGGGATTTAATCCTTTATTCCTCTGAAATCTTTGCGTATGTTGGTTTGATAACGCTCTCAATAATTGCCAAGCGTTCTTCAAAGGGAATGAAGGCGCTCTTGAGCGCATTGATGGTGACGCGCTGCAGATCTTGGAAGGTCCAATCACATTGATTGACCATCTCTGTCATCTCGCGCGTCATTGATGTTGCTGACATCAAACGGTTATCGGTATTGATGGTCACGCGGAAGCGAAGCTTTGCCAGACGTGCAAGCGGGTGATGTGCAAAGGAATCTGCCACACCTGTCTGAATATTTGACGATGGGCACATCTCAAGCGGAACGCGGCGATCACGGACATAGGAAGCAAGGCGTCCTAGTCGCGGTGGCGTGTGGTTGAAATCGATATCGTCGGTGATGCGCACTCCATGGCCGAGACGTTCTGCTCCGCACAGCTGAATTGCTTCCCAGATTGATGGCAATCCATAGGCTTCACCGGCATGGATAGTGAAGTGTGCATTTTCGCGACGCAAATATTCAAAGGTATCGAGTTGATCACTTGGTGGGAATCCATCTTCAGGGCCCGCAATATCAAATCCAACAACGCCTTGATCACGGTATTTCACAGCGAGTTCAGCCACTTCTTGTGAAAGTTCGTTCTGGCGCATTCCGCAGAGAAGTGACATCACGCGGATTGTGTTGCCTTCAGCTTTTGCTTCAGCTTCGCCAGCGCGGAAACCTTCAAGAATTGCTTCGATAGCCTGTGAGAGCGATAAACCTTTTTCGGTGATCAGCTCGGGCGCCATACGCACTTCTGCATAGACAACGCCATCGCGAGCTAGATCGACTGCGCACTCGCGCGCTACGCGAACAACATCTTCTTTACGTTGCATGACTGCAACTGTGTGAGCAAAGGTTTCGAGGTAGAGAACCAAAGAGCCTGAATCACATGAGCTGCGAAACCATTCAGCGAGTTCTGCAGCATCGTAGGTTGGAAGTTCATGGCCAATCTCTTTGGCAATATCGATAATTGTTTGAGGGCGAAGGCCACCGTCGAGGTGATCGTGCAGAAGTGCCTTAGGAAGGCGCTTGACTTGATCAGCTGTTGGCTTCTTTGTTAAGTCGCTCATCCTTCAATTCTCTCTAACACTAGAGGCAGACGATTAACCGTTCCACCTTCAACTATTGTGACAGCACCTTCAAGAATTTCGAGAGCGCGTTCAAAGCGTGGAGCTTCATCGGTATGCAACGTCATCAGCGGTGAGCCGGCAGTGATGTAATCACCAGGTTTTGCATGGAGTTCGATACCTGCCCCTGCTTGTACCTTCTCACCCTGCTTCGAACGTCCTGCGCCTAACCGCCATGCGCTGACACCGACCTTCATGGCATCCATGGTTGTAATCGTGCCGCTATTGGCAGCCTTTACAACATGCTGTTCATGAGCAACCGGAAGTGCAGCATCAGGATCTCCACCTTGTGCGCTAATCATGCGGCGCCAGTGATCCATTGCGCTGCCATCTTTCAGTGCATCGGCAGGATCTTTTCCGACAATGCCCGCCGCATCAATCATTTCGCGTGCCAGGAGAATTGTTAATTCAACGACATCTGCGGGTCCCCCACCTGCAAGGACTTCAACGGATTCGCGAACTTCAAGAGCGTTTCCGGCAGTAAGACCGAGTGGAACATCCATCGCAGTAACGAGGGCACGTGTCTTTACTCCTGCATCTTTACCAAGCTGCACCATCGTACGAGCAAGTTCAGATGCCTTTGCAGGATCTGACATAAAGGCACCAGACCCTGTCTTGACGTCGAGAACGAGTGCGGAGGTACCTTCAGCAATCTTCTTGCTCATGATGGAAGATGCAATGAGAGGAATTGCTTCAACGGTTGCTGTGACATCGCGCAGTGCGTAGAGCTTCTTATCTGCTGGGGCAAGGCCGGCACCTGCTGCACAAATAACCGCGCCTGTATCTTGCAGAACTTTGAGCATCTCATCATTGGTCAGCGATGCGCGCCAACCAGGAATGGATTCAAGTTTGTCGAGAGTTCCACCGGTATGGCCAAGTCCGCGACCTGACAATTGAGGAACTGCTCCCCCACATGCTGCAACAAGTGGAGCGAGAGGAAGGGTGATCTTGTCTCCGACGCCACCCGTTGAATGCTTATCTGCAGTTTTGCAATCGAGCTTCGACCAATCCATGCGTTCGCCACTATTGATCATGGCGTTGGTCCAGCGAGAAATTTCGCGAGAGTTCATACCGTTGAGAAGAATTGCCATAAGAAGCGCTGACATTTGTTCGTCTGCAACAACTCCACGTGTGTAGGCGTCGATAATCCAATCGATTTGTGGATCTGTTAGCTCATTACGATCGCGCTTAGCCGCAATAATTTCAACGGCTGCAAATGGTTCGATCATGAAAGACGTTCGTTCATCTCTTCAGAGCCAAATGCCCATGGAAGTAGATCGCCAAGAGTTTTGATGCCCTCATTGGTATCCATCTGAAGCTTGGATCCACCGTGTTCTTGGAGCAGTTGGCGACAGCGCCCGCATGGCATCAAGGGATTGCCTGCAATATCTACACATGCAAATGCCACAAGGCGTCCGCCACCTGTGGCAATGAGGTTTGAAACCAAACCACATTCAGCACAGAGAGTGAGTCCATAGCTAGCATTTTCAACATTGCACCCAGTGATGATGCGACCATCATCGACAAGAGCAGCCACGCCTACTGGAAACTTTGAATACGGTGCATAGGCCTTCTTCATGGCACCAAGCGCTTCACTGCGCAGTAATTCCCAATTGATCTCCATTAGTGCGAACCGCCTCCACGTTTATAGGCAACGCCATCAGCAGCCGGGGCACGAACTTTTCCGACAAAGCCAGAGACAGCGATGATGGTTGCCACATATGGTGCCATCAACATAAATTCAGATGGAATTGGCGTTCCGGTAATTGTGAGAAGTCCTTGCAAGTTATCTGCAAAGCCAAAGATGAGAGCTGCAGCGACAGCGCCAAGAGGGCTCCAGCGACCGAAGATAAGCGCGGCGAGTGCAATAAAGCCCTTGCCTGCAGTCATCTCTTTGCTAAATGAACCGACTGCACCGAGTGTAAAGAATGCTCCACCAAGCCCTGCAACTGCGCCAGCAATGAGGACATTGCGGAAGCGAATCTTATTGACATCGATACCAACGGATTCTGCAGCAGTTGGGTGTTCGCCGACTGAGCGAGTACGAAGTCCCCACTTTGATTTGAAGAGTGCAATATTAATAATGACTACAGCTACATACATGAGGTAGACGATGATGCTCTGGCTAAAGAAGATCGGTCCGATCACAGGAATCTTAGAGAGCAATGGGATCTCAATCGGTGCAAAGGTTCCGCCAGCATTCCAGGTTGATTGATATGGAATCAAGAGCTTCTTATAGAGGAAGTTGGTGAGTCCGATAACTAGAACGTTGAGAACGAAACCAAGGACAACTTGATCAATTCCATATTTGATGGCAAACACTGCAAGGAGCCAAGCGATAGCAGCTCCAGCAAAAGGCGCCACTAGCAGGCCAGCAATCTTATTCTGGGTAAGTGATGCAATAACGCCTGACATAAATGCACCTGCAAGAAGTTGTCCTTCAATTGCGATATTGATGACACCTGATCGCTCAGAAAGCACGCCGGCCATTGCGCCGAAGATCAGTGGAACAGAGAGGAAGAGCGCACCTTGAAGAAGCCCAGTAAAGGGAATGAATTTTCCTGCTGATGCCCAGCAGAGGAATGACATGAGAAAGGCTGCGCCGAAGAGTGCGCTGGCTGCACGGATTGTCTTACGTGCGCGGAATTGCAGGGCAGCGATTGCCACTGCAAGAAGAGCAATGACAGAGAAGAGAAGCGCTCCACTCTTAGAGTTAACGACGATCTCTTTTGCAAGTACCCACTCATTACCCAGAACAAAGCTATATGTGACGGGTTGTCCGGTCTTAGGAAGTATTCCGAAGATGGCGAGTGCGAAGGCACCGAGCCCTGCCATGGTGATGATTCCGCGCTTGCGGCGACGTTCTGGCGCAGAGAGCGCGCGTACTTCAACGGTACTCATTACCCATTCCATCCCTTCGAAGCTACGGTTTCGCCTTCATCAACGTTCTTGAGTCGGAATAAAGATTTAATCAAAGCAGGAGCAGCGATGAAGAGAACGACGAGAGCTTGGATGACAAGAACAAGATCGAGAGGCGTTTCTGTACTTGCCTGCATCGTGAGTCCACCAGCGCGAAGTGCACCGAACAGTAAAGCTGCAAAGACAGTTCCGATTGGGGTAGCCCGACCAAGAAGTGCAACGGTGATGGCATCGAATCCAAAGCTTCCGCCAACTCCAGCAGTCATAGCAGGTTCAGAACCAAGAATTTGAACAGCGCCACCGAGTCCGGCAAGCGCGCCAGCAATAAACATCACTGATGTAGTAACTCGAGCAACTGAGATACCTGCGGTGCGTGATGCTGCAGCATTTGCGCCGACTGCACGGAAGCGGAATCCCCATGTGCTTCGGTTCAGCAACCACCAGATTGCAGCGGCGGCAAAGAGAGCGACGATAAATCCTAGGTTTGCACGAAGTTCGGAGCCGAAGAGATGGGGCAGACGTGCACTCATCTTTACCTCAGGCGCTAATGGATCTTGGCGGCCAGGACGCAAGAAAGCAGTTGTGCTCAATAGCCAGAGCAAGAAGTAGCCCGCTACATAGTTGAGCATGATGGTGACGATAACTTCATGAGCACCTGTACGCGCTTTCAGAAGACCGACGAAACCACCGTAGAGTCCAGCAAAGAGCATCGCTGCAGCGATGGCTGCAACTGCGTGAATTCCTGTTGGAAGATCAAAGGAGAAACCAACCCAGCTTGCACCGATTGCACCAGCAATAAATTGACCTTGCGCACCGATATTAAAGAGGCCGGCACGGAATGCGAGTGCGACGGAGAGACCGGTAAGAATCAGAGGGGAAGCAGCTACGAGAGTTTCAGAGAGTGGATAGAAACCCTGGAAGAAATGTCCTTCTGCTAATCGTGGGTCGAAGATTGATCCACGGAAGAGCGCCCAATATGCATTGCCCGCAGTGGATAGCCCCTTTGAGAGCATTGAAAGTGGATTGCCCTTGAGTGCCAAGACTGTTGAATCAGAAAATGCAACGAGCAATCCACTAACAAAGAGCGCCATTGCAAAAGAGAGCGCAGGAAGGATAAGTCTCTTCAATTTCATGGTTTTACTCCCGCCATCAAGAGTCCGAGGTCTTCGCGAGAAGTTGTGGCTGGAACAATTGCAATAAATTCTCCACGATACATAACGGCGACGCGATCAGCGAGTGCTGAGACTTCGTCTAACTCGGTGCTAAAGAGCAATACGGCACGGCCAGAATCACGTTCAGTGATGATTCGCTCATGGACAAATTCAATGGAGCCCACATCAAGGCCACGAGTTGGTTGTGAGGCGACGACGAGTTTTACTGGACGAGAAAGTTCGCGGGCAAGGACAACTTTCTGCTTATTGCCACCTGATAGTGACGATGCACTGTCTTTAGCGGATTGGGTACGGATATCAAATTCTGCAATGCGCTTCTCTGCCTCTTGCGCCACTACTACTTGTGAGATGACCGGCCCCTTTGCATATGGTGGCAGATCATGGAGATCGAGAATCAAATTCTCTTCGATACTAAATGAACCGATCAGACCATCTTCCTCGCGTGATTCTGGAACAAAGGCGATACCCGCATGAAGGGCTTCGCGCACTGATGACTTGGTAATATCAACACCATCGAGAGTGATTGTTCCGTGCACATGTTCTTGTAGTCCAACAATTGCTTCGGCAAGCTCTGATTGACCATTGCCTTGCACACCAGCAACTGCAAGAACTTCACCGGCACGCAGTTCGAAGGAGACGTTCTTTACCAATGAACGACCTGTGTGATCAGAAATATTGAGATTCTTTACATCGAGCATGACTGTACCCAGTTGAGGCGACTTCTTCTCAACATCGAGTGATACGGGACGTCCGACCATAAGGGAGGCAAGCTCTTCCTGTGATGCAGATGGTGAAGCTGTGCCAACAACCTTGCCGCGACGAATAATGGTGATCTTATCCGCTGCCTCCTTTACCTCACGAAGTTTGTGGGTAATAAAGACAATCGAAGTTCCACGCTCTTTGAGTTTCTTCATATTACGTAGAAGTTCATCGGTCTCTTGCGGAGTCAGTACCGCAGTAGGTTCGTCGAGAATCAGAACCTTTGCATCATAGATAAGCGCTCGAATGATCTCAACGCGTTGCTGGAGACCGACCGGTAGATTTTCAACAAGAGCATCAGGATCAATATCAAAATTAAATTCAGCAGAGACGCGCAGAATCTCTTTGCGGGCTGCTTCAAGATCAAGGAGCCCTGGACCTTTAGTTTTTTCATGTCCTAAGACAATGTTCTCGGCCACTGTAAAAACGGGAATCAACATAAAGTGCTGATGCACCATTCCGATGCCGGCAGCTAAAGCATCGAGGGGTGAATCGATAGAGACAACTTTGCCATCGACGCTAATTGTGCCTTCGTCAGGCGAAAGAAGACCGTAGACGATATTCATCAACGTTGATTTACCTGCACCATTTTCGCCAAGGATGGCATGAATTTCTCCGTTGCCTACTGCGAGATCGATGGAGTCATTTGCGGTAAGGGACCCGAAGCGCTTTGTAATTCCACGCAATTCGAGTGACATGTGCATAAATCTACTAGTTTTATTGAAGTTTAGAAAGTTAAATGAAAAGAAAGATGGGCTAGCACCGAGGTGCTAGCCCATCTTTGTAAAACTAGTTTTAGCTAATTACTTAGCTGAAACCTTCCCGCTGCGAATATCGTTACCGAGCTTTGTAACTTCGGTGCGAAGTGCAGTAGGGACCTTACGGATCAAGTCATGGTAAGGAGCAAGGAATGTTCCTGCATTCTTGAGATTTCCGTTGTAACCAGTTGATGAGAACTTTCCAGCGTTTTCATCTGCAATAACAGACTGAACTGAAGTTCCAACACCCTTAACTACTGAAGTCAAAAGTACTGACTTGTACTGTGGTGCAGCGATGAAGCCATCTGTATCAACCCAGATAACAACTGACTTCTTTGAAGTCATTGAGTTACCTGCTGTTGCGCCACCAAGACCACCAGCGACAGGGAAGATTACATCTGCACCCTGCTGCTCGAAGTTCTTAGAGATCTGAAGCGCCTTTGCTGAATCTGAGAAGCCACCGACGAATGTTCCGTCCTTCTTAGCTGTATCCCAGCCAAATACTGTGACTGTCTTGCCCTTTACCTTGTTGTAATGAGCTACACCCTTAGCAAAGCCATCCATGAAGATTGTGACTGGTGGAATGTTAAGTCCGCCATATGTTGCAACCTTGCCGGTCTTTGAAACGCCAGCTGCGAGGTAACCTGCCTGGAATGCTGATTCATTTGTTGAGAACTGAAGTGGCTTGAGGTTTGGGTACTTAGTTCCTGGGTAAACAGAACCGTCTGCACCGTGGTCTTCGCCATCCTGATCAACGATTGCAAAGTGAACTGTTGGGTTTGCCTTAGCAGCAGCAACGATTGCGCCGTTGATAAGGAAGCCAACACCAACGATGATGTTGCACTTCTCGTCTACAAGCTTCTTGATGTTTGGTGCGTAGTCAGCATCTGTTGTTGCAGCAAGGTACTTAACAGTGATGTTCTTATTTGCCTTTGCTGCAGCCTGTGCGCCTGCCCAAGCTGATGCGTTAAATGACTTGTCGTCAACGCCGCCTGTATCGAGTGCAAGACATGCCTTAGTCGCGGTTGCTGCAGTTGCAGCTGGAGCTGCACCGAATGCAAGTGCCGCAGCAGCGAAAACTGCTACAAACTTAATTGTCTTCTTCAAGGTTTTCCTCCAAGGAATAAATGGGTGGTTCGTGGGTGTGAGCCTAGTAGTGAGCGCAGAAAATCAACAAAAGGCTCGGGCCAAATTTAGGGTGTGGCTTGTAACAATTGAGAAAACTCTCAAGTTGAACTTTAAAGCTATGCGGAGATTTTCTCCGCTGTGGCTGCGGCGATGTTGATGGATGCGCTCACAGCAGAGAGTTCTTTGGATCGGATGGTGAATTCAATTCCTCCCCCAGTTATTCCGTAGCGGCGGCCGTAAATACCAGCATCTGCATCCAAGATATCGAGGTACTGCTTCTTCTCAGTAGAGAGGGCGATGATGTCGTAGATAGCTTTATCGACGCGCTTTACAAAAGATGCAATTAGGAATTTCTTGGTCGCACTTGTGACGGTGATGTACTGATCTGGTTCGACGTTGATAAGTCCGATATTCGAACCCTTCTTCTTCGCATTACGAGCAACGATTACTTTGAAGACTTCGGAGTCGGATCCTTGAGTTGCTACAAAAACAACATCTGCACCCGCATCAATTACTTGATTGGTTGCAGCTGAGTAAGAGCCTGAAACATATTTCACGATTGGGATGACCTTCTTCTTGCTTGCAAATACTCCCGCAGAGAATCCATCTTTATACATATCTGCTTGATCTGGGTTTGCAATCATCGCGACTTTGCCAGTTTTACTCACTTGAGCTGCGCTAAATCCAGCGAGGTAGGCACCTTGAGTATTTGCAAAGATTACCGATGTCACATTAAGGGCGGCAACGCTTGCATCATTAATGATGGCGAAATGCGTGTTGGGAAATTCAACAGATAGTGCCTGCAGTGTCGAGGCATAACCTGCGCCGATAGCGATGATGGGATTGCAATTCTTTGTAATGAGAGAGCGAATACGCTTTTCACGATCAGCGCTGGTTCCATCGGTGACGACAGCTTCAAGATTGAAATCAAATTGCTTCTGAGCTTTATCAAGACCTGCAGCAGAAGCATCATTAAATGATTTATCGCCGCGTCCGCCGATGTCGTATGCCACTCCCACGCTGAGCTGCGTTGCTGCTTGTGCGGGTACAGCGAGAAGTGAACTTCCGAGTACTACGGCAAGAAGGAGTGAGCGAATCTTCATCAGAGGACTACGCCTAAATTCTTATAGGTAGTCTCGATTGTCTGCTGCGCAACCAAGCGAGCTTTCTCAGAGCCTTGATGCAAGATAGCAAGTAGGTGCTTCTCATCTTCAAGAAGTTCCATCGCCTTGGCACGTATTGGACGAAGATATTCGACAACGACTTCTGCCACTGCTGATTTAAAGTCTCCGTAGCCCTTGCCCGCAAATTCATTTTCAAGTTCTGCAATGGTGCGGCCAGAGAGCGCTGAATGGATGGTGAGCAAATTGCTAATTCCAGGCTTTTCAGCGACGTCGTATCTCACTTCGCGACCAGCATCGGTCATGGCGCTCTTAATCTTCTTGAGGTTGGCCTCAGGAGTATCCATGATTTCGATAACGCCAGCCACTGCGCCTGAAGATTTACTCATCTTCGCAGTTGGCTCTTGAATATCGTTGATCTTGGCTGCAGTCTTTAAAATATAGGCCTCAGGGAGTTGGAAAGTCTGTCCGTAGCGCGCATTGAATCGTCCTGCAAGATCGCGAGTGAGTTCGATGTGCTGACGTTGATCTTCACCGACAGGTACGTAATGCGCTTGGTAAAGAAGAATGTCTGCAGCTTGCAACATCGGATAGGTAAAGAGTCCTACGCGCGCAGAGTCAGCGCCAGCCTTGGAGGATTTATCTTTAAATTGAGTCATGCGGCTTGCTTCACCGAAACCGGTAAGGCATTCCATAATCCAACCCAATTGATTGTGTTGGGGAACTTGTGACTGCACAAAGAGTGTGGATTTCTCTGGTGAGATGCCGAGAGCCAAGAGCTGCGCCGCAGATGCGAGTGTGCGCTTACGAAGAAGAGCGGGATCTGTCTCAACTGTGAGGGCATGAAGATCGACGATGCAGTAAAAAGCATCGTGGCCATCTTGAAGCTCAACCCACTGCTTGACCGCACCAAGGTAATTTCCGAGGTGGAAAGAGTCACTAGTTGGCTGGATGCCAGAGAGAACGCGCTTCATGGTTGTAATTCTCGCACGCCTTAGTAGTTACGCGAGATCAATAATCGGCCAGCGCGCTTTCCTTCCATCGAAAGCACTGTGATTCGGACTCCATTGACGCCGACGATGTCACTTATGACTGGGATTCGCCCCAAGTAATGCATCACGAATCCACTTGCAGTTTCGTAAGGGCCTTCAGGGAGCTCAATTCCGGTCTCTTCGAGCAGATCTTCGAGTGATATCAAGCCATCGACCTCAAAGTCACCTGTCCGTGATTCAAGAGAAACCTCAGTTTCATCACCATCGTATTCATCGCGGATATCTCCGATGAGAGTTTCAACGAGGTCTTCGAGGGTGACGATGCCATCAGTTCCACCATATTCATCGAGCACGATTGCTAGATGTTGGCGTTGACTACGCATCTCAGTGAGTGCAGGAAGAATTCCTTTTGTGCCAGGTAAGTACATGATGTTGCGTGCAAGCTCTTGGATTTTGGCATTGGAATTTGCAAGCGTGGTATCAAGAAGGTCGCGAACATGGATAAATCCGATGACCTCATCAGAAGAGCCGCGCACTACGGGATAGCGTGAATGTGCCTTCTCGATTGCTAGCGCAATTGCTTTGCCGACAGTGAGAGAAGCATCCATAAAATCAACTTCGGTACGCGGCACCATGACCTCATGCACCTGTCGCTCTG
Organism: Actinobacteria bacterium IMCC25003; assembly: GCA_002284855.1. GTDB lineage: Bacteria > Actinomycetota > Actinomycetes > Nanopelagicales > Nanopelagicaceae > Planktophila. Next base: position 508,639 of record CP015603.1, on the reverse strand, counting down.
ATGCATTAAATACTTCTTCGACGATGTCACGTTCTTCATCGGTGAGAGCAGCGTGTCCTGCAACGAGATCGAGGAGCTCTTCTTCTGAAATTTGTGCGCGTTGTTCCTTAGGATCAATGCCAAAGATTCGAACGACAAAATTGGTGGAGTGCGAAAGAATCCAGACAATGGGGCGGAAGAGGTTGGTCAGAATCTTTACGACATCAGCGGAAGCGAGCGCGATTGCCTCGGTGCGATAGAGCGCAAGACGTTTAGGGACAAGTTCGCCAAAGACCAAAGAGATATATGCAATAACCAGAGTTACGCCGATGAGTGAAGTTGTGCTGGCAGCTTTAGATTTAAATCCGAGATCTTCAAGCCACGGAATGACATATACGCCAAGCTTTTCGGCGCCCAGCGCTGCAGAGAGAAAACCCGTAACAGTCACACCGACTTGGAGAGCAGCCAAAAGTCGGTTGGGGTTTGAGGCAATTTCAGCGACCTTGGCACCACGTCGACCGCGTCCTGCCATCTGCTTGACCTGAGATTCGCGCAGAGAGATAAGTGCAATCTCAGCAGCCACAAAGAGTCCGCCCACGAAGATCAGGGCTAGGACGGTAAGAATCGCGGAGAGAAGGGAGCCGCTCGGGTGACTTTCCATGATGTGAGAAGTCTAGCGAGCGCCCTTCCTAAACGCTCCCCTGTGCCATAACCTTTCCCACGCTGGTCAACCGGCCAGCACCTTCATCCTCGGACCGTCGGGCACGTACCTGCCCGGATAAGGAAATGTAAAAAATGGCATCAGTTGTATTTGAAAATGCTTCACGTATCTACCCAGGCACAACAGCTCCTGCAGTAGACAAGCTCAACCTCACCGTCGCAGATGGCGAGTTCCTTGTTCTTGTTGGACCATCAGGTTGCGGTAAGTCAACATCACTTCGTATGTTGGCAGGCCTTGAAGAGATCGACGGTGGTCGAGTTCTAATCGGAGATCGTGACGTCACAAACGTTGCACCAAAAGATCGCGATATCGCGATGGTCTTCCAGTCATATGCGCTTTACCCACACATGACTGTTGCAGAGAACATGGGCTTCGCACTCAAGATCGCAGGCATCGATAAGGCAGAACGCGATAAGCGAGTTCGTGAAGCAGCAAAGTTGCTCGACCTCGAGCCATACCTAGAGCGCAAGCCAAAGGCTCTTTCAGGTGGTCAGCGTCAGCGCGTTGCCATGGGTCGTGCGATCGTTCGCGAACCACAGGTGTTCTTGATGGACGAACCACTCTCAAACCTTGATGCGAAGTTGCGCGTTGCAACTCGTACACAGATCGCGGCCCTTCAGCGCCGCCTTGGAATCACAACTGTCTACGTAACACACGACCAGGTTGAAGCTATGACCATGGGCGATCGCGTTGCAGTTCTCAAGGATGGCTTGCTACAGCAAGTTGATACACCTCGTAATCTTTACGATAAGCCAGCAAATGCATTCGTTGCCGGCTTTATCGGTTCTCCTGCCATGAACCTCCTTACCGCTCCAGTTTCAGGCGGAAAGGCACACCTTGGTGATCTCGATATCGATGTTCCAGCATCTGCTGGCGCATCAGTCACAGTAGGTATCCGCCCAGAAGGTTGGGTTCCAGCATCAAAGGGCTTCCACGTTCTCGTTGAAGTGGTTGAAGAACTTGGTTCTGATGCATTCGTCTACGGAAAACCTGCAGATAGCAACGTGAAGTTCGCTAACTCAACAGATGAAGGTGTACAAGTAATTGTTCGTTGGGATCCAAAGAATCCACCAAAGCCAGGCGAGACAATCACCGTGGCAAACGTTGCAGGTGCAGTACACCTCTTCGATGCATCAACAGGTGCACGCATTAACTAATTAGATCCTTAAAAAACCCGTCGTAGTTCGCTACGGCGGGTTTTTTATTCTTTGATTTCTAACGCTCCACGAAGAACATGCACATTACCGCGGCCAAATTTGCGCCAGGCATCGGTATAAACCAGCGCTGTATTCTCATCGATTCCGAGAAGGGTTGCGTTGGAAACGGAGTTGGCAATAAAACTTGCCACGCGATCAGGTAACCAGCCCAGCATCTTGTCGTAATGGGGAATCACCTCAAGGCCTGTTAAGAGCCCGAGTCCCTCTGAATGTCGAGACTTTCGAATCCCCATAATGCTTCCACCAAAAGCCATAGCTCCTGCTGAACATCCGGCTAATGAGGTTCCGGTCTTCCACTCTGCGACGATTTCATTCCACAGTGGCGATCCGTTGAAGATCTCAGCAACTCGATGTGGGTCTCCCCCAGAGAAATAAATCAGCCCTGCGCCTTTTATGGCATCAACAAATTCTGGATTGAAGGCATCTTCGCGTTCATGAATGGGAAGATAAATGCAGTCACTTCCGATGCGATCAGATTGTTCTTGTCCTAAGCGCCTCCACTTGGCGCGACTGGCCTCACCTTCATGTGAAGAGGCGGTTGGGATTTGAACAAAGGTATTTCGTTTTCCTCGAGAAATAGCACGATGCAGGAGCTGCGTTTCCAGCTCCTGCATCTGTACTGAATATTCACCAGAACCTACAAGTGCGATCGCACCAGCGCTCTGGTCCATAGCTATCGTGAAGCCGAAGCTTTACGCCATCGCTTTCTTGAGGTTCTCATCGATTGAGTCGAGGAACTGCTGAGTCGTTTGATATGGCGCATCCTTAGAGATAAGAAGGGCGAGATCTTTAGTCATCTTTCCTTCTTCGACAGTCTGGATACAAACCTGCTCAAGAGTCTTAGAGAACTTTGCAAGTTCTGCATTGTTATCAAGCTTGGCACGGTGTGCAAGGCCCTGTGTCCACGCGAAGATAGATGCGATTGGGTTGGTTGAAGTCTCTTTGCCAGCCTGGTGATCGCGGTAGTGACGTGTCACTGTTCCGTGAGCAGCCTCTGATTCGCAGACCTTTCCATCTGGTGTCATTAAGACAGATGTCATCAAGCCAAGTGAGCCATAACCCTGTGCGACGGTATCTGACTGAACGTCTCCGTCGTAGTTCTTACATGCCCAGACATAGCCACCCTCCATACGAAGTGACATAGCAACCATGTCATCGATGAGGCGGTGTTCGTACCAGATGCCTGCTGCATCGAACTGCGCTTTAAATTCTGCCTGGTAGATCTCTTCAAAGATATCTTTAAAGCGACCGTCATATGCCTTAAGGATGGTGTTCTTTGTTGAGAGGTAGACAGGGAACTTGCGAAGAAGTCCGTAGTTCAATGAAGCACGAGCAAAGTCGCGAATGGAATCATCGACGTTATACATCGCCATTGCTACACCTGAAGATTTAAAGTCAAAGACTTGGAATTCTTGTGGGGCTGAGCCATCTTCAGGAACGTAAGAAAGGGTGAGCTTTCCTGGGCCTGGAACCTTGAAATCTGTTGCGCGGTACTGATCGCCAAATGCATGACGACCGATAACGATTGGCTTAGTCCAGTGTGGAACTAAACGTGGAACGTTAGAAATGATGATTGGTTCGCGGAAAATTACGCCGCCAAGAATGTTGCGGATGGTTCCGTTAGGAGACTTCCACATCTTCTTGAGTCCGAACTCTGCAACGCGAGCTTCATCAGGAGTAATAGTTGCGCACTTGATACCAACGCCATGCTTCTGGATTGCCTTAGCTGAATCGATAGTGACTTGATCATCGGTGGCATCGCGGTGTTCCATACCGAGGTCGTAGTACTCGAGGTTGACGTCGAGGTAAGGCAGGATCAACTTATCTTTGATGAACTGCCACATAATGCGAGTCATTTCATCGCCGTCGAGCTCTACAACTGTTCCTTCTACTTTGATCTTTGCCATGGCTACATATCCTTTACATCTGCTTGCTTGGTGCGAACCGCTTCTGCAGCTTCTTTGAGTGAAGCAACTTCTGCATCAGTTAACTTTGTTTCAACAACCTTGCGTACGCCGGACTTACCGATTTCAGCTTCGACGCCGAGGTAGACACCTGAGATTCCGTATTCGCCATCGACCCATGCACACACTGGCATGACTGCGCCTGAATCTTCGATAACTGCCTTTGCCATGCGAGCTGCGGCAGCTGATGGTGCGTAATAAGCAGAACCTGTCTTCAGAAGTGCGACGACTTCTGCGCCACCATTACGTGTGCGATCAACGAGCTCGTCAATGTCAGCTTGTGACAACTTATCTGAAAGTGGAACGCCGCCCACTGTGCAACGACTTGGGACTGGAACCATGGTGTCACCGTGTGAACCAAGTGTGAGCGTCTTTACTGTTCCGACTTCCACGCCCAACTTTTCTGCAACGAAGTTGGTAAAGCGTGCAGTGTCGAGCATTCCTGCCTGACCCATCACTCGATTCTTTGGAAAGTTAGTGGCAATCTGCGCCAGCGCTGTCATCTCATCGAGTGGGTTGGAGACCACGATGATGACTGCGTTAGGAGAATGCCTGGCAATATTTTCTGCAACGCCGCGGACGATGCCTGCGTTGACGCCGATCAAATCCATACGGCTCATACCTGGCTTACGTGGAAGACCTGCTGTAATAACGACGACATCAGAGTTAGCTGTCTTCTCGTATCCAGCACCTTCGGCAGTCGTTGTTGCACCGGTGATCTTGGTTTCGAATCCTTCGATGGAACGTGATTGATTCATATCAAGAGCTAAGCCTTCAGGCTTTCCTTCGACGATATCTGTGAGAACAACTTCATCAAAGATGTTGTATTCAGCCAGACGAAGAGCTGTTGTTGAACCATAGAAACCTGCACCTACAACGGTGACTTTCTTTGCCATATACGTATCCTTTATATATATCTTGACGTCGAGAGAACTCTACAACCCCTTCGGAAGGGCGATAGCCAGACCAAAGAGGACGATCGCGATTGCAAGCGGGAGGTAGCGCTCAATTCTGCGCTTATTCCACTGCGAAAGCGAAATCACACCAGTGCCCGCTGAAATCAGGAGGGCACCTGTGCGGACAAATCCTGTAATACCGAGAAGAACGCCGAGTGAAATTGCGGTGTATGCCGCGCGAAGTTGAAGAGTAGTTATCTCTCGCATGCATCAACCACATTCATCAAAAGCATGGCGCGGGTCATTGGTCCAACGCCACCTGGCATCGGTGCAACAAAAGATGCAACGTTCATAACACCGGGATCAACATCGCCGAGCAGCCCTGCCTCTGTACGCGAAATTCCAACATCAAGAACTGCTGCGCCTGGTTTGATCATCTCGGCCTTTAGGAAATGTGCCTGACCGATTGCGGCAACGACGATATCTGCGCGCTTGGTATGTGCAACTAAATCTTTTGTTCCGGTGTGAGTCAGCGTCACTGTCGCATTCTCTTGCTTGCGCGTCATGAGTAATCCAAGAGGACGACCTACGGTGAGGCCACGTCCGATGACAACTACTTCCGCGCCCGCGAGTGGAATCTTGTAATGGTTAATTAATTCGACAATTCCGCGCGGAGTGCAAGGAAGTGGTGCGTCATATCCAGCGACAAGGCGACCTAAATTCATTGGGTGCAATCCATCTGCATCTTTATCGGGATCAATGGCTTCAAGAATTACTTGAGTATCAATGCCCTTAGGGAGTGGTAGTTGCACGATGTATCCGGTGCACTCTTTCGCTGCATTGAGATCTTTAATTGCAGCAAGGACATCGGCCTGTGTTGCACTTGCTGGCAGATCGACGCGAATTGAGTTGATGCCAACTTCTTGGCAGTCGCGGTGCTTGCCACCCACATAAGAATGTGAACCAGGATCATCGCCAACAAGAACGGTGCCTAGCCCTGGCGTAATTCCCTTTGCCTTGAGTGCCACAGTGCGAGCAGCGAGATCCTTCTTGATTGAGGCAGCTAGTGCTTTTCCATCAAGTATCTGTGCGCTCATGTGGGAATCCTATTCTCTGCGCTAAGCGTGTGAGAAATGACGAGTGCCGGTAAAGAACATCGCCACGCCTGCCTTAGTAGCTGCAGCAATAACTTCTTCATCGCGGACGCTTCCGCCAGGCTGAACAACCGCGGTAACGCCTGCTGAAGTGAGGATTTCCAGGCCATCAGCAAATGGGAAGAATGCATCAGATGCTGCAACACTTCCTGCAACGCGATTACCGGCACGATCTACTGCCAATTTCGCTGAATCAACGCGATTGACCTGACCCATTCCAATTCCCACTGCTGCACCATCCTTAGCGAGCAAGATGGCATTGCTCTTTACAGCACGAACCGAGCGCCAGGCAAAGACAAGGTCTTTAAGAACATCTGCAGAAACTGGCGCACCTGTTACCTGCTTCCAATTCTTTGGATCATCACCTTCTGCATTAATGAGATCTGTCTGCTGCACAAGTACTCCGCCAGATACTGGGCGAAGTTCGAGTGGTGAGATAAATGTGAATGGGCTGGTCAGAATTCGAATCGATGGCTTCTTCATCAAAATTTCAAGTGCTTCTGGTTCGTATTCAGGAGCGATGATGACTTCAGTGAAGATCTGTGAAAGTGGTTCGGCCATTGCAACCGTGACCTTACGATTCGCTGCGACAACGCCACCAAATGCTGAAACGGGATCGCAGGCATGTGCCTTTGCATATGCATCAGCGATATCTATGCCTACTGCAACTCCACAGGGATTAGCGTGCTTAATGATGGCAACGCATGGTTCAGAGTGATCGAGGGCGGTACGCCATGCTGCATCTGCATCGGTGTAATTGTTAAAGGACATCTCTTTGCCATGTGACTGCACAGCGTTGACGATTCCAGGAGGGCCCCCGCGATAGATGGCAGCCTTCTGATGTGGGTTCTCGCCATATCGCAAAGTGTTCTCGCGCTTCCAAATCAGACCGAGCCAATCCATATCTTCCATCTGCATGCTGATGGTTGAACCCAACCAACTTGCGATAGTGAGATCGTATTCAGCGGTAGTGCGGAAAACTTCGAGGGCTAAACGCTTACGTTCTTCATCGGTAAATCCGCCAGCTTTGATGGATTCGATGACATGGTCGTATTGATCTTCATTGCAGACGACTGCAACTGAGCCGTGATTCTTTGCTGCACCGCGAAGCATGGAAGGTCCGCCGATATCGATCTGTTCGATGCACTCTTCAAAAGAGGCGCCAGACATAAGGGTTTTTAAGAATGGGTAGAGGTTGATGACCACAAGATCAAAGGGAGCGATATCAAGTTCCGCAATCGCCTTGAGGTGATCGGGATTATTTTGATCCGCCAAAATTCCTGAGTGAATCTTTGGGTGCAGAGTCTTCACTCGCCCGCCCATGATTTCTGGGAAACCTGTGTAGCTACTGACTTCGGTTACTGCAAAGCCCGCATCTTGGAGAGTCTTTGCTGTAGATCCGGTTGAGAGAATTTCTACGCCTGCATCGGAGAGGCACTGTCCTAGTTCGAGAAGTCGGTCTTTATCGTAGACGCTGACGAGTGCGCGACGGACAGGTTTGCGATTAGCCATTGTTCTTCTCCAGGGTTGGTAAGAGTTCTGCAATGGTCGCAACTATGAGACCTCGTTCGACAATCTTAATACGTTCATGAAGTGACTCTTTAGTATCGCCCGGAAGAATTTCTACGCGTTCCTGCGCAATAACCTTTCCGGTATCGACGCCGGCATCGACCCAGTGAATTGTGGTGCCAGTATCGCTGACACCAGCTGCAAGAGCATCGCGGACGGCATGCGCTCCAGGAAAGAGCGGCAGAAGCGCAGGGTGGCTATTGATGATCTTAAATTTATTGGTAATTCGCTCAGAAAGGATTCGCATAAACCCGGCACTGACGACGAGATCTGGCTTGAGAGCGGCGATGAGGGTTTCTAGTTCGCGATCCCACTCGGTGCGATCGGGCAACATAGGAATTGTGAAGGTCTCAATTCGTGCCTTGTGAGCGCGCTCAAGAACGGCTGCATCTTCCTTATCTGAAATCACAGCAACGATATCTGCATCAAGGTGCGCATCGAAAATAGCTTGCGCAAGAGTTCCGCTTCCAGATGCCAAGATGACGATGCGCTTCATCGATTACTGCGATTCATCAATAAGGTTGTAACTACCGCACCGATTCCAATTTCCACTGCGATAGAGAGCGCGAACTTCCAGATTGAGACACCCATTGCCCCCATCTCGGCTGTGATGAGAGAGCCACTGGCTAGATAACCCAAGAGAACAGCGCCCACCACTGTAAATATGTAGCTTTGGATTAGCGCTTGAATTCCATAGACAAGAGCCCATCGCGCAAGGAGAACCCCAAGTCCGATAAATGCGAGTATCGCAATCAAGGCAATTGGTTGCTTACCTGTGGGAAGAATTCCAAGTAGAGGCAACGCTGGAATTTGTCCCAGGTGGTACCACAGTGGTGAAACAAGTGTTCCTGCTCCAACCGCTAAACCAGTTCCAGAGAAATATGATGCCAGGCCGATTGCTGCATTAGGTAAGTAAAGAGCGTTGAGGAAGAGAAGCAAGAACCCGCCAAAGAATCCTGGTTGGAGTGATGTCGTGATGTTCTTCACCTGACCAAAGTTGGCGAAGATAAAAATCATCACGAGAATAAGTGATGCACCTATGCAAAGTGCCCATATACGAATTGCAATTCGAACAGGTCGGGATGGCGAAACTTTGTGGCCAGCTGTCAGCGTTGCAATCAGGGCAATCAGAAATGCAATCACGGGAGCGAGATACCACTGAGGAGAAATAGCCGTTGATTTACTTAAGAATGAGAGCGCAGTAACGAGAAGTGCATAGAGAGTTGAGAAGATAATGCGAACGCCATTGATATCGTGGAAATCTCCTTGCAAGCGATCAATTGCGCGATTAAAGGCTGATCGAATTGCAATAAAGGGAAGAACTACTCCCCCGATAGGTAGATAGGTGAGATACCCAGCAATTCCGGTAGGTGGCAACGCCAACTGAAATGGAATGTGGTGGGCACCTAACCAGATCCAAACAGCGCCACGGATCGGATCAGTTGTACTTCCGCTCGCACTTCCTGCAGTTGCCCAGGCAATCAGTGCGATAAATGAAAATGGGAGGAGAAGAAAAGCGGCGCTACGTATTACATGAGACAACGAGACCGAGAGGACACGTTGCATCGGAGAATTAACGACCTAGGATGTCGCGCATCAACTGCGCAGTTTCGCTTGGTGTCTGTCCGACCTTTACGCCAGCTGCTTCAAGTGCATCTTTCTTAGCCTGCGCTGTGCCTGATGAGCCAGAGACAATGGCGCCTGCGTGGCCCATGGTCTTGCCTTCAGGAGCTGTAAATCCTGCTACGTAGCCAACAACTGGCTTTGTGACATATTCAGCGATAAATGCAGCTGCACGTTCTTCAGCATCTCCGCCGATTTCACCAATCATGACGATTGCTGTTGTCTCAGGATCATCTTGGAATGCACGAAGACAGTCGATGTGAGTTGTTCCGATAACTGGGTCTCCACCGATTCCTACTGCTGTTGAGAATCCGATATCGCGGAGTTCGTACATCATTTGATAAGTAAGTGTTCCTGATTTCGAGACAAGTCCGATTGGTCCGCGCTTGGTGATATCTGCAGGAATGATGCCGACATTTGATTGCTCTGGGCTTATAAGTCCAGGGCAGTTAGGTCCGACAATCTGTGTTGTTCCCTTTTGTAATGAATATGCATAGAAGTATGCAGAGTCATGTACAGGAATTCCTTCAGTGATGACAACGACGAGTGGCATTGTGGCATCGATAGCATCGATCGCAGCAGCCTTGGCAAATTTAGGAGGAACGAAGACGACAGAGACGTTGGCACCTGTTGCAGTCATTGCTTCAGCGACTGTGTTAAAGACTGGAAGTGAAGTTCCGTCGATATCGACAACCTGACCACCCTTGCCTGGTGTTACTCCACCGACAACTTTGGTGCCTGATGCCAACATACGACGGGTGTGCTTGGTTCCTTCAGAACCTGTCATGCCCTGAACGATTACCTTGCTTGATGCGTTGATAAAGATAGACATTACTTCGCCGCCAATTCTGCAGCGCGTGATGCTGCTCCATCCATAGTTTCAGCTTGCTCAACCAATGGGTGGTTTGCAGCGTTAAGAATTGCGCGTCCTTCGAGGACGTTATTTCCATCAAGGCGAACCACAATTGGCTTAGTTGCCTTTGGCCCAAGGAGTTCAAGCGCCTGCACAATGCCATTTGCGACAGCATCACACGCTGTGATTCCACCGAAAACGTTAACAAATACGCTCTTTACATCGGGATCGCCGAGAATGATGGAGAGCCCATCAGCCATCACTTGTGCTGAAGCACCGCCACCAATATCGAGGAAGTTCGCAGGGCGCATGCCACCGAACTTTTCGCCAGCGTAGGCAACGACATCGAGAGTCGACATCACAAGGCCGGCACCGTTACCGATGATTCCGACCTGACCGTTATCGAGCTTGACGTAGTTAAGGCCCTTTTCTTTTGCAGCAGCTTCCAGTGCATTTGCTGTTGCATGGTCGACGAGAGCTTCGTGATCTGGCTGACGGAAATCAGCGTTGTCATCGAGAGTGACCTTGCCATCAAGTGCGACGACGCGACCATCTTCAGTCTTTACGAGTGGGTTTACTTCAACAAGAGTTGCATCTTCAGATTGGAAGGTTTCCCAGAGCTTGACCAATACATCGGCAACTTGATCTGCCACATCTGCAGGGAACTGTGCCTGAGCAACAATCTCTTTCGCCTTGGCAAGTGAGATTCCATCAACTGCATTTACAGGAACCTTGGCAAGCTTTTCTGGTGCAGTGCGTGCAACTTCTTCGATATCCATTCCGCCGGCAACCGATGCCATAACAAGGAATGTGCGGTTTGAGCGATCGAGAAGAATCGAAACGTAATACTCATCAACGATAGGTGCTGCTTGGGCAATCATCACTTTGTGAACTGTGTGGCCCTTAATATCCATTCCGAGAATGGCGCTGGCCTTTTCAAATGTATCTGCTGGATCTACTGCAAGCTTTACTCCGCCTGCCTTTCCACGGCCACCAACTTTTACCTGCGCCTTAACGACGACCTTGCTACCCATCTTTGCAGCAGCATCACGTGCCTGCTCGGGGGTAGTTGCAACAGCGCCCTGAAGAACAGGGACAGTGTGCTTTTCAAAAAGATCGCGGGCTTGGTATTCGTAGAGATCCACGTAGGCTCCTTAAGAGTGAGGGGCGAATAGAGCCCAATCCTAAGTGCTTATTTAGAGTGCTGTTACAGGGGCATAGCGCAGTAGCAGGCGCTTATCGCCGTACTGGCCGAAGTTGATGGTCGCCTCAGACTTATCTCCTTCGCCGGCAAGGGCTACAACGGTTCCTAAACCGAATGTGTCATGTGACACACGCTGCCCAACTTCGAGAACCATGGCTGTTGATTTCTTACCGGTGGCGCGCGGTGGTGGACCAGATGGAAGTCGAGATTTACGAACTGCAGATGATGTTGTGAATGTGCTGCGACCTTCATTTTTCCACTCGATGAGTTCGGATGGGATTTCATCGAGGAAGCGAGAGCCTGGGTTGTACTTTGGTGTTCCAAAAGTTAAACGATATTCAGCGCGCGAAATGTAGAGACGTTTTTCGGCGCGCGTTAAACCAACATAGGCAAGGCGACGTTCTTCTTCGATCTCTTTGGGATCATCGAGTGTTCGAGCATGAGGAAAGATTCCATCTTCCATACCGGTGAGAAATACTGTGGGGAACTCGAGTCCCTTTGCAGTATGAAGTGTCATCAAAGTAACGACTCCCCCGTGGTCTTCACCATCTGGAATCTCATCGGCATCTGCAACCAACGAAACCTTTTCGAGGAAGCCAGAGAGTGAAATCTCTTCATCTTCGCCGAGTTCTTCGAAGGGGCGTTCTTCATATTCCATCGATGCAGAGACGAGTTCCTTAAGGTTTTCTACGCGGACTTCATCTTGTGGATCTTTGCTGGCTTCGAGCTCGGTCAGCAGACCAGATTGTTCGAGTACCGCTTCAATGATGACTGATGGCTTTGTCTTTGCTTCAACGAGAGTTTGAAGCGCAACCAACATAGAGGTAAAGGTCGCAATCGACTGCGCCGCTTTGTTGGGAACAGAGGTTGCTTCAGATACTCGTAAAAGTGCGTTCCAGAATGAGATGCCTTGTGCTTGGGCGAAGATTTCTACTTCTTCTAGCGCACGATCGCCGATGCCGCGCTTCGGCAAGTTGATGATGCGTCGGATAGAGACTTCATCATCGGGGTTGGCCAAAACGCGGAGATAGGCGAGTAAATCCTTGACCTCTTTACGTTCGTAGAATCGAAGGCCGCCAACGACTTTATAAGGAATAGCAGCGCGCATAAAGATTTCTTCAAAGATACGTGACTGGGCATTAGTGCGATAGAAGACCGCAGTATCGCCTGGATTGGAGTAGCCCATATCTTGCAGTGAGCGGATTTCAGATTTAATAAATTCAGCTTCGTCATATTCGGATTCAGCGACATAACCAACAAGCGGTGCACCAGAGCCCGCATCGGACCAGAGGTTCTTCTCTTTACGCGATTCATTCTTGGTTATGACAGCGTTAGCTGCGTTGAGAATATTTTGAGTTGAACGATAATTCTGTTCGAGGAGAACTGTTGCGGCGTTGGGGTAATCGACTTCGAATTGCAAGATATTGCGAATTGTTGCGCCGCGGAAGCCGTAGATAGATTGATCGGCATCGCCTACGACGCAGAGTTCGGCAAGTGGGAAGCCATCGCCTTCAACGCCGGTGAGCTCTTTTACTAACTGATACTGGGCATGGTTGGTGTCCTGATATTCATCGACCAAGATATGGCGGAAACGAGAACGAAAACGTGCTTTAGCTTCTGGGAATTTCTGCAAGACCTGCACGGTCTTCATAATGAGATCATCGAAATCCATAGCGTTGGCTTGTTGCAGACGCTTCTCGTACAGGGTGTAGACGTCGGCAACGATAGTTTCAAATTGATTGGTGGCGTGGCTTAGATATTCATACGGTGTCTGTAGCTCGTTCTTTGCATTAGAAATCAAGTTTTGGAATTGGCGCGCTGGATATCGCTTGGGATCGATATTGAGAGTCTCCATGACGCGTGAGATAAGTTTCTGAGAATCGGCAGAGTCATAGATACTAAAAGTGCTGCTATACCCCAGGCGTTCGACTTCTTGACGGAGCATGCGCACACATGAAGAGTGAAAAGTTGAGACCCACATTGATTTTGCAACGGGCCCGACGAGTTCGGTAACGCGTTCTTTCATTTCGCCAGCGGCCTTATTGGTAAAGGTAATTGCCAAGATTTCGTAGGGGCGCACTTCGCGGCGAGCCATGATGTAGGCGATGCGACGTGTTAGTACACGGGTCTTTCCAGAGCCTGCGCCAGCAACTACGAGGAGTGGAGAGCCAGCATGGGCAACGGCCTTCTGTTGCTGCGGATTGAGTCCGTCGAGCAATGGGTCGGTCGTTGTCATGGCGCGGAGTCTATTAGGCTTGACCGTCATGGAGCCTTTAGCAGATTCAGAGATCAAGCGCGTTTTAGTCGTCAATGCCCATCCCGATGATTCAGATTTCGGCGCATCAGGAACTATCGCTCAGTGGGTTCAAAAGGGCATCGAGGTCTCATACGTCCTCTGCACCAACGGTGACCAAGGTGGCGAAGAGTCAGGCTATACAAAGGAAGAGATGCCAGCAGTGCGTCAACGCGAACAACGCGCTGCATGTGCAGCTCTTGGAATTAGCGATGTAACTTTCTTAAATTATGTCGATGGCCATCTCGAGCCAACTATCGCTCTACGTAAAGATATCGTCCGCCAGATTCGTCGCGTACAACCTGATCGCATTCTCTGCCAATCACCTGAGCGAAACTGGGAACGTATTGGTGCAAGCCATCCCGATCACTTAGCTGCAGGCGAGGCAACAATCCAAGCTGTCTATCCCGATGCGCGAAATCCCTTTGCATTTACCGATTTGCTCGAAGCTGAAGGTTTACAGCCATGGAGAACGAAAGAGGTATGGATGCAGGGTCATCCTGCTCCAGATCACTTCGTCGATACAACAGATACTTTTCACTACAAGATTGCAGCGCTGAAAGAGCATGCATCGCAGACAGGGCATGTAGAAAATCTCGAAGAGATGCTCCGCGAATGGGGTCAGCGCACAGCAGGACTTGGTGGATTGCCTGAAGGTCGTTTAGCTGAAGGATTTAAGATTGTTAATACAAACTAAGTTTTTACTTAGCTGACGCTTTTACAATCTCAACAGTCTGAATCGGATATCCGTCACCGGCATACATCGCCTGTGTTCCGCTCATTTGATAGGCGCCAACTGCGCCCACTTTCTGAACCAGATCTAAGCCTTTGGTGATCTTTCCCCAGATTGTGTAATCAGGGCCAAGGGTTGTGTCCTTATAGACCAAGAAGAACTGAGAACCATTGGTCTTAGGGCCAGAGTTAGCCATAGCCACTGTTCCCGCTGGGTAATTGATGCCCGCAGCCTTCGGAAGATTTTCATCGATGTAGCCGGTCCACCCTGTTGGTGATCCGCTTCCACTTGCAGTGGGATCGCCACATTGCAGAACGTAAATTCCTTCCGTCGTTAAACGGTGGCAGAGAGATTTGTTGTAGTAACCGGCGTTGGCAAGGGTTGCAATCGAAGTAACGGTGATGGGTGCCTTTGCACCGAGAAGTGAGATAACAATGTCACCGCAGTTAGTGGTGAAAGTGAGAGTCTTTGCTGGACTCTTGGCGGCAACTGTTGGCTGCTTTACCTTTGCAGGTGCGTGTCCCTTAGCGGTGCTCTTGGCGCATCCTGGCACCGATGTTGGGCGATCTGCAGACTGTGCAGGGGCTGTCAGTGAAATTGATGCCAGTGCAACAACTGCTGCGACCGTAAGTAGCTTCTTCATTTCTCTCTTCCTATTCCCACTCGATAGTTCCAGGTGGCTTACTTGTGACATCGAGGACCACGCGATTGACTTCGCGGACCTCGTTGGTAATACGTGTTGAAATCTTTTCGAGAACTTCGTACGGAACGCGTGACCAATCTGCCGTCATCGCATCTTCACTTGAGACGGGACGCAAGACGATTGGATGGCCATAGGTGCGACCATCGCCCTGCACACCAACGCTTCGTACATCTGCAAGAAGAACAACAGGACATTGCCAGATATCGCGATCAAGGCCAGCGGCTTTAAGTTCGGTGCGTGCAATCAAATCGGCATGGCGCAAGATATCGAGTCGCTCAGCGGTGACTTCACCGATGATGCGGATACCAAGGCCAGGACCTGGAAATGGTTGGCGCCAGACGATTTCTTCAGGCAGACCGAGTTCGATACCCACTTGGCGGACCTCATCTTTAAAGAGTGTGCGCAACGGTTCGACTAATTTAAATTTCAGATCATCGGGCAATCCACCCACATTGTGGTGTGACTTAATGTTGGCAGTACCTGTGCCTCCACCGGATTCAACAACATCGGGATACAAGGTGCCCTGTACTAGGAATTCAACATCTCCCCCGGCTGCGATATCGCGTGCTGCTGCTTCAAAGGAGCGAATGAATTCGCGGCCAATAATCTTTCGCTTCTCTTCTGGGTCTGTGACTCCAGCGAGTGCGTTGAGGAATTGATGAACAGCATCAACCACGACGAGTTCGACTCCAGTGGATGCAACAAAGTCGCGCTGTACTTGTTCAGATTCACCGCTACGCAATAGCCCGTGATCTACGAAGACACAGGTGAGTTGCTTTCCTACCGCGCGCTGCACAATGGCCGCTGCAACTGCTGAATCGACGCCACCGGAGAGGCCGCAGATAACGCGCTTGTCGCCGATAACCGCCTTGGCCTTTGCCACTTCATCTTCAGCAATATTCTGCGTTGTCCACGATGGCTTACATCCTGCGATATTGATCAGCCAATTCTTCAAGATTGCTTGGCCATGTTCGGAGTGAAGCACTTCAGGGTGGAATTGAACTCCCGCTAACTTTCCGGATGCATCTTCAAATGCTGCAATCGGTGTATCTGATGTTGAGGCGGTAACGCTAAATCCGCATGGAACTTCAGAGACAGCATCGCCATGTGACATCCAAACTGATTGTGTGGCAGGAAGGCCAGCAAACATCTTGGAACCAGCTTTTACTTCAAGCGGGGTGCGACCGAATTCTGATTTACCGGTCTGCGCAACAACGCCAGCAAGAGCTGCTGCCATTGTTTGAAAGCCATAACAAATTCCAAAGACGGGAATATTGAGAGCAAAGATTGCGGGATCAACTTTCGGTGCATGATCTGCATAGACCGATGAAGGACCGCCCGACAAGATAATTGCTTCAGGGTTTTTGGCACTTACTTCTGCTGCAGTAATGGAAGATGGAACGATTTCAGAATAGACATTGGCTTCGCGAACGCGGCGCGCAATGAGCTGTGCATACTGTGCGCCGAAGTCGACGACAAGAACGCCGTGCTTAGCGGCCATGCTGCATAATGATTTCTACGCGCTGGAATGACTTCACATCAGAGTATCCGCAGGTAGCCATTGCGCGACGTAGTGCGCCAAAGAGGTTCATAGAGCCATCAGATGTATGTGATGGGCCGTTGAGAACTTCTTCAAGAGTGCCGACTGTTCCGACATTAACGCGCTGACCGCGTGGAACATCTTGGTGATAAGCCTCTGAACCCCAGTGCCATCCAAGACCGGGTGACTCAACTGCCTTTGCAAGCGCTGAACCCATCATGACTGCATCGGCTCCACATGCAATTGCTTTAGCGATATCGCCAGACTTTCCAACAGATCCATCGGCGATGACGTGAACATAACGTCCACCTGATTCATCAAGGTATTCGCGGCGTGCTGCTGCAACATCTGCAACTGCTGTTGCCATCGGTACCTGAATTCCAAGAACTGTCTGTGTTGTGTGCGCTGCTCCCCCACCGAAACCGACGAGAACACCTGCGGCCCCGGCGCGCATGAGGTGAAGTGCGCCAGTAGTTGTTGCTACTCCACCAACGATGACAGGGACATCAAGTTCGTAGATAAATTTCTTCAAGTTGAGAGCTTCATTCTCTGCTGCAACGTGTTCTGCTGAAACTGTTGTTCCGCGAATCACGAAGATATCTACACCGGCATCGATAACAGCTTTATGAAGTTCGGCTGTGCGCTGCGGTGAAAGTGAAGCTGCAACCGTGACGCCGGAATCGCGAATCTGTTTGATACGTTCTTTGATCAATTCTGGACGGATAGGCGCTGCATAAATTTCTTGCATACGACGGGTTGCATGCTTATCTGGCATCGATGCGATTTCGCCCAGTGGAATTCGAGGATCGTCATAGCGAGTCCAGAGGCCTTCAAGGTTAAGAACGCCGAGGCCACCCAACTTTCCGATAGCTATCGCTGTTTCGGGTGAGACAACTGAATCCATAGGCGCTGCAATGAGAGGGAGATCAAACTTGTAGGCATCGATCTGCCATGAGGTGCTGACATCTTCAGGAGTGCGAGTACGGCGGCTTGGGACGATAGCGATATCGTCAAATGAATAGGCCTGGCGGGCACGTTTTCCGGGAGCGATTTCGTAATCCATGGCTATTTCTTCTTGCTGTAGTTAGGGGCATCGGCCACATCGAGAACATCGTGTGGGTGGCTTTCCTGTAAGCCTGCTGCAGTAATTTGAATCAAGCGACCTTCGCGGCGAAGAGTTTCGATATCAGGAGCTCCGGCATAGCCCATTCCGCTTCGGAGTCCGCCAACGAGTTGGTGAACAACATCTGCGACAGGTCCGCGATAAGCAACCTTGCCCTCGATTCCTTCAGGAACAAGTTTGTCTTCTGAAAGTACATCGTCTTGCATGTAACGATCTTTGGAATATGACTTCTTCTCGCCACGAGATTGCATCGCACCGAGTGAACCCATGCCGCGATATGCCTTGTACTTACGGCCATCGATTTCGACGAGTTCGCCGGGTGATTCTTCGCAACCAGCAAGAAGAGATCCGAGCATTACTGAATGAGCACCGGCAACGATTGCCTTAACGATGTCACCAGAATATTGAAGTCCGCCATCAGCAATAAGAGGAATGCCGGCTTTGTTACATGCCTTCGATGCTTCCATGATTGCAGTAACTTGCGGAACGCCCACACCTGCAACAACACGAGTTGTGCAGATAGATCCGGGACC
This sequence comes from Actinobacteria bacterium IMCC25003, assembly GCA_002284855.1. Classification (GTDB taxonomy): domain Bacteria; phylum Actinomycetota; class Actinomycetes; order Nanopelagicales; family Nanopelagicaceae; genus Planktophila. Next base: position 490,534 of record CP015603.1, on the reverse strand, counting down.
AACACCAACCTTTACTGCATCAGCACCAGCATTAATGAGCGCCTGCGCACCTGCACGTGTTGCGATATTTCCACCGATGATTTCGATGGTGGAAGAAAACTTTTTAATGCGCTCGATTGCTTCGAGAACTGCGCGGTGATGTCCGTGCGCTGTATCAACGACGACAACATCGACGCCAGCTTCGATGAGCTTCTGTGCACGAGCAAAACCATCGTCGCCCACACCTACTGCTGCTCCTGCGAGCCCAACGTTCTTAACCAACTTCACGTGGGTTACTTGTTCATCGACGGGAAGATTGCGGTGGATGATGCCGATTCCGCCAGCCTTTGCCATAGCGATAGCCATGGTGGATTCGGTGACGGTATCCATTGCAGAGGAAACGACCGGAACGGCTAAAGTGATATTGCGGGTGAGGCGAGTTGATGTGTCGACCTCAGAAGGGACTACATCTGAAGCATCAGGGAGAAGAAGGACATCGTCATAAGTCAGGCCAAGGAGCGCGACCTTTTCAGAATCGATCATCATGGCTCCCTTTGATATCAACGAGAGCGCAGTCTACCTGCTCAATTACGCGCCTAAAGCCTGCGCAATTTCCTCACATGCGTGCTCAAGACCCTCGGCCCTGACGACATCGCCACATTCGATGGAATCCCATCCGGCTCCCCCGACCACAATGCGAGGAGCTGGGCGAATTGCGGGCAACTCATTCCAGTACTTCTGCTCTGCATTCTTTGGAAGCTGGGCCCACAAGAAGATTGCAGGAGGTGCACATCGTGTCACCATCGCAGAAAGTGCTTCGACCGGGGTGCGAGCGCCCAGGACATAGGTCTGGATATTGCGTTCGCAGAGTGCTGCAGCCAATGCATAGAGCGGAATGGAGTGGAGCTCTTCGCCAACTGCTGCAATCAGTACAGGGCGGGGATTGATCGGCTTCTTCAATTCAACAACGCGTTGATGCATGGTGCGTGTGAGAATTTCAGAGAAGAGGTGTTCGACTTCAATTCCTTTTTGATTGTTCTCCCACTCTTCGCCAATCAAAAAGAGAGTTGGAACAATGACATCAGCCCATGCGCTCTCGATGCCATATGTCTCTATTTCATGGGCAAGTGTGGTTTCAACAAAATCACGATCAAATCCTTGTAGCGCTTTATAGAGCGCATCAACTACATCCTCGCGAACTTCAAACTCTTTCACTATCTTGGTAAGTGGCACCGTTGTCTTGCACGCCTTTGCCTCTGCAGCAGCCTCTGCTGGCGAAACGCCGGCGACAATGAGGCGGCGCATCATGGTGAGCTTCGCTAAATCGTTGGGGCAGTAGCGACGGTGTTCGCCCTCTTGATGCTCCGAAGGACCGAGACCATAACGGCGATCCCAAGTGCGCAGAGTGGCAGGTGCTACGCCGATACGGCGGGCTACGGCGGCGACTGTGAGCTTCTCTTGAGGTGCCTGTGCGCTCTGTGCCATGGCGCTATCGTGGCGTGAAGTGGGGTAACTCACCACTTGAAAAACGGACATTTCGCCCATTGAACAAGGCGTGGCGCGATACGTACTTGAACAACTTATGAATCGGTTGTACCTTATCCATAACACGCACAAAGGAGAACCACATGGCTGAACTATCACGTCTACCGCAACCAATTGCTGAGCAATGGGAATGGCAGTACGAAGGATCATGCCGTTCGATGGACTCAGAGATGTTCTTCCACCCTGATGGCGAACGTGGACCACGTCGTCGTAATCGCGAGAATGCAGCGAAGGCTGTCTGCGCTTCATGCCCAGTCATTCAAGCTTGCCGCGCACACGCACTTGCAGTGCAAGAGCCTTACGGAATTTGGGGAGGCCTCTCCGAAGATGATCGCGCAGTGATCTTGGAACGCCGCGGCATTCCAGTTATTTCACACGCATCCTAATTTTTCCTCCTAAGGGAAATAGAAAATCCCCCGCTCTCACCAGAGAGACGGGGGATTTTTCTTTTCTAATTATTACTAATTAGTGGCTGTGCCCACCAGGTCCATGTGAGTGACCGTGGCCGCTTGATGCTGGCTCTTCATTTGCTGGACGTTCGAAAACAACAGCTTCTGTTGTAATAAACATTGCAGCAATAGATGCAGCGTTTGCAAGTGCAGAACGAGTTACCTTCACTGGGTCGATGACGCCATCTTTTGCAAGATCGCCATAGACATCAGTTGCAGCGTTGAAGCCTTCGTTGTGCTTCATTGCGCGAACCTTTGCGACTACTACGTAGCCTTCGAGTCCTGCATTCTCTGCAATCCAACGAAGTGGTTCGTCGCATGCCTTGCGAACAAGAGCAACACCGACTGCCTTATCGCCTGTGAAGCCGAGGTTGTCGTTAAGTGCGTCAGCTGCATGCACGAGTGCTGCGCCTCCGCCGATAACGATTCCTTCTTCAACAGCTGCGCGAGTTGCAGAGATAGCATCTTCAAGACGGTGCTTCTTCTCCTTCAACTCAACTTCTGTGTGTGCGCCGACCTTGATCACGCAAACTCCACCAGAGAGTTTTGCAACTCGCTCCTGAAGCTTTTCGCGATCCCAGTCAGAATCAGATTGTGAAATCTCTGCACGAAGTTCGCCAATACGACCTGATACAGCTGACTTATCGCCAGCTCCATCAACGATGGTTGTTGTCTCTTTTGTGACCACGATGCGACGAGCGCGTCCGAGATCTTCAAGAGTTGCTGCTTCGAGCTTCATGCCAACTTCTTCAGAGATAACAGTTGCACCTGTAAGGATTGCAATGTCTTGCAAGATTGCCTTGCGACGATCTCCAAATGCGGGCGCTTTTACAGCAGCTGATGTAAATACTCCGCGCATGCGGTTTACAACGAGAGTTGAAAGCGCTTCGCCTTCAATATCTTCAGCAACGATGAGAAGTGGCTTTCCAGCTTGAGAAACCTTCTCAAGAAGTGGAAGGAGCTCGCCAAGAGCTGAAACCTTGTTGCTGACGAGAAGGATGTAAGCATCTTCAAGGACTGCTTCCATGCGATCTTGATCAGTAACGAAGTATGGAGAGATGTAGCCCTTATCGAACTGCATACCTTCGGTGAATTCGAGCTCGAGAGCTGTTGTTGATGCTTCTTCAACTGTGATGACGCCATCTTTGCCGACCTTATCCATCGCTTCTGCGATGAGATCTCCAATAGCGCGATCCTGTGCTGAAATCGTTGCCACATCTGCGATCTGCGCCTTGTCCTTAACGACAGTTGCGTTCTCGCGAAGACGAGCTGAGATTGCCTCAACAGCTGCTTCGATTCCCTGCTTGAGATCCATTGGCTGTGCGCCGGCTGCAAGGTTACGAAGACCTTCCTTGACCATTGCCTGAGCAAGCACTGTTGCAGTTGTTGTTCCATCACCAGCGACATCGTTGGTCTTGGTAGCAACTTCCTTAACGAGCTGTGCGCCCATGTTTTCTACCGGATCTGAAAGTTCGATCTCTTTTGCAATTGTGACACCATCGTTAGTGATAGTTGGTGCACCAAATGACTTTGAGATAACAACGTTACGACCTTTAGGGCCGAGGGTTACCTTGACGGTATCTGCGAGTTGATTAACTCCACGTTCCATTGCACGACGAGCATGCTCGTCGAATTCCAACATTTTGCCCATGGATTACTTCTCGATGATCGCGAGAATGTCGCGAGCAGATAGAACGAGGTACTCCTCGTTGTTGTACTTAACTTCTGTTCCGCCGTACTTGCTGTAGAGAACGACATCGCCGACCTTTACATCCATCGGTACGCGAGCGCCATCATCGAAGCGGCCTGGGCCTACTGCAACAACTGTGCCTTCCTGTGGCTTTTCCTTCGCGGTATCTGGGATAACGAGACCTGATGCAGTTGTTGTCTCAGCTTCGAGAGCCTTTACAACGATGCGATCTTCGAGCGGCTTAATGGCTACTGCCATGGTTGTACTCCTTCTTATTCGAGGTTTAACTTCGATATATATCCACTGTGTTCGGGGCTCACCTGCCTTAGCAGTGTCGACCCTAGAGTGCTAACGCCAAGCCTATGGGCGCTTATTCCCAGGGGCAAATTGAGTTAAAGCCAAGGGCTAGAGGCTGACTTGCTCGACCTTCAGGCTCGAATCGGCATCGAAGGCGCCTTGGGTGGCAGGTCTGCCGGCGCTGACCATGAGGCTGCCTAGGGAGGCGACCATCGCCCCGTTATCGGTGCACAGGGCTGGACTTGGGATCCGAAGCTGGATGCCAGCCTTCTCGCATCTTTCTGTTGCCACGGCGCGAAGGCGCGAATTAGCAGCAACTCCCCCTGCGATCACAAGTGATTCAATTCCTGAAGATTTACAGGCCGCGAGCGCTTTAAGAAGAAGTACATCAACGACCGCTTCTTGGAATGAGGCAGCAACATCGGCGCGAACGAAGGATGGAGTGCTTTCAAGGTAACGAGCAACTGCTGTCTTAAGACCTGAGAATGAGAAATCGTAAGGACGAGTTGCCCAGTCGTTCGTTGTAGTCAGTCCTCGTGGGAAATCGATGGCGCTCGCAGAACCGCTTACCGCTTCGCGATCAATCGCAGGTCCACCGGGAAAACCTAAATTGAGAATGCGCGCAATCTTGTCGAATGCTTCGCCGGCTGCATCATCCATCGTTGCGCCAAGTTTTGTAATCGAACCTGTGATGTCATCAACTTGAAGAAGCGATGAGTGTCCACCGCTGACCAACAGCGCAATTGTTGGATCTGTCGGTTGATCATGGGTTAAGTAATCCACTGAAACGTGTGCAGCTAAATGGTTTACGCCGTAAAGAGGGCGACCAAGACCTTGAGCTAATCCGCTTGCTGATGCAACACCGACAAGGAGTGCACCTACTAATCCAGGACCTGCGGTGACTGCAACGGCATCGATATCCGAAAGCGAAATCTGCGAATCCTTCAGCGCTCGTTCAATGCTTGGCAACATCGCCTCTAAATGTGCACGCGATGCAATTTCAGGAACTACTCCCCCGAACCGGGCATGTTCATCAACGCTTGAAGCAATGACATTGGCAAGCAATGTGCGGCCACGGACGATGCCGATTGCGGTCTCATCGCATGAAGTTTCAATTCCAAGGACTATGGGCTGCATTAGGCAAAGTCCTTTCGCATCACGAAGGCATCTTTACCTGGACCGTAGTAATCCATGCGTACCGAGATCTTCATATAGCCCAGCGATTTATAGAGCTCGATTGCAGATTCATTGGTGTGCTCGACTTCAAGCATCATGGCGCTTGCCCCGCGCTCTTTCGACCAGTCTTCAATCTGGCGAATAAATTCCTTAGCAATCCCTTGTCTGCGATATTCGGGCAGTACTGCAACGGTAAGGACATCAGCTTCAACACCCGGAGCCGGCAGAAATACTCCGCAATAACCAATGATGGTGTTCTCTGATTCAGCCACTGACATAAAGCGTGTTGATGGGATGCCAGCAAACTCTTCTTTAAATTGTGCAGAGTTCCAGGGCGAATAAGGAAAGAGAAGTTTCTCGTAAGAGACGAGAACAGGAATATCTAAAGCAATCGGTTGGCGATAGGAAATCATGTGCGCTCCGCCGTTGGCACTGCATCAGGACGGCGCAGGTACATCGGCTCAGTCACATTCTGTGAAGTGCTTAAGGAAACCAACTTCTTCATATCTGGATATTGGTCGAGGATGAATCCATCAACCTCTGCAGGCTTATTGACCGATGGCCCTTCAATGCGAACTCCATCCTTATAGCGCGCCCAGTAAATCTCTTTACGGCGCGCATCAATGGCAACGGTGTATTCATTCGCATCAATCGCAATCGCATCGAGCGAACAGACGCCAATGACTGGAATATTGCGAGCCAGCCCGAATGTGTGCGCAAATGAAATACCAACGCGAAGTCCAGTAAATGGACCGGGCCCCATTCCCACAACTACCTGCTTGGGAGGACGAGAAACTTTCAGCGCCTCTGCAACGAGTTGAGAGAGCGCACGACCGTGATCAGTTGCACCTTCATGGAACTTTTCGAAGATAACTTCGTCGCCATCGATAATTCCAACGATGGTGCGCGAAGTAGATGTATCAATAGCCAGGGTGAGTGTCATGCGTTAAACCCCTGCCAACGAGCACCCACTGGAGTCAGTGTGACTTCACGGACTTCATCTGTCCGGTCGATAAGTATTTCAAGGCGCTCTTCGCTCAATCGCGCAGACTCTTGCCCACCCCACTCGATAACAGTGACAGCACCTTCTCGCGGTGAATCTAAATCAAGGTCATCTAAGTAGAGTGCAGCATTTCCACCCTCGAGCAATCGGTAAGCATCCACGTGAATCAGAGGCAATGGGGCTTTATGAATGCGAGAGATGACAAAGGTAGGAGATGTGACATCAGTGATTCCCAGCGCCTCACCAATTCCCTGAACTAGAACTGTTTTGCCTGCGCCCAGTGGACCATTGAGAAGGATGAGATCGCCAGCTACACACTGCGCACCAATGCGCATACCGAGTGCATGCATATCGGCTGCTGTAGCAATCTTCACTCGTGAAGGATAGTTGAAGAAAAAGAAGAAGGGCCCCAGGAATACCTGAGGCCCTTCCTTACTTACTTATGTGTTACGCGAGTGATTTGAATGTCGGAACGCGGAACTTCTTGTCGTAAGACAAGCCGACCTTCTTTGCAGCGGTAACGATTGGACCCTGGTTAGGGAACTTACCTGTGTTGACTGCACCAGCAACCATCTTTGCAGCAGCAAGCCACTGATCGGATGTGTAGTAGCAGTGGCCTGTACCAGCACCGACAGGACCATTGAGATCAGGTGAACCAGCTGCAGTGAATTTGGAGTACTTAGGAGCAGTCTTTGCCCAAAGCATGACCAACTTATTCACTGGTGCCTGGTAGTTACGTGAGCTCTTTGCGGCTGCAATTGCAGCATCCTTTGCTGCTGCGAATTGATCGCCGTAGCCATCAATAAACCACTGTGCAATCGATGCAGGTGTGTATTCATCTGATTCTGCAGCGATCATCACTGTTGGCTTTGTGATTTCGCCCTTGAGTCCGATGATGCTAGGAACCTTTGCAAGAGCTGCAGCATCTGCAGTCTCACGTGGTGTTGCAGCAAGAGCTGCGAGAATTCCGTCGACTGCAGTGTTGCCACTGAGTGCGAAGGAGAAGATGTCACGATCTGCTGAGATACGTGCAGCGTAATCAGTCTTTGAGTTATCGAAGACCTTTCCACCTGTAAGCAATTCGCCATCTGCCATCAAGAGAGTTCCGGCAACGCCGACAGTTCCCATGTTTTCAAGGATTGCGACTGCTGGAGCAACTGCCAATGGATATGTCTCTGCAGCACCAGCTGGTCCTGAAGTTCCATCAACGTGCTTGCTTCGTGTAGGAATTCCCGCCATCAATCCAACTGCAAGGAGTGCAGAACGTGATGGGATTCCAGCTTTTTCAAGCGCCTTGCCTGCCGGGCTTGATGTATCAGGCCATGCGCCAGATGAAAGTCCAGCAGATAGCTTGCCGATGACAGTGAGCACCTTGCCGATATTGGCAAGCTGTTCTGTTTGGCGGACAACAGGATCTGTTGAATAGCCACCAACCTTGATGCTTGGATCGAAGTAAGCCTTAAATCCATAGAGAGCATCGCCGAAGTAGCTAATCATTGCGTTGCTTGGGTTAGCAGCTGGGCATGCAAGAACGGTTCCATCAACGAGTTCTGGATGTGTTTCTGCAAGCTTCTGACTGTGCATTGCACCAAGTGACTTACCCCAAGCGATGACCTTCTTGGTTGTTGGGAACTTCTTCTTGAAAGCTCCGATAAGTTCGATGTTCGCATTGAGCGCCTCCGTGACGTTCAGGCTCTGACGTGAATAACCTGAACCAGCAACACCGTAACCAGCTGCAACGAGTGCGTTGATGACTGTCATGTCACCTTCAGATGCTCCGGGTCCTGGCTCTGCAGCGTTGGTGATTGTGTAAGGACCAACTGGAGCAAGAGTTGCTGGGATATTGATAGCTGGGCGAATTCCGTGGGACCAGACAAATACTGTTCCGTTGAAGTTCGCTGCTGCGATCATGAGGTAAGGGGCGCCGTCGGCACCTGCACCTGCGCACTGGGTTACATACTTAACAGTTGCGCACTGTGGATCAGCTGCTTGTGCAGTTGAAGGGATAGCTACTACAGCAGTTGCGACCAGCGCAGCTGATGCAAGAGTTGTAAGGAAGCGTGATTTTGATGAGATTTTCATTAGTTAGGTAATCCCTTCGCAGGCATTGCAGGACGCTTGTATGAAGATTCAACAACCGGTCCGTTACCTGAGTCTGTTGTGTAGACGGTGTACTTGCCACCATCTGGCTTAAGAGCGCCAGTTGGATCGTATGTACCAATCCAGTATCCAGTTGCACCTACGTGAGATGAGGCTGAATATCCGAGTGGAGTAAGGAATGGGCTAGCAAATGTTGCGCCCTTGGTTTCGATGGTCTTGATCAAACCTGCACGAGTGAGATTTGAACCAGTTGCCTGAAGAGCCTGCACTGCGAGGAATGCGTTAGACATACCTGCGACAACGTTGTTGTCGAAGGTCTGTGTTGGCTGAGCAGATGCATAAATTGACTGGAACAACTTGATGTATTCATCAGTTGCATCAGTTGGGGCTGGAGCGAATGAGAAGCCCTTTGCACCGTAGAGAAGTGGGACATATGCCTTATTAGTTGCTGCGATTGTTGTTGCATCGCCACCAACAGATCCGAGAACCCACTGAGTCTTGTAGCCAGCTGCATACGCATTTGCGAGCGCTGCAGTTGAAGCTGATGAGACACCGAAGAGAACAGTTACATCAGTACCTGCCGCCTTGAGCTTTGAGATCCAGCCAGCACCTGTTGCAGGAAGTGACTGTGAGCCTGATGCATAAGGAATAGCTGTAGTGAATGTGATGCCTGCCTGCTTGAAGCCAGCGAGTGCGTCGCGACCAAAGTCATCATCCTGGTAGATCAGTGCGAGCTTCTTATCTGCGTACTTATCCTTAAGGAACTTACCCATAATCTTCGCTTCCATTTGGTATGAAGGAAGGATTGAGAATGTTGTTGGGTATGCCTTCGCATCTGCGAATCCGCTAAATCCTGTATTGACGAAGAGTGATGGAATTCCACGCTTAGCAAGCTGTGTTGAAGCTGAAATCGCTTTAGTGCTAGCGGTTCCAAGAGTTCCAACTAGTGCAAAGACTTTATCCTTGAGGATGAGCTCGTTCGCTTTAGCGACAGCAGTAGTTGGGATGTACTGATCGTCCTTGATTACCAAAGTAATCTTGCGACCATTTACTCCACCATTTGCATTGACGTAATCGAAGTACGCCTTCATTGCGCCTGGAATCTTGTTGTAGCCAGGTGATGCGATACCTGTCATTGGGACTGTAATACCCAACTTGATTGAGGTAGAAGTTACACCTGGGTCTGAGGCTGCTTGTGCAGGTAACGAGCTAGCTGTCATTGCAGCAACTGCTAGCACCGCAGAAGTTAGAGCTAACTTCCGACGATTTGTTCGGATCATGTCATTCCTTCCATCGAGGGTTCTTAGGTAGTTGTACCAAAGAGATTATTTATTCACCCGATGTTCCCGACGCGCACGCAACTGTTCAACAGGTCCGTTCGGGACAAACAACACTGTCAAAATCAGTAACGTACTTACGAGTAAACCAGGCAAGTTATTGGCAACAGCATCTGAACTCTCGAAGCGGCTTACAACCGTATCGACGATTTCAGGTATCGCTACCAATGTCACTGCCCCAATCATTACGCCTCCGAGGGTAGTTACGCCAGATAGGACCGCGCCTGTCGCAAGGGAAAATGAGAGGGCCAGCGGGAAGGCGCCGGGAGAAACGGTGCTGATTGTCATCGCCAAAAGGGCTCCGGCAAGGCCAGCTAGCCCTGCGCTGACCGTGAAGGCTAAGACCTTGTTGCGGCCGACGTTGATTCCAGCGAGTTCAGCGGCAACATCGTTACCGCGGACAGCCTTCCAATTTCGGCCATAACGAGAAGCCATAACATTTCGTAACCAGTAGATAGCTAGAAGCGCTGCAAGGGAAGCGATCCAGAAATACCACTTGTATTGAGTGAAATCTTCGCCCAGTGATGCAGGTGGCATGCCGATGTCATAAAGAAGACCTTGTTCACCACCAAAGATTGGGAATTGGTTTGCAATTGATGGCAGCCCGATTGCGAGTGCAAGGGTTGTTCCAGCTAAATACGGTCCACTTAATCGCGCTGCAGCTAATCCAAGTAAGTAACCACCAAGTGCGGCGGCAAGAACTGCAATAACAAAGGTAAGCCAGACTGGTGCGCCCCAATGGTTACGTGCAAGTGCTGCGGCATATCCACCTATAGCAAGAAGCGCACCATGCCCTAGAGAAACCTGCCCTGAGTAACCAGTGAGCAGAATGATTGAGGCAATGGCAATGACATAGATTGCAACGGTTGCACCTTGGAATACTCGAAGTTCATCAACTCGATTACTCAAAAGGAAAAGTAGGATCCCGAAAAGCGTGAAACCGATGAGTGGATGTTTCTTAAGCACGGCGACCCGCCTTTGTTCCGATAAATCCTTGTGGGCGAACCAACAGGACCAGAAGCAGTAGCGCAAAGGCAACAATGAAGACGAGTGTTCCGCTGATATAGATCTGAACAGCTGCAAGCACTAATCCCAGCACGACTGCACCAAGAACTGCACCGGGCAACGATTCGAGCCCCCCGATAACTGCAGCAATAAATCCAAAGGTAAGCAGCAAGCTAAATTCGAGAGAGTCAGGTGAGACCGCTCCAGTTCCGTTGACAGTTTGAAGTAACCCAGCAGCCGCACCTGCAGCACCGGCAATCGCCCATCCAATAGTGCGGATTGCGCCAACTCGGATTCCGGCTAGTTGTGCGATCTCAGGCGAGTAAGCAGATGCGCGAAGCGAAAGTCCCAAGCTGGTCTTCTGGAAGATAAATCCGAGAACTAACACCATTGCGAGAACAGAAAGAAGGACCAATAAATTCATCGGCGAGAGCGAAATGGTCTCTTCACCGAATTTAAACCCAACTTTAGAGAGCGGTGGCTGAATTTGAATATCTTGATTACCCCAGATAAATCCGATCATTGCGCGAATGAATCCAAGTAGACCCAAGGTTGCAATGATCGGAACGATTCCTGCGACAGGGCCAGATGTGCTGTGCTTAATAAGTGTGCGGATAAGAAGTATTTCTACAAGAGCGCTGAAGAGCGCTCCGAGGATCATCGCTAAAGGAAGCGCAATCCAGAAATTTCCGGTCTTCTGAACAAGTTCAAATCCGATATAGGTCGAGAGCAGCGCCATTCCGGCTTGAGCAAAGTTAATGACTCGAGTCGAACGCCATACCAACACCATGGCGATTGCCATCAGTGCATAGATTGAACCGGCACCGATTCCGATGAGCAGCATATTTATAAATTGGACCATTAGTACCCCAAGTAAGCTGCGCGCACTGCTGGATCGGCGATTAGGTCTGCTGCGCTTCCGGAAGTTGCGACGTGGCCAAGATTGAGAACGACTGCAGTATCGGCAATCTTGAGTGCGCCCATTGCATTCTGTTCTACCAAAACAACAGTGAGGTTCATGGAATCTACGATGCCGCGAATAGTTTGGAAGATCTGTTCGATGACAAGTGGAGCAAGACCGAGTGATGGTTCATCCAAGAGAAGGAGGTTTGGCTTCGACATCAGCGCGCGACCGATTGCAAGCATCTGACGTTCGCCACCTGACAAGGTATCTGCGCGTTGGCCAAGGCGTTCGCCGAGTCGTGGAAAGAGCTCGATAACTTGCTGCTTAGTTTCTGTCGCTTCCTTCTTATTGCGACGCCAGAGCGCACCTAAATCCAGGTTTTCTTCAACGGTAAGTTCGGCAACGACTGACTTTCCTTCAGAGACATGTGAGACACCGCTGCGCACATGCGATTCTGGTTTACCACTCAAGAGATTGTGTTCGCCCCACTGCGCAGAACCTTCAGTGGCCTTATTGAGCCCTGAAAGTGTGCGCAGTAGCGTGGACTTACCGGCGCCGTTAGCGCCGATGACTGCAGAGAGCTTGCCAGTTTCTACTGTGAATGAGACTCCATTGATGGCGCGGATTGCACCGTGATCAACGGTTAAGTTCTGAACGACGAGGCTCATTTATGCCCCCGTTCCGAGATAGGCGGCAATAACTGCCGGATCGCGACGAACTACATCAGATGATCCGCTAGAAATGACTTCACCGAAGTTGAGAACGTAGAGACGATCGCAGACAGACATCACAACATCCATATGATGTTCAACGATGAGCACAGACATCTGGGCTGTGAGGTTACGGATAAGGCCGTTCATCCACTCGATATCTTGTGGGCCAAGACCACCCGCTGGTTCATCGAGCATTAAGACTTTAGGTTCGCTTACCAGCGCACGTGCAATGGCAACGCGCTTTGTATCGGGATAAGAAAGTGTATTTGCGCGACGGTTGGCAAGGGCTCCGGCATAGACGCGCTCGAGCGCAGTCATTGAACGTTCTGCTAACTCAGCTTCATCTTTTGTGTTTCGTCCAAAGCTTGCTGAAATTAATCCGGTCTTTGCAAATTTCTGGGCGCCAATCATGACGTTTTCAAGAACGGTGAGATCTGGGAATAATCCAACACCTTGAAGAGTGCGTGCAATTCCAAGATCAGCTAATTGATCGGTGCGTGGCCAGGAACGCTCTTTTCCCTCAAATGAGAAAGAACCGGCATCGGGAGTGACCAGACCACAGATCGCATTAAAGAGAGTTGTCTTGCCAGCTCCGTTGGGGCCGATAACTCCCACTACTTCATTTTTATTGAGTTGAAGATGAACATCATGCAATGCGCGAAGTCCGCCGAAGGAGACAGAGACTCCCTGGGCGTGTAGAAGCGGCGTATTAGTAGACATGAGCTGAATAGATTCTAGGCACACGAGGACCGATTCGTGTCACTATCTCGTAATTAATTGAGCCAGATGCGCCACCCCAGTCATCGGCTGTGTATTCAGAGTGCGAACCATTACCGAAGATAACGACCCAATCCCCTGACTTTGCCTTCGATGCAGCGCCGAGATCAACAACGAATTGGTCCATGGATACGCGACCAATAATCGGTGCTCGCTTGCCTGAAAACCAAGTGCCAGCATCGTGAGCGATTCGTGGAATTCCATCTGCATAACCCATCGCTACAACACCAAGTTTGGTATCAGCAGATGTGTTCTCTGTTGCACCGTATCCAACAGGTGTATTGGCGGGAACATCCTTTACAAGATACAAAGCAGCGCGTAGTTGCATAGCTGGTCGTAAGCCAAGCGACTGTGAAGTTCCTAGAGTTTTCACATCAGGAGAAAGTCCATACATAGCAATGCCTGTGCGCACCATGTCGAATGCAGCGGAATGATCTTTGAGAGTTGCTGCAGAATTTGAGAGATGGCGAATTACATTGGTAAAGCCAAGTGAGTGCAGCCTAGAAACCATCTCGTTGAAGCGCGCTAGCTGCTCTTGATTCTGCTTTTCACCTGGTTCATCTGCACGGGCAAAGTGAGAGAAGATTCCAACAATCTCAATATTCTTGAGATGCTCTGCGGCCAGTTGATCCCACTCTGCAAGGAATCCCCCGCGAGTCATGCCGGTATCTACTTCAAGGTGAACGCGCGCCTTCTTTGAAGTCGAAGCATCTGAAATTTCTTTCAGCGCAGCAAGTGATGCCGCAGCTAATTCGATATCGAGTTCGATCGCCTTGGCAAAATCTGAGCCTGGCTGCACTAACCAAGCAAGGATAGGAGTTTCAATTCCTGCCTCACGAAGTGCAATAGCTTCTTCAAGGAGTGCAACGCCCAAGTAATCAGCACCTGCAGATATTGCCGCCTTTGCAACAGGGACAAGCCCGTGCCCGTAGGCATCAGCCTTTACAACCGCGAGCAGCTTTGTTCCGGCAGTCTTCTTTAATAGCTCAACGTTGTGCTTGATAGCGCTGAGATCAACTATTGCTTCAGCTCTCATCGTTCGACCACCACCATGGCCGATGCAATACCTGCATCATGTGAGAGCGAAAGGTGCACCTGCGCGCCATCGACGAGATCTGCGATTTCGCCGCGGAAGAGAAATTCAGGTTTGCCGTTGGGCTGATTGATGACTTCAGCATCGTGCCAATGCAATCCATGAGTTGGGCTTAGCGCTTTATAGAGAGCCTCTTTTGCGGCAAACCGTGCCGCAAGTGATTGTGCAGATTTGGTGCGTTCGGATTCAGTAAAGAGTTTTTCGCGCAGACCTGGTGTGCGCTCGAGGGATTCGATGAATCGGGCTATATCCACGACATCAATGCCGACTCCATCAATCATGGGAGCGAGTGTATTAGGAGCTAGTGGAGTTGGCTATCAGATGGGAAGAAGCGATCAATTGCAATGATGAGGACTAGGAGCGCTCCTCCAAGAAGTAGTCCACCAAATAGATCTGAGAACCAGTGCGTATTGCGGATGAGAGAAACGGTGCAGACGGTCAGCGCCAGAACGCCGACTGCTGCACTTGCAAGACGACCGTTATATCTATCAACGTGCGCATAGCGATAAATCAAATATGCGATGACGCCCCATATGAGAATCGCATTCGAGGCATGGCCACTTGGATATGACATTCCCCCTGCATGCAAGATATCAAGACCCATACGTGGCTTAGTGCGACCGAGAGCATATTTAAAGGCGCCGACCACAACATTGAGCGCGATAAATGCAAGTAATCCTAAATTGATTGGTCGCCACGTCTTAAAGCGATATGCGATATATGAACCAACGATGATGAGCGCTATTCCAGAAACGCTACGAAGACCTAGATCGTCTAAACGTCGAATAAGGAAATTTGATAGCCCATGAAATTTAGGGTGGTGCCAATTGTTGAGTTCGCGATCGATGCGAACTAAGAATCCATCTGTGAGGACGATGTACGTTGTAAAGAGGTAACCAGCAAAGAGCCAGGCAGACCAGTTCAGCGCGCGGCGCATCTGGCGATGGCGTTGATCCAGAATCGTTGGCATGGTTATTCGACGGTGACTGATTTAGCGAGATTTCGTGGCTGATCGACATCAGTTCCACGAGCTACTGCGATTTCGTAGGCAAATACTTGAAGTGGAACAGTGGCAAGAACTGGTTGGAATAACGGTGATGCAACAGGAATGCGGATGATGTGTTCGGCGCCGACAACTTCTGCACCCTCTGGCGCAATGACCACAACGCGAGCACCACGTGCCTTTACTTCCTGAATATTGCTGAGCATCTTCTCATCGAGTGCGTGCTCATCTTTGGTAGGAAGAATTGCAATCACTGCAGTACCCTCTTCAATAAGTGCGATCGGCCCGTGCTTGAGCTCGCCACCTGCAAATCCTTCGGCATGGATATATGCGAGTTCTTTAAGTTTGAGAGCACCTTCAAGAGCCACTGGATATTCAATGCCACGACCCAAGAAGAGAACGGTGTTGTTCTTAACGAATTTACGAGTGAGTTCGCGTAGTGGCTCGATGGTTTCGAGAATTTGTTCGACCTGGCCTGGAAGTTCAAGCATCTCGTTGTAGAGGCTCTTTACCTGCGCATCGGTGAGCGTTCCGCGCACCTGTGCGAGCTTGAGGCCGATGAGATAAACAGCAACGATTTGTGTGAGGAACGCCTTTGTAGATGCAACAGCTATTTCAGGTCCTGCATGTGTGTAGAGAACTGCATCGGATTCACGCGGAATAGTTGACGAGTTGGTATTGCAGACAGCAAGAACGCGAGCACCTGCTGCCTTTGCATGGCGAACTGCCATAAGTAGATCCATGGTCTCGCCTGATTGTGAAATAGCGATGACGAGTGAATCTTTATCAACGATTGGATCGCGGTAGCGATACTCAGAAGCAATCTCTACATCGACCGGTACCTTCGCCCACTTCTCGATTGCATACTTAGCAACCATTCCTGCGTGATACGCAGTTCCGCATGCAATGACTGAGATGCGCTTAATCTTCTTGATTTCATCATCGCTCATATGAAGCTCATCGAGCAGAACTTGATTGTTATCGCTCAAGCGACCAATCAGCGTGTCAGCGATTGCCTTAGGTTGGTCGAAAATCTCTTTGAGCATGAAGTGTGCGAATCCGCCCTTTTGCGCAGCTGCTGCATCCCAGGTGATTTCGTACTCTTTGAGTGGAAGTGCCTTGCCATCGAGGTCGCAGATCGCGATGCCTTCAGGGCTAATGGTGACGACTTCATCCTGTCCAAGCTCAACTGCGCGCTTGGTGTAATCGATAAATGCTGCAACATCAGAAGCCAGGAAGTTCTCACCCTTACCAAGACCTGCAACGAGTGGTGAGTTGCGGCGCACACCGACAATGGTTTGCGGTGCATCTGCGTGTATTGCAAGAAGCGTGAAAGAACCACGAAGTCGCTTTACAGCAGCGCGCATAGCCGCTGTGAGATCGCCATTATGTTCTTTGCGAAGTTCAGAGAGTAGGTGCGCTACAGATTCGGTATCTGTTTCAGATGCAAATGTATGTCCGCGCTTTTGGAGTTCTGCTTTGAGTTCTGAGTAATTTTCGATGATGCCATTGTGAATAACAGCGAGCTTGCCCTCATTGTCGAGATGCGGATGCGCATTGCGATCAGTTGGTCCACCATGGGTTGCCCAACGCGTGTGTCCGATTCCGGAGTGAACAGTGGGGAGATTTGCTGGAAGTGCACCTTCCAGGTTGGCGAGCTTGCCCGCACGCTTTTCTACAAAGAGAGATGTGCCGGTACCGAGTGCGATACCTGCTGAGTCATAACCGCGGTATTCGAGTCGGCGTAAGCCTTCGACGATGGGAGTGAATGCAGATTGTGGTCCTGTGTAACCCACGATTCCGCACACGAATTAGTTCCCCAGTTCTGCCTTAACAACTGCAGCAAGTGATGCTGCGATTTCTTGTGCAAGGTTATCACTCGAGGCTTCGACCATCACTCTAATGAGCGGTTCAGTACCTGAGGCGCGAAGAAGAACTCTGCCAGCATCGCCCAGAGTTGATTCTGCCTTTGCGACAGCATCTGTAATTGCCTTGGAAGTGCTGAGCTTCTCTTTCGCAACGTTAGGAACGTTTATCAATACTTGAGGAAAGCGCTTCATCGTTGCAGCGAGATCTGCCAACGATTTCTTGGTACGAACAACTTCTTGAGCTAATTGAAGAGCGGTAAGGATTCCATCACCGGTATTTGCGAACTCGCGCATAATGAGGTGGCCAGATTGTTCGCCACCTAATGAGAAATCGCCTTCCAGCATCTTCTCGAGCACATAGCGATCGCCAACCGCGGTGGTGATGACTTCAATGCCAGCTTCTTTCATTGCTTGCATAAATCCAAGGTTGCTCATCACTGTTCCGACGATTGTGTTGGATTTGAGAGCGCCACGTTCTTTAAATCCGCGACCCAAGATTGTCATGATGGCATCGCCATCAATGACATTTCCTTGTGCATCTACTGCAAGGCAGCGATCCGCATCTCCATCGTGGGCAATTCCAAAGTCAGCGCCTTCTGCAACGACGCGCGCCTGCAAATCTTCGAGGTGAGTAGATCCGCAATTCTCGTTGATATTCCAACCATCAGGTAAGTGATGGATTGCAACAACCGTTGCTCCTGCCTTTTCATATGCTTGAGGCCCAACGACAGAGGATGCGCCATTTGCGCAATCGACAACAATCTTCAAGCCGTTAAGTGGAGTTGAAACAGATGCGAGCAAGTGGTCGAGGTAGCGATCACTTGCTGTGGCTTCAAAGGTAATGCGACCAACGCCGCGACCAGTTGGTCGTGTCCATGGCTCGCCCATCCGCTTTTCGATTGCTGCTTCGATGGCATCGTCGAGCTTTCCGCCACCGCGCGAGAACAACTTAATTCCGTTATCAGGCATTGGGTTGTGGGATGCCGAGATCATGACGCCGAGGTCGGCACCGGATTCGCCCACGAGATAAGCAATGGCTGGGGTTGGTAGAACACCTACGCGATAAACATCGATACCTGCACTGGCAAGACCTGCAGATACCGCGGCTTCGAGGAATTCACCTGACGCACGTGAATCTTGACCAACAATGGCGCGAGGACGCTTGCCCTTATTGCTTGATGATTCAACAAGGATATGAGCTGCAGCTACTGCGACATCAACAGCAATCTCTGCTGTGAGGGTTTCACCGTTTGCTAAACCACGAATCCCGTCTGTTCCAAAGAGAGTCATCTGAACTCCTTTACTGCAGGAACAAACGGGATATCGAGATAAAAAGAATTAACGCTTTGAGTACTGTGAACGCTTACGTGCCTTCTTGAGACCGTACTTCTTACGTTCGATAACACGTGCATCGCGCTTGAGGAAGCCAGCCTTCTTGAGAGCTGGGCGGTTTGCCTCTGTGTCGATCTCGTTGAGTGAACGAGCAACACCAAGACGAAGTGCGCCAGCCTGACCTGAAACTCCACCACCGTTGATGCGTGCAAATACATCGTATGTATTTTCTGCGCCTACTGTGCGGAATGGTTCAGAGACGAGCTGCTGGTGAACCTTGTTTGGGAAATATGCTTCGAGTGTCTTGCCGTTAACAACCCAACGACCTGTACCTGGTACGAGACGAACGCGAGCAACTGCTTCCTTGCGGCGACCTGTACCAGCACCTGGTGCTGTGATTGCCTTGCGGTTAGTTGCAGCTGCAGGAGTTGAAGAAGAGTAAGAAGTAGGTGTCTCTGTCTCGTCTAGCTCGTTGAAAGTTGTATCTGACATATCTTCTTTATCCCTTACTTAGCGATCTGTGAAACTTGGTTGAATACATATGGTGTTGGTGCCTGTGCAGCATGTGGATGCTCTGGACCTGCGTAAACCTTGAGCTTTGATGCAACCTGTGCGCCAAGACGGTTCTTAGGAAGCATTCCCTTGATCGCCTTTTCTACAGCACGTGTTGGGTGCTTCTCGATGAGTTCGCCGTACACAGTCGATGTGAGACCGCCTGGGAAACCTGAGTGGTGGTGTGCAAACTTTGTAAGCGCCTTGTTGCCAGAGAGTGCGATCTTCTCTGCATTGATGATGATGACGAAGTCACCCATATCCATGTGTGGCGCGAATGTTGCCTTGTGCTTACCGCGAAGAAGAACTGCAGCATGAGTTGCAAGACGACCGAGCACAACATCTTGTGCATCGATGACGTGCCACTTACGGACGACGTCTCCTGCCTTAGGGCTATATGTACGCATGCTTTATTACCTTCTTCTTTTCAGTTGAGCTTTGGGACTTACGTGTAGCGCCTCGCTGGCGCAGGAGGGGAACTTTACCTTTCATGCGGGGGGTGGGTCAAAATGGCCCAAAAGCCCCGCGTAGCCAGGGGGTTAGAAATCCTCTAAAAATCAAAGACCGGCTCTGGAGATTCATAGACCTGGCCCTCGGCCCCAAAGACCAAGAATCGATTAAATCCACGGGTAAACCAGCGGTCGTGGGTCACAGATAGAACGGTGCCTTCATATTGATCGAGTGCATGTTCGAGCGATTCGGCGCTCGCCAAATCTAAGTTATCTGTTGGTTCATCAAGCAAGAGCAGAGTTGAACCAGAGAGTTCGAGCAGCAAGATTTGGAATCGCGCTTGCTGTCCCCCTGATAGAGATGTGAACTTCTGCTCCGCTTGTTTATCAATCTCGTATTTACGCAAGACACTCTTTGCTGGCCCTAGCTGCAAGGAATATGTCTCCCAGAGGATTTCGAGCAAGGTTTTCCCTTCAAACTCTGGATGCGAATGAGTCTGTGCGAAGTAACCAATCTCAACGCGTGCGCCTACTTTGAAATTACCTGCATATTTCACAGTTGGATCGCCTGAGATCATGCGGAAGAAGTGAGACTTACCAGTTCCGTTCTTACCTAACACTGCAATGCGGTCGCCGAAGAAGACTTCGAAGTTAAATGGCTCAGTCAGATTGGCGATTGCTACATTTTCAAAGGTCAGCGCACGTAAACCTGTGCGTCCACCACGCAAGCCCACCTTCACATCTTGTTCAACGGGAGGCGCTTCTGGTGCACCCGCTTCTTCAAATTTACGCAATCGAGTCTGCATTGCATGATATTTATTTGCCATATCTGGCGAGCTTGCAGCTTGTACCTGCAATGTGCGTACTAAATCTATGAGGCGCTGATGCTCTTGCTCCCAGCGAAGAAGTAACTCTGCAAAACGTTCGTTGCGGGCCTTGCGCGCTTCATGCCAGGTATCGAACTTTGCGCCGTGGACCCATGCAGTATTTCCATTGACGCCTTGTTCGAGCGCAACGATGCGCGTTGCTGTGTTCTGCAAAAGTTCACGATCGTGGCTGACAAATAGAACTGATTTCTTCGTCTCACTCACAACTTTTTCAAGCCATCGCTTTGATGGAACATCGAGGTAGTTATCCGGCTCATCGAGAAGTAACACTTCTTCAGGACCTTCAAGGAGCGCGCGCAGAACCAACTTCTTCTGCTCTCCCCCAGACAAGGTATTTACCTTGCGTTCGGCAACTTCATCAAATGATTTACCGAGCATCTCTGTGCAGCACTTATCCCAGATAACTTCGAAGTCATACCCACCGCAATCGCCCCAATCGATAATTGCTTGGGCATATGCCATCTGACTTTTTTCAGAACCATCTTCATTCATGACCTTTTCAGTCTCAATAATCTTTGCTGCAGCATCGCGAATTCGTGCAGGAGCTACAGAAATAAGAATTTCGCGCACTGTTGTTTCATCGCGCACAGATCCGATGAATTGGCGCATGACTCCAAGCCCGCCAGTAATTGCAACGCTTCCTTGATCAGGCGAAATATCACCGCAGATCATGCGAATAAGTGTCGTCTTACCGGATCCGTTGGGACCAATGAGTGCGACCTTTGCACCATCACCTACACGGAATGAGACATCATTGAGTAATACGCGACCATCGGAGAGCGAGTACTCGACAGCTGAAACATCAATATGGCCCACTAGCCGCTGCCATCTCTCTTGCCAATTGTTACTTTGGCGCGTTCAAGAAGTTGATCATTGGTTGGGTAATCAACCCGATACAACGTTAGCCCGCGAGCGGGAAAGACGAGTGAATCAGAGACGCGCTCTTTATTTGCGAGAAGTTCTGCCATCCAGCTCGGTTCTTTGCGACCGTCTGCGACGCAAACGACAGCGCCTACTAAGTTACGAACCATCGAATAGCAGAATGCATCTGCAACGACATCGGCAACGAGAAGTCCGTCTTCTGTGCGCTTCCACTCATATTTTTCAAGGGTGCGGATAGTTGTTCCACCTTGGCGGAATTTGCAGAAAGCTGCGAAATCATGGTGGCCGAGAACAAGTTTGCTCGCCTCATTCATGCGGTCGACATCGAGTGGGCGATACCAAGATGCTACGTCGTAGCGAGAGAGAGGCGGAATAACATCGTTATTGTCGATGATCTTGTAAACGTAGTATCGGCGTAGGGCGGAAAAACGTGCGTGGAATCCTTCGGGTGCATCGGTGATATTCATGATGCGTACATCTTCATCGAGGATGCGATTGAGTTTGTATCTGAAATCTACATAGGTCAGATCTCCTGCAAACATTGCGTCAGGAACATCGACATGGATGACCTGGCCTGTGGCGTGCACCCCTGCGTCGGTGCGACCGGCGACGATAGATTCTGTATCTACTCGAGAGATGCGCGAAATTGCTTCTTCAACGAGATCTTGGATTGTGCGGCGGTCAGGTTGTGCGCCCCAACCATAGAAATTGGTGCCGTCGTAGGCGATATCGATCCTTAAACGACGAAACCCACTCTCAGGAAAGAGAGTGGGCTGCGCCATCGTAAGAGTTACTTAGTTTTACTTATCTGTTACGAGTTCGATCACTGCCATAGGAGCGTTGTCGCCCTTACGTGGACCGATCTTTGTAATACGTGTGTATCCACCTTCGCGGTTAGCAAATGTTGGTGCGATAACTGTGAAGAGCTGATGTACAACGCTCTTGTTAGCGATACGCGCCATTACTTCACGACGAGCAGGTAGGTCGCCCTTCTTACCGAAGGTGATCAACTTTTCAGCGAGTGGACGAAGACGCTTCGCCTTTGCTTCTGTAGTTGTGATCTTTCCGTGCTCGAACAACTGCTCAGCAAGAGTACGAAGAATCAAGCGCTCGTGTGATGGGCCTGAACCCAAACGTGGGCCTTTAGTTGGCTTTGGCATTGTCTTCTCCCTTATGCCTGATCTGCGTCAGCGAAGTCTTCATCTGACACGTTGTAGTTCTGGTGTTGTGATGGATCGAA
The DNA here is from genome assembly GCA_002284855.1 of Actinobacteria bacterium IMCC25003. Taxonomy (GTDB): domain Bacteria; phylum Actinomycetota; class Actinomycetes; order Nanopelagicales; family Nanopelagicaceae; genus Planktophila. The sequence goes on along the minus strand of CP015603.1, from coordinate 468,253 downwards.
GCCTGCTGGGCTGTCCTTGAGAGACATTCCCATTGATACAAGCTTCGCCTTGATCTCGTCGATTGACTTTGATCCAAAGTTACGGATGTCGAGTAGGTCAGCCTCTGAACGGTTGACGAGCTCGCCGACTGTGTGAATGCCTTCGCGCTTCAAGCAGTTGTATGAACGAACTGTGAGATCGAGATCTTCGATTGGAAGAGCAAGATCAGCAGCAAGAGCCGCATCCATTACAGATGGCCCCATCTCGATACCTTCAGCATCAAGATTGAGTTCGCGTGCAAGACCGAAGAGTTCAACAAGTGTCTTACCAGCTGATGCAACAGCATCGCGTGGCTTCATTGATGGCTTTGTCTCGACATCAACAACAAGACGATCGAAGTCTGTGCGCTGTTCAACGCGAGTTGCTTCAACCTTGTATGTAACCTTCAAAACTGGTGAATAGATTGAGTCAACAGGAATGCGACCAATCTCTGCTCCAGCTTGCTTGTTCTGCACGGCTGTGACGTAGCCACGGCCGCGCTCGACAGTAAGTTCGATTTCGAGGTTTGCCTTGCCGTTAAGTGTTGCGATGTGGAGTTCAGGGTTGTGAACTTCTACGCCACTTGGAACAGCAATATCAGCACCTGTAACTGCGCCTGCACCTGACTTGCGGATGTAGATAACTGAAGGTTCATCGTTATCGCTTGAAAGAACAAGGTTCTTAATGTTCAAGACGATATCTGTGAGATCTTCCTTTACACCTTCAAGTGTTGTGAACTCGTGGAGAGCTCCAGCAACGCGAATGCTTGTGACTGCTGCACCTGGAATAGATGAAAGCAGCGTACGGCGCATTGAGTTGCCGAGTGTGTAGCCGAAACCTGGCTCAAGCGGTTCAATGATGAAACGTGAGCGGTTCTCGGAAATTACTTCTTCGCTAAGCGTTGGGCGTTGTGCAATTAGCACTTGTGCTCCTCTTTCTTCTCGCGGAAATCCACTATTTGATTTCCTCTAGGGGGTCGAAAAAATTACTTGCTGTAGAGCTCAACAATGAGCTGTTCTTGAACCTGTGTATCGATCACTGATCGAGCAGGTACACCGTGGATGATGATGCGCATCTGCGATGCAACAACTTCCATCCATGCTGGAACAGATTTCTCACCGAACTCTGCGCTTGCGACGATAAATGGTGTGAGGTCGTGTGACTTTGGAAGAACATCGATGATGTCCATTGGAGAGACACGGAATGAAGGAATGTTTACCTTCTTACCATTTACAACGAAGTGACCGTGGCGAACCAACTGGCGTGCCATGTCACGTGACTTTGCAAAGCCTGCGCGGAATACAACGTTGTCGAGACGTGTCTCAAGGATGACGAGAAGGTTTTCACCAGTCTTGCCCTGCTTGCGGTTTGCCTCTTCGTAGTAACCACGGAACTGCTTCTCGAGAACACCGTAGATGCGTGCGCACTTCTGCTTTTCACGCATCTGCAATAGGTATTCAGATTCCTTTGAACGGCCACGGCCGTGCTGTCCTGGTGGATAAGGACGTGATTCGATCGGACACTTTGGTCCATCGCACTTTGAGCCCTTGAGGAAGAGCTTTACTTTTTCGCGACGGCAACGCTTGCAGTCTGCTCCGGTATAACGAGCCATTTATTCTCTTCCTTCCTTAAACTCGACGAGGTTTCGGTGGGCGGCAGCCATTGTGTGGAGCTGGAGTTGTATCTGAGATAGCTCCAACTTCTAGGCCTGCTGCTTGCAATGAACGGATTGCAGTTTCGCGTCCGGAACCAGGTCCCTTTACGAATACATCTACCTTCTTGAGGCCGTGCTCCTGTGCGCGACGAGCTGCTGCTTCTGCTGCAAGCTGTGCTGCGAATGGAGTCGACTTACGTGAGCCCTTGAAACCTACTTGGCCAGATGATGCCCAAGAGATAACAGCCCCGGTTGGATCTGTAATAGAGATGATTGTGTTGTTGAAGGTTGACTTGATGAAAGCCTTACCTACCGCAACGTTCTTCTTCTCTTTCTTACGAAGCTTTACTTTGCCCTTTGCAGGAGCTGCGGACTTTGACTTAAGAGCGGCCATTACTTAGTCACCTTCTTCTTACCGGCAATTGCCTTACGTGGACCCTTACGAGTACGAGCGTTTGTATGTGTGCGCTGACCACGTACAGGAAGTCCCTTGCGGTGACGAATACCTTGGTAGCTCTGGATTTCGACTTTACGACGGATATCGCCTGCGATTTCGCGGCGGAGATCACCTTCGATTTTGTAGTTAGCTTCGATGTATTCACGAAGCTGAGCAAGCTCTGATTCTTGCAAATCTTTAACGCGGGTATCTGGAGAAATCCCAGTTGCCTTAAGCGTTTCGTGGGAACGGGTTAGACCCATTCCAAAAATATAGGTGAGTGCAATCTCAACACGCTTTTCGCGTGGAAGATCGACACCGACTAGACGTGCCATTTATTCAACCATTCTGTATCCGGAGGTCCTCCGCAATGCTCCTCAACATTTTGTTGAGCCCTGGCCTACCGGTCCGGGGGTCTTAACTATTTCTAGTTAAGTCGCATCACGCGTACTTATTGCCTGGGTATTAGCCCTGACGCTGCTTGTGACGAAGATTTTCGCAGATCACCATTACGCGACCTTTGCGACGAATGACTTTGCACTTGTCACAAATCTTCTTCACGCTTGGATTAACCTTCACGCGATTTTCCTTTTCTTTGTGGCGAATTAATTACTTGTAACGGTAAATAATTCGACCCTTTGTAAGGTCGTATGGACTGAGCTCTACGATCACACGGTCAGCAGGCAAGATACGAATGTAGTTCTTTCGCATCTTTCCACTGATATGTGCCAAGACCTTATGTCCATTTGTTAGCTCAACACGAAACATTGCGTTAGGTAACGCCTCAGCAACGGTGCCTTCGATTTCGATCGCACCATCTTTACTAGCCAAGGATGAATACCTTCTTCTCTTTTTCGAATTGAACGAACAGGGTCGAACCCCTTGAAACCTTGTGGATTTCTTGGAGCGCGAAGGGAGATTCTATGGCCGACCCCCCTTATAAGGGAAATTGGCTAAAAAGGATGGATTGACCTCTACTGGCGAGGCAGAAATGTGGTCGAAACCAGGATCGCCAAGCCTATAAAGACGGCGCTCGTTCCAGCCGAGGCGGCGAGCAAGCCAGCTGCTGCCGGGATAAGGAATTGGCCGAGGCGATTGCCGGTCAAGCGAGTTGAGACGGCGAGGGCTCTCTCATCTGGGACGGTCAATTGAGAAATTAGGGTCATCGTCAGTGGTTGGCCAACTCCAAGTGAGAAACCTGCAATAAATACAACTGCGCCGAGCACCCACGGGTTGGGTGCAAATGCCATCGCAACGCACATTGCAATCGAAACTGCATTACTCGTTGTGAGCAATTGGCGCGGAGTAAATCGCGCACTGAGGCGACCTAAGAAGTAGCGAGATGCCATCGATGTTGCTGCCCGAATCGAAATAATAATTCCAATAGAGAGCGCAGAGAATTGATTTTCATTGCCATAGAGAGGAAGAAAGACAACCAAGATATCTCCGGTGGAGGAGATAGCGAGTGACATAAAGATTGCAGCGAACATTCCGGGTTTCTTGAGTAGCACTCCTGCTGCACGCAGTGCACCTGAATCTTCTTTACGGCCACGGACAGTGGGTGGCTCATTTCGCCAGGAAATTACCGGAACCATCGCGATTGCAGCTAAGGCGAGTGCGAGTGCAAATGCTGCGCTTGTGGATTTAGGCATTACTCCAGATGAGCCAGCAACGAGCGTTGCCAGAATTGGCCCAACCATCTGTCCAAGAGATGCGCTAAATGTGTACCGTCCAAAGTGTTCTTCATATTGATCCGTTGGGCTTTTGAGCGCAACCATGGTCTGTCCACCCACCATGCACGCAAGATGTGCAAGGCCTGAGAGCGCGGCCGCAATGGCTAAGAGAAAGAGTGAGTGTGCAGTAAGTAGAAGCGCAGCCGATACTCCGATGAAGAAAGTTCCAATAATGACGAAACGGCCCTCACCAATCTGCCCCACCATCTTTCCAAAAGTGAGAGCGAGGAGAACTGGAAAGAGCGCATAGACCGCAGCGATGTATCCAATCGTTGATGGCGAAGCATCTAACTCAAGTGCGCGATAAGTGATCATCGGTCTGATGACATAGATCGCGCCTTGGGTGATTGCAGAGCTATAAAGTAATTTTGTCGCCCATCGAGATTGAGACATCGCGATTACGCGTGAGCGTCCTTACGAACCTTCTTCATTACGCGAGTAATAATTGGCGTGAAGAGAGCAAGCAATAGCACTGCGTAGAGGACCTTTGAGAGCGGTGATGCCCACAGAGTTCCGTAATCCCCCGCGCTGATTTGGAGTGCGCGTCGGAATTGAAGTTCAAGGTTTGGTCCAAGAATTAAACCGAGAATAAGCGGAGTGATTGGCATTCCAAATCGGCGGAATAAGAATCCAACTATTCCGATTGCAATGGCCACTTCGACATCGAAGGTCGATGTATTGAGAGCGTAAGCGCCCAACATTGCAAAGGTCACGATGCCCGCAAAGAGGTATGGGCGTGGAACCTTTAGCAATTGAACCCACACACGTACAAGTGGAAGGTTTAGCACCAAGAGAAGTGTGTTTCCAATAAAGAGTGATGCGATCAAGGTCCAGATCAGCGCACCATTTGTGAGGAAAAGCGTTGGCCCGGGTTGAATTTGATATGTCTGGAAAGCCACAAGAATTACCGCTGCAGTTGCAGATGTCGGTAGACCCAACGCTAAGAGTGGAACGAGTGCGCCAGCAGCATTTGCATTGTTGGCAGCCTCTGGCCCCGCAACACCTTCAATTGCGCCATGGCCGAATTCTTCTGGGTTTTTCGATAACTTCTTCTCAGTTGCGTAACTTAAGAATGTAGGAACTTCAGAGCCACCAGCAGGAATAACTCCAAGTGGGAAACCTAAAGCTGTTCCGCGAAGCCACGGCTTCCATGAACGCTTCCAATCATCGCGAGTCATGAGGGCTTTGCCCTTCATGGGAATAATGTTCCAACCCAGTTCTTTAAATCGGCTTGCGATGTAGAGCGCTTCGCCGAGAGCGAAGATTGAAACGATGACAGGAACTGTTTCGATTCCTTCAACTGCAGCTTGGTTGCCAAAGGTAAGGCGAGAGAGGCCTGATTGAAGATCTGCGCCCACAAGTCCGAGAACGAGACCCACTGCTAGTGAGATAAATCCACGAATCTGTGAGGCTCCAAGAAGTGAAGATACTGTTGTGAATGCAACGAGCATGAGCGCTACATAGTCTGCAGCACCTACTTTGATGGCTAAATCTGCAATCGTCGGAGCGGTAAATGCCAAGATCAATGTGGCGATAGTTCCAGCAACGAATGAGCCAATTGCAGCTGTTGCAAGTGCTGCTCCAGCGCGACCATTGCGCGCCATCTTGTTACCTTCGAGAGCGGTAATAACTGACCCTGATTCTCCAGGGGTATTGAGCAAGATCGATGTTGTTGATCCACCATACATAGCGCCGTAATAGATAGCGGCAAACATAATCAGCGCAGATGCGGGGCTCACTGTGTAGGTGATGGGAAGAAGGAGTGCAATCGCGAGAGCAGGTCCAATTCCTGGAAGAACTCCAACAAGAGTTCCAAGGAATGTGCCGAGAAGTCCGAAGCCGAGGTTGCTCAAAGTGAGTGCGCTGGCGAAACCATCGATCAGTGAGTTAAAGCTATTCATTAGATACCCTTCAAAATTCCGGCCGGTAGCTGAACGTGGAGGAAATGGGTAAATGAGAAGTAGATGACGGTAATAAAGAGTGTGCCAAATACAGCAGCACGAAGATGCTTCTTATTATCGAAAGCGACGGTAATTCCAAAGAATGTGATTGAAGCGGCGATGATGAAACCTGCACGCTCGATAAGAAGCAGGAATGCAAAGAGTGAAGCTAGGACTAAAGCAAAAGTCTTGTAATCTGATTTCTCGACTGGGTCCCCTGCTTCAAGGCCTTCAGGTATTGCTGTATCGCCTCGCAGGACGTTGATAAAGAGCAGAGCGCTAAGCCCCATCAAGAGAAGAGCTATTGCAAAGGGAAAGACCTTAGGACTGACAGTTAAGTTAAAGGCGGGTAGCTCTGTGCGAGCGGTATCCCAGAAGACGATGAGACCAAGGAGAAAGAGTGAGCCCACAAATGTGAGCTCACTCTTTCCGCCTTGAGGCGATTTAACGTTGATTTTAAATTGACCTTACTTGATCAACTTGAAATCGGTGAGAACGTTGATGATTGCAGTGTTCTCTGTCTTGATCCACTTAGAGAATGCATCTCCAGCGCGGTATTCATCGATCCATGATTTAGCGACCAATGTGTCCTTCCAAGACTGTGTTGAGTGAAGCGCATCGATTACCTTCAATGTGTTGAGGTAATCAGCTGGTGAAAGGTCTGATGGGGCAAGGATCCCGCGCCAGTTACCGAATGTGAGATCCACACCCTGCTGTACGAGAGTCTTACCTTTAACGACCTTGAGTGGCTTTGGTGAAGTCACTGCGAGTAGACGCATCTTTCCGGCTGAAACGTAAGAAGCGAATTCAGATGTTCCTGAGATACCAACTGCAACACGTCCACCGATTACATCAGGTGTGAGAGTTCCACCACCTGAGTATGGGATGTAATTGAGGTCAGTTGCTTTCACTCCAACTGTCGCAGCGAGAGTCGCCACAGTTACGTGGTCAACTCCACCATAGTTACCGCCACCGATTGCAACTGCCTTTGGATTAGCCTTGATATCTGTAAGCAAGTCATTGATTGTGCGGTACTTTGATGAAGTTGGAACTGCGAAAGCTTCTGCCTCACGCATAATGCCAGCTACTGCATTTGCAGTTGTGATGGTGAGCTTAGAACCGTTTGTTGCAAGTCCACCAGGCATTGCAAAGCCAGTTATAAGAAGAATGTCGTTGCGACCCTTTTGATCATAGAAATATCCAAGGCCAAGAGGTGCATTTGTCTTATATGTGACTGTGTAATCCTTAAGAAGGCCTTCCTTCTTCATGGCATCACCAATTGCAATTGCAGTGGTTCCGTAACCACCACCGATTGCAGATGATGCAACCCACTCGAGTGAGCCAAATGGCTTCATCTCTGGGTACCACCAACGAAGTGATCCAGCGAAAGTACCGGTTGCAACCTTGGTACATGTGAGATCAGTTCCGTTTACGCCACGACCTGCAGCCTTTGTGCCTTCGCGAAGACATTCATCTCCAACGTTTGCCTTTGCAGCAGGCTTTGCACCAGCGTTTGCTGATGGCGCTGCCAAAAGTGAGGCAGCGATTGCTACAACACCGAGCGCAATAACTTTCTTCTTAATCATGGGCTCTCCTTTAGACGCCCTGGAATTCAGGGCCATTGCATGAGAGGTTAGGTGAAACTGTGAAGATGCTGAATAGATTTTTGGTAACGAATTGGTATCGGAAGAAGGCTACGGAATTCGCGCCTACGAAAGTGTGTCGGAGGTCTCAATTCCGAAGCGAGCAAGTTCAGCCTTGCCCCCATCGAGCGCGGTGAGGACAAAGGGTTTGCCGTCTGGGCAGATGACGTAGGTATGTTCGAAGTGAGCACCACGGGATTTATCGTTTGAGACGACGGTCCAATCGTCACCGAGGACTTTGGTCTTATGTGTGCCGCGAGTAATCATGGGCTCGATTGCAAGTGCCATGCCAGGAACAATTTGGGGACCATTGCCGGCCTTACCAAAGTTAAGGACATGTGGCTCTTGATGCATCTCGGTGCCGATTCCGTGGCCACCGTACTCTTGAAGAATTCCATACTTACCTTGCGAATTGATGTACTGCTCAATTGCATAACCAATATCGGAAAGCTTGCCGCCGTTCTTGCCGGCAGCAATTCCAACCCACATCGATTCTTCGCAGACATCCATCAACTTCTGATCTTCAGGATCTACTTTTCCGATACCGATTGAGAATGCTGCATCTCCATGCCATCCATCGACGATTGCACCGCAGTCGATCGAGACAACGTCACCTTCGTTGATGATCTTAGGACCAGGAATTCCGTGGACGATTTCATCGTTTATTGATACGCAGATTGTTGCTGGGAAGCCGTGGTAATTGAAGAAGTTTGACGTCGCTCCACTGCGCTTAATGTGTGCGGCAGAGATTGCATCGAGAGCGCTCGTTGTCATTCCGGGCTTGATTGCTTCGCGGATAAGCTGATGAATTTCTGCGACAACTAAACCAGCGCGACGCATGACCTTGATTTGATCAAGGTCTTTAATCTGGATTGCCATAGTGAAATTTAGCCGTGAACGCGGCTGAGCGCTGTAATTGCGCGATCTGTAATCTCAGAGACTTCACCATCTGCAGAGATTGTGATGAGTAAACCTTCGGTGCGGTAGAAATGCACGATTGGAGCGGTCTGTTCTTCATAGACAGCTAGGCGCTTTGCGATGACTTCTTCCTTGTCATCTTCGCGCTGGTAGAGCTCGCCGCCACATGATGGACACGCAGTAGCTTCAGGTGAAGCAGGTGCTCCACAGCCTTTGCAGGTAAGACGTGAACAGAGGCGCTTAATGATGATTTCGTTCTCGATTGCGAGTTCAAGAACTGCATCGAGTGGAGTGCGCTTTTCAGCAAGGAATGCACGTAAGACTTCAGCTTGAACTGTATTGCGTGGGAATCCATCGAGGAGAAAACCATTAGCAGTGTCGTCATGAGTGAGGCGATCTTTAACCATCTCGTTGGTGACTTCGTCAGGTACGAGCTGACCTGCATCCATATAACCCTTTGCCTGCAGACCAAGTGGTGTGCTTGCCTTGAGGTTGGCGCGGAAAATATCGCCAGTAGAGATATGTGGAATTGAATAGTGCGCGGCTAGAAACTGAGCTTGTGTTCCCTTACCAGCACCTGGTGGACCTACCAGGACTAAACGCATTACTTCAAGAAACCTTCATATGAACGTTGCTGCAACTGGCTTTCGATCTGCTTTGCAGTATCGAGACCAACACCGACAACGATGAGGATCGCAGTTCCACCGAATGGGAAGTTCTGTGATGCACCGAAGACGATAAGAGCAAGGATTGGAATGATGGCAACGAGTGCGAGGTAGAGAGCACCTGGAGCTGTGATGCGAGAGAGTACATACTGAAGGTATTCAGATGTTGGGCGTCCGGCACGGATACCTGGAATAAATCCACCGTACTTCTTCATATTATCTGCAACCTCATCAGGATTAAATGTGATTGCTACATAGAAGTAGGTGAAGAAGACGATCAAAGTTGCATATGCAGCCATGTAAATAGGGTGATCACCACGAACCAAGTTACGTGAAATCCATACAGCCCAACCAGCCTGGCTATTGGTGAAGTTCACGAGAAGTGATGGGATGTACAAAAGTGATGAAGCGAAGATAACCGGGATAACACCAGCCTGGTTTACCTTGATTGGAATATAAGTTGAAGTTCCGCCATATGCCTGACGTCCGACCATGCGCTTTGCGTACTGCACTGGAATACGACGTTGAGCTTGCTCAACGAATACAACAGCGGCAACAACGAGGATTCCAACTGCGCAGACGAAGAGGAATGCGAACAAGCCCTTCTGGAGCTTGATTGACCAGAGCTGGCTTGGGAATCCTGCAGCGATAGATGTGAAGATCAAGATTGACATACCGTTACCAACGCCGCGATCTGTGATGAGTTCGCCGAGCCACATGATTACTGATGTTCCGGCTGTCATCACGACGATCATTGTGAGGATACGTTGCCATGAAGCATCAGGAATGATGGGAAGTGAACATCCTGAGATCAAACGACCTGGTGTACGTGCAACTGCAATCAAACCTGTTGACTGCAAGATTGCAAGACCGATAGTTAAGTAACGTGTGTACTGAGTAAGAGTTGCTGTGCCTGACTGGCCCTCATTCTTAAGCGCTTCGAAACGTGGGATAACCACGGTGAGCAGCTGAATGATGATCGAGCTGGTGATGTAAGGCATGATGCCAAGCGCAAATACTGAGAGGTGAAGAAGGGCTCCACCAGAGAACAAGTTAATGAGACCGAAGAGTCCGCCACCTTGTGCCTGATCGATACATTGCTTGACGTTTGTATATGAGACACCTGGAGTTGGGATTACTGACCCAAAACGGAACAAGGCCATGATTGAGAGAGTGAAGAAGATTTTCTTACGAAGTTCTGGCGTCTTAAAGGCCATTCCAAATGCTGAAAGCATCAATCTTCTCCCTCTAGCTCAATAATGTTTGTATTGCTTTATTACAGTGTTGCTGTTGATCCGCCAGCTGCAGAGATCTTTTCGACCGCTGATGCTGAGAATGCATGTGCTGTAACTGAAACCTTGACTGCGATATCGCCATTTCCAAGAACCTTTACAGGCAAGGAATCGCGAACTGCACCCTTTGCAATGAGATCAGCAACAGTGACATCGCCACCCTTTGGGAAGAGTGCGTTGATTGTTGAGACATTCACTGCCTGGTATTCAATGCGAGCTGGGTTCTTAAAACCACGAAGCTTTGGCAAACGCATTACGAGTGGAAGCTGACCACCTTCGAAACCTGGACGAACCGTGTTACGAGCGTGAGTACCTTTGCCACCGCGACCTGCGGTCTTACCCTTTGATGCTTCACCGCGACCCTTACGAGTCTTAGCTTTCTTAGTACCTGGAGCTGGACGAAGATGATGAAGTTTGAGAGTCATCTTTATTCGACCTCCTCTACCTTGATCAAGTGGCGAGCAGCTACTGCCATGCCACGAATTTCTGGACGGTCTTCTTTAACGACAACATCGTTGATTCGCTTGAGTCCGAGTGAACGAACGGTGTTACGAATCTCTGGCTTGTTGCCAACGGTTGACTTAACCTGAGTGATTTTCAAACGTGGCATTAGGCACCAACTGTCATCTGTGAAGCGCGGATAATTGCTGCAGGAGCTACATCTTCGAGCGGACGACCGCGACGAGTTGCAATCTGTGCAGGTGACTCGAGCATCTTCAGTGCAGCAACGGTTGCGTGAACCATATTGATTGCATTTGAAGAACCGAGAGACTTAGTAAGAACATCCTTAACACCAGCGCACTCAAGTACGGCACGAACAGGACCACCAGCGATAACTCCGGTACCTGGACTTGCTGGGCGAAGAAGAACTACGCCCGCTGCTGTCTCACCCTGAACTGGGTGAGGAATAGTTCCTTGAACGCGTGGGACTGTGAAGAATGACTTCTTAGCTTCTTCAACTGCCTTAGCAATTGCTTGTGGAACTTCCTTGGACTTTCCGTAGCCGATACCGACTGTGCCGTTTTCATCGCCCACAACAACTAGTGCTGTGAATGAGAAGCGACGTCCGCCCTTTACAACCTTTGATACGCGGTTAATGAAAACAACGCGCTCGGTGTAAGGAGACTTCTCCTTCTCGCGATCATCACGACGTTCGCGGCGTTCGCCACGACCCTTGTTAGCAGGTGCACCAGTTGTAGCTGGCGCTGCATCGTTAGTTGGATTAACAGCCATTAGAACTCCAATCCGTTCTCTCGTGCAGAATCTGCAACTGCTGCAATGCGACCGTGGTACTTGTTACCTGCGCGGTCAAAGACAACTGTAGAAATTCCAGCCTTCTTAGCGCGTTCAGCAATGAGTGCTCCGACCTGCTTCGACTTATCTGTCTTATCGCCAGATGCCTTACGAAGATCTGCTTCCATTGTTGATGCGTAAGCAATTGTCTTGCTCTGTGTGTCATCAATGACCTGAACGAACAGGTGGCGTGATGAACGTGAAACGACGAGGCGTGGACGTGATGGTGTGCCTGAGATCTTCTTACGAAGACGGAAAGCACGACGAGCACGCGCGTTCTGCGCTGAGCCCTTGCGGACCTTAACTCCGATTGCCATTACTTCTTACCTGCCTTTCCTGCCTTGCGACGAATAACTTCACCTTCAAGACGCAAGCCCTTGCCCTTGTATGGATCTGCCTTGCGAAGCTTCTTAACCTTCGCTGCGGTTTCTCCAACGAGCTGCTTATCAATTCCGCTGATAATCAACTTAGTTGGTGATTCAACCTTGTAGGTGATTCCTTCTGGAGCTGGGAATGTAATTGGGTGGCTGTAGCCGAGCTGGAATTCAAGATCCTTGCCCTTTTCAGCAACACGGTAACCAACACCAACGATGTTGATTGTGAGTGAGTAACCATTTGTTACACCTTCGACCATATTCGCAACAAGTGTGCGTGATAGGCCGTGAAGTGAACGTGTTACGCGCTCTTCATTTGGACGAGCAACGGTGATAACACCTTCTGCTTGTGAAACCTGGATTGGTGCAGGAACTGCAATTGCGAGTGAACCCTTAGGTCCCTTCACTGCAACGTTCTGACCTGTGATTGAAACTTCTACACCGCTTGGAACGGCGATAGGCATACGACCGATACGTGACATTAGATGGTTACCATACGTAAGCGAGAACTTCTCCGCCTACACCCTTCTTATTTGCCTGCTTATCAGTCAAGAGACCTGATGAAGTTGAAATGATTGCAACTCCAAGTCCGCCGAGAACCTTTGGGAGCGCAGTTGACTTTGCGTAAACGCGAAGTCCTGGCTTGCTCACGCGGCGAAGGCCAGCGATTGAGCGTTCACGGTTTGCACCGAACTTAAGATCAAGAACGAGATTCTTTCCCACTCCTGTTGATGCTGCTTCAACGCGGTGATCTGCAATGAAACCCTCTTGCTTGAGGATCTCTGCAATTCGTACCTTGACCGATGATGACGGCATTGAAACCGTGTCATGGTAGGCAGAGTTCGCATTGCGCAGACGTGAAAGCATGTCTGCGATTGGATCTGTCATTGTCATACGTGGCCTGTGGCCTTTCTCAAATTAGTTTCCTGAAAATCTTTCAGGACTTTATTCGTTTGTAGTTATTACCAAGATGCCTTGCTGATGCCAGGAAGTTCGCCGCGGTGCGCCATTTCACGGAAGCAGATGCGACAAATTCCAAACTTTTGGTAGACAGAGTGCGGACGACCGCAACGCTGGCAACGTGTGTAACCGCGAACCTTGAACTTTGGCTTGCGAGCAGCTTTAACCTTGAGTGATGTTTTAGCCATTCTTATGCCTCCTTGAAAGGAAAGCCGAGCGCCTTAAGTAGTGCGCGACCTTCAGCGTCGTTCTTAGCTGTAGTTACGATCGTGATATCCATACCGCGTGTGCGGTCGATCTTGTCTTGTTCGATTTCTGGGAATACAACCTGCTCGGTAAGACCGAAGGTGTAGTTGCCCTTTCCATCAAATTGCTTTGGTGACAAGCCGCGGAAGTCACGGATACGTGGAAGAGAGATTGAGAGAAGACGATCTGCGAACTCCCACATGCGATCTCCGCGAAGCGTTACGTGTGCACCAATTGGCATGCCTTCGCGAAGCTTGAACTGCGCGATTGACTTGCGTGACTTGGTGACCTGTGGCTTCTGACCGGTGATGATTGCGAGGTCCTTGATTGCGCCTTCGATCAACTTTGAATCACGAGCAGCTTCGCCGACACCCATATTGACGACAATCTTTACGAGTGTAGGAATCTGCATTGGATTTGAATATCCAAATTCGCTCTTCAGCGTTGACTGGATTTCGCTCTTATAGCGAGCCTTGAGACGAACATCTGTAGTTGTGCTCATTAGATGTCCTTTCCTGTGCGACGTGAGATACGAACATTGGAACCGTCTTCAGTTGTGCGAACGCCAAGACGTGTTGCCTTGCCATCTCCATCAACGATCATGACGTTTGAAATATGGATTGATGCTTCCTGTGTGATGATTCCGCCGACCTTGACGCCACGTTCGGTTGTTGATTCCTTTGTGTGGCGCTGAATGCGGTTTACGCCTTCAACAGTTACGCGATCTCCATCTACATGAAGGACCTTGCCGGTTACGCCCTTGTTCTTGCCAGCGATAACCAAGACTTCGTCATCTTTCTTAATCTTCGCCATGGTTAGAGCACCTCCGGAGCGAGTGAAATGATCTTCATGAACTTCTTGTCGCGGAGTTCGCGAGCAACTGGTCCGAAGATACGAGTTCCGCGTGGTTCGCCATCAGCCTTGAGGATGACAGCTGCGTTCTCGTCAAACTTGATGTAAGAACCGTCTGGACGACGACGTTCTTTAACTGTACGAACGATGACAGCCTTGACGACTTCACCCTTCTTAACCTGTCCACCAGGAATTGCATCCTTGACTGAACAGACGATGATGTCACCGATGCCTGCGTAACGGCGCTTTGATCCTCCGAGTACACGGATACAGAGAAGCTCTTTAGCTCCTGTGTTATCCGCAACGCGTAGGCGGGATTCTTGTTGAATCATTCTTTATTCGCCCCTTACTTAGCTTTCTCGATGATTTGAACTAAACGCCAGCGCTTTGATGCTGAGATTGGTCGTGTTTCCATGATCAATACGCGGTCACCAGTGCCTGCTGAGTTTGTCTCATCATGTGCCTTGAGCTTGTGTGTGCGGCTCATGACCTTTGAGTACATACCGTGTGCAACACGATTTGATACCTCAACGGTGATGGTCTTATCCATCTTGTCTGAGACAACAATGCCTTCACGAGTCTTACGAGATCCGCGATCTTCGGTATTAGTAGCCATTACGCAGCGCCTCCAATTCCTAATTCGCGTTCACGAATAATTGTGTAAATACGAGCAATCTCTTTGCGAACTGCACCGAGACGACCATGTGATTCGAGCTGACCTGTTGCAGCCTGGAAGCGAAGGTTGAAGAGTTCTTCCTTACCTTCACGAAGCTTTGCAGTTAACTCTTCAGCAGTTAGCTGACGAAGTTCTTCATTAGTAATCGCCATGGTTATGCCTCCTCACGCTTTACAACGCGGCACTTCATTGGGAGCTTGTGAATCGCAAGGCGCATAGCTTCAGTAGCTACTGCCTCTGTTACGCCTGAAATTTCAAACATAATGCGACCTGGCTTCACGTTTGCGATCCACCATTCTGGAGAACCCTTACCGGAACCCATACGAGTTTCAGCTGGCTTCTTTGTCAGTGGACGATCTGGATAGATGTTGATCCAAACCTTTCCACCACGCTTGATGTAACGAGTCATCGCGATACGCGCTGCTTCGATCTGACGGTTAGTGACATATGCAGGAGCAAGTGCCTGGATACCGAAGTCTCCAAATGCAACCTGTGTTCCACCCTTTGATGCGCCTGAACGTGATGGGTGGTGCTGCTTACGGTGCTTAACCTTGCGAGGAATCAACATTATTCAGCGCCTCCTTCTGTAACTACTGGTGCTTCTGTAGCTGGTGCTGCTGCTTCAGATACCTGTGAAGTTGTAACTTCTGCGCGTGGAGCACGTGGTGTACGTGGTCCGCGGCGTTCTGGCTTTGGTGCGCGTGCTTCAGCAAGTGCCTTTTCAGCACGCTCTGCACGTGAACCAATAACTTCACCCTTGTAGATCCAAACCTTTACACCCAAGCGACCGAATGTTGTTGCAGCTTCGTAGAAACCGTAATCAATATCAGCGCGAAGTGTGTGTAGTGGAACGCGTCCTTCACGGTAGAACTCAGAACGTGACATTTCTGCACCACCGAGACGACCACCGCACTGAACACGAATGCCCTGCGCTCCTGCCTTCATCGCTGACTGCATTGACTTCTTCATTGCGCGACGGAATGAGACACGTGCAGCGAGCTGCTCGGCGATTCCTTGTGCAACAAGCTGTGCATCAATTTCTGGATTCTTAACTTCGAGAATGTTGAGCTGAACCTGCTTGCCGGTGAGCTTCTCAAGCTTCTGACGAAGAACGTCAGCTTCTTGTCCGCGACGACCGATAACGATTCCTGGACGAGCAGTGTGAAGGTCGATACGTACACGATCACGTGTGCGCTCGATTTCGATGCGTGAAACGCCTGCGCGCTCCATACCCTTCTGCATAAGTCGGCGGATTTCGACATCTTCCTTGACGTAATCCTTGTACAACTTATCTGCATACCAACGTGACTTAAATTCAGTTGTGATGCCGAGGCGGAAGCCGTGTGGGTTTACTTTTTGACCCATTAGTTGGACGCTCCCTTCGCTGCTAGTGGTGACTTGTCAGAACGCTTTGGATTGCGAGTCTGCGCACGGTTTGATGTGCGTGAGATTGACTTTGAAGTCGCCTTTGTATCGCTGACAGCTACTGAGATGTGGCTTGAGCGCTTGAGGATACGGAAACCGCGACCCTGTGCACGTGGGCGGAAACGCTTCATTGTGCGTCCCTCGTCAACGAGTGCTTCTACAACCCAGAGCTCTGAAGCATCACGGATTGCTGGGTTCTGCTGCTTCGCATTTGCGATTGCAGAGTTAAGAAGTGTGTACACATCTGAACCTGCAGCCTGTGGTGCAAACTTGAGAACGTTAAGTGCTTCATCCGCACGCATTCCACGAACCAAGTCGACAACGCGACGAGCCTTCTGTGGTGTGTGGCGAATGTCGCGCAATACTGCGCGAGCTACGAGTGCGTCTTGTGTATTAGCCACGTGATGCTCTCCGATCATCTTTAACGTGTCCGCGGAATGTACGTGTTGGTGCGAACTCACCAAGCTTGTGACCGATCATTGCGTCGGTAATAAATACAGGGACATGCTTGCGACCGTCGTGTACCGCAATTGTGTGTCCGATCATTGAAGGCGAGATCATCGAGCGTCGAGACCATGTCTTAATGACATTCTTTGTATTGGCTTCATTTTGCGCATCCACCTTTTTGGTGAGATGCCCATCAATGAATGGGCCCTTCTTGAGACTACGTGGCATGAGGGCTCCTTAGCGCTTCTTGTTCGACTTACGACGACGGACGATCATTGAATCTGAAGCCTTCTTCTTACGAGTACGTGCTTCAGGCTTACCCCAAGGTGTCACTGGGTGACGTCCACCAGAGGTCTTACCTTCACCACCACCGTGTGGGTGGTCGACAGGGTTCATAACAACACCACGAACAGATGGACGAACGCCTAACCAGCGCTTACGTCCAGCCTTTCCGTAGTTAATGTTGATTTGTTCTGCGTTTCCAACTTCACCAACAGTTGCGCGGCAACGAACATCTACGTTACGGATTTCTCCAGATGGCATACGAAGTTGTGCGTATGGACCATCTTTAGCAACGAGCTGAACTGATGCGCCAGCTGAACGAGCGATCTTCGCTCCGCCACCTGGGCGAAGTTCGATTGCGTGAACAGTTGTACCTACTGGGATGTTGCGAAGAGGCAAGTTGTTACCTGGCTTGATATCGGCCTTTGGACCGTTTTCAATGGTTGCACCTTGCTCAAGCTTATTTGGAGCGATGATGTAACGCTTTTCTCCATCTGCATAGTGAAGAAGTGCGATACGCGCTGTGCGGTTTGGATCGTATTCAATGTGCGCAACCTTTGCTGGAATACCATCCTTATCGTTACGTACGAAATCGATAAGACGGTATGCACGCTTGTGACCGCCACCTTGGTGACGAACAGTGATGCGACCTTGGTTGTTACGTCCACCCTTTGAGTGAATTGGACGGATGAGTGACTTCTCAGGTGTTGAGCGAGTGATTTCTGCGAAATCTGGAACAGTTGCTCCACGCTGACCTGGTGTAGTCGGCTTAAGTTTGCGAAGTGCCATGAGGTTTCCTCTCTTTAAGGTCCCGTTTCAATTACGAAACAGGGCCTCCGAAGATGTCGATACGGTCGCCAGCGGCCACATGAACGATTGCTCGCTTTGTGTCTTTGCGCTTTCCATCACCAAAACGTGTGCGCTTATTCTTTCCTTGGCGGTTCATTGTGTTGACGCTAATGACCTTTACGCCGAATACCTTTTCAACAGCGATCTTGATCTCTGTCTTATTAGCATCTGGTGCAACCAGGAATGTGTACTTGTTTTCATCTAGCAACCCGTAGCTCTTTTCAGAGACAACTGGTGCTAGCAAAACGTCGCGATGATCCTTCATTATGCAGATACCTCACTCTCGCGTGCTACTGACTTAACAGACTTGCCAGTTGCCTTGAACTTCAAAAAGTCCTTGATTGCTGCTTCTGAGAAGACAACATCATCTGACTTCAAGATGTCATATGCATTGAGCTGATCTGGTACTAGAAGGTGGAGGTCATCAGCGTTACGAAGTGAACGCCATGCAGCGTCTTCGTTACGTGAGACAACAACCAATAGGTTCTTGCGTGTTGAGAACTGACGAACTGCTGCAAGAGCTGCCTTTGTTGAAGGAGCTGCTGTTACAGAGTCAAGAACGTGAATACGCTCGTTGCGCTGACGGTCAGAGAGAACGCCGCGAAGTGCTGCTGCGATCATCTTCTTAGGTGTGCGCTGGAAGTATGAACGTGGACGAACTGCGTGTGCAGCACCGCCACCGCGCTGAAGAGGAGCACGGACAGAACCCTGACGAGCACGACCTGTTCCCTTCTGCTTAAAAGGCTTCTTACCTGAACCTGAAGTTTCTCCACGGTTCTTAGCCTTCTGTGTACCTTGACGTGCAGCTGCAAGCTGAGCTGTTACGACTTGGTGAATTAAAGGAATGTTTGTCTGCGCATCAAAGATTTCTGCTGGCAAATCAACTGAGCCAACTTTCTTTCCTTCTGCGTTCTTAACTTCGAGTGTAAGCGCCATGGTTACATACCAGCCTTTACAGTTTCAACAATTGCCTTCTTGGCAGCTGAGCGGATAAAGACGAGACCACCATCGGTACCTGGAACTGCGCCCTTGATAAGAAGTAGGTTGCGCTCGAGATCAACACCCTGAACTGTGAGGTTCTGTGTAGTGACCTTCTCGTTACCCATACGACCCATCATGCGCATTCCCTTGAAAACGCGACCTGGTGTTGAACATGCGCCGATTGAACCTGGCATACGGTGCTTACGATCTACACCGTGTGAAGAACCAAGACCACCGAAGCCGTGGCGCTTCATAACGCCAGCAGTTCCCTTACCGGTTGATGTTCCGGTTGCATCGACGATATCGCCGACAGCAAATGTTGATGCGCCAATCTCTTGTCCAACTGTGTAATCAGCAGCTGACAATGTGCGGAGTTCTGCAATTGAGCGACGAGGAGTGACGCCTGACTTTGCATACTGACCAGCGAGTGGCTTTGAAATCTTCTTTGGATCGATTGCACCGAAGCCGAGCTGAACAGCTGAGTAGCCATCCTTCTCAGGTGTGCGAATCGATGTAACAACGCATGAATCAACTGAAACTACTGTTACAGGAATCATCTTGTTATTTGAGTCGAATACTTGGGTCATGCCAAGCTTCTTACCGAGCACGCCCTTGATGGACGAACCGTAAGACTGAGTTACAACTGTAGATGCCATGGTTTTCGTCCTTTCCTTAGAGCTTAATCTCGATGTCGACGCCAGCTGGCAAGTCGAGACGCATCAATGAATCAACAGTCTTAGGTGTTGGGTCGATGATGTCGATGAGGCGCTTATGTGTGCGCATCTCGAAGTGCTCGCGGCTGTCCTTATATTTGTGAGGAGAGCGAATCACGCAATAGGTGTTCTTCTCTGTTGGTAGCGGCACTGGACCCGCGACGGTTGCACCAGTGCGCTCGACTGTCTCAACGATCTTCTTCGCTGATGAGTCGATTACCTCATGGTCGTACGCCTTGAGTCGAATGCGGATCTTTTGTCCCGCCATGTCGTTCTCCTCTTTACTTTCGTTAGTTCAAACTTTTATATGTACTTTTCAAACTTGTGGAGCTGTGTTTGCGCCGGCGGTTTTTACGCCGCCGGCGCTTTCACAATTACTTCTTGATCTTTGTAACGCGACCTGCACCTACTGTGCGGCCACCTTCGCGGATTGCGAAGCGAAGACCATCTTCCATAGCGATTGGCTGGATGAGAGTTACTGACATCTCAGTGTTATCGCCAGGCATAACCATTTCTGTGCCTTCTGGAAGTGTTACAACGCCAGTCACGTCAGTTGTACGGAAGTAGAACTGTGGACGGTAGTTGTTAAAGAATGGAGTGTGACGACCGCCTTCATCCTTTGAAAGGATGTATGCAGATGCATCGAACTCTGTGTGAGGTGTGATTGATCCTGGCTTGCAGACAACCTGTCCACGCTCAACATCTTCACGCTTTGTTCCACGGAGGAGGAGACCGACGTTCTCGCCAGCCTGACCTTCGTCGAGCAACTTACGGAACATTTCAACGCCTGTAACAGTTGTCTTCTGAGCATCTGGACGGATACCGACGATTTCAACTTCTTCGTTAACCTTAACGATTCCGCGCTCGATACGACCGGTGATAACTGTTCCACGACCTGTGATTGTGAAAACGTCTTCAACTGGCATAAGGAATGGCTTGTCGATGTCACGAGCAGGCTGTGGGATAAATGCATCTACTGCATCCATGAGCTCCATCAACTTATCTGCCCACTTCTGGTCACCCTCGAGTGCCTTAAGTGCTGAGATGCGAACGATTGGAGTGTCATCGCCTGGGAACTCGTACTTAGAGAGAAGTTCGCGAACTTCCATTTCAACGAGTTCAAGAATTTCTTCATCGTCAACCATGTCTGACTTGTTAAGTGCAACAACGATTGATGGAACGCCTACCTGACGAGCAAGGAGAACGTGCTCCTTAGTCTGTGGCATTGGGCCGTCTGTAGCTGCAACAACGAGGATTGCTCCGTCCATCTGTGCAGCGCCAGTGATCATGTTCTTGATGTAGTCAGCGTGGCCTGGGCAGTCAACGTGTGCGTAGTGACGCTTCTCTGTCTGGTATTCGATGTGTGCGATAGAGATCGTGATACCGCGCTGGCGCTCTTCTGGCGCCTTATCGATCTGATCAAAAGGTGTGAATGGGTTTACATCTGGGAACTTGTCGTGCAACACCTTTGAGATCGCAGCAGTAAGAGTTGTCTTACCGTGGTCAATGTGGCCGATTGTTCCGATGTTTACGTGTGGCTTGTTACGCTCGAACTTGGCTTTTGCCATTTTGGTTCCTCTTTCGTTTATCTAGTGCTTAGTTATTAGGGGTTTTATCTGTGCTTATTAGGGATTATTCGCCGCGAACTTTCGCAATGATTTCCTTTGCGACGTTGCCTGGAACTTCGGCATAGCTGTCGAACTCCATGCTGTAGCTCGCGCGACCTTGTGTTCTGGAGCGGAGATCGCCGACATAGCCGAACATCTCTGACAACGGAACTAGCGCCCTAACAACGCGGGCACCTGACCGCTCGTCCATGGCCTGGATTTGGCCACGACGACTATTGAGATCGCCGATGACATCACCCATGAAGTCTTCAGGGGTAACAACTTCGACTTTCATCACTGGTTCGAGAATTGCAGGATCAGCAAGCTTTGCTGCTTCCTTAAATGCTGCGATACCAGCCACCTTGAATGCGAGTTCCGATGAGTCAACATCGTGATACGCGCCGTCAAGAAGAGTTACTCGTACATCTGTAAGTGGATATCCAGCAAGTGGTCCTGCTGTCATCGCTTCCTTACAACCTGCATCAACTGATGGGATGTACTCGCGTGGAACGCGACCACCAGTGATCTTATTTACGAATTCGTATCCGCCTTCAACTTCACCTGTTGGAAGTGGCTCGATAGCGATCTGAATCTTTGCGAACTGACCAGAACCACCTGTCTGCTTCTTGTGTGTGTAGTCGTGGCGTGCAACTGGCTTACGAAGTGTTTCGCGGTATGCAACCTGTGGCTTACCGACGTTCGCTTCAACCTTAAATTCGCGACGCATACGGTCGACGAGGATTTCGAGGTGAAGTTCACCCATACCAGCGATGATTGTCTGACCTGTTTCTTCATCAGTTTCAACGTGGAATGTTGGGTCTTCTTCAGAGAGACGCTGAATTGCAACGCCAAGCTTTTCCTGGTCGCCCTTTGTCTTTGGCTCGATAGCAACAGAGATAACTGGTGCTGGGAAGTCCATTGACTCGAGAATTACTGGCTTTGCAGGATCGCAAAGTGTTTCGCCTGTTGTTGTGTCCTTAAGACCCATAACAGCAACGATCATGCCTGCACCAACGTTGTCGCGTTCTTCGCGCTTGTTAGCGTGCATCTGGTAAATCTTTCCGATGCGCTCCTTGCGGTTCTTTGTTGAGTTAAGGATTGTTGATCCTGTCTCAAGAACGCCTGAGTAAACACGGATAAATGTGAGCTTTCCAAGGTGTGGATCTGTCATGATCTTGAATGCAAGCGCTGAGAATGGCTCTTCGTTCTTTGGAAGGCGCTTCATTTCAACTTCTGGATCATTCATATCTGTACCGACGATTGCATCGATATCGAGTGGTGATGGAAGATAGCGGTTTACAGCATCGAGCATTGGCTGAACACCCTTGTTCTTAAAGGCAGAACCTGTAAGAACTGGTGAAAGCTTTGCAGAAATTGTTGCGCGACGGATACCAGCAATGATTTCGTCTTCTGTTGGTTCTTCTCCGCCTAGGTACTTCTCCATGATTTGATCATCATTTTCGGCAAGAGTTTCGATCATGTCGTGACGAGCTTGCTTGCACTTGTCCACCATGTCAGCTGGAATTTCTTCGACTACGTAGTCTTCGCCCTTTTTAGTTTCGCCACGCCATACAAGCGCCTTCATTGCGATGAGGTCGACTACACCGATGAAATCTGATTCGTTTCCGATTGGAAGCTGAAGAACGAGAGCGACTGCGTTGAGGCGATCCTTGATCATGCCTACGCACTTGTCGAATGAAGCACCTGTACGGTCAAGCTTGTTAACGAAACAGATACGTGGAACTGAGTAACGATCTGCTTGGCGCCATACTGTTTCTGATTGTGGTTCAACACCAGCAACGCCGTCGAAGACTGCAACTGCACCGTCGAGAACACGGAGTGAACGTTCTACTTCAACTGTGAAGTCAACGTGGCCCGGTGTATCGATGATGTTGATGAGGTTGCCCTTCCACATACATGTGGTTGCAGCAGAGGTGATAGTGATACCGCGCTCTTGTTCCTGCTCCATCCAGTCCATCGTTGCTGCACCTTCGTGCACTTCACCGATCTTGTATGAGATACCTGTGTAGAAAAGGATGCGCTCAGTAGTCGTGGTTTTGCCCGCGTCGATGTGAGCCATGATTCCAATGTTGCGAACCGTAGCTAGATCGATCTTCTCTACTGTTGACACTTATATTCCTCTTCTCGTCGGATTCTTAAGTTCTCGTATTAGTTTTCTGAATTACCAGCGGTAGTGAGCAAATGCCTTATTTGCTTCTGCCATCTTGTGGGTATCTTCGCGACGCTTTACAGCTGCTCCGAGACCGTTTGCTGCATCAATCAATTCATTCTGAAGACGCTCTGACATTGACTTTTCGCGACGATCGCGTGAGTAGTCGACGAGCCAGCGAAGTGCAAGTGTTGAAGAGCGTGATGCTTTAACTTCAACTGGAACCTGGTAGGTAGCTCCACCAACACGACGTGAACGAACTTCAACAGCAGGCTTGATGTTGTCGAGTGCGCGCTTCAATGTGATGAGTGGATCAACGTCAGTCTTCTTACGTGTGCCCTCGAGAGCACCGTAAACAATTGCTTCTGCTGTTGAGCGCTTACCGTGAAGGAGTACGCGGTTGATTAGCGCTGTAACAATTGGTGAGCTGTAAACAGGATCAGCAACTACAGGAGTCTTTACTACAGGACCTTTACGTGGCATTAGCTAGCCTTCTTCTCTCTCTTAGCACCGTAACGTGAGCGTGACTGCTTACGGTTCTTAACACCTTGTGTATCAAGTGATCCACGAATAATTTTGTAACGAACACCTGGAAGATCCTTTACGCGGCCTCCGCGTACAAGAACGATTGAGTGCTCTTGAAGGTTGTGACCTTCACCTGGAATGTATGCAGTAACTTCCATGCCGCTAGTAAGACGAACACGTGCGACCTTACGAAGCGCAGAGTTAGGCTTCTTAGGTGTTGTTGTGTACACACGTGTGCAAACACCGCGACGCTGAGGTGAACCCTTAAGCGCAGGTGTATTTGTCTTCGTAGTCTTTTCTGCACGACCACGACGCACTAACTGTTGAATAGTTGGCACTACATTCTCCTTTTTGTATCCGTACTTTTACGCTCACTGTCCGACCCACGCGGTCGGGTGTGTTGCCTGTAAAAGCGCAGAGGAGAAAGGTATCTGCAGGCACTACTAAAGGTCAAAACGGCCCTTTTACTCCTGAGACCCCCGCCACAGCGGTATTTTGGCGGTTTTTTAACGCTCGGGCGTGTCGTCCCATTGCCAGCTTTCCTCGATTTGGCGGGCTTGGGACTTGCTCCTTAAAGTCCCTGCGCTCCACCAAAATCTCGAAAATCAGCCTTCGGCTGCTTTAAGGTGAAGATCCAGCGGGCAAAAGGCCCGGCTTTGAGCGTCAAAACCACGCCTTCTCCCCTGCCCTTCATAGCTACGAAATCTCGATATTTCAGACCCCGCAAAGTCCCCAAAAGGACCACATAGGGAAGTGCAGTTCCGGGTGCCCGGACTCCTCGTAGGGTATCTGAGCCCCAGAGCTCATCAAAGAACTCGACCTTTTCGACCGAACCCGCAGGAATTCGGGGGCTGGAATGGAGTGCGCCCATCTTCTCCCAGAAAGAGAGCTCGAGGATGAGTTCATCCCCCACCTGTACGACCTTCGCCATCTTTAGATTGTAGTGAAAAATAAAAATGCCCGCCGCTTAATTCGCGACGGGCATTTTTTATTAATGAATTAGCGAGGAATCTCGACTTCATCCAGACGAACTGCTTCGCCTGAACCACCCTGATCGAATGGTGTGAAGTCGTACTCGTCATAAGCTGCGTAAACCGCTGCCTTTGCCTCTTCTGTTGGCTCAACTCGGATGTTGCGGTAACGGGCAAGGCCTGTACCAGCTGGAATCAACTTACCGATGATGACGTTCTCCTTAAGACCCAAGAGTGGATCTGACTTCTCAGAGAGCGCAGCATCTGTAAGTACGCGAGTTGTTTCCTGGAATGAAGCAGCTGACAACCATGATTCAGTTGCAAGAGATGCCTTGGTGATACCCAAGAGTTCTGGGCGACCAGATGCAGCCTTGCCACCGGTTGTAACAACGCGACGGTTTTCAGCCTCAAAGCGACCACGTTCAACGAGTTCGCCAGGAAGCATTTCAGTATCGCCAGCTTCAAGAACTGTGATGCGCTTGAGCATCTGGCGAACGATTACTTCGATGTGCTTATCGTGAATGCCTACGCCCTGTGAGCGGTAAACAGATTGGATTTCGTTAACCAAGTGAACCTGAGTTGCACGTGGTCCGAGAATACGAAGTACCTGCTTTGGATCAATTGCGCCGACGACCATCTTCTGGCCAACTTCAACACGTGAACCTTCTTCTACAAGTAACTTCTGACGGCGTGTGATTGGGTAAGCAACTTCTTCGCCACCATCATCAGGTGTAACGATGATCTTCTTACCCTTTGCATCTTCGCGGAATGAAACGACGCCTGCAGCTTCTGCGATTGGCGCAACACCCTTAGGTGTACGTGCCTCGAAGAGCTCGACGATACGTGGAAGACCGTGAGTGATGTCATCACCTGCAACGCCACCAGTGTGGAAGGTACGCATTGTGAGCTGTGTACCTGGTTCACCGATTGACTGTGCAGCGATAATTCCGACTGCTTCACCAACTGCAACGAGTTGACCTGCAGCAAGTGAGCGACCGTAGCAAGCTGCGCACTGTCCGACCTTGCTATCGCAAGTAAGAACTGAGCGAATCTTTACTTCGTCGACACCGGCAGCAACAAGTGCATCGATGACGCGGTCACCAAGATCTGAGCCAGCCTTTGCAAGAACTTCGCCATTTACTTCGATGTCCTCAGCCAATGTGCGGCCGTAGACAGAAGTTTCGACGTGATCATGCTTTACAAGGTTGCCAGCTTGCTGACGTGTAGCGATTGGAAGTGCGAGACCACGATCGGTTCCGCAATCTTCTTCGCGAATGATGATGTCCTGTGCAACGTCGCAGAGACGACGTGTGAGGTAACCAGAGTCAGCGGTACGAAGCGCTGTATCTGCAAGTCCCTTACGTGCACCGTGAGTTGAGATGAAGTACTCGAGAACTGACAAGCCTTCACGGAAGTTCGACTTAATTGGGCGAGGAATAATTTCACCCTTTGGGTTCGCTACAAGTCCGCGCATACCAGCGATCTGACGAATCTGCATCATATTTCCACGAGCACCAGAGAAGACCATCATCCAGACTGGGTTGAGACGTGGGAAGTTATCTTCCATCGCTTTTCCAACTTCAGCTGTTGCCTTGGTCCAGATCTCAATGAGTTCCTGGCGACGCTCGTCATCGGTGATGAGTCCCTTTTCGTACTGTGATTGAACCTTGTCGGCTTGTGTTTCATAGCCGTCGAGGATTTCACGCTTACGAGGAGGTGTAACAACATCTTCGATACCGATTGTTACGCCGGCACGTGTTGCCCAGTGGAATCCGAGCGACTTAAGCGCATCGAGAGTCTGTGCAACTGTGACCTTTGGATAGAACTCAGCGAGCTTGTCGACGATTGCGCCGAGAGCCTTCTTAGTTACATCGTGATCAACGAATGGGAAATCAGCAGGTAGCGCCTCATTGAAGAGTGCGCGGCCGATTGTTGTCTCAAGAGTTTCTCCCTTAACGCGAATCTTTACCTTTGCCTGTAGTGAAACAGAGTGCTGATCGTGAGCCATGATCGCTTCAGAGATTGATCCGAATGCGCGACCTTCGCCGATTTCGCCTTCACGTTCCATGGTCATGTAGTACAGACCAAGAACCATGTCCTGTGTAGGTGATGTGATTGGACGACCGTTAGCTGGTGACAAGATGTTATTTGAAGACAACATCAAGATGCGTGCTTCAGCCTGAGCTTCTGCAGACAATGGAAGGTGGACAGCCATCTGGTCACCGTCGAAGTCAGCGTTAAATGCTGTACATACGAGTGGGTGAATCTGAATTGCCTTACCTTCGACTAACTGTGGTTCGAATGCCTGGATACCTAAACGGTGAAGTGTAGGAGCGCGGTTCAGAAGCACTGGATGTTCTGCAATTACTTCTTCAAGAACATCCCATACAACTGGACGAGCACGTTCAACCATGCGCTTTGCAGATTTAATGTTCTGCGCGTGGTTAAGGTCTACAAGACGCTTCATTACGAATGGCTTGAAGAGCTCGAGAGCCATCTGCTTTGGCAGACCGCACTGGTGCAACTTCAACTGTGGACCAACAACGATTACTGAACGACCTGAGTAGTCAACGCGCTTTCCGAGCAAGTTCTGACGGAAACGTCCCTGCTTACCCTTGAGCATGTCTGAAAGTGACTTCAGTGCACGGTTTCCTGGGCCAGTTACTGGACGACCACGACGACCGTTGTCGAACAACGCATCTACAGCTTCCTGCAACATACGCTTTTCGTTGTTAACGATAATTTCTGGAGCACCGAGATCAGCAAGACGCTTCAAACGATTGTTACGGTTGATAACGCGGCGATAGAGATCGTTGAGATCTGAAGTCGCAAAGCGTCCACCATCGAGCTGAACCATTGGGCGCAGATCAGGTGGGATAACCGGTACACAATCGAGAACCATTGATGCTGGGTGGTTGCTTGTTGTCATGAATGCGTTGACGACCTTAAGGCGCTTGATAGCACGAGTCTTCTTTGCACCCTTTCCGTTTTCAGAAAGATCGGTGAGCATTGCGTGTTCAGTTTCGAGGTCGAAAGTTTCGAGGCGACGCTTAATTGCAGCAGCACCCATATCTCCCTTGAAGTACATGCCGTAACGGTCACGCATTTCGCGGTAGAGGTTTTCATCGCCTTCGAGATCTTGAACCTTGAGGTTCTTAAATCGTGACCAGACATCTTCAAGACGTGTGAGCTCGCGCTCTGCACGCTCGCGGATTGCCTTGAGCTCGCGCTCTGCAGATTCACGAACCTTGCGCTTTACATCTGACTTCGCATCTTCAGATTCGAGTTCAGCAATATCTGCCTCGAGCTTCTTTGTGCGTGTGTCGATATCTACATCGCGCTTTGTCTCGATCTTCTTGCGATCGTTTGCAAGCTTCTTCTCGAGCTGTGGCATATCTTCTTCGCGAGCTTCAGCATCAACTTCTGTGATCATGTAAGCAGCGAAATAGATAACCTTTTCGAGGTCCTTTGGAGCAAGGTCAAGAAGGTAACCAAGGCGTGATGGCACACCCTTGAAGTACCAGATGTGAGTTACAGGAGCAGCAAGCTCGATGTGACCCATGCGTTCGCGACGAACCTTTGCGCGTGTCACTTCAACACCGCAACGCTCGCAGATGATTCCCTTGAATCGAACGCGCTTGTACTTACCGCAATAACATTCCCAGTCGCGAGTTGGTCCGAAGATCTTCTCGTCGAAGAGTCCGTCCTTCTCTGGCTTGAGTGTGCGGTAGTTGATTGTCTCTGGCTTCTTTACTTCGCCGAAAGACCAATCACGAATATTTTGAGCCGATGCGAGACCGATTCGTAGTTCATCAAAGAAGTTGACATCTAACATGTTTGATTCGCTCCTTAAATTTCTTCTACTGAGCTTGGCTCAACTCGTGACAAGTTGATACCTAGTTCTTCGGCGGCACGGAAAATTTCTTCATCGTTATCGCGCATTTCAATTGCGACACCTTCAGAAGAGAGAACTTCGACATTGAGACAGAGTGACTGCATCTCTTTGATAAGTACCTTGAATGATTCAGGGATACCTGGTTCTGGGATGTTTTCGCCCTTAACAATGGCTTCGTAAACCTTGACGCGTCCGAGGACATCGTCAGATTTAATTGTGAGCAACTCTTGAAGTGTGTAAGCAGCACCGTAAGCTTCAAGTGCCCACACTTCCATTTCACCAAATCGCTGACCACCGAATTGAGCCTTACCACCGAGTGGTTGCTGCGTGATCATTGAGTATGGACCAGTTGAACGTGCGTGAATCTTGTCGTCTACCAAGTGGTGGAGCTTCAAGATATACATGTATCCAACTGAAATTGGAGTTGGGTATGGCTCGCCAGAACGACCGTCGAATAGACGAGCCTTTCCTGAACGACCAATAAGTTGGTTTCCATCGCGGTTAGCGAGTGTTGATGAGAGAAGTCCTGAAACTTCATCTTCAAGTGCACCGTCGAAGACCGGAGTTGCAAGGTTGGTTCCTGGTGCGCCCTTTTCTGCGCCGATCTCCTTAAGGTGGTTTGCCCACGCTTCAGAGACTCCAGATACATCCCAACCAGTCTTTGCAACCCAACCGAGGTGCATTTCAAGAACCTGTCCGACGTTCATACGTCCTGGAACACCAAGTGGGTTCAAGACAACATCGACTGGAGTTCCGTCTTCAAGGAATGGCATATCTTCAACTGGAAGAATCTTTGAGATAACACCCTTGTTACCGTGGCGACCAGCGAGCTTGTCACCATCTTGAATCTTGCGCTTCTGTGCAACATAAACGCGAACCAATTGGTTAACGCCTGCTGGAAGTTCGAAGCCTTCTTCAGATTCGAAGATCTTTACGCCGATAACCTTTCCTGATTCACCGTGTGGAACCTTGAGAGATGTATCGCGAACTTCGCGAGCCTTCTCACCAAAGATTGCACGGAGCAAACGCTCTTCTGGTGTGAGTTCAGTTTCTCCCTTAGGAGTTACCTTTCCAACCAAGATGTCGCCTGGCACAACATCGGCGCCAACGCGGATGATTCCGCGCTCGTCGAGGTCTGCAAGAACTTCTTCAGAGACGTTAGGGATATCGCGAGTGATTTCTTCGGCACCAAGCTTGGTGTCGCGTGCATCAACTTCGTACTCTTCGATGTGGATTGATGTAAGTACATCGTCCTGAACGAGGCGCTGCGAAAGGATGATCGCATCTTCGTAGTTGTGACCTTCCCATGACATAAATGCCACGAGGAGGTTCTTACCAAGAGCCATTTCACCGTTTTGTGTACATGGACCATCTGCGATTACTGAGCCAACTTCTAGCTTCTGGCCTTCAGTAACAACAACCTTCTGGTTGTACGAAGTTCCCTGGTTTGAACGAGTGAACTTAGCGAGTGAATATGTTTGGTAGGTGCCGTCGTCGCCCATGACCTTAACTTCGTCAGCAGCGACTTCAGTAACTACGCCAGCCTTTGTTGCTGTGACAACGTCACCAGCATCGACAGCTGCGCGGAATTCCATACCAGTACCGATAAATGGTGCTTCTGCACGCATCAAAGGAACTGACTGGCGCATCATGTTAGAACCCATGAGTGCGCGGTTTGCATCATCGTGCTCGAGGAACGGAATCATTGCTGTTGCAACAGAAACCATCTGACGTGGTGAGACGTCCATGTAATCCACTTCGTCAGCAATGATGTATTCAACTTCGCCACCGCGACGACGTACGAGTACGCGTGCTTCTGCGAAGTGGTTATCTGCTGTAAGTGGAGCATTTGCCTGAGCAATAATGTGCTCGTCTTCTTCATCAGCTGTTAGGTAATCAACCTGATCGGTGACCTTGCCCTTAACAACCTTGCGATAAGGAGTTTCGATAAATCCAAATGCAGTTACTCGTGCATATGTCGCAAGCGAACCGATAAGACCAATGTTTGGACCTTCAGGAGTTTCGATTGGGCACATACGTCCGTAGTGAGATGGGTGAACGTCACGAACTTCGAAGCCCGCGCGGTCACGTGAGAGACCACCAGGTCCGAGCGCTGAAAGACGACGCTTGTGTGTAAGACCTGAAAGTGGGTTTGTCTGATCCATGAACTGTGACAACTGAGATGTTCCGAAGAACTCCTTGATTGATGCAACAACTGGACGGATGTTGATCAATGTCTGTGGAGTAATTGCTTCGACATCTTGTGTAGTCATACGTTCGCGAACAACACGTTCCATACGTGAGAGTCCGATGCGAACCTGGTTCTGAATAAGTTCACCAACGGTACGGAGACGACGGTTACCGAAGTGATCGATATCGTCCTTTTCAACGCGAACTTCGCGGCCGTAATCCATTGTGAGATCGCCGCGGTGCAACGCTACGAGGTAGCGAAGTGTTGCGACGATATCTGAGATTGTGAGCATGCTCTGTGAGAGCTCAAGATCAAGACCTAGCTTCTTATTTACCTTAAAGCGACCGACCTTGGCCAAGTCGTAGCGCTTTGCGTTGAAGTAAAGGTTTTCAATGAGGTTCTGTGCAGCTTCCTTAGTTGGAGGCTCACCAGGACGCATCTTGCGATAGATATCGAGAAGCGCTTCATCCTGTGTCTTAACAGTGTCCTTCTCAAGTGTTGCCATCATTGAAGCGAAATCACCAAATTCTTCACGAATCTGTTCGTCGGTCCAACCGAGAGCCTTGAGGAATACTGTTACGGATTGCTTACGCTTGCGATCGATACGAACGCCGACGAGATCCTTCTTATCAACTTCGAATTCAAGCCAAGCACCGCGGCTTGGGATGATCTTTGAAGTGAATACATCTTTATCTGAAGTCTTTTCAATTTGACGTTCGAAGTACACACCAGGTGAACGAACGATCTGTGAAACAACAACGCGCTCTGTTCCGTTAATAACGAAAGTTCCGCGTGGAGTCATTACAGGGAAGTCACCCATGAAGACTGTCTGCGACTTAATTTCGCCAGTCTCGTTGTTAGTGAATTCAGCTGTTACGAAGAGTGGCTGCGCATATGTCATGTCGCGTTCTTTGCACTCTGCGATTGAATACTTAGGTGGCTCGAAGCGGTGGTCGCGGAATGAGAGCGACATCGTTCCTTGGAAATCTTCGATTGGTGAAATCTCTTCAAAGATTTCTTCCAAACCGGACTTCGCAGGAAGTTCTCCTCGATTTGTGTTGGTTGATTCAGCAAGACGTGAGCGCCATAGATCATTACCAAGCAACCAGTCAACGCTTTCAACTTGCAGCGCGAGGAGGTTTGGAACTTCTAGGGGTTCACGGATCTTTGCGAACGAAATACGACGTGGGGCAGTTGAACTCTTTTTCGCGGCCAAGAGATGTCCTTCCAGACAAAATTCACTTTTATGTGGACACGCACATCTAGAAGGTCGCCGCCGCTATATGCAAAGACCCTCAGATTTTTTGTGCGAAGGGAAAGGGTATCGGCTCACCCCCCTATGGGGCAAACCGGCCACTTATACCCCCAAGCAAGGGCTTTTGTCCTCAGAATCCAGATATTTGTGAACGAAAGTAAGTCGTCCGAGCGCGAAAAACCCCGCGGGAAGGAGAAAAGCCCCGGTGGGTAGCCGCATCGAGATTAAGGAGCATCTCGAAAGGCTAGCCCGCCGGGGCTTTTCGACTGGAACTTACTTGAGTGTGACCTTTGCGCCAGCTGCTTCGAGAGCTGCCTTTGCCTTGTCTGCTGTCTCCTTGTTTGCCTTCTCGAGGAGAACTGCTGGAGTCGCGTCAACGAGATCCTTAGCTTCCTTAAGTCCGAGTGAGCCATTGAGGTTACGTACTTCCTTGATGACTGCAATCTTCTGTGAGCCTGCATCTTCGAGGATAACTGTGAACTCGTCCTGAGCTTCAGCTGCGCCGCCGCCTGCTGCTGCTGCGCCACCTGCTGCTGCTACTGGAGCTGCTGCTGTGACATCGAATTCTTCTTCGAATGCCTTGACGAACTCTGAGAGTTCAACAAGTGACATTTCCTTGAACTGTGACATCAAATCTGCTTGTGAGAGCTTTGCCATTTTTTATTTTCCTTTTCTTATTCCGCTGGAGTTTCTGCTGCATCTGTTGCTTCTGCAGCAACTTCAGCGACAACTTCTTCTGTAACTACTGCTTCAGCAACTGGTGCTTCCGCTTCTACTGCTGCTGGGGTTTCAACCACAGCGTCTGTGGTCTCAGCCTGAGCTGGAACCTCTGCCACAGCATCGTTAGATGCTGGTGCGGACACAGCCGCTGGTGCGCCTGCCTCCATCTTGATGCGAAGTGCATCGAAGGTACGCGCTGCCTTAGCAAGCGATCCCTTCATAGCACCAGCAAGCTTTGCAAGAAGTACTTCGCGTGACTCGAGGTCTGCGAGCTTCATGATCTCTGCTGTTGTAACGAACTTTCCTTCGTAAATTCCACCCTTGATGATAAGAAGTGGATTTTCCTTCTGGAAGTTCTTGAGGTTACGAGCAGCATCGATTGCATCGCCCTTAATGAATGCAACAGCTGATGGACCAGCGAAAAGATCATCTGAGAGATCTACGCCAGCATTCTTCGCTGCAATCTTTGTAAGAGTGTTCTTTACGACGCTGTACTTGGTATCTGCACCAAGGCTGCGACGTAGCTGCTTCATCGATGTCACGGTGAGACCGCGATATTCGGTGAGGTATGTAGCAGTAGCTGACTTGAAGTCTTCAGTCATTTCAGCAACTGCTGCTGCTTTATCTGGGCGAGCCATTCGGTTCACCTTCCTCGTTAGTGACCGGAGGAATTAAAAAATCCGTGTCGCGTAAATGCGCACGGATCAATGTGAACACCTACGCGGGCTGAGATTCCTCAATTATCTTCACTCTTGCGAGATCAGACCTGCGGTCTTTGGTTATGGGTAAATCTAAAGCAGGGGACCTGAACTGGTCAAATCCCCTGCTTAATAGAACTAGTTAGCTGCTGGTTCGCGTGTGAGGTTTGGATCTACAGCGATTCCAGGTCCCATCGATGATGAGACAACAGCCTTCGCGATGTAGCGACCCTTTGAAGAGTTTGGCTTCACACGAAGTACTTCTTCAAGAGCTGCTGCATAGTTTTCTGCAAGCTGTTCGGCAGTAAATGATGCCTTGCCGATGATGAAGTGAAGGTTTGAGTTCTTATCAACGCGGAATTCAATCTTTCCGCCCTTGATGTCGTTAACAGCCTTAGTGACATCTGTTGTCACTGTTCCTGTCTTTGGATTTGGCATCAATCCACGTGTTCCGAGGACCTTACCGAGACGACCAACTTTGGCCATCAAATCTGGAGTTGCAACAACTGCATCGAAGTCGAGGCGACCCTTTGAAACTTCATCGATCAATTCATCGCCACCGACGATATCTGCACCAGCTGCGCGAGCTTCTTCAGCGCGCTCACCGTTTGCAAATACCAATACGCGAGCTGTCTTACCTGTGCCGTGTGGCAAGTTAACAGTTGAGCGAATTGCTTGATCAGCCTTCTTTGGGTCAACGCCAAGAACGAGCGCAACATCAATTGTTGAGTCGTACTTAGTTGTTGTTGTCTCTTTAGCAAGTGTTACTGCCTGAAGAGGTGTGTAGAGGTGGTCCTTGATGACCTTCGCTGCTACTTCGTTGTACTTCTTTGAGCGCTTCATTTCTTCCTCGTTCCTGTATTTCTACAGTTGGGTTGTGGTTAGCGAACCAGCGCGGTTCTCCCACATCTTGTCGCCACCGTGGCGACAAGAAATTTACTTATGCAGAGACTGTGATTCCCATTGAGCGGGCAGTTCCGGCAATAATCAAAGCTGCTGCATCAATGTCATTTGCATTGAGGTCAGCCATCTTTGTAGTTGCGATCTCCTTGACCTGAGCCATGGTGATATTTGCAACCTTGTTCTTGTGAGGAATCGCTGATCCCTTTTCGACGCCAGCTGCCTTAAGGATGAGGCGTGATGCTGGTGGAGTCTTTGTGATGAAGTCGAATGAACGATCCTCGTAGACGGTGATTTCTACAGGGATGATCTGGCCCTTTTGTGATTCAGTCGCAGCGTTGTATGCCTTGACGAACTCCATGATGTTGACACCATGCTGTCCGAGCGCAGGACCTACTGGTGGTGCAGGTGTTGCTGCGCCAGCCTGGATCTGCAACTTGATGAATCCGGTGACCTTCTTCTTTGGTGCCATTTCTCTTCTCTTTTCCTTAGTTTCTTTAAAGCTTCTGTACTTGGGTAAATGAAAGTTCTACTGGTGTTTCGCGACCGAAGATCGATACCAATACCTTGAGCTTTGCCTGCTCTGGCATGATCTCGGAGATTGATGCAGGAAGCGTTGCGAATGGGCCATCCATAACAGTGACTGATTCGCCAACTTCGAAATCAACAAATTTAATATCAGCCTTATCAGCCTTCTTCTGCGGACGTGGAGCAAGAATCTTCTCGACTTCATCCATGCTGAGTGGGCTTGGGTTATGTGCGTTACCGACGAAGCCGGTTACGCCAGGAGTATTACGCACTACTGACCATGACTCATCAGTGAGATCCATGCGGACAAGAACGTAACCTGGGTAGATATTGCGCTTGACCATCTTGCGAGCGCCGTTCTTAACTTCCATAACCTCTTCTTCAGGGACTTCTATCTGGAAGATGTATTCCTCCATGTTGAGTGTGTGAATACGGTTAGCAAGGTTGCCCTTTACCTTCTTCTCGTAGCCTGCGTATGAGTGGATTACATACCAGTCACCAATAGCTGCGCGAAGAGTGCGGCGGAATTCTGCGTTGGGATCGTTCTCGTCTGATTCGATATCGCCATCTTCATCGCTTGCGAGCGCGAGATCTTCGACGATTACATCTGCGACTGGAGCTTCGACAACTTCCTCTACAGGTGTTGCGATTTCTTCAGCGCTGGCAGCAAGAGCTGCTTCAAATGCATCTGGCTTAAGTTCGTCTGTCATGGTCTCTGGTCCTTATCCGAATACCCAGAAGACGACCTTGGTAAGTACCAAGTCGATGATGGATACGACAGCGATGATGAAAGTTACGAATACGAGAACTACGGCTGTATAGGTGGTCAACATGTTTCGTGTTGGCCAAACAACCTTCTTGAGCTCGTTGACTACCTGGCGATAGAAAAGTCCAACGCGCGCAAAAATTCCGAGCTTCTCCTCGGTAACTTCAACTGCATCAGTCATTGTGACTTCCTTTTCTATCTTCGTTCTAGATTTTTTCTAGATTTCTTCTTGAAACTCGATCTGTACTGCGGCTTGCAGGGCAAGAGGGACTCGAACCCCCAACCGGCCGCTTTGGAGACGGCAACTCTAGCCAATTGAGCTATTGCCCTTCGCGACGATTTTCAGGCGCGCCAAGGCGAGGAAGAAATTCATCGTGAGCGTCGAAGTGTAGAGGCAGGTGCCTTACAGAGTAAAACCGGGTGGTCAGGGCCACTCATTCTGAGCGCGCAAGGGGCCACTTTCATGGTGCAGACTTCCCCCATGAGCAGAATCTCCGCACGAATCGCAGCAATCGCAGAATCAGCCACTTTGGCAGTAGATGGAAAGGCAAAGGCGCTTAAGGCAGCTGGTCGACCAGTGATTGGCTTTGGCGCTGGCGAGCCAGATTTTCCAACTCCCGATTACATCGTTGAAGCAGCTGCGGCTGCAACGAAAGTTGTTGCAAACCATCGCTACACACCAACACCAGGTCTGCCAGAACTTCGTCAAGCGATCGTCGATAAGACAAAGCGCGATTCCAACTACGACATCACCGTTGATCAGGTTCTAGTTACCAACGGTGGAAAGCAAGCTGTCTATCAAGCATTCGCATCCATCGTTGATCCAGGCGATGAAGTTCTCCTTCCATCACCTTTCTGGACTACATATCCTGAAGCAATCAAACTTGCAGGTGGAAAGAGCGTTGAAGTATTTGCAGATGAAACACAGAACTATCTTGTAACAGTCGAACAGCTTGAAGCTGCTCGCACACCCAAGACAAAGGTTTTGTTGTTCTGTTCTCCATCGAACCCAACAGGTTCTGTCTATACACCTGAACAATCAAAGGCAATTGGTGAATGGGCGCTCAAGAACAACATCTGGGTTATCTGCGATGAAATTTACGAGCACTTGCTCTACGACGGTGCGACCGCGCCTTCACTTCCTGTATTAGTTCCAGGACTTGCAGATACATGCATCATCCTCAACGGTGTTGCAAAGACTTATGCAATGACAGGTTGGCGTGTGGGCTGGATGGTCGGTCCAAAGGATGTCATTAAGGCAGCAACTAACTTGCAGTCACACCTCACATCAAACGTTGCAAACGTTTCACAGCGCGCAGCGATTGCAGCCCTTACCGGTAACCTCGATGCAGTCCACAAGATGGGCGAAGCATTTAACCGTCGCCGTAAGTTGATTGTTGATCTTCTTAACGAGATTCCAGGATTTGAATGCCCAACTCCGCAAGGCGCTTTCTATGTATATCCATCAGTCAAGGGTGTACTTGGAAAGACTATTCGCGGCAAGGTTGCTAATACTTCTGCAGAGCTTGCAACAATCATCTTGGATGAAGTTGAAGTTGCAGCAGTTCCTGGCGAGGCTTTCGGTCCTTCTGGATACCTACGTTTCTCATATGCAACAAGCGATGAAGATATCGTCGAGGGCATCGGACGTATCAAGAAACTTCTTACAGAGTAATTTAAAGAGTAATCCCGACAAGATTTACTTCAGCTTCGAGGGTAATTCCAAACTTCTCGAAGACGCTCTTCTGAGCGCTCTTAGCTAACTCTGCAATATCTGTCGCTGTTGCATTTCCAGCATTTGTCAGCGCAAGAACATGTTTTGTTGATACGCGTGCACCACCGTGACTATCGCCCTTATGCACTCCTGAATTTTCAATAAGCCATGCAGCACTCGTCTTGATCATTCCATCTGATGTTGGCCATTGTGGGGCACCTTCAGGAAGTTGAGCGGCAATCTCTTTCGAAACAATCGGGTTGGTAAAGAAAGATCCAGCAGACCAGGAATCACGATCGCTTGGGTTGAGCAACATACCTTTTGCACCGCGAAGTTCGAGTACCGCAGTGCGAGTTGCAGCGATAGGTGCCTTCTCTCCCACTTCAATTCCAAGCTTCTTAGCAAGTTCTGCATATGTAATTGCTGTCGTCATCTCGCCTTGGCGAAGATTGAACTGGACATCAAGTACGACGTAACGACCAGGGTGCGCCTTGAAGTGCGAGTTGCGATATGAGAATTCACATTCAGAATTGGTAAATGTCTTTAGGCTTTTGGCTTGGCGATCATATGTGCGCACACGAGTGATGAACTCAGATACTTCGTGGCCGTAAGCACCGATATTTTGAATAGGTGCTGCACCGACTGTGCCTGGGATTCCACTAAGGGTTTCTAATCCTGCAAAGCCTCGTTCCAGCGTTGTAGCAACGAATTCATCCCAGTTTTCGCCAGCTCCGATTGTGAGCGTTGCACCACTGCATGCATCGATTTCTGATTGCATCGAGTGGCTAGTAATTCGAATGACTGTACCTTCAAAGCCGGTATCTGCAACGAGAATATTGGTACCGCCACCAATGATAAGAATTGGTGTATCTCCTGCTGCTTCAATCGCTGCAATGATTTCGCTTTCGGTGCCGACTTCAACAAACTTCTTTGCAGGGCCACCTACTCGCAGTGATGTGTAATCGCGGAGATCGGCCATGTACTAAGGCTACCTGCGAGGGCTCAAGATTGCAGTCTTGCCTCTAAAGCGCTCGAGAATGCGGTCGTAATTCTTCTTCGATTGAGCATCGCGATATTCAGGGTCTGTGTCGTGATATCCGTGATGGCGATCTTGCTCAAGTGGTAATTCCATTTGAAGCAAGCGGCCATTTGAATGGCGCAAGTTGAGCGAAAATTCAATATCTGCGTTGCGGTAATAGAGCGCGCGATTGCTGAAACCACGAGCTGCAAGTGCATCTTCGCGGTGCATCGCGATGAAGTAGCTAAAGAGAACATCTACTTCGCCAGCGCCCTTGTCATCAACGCTGCGCCATTCATCTTCGAGATTCATTAATCCCCCGCGCCAACCCACTGCAACGAATTCGCGCTTCTTGAGTTCAGCGAGAACAGGTGTAATCGCATCACCAGTAAATCGGGTAGATGGATCCATGATGACGATAAATTCGCTGGTGACATTACGAAGTAGGGCATTGGCGCTCTCGCCCCAGCCAAAATCTTCAGTGAGTTGAACGAGAGATGTGCGTGCGTCGAGTTCGTTCACCAATATGCCTGGATCGCCTACTACTAAGATTGCGATTGCACACTGACTATGTTCTTTAATCGATTGAATAGTTTTGACTGCATCTTCATGAAAACCATCGATAATCATTGCGACAGTGATCTCGAATTTGCCTGAATTTATGGGGCGGATATCGCGCGTTGATTCGTAAGTAGGAAAACGCTTCTTAGGGCGGAGTTCGTATCCTCCAGCGACATCTACAACTTCAAAACCGAGCGCTGCAATTTCATCGCGTAGTTGATCTGAGAGTGCAAAGTTTCGCTCAGCTCGAGCGGCAAGGCGTGCCTTTGCTAATTCGTGAACTGAATCTGGAGCGGTCACTTGCGGACTACTGCCTTTGTCATCCCTAAGACCTTCACTCCTGCAGATGTTGCGTTTAAGGTTAATGAAATCTTTCCATCAGCAATTTCCGCAACAGTCGCCGAGACTGTGAGGTCAACCTTTTCGCCAGCAGGAACTATGACCGGCTTTGTAAAGCGTGCGCTGTATTCAAGAACGTTGGCAGAACCACCAGCAAAGTCAGAGACATATTTACCGACAAGGGCCATAGTGAGCATTCCGTGGGCGATGACGTTGGGAAGGCCTACCGAGAGGGCAAACTCTTCATTCTGGTGAATAGGATTCTGGTCTCCTGATGCATCGGCATAAGCTTTAAGTAGAGCGCGATCGAGGTAGAAGACCTTCTCTTCCAGGACTGTTCCAACTTCAATCATGCGCGCACCACCAATGTGGACCACGCTGAGATAACCAGCTTTCCATCGCGATGAAGATCAGAACGGACAGAGACAATTTCATTGCCAGCAGCAACGCGATAGCTTTCGATAGTTGCAGCGCATGTCAGTGCATCGCCTGCTTTCACGGGTGAAAAGATTTCAAACTTCTGATCGCCATGAACTAAGCGCGACCAATCGAGACCAATTTCTGGGCGTGTAAGAATCTCTTCAAATTGAGTCAGAGTGATGCGGATGGTGAAAGTTGGGGGCGCGATAGTTGTATCAGTTTCGCCGATAACTGCGCAGAAGGCATCGATTTCAGATTGTGAAACGGTAATTGAATCTGTACCAGCGAAGGTACTCCCGACCGAATCGGGGTTCAGCATTAGCGGGTTTCGCGGTGAAGAGTTGAAGACTTGCAACGTGGACAGAACTTCTTGAGTTCCATACGGTCTGGATCGTTGCGACGGTTCTTCTTAGTGATGTAGTTACGCTCTTTGCAATCCACGCATGCCATGGTGATCTTTGGACGTACGTCCGCGCTCTTACTTGCCATGGTCTTAACTCCTTCGTAGATGCTGCTGTAACAGGCGCTCAGATTACCCGAGCACCCTTCATTGGTGAAATCCGTGCGTATTTCGCACGGTGGAACTAGTAGCGGAGGCGGGATTTGAACCCACGACACAGCGATTATGAGCCGCTTGCTCTACCAAGCTGAGCTACCCCGCCAAGGGTTGAAACAGACTTCCGTAGTACATATTTAATTGTTACATCTTCACTGCAGACTGCGAGCCCCCCACCGGAATCGAACCGGTGACCTTTTCCTTACCATGGAAACACTCTACCGACTGAGCTAGGGGGGCAATGGTAGAGAGAGGAGTCTAGGGCTTTAGTGGAAAAGTAGAAAATTCGCCCTAATTACCGCGCAGGATCGAGGGCAATCTTGCCCGTGGATTCACGAGCAAGCATTGATCGATGAGCGGCGGCGGCCTCGCTCAATGGAAAAGTCGCACCAATGACAGGCTTGAGTTTTCCGTTAGAAACAAGTGTAAAGAGTTCTGCGACAACATCGTTAAGCATCTCTTTGCTTCCGAAGCAGTTTGCCAGCCAGAAACCTGAGACAGTATTTGAACCGTGCATCAGCGCACCCGGATGAATTGGAGTTGGCGCAGTACGTGATGCCATTCCAAAGGTGATGATCTTTCCAAAATTTCCTAAGGCTGCAAGGCTGTGATCGAATGTTGTTCCGCCCACCATTTCGAGGACGAGATCTACTCCATGGCCTCCGTTAGCTTCACGAAGCGCTGCTCCGAGATCTTTTGATTTAGCATCGACGACAACGTCTGCGCCAAGTAAAGTAGCAAGAGCAGATTTCGAATCAGAAGATGTCACAGCAATTACTTTGCCGCCCCACATCTTTGCCAATTGAATTGCAATAGTTCCAACGCCACCAGCTGCTGCATGCACAACTACTGATTGACCTTTCTGAAGATTGCCCATTGTCTTGAGAAGATGCCATGCAGTTGCGCCTTGTACCAACATACAGAGCGCTTGTTCGTCGCTTACTGCATCAGGAATTGGGAAAAGGACAGATTTGTGAGCGATAGCTTTCTGCGCATATCCCCCAGACGAAACGCTTGCAAGGTAGCGCTTACCTTCATGAGTTCCAACAACTTCAATACCCGGAATCATCGGCAGAGTCTGTGGAGATAAATATGAGTTCTCTGTCTGATGTGTATCTGCGTAGTTGATACCAACCGCAGTTACATCGAGTACTACCTCATCTGCACCAGCGACGGGATCGGCAAGATCCACGTACCTCATTACATCTGGGCCGCCAAAAGCCTCAATCTGGATAGCCTTCATCGCGAACACGCACAGCGGTCTTCGAGAGCTACTCCCTGAAGTGCATCTTCAATATGTTCGCCGCAGCCCTGCCATGTTGGCTTTCCACAATTCTTGCACTGAACTTTGCTGCACATATTGATTCTCCTTAGAAGTACTTTGAGACCGATTGCTTGATTCTATTCCAAAGAGTTGCGGTCTGCTCGAGCGGAGAAACTTCCAATATCTTCGCCTTAGCCGGTTCATCTGGCGTGACTACATCTTTGAGTGCGGGCGAATTTTGATCAAGGGAATCCGCAATTACGCCGATATTGCCCACGATGGAAAGTCCGCGAACAATCTGTTCCTGGTCGACATCAACACCATCTTCGATCAGAGTCTCTGCTAGCGCTGAACCAGCTTCTCGGGCATCATCGGTTGGCGATGAAGAAGAATCGTTAATGTCATCAGGTAGATCAACATGAGCAGAAATCGCATAGCTCGCAGCGGATAGGGCAACTGCAATCTGTTTCTTTGTTGAATCGGCGATTCCACCTTCAACTGCAGAGTCAAAGAGCGTACGAGCGATACTGCGGACCTGCACCAAAGTATGTTCGGTAGCAATTCCCTCGATATACATCTCTTCTGCAATATCTTTTTCAGCAGTTGGAAACCATCGAGCATGGGTTCGCGCTTCGACAGATTGCGCACGAATCGCTGGAATTTCTTCAACGAGTAACCGCGCCTTTGCCAACCAGTTACCTGCCTCCTTCTGCGTGTATCCGGCTGCTACTCCTTCAGACATCTGAGCAAGTAGCTCGGCCGCCTTTTCAGATACATTTCGGATTTGAATTCGAGCGCGATCAATCGGTGTATTGGGTACAGAGAAGTATGAGAAAAAGATTGCAACTGCAGCGCCTATGAGCGTGGAACCCAATCTATGCGTTGCAGTGTTTTGTGAGATTCCGGGGCCAATAACAATGAGTGCTGTAACCGGAACGTTGACAGAGGCAACCTCACCTAAATGAAGTGCACGCGCAACAACAGCGCAGAGAATGATGGTTGATGCAATTGCAAGGAAGCCAAAGTTAAAGAGTGATACCGCGAGTAGGGCTGTACCTGCACCAATTGCCGTACCAATAATCTGTCCGAAACCTTCGCGAATTGATTTATGGAGCGAGATTCGGATACTTAGGGTTGAGACAATTGCAGCTACAACTCCGCCGCCGTCAACTACTGAATCTCCAATAAACCAAGCAACGCCGCCAGATAATCCAGCAACGGCGATCTGACGGACCCATTGCTTGCGGTCCGTGAATAATTTAATCAATCGCTTAAACATTGAGAGCGAGTTTACGCCTCACTAGGATGAGTACATGGCTCTCAACGCTCTAGAAATCTCAGAACTTCTCCGCAATTCGAAGACAGTCGCAATAGTGGGGATTTCCGATAAACCAGATCGTCCTAGTTATGGAGTAGCCCATTACCTTATTGAGAACTCTCACTTCGATCTGTATTTCGTCAATCCGCTTCTCGAAGAAGTTTTAGGGAAGAAGGTCTATAAGACTTTGAAGGATATTCCTGTAGCTATCGACATCGTGGATGTCTTCCGTAAACCGGCCGACTGTCCAGAAGTTCTAGCCGAAAGTATTGCAATTGGCGCTAAGGCAATCTGGTTGCAATTGGGAATTGATGTTCCAGAAGTTGAAGCAAAGGGAACAGATGCTGGCTTACAGGTGGTTATGGATCGCTGCATCAAAATTGATTACGCAGCTGTTTAATTAACCCTTTGTAGAACCGAGGGTCAATCCAGCGATAAATTGCTTACGCAAAATGAAGAACATAATCACAGTTGGCGATGCTGCGATGATTGCACCTGCTGCCAACAAGTTGAAGTCTGTGACGTACTGACCCTGCAAACGACGCAACGCTGATGTAATCGGACGCTTTGCATCGTCAGACATCAAGACAAGTGCCCAGAAGAACTCGTTATAGATCCATGTGGTCATAAGAACGCTGAGCGCAGCGAGAGCTGGTCGCAAGAGCGGCAAGATGACGTTCCAGTAGTGGCGGAAAACGTTCGCGCCATCGATTGTTGCTGACTCTGAAATCTCTTTCGGAATCGTCTTCATATAGGAAGAGAGCACGAAAGTTGCAAAACCAACTTGGAATCCAACGTGAACCAGAATCAATCCACCGTAGTTGTTGTACAACAAGTTGCGGTTTCCGAAGAGCTCGCCAACCCAGATAAACATCCAGAAGACTGGAATATAGGTAAGAACGATGGGAAGCATATTTCCAGCTGTGAAGAGCAGCAGGAGTGTGAGATTAAATTTATATTGGTAGCGAGTTACAACGAAGGCAACAAGTGAACCAAAGAAGAGGGTCAAGATGACCGATGGCACGGTCACGATGAGTGAGTTCAGGAGATACTTACCAATTTGCATTTCACGTATCGCGTTGAAGTAGTTATCGAGCGTGATGTGACGTGGCCACGAGAAGATTCCGTAAGAAATGATGTCGTTATATGGACGAAGTGATGTCCAGACAGTCCAGAGGATTGGGAAGATCCAGACAAAGGCGAAAATTCCGATAAAGATTGAGATGAAGGTGTCTTTACGCTTCTGGCTATTGCGATACTGCTCGCTCTGAACTACACCGGTGCTCATTTGAGATCCTCTTTAAAGGTGATGCGGAGATAGGTGATGATTGGAACGATGCAGAGCAAGAGCAGAATTACCGCGTAGGCAGCGCCCTTCATCGAGATGCCCTGACCAGCAAAGTTCTGGAATACCAAGAGGTTGAGCAACGGGAAGATTGTTGGGCTTCCGTAGATGATGTAGACCAAGTCGAATGCACGTAGGGATTCGATGAGGGTAATAACGACAATGATGATGTTTACAGGCTGCATCGTTG
The DNA here is from genome assembly GCA_002284855.1 of Actinobacteria bacterium IMCC25003. Classification (GTDB taxonomy): domain Bacteria; phylum Actinomycetota; class Actinomycetes; order Nanopelagicales; family Nanopelagicaceae; genus Planktophila. The sequence continues at coordinate 423,904 of CP015603.1, read as the reverse complement.
GCAAGATGATCTTGCGGAAGATCTGCCACTCTGTAGCACCATCGATAGCCGCAGCTTCTTTGAGCGCAGGATCCACAGATTTCAGACCTGATAAATAGAGAAGCATGATGTAGCCGATATGGCGCCACGATGCGATGCCGAGGATGACCCAGGTATTGATCTTGGGGTTTCCATAAATTGAGATTGCATTTCCAATGTCGCGACCCATGAGGCCCTGTACGAAGCCACCTGGTTGAAGCATGAAGTTCCAGATGATTCCGATGACTGCAAGAGAGAGAACTACAGGTAGGTAATAAATGGATTCGTAGAAAGCGTGGCCTTTAATGCCGCGGTCAATCTGGTACGCCAACATGATTCCGAGTGGAGTTGCAACTACTACGAAGAATGCCAGCCAAATGGCATTGTTCTTCAGCGCCTGATAAAAAAGTGGATTATTTATAAAGATATTTTTATAGTTCTGAATTCCTGCCCACTGAATATCCTTAAGGCGAATACCGTTCCAATATGTGAAAGATAAAATAATTGTCACGACCGCTGGAACCCAGAGAAGAATAATTTGAAGAAGCGTTGGGATTCCGACGAAAGCGGTAAGAGTGAAGCGGTCTGTTTTGGAAAGAGAGCGGCGGCTACGATTTTTCTTAACCGTAGCCGCCGTCTTCATGCCTTTAACTTACTAGCACTTTAACTAATTAACAACTAAATCATTAATTATTTAATTAGTTCTTTGGAAGTGCATCCCATTGTGCTTGTACGTTTTCGAGGATCTTGTTGATATCAGAAGGCTTCTTAATGAAGTTCTGGATAGCTGGACCAACAACTGGACCAGCAAAGTCTCCACGAGCATCACGATCTAGGAAGAACATGATGTTCTTTGCTGATGCAAGTACAGCAAGCTTCTGCTTGTTGAATGCATCGTATGAAGAAGTATCAAATGACTTCGATACGTAGATATTTGTATCTCCTGCCTTGACGGCTTCTGTAATACCTTCTGGTGAAGCCCAGAACTCTGCAAGAGCCTTACCGCCTGTTACGTTCTTGCCGTTTGCAGCAACTGAAATACCATCAAGCGGTGCATCAATTGTGTCGACACCGAACTTAGGGTTGATTTCTGGGAATGGAACGACCCATAGATCGTCGTAATCTGCCTGTGACTTCGCCTTGAAGTCGTTAGCAAACCATGAACCCATCATCATTGCGCCTGTCTTCTTCTGGAGAAGAAGGTCGCGCATGCCGTCCCATGAAATATCCATGACGTTGTCGTTCATAAATGGAATGAGCTGTGCGAAGTACTTGAATGTTTCCTTTGTGCGTGCATCAGTCCACTTTGCGCGACCGTTAAGAAGGTCGATGTGGTACTTGTAGCCGTTTACACGTGCGTTAAGGATGTCGAATGTACCCATCGCTTCCCAGCCGCCCTTTGCGCCGAGTGAGTATCCAACAAGACCCTTCTTCTGTGTAAGAGTCATCAACTTAACGAAGTCATCCCAGTTGTTAATCTTTTCTGGGTTCATTCCAATGTCCTTGACCATTGACTTGCGGTAGTGCAAGCCCCATGGGTAGTACGTTGTTGGAAGGATGTAAGGCTTCTTTGTTACAGGGCTTGTTGCACCCTGGATTGCTGCAGTTGGAAGTGTTGACTTCAAACGGTTGATTTCACGTGTGAGGTCAGCAAGAAGTCCCATTTCACCGAAGTGGTTTGAGCGGTATCCAGCCATCCAACCGAATGCATCATCAGGTGATCCCTGCATGATCTGTGCAAAGTTGTTCTGGAAGTCATCAGAGTTAACTTGCTGAGCTACAACCTTTGCACCGGTCTTCTTTGTGAAGGCATCGTTTACTGCCTTAGCAATCTTGTCTCCGGTTGCGCCACCGCCACGTGTTGTCCACTTGACTGTGCTGCCTTTCAATCTTGTTGCTGCGCTAGCTGACTCTGCTGAGAGTGCGCCACCGGTTGCAAGAGCTGCTCCACCGATTGCTGCGCCCTTGAGTACTGAGCGACGAGAAACTACGTTCTTCTCTTCTGACATCTTCGTCCTTTTCTCTAAGGTTGAAATTTCAACGAGCCTCGATCTGTGAGGGTGCACAAATCTTCGACGGAGCTCAATCTAGAGCCAGTAAGGGTGCCGAACCTAGGAAGTTCGGGTAACGAATTGGTAAAGATTGAGCGTGGTCTGAAGGCTAAGCAGGCTTCTCTTCGAGGTACATGGCCACAGAGTTGATGCACCAGCGCTCATCGGTGGGGACGTCATATCCCTCGCCTGAAAAGACATGGCCGAGGTGAGAATCGCAATTTGCACATCGAACTTCAGTGCGGATACGTGGAGCCAGCGATCGATCTTCGATGAGCTTGACTGCATCATCGGCAGTTGGCGCATAAAAAGATGGCCATCCGCATCCAGAGTGAAATTTTGTTTCAGATTTAAAGAGTTCATTGCCACATGCCTTGCAACGATAACTTCCGACTTTATCTGTATCGGTGTATTCACCAGTAAATGGTCGTTCCGTTGCACCTTCGCGCAGGACTGAATAAGAAAGAGGATCTAGGCGAGCCTTGAGCTCGTCTTCATTAATTTCACTCATGATGTCTTAATCGTAGCGCGAAAGAAACTATCGCGGAATTCGAAGGCCCTGCATTCCGCCATCTACGGCAAGAGAGGTTGCAGTTGTTGAGCCCTGCAAAGGACTTGCAAGATAACAGAGCGCTCGTGCAACTTCATCAGCGCTGACGAGACGACCGAGCGGCTGGCGCGCTTCGAGCGCCTTTCGCTCTGCTTCAGGATCTGCAGCCTGCGCAAGTAAACGTTGCACCCATGGTGTATCTGCTGTTCCAGGATTGACGCAGTTAACGCGAATTCCCTCGGCAACATAATCATTTGCCATCGCCATAGTGAGTGAGAGAACTGCGCCCTTTGTCGAGCTGTACAGCGCGCGCTTTGGAATACCCGCTGTCGCTGCCACGGAACAGACATTAACGATTGATGCGCACTTGCTTTTGCGTAACAGTGGAAGTGCGTTACGTGAAGTGCGAACAATTCCGACAACGTTAATATTCATGACCTTGTTCCACTCATCTGATGGATTAGCCTCAACGTTGCCTACAGCGCTAATTGCAGCACTATTAATAAGTATGTCTAACTGTGAAATCTTGGCAAATGCCGCCTCCACTGAAGCGTCATCGCTGACATCGCATTGAATCCACTGACCAACTCCTGCAAGTCCACCTTCAGCGATATCTAAACCAAAGACAGTTGCACCACCATCGGCCAGCATCTTGGCGGTTGCAAGACCGATACCTGATCCGGCACCAGTAACTGCAGCGGTGAGACCTTTAAATTCAGACATTAAGCGTTGGCCCATTCTTTTCCATGTGGGAATGTGAAGTCAGCAATTGATTGTGCATGCATTTCTCCGCCAGTGCCTGGATCGACAGGTGGCATGTAATAGGCCTTCTGGATATTTGTTGGAACGACAAAGTGTTCGTGCAAGTGATCAACGAATTCAACGACGCGTCCTGCATGGTGGCCAGTAACAGCAACAGCATCAAACATTGCAAGGTGCTGAACGAGTTCGCAGAGTCCGACTCCGCCTGCGTGTGGGCAGACAGGAACGCCAAATTTGGCAGCCATCAAGATATTTGCGATGTTCTCGTTGACGCCAGCAACACGTGTTGCATCGATCTGCATAAATGAGAATGACTTCGCTTGCAGCATCTGCTTAAAGAGGATGCGGTTCATACCGTGCTCACCTGTTGCAACGCGAACTGGTGCAATTGCCTTTGCAATCGCAGCATGGCCAAGAACATCATCTGGGTTTGTTGGTTCTTCTACCCAGTGAAGATTGACATCTCCGATGCCCTTAATCCACTCAATAGCTTGGTTAACGTCCCATACCTGGTTTGCATCAATGGCAATCTTGATATCTGGGCCCACAGCTTCACGCGCAAGACGGAGACGACGCTTGTCATCTTCAAGAGAGCCACCACACTTCAACTTAATAAGTGTGTAGCCATCTGCAACTGCTTCCTTTGCAAGGCGAACCATCTTCTCGTCGCTATAGCCGAGCCATCCTGGAGTTGTTGTGTACGCAGGAAGACCTTCAGCGCGAAGCTTTGCTTCATTGGCAGCACGTTGTGGCTCTGCCTTGCGAAGGATTTCAAGAGCTTCTTCAGGAGTAAGTGCATCAGTGATGTAACGGAAATCTACGAGCTCGACAATCTGTTCTGGTGTGAGATCGGAGAGGAACTTCCATAGTGGCTTCTTGGCATGCTTTGTTACGAGATCCCATGCAGCGTTAACGACTGCACCGGCTGCCATCTGAGTGACACCCTTTTCTGGTCCGAGCCAGCGAATCTGCGAATCGCGAACCAAGCTGCGAGCGAAGTCGCCCATGCTTGTCGCAAGGTCTGCAACTTCGCGACCAACTGCGTAAGGAGCAAGCTGTTCAATCATGTCGCATTGCAAATCATTTCCGCGACCGCATGTAAATACAAAGCCATGTCCTTGTAGCGAAGGATCATCTGTTTCGAGGATGAGAAGAGCTGCTGAATAATCGGGTTCCTTATTCATTGCATCGGAACCATCGAGACCTCGTGAGGTTGGGAATCGAACATCAACAGTTTTAAATCCAGTTACCTTAGGCATGACATCCCTTTACTTGTATGAAAACTGACTCTTCGCTTGAACTGCAAAATCATATATGATGAATTTATGGCGCGATATAGCGAAAAAGTTAAGTTAAAGCGTTCAAATCTTGAAGTAACTAGATTCAGTCTTGGTACTGCTCCTCTTGGCGGACTCTTTGCCTCTGTCTCCGATTCTGAAGGCGATGCCCTCCTCAACGCAGCTCTCGAATTAGGAATCAATTACTTCGACACCGCACCTCAATATGGCCATGGTGTAGCTGAAATTCGTGTAGGTAAAGTTCTTCGCAACGTAAAGACTCCCTTTGTCATTGAAACAAAAGTGGGTCGTGTATTGCGCCATGTCGAAGGTGTTGAACCTGAGAAGTGGTTCCCCGATGCTCCTCGCGACATCGTTCCTGTGTATGACTACTCCCCTGAAGGAATTCGTCGATCATTTGAAGAGAGCCTCGAACGACTTGGCTTGGACCATATAGATATTGTCTTAATGCACGATGCTGAGGATTACATCCCTGAAGCAATTAATAATGCATTCCCTGTTCTTGCAGAACTTCGTTCACAAGGACTCATCAAAGCGATTGGCCTTGGAATGAATTATGTCGAACCTGCGCTCGAAATTATGAAGAACACTGATCTTGATATTGCACTCATCGCTGGTCGCTTTACTCTCCTAGATCAAGTTGCTCAGCACGAGTTATTCCCGTACGCGCTTAAAAATAAGATTGATATCTCCATGGGCGGCGTTCTCAACTCTGGTGTGCTAGCTAATCCAGCTCCTGGCGCTACCTATAACTACCTTCCAGCCTCGGATGAAATCATCGCGAGAGCTAAAGAGATTTGTGACTTCCTAAAGGAGCGCAACGTCCCACTAATTGCTGCTGCACTGCAGTTCCCTCTTCGCCACCCTGCTGTGACTTCAGTATTGACGGGGCCACGCACTGCGGCTGAGTTACGTTCCAATGCTGAAGATTTCAATCGAGAGTTACCAGCAAATATCTGGAGCGAATTAGAAGATGCAGGCCTCATTGAAAAGATTCAGGCATGAGCATTAAGCGCATCGGACAAGTAATCGGTATAAAGCCGGAAGAGATTGCTGAATACGAACGTATTCACGAAAATATCTGGCCAACAGTTGCAGCAACTCTTAAGCGTGCCAATATCCAGAACTATTCAATCTTTCGCTACGAAAACTTACTCTTCGCTTACATGGAGTACACCGGCACAGATTACGAAGCCGATATGGCGCTCATTGCGGCAGATCCTGAAACCCAAAATTGGTGGAAGATCACAGCGCCAATGCAGGTTCAAGTTCCTGAAGCGCGCGATGGCGAGTGGTGGCATACCCTTCACCAGAACTTTTACCTCGAGTAGTCAGGGATGACCATGAAATTTTCTGTACTTAAGACCTCGGCTGCTCACTATCAATTTGCCGTGACTGTTGATGGAATTCATCGTGAAGTTGATGGCCTACCAACACTCACAGAGGCCATGCATCTCACTCTCGAAGAGTTGAAGGCACGCACCGCCAAGACTGGCGCTGAAATTTCAGGCGAACTCACGGCACCAATCGCATCAGAAATTGAACTCTGGGGTGCCGGTGTTACTTATCTTCGTTCACGAGATGCTCGTAAAGAAGAGAGCGGTGTACCTGATGTCTATCAACGCGTCTACGAGGCAGACCGCCCAGAACTCTTCTTCAAATCAACTGCTGTTCGCGCGCGCGGAACTGGCGCAAATATCGGTATTCGTTACGACAGCGAAGCATCAGTGCCAGAACCTGAAGTTGCTATCTATATAAATAAGCATCGCGAAATTATTGGATATGCGATCTGCAACGATGTCACTGCGCGTTCTATCGAAGGTGAGAACCCGCTCTATCTTTCACAAGCAAAGATCTATATCGGCTCAACTGCAATTGGCCCAGATATCACCCCATCATGGCTAGCACCTGCAGCTAAGGAGATGAGCATCAAGGCAAAGATTCTCCGCGGAACTAGCTTGGTCTGGGAGGCGGAGACATCTCTCGGTGCACTCAATCGCACATTGGAAGATTTAGTGGATTACGTCTTTAGATGCCAAGACTTTCCGCACGGAATAATTCTTTCAACAGGTACCGGCATCGTTCCACCAATGGATATTGCACTTGCTGCCGGGGATATCGTTGAAATTGATGTTGCAGGCGTAGGCGTGCTTTCAAATCCCGTTGTAGTTATTCCTGAAAGGTAACCAACTGTGTCGACGATGAAGGTGTGGACTCAATGGTCTGATCTCGTCGCGCCGCCAGGAATTACCTTGCTCTCCCCCGAAAACTTTCCACTTGATTCATCCGATCTTTCAGAAATCGATTTCTATGTACCTCTTTATATGGGTGGCGCGAAAGCGCTCTCGTATGCAGCACAGATGCCGAACCTCAAAGTTCTTCAGATGCTTAACGCAGGTTACGACGATGCCCTCGCCTATCTTCGCCCCGGCCTAACTCTCTGCAATGCGCGAGGTGTTCATGATGCCTCCACTGCAGAACTTGCTGTTGGTCTTGCCATCTCATCTCGCCGTGGGTTCCCAGAATTTATGCGTGAACAAATCGCAGGTAATTGGAGCCACCATCGCACTACCGCTTTAAGTGATTCAAAAATTGGAATTATCGGGTTTGGTTCTATCGGTAAGAAAATTGCACAAAATCTTTCAGGCTTTGAAGTGTCTGTTACCGCATTTACCCAATCTGGCCGCGATGGTTCGCTCACTATTGATCAACTAGATAGCCATCTCCCACAGCTCGATATCGTGATTTTGATTCTTCCTCTCTCAGATTCATCTCGCCATCTCTTTAATGCAGAACGGCTTTCTAAGATGAAAGATGGTGCCCTTCTAATCAACGTGGCACGTGGCCCTGTTGTCGATACCGAAGCGCTTATTCGTGAATTGAATTCAAAACGGATCTTTGCCGCTCTTGATGTAACTGATCCAGAACCTCTTCCAGCTGGTCATCCATTGTGGGCCGCACCTAATCTTCAGATAGTGCCGCACGTCGGTGGAAATTCTGAAGCTTTTGAACCTCGCGGTAGAGCACTTATTGAATCTCAACTCAAGTTACTTGCAGCTGGCGCACCTCTTGAACATGTAGTCGCGCAAGGTTAATTTTCAACCATGAGAATCGATTCACACCACCACCTCTGGGATTTATCTATCCGTCCACAAGAGTGGATGGTGGGCGATGGCATGGAGCCCGTTAAGCGAAACTTTGGCGCCAATGATCTTCGTAGCGCAATCGCTGGAACCGGAATCGAAAGAACTGTGCTGGTTCATGCAACAACAACTCTTGATGAGACATTTGAACTCTTAGCACTTGCTGAAATTGACCCCACCATCATTGGCGTTGTTGGGTGGCTGCAGATTGATTCACCGAGCGCAATCGCAGATTGCGAAAAGTACCTACTAGCCACTGGATCGAGTTATCTCAAAGGTATTCGCGATGTTGCGCAAGACCTTCCAGATTCCAATTACTTAGCAAAACCACAATCAATTGCGACAGTGAAACAACTTGGAAAGATGGGTCTGACCTACGACATCCTTACCAAGACGCCAGAGCTCAAGGCGGCCATCGAATTAGTGAAAGCTTGCCCTGATGTGCAATTTGTTCTTGACCATATTTCAAAGCCGTACATTGCAAAAGAAGAAATAGAGCCGTGGAAATCTTTGATTACTCAATTAGCTGATTTTGATAATGTCTCATGCAAAGTCTCTGGGATGGTTACCGAGGCTAAGTGGAATATGTGGAAGACCCAAGATTTCGCACCTTATGTTGATCACATCATCGATAGCTTCACGCCACAGCGGCTGATGTTTGGCTCTGATTGGCCGGTCGCTCTGCTGGCCACCTCAACCTATTCAAAGGTGGTTCAGCTCGCTGAGAAACTGACGGAGAAATTTACTGAAACGGAAAATGAACTTTTCTGGGCTAAAAACGCCCTTTCTGCATACAAGATAACGAAGTTGTAACGATTAGCTTTACCGCCAAGTAAATCCCCTATTTCTCTTGAGCGCTTTCCCTTGCGCACATAGGATTCTGGCACAGCAATTCCGCTGCTTTTGAAGGAGAAATACATGAAGAAAGGCCTCATCACAGTTGCTGCGTTGTCAGCACTGGCACTTGTAACTGGAACAGCTGCTCCAGTTTCAGCTGCAGATAAGACTCTCAAGATCGAATTGATCTCAAAGGGCGAAACACACCAATTTTGGCAAGCAGTAAAGAAGGGCGCTGAAGAGCAAGCTGCGAAGATGAATGCAACAATTCACTTCCAGGGCCCAGCTGCAGAAACAATGATCGATAAGCAACTCGAAATGCTTGATGCAGCAATTGCAACAAAGCCAGATGCAATCGGTTATGCAGCACTCGGAACAACTGAGTCTGTTTCACACCTACAGGCTGCTAACAAGGCAGGCATTCCTGTTTACATGTTCGACACAGCTGCAAGCTGCCCAGGCGGAGTTCCTGCACTAGGACCTAAGTCAGATTGCGCACTTGGCGTTGCATACACAAACTCACTCGCTGCTGGCTCACTTGCTGCAGACTGGATGGCGAAGTTGGTTGGCGGTAAGGGTAAGGTTTTGGTTGTCGGTCACTCACAGACAAACCAGACAGGTATCGACCGTGCAAAGGGCTTCATTGACCGTATCAAGTCAAAGTACAAGGGCATCAAGCTCCTCACAACTCAGTACGCTGAAGGTGGAGACGCTCTCAAGGCTCAGGACATCGTTGCAGCAGCACTTGTTGCTAACAAGGATCTCAAGGGCGTTTACGGAACAAACGAAGGTGTATCAATCGGCGCTGGACAGGCATTCAAGGCTGCAAAGCTTAAGAATGGCGCAGTCAAGTTGATCGGCTTTGACTCAGGAAAGCAGCAGATGGCAAACATCAAGTCTGGTCTCCAGTCAGGTGCAATCACACAGAGCCCAATGGGTATCGGTGCAAAGACTGTCGAAGCTCTCGTTAACTACGTACGCAATAAGACAACTCCATCAAACCTTATCGATACAGGTTTCTACTACTACGATAAGTCAAACATCGCCGATCCAAAGATCGCTGGTAACCTCTACGAATAAGTCTTAATTGACTCATTTGTAAGAAATTGAGGCATGGTGGTCGGGAGCAATCTCGACCACCATGCTTTATTCTTAAGAAGATAAGTAGATTGCACTTCGAGATTTAAGGTGAAAACAATGGCGTCAAATCAGCTCTTATCGCTCTCTGGCGTAAGTAAAGAGTTTCCAGGTGTCAAAGCACTCAATAATGTGCACTTTGATCTCAATGACGGTGAAGTCCACGCGATAGTCGGAGAAAATGGAGCGGGAAAATCAACGCTCATGAAGATTCTCTCTGGAATCTACAAAAAAGATTCAGGGGAAATTATTTACAAGGGTAAGCCTGTAAATATTCCCAACCCATTTGAGGCGCAGAAGCTCGGTATCGGAATCATCCACCAAGAGCTTAACCTCATGCCACACCTGACTGTGGCTGAAAATATTTTTATTGGTCGCGAAGATCGATTCCCTGGTGGAATCTTTCTTAATAACAAGAAGTTGATTTCTGCGACAGTTGAACTACTTCAAGAGCTCGAGCTCAACCTCAATCCAAATGACATCGTCGGAGAACTCACAATTGCAAAACAACAGATGGTTGAGATTGCCAAGGCGGTTTCTTACCGTGGCTCCGTCATCATCATGGATGAGCCAACTTCATCTTTAACTCCAGCTGAAACTGACGCGCTATTTAAGATTATTCGTTCTCTTCAGGCTGCTGGTAAGGGCGTTGTATATATCTCCCATCGTCTTGAAGAACTCGAAAAAATCACGGACCGAATCACTGTTCTTCGCGATGGCGAATATGTGCAGACGCTCAAGACTTCTGAGACATCTATCCCTGAAGTCATCTCACTCATGGTTGGTCGAAAGGTCGCTCAAGATCAACGTCCGGAAAACCGTGTTATCGGCAACGAAATCGTTCTTCGAGTTGAAGGGCTATCGGATCAAAACCTCTTACGCGATATCTCCTTTGACCTTCGCAAGGGAGAAATTCTTGGTTTTGCAGGTCTCATGGGAGCAGGTCGTACCGAACTTGCCCGCGCAATTATGGGTGCAGATCCAAAGACTGCCGGCACCATCACACTTCATGGCAATGAGGTAAAGATTAAGCAACCATCAGATGCGGTTGCAGCCGGTATTGGTTATCTCTCTGAAGACCGTAAGCGATTTGGTTTATTGCTCAATCAAGATGTCACCTTCAATGTGATTCTCTCCTCCATCCCTCGCTTCGCCAGTAAATTTGGCTTCCTGAAGGTGAAGTCGGCGGCTGGAATTACTCGCGATGCCATTGCACAACTTCGCGTGCGCACGCCATCGGAGCGCCAATTCCTCAAGAACCTTTCTGGTGGAAACCAGCAGAAAGTTGTTATCGCCAAGTGGCTCACCCGCGATTGTGATGTCTTGATCTTCGACGAACCAACGCGCGGAATCGATGTTGGCGCTAAAGATGAGATCTATCGCCTGCTTACCAAGCTCGCTGAGGAAGGAAAGTCGATCATCATGATCTCCTCTGAGCTTCCAGAGGTACTACGTCTTTCAGATCGTATTGCGGTTATGTGCGATGGCCGCCTCACCGGAATTATTGAAAATAAAGATGCCAATCAGAACGTCATCATGGAACTTGCCACCAAGTTCAGCGAATCAGTAACGACAGCAAACTAATACGGGAAAAGAGAGAGATATGTCAGAAGTAACTAACTCAGGCACCAAGGCTGAGAGCAGCAAGGTTGCCGCTTTTGTTCGACGAGAAATCGGTCGAGTAACAGCGCTTGCCAGCCTCGTAGTCATCTTTACCTTCTTCACCGTAATGCGCCCAGTCTTTGCCTCATGGGCAAACGTCTCTGGCGGAATCTTGATGTCAACAACTGTGATTGGTCTGATGGCAATCGGCGTCACCTTCGTCATCATTACCGGCGGCATCGATCTCTCCGTCGGTACTTCGATGGCTCTCGTTGCTGTAATCACCGGTAAGACAGTGATGGCAATGCACCTCAATGTATGGAGTGGCATCTTGGTAGGCGTCATTGTGGGAACAATTTTGGGTTCAATTAACGGACTTCTCATCACAATTCTTAAACTCCCTCCATTTATCGCAACTCTTGCGACTATGAAAGGTGCGCAGGGCTTGGCTCTCATCACCTCTGACCTTAAGCCAGTCCTCTTCACAACCGATGTAAAGGGTTGGGACTCAATCGCTCAAGGAAATATCATCCCGAATTTCCCTAACGCTGTACTCATCCTTCTCGTATCTGCGATTGTGGCATCCATTATTCTCAATAAGACAGTACTTGGACGTTACACATTTGCGATTGGTTCAAATACTGAAGCGACAAAGCTCTCTGGCGTAAAGGTAGATCGCTGGCTCGTAGCTGTATATGCACTCTGCGGTTTCTTCGTCGGACTTGCAGCTGTAGTTATGACATCACGTCTAGGATCTGCTCAACCAGATCTCGGTCTTGGATACGAACTTGAAGCAATCGCTGCGGTAATCATCGGTGGTACTTCACTTCTCGGTGGAAAGGGAACAATCTCCGGAACCATCATCGGTGCTTTGATCATGTCAGTCTTGATCAACGGACTTCGAATCCTCGAACTCCAGCAAGAGTGGCAGTACGTCGTTGTAGGCGCAGTTATCCTCCTCGCTGTCTATGGAGATAACGTTCGCCGTCGTCGCTCAGGTGATACGAGTCATTAGTAAGTAAATAAGAAAACCCCCTCGCATCAGTTGTGAGGGGGTTTTCTTATTACTGGTGGCGGGTGAAGGATTTGAACCTTCGAAGGCAGAGCCGGGGGATTTACAGTCCCCTCCCATTGGCCGCTCGGGCAACCCGCCAGGGTCGTACAAGTGTTGCGGCGCTTTGGTAGTGCGAGCGGCAAACGATACCTTAGGCACTGGAACTTTAAAAATCACACGAGAGGGCCGTAAAAGACAATGGCTGACAGCAGTTTTGACGTAGTCTCAAAGATCGACCGCATGGAGCTTGATAACGCAATTAATCAGGCTATCCGCGAGATTGATACCCGCTTCGACTTTAAGAACACTGGAGCGAAGATTGAACTCTCAGGCGACAAACTCGCCATCGAAGCAGATACCGAAGAGCGTGCGAAGGCAACCCTTGATGTTGTCAAAGATAAGTTGATTAAGCGCGGAGTCTCACTCAAGCATCTCGATGCCGGCGAACCGCAACTTTCAGGCAAGATCTACAAGATTGCTTGCACAATGAAGGAAGGCATCTCTACTGAAAATGCCAAGAAGATTGCCAAGTTTCTTCGCGATGAAGGTCCTAAATCAATCAAGACTCAGATTCAAGGCGATGAACTTCGCGTTACCTCAAAGAGCCGCGATGATCTGCAAGAAGCTATCGAGCAGATTAAGAATGGCAAATTTGAATTTGCAGTTCAGTTTGTAAATTTCCGCTAAGTGGCAAAGAATCGCAGCGAGTACTCGCTCGGCCTTCTCTTCGGCGTAAGTGCCTATGTCATGTGGGGCTTGTTCCCGCTCTACTGGCCGCTCCTTGAGCCTGCCAATCCTTGGGAAATTGTTTCGCATCGCGCAGTCTGGACTCTCGTCTTCTGTTTGGCCGTGCTCGCGATTTCTCGGCAATTGCGATCAACTTTGGCCATTTTACGAAACCCTAAAACACTGCTGGGGCTCTGTGCCACAACAGTTCTCATCTCCATCAACTGGATCACATACATCTGGGCAACAAATAATGGCCACGTCGTTGAAGCAGCTCTTGGTTATTACATCAACCCACTCATCATCATCGCCTTTGGAGTTATTCTGCTGCGCGAAAAGATGAGGCCTTTGCAGTGGTTAGCTGTCGCAATTGCAGCGATTGGCGTTGGAATCCTTACCTTTGATTACGGTCGACTCCCCTGGGTTGCTATGTCACTCGCACTTTCGTGGGGAACATATGGATTGGTAAAGAAGAAGTTAGGGCTTGGCGCTCTCGATGGTTTAGCAATTGAAACCCTGATCTCGCTGATTCCCTATGGTTTCTATCTTCTCTACTTAGGCCATCAGGGCACTGGCCAGTTTGGCCATAAGCCGCTACTGACAATTCTTTTGATCAGTGCTGGTGCAATAACTGCCATTCCACTATTGCTATTCAATGGCTCAACTACGCGTCTTCCCTACAGCACCATCGGCTTGCTGCAATACATCACACCGACCATCCAATTCTCTATCGGTGTCTGGCTGCGTCATGAAGATATGCCAACAGCGCGTTGGGTTGGATTTATTGTGATCTGGTTTGCACTTGCCGCTTTAGGAACTGACTTGATTCGATCAAGCAGAGCGGTCGATAATCGCATCGCATAGCGAAAATAGTGCGCCAGTAACATCGTTGACTGGTAAGGGCCCTAAAGCGATACGTGCATCACGGGCAATCTGCTGCAACTGATCACGTGACTCTTGCAGCGCAGGGTGGCTACGAAGTGTTTCCAAAACTTGAGCAACAACGGCCTCATCCTTAATCGGAGCCTGCAATAACTCAATCAGCTCGCGATCTTCGGGGCGAGTAGATTTCATAACGTTGAGTGTTACCAACGTTGGGACACCTTCACGCAAATCAGTGCCCGGAGTCTTTCCGGATTGGTGAGATTCGCTTGCGATATCGATTACGTCGTCAGCGAGTTGGAAGGCAATACCAATCTTCTCCCCAAAGACTGTAAGAGTTTCTTTAATATCGTTCGGGGCGCCAGAGACCATCGCACCAAAACGTGCGCTTGCAGCAATCAATGAGCCAGTCTTATCGGCTACAACTTGAAGATAATGCTCAAGCGGATCTTCGCCATTCTGTGGTCCTTGCGTCTCCATGATTTGGCCGATAACAAGGCGTTCAAACGTTGATGCTTGTAGGCGAACAGCTTCTGGTCCGATATCGGCAAGGAGCGCTGAAACCTTTGCAAAGAGGTAATCGCCGGTAAGGATGGCAACGGTATTTCCCCAACGGTTATTGGCGCTCTCTACTCCGCGACGAAGCTTCGCTTCATCCATCACATCATCGTGATAGAGCGTTGCTACATGGGTAAGTTCGCAAACGACTGCAGATTCGATAATGCCAAATTTATTCTTATCTCCATATTGCGATGCCAGAAGAGTTAGGAGCGGACGTAAACGCTTTCCGCCTGCTGCTACCAGGTGGCGAGATGTCTCTTCAACGAGCGGGTAATCGCCTTGAATATGGCTTAGGAGAAGGCTTTCGACCTTCGCCATTCCTTCGGTGAGCTCTGCCTCAAGTGCAGGAGCTAATCCTGGGATGCCTATCTTTGTCATTAGCGAATGAAGAAAGCAGAAGATTCAATGAAATTGATGAGTGGCGCTGGGAAAATGCCGAGTATCAAAGTGATGAGGGATGTGACTGCAATCGTTGTTGTAGTGAGTGCAGATGGAATGACAACGCTTGTTCCATCTTCTACTGGATCCTTAAAGAACATCAAGACGATGACGCGGATGTAGAAGAAGGCTGCAATCGCTGAAGAGAGAACACCGGCGATAAGAATTGCCGTGCTGCCAGTTTCGTATGCTGCAGAGAAGATGGAGAACTTTCCGATAAAGCCTGAAGTCAATGGAATTCCAGCAAATGCCAAGAGGAAGAAGGCGAAGACTGATGCAACGAGCGGAGAACGCTTTCCAAGCCCGCTCCAGCGGTTGAGGTCGGTGACTTCACCGGCGGAGTCGCGCACAAGTGTGACAACGCCAAAGGCGCCTACTGTCGCAATTCCGTAAGCAAAGAGGTAGAAGATTGAGGCATCAAGACCTGATTTGCTGAGGGCAATGACACCTGCGAGCAAGAATCCTGCATGCGCGATGGATGAGTAAGCGAGCATGCGCTTCACATCGCGCTGAGTGATGGCAACGACTGATCCGAAGACCATAGTCACAATCGCAATAAGAACAAGTGCTGGCTTCCACTGCCATTCCGCATTTGCGAAAGCGACATAGAAGATACGTAAGATTGCACCGAATGCTGCAACCTTTGTTGCCGCAGCCATAAAGCCTGTAATAGCAGTTGGTGCGCCTTGATAGACATCAGGTGACCAAGCATGGAAAGGCACAGCGCCGACCTTAAAGAGAAGTCCGACAGAGATAAATGCGATTCCGAGAAGCAGGAAGACATCGTTTCCTGAACCGCCAGTGATGCTGGCTTGAATTCCTGCAAAAGTGACAGAGTTTGAATATCCGTAAAGGTAGGCAACTCCGAAGAGCAAGAATGCTGATGAGAATGCACCGAGCAAGAAGTACTTCAGCGCTGACTCTTGTGACATCAAGCGGCGACGGCGTGAAAGACCAGCCATGAGATAGAGAGGTAGCGAGAGCATTTCAAGGGCTACAAAGAGCGTGATCAAGTCAGTTGAAACTGGGAAGAGCAACATTCCAGCAACTGCAAAGAGTGTGAGCGGATAAACCTCAGTGACGCGTAGGTCGAGCTGGAGTGATTCGCGCTCTTCGCTTGATCCTGGAACTGCAGCAGCAAGTGCCGTGAAGTTCTCTTGATCTGCAATAAGAAATACTGAAAGTAGAGCGATGATCAGGATTGTTCCCTGCAGAAGAACTCCTGCGCCATCGAATCCCACGGAGCCCATTGCCGCATCAACTGAAGATTGATTGCGTACTCGCACAAGAGCGGCAAAGGCAGCAACTAGAGATGCCACAGTGATAAAAAGTTGTGAGGCATGGCGAGAAGCACGTGGACCAAAGGCTTCAATCAATACTCCGATGAGAGCTCCACCGAGAACGATCAACATAGGCGCGAGCTGCGCGTAATTTAATACGGGTGCTGTAAATGTCATTTACTTGCCTGCGCTCTCTGATGGAACTGGATCTGTGAAACCTTGAACTTCCAGCACATGTGCTGAAGCTGGGTTAATAACGTTGAGCAGCGGTGCTGGGTAGAAGCCCAAAGCAACAATGACTGCAATGACAGGCGCAATCGCAATCTTTTCGCGCAGGTTGAGATCTGGAAGATTTTCATTGCCCGGAGTCGTTGGGCCATGGAGAGCCTTCTGAACTGGAATCAAGATATAGAGAGCTGCAAGAACAATTCCAAATGTTGCAATCACTGCAGCAACTGGGTAGCGAGTGTATGTACCAACAAGAACAAGGAATTCGCTGACAAAGCTGGACAAACCAGGAAGTGCCAGAGATGACATTCCAGCGATAAAGAATGACCATGCCATCACTGGGGTCACGCGTTGCAATCCGCCGAAATCTGCGATTGTGGAAGAGCCGCGGCGAGAAATCATCCATCCTGCAACGAGGAAGAGTGCTGCAGTCGAGAATCCGTGGTTAAACATGTAGAGAGTTGCACCGCTATGACCTTGTGTAGTCATTGCAAAGATTCCCATGGTGATAAAACCGAAGTGAGAGATTGATGTGTATGCAATCAAACGCTTGATGTCGCGGGCGCCAATTGCAAGGAATGCGCCGTACAAGATAGAGATGACAGCAAAGACCAAGATCACTGGTGTGAAAGTCTTTGAAGCATCTGGGAAGAGTGTGAGACAGAAGCGGATCATTCCGAATGTTCCAACCTTGTCGAGTACGCCAAGGAGGAGAACTGAAGTTCCTGGTGTTGCCGCCGCAGCAGCATCTGGAAGCCATGTATGAAGTGGCCACACTGGAGCCTTGATTGCAAAGGCGATAAAGAATCCAAGGAAGAGAAGGTTCTGCGTCGTAGGGCTCATGAACTTGTGGAGTTCGGAGAGTTGCCCGATATCAAAGGTATGGCCACCGTGAGTTCCAGAGATGACATAGAGGCCAATGATTGAGGCGAGCATCAAGAGGCCACCAAAGAGGCTATACAGCAAGAACTTTACGGCTGCTGCTGCGCGTTCTCCGCTGCCGTAACCACCGATAAGGAAGTAGACAGGGATCAACATTGCTTCGAAGAATACGTAGAACAAGAAGACATCTGTCGCTGCGAATACACCGATCATCATTGTTTCGAGAACAAGGATGAGAATGTAGAAGACCTTGGCAGACCAACGTCCGCCTTCAGATTCATTCCACCCTGCTAGAACCACGACTGGCGCCAAAAGTACTGACATCAGAATCAGAACGAGCGCGAGACCATCGACGCCAACTGCGTAGTTGATTCCAAATGATGGAATCCATTGTGCAATCTGAACGAATTGGAAAGAGGTATTTGCTGAATCAAACTTAAACCAAGCCATGACTCCGGAAATAGCGACTAACAAGGTAGTTCCTAGCGCAGCCTGCTTAATGCGAAGAGTCTGATCGCTTGGAATAACCGCAACAAGGAGTGAACCTAGGAGCGGAAGCAACATCATGCTTGTTAGCGCGTTCATTGTGTGACCACCCAGATTCCAGCGATCAAAGCGATCGCGCCGATAAGAATGAGCGCCGCATAACTGCGCGCAAAACCTGTCTGTGTCTTACGCAGTGATGCACCGGCTCCGAGTGCGGTGCGACCGATTCCGCGAACTGCTCCGTCGACAACGTTTTCATCACCCTTAACAAGCAGTGAAGTAAGAGCCTGACCTGGGCGCATAAATACCGCTTCGTTAAATGAATCCTGCATCAAATCCTTACGGGCAATGCGGGTGAAGATAGAAACGTTCTGTGGCGCTACAGTCTCAACATCTGCACGCTGATACTTCATAACGGCGATAGCTACACCGATAGCCACAGCAAGGAGCGCGAGACCAGATACAACCATTGGTTGAAGAAGCATCTCTTCGCTCTCCGCATGTTCGCCAACCACTGGTGAAAGCCAGTTTACGAGTGCATGGCCGCGGGTGAAGAGGAATCCGGTCGTTACTGAACCAATTGCGAGAATTGCCATTGGTAACCACATCAAAATCGGAGATTCGTGTGGATGTTGGTTATCTTCCCAGCGCTCTTTACTGGTGAAGGTAAGGACCATGACGCGAGTCATGTAGAACGCTGTAATTGCTGCACCAAGAAGTGCGGTTCCTCCGAGAAGGATTCCCTTTACTCCCCCGGCGTTAAATGCAGTTTCGATGATTGCATCCTTGGAGTAGAAACCAGCAAATGGTGGAACTCCAATAATTGCGAGGTAGCCAAGGCCAAAGGTAATAAAGGTAATCGGCATAAATTTACGGAGCGCGCCATAACGTCGCATATCTACTTGATCGTTCATGCCATGCATCACTGAACCTGCACCCAAGAACATTCCCGCTTTAAAGAATCCGTGTGTCAGCAAGTGCATGATGGCAAATGCATAACCCGCAGGTCCGAGGCCTGCACCCAAAACCATGTAGCCAATCTGAGACATTGTTGAAGCAGCAAGTGCCTTCTTGATGTCATCTTTTGCAGTACCGACGAGCGCACCAAACATCAAGGTGATTGCACCGACGATAACGACGAGCAACTGTGCAGTTGGCGCAGCATCAAAGATAAAGTTAGAACGAACGATGAGATAGACGCCTGCAGTAACCATTGTCGCTGCGTGGATAAGTGCCGATACTGGAGTTGGTCCAGCCATCGCATCGCCAAGCCATGCCTGCAATGGGAATTGCGCTGACTTACCGGTGGCTGCAACGAGCAACATAATTCCGATAGCTGTAAGAGCTGCCTTAGATGCTGTGTGTGATGCTTCCTCGACTCCGCTAAACGAAACCGTGCCGAGAGTTGCGAAGGCAATCATGATGGCAAATGAGAGACCCATATCGCCAACGCGGTTCATAACAAACGCCTTCTTTGAGGCAGTGGCATATGCCGGCTTCTGGTTCCAGAAACCAATCAAAAGATAGGAAGCAAGGCCCACGCCTTCCCAACCGACATAGAGGTTGAGGTAGGAATCTCCGAGAACCAGCAGAAGCATCGCTGCAATAAAGAGGTTGAGATAGGCAAAGAAGCGACGACGGTTTTCATCGTGAGACATGTAGGAAATTGAGTAGATATGAATCAGAGTTCCAACGCCAGTAATAAGTAGTACAAAACAGATAGAGAGCTGATCGAGCAAGAGACCGGCATCGACATTGAAGGAGCCGACGCTGATCCATGAGAAGAGCTTCTGACTCACTCCCCGCTCTTCGGTTGGACGGTTGAGCATCTGTGAGAGTTGGTAGAGACCAACGCCAAATGAGCTAGCAGAGAGCGCTGTTGCAAGCAGATGCCCCCATTTGTCTGAGCGACGTCCAGCAAGAAGAAGAATGGTCGCCCCCAGGAGTGGAAGTGCGATCAGATAAACGAGTGAGGTAGATGTAGTCATCACTATCGCTTCAACAAACTAGCATCATCGACAGACGCTGATCGGCGGGAACGATAAATCGTCACGATAATGGCAAGACCTACAACAACTTCGCAGGCAGCAACGACCATCGTAAAGAAGGCCACTACCTGTCCATCAAGAGTTCCATTAATGCGAGAGAAAGTTACGAGTGTGAGGTTTGCAGCGTTGAGCATGAGCTCGACGCACATAAAGACCACGATGGCATTACGGCGAACTACAACGCCGACTGCTCCGATAGTAAAGAGCAGCGCTGAGACGTAGAGATAGTTATATGGATTCATTACTTCTCCTCCGTCACAGTGTTATCAACTTCGCTGAGTTCGAATTGCGTTGATTCCAACATATCTCCGCGAGCCTTAAGAGTCGCTGAAATTGAGTTAGGAGCAGCGCTGCCATCTGGAAGAAGCGCTGGAACATCGACTGCGTTGTGACGAGCGAATACACCTGGATTAGGAAGTCCTGCGGCGCTACCTAGTGATGCGCCACGGAAGCGTGCGATTGCTTGTTCGCGCTGAGTAGCGCGCGGAACTGATCGTTGGTGATGGGCAAGAACCATCGCACCAAGAGCTGCAGTAATAAGGAGTGCAGAAACAACTTCAAATGGCCAGACATAAGTTGAGAAGAGAAGTTTTGCTAGTGCCTGCACATTGCCTTCGCTATTTGCATCTACAAGTCCGGCCGCCTCGCGACCTAGAGTTGCGCGACCAATCAGTGAAACCAGAAGTCCACCAAAGCCAAGCGCTGCAGTGATCGCAATGGGGCGGAGTCCACGAATGGTTTCAGTGAGCGAATCTGAAGCATCGACACCGACGAGCATAAGAATGAAGAGGAAGAGCATCATGACTGCGCCTGTGTAAACGACAATCTGCACAATTCCAAGGAAGAGCGCATCTTGCGCGATATAAAAGATTGCAAGAGTAATCATTACCCATGCCAACAGGAGTGCAGAGTGAACTGCTTTCTTGACTAGCAACATACCGATAGCTGAAATGACTGCAAGTGGTGCCAAGAACCAGAACATCACCGCTTCAGGGGTTTGAATCGTCAACATTAATTGACTCCCTGACCAGACTCAGACTGTGATGGGTGCGCTTCCTTCACATCACCGTTGTAATAGTTGGTATCTGTCATACCTGGATACATTGGGTGTGGTGGTGCAAGCATTCCCTGACGAAGTGGCGCCAAAAGATCTTCCTTCTCAAAGATCAGCTTTTCGCGCTTATCGTCAGCAAGTTCATATTCGTTGGTCATTGTGAGTGCGCGAGTTGGGCACGCTTCTACACAGAGGCCGCAGAAAATGCAGCGAAGATAATTGATTTGGTAGACAGCGCCGTGGCGTTCGCCAGGTGAAAGTTGATTTTCTGGAGTGTTATTTCCACCTTCCACAAAGATGGCATCTGCTGGGCATGCCCATGCGCAGAGTTCGCAACCGATGCATTTTTCGAGTCCATCAGGGTGGCGGTTAAGTTGGTGGCGACCGTGGAAACGTGGCGCAGTTGGCGCCTTTACATCAGGATATTGAACAGTCTGATTCTTCTTAAACATTGTTGAGAAGGTGACCCAGAAACCCTTTGCTTGTTGTGCAAGAGAAGCTGGCCCTGGCTGTTCTACCTCTGTAAATGGAACAGAGTTGATATCTGCTTGGCCAGAAATCTTCTTCTCGATATTGGCGCTCTCATTGAAGTCGGTCATTACTTGCCCCCTGAGACGTTGATCGATTGCACATTAGGAAGAGATGGAACTGGGAAGTTTGGAGCTTCACCCTCAGGAAGATCTGCGCTGCGGACCTTCTCTTTATTGCGTTCTACAAGTGAGCTGATTGCCATCACGATAATGACGACGCCAGCTGCAAATGCGAGGATTGCTGAACGTGGAGCGCCTTCTTGCTGAAGAACGCGTAATGAAGCAACAATCAGAATCCAGATAAGTGAGACTGGGATCAAGACTTTCCAGCCGAACTTCATAAATTGGTCGTAGCGAAGGCGTGGAAGTGATCCACGGAGCCACATAAAGATAAAGAAGAAGAAGTTCACCTTTGCGAAGAACCAGATCAGTGTGAACCAGCCACCGAGCCACTGCTCTGTGAAGCCAAGACCAGGAAGTGCATGCCATCCGCCAAGGAAGAGGGTCGATGCAAGCGCTGAAACTGCGATGATGTTGACGTATTCAGCGAGGAAGAAGAGTGCAAATTTCAGAGATGAATATTCGGTGTGGAATCCACCAACGAGTTCGCCTTCAGCTTCAGCTAAATCGAACGGAGCGCGGTTTGTCTCTCCCACCATTGAAATCACATAGATCACAAATGATGGAAAGAGAACGATTGCGTTCCATAGGTGTTGATGTTGTGAACCGACAA
This sequence comes from Actinobacteria bacterium IMCC25003, assembly GCA_002284855.1. Classification (GTDB taxonomy): domain Bacteria; phylum Actinomycetota; class Actinomycetes; order Nanopelagicales; family Nanopelagicaceae; genus Planktophila. The sequence continues at coordinate 401,604 of CP015603.1, read as the reverse complement.
TGTCTGCAGTCGACATAGAACCTGCGTAGATAAAGACTGCAACGAGTGAGAGCCCCATCGCTACTTCATAGGAAATTACTTGAGCGCTGGAACGCAGACCACCAAGAAGTGGGTAGGTAGATCCTGATGACCATCCTGCAAGGACTACGCCATATACGCCAATTGATGTGACAGCGAGAATGTAGAGAACGCCGACTGGAAGATCTGTGAGCTGAAGAGCTGTCTTACGACCAAAGAGATTTACAACTCCGGTCATTGGAATAACAGCGAAAGACATGAAGCACATCGCTGTAGCGATGATGGGAGCGATGATGAAAACGACCTTATCGGCAGCTGCCGGAATGATGTCTTCCTTAAGAGCAAGCTTTACGCCGTCGGAGAGTGATTGAAGAAGTCCTGCTGGGCCAACGCGGTTAGGGCCAGTACGAAGCTGCATCTTGGCAAGGACGCGACGTTCAGTCCAGACAGCCATCAACGTCGAAAGTACGCAGATAGCAAAGACCATGACAGCCTTTACTGCGATGAGCCAACCTGGATCTTGTCCAAGTAGCTGTGCTGTTGTCATGCCTTCACCACCGTAACTACATCGCCATGCACTGCATCGAGTGCGACAAGTGCCTGAGATGCAAATGAATTACGTGGAATCCACACTGCATCTTCATGGATATCTTCGACAAGTACTGGAATTGTGATTGAGCCATGCGCATTTGAAACACGAACTTGCTGACCTGTTGTAACTCCGATTGATTCAGCGCGCTTTGTTGAAATCACTGCAACTGTTGGACGACGCGTGCCAGCCAAATTATCTTCACCCTTTTGCAGAGTTCCCATATCGAGAAGGCGACGCCATGAAGAAAGAAGTGCGTCATTTCCTGAAACAGACTTTGCAGTTCCAGCAGCAACAGGTGCAAACTGGACGCGCGCTCCATCCCATGAGCCAAGTTGGTTAAATTCACGAGCTGATGAAGTAACTGTGCCCAGTGAGATTGGATTACCAAGCGCATCTGCAAGCATGGAGAGAATTCGAACATCGCTGCGATTATGTGAATCAGCAACTGCAGAATCAAATGCGCGTGCGCGACCTTCCCAGTTAAGGAAGCTTCCACTCTTTTCAGTAATTGCAGCTACTGGCAAGACCACATCGGCAACAGCTGTTACTGAACTTGGTGCAATTTCAAGTGAGACAACAAATGACTTCTTCAGCGCATCGAGTACCGCATGAGAATGTGGAAGATCGTGTGCATCGACACCACCGACGACAACTGCATCGAGATCACCTGATGCGAGTGCATCAATGATTTGTGAAGATGTGCGACCTGGTGTTGCAGGAAGTGAATCGACTCCCCATGCTGCAGCGATATCAACGCGCGCTGCTGCATCAACAACTGGTCGTCCGCCTGGAAGTACGGTGCCAAGTGCGCCTGCTTCAAGTGCACCGCGTTCGCCTGCGCGACGTGGGATGTAGGCAATCTTTGCGCCAGTCTTTGCAGCAAGCGCAGCAACAGCCGAGAAGAGCCCTGCGCTTTCGGATGCGCGCTCACCTACGAGAATCACTGACTTTGCAGTGAGTGCAAGACCTGCAACTGCAGATGCTTCTGCGCCAGGTGCGACCTTGATGAAATCAGCTTTGAGCTTATCCATTGCGATTGAGCCCTTTGTTGCAACTGCTGAAACCTTGAGTCCGCGCTTCTTAAAGTTCTTATTAAGGCGCAAGAAGACGATTGGTGATTCTTCTTCAGGTTCGAAGGCGATGAGTGCAACGTGATCTGCTGTATCGATATCGCGGTATGTAGTTGAAGAGCCAGCAACATATGCTGCTAGGAAGTCGCGCTCTTCATCAGATGTAACGCGAGCACGGTAATCAATATCGTTTGTGGCAAGTGCGATACGTGCAAACTTTGAATAGCCATATGCATCTTCAGTTGTAACGCGACCACCAGTAAGAACAGCGGCGCGCTTTCCCTTAAGACCAGCAGCTGCTGCGGCAAGTGCTTCAGGCCATGATGCTTGTACGAGTTCACCCGATGAGTTGCGAACGAGTGGGTGTGTAAGGCGATCGAGAGCTGTGACATATTTAAATGCCCAGCGACCCTTATCGCAGTTCCACTCTTCGTTAACAGATGGGTCATCACCAGCAAGGCGACGAAGTGTCTTGCCGCGACGAACATCGGTGCGCATATCGCAACCTGATGCGCAGTGTTCGCAGGCAGATGGTGTTGAAACTAAGTCGAATGGGCGTGCGCGGAATCGGTATGAAGCGCCAGTAAGCGCACCTACTGGACAGATCTGCACAGTGTTGCCAGAGAAGTAAGACTTAAATGGATCGTTCTCGTAGATACCGACCTGCTGCAAAGCGCCGCGTTCGTTGAGAGTAATAAATGGATCGGATGCGATCTGTGCAGAGAAGCGAGTACAACGAGCGCAGAGAACACAACGCTCGCGATCGAGAAGAACTGATGAAGAAATATTGATTGGTTTTTCGAAGGTGCGCTTATAACCATCAAGACGTGCATCCGCACGGCCATTACTCATTGCCTGGTTCTGCAATGGACATTCGCCGCCCTTGTCACAGACTGGGCAATCGAGTGGGTGGTTGCCGAGAAGAAGCTCCATCACACCCTTCTGCGCCTTATCGGCAACAGGTGAGGTGAGTTGTGTCTTTACGATCATGTTTGGTTCGACAGGAATCGTGCAAGAAGCCTGTGGCTTCGGGAATGCGCGCCCGTTGATTTCGACGTCAACAAGACATTGACGACATGCGCCCACTGGATCGAGAAGTGGGTGATCACAGAAACGGGGAATCTGAATTCCGAGTTTCTCTGCTGCACGAATAATGAGAGTTCCCTTTGGAACTGAAACTTCGAAGCCATCGATGACTACGGTGATCATCTCAACTGCAACTGCTGAATCTTGTGTTGTAGTCATTAGTTCACCGCCCCTGCAAAGAGTGTGGACTTAACAGGATCGAATGGGCAGGCACCGTTTGTTACGTGTGCGATGTATTCGTCGCGGAAGTACTTAATTGAAGATGTAATTGGTGAAGTAGCTCCATCGCCAAGAGCGCAGAATGAGCGACCCATGATGTTGTCGCAGAGGTCGAGCAACTTCTCGAGATCTGCTTCTGTGCCAGTTCCATTTTCGAGATCGCGCAGAATCTGTACCAACCACCAAGTGCCTTCGCGACATGGTGTGCACTTTCCGCATGATTCGTGCTTGTAGAACTCGGTCCAGCGAAGTACTGCGCGAACAACACATGTTGTTTCATCAAAAATTTGTAGAGCCTTTGTGCCAAGCATTGAACCTGCAGCTGCAACGCCTTCGTAATCCAAAGGCGTATCGAGATGCTCGTCAGTGAAGAGTGGAGTAGATGATCCACCTGGTGTCCAGAACTTGAGCTTATGTCCATTGCGGATTCCGCCTGCGAGTTCAAGAATTTCGCGAAGAGTAATTCCGAGTGGAGCTTCAAATTGTCCCGGGTTATTTACATGGCCTGAGAGTGAGTAAAGAGTTGCACCCTTTGACTTCTCTGTACCCATTGATTGGTACCACTCTGCGCCATTGTTGATGATTGCAGGAACTGCAGAAATAGATTCGACGTTATTGACCACTGTTGGGCGCGCGTATAAACCAGCAATCGCAGGGAACGGTGGACGAAGTCGTGGTTGGCCGCGGAAACCTTCGAGTGAATCGAGAAGCGCTGTCTCTTCGCCACAGATGTAAGCACCTGCACCGATATGAAGTGTGAGTTCGATTCCGTTACCGAGGTGTCCGGCTTTATATGCATCTGCAATTGCAGCGTTGACGCGACGAACGACATGAGTTACTTCGCCGCGAATGTAGATAAATGCATGCTTTGCGCGGATTGCATGACAAGCGATGATGCAGCCTTCGATGAGAACGTGTGGGTTAGCCATTAAGAGTGGTGTGTCTTTACATGTACCTGGCTCAGATTCGTCAGCGTTCACAACGAGGTAGTGATCTTTATCGTCACCTTGTGGGATGAATCCCCACTTCATTCCGGTTGGGAAGCCTGCGCCACCACGTCCGCGAAGTCCTGAATCTTTAACCATTTGAATAACTGCATCGGGATCCATTGCGAGGGCTTTTTTCGAAGCGGTATATCCACCATTACGTGTGTAGGCCTCGATAGTAAAAGAATCTGGTTGGTCCCAATGTGCTGAGAGGACGGGAGTTAACTTTGACATTACTTTCCTTCCTTCGAAAGCTTAAGTCCGAGAAGAGTTGCTTCACCTGCTTGAACACCTTCGCGAGCAAGACCATCGTCGAGACCAGCAAGAACTGCCGATGCTTCCTTATAAGTAACAAGACGATTTGGGCCACGTGTTGGTGCTGGAGGATTTCCCGCGCGTGCACCATCGACGAGAGCCTTTGCAGATTCGACTGTCTGGTTGTCGTAGAACTCCCAGTTAGCCATAACGACAGGTGCATAATCGCACGCTGCGTTGCACTCGATATGTTCGAGTGAAACTTTTCCATCTGCTGTGACGCCATCATTTTCAACGCCGAGGTGATCCTTGAGCGCTGCGAAGATTGCATCTCCGCCCATTACTGCACACAAAGTATTGGTGCAGACACCTACGTGATACTCGCCTACTGGCTTGCGCTTGTACTGCGTATAAAAAGTAGCAACCGCTGAGACTTCAGCAGTTTCGATTTCGAGAAGTTCAGAGATTGTTTCGATTCCGTCGTTGGTGACATAACCAGATACTGATTGCACGTAGTGCAGTAAAGGCATGATGGCAGAGCGGCTACGTGGGTAGCGCTTGATAATTGTCTGCATGAGATCGCGGTCAAGAGTCATTAGCGGTCAACGCCTCCCATAACTGGATCGATAGATGCAACAGCGCCGATGATGTCAGCGACCATTCCGCCTTCGCTCATTGCAGATGTTGATTGCAAGTTATTAAATGATGGTTCCCGGAAGTGAACACGGTATGGACGAGTTCCACCGTCAGAGACAACGTGTGCTGCAAGTTCACCGCGAGGTGATTCGACTGTTGCATATGCCTGTCCTGCTGGAACACGGAAGCCTTCGGTAACAAGTTTGAAGTGATGGATAAGTGATTCCATCGATGAACCCATGATCTCGCGGATGTGATCGAGTGAGTTTCCGAGTCCATCTGCACCGAGAGCAAGCTGTGCTGGCCAGGCAATCTTCTTATCGGCGACCATCACTGGCTGTCCTTCAAGTTTGTCGAGCTTATCTGCAGCTTGTTCGATGATGCGAAGTGATTGTTCGAGTTCAGCCATACGCACCAGGAAGCGACCGTAAACATCAGCGGTATCAGCTGTGATTACTTCGAATTCATAATTTTCGTATCCGCAGTAAGGCTGCATCTTGCGAAGGTCCCAAGGAAGTCCGGCAGAACGAAGAACTGGTCCAGTAATTCCGAGAGTGGTGCATCCTGCAAGATCGAGATATCCGATTCCTTCGGTGCGCTTCATCCAAATTGTGTTACCGATAAGAAGCTTTGCATTATCTTCAAAGTTTTTGCGAAGTGATTTCACAACATCGCGAATCTTTGTTGTCATGCCTGCAGGAAGATCTTGTGAAACTCCACCTGGGCGGACATAGGCCATATTCATGCGAAGGCCAGTGATTTCTTCAAAGGTATCAAGAACAATTTCGCGATCGCGGAATGCGAAGAACATTGGGCCCATCGCGCCGAGTTCGAGAGCACCCGTACCGAGAGCAACCATGTGTGAAGAGATGCGGTTGAGCTCCATCATCATCACGCGAATGACTGATGCGCGCTCTGGGATGTCGTTAGTAATTCCGAGAAGCTTTTCTACAGCGAGGCAGTAAGCGGTCTCGTTAAAGATCGGTGACAAGTAATCCATACGAGTTGCAAAGGTGACCGCTTGGGTCCAGTTGCGGAATTCGATGTTCTTTTCGATTCCGGTGTGGAGATAACCAATACCTGTGCGAACTTCTGTGACTGTTTCGCCTTCGAGTTCGAGAACAAGACGCAATACACCGTGAGTTGATGGGTGCTGTGGTCCCATATTGACGATGATGCGCTCTTCTTTTGATTCACCGATTTCAGAGACAAGTGAATCCCAATCGCCACCTGTTACTGAGAAGACTGTACCTTCAGTGGTTTCGCGTGATGATGCGTATGGATCTAGATGCGTTGTCATCGGTAGCTCCTGCGGTTTGAAGGTGCAGGTGTTGTTGCGCCCTTGTACTCGACTGCAATTCCACCGAGTGGGTAATCCTTACGTTGTGGATGTCCATCCCAATCATCTGGCATCAAGATGCGAGTAAGACCTGGGTGGCCATCAAAAATAATTCCGAACATGTCGAATGTTTCGCGCTCGTGCCAATTGTTTCCGGCCCAGACTTCAACGAGAGAAGGAATGTGTGGATCAAGTTCTGATGTTGCAACTTCAAGGCGAACGCGCTGGTTCTTTGTGAGTGAAAGTAATGGGTAGAGAGCAACAAGTTCTGCACCTGTGCGGTCTGGGTAGTGAACTCCAGATACACCCATGCACATTTCAAACTTCAACTTGTCGCGCAAGATAAATGCAACTTCGAGAAGTCGTGACTTCTTGACATGAAGAGTGAGTTCGCCGCGATCAACTACTACGCGGGTAATCGCATCTGCGAAATCTGGATAAGCGCGCTCGAGGTCATCGGCAACATCATCGAAATATCCGCCGTATGGACGTTCAGTCGAACCAAAAGTTGTAGCTGTGCGAACCAGCCCGCCATAACCTGAAGTATCTCCAGTGCCAGCAGCGCCGAACATACCTGTCTGATCGTGAGTCATTTACGCGAGCAACCCCTTCATTTGGATTGTCGGCTTGGCATTGAGTGCTGCAAGTTCGACTTCCTTGATAATCGCTTCGCGATTTGGGCCGAGCTTGGTATCGCCAATAAGAGTGTGTAGCTTGATAATTGCATCCATCAACTGTTCTGGACGTGGTGGGCAACCAGGAAGATAAATATCAACAGGAACGATGTGATCGACGCCTTGCACGATTGCATAGTTGTTAAACATTCCGCCAGAAGATGCACATGCACCCATGGAGATAACCCACTTTGGCGCTGTCATTTGATCATAGATCTGACGAAGTACTGGCGCCATCTTCTGTGAAACGCGACCGGCAACGATCATGAGATCTGCTTGACGAGGAGATGCAGAGAAACGTTCCATTCCAAAACGAGAGATGTCGTGCTTTGGCGCGGAACCCAGCGCCATCATTTCGATTGCACAACATGCAAGACCGAATGTTGCAGGCCAGACAGAACTCTTGCGCATATAACCGGCAAGACCTTCGACTGTAGAGAGTAAAACTCCGCTTGGTAATTTATCTTCTAGGCCCACGAATTAATCCCATTCCAATCCGCCGCGACGCCATACATATGCATAAGCGACGAAAACTGTTCCGATAAAGATTGCCATCTCAACTAATCCAAAGAGTCCGAGCTTGTCGAAGGTAACTGCCCATGGATAGAGAAATACGATTTCAATATCGAAGACGATAAAGAGCATTGCTGTAAGGAAGTACTTAACGGGGAAGCGTCCGCCTTGAAGAGCTTGTGGTGAGGGTTCGATTCCGCACTCGTATGCTTCAAGCTTTGCGCGGTTGTAGCGCGCTGGGCCGGTAACGGCTGCGATACCCACTGAGAATGCGGCAAATCCAAAGCCGATAGCGAAGATCACTAAAATCGGAATATATGGATTTGCGCTCACGAGCGAAATCCTAAGCGTTCGCAGATGCCAATCAAACCGTTATGGCTTGCGGGCTTTGTGAACTGCGACAACTCCACCAGTGAGGTTGGTCCACGAAACATCGACCCAGCCAGCTTCCTCAATCTTTGCGGCGAGCGCCCTTTGATCTGGCCATGCCCGAATCGATTCCGCGAGGTAGATATAGGCATCGGGATTGGAAGAGGTCTTGCGGGCGACCCATGGGAGCGCCTTCATGAGGTAATTGGTATAAATGGTACGAAATGGACGCCAGGTAGGGCTGGAGAACTCAGCGACGATGAGGTGTCCCCCAGATTTAACGACTCGGAGCATCTCAGTGAGCGCCTTCTCGGTGTTCTGGGTATTGCGCAGGCCGAAAGAGATGGTCGCGGTATCGAATTCACCGTTGGCAAAGGGGAGGTTGAGGGCATCAGCCTTTGTAAAAGCTAAATGTGGGCGGGCTTTACGGCCTGCAGCCAGCATTCCCTCACTGAAATCGGCTGGAATCACATCGGCGCCTGCTGCAGCCAGTGGCTCTGAGCTGGAGCCTGTTCCTGCGGCTAAATCGAGGATCTTCTGCCCTGGGCGCGGAGCGATGGCCTTTGTCGTGGCCTTGCGCCAGGCCTTGGTACGCCCAAGGCTCAGGAGGTCATTGACCAGGTCATAGCGCTTGGCGACGCCATCGAACATTGCGGCGACTTCGTCGGGATTCTTATCCATATTGGCGCGTGACATGGGCATATTGTCGCTGAGAGTAGGCTCTGCGCACAACTTGTAACGAAAGAGGGATATTTCTGATGTCACTTCACTCTGGCTCACTTCGTGCCGCAGTCTTTCCACGTAGCACAGCTCTTACTCAAGCAGTCTTCGTTGTCAGTGGCGTTGGTTTCATCTCTCTTCTTGCTCAAATCTCTCTTCCAGTTCCGGGTTCACCTGTGCCAGTTACAGGTCAGACACTTGCTGTTCTACTTATCGGAACAACATATGGCGCTCGCCTTGGATTCATTACCTTTGCAACATATCTATTAGCTGGAATCGCCGGAGCTCCGATCTTTGCTCCGTCTGCAACATCAGCAAATCACGGAATCGCGCGCCTCACTGGTGCAACAGGTGGTTACCTCGTTGGAATGCTCGTTGCTTCTCTTCTTCTTGGTTATCTTGCAGATCGCAAAGCAGATCAGAAGTTCCGTACATCTTTTCCTGCACTCCTTCTTGGCGATCTCGTCATCTTCACATTCGGACTTACCTGGCTTCATGCTTCCCTTGATATGACATGGGCTGCAACTTTCAAGGCAGGTTTTACTCCATTCATTCTTGGTGAAGCACTCAAGATTGCAATTACTGCAACTTCACTTCCGCTTGTATGGCGAAAAATTTCACGTAGCCTCAATCGCTAAATGGCTTCACTTATCCCCGTCACCACAACTCGTATTGGTGAACACCTTCCGCTTCTCGAACTTCTCACCGATGACGCACCTCTGTCATGGGTTCGAAACGGTGAGGGCCTTGTGGGATGGGGAGTTCACGCAACAACTACTGTCACTGGAAAAGATCGCTTTGAAAAAGCTCGCGAATGGTGGCATCACCAACTCGAGACTTTCTCAGTAGCAAACTCTGTTCATGGAAGTGGCACAGGGCCAGTTCTCTTCACATCTTTCTCATTCGATCGCAATGAAGAGTCAGTCCTTGTTATTCCGCAAGTTATAGTCGGCCAAAAGGGCGCCCAGTCATGGATAACCTGGATCGGCGATACCCCGCAGCCTGTTCTCCCCGAATCCCCCGCGCAATTTTCTCAAGGTGTCTTCACATTTGGCGACGGAAGTATCTCTACTTCCGCATGGAAAAAGCGCGTTGCACAAGCAATCAAGCGCATTGAAGATACAAAGGTCGACAAGGTTGTTCTTGCTCGTGACTTGGTTGCAACATCAACGGAAGAAATTCAAACAATTCCTGTTCTGAAGAAACTCGCTGCTGAATATCCATCGACATGGACATTCGCTGTCGATGGACTCGTTGGTGCAACACCTGAACTCTTGCTTCGTCTTTCTCGCGGCATGGTTACCTCACGCGTTTTAGCCGGAACAATTCCAAAGACAGGCGATGACGAGAAAGATTTAGCACTCGCAGCTTCCCTTGCGCGTTCATCAAAAGATCTCGAAGAACACGAATATGCAGTGCGCTCTGTAGCTGAAGCTCTTGAACCATTCTGCTCTTCCACAAACGTTCCTGAATCACCTTTTGTTCTTCACCTCGCCAACGTCATGCACCTTGCTACAGATGTAACTGGCGCACTCACCGAAACCAAGAATCGCGTAGATGCATTTTCCCTCCTGAAGAGTCTGCATCCCTCAGCTGCTGTCTGCGGAACTCCTCGTAATATTGCCTTCGACATTATCGATGAAATTGAAGGAATAAACCGCGGTCGTTATGCCGGTCCTGTCGGTTGGATTGATGCAAGCGGCGATGGCGAATTAGGTATTGCACTTCGCACAGGTCAGATCACCGGAAAAGAAATTCGCATTTATGCAGGCTGCGGAATTGTTACGGGCTCTAATCCCGATAAGGAACTTGAAGAGAGCGCTGCAAAGATGATTCCTATGCGTTCAGCACTACAGGGGTAGCCGTTACATCGAAGAGACGCTGTTATAAATCCCTTTGAGGAAATCTGCATTTGCTTCACGGTTTGGCACATTTACAACCACAACACTGATGCCTTGCACCGGAGCCGAAAGCTCGGTGATGAGCTCTTTCTGTGAAGCAATTGTCTTTGCAGAAATTCCCATTGATTGAGCAATCGCTGCTGGATCTAATCCGTGTGGTGTTCCGAATACATCTTCAAAGCCATCTACTCCACGCTGTGAGAGAGTCGAGAAGATTCCCCCGCCATCATTGTTGATAACAAAAATCTTGAGGTTGAACTTCTCTTTATGAATGAGGCCCGTGAGGTCATGCAAGAAACCAAGATCACCAAGCACAGCAATAGTTTCCTTGCGCTGAGAAGCGATACCGAGTGCGGTTGAGATATTGCCATCAATGCCCGCTAAGCCACGGTTGGCAAAGGTTTCAACGCCTGTGCGGGCTGCGGCAAATCCTTCGAGATCGCGGATAGGTCGGGATGAAGAGATGAAGAGGGAAGTTCCGGTGGGAACACCAGCTGCAATTTCGCGAGCAACAAGTTGTTCTGACCATGTTGAAATATCGCTTACAAGCTTTGATGCGCGCAGTGAGTACTTCTTCCACTTATCTGCATATTCCATATCAGCAGGCTGTACTTCAACAACAGGTAGCTGTGTGAATTTCTGATCAGCCATACGGTCGGTATCAACTGTCGCCATACGTGGATCAATAACGATTTGCTTACGTGCCATCTTGATAAAGGCGTTGATGGAACGAGAAAGAGTTGTACGGCCAATAACTACGACTGTATCTGGAGCTAAATCATCGGCGATGGTCTTTGATGTGAGAAAGACGCTGGCATGTGAAACTGAGTTTTCAAATGTCAGTGGATCTTCAGCGATAACAGGCCATCCCAGTTTTTCCGCAAATTCTTTTACAGCTTCGGCGCTTAAGCCCCCGCGGTCGTGCCCAATTGCCAAAACTCCACGAGTTGATTTTGTGTAGAAAGTTCCGGGGGTTTTACGATCAAAGACTTTAGGTGCAGCAATAGTTAAATCATTGAGCCAGTTATCGCTCTTATCGCCTACAAGTGGTTCTTCAAATTGAATGTTGAGATGAACTGGGCCGCTCTGCAGTGAATTAAATGGAAGCTCCATGGGATAAACGCTGCCTGAAACATCTGCAAAGTAGCGGACTGCCTTTCCGAAGATGCGGGCTTGCTCAGTTGTTTGGTTTGCACCCGTCTTGCGAAGGGAAGCAGGACGATCAGCTGTCAGAACCAGCAGTGGAATATTGGTGTGTGAAGCCTCAAGAACTGCCGGGTGGTAATTGGCGACGGCTGTTCCGCTAGTGCAGACGATGGGAACTGGGCGACCAGATGCCTTTGCTATACCGAGTGCGAAGAATGCTGCTGTGCGCTCATCGATGCGGATATGAAGATTGATCAGGCCTTTAACGCTTGCCTGATGGAAAGCCATAGAAAGCGGTGCATTGCGTGACCCTGGAGAGACCACTACATCAGTAACGCCAGCTTCAATGATCTGACGGACGATAACGCGAGCGAGCAGAGTGGATGGATTCATCGCAAGAGCTCCGCAGTCTTCATAACGCGATTCTTCCACCATTCGTAGCGCTCTGGTGCCACTTCTAATTCCGCGAAGTCAGGCTCAACATCTGCAATTTCAATGACACCGTCAACGATGGGCAAGGCTGCAACATCAGCAGCAAGAAGTGACCCTGTTCCCAGACCGCAATCAAAGTTCATTTCAGGAAATGATGCTGCAAGAAGTAATCCGTAATTGATTCCGACTGCGCTTTCCAGGGCACTTGAAATTACAACAGGGAGTTTGTGATGCTCGGTCAATTTGTGAGCGCGAGCGATTCCACCGAATGGTTGCACCTTGAGCATCAAAATATCAATAGCCCCACTGAGATTTACAGCAAATGGATCTGCTGCCTTGCGCAAGACTTCATCCCCAGCAATCTTGATATCAATCTTTAACTTCTCTTTGAGTTCGCGAAGCTCTTCCACTGTTGCGCAGGGTTGCTCGGCATACTCAAGAGGCCCAACGTTTTCGTAGATGGCGCGAAGGTTTGTTACTGCTTCTTGCACAGACCAGTTTCCATTTACATCAATACGCAGCTTTGCTTTCGGGCGAAGTGATCTCACCTTGGCAAGGCGGGCAATATCTTCTGGCAAGTTATCGCCAACTTTTACTTTAAATGTTTGCACTCCTGGAAATGAATCAACGATTCGCTCAATATCCACTGGGTTATTGAGCGCAGGGATAGTGCCATTTACTCGTACTGAATTGCGATAGAGCTTCGGGCGAGGCTTTGTAGCAGCCTCTATTGCACACATCAGCCAAGGCGCTGATTCTTCGTATCCATATTCAAGAAATGGTGAGAATTCACCCCATCCGTATTCACCACGGAATAGCGCTACTTCTCGAAGATTGATTCCCCGAAAGTTTGTCTTCGTGGGCAGCGCAACTACGCGCATAGTGTCGAGCAGAGATTGATCCATAAATTTACGGACGCTTTGGGAACTTTCCGAAATCTGGCTTGCGCTTCTCTTTGTATGCATCGCGTCCTTCTTGGCCTTCTTCAGATAAGTAGAAGAGAAGGGTGGCATCTCCTGCAAGCTGTTGAACCCCCGCAAGTCCATCATCTGCAGCGTTCATGGAAGCCTTAATAAGGCGAAGCGCCATTGGAGAGTTCTGCAACATCTCGCGGCACCATGAAACAGTTTCAGCTTCTAGATCCTTGAGCGGAACAACGGTATTTACAAGACCCATGGAAAGCGCTTCTTGTGCATCGTATTGACGAGTCATAAACCAAATTTCACGGGCCTTCTTCTGACCAACGGAAGCTGCAAGTAACCCTGAACCGTAGCCACCATCGAATGAACCAACCATCGGCCCAGTCTGACCAAACTTGGCATTGTCAGCAGCGATAGAAAGATCGCAGACAACGTGAAGGACATGTCCACCACCAATTGCCCAACCGGCAATCATCGCAACAACTGGTTTTGGTGTGCGACGAATCTGTACTTGCAGATCGAGAACATTAAGACGACCAACGCCTTGCTGTGCAAGTGAATCATCGCCGAGGTAACCGTCATCTCCACGAACGTTGATATCGCCGCCGGAGCAGAAAGCTTCATCACCTTTACCTGTAAGGATGATGACACCAACTTCGGCATTGTCACGAGCTAAATCAAAAGCAGATTTCAATTCAATAATTGTTTGCGGACGGAATGCGTTACGCACTTCCGGACGGTTGATAGTGATCTTTGCAATGCCATCAGCAACTTCGTAAGTGATATCTGTAAATGACTCACCACCGCGACCGGTCACCCATGCTGGGATAGAACGGTCACCAAAATCACGCTTAATAGGCTTGCTCACGATTCCTCCATTTGGTCTACGAGCGATAGCCTACGCGGGCAATGGAGCAGAACGCACAACGAGAACTTCGCACGGCAGATCCCGAATGGACAGTCAGCGAATCGATGGCTCGTATCGCCAAGGCCTTAGTCTCTGATGGACCGGCTCTCGCGTTTGGCCACGCCTCGGTCACACAAGTCCCTGCACGAATAAGCGTTGTTGTCTCGACAACCGGAAGCTCTGGACTTTCAAAAGATGTGGCTCTCTCTGCATCTGCTCTGATCTCATCAGCTCGCGCATCAAATAAAGCGCTCGGAGCTGTCTTTGGAAATTCTTGGTCGCTCTTACTTCCACTTACTCATATCGCAGGAATAAACGTTCTTATCCGCGCACTTGAATTGGGAACTAATCCGATTGATTTGCGAAACCACGAAGGCGAATATCCCCGCGCAGACTTCACTGCAATTGTTCCAACTCAACTCTTTAAGGCGCTCAATGGGGATCAGCATCTTCTTGCACACCTCGCTGCCGCTAAAGCAGTTCTCGTTGGTGGCGCTGTGCTCACCACTGATCTCCATCTTCAGGCAGAGAAGGCTGGAATCAACGTTGTCGTGACATATGGAATGACTGAAACTTCTGGTGGTTGCGTCTATAACGGTGTGCCGCTCGATGGAGTAGCAATCTCAATCACTCCTGAAAATCGAATTGCAATCAAAGGAACAGTTCTTGCTCATACATATCTCGGAGCTGAAGCGCTCTGGGAGACACAATGTAAAGATGGCTGGTTCCACTCCTCAGACTTTGGACGCATTGAAAATGAGAAGTTGATTGTCGAAGGTCGAAGTGACGATGTGATCATCTCTGGTGGAGAGAACATCTCATTGAGCGCAATTGAATCTTCACTCCATACTCACTTTCCTCATAAAGCCTTTGCAGCCTTTGCGGTAAAGGATTCCAAATGGGGCGATGCGCTTCACGTTGCCATTGCCGGCGATGGTTTCCCATCCGAAGAAGAGGTAGCGCAGTACCTCGGCGAACAGTTCGGCGATTTCAGCAAACCAAAGGGTTATCTCCACCTCCCCGAACTTCCACTCATTGGAATTGGTAAAGTGGATCGCAAGAAGTTGATCGAATTATTGATGGAGGCGCCCAATTAATATTTGGATTCAGGGAGCCCGTCCACGCACACTTCCAGCAGCGGTAGCTCCAGTAGTTGTGGCTACTGTCCTTGCAGGAAAAGAGTGGAAACCACTTCAAGCTCTGCTCGCTCTGGTTGTAAGTCTTGCACTACAAATTGCCGTCAATTACTCCAATGATTACTCAGACGGCATTCGCGGAACTGATGACAATCGAGTTGGGCCAGTTCGTCTGACTGCGTCAGGCCTGGCATCGCCGGCTGCCGTAAAGCGTGCGGCGCAACTTTCATTTCTTGTTGCTTGCGTAGCTGGATTGGCACTGGCCTATCTCTCTTCTTGGTGGATTCTTACTGTTGGTATCGCCTCTGTTCTCGCTGCATGGGGTTACACCGGTGGCCACACCCCTTACGGCTATCGTGGATTCGGCGAACTCTCTGTCTTCACATTCTTTGGAGTAGTTGCAACTGTTGGTACTTACTATGTGCAGACGTTGCACATTACCGCTGCTGCATTCGCTGCATCCATCCCAATGGGATCACTTTCTTGCGCACTTCTTGCTATCAACAACATCCGCGATATTCCTGGCGATCAGTTAGTTGGAAAGCAGACCCTTGCGGTAAAACTCGGTGATAAGAACTCACGTAAGTTCTTTGTATTACTTCTTATCTCTGCCTATATCTTTCCTGTATTTACTGGACATCCGTTAGCGCTTCTCACCTTAGCAACAGCGCCTCAGGCCTATGCCATTGCACGAGAAGTCCTTGCAGGCGCAAAGGGTGCAGAACTCATCCCACTTCTGGGCAGAACGGGCCAACTTCAGCTCCACTTCGGCCTAACCTTTGCACTCGCGCTCTCTTTCTAAGCAAGTAGAATCCGACCATGGTTAAAGTTCAAGGGTTTTTAATTCTTCTCTCACTTGCTTTGACTCTTTACACATTCATTGATTGCGCAATGCGCGATGAGACTCAAATTAAGAAGTTACCTAAATGGGGCTGGCTCTTGGTGATCCTCTTTACTGGAATTTTCGGCCCAATTGCCTATTTAATAATTGGAAGAAATCGTGGTCCTAAGGGTCCAAAACCTGGCAAGAAGCGCATTCTTCCCCCAGATGACGACCCAGATTTCCTACGCAGTATTTAAAAGCTGAGCTCGCTTACCAATTAACTCAAGGACAATGACAGTCATATAGGTTGAAAATGCAATCGAGGTACTTACCTTGAGTAAATTATCATCAATGAGAAGTGCGTAGCAGAGCCATAGGAAATTGCTTGCTGCGCCAAGACTTAGAGCGGGAATAGAAACCGCGGAGCGCTTCTCACTTCGAATATTCTTAAAAGATTTATAGATTTGTGGAGTCTGAGAAAATACGAGTGCAACCAAAAGGACTGAAACCAAGGCTGAGGGAAGAACGAGAATCAGAGTAGATAAGACCAATACATATGTCGAAAGTATCGCGAAAGTCTGTAATCTGTTTTGCATGATCGCAAAGATGACACTGGCATTGATAAGACCAGCACCAATATTCATGATGAGTAGCGAACTAGATTTAGTATCAAAACCGTAGGTTGCCCATGAAGTTGCCACCCCAAATTGAAGTAGCCATGTAAAGAGGCTGACTCCGCGTCCATGGCCGAGTCGGCGAACACGGAGCGCTTGTGGAAGCCCAAAGAACATTCCAAGGGAACCAGCAATAAAGCCGACTATTTCGACCGAGAACATGAAGACCGGGACTCTTAGAGACCGGAATATGTATGTTTGCCGGTACCCCACACATTTACATAGACGTAGTTAAAGAGGAATGTAGATCCTGCAAAGATGCAGAGCCAAGCAGCGCGACGTCCACGCCAGCCAACAGTTACACGGGCGTGTAAGTAAGCAGCATAGGCAACCCAGGTAATAAATGCCCAAGTCTCTTTTGGATCCCATCCCCAATAACGACCCCACGCACTTTCAGCCCAAATTGCACCTGCAATAACTGCAAAGGTCCAGAGTGGAAATACGAAAGCTACGAGACGATAGGAAAGTTGATCGAGAACTTCTAGAGATGGCACTCGCTGTAACCACAGTGGACGTGCCCCGCGCTTCTCAACTCTTTCAAGATAGAGATAGGCAGCTGCAACAACGTTTGCCAGGAGGAAGACTCCGCCAGAAATAATTGCTGCGATAACGTGGATTACGAGCCATGTTGATTTGAGCGCAGGAACAAGTGGCGCACTATTGCGATAGAGCAAAGTGATTGCCGTGCCAAGAGTAAGTAGAACTGAGATTGAGACAAAGAGTCCGAGCCAGCGAAGATCATATTTACGAAGAGCGGCTAAATATGCGCCTGTGAAAGCTAAAGCGCCTGTAATGGAGAACTCATACATATTTCCCCAAGGAACATGCTTTGCTGAAATTCCACGAGTAATGACTCCGGCCAAAAGCAAGATGAAGCCAAGGATCATCATCGCTGTTGCAATGCGGGCTGTCTTTTCAGTGCGCTTGTAATCAAGGGTCTTTGTTAAGAGGTTGCCATCAGTTGAATCTGCGATTTCAGGTGCACGAACAGCAAAGGCAGTCTCAAATGCATGGGCAATAAAGGAGATTGTGAAGACAGCCATCGCGGAGTAGACAAAGTAGTTTGATACGTAGGCCCACGTTGTCTGCATTATTTTTCTCCCCTAATTGCACTTACAAATTTCTGTATCTCTACTTCAAGACCAGGCGCGCTGTTCTTAGCAAGTCCCGCAACTTCTACTCGTTCACCTTGTACGCGAATCCAGATTCGACGACGACGTCCATAGAGTGAAGATAGGAGACCTAGGACAGCAACGATACCGCCGATGAGCGCATAACTCTTGCCGGGATCTTCGACGATTTGTAGGTTGATCCACGGAACAACGGTCTCTAATGTGATGGAGCCCTCAGGATAGGTAAATGTTTCACCAGGTTTCACAGAACCTAATCCAACTTTTTCAAGCTTTGTCGTATCAATTCTGTAGACAGATTGAGGAACTCCTGAATCAAGGCCTAAATCACCCTTCCAGATCGAGAAAAGTAATTTCGGATCAAGAAGCTCCGGAAAAATTGATATCGCTCCCTGACCTGTTGTGCGCGCATTTGTAGGAACAAATGAGCCAACAAAGCCAATCTGTGGTTCTGCATCGGGAACTTTTATTGCACCGATGGAACGGAGATTTCCATCTTGTGGCAAGAATGGAATCGGACCTTGCAGCGCAACATTGCCTTGTGAATCGCGCACAGTCACTACTGGGCTATAGCCATTTGCTTGTAGATATACGCGCGTATTTCCAAAGGTGAGTGGCTCATTAACCTTAAGTACTTTCTTATAGGTAGTTCCGTTATCTGTAACAGTTACCCATGCGGTGTAATCCTTTGGTGCATTTGTCTTAGGGTCGTATTCGCCCACAAATTTATCGAGTCTGATTTCAAAAGGGCTGAGCGAATTCTCACCTGTGAGCTTTCCAAAAGAGAGGGTGTCATAAGAAGTTGCAACATTGATAAAGCGCTCTCCAGTGCTGACTATTGCTTCGCCACGCATTCCGAAGAGTGAGCCGAAACTGACACCGACCAGAATCAAAATAAGAGAGAGGTGAAAGAGCAGGTTTCCAGTTTCACGCAAGAAACCTTTCTCTGCCGAAATTGACTCGCCCTCAACACGAACACGGAAGCGATGTGCTTTAAACCAATCCTGAGCACGCTCGAGAGATTTATCGCCACCACTGAATTCCTGATGATGTTCCAGTCGTGAAAGATTCTTGGGAGTCGCTGGCGGTTGTGCGCGCATCGCTTTGTAATGCTCGACTGTTCTTGGCAGCACACAGCCAATGAGCGAGATAAAGAGCAAAATATAGATTGCGCTAAACCACGGAGATCCATATACGTCGAAGAGTGAGAAGCGGTCGTACCACTTAGCCAGCTCTGGATTTGTTGCAAAGAAATCTCGCACTGCAATTGCGTTGGTGATGCGCTGCGGGATGAGCGAGCCAGGAATTGCGGCAATACCCATGAGCATCAACAGAATCAGCGCTGTACGCATACTTGTGAGCTGGCGCCAGGCATATCGAACTAACGCAAAGAATCCGAGCTCTGGTACTTCCATCTCTTTGCTCATTAGATCACCGGCGCAAAATCTGAGATAAGTGAGCGCATCTCAATCATGAGATTGGTCCAGAGCCCGGTCAACTGAAGTAAGCCGATAAGAATGAGAAGCACTCCACCGATTTTTGAAACTTTGTCGCCGCGCTTTACTAGAACTTTTCTCATCTTCTCTGATTTATCGAGGAAGAGTCCTGATGCGATGAAGGGAAGGCCTAAGCCAATGCAATAACCGAATGAGAGTATGGCACCACGTACTGCACTCGATTCTTGAAAAGCGAGAGCTTGAACACTGGCAAGAGCTGGGCCGATACATGGCGTCCAACCCACACCAAAGAGGAAGCCAAGAATTGGCGCACCAATCAATCCGCCAGTCGTTGAAATTCGTGGTTTCAGAGTCGGCATCATCGGAAATACTCCGAGAAAGATCACGCCCATCAGAATTGTTAATAGCCCAAGCACGCGAGTAATAACATCTTCATTTGTTGAGATGCGAGCACCTAACTCGCCGAATAGCGCGCCGTAAGAGATAAAGAGCGCGCTAAATCCAAGTACAAAGAGAATGGAACCAAGAAAAACTCGACCGCGGGATCGAGAGAATCCCGCAGCGAATGAGAGGTATCCAGGTACAAGCGGAAGAACGCACGGTGAGATGAAAGAGATTAAGCCTGCAAGAAGCGCGATTGGAAATGCGGTGAGTAAGAAACCATCCATCAGTTGGTTGACGACGAATTCGTTCATTCTGCGCTCACCTCTTCAATAAGAGTCGAGAGAGAAGCGACAGTGACAACTCCTGAGATTCGCGCAGCAACATTTCCGGTGCGATCAATAATGACTGTCGTAGGAATTGCATTTGCAGGAAGCGACTTTCTAAATCCGATCAAGATTGAGTCATCGATAAGCGTTGGATACGGAGTTCCACGTTTGCGCGTAAAAGCCTCAGCATTGACTGGGTTATCGCGGGTCAATATTCCAATAAATTGAACATCTGAGTACTTCTGCGAAAGAGCAGAGAGAGTTGGCTCTTCAGCTCGGCATGGTGAACACCAGGATGCCCAGACATTGACGACAGCAACTCTGCCTTTATTAAATGTGAAATTCTTCCCACTCAAGGTCATCCCCGAGATAGCGGGTGCTGGAATTCGATTACCAATCTTTATCTTTGTGATTGCACCGCTACCAGCGATAAAGCTCTCTTCAGCTTTTGATGCGCCACCATTGCTGCACCCAGTAAGCAGTAAGAGCGATGCAAGTACGAGCGCGGTTTTCTTCATCTTATTTTGGTGGGAGCAGATGCTTGGCAGGCTCGGAGTAAGAAGTCCCTGAAATCATTCCTTCGTCATCGAAGTGGACGCTTGTAACTGAAGCCAAAGTGCATTCGCGTTTGCGCGGATCATGAAGCATGGAGCGACCTTCTATGGCGCTACGAAGAATCCAGATAGGAAGTTGGTGTGAAACGACGATTGCATCTTTTCCTTGTGCGGCTTTCTTGGCATCGAAGATTGCTGCAAGCATGCGCGAGATTTGTTCTTCGTACGGTTCGCCCCACGAAGGCTTCCATGGGTTGTAGAGATGGCGCCAGGAAGAAGGATGTTTTAAAACGCCGCTTCCTAATTCAAATGATTTACCTTCAAAGATATTGGCTGCTTCAATCAAGCGTTCATCAGTTTTGATCTCCAAGCCATGTGCTTGTGCAATGGGCGCTGCTGTCTCTTGCGCTCTTTGTAGCGGTGAAACGTGGAGCGCACCGAGATTTACTCCCTTGGACCATTCGCCAATAACTTGAGCCATCTCTTGTCCACGCTGTGACAATCTCCAGCCAGGCTGACGTCCGTAAAGAATCTTGTTGGGATTCTCTACTTCTCCGTGACGGATGACGTGGACTGTGGAACTCATGGAGTAAGCATAAAGCGTCGTAAAACCGCCCTTATCGCTAAGGTAGTGACATGGCACTCACCTCGAAACGAGCCGCCTTCTTCGATGTAGATAACACCCTCGTACGAGGCTCAACTCTCTACTTCCTTGGGAGAGGCATGTATCAGCGTGGCTTTTTTACCAAGGCAGATATCTCTCGTTTCGTAGTTGCCAATATTCGTTTCCGAATGACTGGCACCGAGAAGAAGGAAGTTATCGAGAAATTTCAAAATGCTGCCACTGACTTTATCGGTGGCCACGCAGTCGATGATATTAAAAAAATTGGTGAAGAGATTTACGATGAATTCGTATCACCAAAGTTATGGGACGGAACTTGCGAGATCGCTCGAGCTCATCTTGATAAAGGCGAAGAGGTTTGGCTCGTAACAGCTGCTCCACAAGATATGGCAAATATCATTTCGGAGCGTTTAGGTTTTACTGGCGCACTTGGTAGCAAGGCCCATATTGAAGATGGCGTCTACACCGGAACTCTGGATGGGAAGTTGCTTCACGGAATTGAGAAAGCAATTGCAATTCAAGAACTCGCTCGAGAACATGGATTCGATTTAGAAGAATGCTATTCATATTCCGATAGCCATAATGACATTCCACTCTTGCAAGCAGTTGGACATCCATCTGCAATCAATCCTGATGCAGTGTTACGAATTCGCGCATTGGCAGAAGGATGGCCAATCCACGATTTCCGCAGAGCGCGCTTCCTCAATCGCTTACTAGGCCCGGCCGTAAGTCGACTTGCTGCATTTGGAACTCTACTTACCCCGCGCAAGCGCTAAACCTGCTGGCATATCAACTCAATTAGCGCACCAACCTCACCAACGGCTATCGTTGGCAGGTTATGGAAATTCGCTCTTACGCTGACTATCTACGCGGGCTCGACGATGCCGCGTTAATTTCCATGTTCACGCATCGACCTGATCTGGTAACTCCGGTTCCACCTGATATCGCCAGCCTTGCAGTGCGCGCTTCATCTGCCCCAAGTCTTGCCCGCGCTGTTGATGCGCTCAATAAATGGCAACTTCAAGTTCTCGAAGTCTGTGCCATCCTGCCTGAACCTTTCTCTGAAAAAGATGTGGCAGCGCTGACCGAAAAATCAGCGCTCTTTGTGATCCCGGGGCTTATCGAGCGAGGCCTTCTCTATGCAGATAAAGATGGCATAAGAACACCGACAACCCTTAGAGAAGTACTTGGCAATGAGATTGCAGGTCTTGGGCCGGCATCAATGTCTAAGTTAAAGTTGAAGAAACTCGACGAAGCTCCAGCTGCTTCACAAAAGGTTCTTGATGCAATGGTCTGGGGTCCTCCCCGTGGCTCGATTGCAGATATCAAGAAACCTAGCGCTGGCGTTGCATGGTTACTTGAAGAAGGTTTCCTTATTCCATTTAATCAACAGACTGTTGTGCTTCCTCGCGAAGTAGCAATCTACCTCCGCGGAAATAAAGTTCATCGCGAACTTGAAACTGCACAACCTGCTGTGACAGGAAGCAAGCGCGATGCTCGAAATGTGCAGTTAGCAGCAATTGCAAATATCACCACTTTCTTACGGTGGACTGAAGAAGTACTCAACTTCTGGGCGCAAGAGCCCGCAACCGCTCTTCGTTCTGGAGGTCTGGGAGTTCGCGACCTCAAAGAGCTCTCGCTACATTTAGGTGTTGATGAATCATGCACCGCATTTGTTGCAGAGATTGCATATCTCTCAGGACTTCTCACTATCGATCCAGATGACAAGATTCTTCCTACTCATCAATTTGATATCTGGTTAACGCAGGGCGCATCTGCTAAGTGGCAGTTGCTTGCATCTGCGTGGCTTACAACCTCACGTCTTTCTGGTCTCGTCGGGAAAGAAGGTAGTAAGAATGTCGCTCCCCTTGGTCCAGAACTCGATCGCTCCTCCGCCGCAACTACGCGTCGCTTAGTACTCGCTATCTTGCAAGGAAACTCTGATATCGCGGTCGATATTGATTCACTCTTCGCTGCAGCACAGTGGTTAGCTCCCGCAAAACGCGCTGGCGGCCTACAAAAGGATTACATCATCTGGACTCTGCGCGAAGCAGAGTGGCTCGGTATTACAGGGCAAGGCGTTTTATCCTCCTACGGAAGTGTTTTCCTTGCAGGTGGAGATTGCCTCGCTATCGATAGCGATCTGCCAAAAGCGGTTGATCACATTCTTATCCAGAGCGATAACACCGCTATCGCTCCCGGGCCGCTCGAACATGAAGTTGCGCAAGAGTTGGCGCTGATTGCTGATGTTGAATCACGCGGCGGAGCGACGGTCTTTAGATTCTCCGAAGGTTCCATCCGTCGCGGATTGGATCATGGTCGCACTGGTGAAGAAATTTCGAAATTCCTTGCAAAGACTTCTAAAACTCCGATGCCGCAACCGCTTGAATATCTCATCGCAGATGTTGCAAAGAAACATGGCAAGTTGCGAGTTGGAAACACTGCATCATTTATCCGCTGTGAAGATGCAGCCCTTATCACTCAAATTCTTGGCGATAAGCGACTTGATATTCTCGGACTTCGCAAAATTGCTCCAGAAGTTCTCATCTGCGGACACGATGCCGCCGAAGCGATGAATATTTTACGAAGCTGCGGTTATCTGCCAGCTGCAGAAGATTCACGTGGACTCTTGTTAAGTGGTCCACGTATTCAACGTGCCCAAACTAAGGCTCGTCCCCCACGCATTATCGGTGAGTATGAAAAGCCAGATGAGATTCAGATCGAGGGCGCACTCCGTGCACTTCGCACCGGTGAAAAGTCGAGCCGTAAGCAGAGCACCATGCGTAACATTGCAACAGAAGCGCTCGGTTCACTTCCGCGTACAACAGCTAATGAAACGCTCGAACTATTAAGTGATTACTTGCAGAACCAACCAGCCAAATCTCTATCTATTGGATATGCAGATAACAATGGTCTTGTCTCACACAGAATTATTGATCCACTCAAATTATCTGCAGGTTCGCTCATCGCGCGCGACCATGCCACCGGTGAAGTGCAGACCTTCAGAATCGCGCGTATTACGGGGGTTGCAGCGTTATGACGAGCGAGAAAGCACCTGAATACGGCAGACTTGAGCCCATGTTGGCAGCCCTCGAAGCACTTGTTCGGTGTGAATCCCCCACCGAAGATCTCGAAGCTTGCCGCTCAGTTGTTCGCTTAGCCACCGATATTGCAACGCGAGTTCTCGGAGTTCCTGCACAGATTAAAGAGATTGAGGGACGCCCCGTCTTCTGGTGGGGCGAAGAGCAACCTGATGTATTAGTTCTCGCCCATCTCGACACGGTGTGGCCGCATGGCTCATATCAACCTCTCTGGGAAATTAGCGGTGATGTTCTCCGTGGTCCCGGAACTTTCGATATGAAGGCCGGATTTATTCAAGCGCTCTATGCGCTCAAAGGTATAGAAGGCTCTGTTGCACTCGTTGCTACAACAGATGAAGAAACTGGAAGCCACGCATCAAAGGCTCTCATTAAGGATTTATCTGCAAAGGCAAAGGCAGTGCTTGTTCTTGAAGCATCACTCGATGGCAAGGTAAAGACAGGTCGCAAGGGAACTGCGATGTATCAGATTAAGGTTCATGGCTTAGCTGCACATGCAGGTCTCGAACCTGAAAAGGGCGTAAACACCACCACCGAGATTGCACATGCAATATTGGCACTTGCCGCACTCGAGAATGCAGAACATGGAACAACAGTCGTGCCAACACTTCTTCATTCAGGAAATACAACAAATACAGTTCCTGATTTAGCCGTGCTCGATATCGATGCTCGTTCATTCTCACAAGCTGAACTTGAAAGAGTCGATGCTGCAATCAAAAACTTTAAGCCAGCCAATCCCAAGGCTCGCCTGGAAATTACTGGCGGACTTAATCGCCCACCACTGCAACCGACCTCAACTAAGGCGCTCTACGAACGCGCTGAGAAAGTCGCTGCAGCTATTGGGATGAAGCCACTTGGGTGCGCTGAAGTTGGTGGAGCAAGCGATGGAAACTTCGCTGCGGCAGCTGGTGCACAGGTACTTGATGGCCTCGGCGCAGTAGGCGGCGGTGCACATGCTCCCAATGAATGGGTCAGCATCTCTTCTATGCAAGAACGTAGCGATTTTCTACATGCGTTCATAAAGGATCTACTCTCATGACCGATGGACCGCTGATTGTCCAGAGCGATAAAACACTTCTTCTCGATGTAGATCACGTTCTTTCTACTGAATGCCGTCGTGCAATAGCACCTTTTGCTGAATTGGAGCGTTCACCCGAACATATTCATACCTACCGTTTAACAAACCTCGGACTCTGGAATGCACGCGCTGCAGGCCACGATGCTGAACTCGTGATTGATACTTTAATTAAGTACTCACGTTATGCAGTTCCACATTCATTACTCGTTGATGTCGCCGAGACAATGTCTCGTTACGGACGTCTTCGCCTTGAAGCAGATCCCGTTCACGGACTCATTCTTGTGACAACCGATACCGGTGTTCTTGAAGAAGTAATCCGTGCCAAGAAGATTGCACCACTTCTTGGTGTTCGCATCGATAAGGAAACCATCGCAGTTCATCCAAGCCAGCGTGGACAGATTAAACAATCACTTCTACGCCTCGGTTGGCCAGCTGAGGACTTTGCTGGTTACGTCGATGGCCAGGCACATGACATCGCACTTAAGGAAGATGGCTGGAAGATTCGTCAGTATCAAGAACATGCCGCTGAAGGTTTCTGGCACGGTGGTTCTGGCGTTGTCGTTCTGCCATGTGGAGCCGGAAAAACAATCGTCGGTGCAGCAGCGATGGCACATGCAAAGGCAACGACTCTCATTCTTGTGACAAATACAGTTGCGGCTCGTCAATGGCGCGATGAACTCTTAAAGCGCACAACTCTTAATGAAGATGAAATTGGTGAATATTCAGGATCAAAGAAAGAGATTCGTCCTGTAACTATTGCTACATACCAAGTTATGACGAAGAAGAAGAATGGTGTGTACGCACACCTCGATCTCTTCGATACTCATGACTGGGGCCTCATTATTTACGATGAAGTACACCTGCTTCCCGCTCCCATCTTCCGCTTTACCGCTGATATTCAATCTCGTCGTCGCCTCGGACTCACTGCAACTCTTGTGCGCGAAGATGGAATGGAAGGCGAAGTCTTTTCGCTCATCGGGCCAAAACGTTTCGATGTCCCTTGGAAAGAGATTGAAGCGCAGGGATATATCGCCCCTGCCGAATGTATTGAAGTCCGCGTCAACCTCACTGAGGCAGAGCGTCTTTCCTATGCAACCGCCGAACCTGAAGAGCGATATCGATTCTGCGCGACAACCCGTACAAAGCGCAACGTTGTTGAAGAACTCGTCGCACACCATGCAGGCGAGCAAGTGCTCGTCATTGGTCAGTACATCGATCAGCTCGATGATCTCTCAGAAACTCTCGGTGTTCCACTCATCAAGGGCGATACACCTCAGAAAGAACGCGAACGACTCTTCGCAGCATTCCGTACCGGTGAAGTTACCTGTCTTGTAGTTTCGAAGGTCGCTAACTTCTCTGTCGATCTTCCTGAAGCAACAATTGCAATTCAGGTATCAGGTGCATTTGGATCTCGCCAAGAAGAGGCGCAACGCCTCGGTCGCATCTTGCGACCCAAGGCAGATGGCCGCGGAGCTAAGTTCTACTCTGTTGTTTCGCGCGACACTATCGATCAAGATTTTGCACAGAACCGTCAGCGCTTCCTTGCCGAGCAAGGTTATTCATATCGAATTATTGATGCCGACGATGTTTTTCAAGGGAAGTTCTAAAACGTTCTGGATCGACCTTGTAAAAATCGTGGTGTTCACCGTTGATATGAATAACTGGAACTTCATTTCCATATAGCTTTTCGAGTTCTGGGTTACCGTCGATATAGATAATCTCAATCTCAAATGCGAGTTCCTCGCGCATGCTCTCTAAGGTTTTCACCGCATCTTCACAGAGATGACAGCCGTGACGAGAGTAAACGGTAACCATGACTGCATTCTCGCACCCTGATAGCGTTACCCGCTATGAGAGGCCAATTGAGAAAGAGCAGCACATTTGCCCTTGTTCTTGGCCTTCTCGCCTCACTTCTTCTCCCCACGCAATCTATTGCGCTCTCCAATTTTAAGGTCGCTCCATCAACTGTCTGGGGTTATACCTATGCGGGTAAGGCAACAGGCACAACTCAAACTCGACCACCAAAAGTTGCCCATCTCGAACAGAAATCAAAATTTGTCGTCAACTACAAAAATTTTCCAGAATGGGCAAAGCGAGATTTCCAAGCTGCTGTTGATATTTGGTCTGCCAACTTCTCATCTGCTGTACCCATAACTATCGATGCAACATGGGGACGCTCTGCTTCCTACGGAGTTCTCGGAAGTGCCCGACCAGGAAATTACTATTCAGGATTCGATGGAGCACCAGATCAGAGTCTTTGGTATCCATCTGCACTTGCAAATGCGCTTGGTGGAAAAGATCTCGACCCAGAAAACCCAGAGATGGTTATTCAAGTTAACTCGGTCGCTAATTGGAATACTCGCAATGACGGTTCGCCTCGCTCGAACGAATATGACTTGCAATCAGTTTTTCTCCACGAGATGGGACACGGTCTCGGATTTCTCTCAACTGATTCTTATGATCAATTCTTTGGCTACGGAACAATCGAACAACCAACCCCATACGATGCTTATGCGCAACTTGCAGATGGTCGCCGACTTTCCGATCTTCCATCTCCTTCGATTGAATTAGGTAAAGCGCTCACTTCAACTCTTGTCTGGGCAGGACCGCTCGGAATCGCCGCTAATGGTGGGCAGAAACCCATTCTCTATACACCTGCTCGTTATGAAGAAGGCTCTTCAGTCAGCCACCTCGATGAAGCCACCTACGCAAACCTAGGCGCTAATTCAATTATGACTCCCAATCTTGATGCCGGCGAAATCTTTAGAGAGCCCGGAACTCTTCTTCTTGCCATGATGGAAGATCTCCGCCGTAAGCCTCCAGTTGGTGTAGCAATTGGTGTCCCACAAGTAGTTCGCAACGCTGCTGCCGTCATCGCCGATAGCTCTGCGATTATTACCTTTGATCCACCAGCTAATGCGCGCACTGCTCAAATCACAAGTTACTCAGTTCGTAACCTCAAGACAGATCAGGTAAAGAGTTCAACAGAGTCGCCTATTACTTTCACGGGGCTGAAGAACGGCACCAGTTACAGCTTCAGTATCGTTGCCTCAAATACCAATGGAACGTCTGATGCTGTCATTACAGCACCTATGACTCCGCAGGCGGGCTGGAAGAGATTTGTTATCGATGATAAAGCGGATGCAAAACATGTTGCCAGCACAATTTTTAATGGAAAGCCCCTGCTTGCATATACCGATAGCAAGAGTGGAATTCTTAAAATTGCACAATGGGATGGAAAATCCTGGAAGAAGTCGACTGTTGATGGTGCTGGCGGAACTGCAGGACGCACTAAGTCTGCAATCTCCAGCACTGTCTCGCTCTGCGTCAATGGTTCAGGGCTTGCACAAACACTCCATATCTTCTATTCAGAGAGCGACGATCGCGATCTTCATTACGCGACTTACGATGGAAAGAAATTTATTTACGAGATAGTCGATGGCAACGGCCCTCAAGTAAATGATTACAAAGATCCAGTCCGTGTTCGTACGGGAAGCGATGTCAGCGTATCTAATGCTTGTGTTGCTACATCGGGCGGTATTCAAGTCTTCTATCGCGATGAGAGCCAAGGAATTCTCTTAGGTGCCACCAAAGTTAAGGGCAGTTCTAAGTGGAGCTACGAACTCGTAGACGGAGATCGTAAGACGGATGGTCGTAGCACCGGCGATGTTGCCTTCCATCTCAAAGCGCTCTTCGATGGTCAGAAGACCTACGTTGTGTACGACTCCGTACTTACAATCAATCAGAAGAAGCAGGCAACTTCCGGCGAAGTTCGCGTCGCATCGCGCACAACTCTCTCAGGCGAAGCATGGAGTTACTTCAATCTCGATACCTCAGGTAGTGCAACGCCAATGACTGGCTTTGATGTCTCGATAGCAAAGACTCTCAATGGCATTCAAGCCACATGGTTGATTTCATCTCCTGCCACTGCGCCGGCTCCCAACCGAATCCGCTGGAGCCCAATTCAAAATCCACCTGCTCAACTTGTTGCAGCAAGCGAGCTCTATGGCGCACCAAGTAAATATCTCAATACTGATGGCACATATATCGCCTACAACTGTCTGCAGAGACTCTGTGTTCTCGATAGCGCCCGCGCAATTCCTACAATCAAATTGGTCTCAACAGAGCAGAATCCAGATGGGATTGATTCAGCCTGGGTTGTAGTCGATCGCATTCGTTACTTAGTGGCCGGATATAAGGGCCAACTATCAATGTTCCGCCCTTAAGGCAGTTTAAAGAGCGAAAGTGATTGGCTAGGAGTTTTTGCTAGACCAATGAATCCAAATTCCTTTGCATAGGCCAAAGCAATCGGTTCTGTAATCTCATTTGAACCAAATGCACCTGTAATTACACCCTTGCTATCGAATGAGATCAGTAAGAGTGAGGGCGAAGTTGGTTTCCACCCAATAACCCCAGATACTGCAGAATTAGAAGCGAATGCGCCGTATGTTGTAGTTCCGGCACTTATTACCGCTGAAGTACCGAGCGATGGAACTCGAAGCGTCCAGGAAGGTGTAAATGCTGATGTGAATTTAGTAAATGCACTTTCAATAACTTTTCCAGTCTTTACAAAACCTGTTAGCGCAAGCGATGGATCAGCGCCAATCCAAGAACGATCTGCTTTCGGTGCAGAGCTGCGAACCACTGATGCAACTGCCCCCGTCTTGGAAATCTTGATCAATATTCCATCGCGGATTCCCGCCAACTTCTTTCCGCCGAGAGTTTCAGCGCTCGTTCCAAAGACTGAGAGCGTTCCATCACTCTGACGAACAATCGCATTGAGCGAACTCTTAGAGGTTCCGATGGGGATGATTTTTCCAAATACCCCTTGTGAAGTAATACTCTGAATAAAGGGCTTATCTTGCAGGCTTCCTACGACGGATACGCCAGAAGCGTTGGCAGAGATTGCATTGATCAGCGCTGGAGCACTTTGTACGGCTGTATATGTTGCGACCAAATCTCCTGCAGATGAAACTTTCCAGAAAGTTAATAGATTCATATCACCACGGAGTTTGGACGCTGGCTCAACAAGAACTCCATCAGGATTCTCCACTTGAATCTGGGCGGTGGCACTTTCACTTGCTTCGATAGCTGAAGAGGCTCCTGCCAACCAGATATTTCCTGAAGGATCTGTGGTTGCAGCAAGTGCTACTTCATCGACTCCTGAATCAATTGTCTTCTGCCACAACTGCGTACCAGTTGCATCAAGGCCAGTCAGCAAAATATTGGAATTGACGCCATCGGTATTACCAATTGTGACGAGCGTTTTTCCGGTAATCACCAACTTCTCTGCGCCTTGATTTACAGGAATGAGGCTTAACTTCTTCACCGCTACCGATTTTGGTGCTGCAACTGCTTGTGATATGCCAAGTAGTAAGAGTGCGAGGAAGATTGCAATGCGCTTCATTATTGGGCGAGTTCTCCAGCGCGACGGGCTGATGCTGCCATGGCATCTGCAACTATCTTGGAAATATCCGCTTCATCAAAGACTGCAAGAGCTTCGGCAGTTGCGCCCTTAAGGCTTGTTACCTTCTCGCGAAGTCGAGTTGGGGTATCGCCTGATTCATCGAGAAGCGCTGCTGCTCCAACAATTGTTTGGATGGTGAGAGTCGTTGCATCTTCGTGCGAAAGTCCCATTGCGACAGCGCCATCGACCATCGCTTCCACAAATCTAAAGAAGTAGGCGGGACCAGAACCACTAGTTCCGGTGAGCGCATTCTGTAAATCCTCTGGAATTTCAATCGCCTTACCTGTTGCGGCCAATAAAGATTGTACAAATTTCTTCTGAGCATCTGTAACGCCGGCGCTGAGTGAGTAACCAGCCATTCCTTTACCGATGAGCGTTGGGGTATTTGGCATCACGCGCGCAATAGCGCCATGGCTATTGAGGCCTGCTGAAATTCCCGCAATGGTCTTACCGGCAAGAAGTGAGATAACAAGTGCATCAGGGCGAAGATGTGGAGCAATCTCAGGCATGAGATCTGCAAGCCCTTGCGGTTTGATACCGAGAAGAACAACATCGCTTATCTGAAGAGCTTCAGCAAGTGGCTTAACAGAGATTGAATACTTGGTTAATAACTCTTCGCCTCGCTCAGGTCGGCGCACAACCGCGACTATTGAAGATGCAGGAATTCCAGAACGAATGAGGGCGGCGATAAATGCTTCACCCATTACACCTGCACCAACAACTGCTACTTGATTAGCCATGGCGAAAGAGTACGCGTAGGCTCTGCGACTATGTCAGAGATAAAGCCAGGTTTCGCACGCGACTGGGTCGAATTCACAGATCCCAACGATGAAGAAGAAATCTTTAAATGCGACCTCACCTGGTTGACCTCATTCTGGACCTGTATCTACGGCGACGGCTGCCAAGGAGTATTTAAAGACCGTCCCAACGATGGTTGCTGCACCGAAGGTGCGATGTACTCAGACGAGGCAGATGAAGAGCGCGTTCGTAAGGCAGCGGAATTCTTAACTCCCGATATGTGGCAGTTCTATGAAGAAGCTCGTCCCAAGAAGCCAGGCGGACAGCTCCGCATTACAGATCTCGATGAAGATAAAGAACGTAAGACTCGTACAGTCAACGATGCTTGTATCTTCCTCAACCGTAAAGGTTATGAAGCTCCAGGATTTACTGGTTCATTCGGTTGCGTACTTCATCACCTTGCACAGAAGCGCAACATTCACTTTGTTGATACAAAGCCTGATGTTTGTTGGCAACTTCCACTTCGTCGTAGCTATGAAACTCGCGAAGTCGGCGAGCGCGAATATTCAGTAACAGTCATCGGCGAATACGAACGCCTTGGTTGGGGCGATGGCGGCGATGATTTCGATTGGTACTGCACCAGCAATACCGATGCACACGTCGGTAGCGAACCTGTCTACATCTCCAACAAGGCAGAACTTCAGCAGTTGATGGGTATCGATGCCTACGCCATCCTCGCTGAGCACTGTGACCGTCGCATCCAAGGTATCCGTGATGCGCAGGCGCGTTCACTGCCTCTCTTCGTGATTCAACACCCAGCAACAATCGCCGCCGGCAAATAGTCAGCGCCTTCCTCTAACCTACGACTATGGCCAAGGTTGAGAAAGATCCATTCCGCTGCGCAGAGTGCGGTTGGACATCCCAGAAATGGGTAGGACGCTGTGGCGAATGTCAGGCGTGGGGCTCTGTCGAAGAGCTTGCGGCTCCTAAGAAACTCTCACTCGTTGCAGGCTCTGTCACCTCTAAAGCAACACCTATCGGCGATGTTGATCTCTCATCAGCTCGTGCACGTGCAACCGGTGTCTCCGAACTCGATCGCGTCTTAGGTGGCGGACTCGTTCCAGGTGCTGCAATCCTTCTTGCCGGCGAACCAGGTGTTGGTAAATCAACTCTCCTCTTATCTGTTGCTGCACAGACAGCCGCTAAAGGAATTCCTGCACTCTATATCTCTGGCGAAGAATCAGCTTCTCAAGTTCGTTTACGCGCTGAACGCATCAATGCAGTCGACCCCAAGTTATTCCTCGCCTCTGAAACTGATTTAGGTGCGGTCATCGCACATATCGATGCCGTGAAGCCCGAACTTCTTATCATCGACTCTGTACAAACTATTGGCTCATCAACTGCCGACGGTTCACCTGGTGGAGTAACTCAGGTGCGCGAAGTTGCTGGCGCTCTCATCCGTATCTGTAAAGATCGCGATATCACTCTCTTGTTAGTTGGCCATGTCACCAAAGATGGTTCTATCGCAGGTCCTCGTCTACTCGAACATATCGTCGATGTCGTTCTCCAATTTGAAGGCGAACGTCACTCACGTCTTCGCCTTATTCGCGCAATCAAAAACCGTTTTGGTGCCAGCGATGAGGTTGGTTGCTTTGATCTCAGCGATACTGGCATTGAAAGCGTTCTCGATCCCACAGGTCTCTTTACCTCACGTCACGCCGAACCAGTGCCAGGCACATGTGTCACAGTCACTCTCGAAGGTCGCAGGCCACTGCTTGCAGAAATCCAAGCGCTCGTTAGTGCAGGTCGCGAGAACGATTTCGGAAATGCGCGTCGCGTTACCAGCGGCCTCGATTCAGCGCGTACCTCCATGACTCTCGCAGTTCTCGAACTCCGTGCACATATTCGCGTCGGTGGTCGCGATGTCTATGCCGCAACTGTGGGCGGAATGAAAATGTCTGAACCTGCTGCAGATTTAGCTCTCGCACTTGCCGTGGCATCTGCTGCAAAAGGTTTAGCTCTCCCCGCAGATCTCGTCGCTATCGGTGAAGTCGGTCTCGCTGGTGAAATCCGCAAGGTCAGTGGTGTTTCTCGTCGCCTTGCTGAGGCATACCGCCTTGGTTTTAAGCGCGCACTTGTTCCAACTGGTTCTGATGTCAAGATTGCCGGCATGGAAATCGTTGAGGTTTCTAGACTTGATCAAGCGCTGCAGCGAGTAAAAATCACTGGCGAATAATGCTCGAGAAAGAGATCATTTCTTGGTTTAAGAAGAATAAGCGCGATCTCCCTTGGCGAAAGACAGATACATGGGGCGTTCTAGTATCTGAATTTATGTTGCAGCAAACACCAGTCAATCGAGTCCTCCCGGTCTATACAGAGTGGATGAAACGTTGGCCAACGCCTGCAAAGCTCGCAAAGGCAACTCCTGCTGAAGTAATTACTGCATGGGGTCGTCTTGGTTATCCGCGTCGTGCTCTTCGGTTGCATGAATGCGCGAAGGTAATTACCAACGAATATAAAGGCGTTATTCCTCGCGAGGAATCCGAGCTGCGCAAACTTCCAGGAATCGGCGAATACACAGCAGCTGCCATGGTTGCATTTGCCTTCGAGGGTCGTTCACTTGTTCTCGATATCAATATCCGTCGCCTCTTTGCCCGCATTATTGATGGAGTAGAAACTCCCAAGTTATCTGCGACAAAAGATGAGAAATCACGTTACGAAGCGCTTATTCCAAAGAGAGACCCGCATCTGTGGGCAGCAGCAACGATGGAGCTCGGCGCCTTGGTCTGTACTTCGCAATCTCCCAAATGCGGAATCTGCCCCGTTGCACATGAGTGCATCTGGCGCAGCCTCGATTATCCAAAGTCAGATGTCGTAAAACGCACACAGAGTTGGCACGGAACAGATCGCCAATGCCGTGGAACGGTTATTCAAGCACTTCGTGAAAACGATTTACTGACAAAAGCTCAGATTGCACAGTTATGGGATGTTCCATCGCAACTCGAGAAAGCTTTAGTAACGCTTCTCGATGATGGGCTTATTGAACTTCGCGGCAAGAGTAAATTTTCGCTGCCGCGAAGTTAGCAATAATTAAGCGGTAGGTGCTTCAGCCAAATCTTCAGGGCTATCAGGTGTTGAAACCTTTGGTGATCCCTTAAAGGTGAACTTCGCATCTGCATCAGTTCCTTCGACATCGACAACAATGATTTCGCCAGCCTTGAGCTCGCTAAACAAGATTCGCTCTGAGAGTGAATCTTCAATCTCGCGCTGAATGACGCGACGCAACGGACGCGCACCCAGAAGTGGGTCGTAACCACGAGCTGCGAGAAGATCCTTTGCAGCCTGTGTAAGCTCGATACCCATGTCCTTAGCCTTAAGGCGCTCATCGAGACCAGCAATCATGAGATCAACGATCTGAATGATCTGATCCTTTGTGAGCTGGTGGAAGACGATGACATCATCGATACGGTTGAGGAATTCAGGGCGGAAGTGGTTCTTGAGTTCATCTTGAACCTTGCCCTTCATGCGATCGTAATTTGTCAGGTCGTCATCAGCGTTAGCAAAACCAAGCCCGAGTGACTTAGAGATGTCGCGGGTACCGAGGTTTGTAGTCATGATGATGACAGTGTTCTTAAAGTCGACGGTGCGACCTTGTGAATCTGTCAGGCGACCATCTTCAAGAACCTGAAGAAGTGAGTTGAAGATATCTGGGTGCGCCTTTTCGATTTCGTCGAAGAGAACTACAGAGAATGGTCGGCGACGAACCTTTTCAGTGAGCTGTCCGCCCTCGTCATAACCGACATACCCTGGAGGTGCACCGAATAAACGAGACGCTGTATGGCGCTCTGAATATTCAGACATATCGAGTTGGATCAACGCTGTCTCATCACCAAAAAGAAATGATGCAAGTGTGCGTGAAAGTTCTGTCTTTCCAACTCCAGAAGGACCAGCGAAGATAAATGATCCACCAGGGCGCTTTGGATCTTTAAGACCTGCGCGAGTACGGCGAATTGCTTGTGACAACGCCTTAATCGCTTGATCTTGTCCGATTACGCGACGGTGGAGTTCATCTTCCATACGAAGCAGACGCGCTGTCTCTTCTTCAGTCAACTTAAATACTGGAATACCAGTTGATGCGGAAAGTACCTGAGCAATGAGTTCTTCATCGACTTCAGTGACCTTATCGAGATCAGTTGCCTTCCAATTCTTTTCAGCTTCCTGCTTCTCTTGGATAAGGGTCTTCTCCTTATCGCGAAGCGCTGCAGCGCCTTCAAAATCTTGTCCATCGATTGCAGACTCTTTAGCTTTACGAGCATCGGCAATCTTCTCGTCGAATTCGCGGAGTTCGGCAGGGGCTGTCATGCGCTTTATGCGAAGACGTGAACCTGCTTCATCAATAAGGTCGATCGCCTTATCGGGAAGGAAACGATCTGAGATGTAGCGATCTGCCATGTTGGCAGCGGCAGAGAGTGCGCCATCTGTAATGGAGACGCGGTGGTGGGTTTCGTAACGATCGCGAAGGCCCTTAAGAATTTCGATGGTGTGAGCAACGGATGGCTCTTTCACCTGAATTGGCTGGAAACGACGCTCAAGAGCTGCATCTTTCTCAATGTGCTTGCGGTACTCATCAAGAGTTGTTGCACCAATTGTCTGGAGTTCACCGCGAGCGAGCATTGGCTTCAGGATGCTTGCGGCATCGATTGCACCTTCTGCTGCGCCTGCGCCGACAAGTGTATGAATTTCATCGATAAAGATAATGATGTCACCACGAGTTTTAATCTCTTTAAGGACTTTCTTGAGGCGCTCTTCGAAATCTCCGCGATAACGAGAACCAGCAACAAGTGCACCTAAATCAAGTGAGTAGAGCTGCTTATCCTTAAGAGTTTCAGGGACATCATTCTTTGCAATTGCTTGTGCAAGACCTTCGACAACAGCTGTCTTTCCAACACCTGGTTCGCCGATAAGTACTGGGTTGTTCTTTGTGCGACGAGAAAGAATCTGCATAACGCGCTCGACTTCGAGTTCGCGACCGATAACTGGATCGAGCTTTCCTTCACGTGCTGCTTGTGTGAGGTTGCGACCGAATTGATCGAGTACCAATGAAGTAGATGGTGTTCCTTCAGCAGGTCCGCCTTGTGAAACAGCTTCCTTACCTTGGTAGCCAGAGAGAAGTTGAATAACTTGCTGGCGAACACGATTGAGGTCTGCACCGAGCTTTACGAGTACCTGTGCTGCAACGCCTTCGCCTTCGCGAATGAGTCCGAGCAGAATATGTTCTGTGCCAATGTAGTTGTGGCCAAGTTGTAGCGCTTCACGAAGTGAGAGTTCGAGAACTTTCTTCGCACGTGGAGTAAATGGAATGTGGCCGCTTGGTGCCTGCTGACCTTGTCCGATAATTTCTTCAACTTGCGCGCGAACGCCTTCAAGTGAGATGCCGAGTGATTCGAGGCCCTTTGCTGCGACGCCTTCACCTTCATGGATGAGGCCGAGGAGGATATGTTCAGTGCCGATGTAGTTGTGGTTGAGCATGCGTGCTTCTTCTTGAGCTAGGACAACAACGCGTCGAGCTCGATCGGTAAAGCGCTCAAACATGGGCGGAACTCCTTCTATTTATGTGAATCTGCCGTAAGCCTATAACCCAGCCTAGGGAAGGCGCGAGGTGGATAGCTTCTAGTGTCATAGAACCCCAGATATGGGCTCGATATTCCCGCTAGATAACTAGATGTTGGCTCTAGAGATTAAGGAGCATGCGGGTATTGCCGAGGGTATTTGGCTTCACCGACTCGAGATCAAGGAATTCGGCAACACCGGCGTCGTAGGAGCGCAGGAGCTGCTGATAGACCTCTGGATCAACTGGTGTGCCGTGAATTTCAACGAATCCGTGGCGACCGAAGAATTCAGTTTGGAATGTGAGGCAGAAGATTCGCTCTACACCAATTTCGCGGGCGCGATCGATGATGCGTTCCATCAACTTGTGGCCAATTCCTTGCTTATGCAATTCTTTTTGAACAGCAACTGTACGAACTTCAGCGAGATCTTCCCAGAGGGTGTGGAGCGCTCCGCAACCGACAACCATTCCATCAAGTTCGGCAACGGTAAATTCTTGAACACCTTCGTAGAGCGTAACTGTTTCTTTCGCGAGCATCTGACCAGGAGCGGCATAAGAATCTACGAGTTCACGAATTGCCTTTACATCTGAAGTCTTAGCTGGACGTATCACCAACATTGTTAATCAACTTCTGGCTTCACAAGTGGGAACAAAATAGTTTCGCGAATTCCAAGACCAGTAAGCGCCATGAGAAGACGATCGACGCCCATTCCCATTCCGCCCATTGGTGGCATTCCGAATTCCATGGCGCGTAAGAAATCTTCATCGACCTGCATCGCTTCGAGATCGCCCTTAGCGCCGAGCTGTGCTTGTTCAATTAAACGATCGCGTTGAATGACTGGATCGATAAGTTCGGAGTAACCGGTTGCAAGTTCGAAACCATCGACGTAGAGATCCCACTTTTCTACAACGCCAGGAATATCGCGGTGGGCTCGAACAAGTGGTGAAGTATCAACTGGATAACCCATAACAAATGTTGGTTCGATTAACTTATCTTGAGCGACGTGCTCGAAGATCTCTTCGGCGAGCTTGCCAGTTACCCACTTTGGGTCAATCTTCATGCCGAGCTTGGTCGCATACTTCTTGAGTTCATCTATCGATGTCTGGGCCGTTACTTGCTCGCCGACGCCCTCTGAAATTGCGTCGTAGAGTGAAATTTCTTTCCATGTGCCGCCGAGATCTGCTTGGCGACCGTCGTGATGTGTGACGACATGTGAACCAGCTACTGCCAATGCAGCGTTTTGAATAAGTGAACGGGTTACATCAGCGATTGAACGCCAATCTCCGTACGCCATATATGACTCGACCATGGCGAACTCTGGTGAGTGCGAAGAATCGGCGCCTTCGTTGCGGAAGTTGCGATTGATTTCGAAGACACGTTCAATACCACCGACAACGCAACGCTTGAGGAAGAGTTCGGGAGCAATACGCATGAAGAGATCCATATCGTAGGCATTACTGAAAGTCTTAAATGGACGAGCTGCCGCTCCACCATGCATCACCTGAAGCATTGGTGTTTCAACTTCAATAAAGCTCTCGTTATTAAATGTCTCGCGGAGTGAACGCATCACCGCAGGGCGCATACGTGCAGCGGTACGAGCTTCAGGGCGGACAATAAGATCTACATAACGCATACGAACGCGAGTCTCTTCAGACATTGGTTTGTGATCATTGGGAAGCGGACGAAGTGACTTAGAAGCCAAGGTCCATGAATTTGCAAGGATAGAAAGTTCGCCGCGCTTTGAAGTAATAATTTCGCCAGTGACAGAGACCATGTCACCTAGATCGATATCTGCCTTCCAGGCATCGAGCTGCTCTTGACCAACTTTGTCGAGAGATAACATCGCTTGAAGTTCAGTTCCATCGCCTTCGCGAAGAGTGGCAAAACAGAGCTTGCCGGTGTCGCGCTTAAAGATAATGCGACCAGTAAGGCTTTCGATATCGCCAGTAGCTACATCGATCTCGAGACCGGTGTACTTCTCGCGAACCTCTTTGAGAGATTTGGTGCGGGCGACAGCAACGGGGTAAGGCTCGATTCCACGCTCAATGAGGCTGGCGCGCTTCTCACGACGGATCCGAAGTTGCTCGGGTAGGTCGTCGTCTTGCGCAGGCGTGTTATCGGTTGTCATAGGAGCGTGAGTCTACCTTT
The DNA here is from genome assembly GCA_002284855.1 of Actinobacteria bacterium IMCC25003. Lineage (GTDB taxonomy): Bacteria > Actinomycetota > Actinomycetes > Nanopelagicales > Nanopelagicaceae > Planktophila. The sequence goes on along the minus strand of CP015603.1, from coordinate 362,577 downwards.
TATCGCTACTGATTCTTCTCATGAATAAGGCGAAGGCCGATAAGAGTCAGATCAGGTTCGTGCTCATCGATTGTGTCAGAGACTCCAATGATGAGTGGGGCGAGGCCGCCTGTCGCAATCACTGTTGGAGCTTCGTCGTAATCCTTTGCAAGTTCTGCAGTGATGCGATCGACCAAGCCATCAACTTGTCCAGCAAATCCAAAGATAGTTCCTGATTGAAGAGCTTCCACAGTGTTCTTACCGATAACGCTCTTTGGTCGCACCAATTCAACTTTACGAAGTTGAGCAGCGCGTGCAGCTAGCGCATCGACAGAGATCTCAATTCCAGGAGCCAACGCACCACCAAGGAATTCTCCCTTAGGAGATACAACATCGAGGTTTGTAGACGTTCCAAAATCCACGACGATAGCTGGACCGCCATACAAAGTATGTGCCGCAAGTGTGTTGACGATGCGATCTGCGCCAATCTCTTTTGGATTATCAACAAGTAACTGAACTCCGGTCTTGGTTCCGGGTTCCACAATCGTTGTATGAATATCCGCGAAATATGTTGCAATCATTGTGCGCAATTCGCGCAAAGTCGCAGGAACTGTCGAACAGATAGATAACCCTGTCAGTGGGTATCCGCTGATAAGAGCGCTGTACTGCAGCCAGAGTTCGTCGGCTGTGGTGCGTGGGTCAGTCTTGACGCGCCATGACTTTACGAGATCTTCTTTATCGAAGATTCCGAGAACCGTATTTGTATTTCCTACATCAACTGTTAATAACATCGCTACTCCGCTCTTAGATCTAAACCGATATCAAAAACTGGGGCGCTATGGGTTAATGCACCAATCGCTAAGAAGTTAACGCCAGTTGCTGCATATGCCTTGGCATTCTCAAGTGAGATGCCACCGGATGCCTCAAGCTTTGTTGCACCTCTAACAATCGAGACAGCTTCGGCACATTGCGCAGGGCTCATATTGTCGAGAAGAACTAAGTCAGGCTTGAGTGGCAAGACTTCGCGTAGTTGATCGAGGGTATCGACCTCAATCTCAATCTCTGATGTTGGGAACTTCGCGCGCACCTTTGAGAATGCTTCTGCCACTCCGCCTGCTGCTGCAATGTGATTATCTTTAATGAGAGCGGCGTCGCTTAGGGAGATTCGGTGATTGGTTCCGCCACCCATACGCACTGCGTACTTTTCTAGTAAACGCATACCTGGTGTCGTTTTACGAGTATCGCGAATTTCGCACTTCGTTCCCGCAACAGCATCAACCCAGGTGCGTGTGAGAGTTGCGATACCACTTAAATGTCCGAGGAAATTAAGTGCTGTGCGTTCTGCGAGCAAGATTGCGCGTGTATCGCCACGAACAGTCATCAGGACATCTCCAGCTTTCACGGAAGTTCCATCTTTAACTAAGACTGCAATATCTGTAAGCCCAACTTCTTCAAGGACTGTGCGAGCCATATCCATCCCAGCCACAACACCTGTCTTGCGGGATACAAAGTCGGCGACAACCTTCTCGCTTCCAGAGACAGTTGCAACAGAGGTGATGTCTTCTCCACCTTGTAAATCTTCGGCTAGAGCTCTCTTGATGAGATCGCGATCAATCATTTGCTTCCAACCTCCTGATATCCGCTCATCCAGTAACCCTTCTGATCCAGTTGTTGCACGATGCGCTTCTTCCAGAGATCACTTGTTTCAGGGAAATCTTCACGCCAGTGCGAACCACGAGTCTCTTGTCGGATGAGCGCTGCTTTGAGAATTGCTTGGGCGAGCTGGAATAAGTTTGTGGTCTCCCACGCTTCAACGCACGGCTCGGCGCTCTTCTTATCTTCAATGCGAGTGAGATCCGAACTTGTCTTCAAGAGAGAATCTGACGAACGAAGCACACCAGCGCCGCGACTCATGCTGATTTGAATTTCATGGCGCACCTTGGGGTCAAGCAAAATTGCTTGCGATGCATTTTCTACAGGGTCACTCTTCTCAGGAAGATTCTCGGCGATATCGGCGGCAATACGAGCACTGAATACCAAACCTTCGAGAAGTGAGTTGGAGGCAAGACGGTTAGCTCCATGAACGCCAGAACACGCTGTTTCACCGCATGCATAGAGGCCATTGACGCTTGTGCGCCCGTTGAGATCAACGCGAACTCCCCCAGATGCATAGTGAGATGCTGGTGCAACGGGAATCAAATCCTTGAGTGGATCGATGCCATGAGTAATACATGAGGCATAAATAGTTGGGAAACGTTCTTTAAAGCCTTCGAGATGGCGCACATCAAGCCAGACATGATGCGCACCCGTTTGATTCATCACGCGCATAATGGAGATTGCAACGACATCGCGCGGTGCAAGTTCGGCAAGGGGATGGATTTCTTGCATAAAGCGCTTGCCGTTGTCGTCTACAAGGTATGCGCCTTCACCGCGGACAGCTTCACTGATAAGTGGTTGCTGTCCCTCAGAGTTATCGCCGAGCCATAAAACTGTGGGATGGAATTGAATAAATTCAACGTCAGCAACTTTTGCACCAGCTCGAAGCGCAAGTGCAACTCCGTCACCTGTAGAGACTGATGGATTGGTTGTCTGCGCAAATACCTGACCGAGTCCGCCGGTTGCAAGAACTACAGCGCGAGCAAGACCACGACCAACTCCATCGCGGCTACCTGCACCGATGACGTGAAGTGTTACTCCGCAGACTTCGCCAATATCGTTCTTTAACGCATCAAGAACGAGTGCATGTTCAACCACTTCAATTCCTGGGTCGTTCTGCACTGCAGCAAGCAGTGCACGAGAAACTTCAGCGCCCGTTGCATCTCCACCTGCATGCAGAATGCGATTACGCAGATGTCCGCCTTCGCGAGTAAGAGCAATTTCACCGCTATCTTCCTTATCGAAGATTGCGCCGCGTTCAATTAATTTACGAACTGCTTCTGGACCTTCGGTCACAAGTACACGCACTGCATCAACATCACAGAGACCAGCGCCTGCTACAAGTGTGTCTTTCTCATGCGCTTCAGGTGAATCTCCGTCACCAAGTGCTGCCGCGATACCGCCCTGCGCCCACTTTGTAGATCCTTCATCAACTCTCGCTTTCGTGACGAGTAATACTGATAATCCATATGTACGGCATTGAAGTGCGGTTGTGAGACCGGCGATTCCAGATCCCACCACAATGACATCGGCTGATGCTGTCCAGCCTGGTGCTGGTGCTAAAAGCTTCATGCGCGATTTCCCATAGGCATATTGTCAATCAAACGAACACCATTTATCCACCCAGCAACTACTGCTCTCACCTTCTGAGTATCCATTTGAGCGTGAGTAAATGTTGTCTCATCAATAAAATCTGCATAATCGAGAGTAAAGGCAGATTCGCTCGCCAGCACCGCTCTTAATTCATCTTCTGTTGTTGCTTGAGTAAGAGCTCGATAAATCACCGACGCAGCTACTCGGCCCTCTGCTGATAAACGAATATTGCGTGAAGAGAGAGCAACTCCATCACTTTCGCGGATAGTCGGTGCAGTAATAATTTCAACGCTATCTGCGATTGTCTTAATCAACTGCAACTGCTGAAAATCTTTCTCACCAAATATTGCAACCTTTGGATTGACTAAATCAAAGAGACGGCGAACCACCGTGAGAACTCCATCAAAGTGACCTGGTCGTGATTTTCCCTCGTAGATATCTCCCATTGCTCCAGCAGATTGCTTTGTAAAACCCTGGGGGTAGATCTCCGATTGCGAAGGAAGCCAGAGATGCGTGACTCCGGCTGCTGCTGCAATTTCAATATCAATATCGGGAGTGCGTGGGTACTGAGCTAGATCTTCTTGATTTTCGAATTGGAGTGGGTTTACAAAGATACTTGCAACGACGTTCTCGCTATATTTCTTTGCAAGAGTAAAGAGCGAAGCATGGCCGGCATGGAGTGCGCCCATTGTGGGTACAAAGGCGCAGGCAGAAGGGAGCTCGGAAGCGTTTGTTACTACTTTCATGGCTCCAGTCCTTTCAGGTACCGGGCAGGCAGTACGCCAATTCTAAGGTCTTACGACAGTTGCTCCAAAAGCTCAGAGATTTTCCCGTGTGTGAGCAGCACTGCATCAGGTTCAATCTCATGCCATGGTTCTAAGACGAAGCGACGCTCATATGCACGCGGATGCGGTAACTCAAGTTCATCTGCCTTGCTCAGAAGTGAGCCATATTGAATGAGGTCTAGATCAATTGTGCGCGGACCCCATTTTTCATGACGTTTGCGACCAAGAGATTTCTCAATTCCGTGAAGTAGAGAGAGCAGATCCAAAGCTGGAAGATCACTCTCGAGTGTGCAGACAGCATTGATGTAATCAGGTTGCTCAGGTCCCCCGACAGGTTTTGTTAAATAATATGAAGAGATAGCAGTTACTTCGGTAGCTTCTTTTAACATTGCTATCGCCAAATCCATCTGTTCTTGTGGATTTCCTAGATTGGCACCGAGTGCGACGACAGCTTTCATCGAGTGATAGTGACCGAAATATCTGATGCTTGTGCAGAGATTGGTGCCTTTGGTTTATGAACTGTCACAGCAATCTTGGAAATTTCTGGATGGCCTTGCTTAATTCTTTCGGCAATGCGTCCAGCAAGTCTTTCGATGAGTTGAACTCTCTCACCCGTAATCTCTTCGACAACCACATCAGCGAGAGCACCGTAATCGATAGTGTCGTGTAAATCATCACTCACACTTGCCTTAGATAGATCGAGATGAATCTCAAGGTCTACAAAGAAATCTTGTCCGTTCTTGGCTTCGTGGTCGAAGACTCCGTGATAACCAAAGCCCCAAATTCCCTTAAGTGTGATGACATCACTCATGGGCGTATAGCCTTCACATTCGCCTTCACACCGTGAACTCTAACTCCCCAAATTCCCTTACTGACAAGTGATTGGGTTACTTGAACGGTCGCCTCTTCGCGTTGATCAGGGCTATCTCCGCCTAAGAAACGCTTTCGCGAGTGGCCGATAAGTACGGGATAGCCCAGCGCTACAAACTCATCGATGCGATGAAGGATCTCCCAATTATGTTCAGCATCCTTGGCAAAGCCGATACCTGGATCAAGGATGATATTTTCTCGCTTAATTCCTGCAGCAAGAGCCTTATCTAGTTGGATTGTTATCTCTTGAATCACATCTGCGACGACATCGTTATAGACCGCCTTTGAATTCATATCTTTTGAATGTCCGCGCCAATGCATCAAGGTGTATTTGCAACCAAGGGCAGCAACAGTTGAGAACATCTCGGGATCTGCAGCTCCGCCGCTGACATCGTTCACAATAGAAGCCCCAGCTTCAACGGCTAGGTGTGCAGTCGATGCGCGCATTGTGTCGACGCTGATAACTACCTTCTGCTTTGCAAGTTCGCGTATGACAGGAATAACTCGTGCCTGCTCTTCTTCTTCGGGAACACGGTCTGCACCAGGTCGCGTTGATTCGCCACCGATATCGATGATGTCGACGCCGTCTTCAATCATTTCAAGGCCATGTGCAATTGCAAGCGATTCATCAAAGTGAAGTCCGCCATCAGCAAATGAATCAGGAGTGACGTTGAGAATTCCCATCACCAACATTGTTGATTATCGATTCGTAATGAGGCTAATTGCTTCAGCGCGAGTGGTTGCATCGCGCAAGACACCACGTACAGCTGATGTTGTTGTACGCGCCTGAGATTTACGGACACCGCGCATAGACATGCAGAGATGTTCGCAATCGATGATGACGATGACTCCCATGGGTTTAAGAATCTCTACAAGTGCATCAGCAATCTGAGTTGTGAGACGTTCTTGTACTTGTGGACGTCGAGCAAAGAGATCAACAAGTCGTGCGACTTTAGATAGTCCGGTGATCTTTCCACTTGGAATATAGCCAACATGGGCAACGCCATGGAATGGAGTGAGGTGGTGTTCGCAATGAGAAAAGACTTCGATATCGCGAATGATGACGAGCTCTTCGTGGCCAATATCAAAAGTTGTCGTTAAGACATCTTCTGGCTTCTGCCATAGCCCTTCGAAGTTCTCTTTAAAAGCTCGTGCAACGCGTGCTGGAGTCTCTTTGAGGCCTTCACGTTCTGGATCTTCACCCAGTGCAAGAAGTAGTTCGCGCACTGCCTTTTCGGCGCGCTCCTGATCGTATGGGTGCGCAGCACGTCCATCATCTGGCCCCATAGATACGGAGGAAATATCAGTCACTCGACGTTGCTTTCTTTACGCGACGAGTCTTACGAGGCGCATCAGTTGCTGCAGGTACAACGCGTTCTGGAATATCGACAGGTGGCTGTGCAGATGGAAGTCGAGTTGCAGAACCTGTCCATGCTGGACGGTTTGGCCATGACTTCACCTTTGTAAAGATTTCAGCGATCTCTTCTTTGTTGAGAGTCTCTTTCTCAAGAAGCTGAAGGACCATCTCATCGAGGATTGTGCGGTTCGCTTCGAGGATGTCGTATGCCTCTTGATGCGCCTTCTCAATCAACTTACGGATTTCAGCATCGACAATTGCTGCAACATTTTCGGAGTAATCGCGTTGATGTCCGTAATCGCGACCCATAAATGGTTCTGATGCATCTGTACCAAGTTTGATGGCGCCAATCGCTTCAGTCATTCCGTATTGAGTAACCATCGCGCGAGCTAGCGCAGTCGCCTTTTCGATGTCATTAGATGCACCCGTTGAAGGATCGTGGAAGATTAATTCTTCAGCAGCACGCCCACCCAATGAATATGCCAATTGATCAAGGAGTTGGTTGCGAGTTGTTGAGTACTTATCTTCATCAGGAAGAACCATTGTGTAACCAAGTGCGCGACCGCGCGGCATGATGGTGATTTTATGAACAGGATCAGTGTGTGGAAGGGCATGCGCAACAAGTGCGTGGCCAGCTTCGTGATAGGCAGTGACGCGACGCTCTTCTTCGGACATAAGGCGTGATTTACGTTGTGGGCCAGCCATCACACGATCAATTGCTTCATCAATCTGTGATTTAGTAATCGACTTTTCGCCTTCGCGAGCAGTGAGTAGCGCTGCTTCGTTGAGAACATTTGCTAAATCTGCGCCAGTAAATCCTGGTGTGCGACGCGCATATGCAACGAGTTCTACATCCTTAGCGATTGGCTTGCCCTTCGCATGGACTTTGAGAATATCTTCGCGACCCTTGAGATCAGGGCGCTCAACTGGAATCTGACGATCGAATCGACCAGGGCGAAGAAGCGCTGGATCGAGAACATCGGGACGGTTCGTTGCTGCAATCAAAATGACCTGGCCGTTAGCTTCAAAGCCATCCATCTCGACAAGAAGTTGGTTCAGTGTCTGTTCGCGTTCGTCGTGACCGCCACCCATTCCTGCACCACGTTGACGACCGACAGCATCGATTTCATCAACAAAGACGATTGCAGGTGAATTGGCCTTTGCTTGATTGAAGAGGTCGCGCACACGTGCTGCACCAACTCCGACAAACATTTCTACAAAGTCTGAACCTGAAATGGAGTAGAACGGAACCTTTGCTTCTCCTGCAACAGCGCGCGCAAGTAGTGTCTTACCTGTTCCTGGAGGGCCGTAGAGAAGCACTCCCTTTGGAATCTTTGCTCCGAGTAGCGCGTACTTTGCTGGATCTGCAAGGAAATCTTTAATCTCCTCTAACTCGGCAATTGCCTCATCAGCTCCTGCAACATCATCAAATGTATTTTGTGGGACATCAGGGTTCTGTAACTTCGCGCGTGATTTTCCAAATGAGAAGACGCGATTGCCGCCTTGTGCGTTGCTCATCATGAGGAAGAACAAAAGACCAATAATGAGAATTGGCCCGAAGGTAAAGAAGAACGATGTTAAGAATGATTGTGTTGGAACATCAACAGTCCAGCCCTTTACAGGTGGATTTGCTGTCAGAGCATCAACCAGGGTTGGTTCTTGGCGAGCTACATAGGATGCTTCAACCTTTGTAGAGCCTTTAATCGTATTTCCGCCCGAAAGGATGAGGCGGATCTTCTGTGATTTATCAACAAGAACCGCTGATTCAACCTGTGACTTTGAAATCGCATCGACTGCTTGAGAAGTCTTGATCTCGGTATAGCGATTGGCTGCATTGGTGATCTGACCAAAGATAGTGACGCCGAAGATTGCGACGATGATCCAGAAAAGCGGTCCGCGGAAAATCTTCTGTGACCGAGTCTGTGGCGCTTTCTTGCTACCTGCATTTTCCGCTGGCTTTGCAGCCTTCTTCAATTTATTGAGCGGGTTCTTCTTCATGGGGTTATTTGAAGACATGAGGTTCCTTACGAGTACATGTGCTTAGCGAGCACACCGATAAATGAAAGGTTGCGGTACTTCTCATCGAAGTCGAGTCCGTAGCCGACGACAAACTCTTTCGGAATATCGAAGCCGACGTACTTCACATCAACTTCTACCTTCGCTGCCTCTGGCTTGCGAAGGATGGCAAGAATTTCAACAGATGCAGCACCACGTGAGTAAAGATTTGATTTAAGCCAAGAGAGAGTCAAACCGGTGTCAACTATATCTTCGACAATCAGAACGTGGCGACCAGTGATGTCGCGATCGAGATCTTTGAGGATTCGAACTACGCCGCTTGATTTAGTTCCTGAACCGTATGAAGAGACTGCCATCCAATCCATCTCGATATGTGTCTGCATCGCACGAGTGAGATCGGCCATCGCCATGATTGCGCCCTTAAGAACACCAACGAGAAGAACGTTTTTATCTTTGTAATCTGCATCGACGCGAGCTGCGAGTTCTGCAATCTTTGCACTCAGCTCTTCTTCAGTTGCAATTACCTTTTCAACATCGGTTCCGACTGCTGCTAAATCCACGTGGTCTGCTCCTTGGTATTTAAGGCTGGGCTAAGAGCGAAAGTCTGCCCGAAATTCGCTCAACCTTCACACCACCAGGAAGGCTGAGAGCTCCCTGACCACGCCAAGAAGTGACCAGCGCCTCAACTGCAGTGAGGTGATCGGCGGTAATTGCGCCTGTCGGGGCTCCTGCAGCATAGATAGCAGCCCGCAAGACCCGAGAGCGGATAGCCCGTGGCAGAGCCGCTAACTCTTCGCAGCCAAGATTTGTCAGGTCAAATCGTGAGATTTCTCGTTGCGCAATCTCATCGAGGGCATCGGCATCATCGCGCAAAATTGATGCGCTCCGCGAAAGCGCTGCTGCAATACCCGGGCCAAGTTTCTCTTCCATGATTGGAAGAACTTCGGTGCGAACTCTCACCCGTGAAAATTCCGTATTTCCGTTATGTGGATCATTCCACGGTTCAACGCCAATCTCTTTACATGCTGCAACCGTTTCATCTCGAGTGATGTGAAGAAGTGGGCGAAGATAAATTCCATTCTCAATTGCCATTCCAGATAAAGAACGTGTTCCGGATCCGCGCGCAAGTCCTAATAAAACTGTTTCAGCTTGATCATCGCGGGTATGACCTAAGAAGACTTTTGTTGCCTTCTCTTCCGCAGCGCACGCACTAAGAGCTTGATAGCGTGCATCACGAGCGCCAGCTTCGAGGCCGGACTCAGTAGTGACCACAACTTTTTTACAAATGACTTTGCCATAACCCATCTCTTTCAATTGCTTCTCAACTTTTTCAGCTTGTGCACCCGAGCCGCTTTGTAATTGGTGATCAACCGTGACGGCGATGGGAGTGATTGCAAACTCTTCTGACTCTTTCAGAATTGCAGATGCAAGCGCTAAAGAATCAGCGCCACCTGAAACGGCAACCAGAACTTTGTCGCCTGCTTCAAGGCGTGCTAGGTGTGGTTTTACAGCGTTGCGAATTGCAACGATGGCATCTGTCATAGGTGAAGGTTAGACCCGACCACCGAATGGCATAAGCCCCTTAACGCTGTAGATATTTGAGTAGAGCAGGCCTTTGCCCTTTGAGTTTGCTTCCCACATCATTCCTCCGCCCGCATAGATGGTGATGTGGTGAATAGTTGAGATTGTTCCCTTATATGAATAGAAGAGAAGATCGCCAGGTTGTAGCTCAGTCAGTGAAACATGCTTCGTATAACCCGCGTAGAGCGCTGAGTTGAGGCGGTCCCAATTTGGCCATCCAAGTCCGGCAGATCTGTAGGCTGCAAAGACAAGACCGGAACAGTCGAAAGAGTTTGGACCTTGTGTTCCCCAAATGTAAGGCTTGCGAGCGAGAACCTGCTTCTTCGCAAATGCCACAGCTTCAAGTCGCTGCGCCTCGGTGGTGCGAATAGTTGAGCGACCCTGGAACCCACGATCAGGCCAGACTTTGGCCTGGTTAATAGTTGTCGCAGCAGTATTTGCTTGGCTCTCTTCAAGGAGCGCTAATTGGCGTTGCTGTTCGAGAGTGACGCGAACGTTGCGTGCACTTGCAAGTTCTTTAATCAACTTATCCTGAACTGCGCGAAGTTTATCTACCTCTTTTTGCTGCAAGGCTTGTGCTTCATCTGCAATCTTCTTAGTCGCTGCAACTTTTGCAGTTGCAACCTCTTGAACAGCTTTAGCTTCATCTGCTTTCTTCTTTGCCGCCTTCGCAACAATTTCCGCCGCTTTATATCTTTCAAGCGCAGTTGTATTTCTCTCACCTAAAGTATTGAGAGTGGAAAGTTGATCAACTAAATCCTGTGGGCCATTGGAACTGAGTAATGGTTGAATATCGCTCATACTTCCACCCAAGATGTAGGCGTTGGCAGCTAGTTTTCCGATTACACGATGTGCCTCTTCTACCGCTGCCGCAGTTTCAGCTGCGTGCTTTGCAGCAGCTACCGCTTGCGCTGTTGCAACATCCAACTCTTTCTTTGCCTTGAGATAGAGCGCACGTGCTGCATTGGCTCGAGCAGTGAGTTGTTTCAGGGTGAGGTTTGCCGCAGCTAACTTTTTGGCAGCTGCATCGGCTGCAGCTTTCTTCGCAGCTTCTGCCTGCTTGGCAGCTTCAATCTCAGCAAGAGTGGGTTTTGGCTTCGCGATGGCAGGGGTAGCCGCAAGAGAGAGACTGGCAATGATTGCAAGACTCAGTAAGGACTTTCTGCGGCGCATTGTTAAAGAATAATTGAGCGCAGTATGTATTCGGCGGGTATCGCCTAAGTGTCGCTAGTTAGCCACATCTCTTCGAGTGAAGAGGACGGTCGCAACGATTGCACCGACTAATACATAGGAAGTTCCCAGAGTTAGCGCATGCGTATATGAAATATCTGGGCTACCGCCTTGAGCAATCGTTGTGAGCTGGCTACCAGGCATCCAATCGAGGAAGACGGGCTTCACAGCGCCTAAGAGATTTTCGATAATGAGTATCCAGAGCACGCCAATCGAGATTGCAGAGATAGGTGAACGGAGCAGAAGTCCAAGAACCATGCCAACAATTCCGAAGTAAATAACAGAGATTGTGACATTGAGAAATGTCTTACCAATTTCATGGAAACCATCTGATGTAAACCAGAGATCTGTAGCAACTTTGGCTCTATCCGATAAGAAATAAGAGATTCCAATACTTACTGCAGCTGAGATAGTAATCATAATTAGCGCAAAAAATTTCATGGCGATGAGCTTGCCAATAAGGATTCGGATACGACCGGGTTGGCGAACTAACAGGTTACGTAAGGTGCCATAGGTGTATTCCTGTGCAGTCTGGGCCGCAAAGACGCAGAGCGCAATGATTCCGAGCAACCCACCAACTGATGCGAATCCATAGACAGAACCACCTGCAAGCTGGAGAACTTCACGACTTACCTGTCGACCGCGATCAGAGTTTCCTTGCTCAGAGTCGATCATCAAATATAGAAAAGTGGATGTGAGTCCTGTGAAGAAGAGTGCTGCTCCGATTGTGCCCAAGAAGAGCGTTGGGCGACGCAACTTTCGCCACTCTGCCAGAACAATGCGAATCATTTCTTCTCCCCTGTCATCTCGAAGAATGTCTCTTCCAGGTTTGGCATCTGAGGTGAAAGTTGAGTGATCAAAATTCCTGCTTCAAATGCTTTGCGGTTGAGAGTTCCGGCCCACTCAGCTGGGCCTTCGATGTGGGCGACTTCTGAACGGATAGTTGCCTTATGTCCATCAGCTTCCGCCAATTCAATGATCTTCTGAAGATCACTAGCTGCAGCTGTCTTCACCAAAATAAATGGTTGTTGCATCAAGAAGAGATCTTGGATTGGCCCGGCAAAGACAACTTCGCCTTTTCGCAACATCACGATGTATTCACTGATGATTTCTAGTTCAGAGAGTAAGTGGGAAGAGACAAATACCGTGGTGCCTTCGCTGGCAAGTTTCTTAAGTAGATCACGGACTTCTTGAATTCCTTCTGGATCCAAACCATTGGTCGGTTCGTCGAGCACGAGAACTTTTGGTTCGGGAAGGAGCGCTGCTGCGATCCCAAGTCGTTGTTTCATTCCAAGTGAATAAGTCTTGTACTTTGAATTTCCACGGCCTTCGAGTCCGACAGTCTTAATTAATTCGCCGACGCGTTCGATGGGATAGCCACCAAGTGTTGCTAATACTTTGAGGTTCTCTTCGCCCGTAAGTGCTGGATAAAAAGCAGGTCCCTCAATCATTGCGCCAACACGTGAAAGATACTTTTCAGGATGAGTGATGGATTCACCAAGTACTTCAGCAGTGCCACCAGTGGGAGTGATTAACCCTAGGAGCATGCGAATTGTTGTTGTCTTGCCTGCACCGTTAGGGCCAACAAAACCGCAGATTGTTCCGAGGGGCACTTCAAAATTCGCATGTGAAACTGCGAAACCTGAGTCGTATTTCTTGCTGAGATCCTTTACGGATATCGCTAATGAGGTCATATGGGCAATATAGCGGGCAAAACTTAGGCCTTTCTGAAAATGGTCTTAGGATGCTCTTATGAGTAAAGAGGTCTGGGGCTATCACGAGCACCCAAAGCGCCGCGAACCAGATTGGGATGTAAATCCACAAACTGCTGCAGTGCGCGAAGGTCTTGCTCGCTCTGGATTTGGTGAGACATCAGAAGCTCTCTATCTCAATAGCGGATTCACTTACGCTGATTCTCAAGAAGCGGTTGACTCATTTACCGACGAGACCGATCACTTCCTTTACAGCCGATTCCACAACCCAACAGTTGCGATGTTTGAAAAGCGTTTGGCCGCAATTGAAGGCGCTGAACATTGTGTAGCGACTGGTTCTGGAATGGCAGCGATGTTTGCATCTCTCGCCTGTCTCGTTGAAGCCGGCGATCACATCGTGGCTTCGGCTGCGATGTTTAGCTCATGCCATGTTGTCATTACTGAGATTTTGCCTAAGTGGGGCGTTACCTACGAACTCGTGAAAGCAAATGACAAGGCGGCCTGGGAAAAGGCGCTCTCCAAGCCAGCTAAGGCAGTCTTTATTGAAACTCCAAGTAATCCATTGTTGGAAATTGTTGATATTCGATTCGTTTCAGATTTAGCACATAAAGTCGGCGCCACAGTTATCGTCGATAACGTTATGGCATCTCCGGTTCTCCAGAAGCCGCTCGATCTTGGCGCCGATGTTGTTATGTACTCAGCGACAAAACATATCGATGGACAAGGTCGTGTTCTTGCCGGCGCTCTTCTTGGATCTTTTGAATACATCTACGAAAAGTTAATTCCTTTTACTCGCCACACTGGTCCATCACTCAGTGCATTTAATGCGTGGGTTCTCGTAAAGTCTCTTGAAACGATGGACCTTCGCGTTACTCGCATGGCTGAAAATGCTCAGACCATCGCTGAATTCCTCGAGACTCGTAAAGAGATTAAGAGTGTTCGTTACCCAGGTCTTCCTTCACACCCAGACCACGAAGTCATCAAGAAGCAGATGAAGGCTGGCGGAACCACTATTGGAATCGAATTCGCAGGTACTCAGAAAGACGCGTTCCGCTTTATGGATTCACTCCGAATCATTGATATCTCTAACAATCTCGGTGATAGCAAATCTCTTATTACTCACCCGGCTTCCACAACGCACCGTCGCTTGAGCCCTGAAGTTCAGGCAGAGATGGGAATCACGCCCTCTGTTCTACGACTTTCTGTGGGTCTCGAACATATCGACGACTTGATTAAAGATTTAACTCAGGCGCTTAATAGCTGAGCAACAACAAGCAGCACTGAAAGCAGACTCAAGTACGTAATCGACCAATGAAAGATTCCTGCTGCAACCTTGTTGTAATTATCTGAATTCTCTTTAAGTGCAAAGAGCTGGAATGTAAAGACAGCACCGAGAAATACTGTTACGCAGAGAACCCATACTGGCAGGTGCGCCAACTGAATCATTGCTGCAGATGAAACGACCATTGCAATCGTGTGGAACCACATCTGGCTGATAACAATCGATTGGCTAGCGACAGATGGAAGCATCGGAATTCCGGCAGCTGAGTAATCATCTTTATATTTAATTGCTAACGCCCAGAAATGCGGTGGGGTCCAGAAGAAGATCACCATAAAGAAGGCGACTGGTACCCATGTCAGAGTTCCGGTAACAGCAGCCCATCCGATGAGAACAGGCATACAACCTGCTGCACCACCCCAGACTATGTTCTGTGATGTATTGGGTTTGAGAATTATTGTGTAGATAACAACGTAGTAAAAGATCGCCAGTGCAGTAAGAAGAGTTGCAAGCGTCGTTGTAAAGATCTGAAATATTGCGAGCGAAAGGATTGTGATTAACCAAGCAAATACTGTTGCTTGAGTTCTGCTAATCACTCCAGTTACGAGTGGGCGCTTTGAAGTGCGCGCCATCAATTTGTCGGATTCAGATTCGATCACCATATTGAAGGCATTGGACGCTCCGGCCGCCAGAGTGCCGCCAATGAGAGTGGCCGCGACCAACGTAAAGGAAGGCAGGCCTTTCTGAGCCAAGACCATTGCTGGCAAGGTGGTGATTATCAGGAGCTCGACCACGCGTAACTTCATGAGATCTACATAGGCGCGGGTGGCTGACACGCGCTTAGGGTACCCATAACTGACAGCGAAGCACGGGTCGATTCTCAGATGCCTTTAAGGAAGGAGATTTACCTTTCATTTAACGAAAGGAAGTCACCATGACACCGAAGAAGCCCGACTGGTTTGAACTTATTGAAGGCGGAGATTCATACGCTGGGATTAAGAAGGTCAATAAGAAGTTACCTATCGCCACTCTTGTAGTTGCGTGCGCAGTGATCCTCGGTGGATCTCTCTTCGCAAATGCCAATAATGGGGCGCCTGCGATTGCAGAGACTCCGACTGCATCGCAATCTGTTGCTGCATCTGTGTCTTCACCAAGCGCAACTACTTCGCAATCGAATTCACTTCCTGTCCCAACTGTTACTAGCGCACCACAAAGAGGCGATGATAATGGTCGCGAAGGTGGAGAACGTGAACATAAAGAACGCGATCATGAAGATCGCGACGACGACTAAGAAGT
Source organism: Actinobacteria bacterium IMCC25003 (assembly GCA_002284855.1). Taxonomy (GTDB): domain Bacteria; phylum Actinomycetota; class Actinomycetes; order Nanopelagicales; family Nanopelagicaceae; genus Planktophila. The sequence goes on along the minus strand of CP015603.1, from coordinate 347,223 downwards.
TGTAACTACTTCTCCGATTACAACTTCAGCAGGTTGGGTAGGAAATACCGGCAATAATGGCGCCGCAATCTTTCCTAAGATGCGGTCGACAGTTGCTCTTGCAAATTTTTCCGCACGTGAAGTTCGCTTCAATTGATCAGCGATAATCACAAATACATACTCGCGGTCTCCCGCCTCAACATAACCCGCAAGGTTGGCGGTTCCATTCAGTGTTCCTGTCTTTGCTCTGACTAAACCAATTGCCTGCGGCGCGGTATCAATAAATCTATGGCGCAACGTTCCTGTAACTCCACCAATTGGAAGTCCGCCAATCAGAGGTGCAAAACGAGAATCGTTACGAATCTTCAACAGCAATTGCCCAACCTGTGTTGCCGTTACACGGTTGTCTCTGGAGAGTCCACTTGCATCCTTAATTACCAAACCTTTGCTATCTACACCAAGTCCAGCTAGGACTTCATGGAAAGTCTGTGCCACTCCTTCATCATTGAGTGGGTAGCCCGCTGCTCGCGACGCAAGCCGAGCAATGCGTTCGGTAAGTAAGTTATCGCTCCATGTAAGCGCAAATGCCAACATCTCTTGTAACTCAGGAGAATCAGAAGAAAGAATTGGTTCGCTAGACAATTCTTCTGCTTGAGCACTCGTTACTTCTTTCATAATCGCCTTGACTCCGTGCTTTATAAAGAAAGCTCGGATATTTGCAACATCTTGTGAATATAAATCTGAGTAATAAATAGTGGAGTTTCGAATAGAGCCTGAATTCGCATCTTTAAGTGCTGAAAGTGAGTTGTACTCAATGCGAGGTATTGATGTGCGCCCCATCTTCTTTGCTACTGAATCGCTCAAACTCATCCATGGGTCGAGTGAACCTTGGATAACAAGGCTCTTCTCGTTGACTCCGACCCATGCAGACGTTGTAAATCGTTGAGTGGGTTGCATATAGGTCAAAGCTGCAGTGGCGGAATAAATCTTTAATACTGAAGCTGGCTTTCGTGGGGAGTAAGCACTTTTCTCATAAACAACTGAACCAGTTAGAGGATCTATGACTACTACTGAAGGATTAGAGAGCGCAGATGACGCAGTAAGTCTTTCAAAGGTTGCGGCAACGTTTATGGGGTCGAGAGCACTTGCTTGAACGGGCGCAAAGTTCGGAATAGCAAAAATAAGGCATGCGACTATCCCGAATTTTTTCATTACGTTAATTACCAGGTGTATGCAATAACAACATTAAGAAGCGTTAAACCAAGCATGGTGGCCCAGACTGAATTCTTTAATACTGGCTTCTTAATATTCTTATAGCCGAGTGTCAGAATCACAGCTATAACGAGGCCTTTAACGCCGAACTTAGCGTGGTTGGCAGGTTCATCATGTGCCTGATCCCAAAGTCCGACCATAATGACCGCAGCAATCAAGGCGGTAAGAGACGCATGAACTACGCCAGCGCTCAACTTCTTCGGGTTCTTATTAGCTTGCAAGAGTAAGAGCACGAGAATCGCAGCCACGCAGAGCAGGTGGATGCCAAAAGCGATGTGATAAACGATCTCCATGGTGACTCCTTAGAAATTCTTGGTAATGCCAGCTCCTTAAGTTTAGAGTGCATCCATGGAAATCAATACGCCTGCAGTCATTGGACCGGGTGAATTTTTCCCAGTAGTCGGCGTCGGCCCCCATGAAAAACCGTGGCCTACAGGACCTCAATATGATCCTGAACTTCTCGAAAATGGAGATCGTCGAAATGTGTTGGATCACTACAGATATTGGACCGTTGAAGCGATAGTCGCTGACCTCAATACCAAACGCCATAACTTGCAGATTGCGATTGAGAATTGGCAGCATGATTTAAATATCGGTTCAATCGTACGAACAGCTAATGCTTTCAACGCGTCATATGTACATATCGTCGGCAAACGCGACTGGAACAAGCGCGGTGCAATGGTTACCGATCGATATCTCACCGTAGTGCATCACCCAACCATCGCCGAATTCGCACAATGGTGCAAAGAAAATGAAACTCCCATCATCGGTATCGATAATGTGCCTGGTTCAAAACATCTTGAAGGTGCAGAACTTCCTGAGAAATGTGTACTTCTCTTTGGCCAAGAGGGCGCAGGAATGTCTGACGAAGGCATCGCAATCTGCCAAGTTCTGTATGCAATTGAACAGTACGGATCAACGAGATCCATGAATGCTTCAGCAGCTGGTGCTATTGCGATGTATCACTGGGCTTTGCAGCACTTGCCTCGAGCAAAGTAAATATCAGCACTGCTGCAACGGCGGCTGGAAGAAGCCACCATGAATTCGAATCGAGTGAGTGGGTTGCAGTTAAAGCAAGAACTATCGCCGCGGCTACACGCCAATCATCTCCAATGATGAAGTCATACCAAAAGTAGATGAAGCCGCCAGTGAATCGAATAATCCCAGAGGCTGTCTTCTTGGGTGGAGAGATGAGCGGTGACCTTGGTGCGCTAACGCGGAAACCCTTCACTTTTCGTGCCTTTAAAATTTCAATCAGAAGAAAACAAAGTGCAGCCACAGACGGAATGATGACCAGCAGCGACAAATCGTGATGTGGCCAATTGGCTCCAGCACCTTCCGCTCCCCAGAAAATTCCAAAAGAGGTGAGAAGAATTCCGACAATAAACTTCATTGAATTCTCTGGAACTCTTGATAGCGGTTTATGAATAACAAATCCGGCGATGGTCACGAGAACGACTGAACTTAGCGCGGCCCAAAGAGCCAGAGAGAAAGCCTGCGGATTAGAACCCTTTTGGATCACTCCGAAGGTAACGACAATAAAGGCAACTTCAAGGCCTTCGAGAAGTACGCCTTTAAAGGAAAGCATGAAGGCATACCAATCGCTTACGACGAAATGTGAAACCCTCGCCACTTTCTCTGCCGCTTGAACTTCTTCGCGGAATATTTTCTCTTCATCATGCAAAGCATTGAAACCGCTTGCACGCAAGATGGCCTTACGGAGCCATTGCATTCCGAAAATCAGAAGTAACCCACCTACTGCTAATTGGAGAATGCTTTCAGGTAGCTTCTCAATACTTGGCCCAAGAGTGAAAATGAGCGCTGCAAGAAGTGTGAGCGCTGAGATTACGCCTTGGAAAGCTGATCTCCAGTTACGTGAAGTGCCTGCGGCAAGAACGATGGTGACCGCCTCAACCGCTTCAACAGTGCAGGCAAGAAATACCGAGATAAAGAGTGCAAAATCAGCACCTGAGAGAGTCTGAAGCATCTAGTCGTTAAGCGTTACATCTGCTTCAGAAATAGGTTCCTCGGCAAGAGCTTCGCGAACAGAGGCTAAGCGACGCTCGACTTCAGCTGCTTCATCCATGCGACCTAGTTGCTTCATTACTGCAACCATTCGATCTTCAATATCGAGGATAAATTCAAAGTCTTTTGGCTCATCTTCAGCAACAATTTGAAGAACACCATCGAGTGTAGATAGCCCATCTTCAAGTTTGCCAAGGAGAATCTCTGCCTTGCCTAATTCAAAGAGAGCAAAAGTTTCGCGGCGATGATCGTGCGCAGTTTCAAAGACATCGATTGATTTTTGCGCAGCTTCAAAAGCCTTTTCGCCATCTCCGAGTTCAACGTAGCATGAGGCCATCTTCTGGTCGCAACGAGCTACGTGGATGACTTCTTTTTCGAGCTTAAACATTTTGCGCGCTTCTTGGAAGCAGATAATTGCTTCGGCATAATTCTTTAGCTCGCGCTGGGCACAACCGATGAGGTGCATATCATTTGCTGCGCCGATGTTATTTCCATCAACGAGATGTTCTTGCGAACATTCGTACATCGTCTCAATGACTTTTTCATAATTCTTAGACGCGTACCACCACTCACCGAGAGTGCAAGCAAGTTCAAGAGCAATCGGAGATTTGTTCTCGCGCAAAATGGAAACTGCTTTGCTCATTGCAGTTGCGGCTTCATCCATACGCTTAAGTTGATTGAGGTTGTAACCAATCGCGGAATACGCTTGTGCTAAACCTTCACTCGGTGCAGCAGCGCCTAATTCTGAAAAGATATCTCGCGCAGTTTCAGCGAGCGCCAACGCTTCGTCATATTGACCACGCGCAAAGATGCGGGCAGATAATTCGTAATAAGTGTTTGCGCGCTCTTCACCTTGAACCTGGGGAATGCGATCCCAGAGCATCTCTTCGGTGACGAGCTCGTCCTGGCCTTCGTCATCGCTCATCTAGAGACCTCCCCGCTTCCCGTGATCTAACGCTCGAGATTCCTGCACTTTAGACCTAACGCCGCCTGTCTCGCCGTTATTTCAACTGGCTCGGGCGTAAATTCTCGGTTAACCTTACCTTCTTGCAAATCATTTGCATCTAGCCGGAGAGGGCTCTTCATGAACGACGTTGTACGCGATATACCTCGCACCCCCCTCAAAGACCGCCTCACACCCGATGAGTGGCGCCGTATGGCTGCCATGTTTGGCTTTATTGCATTCCTCCATATCGCAGGTGCGCTTCTCATGTGGCGGGCTACATCAGGCAATTACGAACTCGCAGATGGCTCACTCTTTGGATGGGGCACGGCTGCCTTGGCCTACACACTCGGCATGCGCCATGCCTTCGATGCTGATCACATCAGCGCAATCGATAACACAACTCGTAAATTGATGTCGGAAGGAAAGCGCCCTCTTGCAGTTGGCTTCTTCTTCTCGCTCGGTCACTCCTCAGTTGTCGCAGCACTTGCAATTCTTTTGAACTTTGGAATCAAGGCTCTGGGTTCACAGCTCAAGAATGAAGATTCATCTCTTCACCATTACACAGGTCTTATTGGTACAACAGTCTCTGGAACATTCTTGATGCTCATCGCGATACTTAACCTCATCATTCTTGTATCAATCGTCGGTGTATTCCTACAGATGCGTAAGGGTATGTATAACGAGGAAGAACTCGAGAAGCACCTTAACTCTCGCGGACTCTTGATGCGCTTCTTCGGACCTATTGCACGTCGTATCGATGCAAGCTGGAAGATGTATCCACTTGGAATCCTCTTCGGACTTGGATTTGATACTGCAACAGAGATTGGTCTTCTAGTACTTGCCGGATCTTCTGTCATCGCAGGTTTGCCTTGGTGGGCAATTATTTCTCTTCCACTCTTCTTTGCGGGCGGAATGAGTTTGCTTGACACCATCGATGGTTCATTTATGAACTTCGCATACGGCTGGGCATTCTCAAAGCCAGTGCGCAAGGTTTATTACAACATCATTATTACGGGGCTTTCAGTTGCCGTTGCTCTCTTCGTCGGTGGCCTCGAACTCTGCCAAGTATTCGCCAACCAACTCAATCTCTCTGGTGGATTCTGGGATTACGCACTCGCATTTAACTTGAATTCCGCTGGTTATTTCATTGTTGGAGCATTTGCCGTGGTCTGGTCTGTCGCCCTTCTTCTATGGCGCTACGGAAAGATTGAAGAGCGTTGGCATAACACAGCCCACGCAGCCCAAATGGCACGCGGTGAAAATACCGACCATGCTGCAGCAGGTATTGATCTTGGTCCGATTAAGGATGGCTGGAAGATCGATTAATTTTGATTCGTTCTTGAGCAATAGCAGCACCTAGAAGAACAATCAGCGCTCCAACCGGTTCATGCCAGGATATTTTTTCGTTCAGAAAAACTAGTCCTACAGCGACTGCGACAAGTGGGGTCAGATAAGTAACGGTGCTCGCAATGGCGCTACCTGCATCTTCCATCACTTTGAAATTCCAGAGGTATGCAAAGCCGCTTCCGAATACTCCAAGACCCAACATTCCAAGAACTGGTCCCAATCGATATTCATCCTTTGCAATTCCATCAAAGAGATACAACGGCAAGAGTGTGATTGCAGCAAGTAGGAGTTGGAGCGAAACAACGGATTCAGATTTTAATTTATGGGGCATAACAAATCTGCGCGTGTATGGAAATGAGATTCCATAGCAAGAGACAGCCATCAAGAGCACGAGAATTGCCCAGAGAGGATTTTTGCCAAGTCCATTCCAGACACCTAGGACGGTTAGTACCCCCACAAATCCGATTACCAATCCGACTAATTGAAATGCCTTTGGCTTCTCTTCGCGATTGACAAGAAGGATTGCAATGATTGTCATTAGCGGAGTGACAGCGTTGATGATTCCAGCAAGTATTGATGTCACTTCTGTTTCTGCGAGCGCAAAGAGAATTCCTGGAATTACATTGAGCAGAAGCGCTACAACCCAGATGTGGAGTCGCACTTTGGGATCTTTTGGAAGTTCATAACCACGCAGTCGAGCGACGATGAGCAGAGTTGCGGCACCGAGTGCACAGCGTCCGAAGGCGACGCCGAACGGGGTGAGGAACTCAAGGCCCAGCTTGATAAATATGAAGGAGCATCCCCACGCTAATCCGAGTGCGAGATAAGAAGGAACCCAAGAACTTCTTTTCGATGAAATTCCTTGCATTAGGTGAGAATACAGATGTGGGCCCTGTCGGGCTCGAACCGACGACCCACGGATTAAAAGTCCGTTGCTCTACCGACTGAGCTAAAGGCCCCAACTTAATAACTGGCGCAGTCTACTACCTCAGCGGCCGCGGCTGGCACGCAGTAATCGGTCGCGAATTGCAACGGAGATATCGTCACCGGAAGGCTGTTGCACAACAACGCGCTTCAAAGATTGCTGATCTGCACTTCGTAGTGCTGTATAGAGAATGCGCGCAAATTCTTCATTGTTAGAAGGTGATGCCAAACGAATTACTCCATCGGGAGTTGGTGTTGAAGAGTCTGCGATAAAGCCATCGCCGCTCTCTGGAGAAATATCAAGTACAACTTGTGCGTTGGGTGAGTAATGATTTTCTAAGGAACCGCTTACTCGAATTTCACTAGCATCGTAAGACAGGTTAAGTTGTGTTGCTTCTTCAACCATCTCTTCAGTGATGGCACCGGGGCGGAGAATCTTGGGGCTTTCAGTTGTGCAATCAATGATTGTGGATTCAACGCCAACAAGTGAAGGGCCACCATCAAGAAGTAAATCTTCGGGTGCTAAGTATTGAGAGAGCTCATCGCTCACAGCTTGTGCAGTAGTCGGTGAGACATGGCCAAAGCGATTGGCACTTGGGGCAGCAATCCCTTTTCCACCAATCTTCTTAAATTCATTAAGAAGAGCGAGCGCAACTGCGTGATTCGGAACTCGAACCCCCACTGTGTCTTGTCCCCCAGTAATGAAATCTTGCGCAAGAGACGACCGCTTCAGAATAAGTGTCATAGGTCCTGGCCAGAAAGCGCGAGCCAGTGAAATTGCGTAGTCAGGAATATCGTCAGACCAATCAGCAATATCTTGCATATCGCCGACGTGAACGATGAGTGGGTGATCTGCAGGGCGGCCTTTTACTAGGTAGATGCGCGCAACAGCTGCTGCATTAGTGGCATCTGCTCCGAGTCCATAGACGGTCTCAGTAGGAAAGGCGACAAGGGCCCCTGATTTCAAACTCTGAGCAGCACGGACCATCGCATCTGCAGTGCAGTTGGATACGAATTGCCCGTTAGTCATAAGTTCAATTATCCAGCCTTTTTGCGAGAAGATAACCACATGGCTGAGCGCATCAAAGTTATGCAGATCATCGCCCGCATGAATGTGGGTGGCCCAGCCGTCATTGTTGCCGAGTTAATGCGCGGCCTCGATTCATCACGTTTTGAACAAGTTCTCATTACTGGATATTGCGATGAGACTGAGGCTGATTACCTCGATGAAGTTGCAACAGATATCAAAGCAACTCGAATCGCAGGTCTTGGACGTTCTGTTTCTCCACTAGCTGATCTCAAATCATTTATCGGTTTAGTTCAGAAAATTAGAACCTTCAAACCTGATGTCATCCATACCCATACAGCTAAGGCCGGAGTTCTTGGACGGTTGGCCTCAATAATCGCAGGCCGCGGAGCAACTCGTATTCACACCTTCCATGGCCACTTACTCCATGGCTACTTTGCGGGGTGGAAGACACAGTTAGTTATTGCAATCGAAAAATTCTTAGCTAAGCGCACTCACTTTCTTGTTGCTATTGGCAATGAAGTGAAGAACGATTTACTCAATGCCGGAATCGGAAATGCAAGCCAGTACAGCGTCTTCTTCCCAGGTCTACCGCAACCACGCACTGCAAGTAAGTCAGAACTTCGTAAGAGCCTTGAACTTGATCCGGCTGCTATCTACTGCACCTTTGTCGGACGCCTCACCCAGATTAAGCGCCCAGATCGTTTACTCGATATCGCTGCTGCTTTGGTCAAGCGCGAAGTAGCGATTCACTTCTTAATCGCTGGCGAAGGCGAACTCTTTGAAAGCTCAAAGGCTCGAGCACAATCAGAAAATCTTCCAGTGACATTTTTGGGTTGGCGTAAAGATATTGATTATCTCTTTGCAGCCAGTGATATCGCAATCCTTACCAGCGATAACGAAGGTATTCCGCTGACTTTAATTCAAGCAGCACAAGCTGGTCTTCCTATCGTCGCTCCAGCAGTGGGATCAATTTCAGATATTGTCGACAACGATAAGACTGGCTTCCTGACATCACCACAACCGGGCGCCATGGCTAGCGCTTTAAGCGCACTTGCGACCGATGAAGAGCTTCGAAATCGTCTAGGTTCCGCAGGCAAAGCCCATGCTGATGAGTTCTTCTCTCTTGAGCGAATGCTCCGAGATCACACAGAAATCTATAACCGCTCACACAATAAGTAAGAGATAATAGTTTTATGACAATTCGTAAACGTATCTCCGTAATCGCCCTTTTGATGACTGTCGCTGCAGGTGTTCTAAGCCCTGCAGCTGAAGCCGCTGCAACTCGCTACATCACAGTCTCTGCACAAGGCTCGGTAAAGGTTGTCCCTGATGCAGTTCGAATCAATGCGACTGCAACTGCTGTGGCTGCGACAAGCAAGGAAGCTCTCGCCGCAACTGCGAAGACTGCGACTGCCGTTCGTGCAGCGCTCAAGACAGCAAAAATTGATATGAAAGATATTGCCACACAGAGCGTGACTGTTTATCCCGAATATAAGTACACAGCTGACGGTGGATCTACCCTGACCGGTTACCGTGGCTCACAATCTTTTACCATCACAGTTCGTGCAGCAGAGACAGCTGGCGCACTTGTTGATTCACTCGTCGCAGCAGGCGGAGATAACTTGCAGATCAATGGTGCAACTCCATTTGTTCTTGATTCCACAAAGTCACTCGAAGCAGCGCGTGCAGCGGCAGTACAGAGTGCAAAATCAAAAGCGGCTTCCTATGCAAAGTTGATGGGAGTAAAGCTCGGCAAGGTGAATTACCTTGTTGAGAATTCTGCTCCAACAAATTACACACCTGTGATGGCTGTAGCTAAAGCTGAATCAGATGCAACGGTGATTGATTTAGGTCAGCAAGATGTGACCATCTCTGTCACAGTGCAGTGGTCGCTGCTCTAAATTTGCCTGTTTTCTAGGGACTTTCTGCTCGAGTTTGGTCGTGCACGCTTAAGAAGGTACGATTTGCGAGCCTCAAACGTCCCCATCGTCTAGGGGCCTAGGACATCGCCCTTTCACGGCGGTAACACGGGTTCGAATCCCGTTGGGGGCACGCTTCGAAAGAAGTAAAAGCAGTAAAAATGGTCGAGCGCATGTAAGTGTGCAAGGCCCGGTAGCGCAGTTGGTTAGCGCGCCGCCCTGTCACGGCGGAGGTCGCGGGTTCAAGTCCCGTCCGGGTCGCAAGAAGAGGAAGGTGTCCACACACCTTCTTCTTTTTTAATAAAACTACATATTGGCTCGGTAGCTCAGTTGGTACGAGCGCGCGACTGAAAATCGTGAGGTCGACAGTTCGATCCTGTCCCGAGCCACAAGTTCTCTATCTACAGAAGTTTGGGTTCGCCCATCAACTCTTCAAGCTTTGCTTGGAGAGTTTTTTTATCTCCATCTACTAGCAGTCTTTTATCGCGCCCTAGTTCGCCGTAGACGATTGTGAAATCTCGAGCGCGCAGATTAAATGCACTCGCTAACTCTTTAATCACTGCTTGATTGGCTTTGCCATCGACTGCCGGTGCTTGAACAGCAACAACAAGACGTGGGGGTTCGCCGACACTTCCGCCAACTTTATTTCGCGAAGAATTGGGACGAACTCTAATTTCAAGAAGAAATTGCACTGCAGAAAAAATTTAGCCTGCTGAACCTGAACCTGATGGACCAGCCTTGCGCTGAACCTGTGGAGCTCCACCGCTACGTTGTCCGCCGCGAATCTTCGAGCCGCCTTCAGAATGTGTCTGAGTGCCTGGAGCGCCCTTCTTATTCTTCTTTGCTTCGAGGGCAGCAAGCATTCTTGCTTTTACATCATCATTCTTATCGGCCATGGTGTGAGTCTACCCCTCAGATGGAATTCGTAAGAAGAATACGAGTTTCGCCAACCATACTGCTGCGCCGAAGATAATCAACGTCAGCCCATAGGTATCAGGCCAGATGTAGATCGAGACCGCGAGAAGACCGTAGAAAGAAGCGAGACCCCACAAGGTAAATGCTGTGGTGCGACGGTTGAGTCCTTTACGCATCAATCGATGTGAGAGGTGATCACGTCCACCTTGGAATGGCGAGATGCCCCGATAAAGGCGTGAAATAACGGCGACAGTGGTGTCGAGAATCGGAGTCGCCATTAAGAAGAGCGGAATAGCCAGTGATTTATAAGAAGGAACAACACCCGGACTCAAACGGATTGTGAGCACGGAGATGATGATTCCGAGGAAGAGTGAACCTGCATCTCCCATATAAATCTTGGCCGGATGGCGATTCCAGATGAGGAAACCAGCGGTGGCTCCGGCGGTAACGATGGCAAGGGCGCTGACCAATATTTGCTGGCGGTCGTAGGCGATAAAGAAGAGGAAGAAGGTAATCACTGCAACTGTTCCTGCTGCCCCACCATCGTGGTTATCGAAGAAGTTGATGGAGTTACATACTCCAACTATCCAAAGCACGGTGATGAAGTAATTGAGCAAGTGGTTATTGAATGCAAAGCCCATTGTGTCTGTAACAGTCAAAATGACTGCAACAAGAATTCCAGTAAAGGTCTGTGCGACAAGTCGGGGCCATGGTTCGAGACCTTTGAGGTCATCCCAGAGTCCCATTGCAGAAATTGCCATCGCAGGAACGAGAACAAAGCTCGCTAACTTAAATGTGTCAAAGGAAAAATCAACGGCAAGGAGTGAGCCGTATGAAGCAGCAACAATTCCGATTGCAATGGCAACTCCACCTAAATACGGAACGGGTTCTTTCTGTGCCTTACGGGCCAGGGTTGGTGCATCGACTGCTCCGACGCGAAGAGCGATGTTGCGAATGGGTGGAGTGATGAGTCCAACAAAGATAAGGGTAAGAAAACCCAGTAAGAAAAATTGCTCGATTGAATAAGTCATTGTGCTACTGAAAAATTAGTTCTGGGCCTTGAAATAATTTGCGCGAAGTTCATCAACTTCAGATTTACGATATCTACGGTGTCCACCTAATGTGCGAATGGAGGTGAGCTTTCCTGCCTTCGCCCAGCGAGTTACAGTCTTGGGATCGACGCCAAAGAGATCTGCGACCTCGCGTGGAGTAAGCAGCACCTCTGCATCAGGCAGACGATTCATAAGCTTCTCCCAGTTAATTCACTCATCGGATGCTGGACTGAAATGTCCGTTTTGCTCCGTAATGACGGGAAGTATTCCTCACGAAATCACCTCTGGCAATACCGCCGAAGATGAATTCCAAAATGAAATTATCTAGGAGCGCTAGATAGCTGATTCAAAGGCTTGAACTGTGCGCCAACGGGTAACAAGGCGCTCATAGCCCTGACCTGCGATTGCTCCATCGCCAGCCGAGAGTCCGGACAAGCTAAATGCCACATCTTCAATCGAGGAATCTTCGCTGATGCCATCTAAACCTTGTTCGCGCAGCGCTGAGTCGAGATACGAGGCAAGGCCGCCGTAATCAAGTTCGACGAGAGATTCAGGATGGAAGAGTTCAAGCCAATCAATCATATTTTCGATCTCTTGTTCGACAGGTCCTTGCCCAAATGCCCCAAGAACAACTTCATGTGAATTCAGAGCACGTTCACGAGCCTTCGACATTGTGGTGCGAGCAAAACAGTAAGCGCCATCTTCATCTTCTCCGCGAACTCTTTCATCAGGAGTAAAGATCGAGAACCAGCGCGGTGGAATTACCCAATTTTCAGTGATGATATGCGGAACACGATCTTCAAGAAGATCCACGCCCGTTGTGATGACCTCTTCAAGTGAAGGTGGAATGAAGAATGGCGTGATGGTTGATGGAAGAGAATCTTTAAAATCATCGAGAGCTGCCCAACAACGAGTTGCTGTTGACCATGGAGATACATAACGCGTTCCATTGATATCGAGAACGTGTGCACCATCAGGGCGAACTGCCGGAGGTTCAGGAAAAACTAAACGGCGAAGTGCGAGCGCCTGCTCTTCTTTACGTGAATCGATAGTCGCATCAATATTCTGCCAACGAATTCGGTCGACCGGTTCAAATGCAGAAAGTGGTTCGTAGATTCGCAGAGATGCGACGTACGGTGTTGGTTTCAAGCGCGTGGAATGTAATTGCCCTCAGCAAAGGGATCGTCATCATCCTGGTTCTGCTGATTGGGGACATCACCGTGGAGTTCCTTGGCAAGGCGGTCGAGATCCATCTCCTGAGAGTTGTACTTCAAATCGCGAGCAACCTTGGTCTGCTTAGCTTTTGCACGGCCGCGGCCCATGGGCGACCTCCTTACGAATAGCTGATGTGTCTCAGCGCGTAGGTTATCGCGCCTGAGCTCCTGACTCCAAAGCAACGGCAAATGAGCCTGTTTTGACCCTATGGCGGAGGGCGAAGTAGCCCACGACCTGGAGGAAGACGCTCAGAGACATCGTAGGGATGCGGAAGCGGTGATCTCCGATTGTTCCCATCGATACCAGCCAAGAGATGACCACAGGGATAAATGAGGCGTAGGCCAAATTGGCGTAGATGCCCTTCATAGAGCGGAGCCAGAAGAATCCGATGAAGAAGAGTGAGATGCAACCGATGACCCAGAAGAATGAAATGCCGCGGCCCACTGATTTATAGACCAAATCATTTCCAGATTGGCTGCCCTTTGCGATATTTACAATCGGATCAATCTTGAGCCATGGATTGCGCGCCATTGTTCCGTTGCCGAGTGGACCTGACCACGGTGACCAATAGAACCAACCCTTATTGATAAAGAGCCTGATTGATTTTCCAGGATTGCTCGCGTACCACTTGATCACACACTTCACGACATCGTTATCGGTGACAGCGGTTGCAGGTGGAACTGGTTCGCAAGGAACATCAGGGCCGGTATGTGCATACCCGCCTTGAGTTTCATCGCCTGCGCCGAGTCGCATTGTGACGCCGAGGTTTGTTGAAATAACAGATTTATCAATCGACTTCATATTTCGTTGAATCATGATTGCTGGTGCAAGCGCCATGATGCCAACGACGCCAACCAGAATGAGCGCCTGTGCTTTGCGACCCTGAGTCATGAGCGCCCACAGAAGCGCGATAACAAGTGAGGTGAGAATCCAACGAGGCTGCATAAATGAAGCAAGTGCTGAGAAGAATCCCACTGCCACAACACGCAAAATAAATTGTCGATCATGTCCGCTCTGACGTGACTTCATAATCAGACCAACAACCATCAACATACAAGCTGCAATTGGGCTTTCATATCCCACTGCGAGCGAGCTCAGTGACAGCGTTGGATTAAATGCAAGAGCCAATCCGATAAGGAACATGTATGGCTGCAAACGAGTGCCACGCAGCTGCTTCACAAAGTAATAGCTGGCATAGGCATAGAAAATTGATTGGGTAAATGAGATAAGGAAGATGACATGGGTTAGTGAAATCTTTGTCAGGATCCAGATAAGAATTGGGTAGCCAGCAGGCCAGTAGGACAAGATGCTCTTATCGCTGAAGTAACCTTGCTGAAGTAAGCCATCGACGCCACTTAAGTAGTTCTCACCATCGGCGCCAAGCCATCCACCCAACATCGCGCCATCGGTGCCCTTGATATTGGCCATGATGATGAGTTTGATGATGAAGGCGAAGACAGGAATTGCAATGAGATAGAAGTTAATCTTCTGCGCCGATGTTGCCTGCTTCTGACGTGCGACCTTGGACTTACTTGCCATGAAATTTACCCCTTGTAGTCAGATACCAAGTATGAACGAGCAGCGTCCTTATCTCCAGAAGGCTCAACGACGCCGGCGATCCAGGCTGACATTCCACGCGCTGCCAAAGAGCGAATGACTAAATCTCCAATAGATGGGTCGACTACCGCCGACATTCCGATTCCGCAGTTCCAGGTACGTTCCATATCGCCTTGCGGCACAGATGCCACATCGGCCAAGAACTTTGTCGCAGCTGGAAGCGCCCAGGTAGAGCGATCGTATTTCGCAGTAAGGCCCGCAGGAATAACGCGTGCAGTGTTATCTGCAAGTCCTCCGCCAGTGATGTGGCTAAAGGTGCGCAACTTCTCGCCTTGCGCCTTGATAAGTGCAAGGCAGTCGAGTGAGTAAATCTCAGTTGGAGTTAAGAGAATTTCGCCGAGTGACTGTGCGAAACCTTCATATGTTTTTGCGAGATCGAGTTTTTGTGAAGAGAGAATGTGGCGAATGAGTGAGTAACCATTTGCATGGAAACCACTTGCCGGCATTGCGATGATGAGATCGCCCGCCTTAACGCGATGCGCTCCAAGCTGCTTATCTGCATCTACCGCGCCAGTTGCAGCACCTGCAATATCAAATTCATCTTCATCAAGAAGTCCAGGGTGTTCAGCAGTTTCGCCACCCACAAGAGCTGTGCCAGCTTTGACGCATCCACGTGCAATGCCAGCGACGATATCGGCAATGCGCTCGGGGATCACTTTTCCAACAGCGATGTAATCAGTCATGAAAAGTGGTTCTGCGCCGCAGACAACAAGGTCATCGACAACCATCGCAACAAGATCTTCACCGATGGTGTCGTATTTACCGAGTGCGCGTGCAATTTCAGTCTTTGTACCAACTCCATCTGTCGATGTTGCAAGCAGTGGTTGCTTCATCTCTTTCAGCGCAGATGCATCAAAGAGCCCAGCAAATCCACCGATGCCGCCCATCACTTCAGGGCGTG
Source organism: Actinobacteria bacterium IMCC25003 (assembly GCA_002284855.1). Lineage (GTDB taxonomy): Bacteria > Actinomycetota > Actinomycetes > Nanopelagicales > Nanopelagicaceae > Planktophila. Next base: position 332,081 of record CP015603.1, on the reverse strand, counting down.
ATGCGCGCGCGATTGATGCCTTCATCAATTCAACTGCGCGATCTCCTGCATCGATATCAACGCCAGAATCTTTATAGGTTGCCATTATTTGTGGACCTTCTCTGTCCGCACATCAGTTACTTCAAGGCGCATCTTGCCTTCGGACATATCTGTGGGAATAGCGATTGGATACTGCCCTGAGAAACAGGCGCGACAGAGTTTCTCTTCAGCAACTCCTGTTGCCTCAATCAAACCTTCTTCTGAGACATAGGCAAGAGAATCCGCACCGATTGAGCGACGAATCTCTTCTACTTCAAGGCCGCTGGCAATCAGTTCTGCGCGAGTAGCAAAGTCGATTCCATAGAAGCATGGCCATTTCACAGGAGGTGAAGAGATACGGACGTGAATCTCGAGAGCTCCGGCCTCGCGCAACATACGTACAAGTGCGCGCTGGGTATTGCCGCGAACGATGGAATCGTCGACAACGATGATGCGTTTTCCTTCAATAATTTCGCGAAGCGGATTGAGTTTGAGGCGAATACCTAATTGGCGAATAGTTTGTGAAGGCTGAATAAATGTGCGTCCCACATAAGAATTCTTTACAAGGCCAAGTCCGTAAGGAATTCCCGATTGCTTGGCATAACCAATCGCGGCAGGGGTTCCTGATTCGGGAACTGGAATAACGAGATCAGCATCGACGGGCGCTTCGATAGCAAGGCGCTGGCCAATGCGACCGCGCACTGCGTGAATGCTCTGTCCTGCAATCGTTGTATCGGGGCGTGCGAGATAGACATATTCAAAGATGCAACCTTTAGGTTCGGCCTTTGCCCACATCTCTGAACGAATTCCATCTTCATTAATTGCCAAGAATTCACCTGGTTCGACTTCTCGAACGAATGCGGCACCGACAATATCGAGCGCTGCAGATTCGGAGGCAACAACCCAACCGCGATCGAGTTTTCCAATAACAAGTGGGCGCACTCCGTGACGATCGCGCGCTGCATACAAAGTATGTTCATCCATAAAGACGAGTGAGAAAGCGCCTTCAAGTTTTGGCAAAACAGCAAGCGCACTTGCTTCAACATTCTTCTCATCTTGCAGACCGATAAGCGCGGTCATAATTTCGGTATCTGTTGTGGCGCCACGTGCATTCTTTGGAACATCGGTTTCGAGTTTTTGTACTAACTCTGCGAGATCGCCTGTGTTGGTGAGATTTCCATTATGTGCAAGTGCCAAAGTTCCGTACTTTGTTGGGCGAAGCGTTGGTTGCGCATTGACCCATGTGCTTGAACCTGTTGTGCTGTAACGGCAGTGGCCGATTGCAAGATTTCCGACAAGTGAAGCTAAATCTGTTTCGGTAAATACCTGAGATACAAGGCCCATATCTTTATAGACCAAGATGCGTTCTCCATCAGATGTTGCAATACCTGCTGACTCTTGGCCACGATGTTGGAGCGCATAAAGGCCATAAAAGGTTAACTTTGCGACTTCTTCGCCTGGTGCCCATACGCCAAAGACTCCACATGCATCTTGTGGACCTTTATCGTCATCAAGAACATTGTGATTTAACAATCCATCAGGGCGACGGCTCATGGGGTCATCCTAAGCGGTAGAAGTGGAGTTAAATCAGCGCGAACTCCTGAGGCAATAATGAGGCCTTCAGACATTGCATCTGCCCAGCTCTTTTCACCGTGAGCAAGTGCCAGCCATGTCTGCGCATCCATCTCGATGACATTGGGTGGAGTGCCGCGGGTATGCGTTGGTCCTTCACCGCATTGCACTGCAGCATATGGCGGAATACGCACTTCAATGGCGCGACCAGGTGAGCGTTCAGTCAGGAGAGCAAGCGTCTCCTTCACATCGGCAAGTACCTTCGGATCGCGCATTGAAATTACCCAAACAGCTTCGGGAAAGTCTCGGTATGGGCTTTACGTAGTTCACCGAGTGGAATCTTCGCATCATTAATGATGAGTGAATCTCCCCCAGTTGTACCAATCTTGGTGAGCGTAATCTTCTGTGTTGCTGCTTCACTCGTAAGTGCTGCAGTCTGTGCAGGATCAATTGCGACAACAACGCGTCCTGGAGTTTCGCTCAAGAGAGAAAGTCCGACGTTTTCGAGGTGCACAGTTGCACCTGTGTTGTAACGCAGAACCATTTCAGTAAGAGTTGCTGCAAGGCCACCCTGACTTAAATCATGTGCTGCGCTCAAGATCTTCTTGGTGCGACCTGCAACTAATAAATCAATCAGACGCATTTCACGTTGGAGATCTGCAGTTGGAGCGATTCCACCACGTTGACCGTGCATATAAGCCCATTCGCTTCCTGCAAGATCATTTTCAGTTTCACCCAATAGGTAGAGATCAAGTCCTGCACGATGAAATGACATCGGAGTGCGTGTACGCACATCGTCGATCACGCCAAGAACGCCAATAACAGGTGTGGGAAGAATTGCGACTGCGCCAGTCTGGTTATAGAACGAGACGTTTCCACCAGTAACGGGTAGGCCCATCTCGAGGCAGCCATCAGCCAATCCACGCACAGATTCAGCAAATTGCCACATCACGCCCGGATCTTCAGGAGAACCGAAGTTGAGGCAGTTAGTGACTGCCAATGGTTTGGCGCCTGCTGTTGCAATATTGCGAGCAGCTTCTGCAAGTGCCAACTTCGCACCTTCGTAAGGGTTGAGATAAGACCAGTTGGCATTGGCATCTGTAGCTACAGCGACGCCAAGATGGGTCTTCTCATCGATACGGACCATTCCAGAATCATCAGGCTGCGATTGAATTGAATTGCCTTGAACATACCGATCGTATTGATCCGTTACCCAAGACTTATCTGCAAGATTTGGGGTAGCAGCAAGTTTAAGAACTGTGGATTTAATTTCATCTGCAGTTGTTGGAAGCGGAAGGTTGATAACTTCTTTCGCGACTGCATCTATGTAATCCGGTTGGGCTAGCGGGCGGTTATAGACCGGACCATCATGAGCCACTGTGCGCGGTGGAACATCAACAATTAATTCGCCGTTCCAGGTTATTTCAAGATGATTTCCATCTGTCACTTCACCAATAACTGTGACAGTTACATCCCACTTCTCGCAGATTTCTAGGAAACGTGCAATCTTGCTTGGTTCGACAATCGCGCACATGCGCTCTTGTGATTCTGACATCAAAATTTCTTCTGGTGAAAGTGATGGATCGCGCAGCGGAACCTTGTCGAGCTGCACCTTCATGCCACCTGAACCACCTGATGCAAGTTCTGATGTTGCGCAAGAAAGTCCTGCGCCACCTAGATCTTGAATTCCAACCACAAGATCTTCGGCGAAGATTTCGAGAGAACATTCAATTAAAACTTTTTCAACGAATGGATCGCCAACTTGAACTGCCGGACGCTTGGCAGGTCCCTTTGATTCAAAAGTTTCGGAGGCAAGAACTGATACGCCGCCGATTCCATCGCCGCCAGTCTTTGCGCCATAGAGAACAACAAGGTTTCCAGCACCTGCGGCCTTTGCGAGCTTGATATCGCTATGTTTCATAACGCCCACGCAAAGGGCATTCACCAATGGGTTTCCGAGGTAGGTCTCATCGAAGACAACTTCGCCGCCGATATTTGGAAGACCGAGGCAGTTTCCATATCCACCAACACCAGCAACGATGCCCGGTAATACGCGACGTGTATCAGGTGCATCCGCTGGACCAAAACGAAGCGGATCCATTACTGCGATAGGACGTGCACCCATAGTCAAAATGTCACGGACGATTCCGCCAACACCTGTGGCAGCACCTTGATAGGGCTCGATAAATGATGGGTGGTTGTGTGATTCGATTTTGAAAGTTACGGCGTAACCCTGACCGACATCAACAACGCCTGCGTTCTCTCCAATACCAACAAGAAGTGCATCAGTCTTAACTGCCTTCTCGCCGAATTGCTTGAGGTGAACTTTCGAAGATTTATATGAACAGTGTTCAGACCACATGACTGAATACATCGCGAGTTCAGATGAAGTAGGACGGCGACCAAGAATTTCTTTGATACGTGCATATTCGTCCGGCTTTAAACCGAGTTCAGCAAATGGTTGTGGTGCATCTGGATTTGTTTGTGCCTTAGCAACGGTATCGAGTGACATTACTTCACCATCGCCTTCAGTACAGATGTAAAGAAGCCAAGACCATCGGCAGACGGGCCAGTAAGTGAATCAATGGCGTGCTCTGGGTGAGGCATCAAGCCAACAATATTTCCGCGTTCGTTGGTAATACCGGCAATCAAATTACGTGAACCGTTGGGATTTTCGCCGACGTAGCGAGCAATGATGCGGCCTTCGCCTTCGAGCATCGCAAGGGTTTCGTCATCGCACATATATGCGCCTTCACCGTTTTTAAGCGGAATGAGAATCTCTTCTCCTTGCTTAAATGATGATGTCCAAGCTGTATTTACATTCTCAATCGTCAACTTTTGATCGCGACATAAGAAGTGAAGTTCATGGTTGCGAGTGAGAGCTCCTGGAATCAGGTGGGCCTCAGCAAGGACCTGAAAGCCGTTACAGATACCTAGTAGAGGCATGCCGCCCTGGGCAGCTTTGATGATGGGCTCCATGACTGGAGAGAAACGAGAGATTGCACCGCATCGGAGATAGTCACCGTAGGAGAAGCCACCAGGGAGGATGACTGCATCTACACCGTGCAGATCTGCATCGTTATGCCACAAAGCAACTGATTCGCCACCGGCATGGCGCACAGCGCGGGCAGCATCTCGATCATCGAGAGTGCCCGGAAAAGTTACGACACCAATTTTCATATCTATTACTTCTCCACTCGAACTGTGAAGTTTTCAATGACAGGGTTGGAGAGAAGTTTTTCCGCTGCCTTCTCTACATCGGCGAGTTGTGCAGGAGTTGGATCGCCATCGACTTCGATTTCAAATCGCTTTCCTTGGCGGACATCTGTGGCAAAGGTGAATCCCAGGCGAGGAAGTGCAGCGGCCACTGCCTTTCCTTGTGGGTCAAGAATTTCGGGCTTTAACATCACATCAACCACGATCTTTGCCATTTTTATCTCCCTGTTGTTTAGAACTTGCTACCGGTAATTCGTTCAAAAGCTTCTTCATATCGCGCCGCAGTTTTCTCAACGATGTCTGCAGGCAATTCTGGAGGTGTGGATTCTTTATCCCATCCATTTGATGTCAACCAATCACGGACAAATTGCTTATCGAAGGATGGCTGTGATTTTCCTGGCGCCCAACCATCTGCCTCCCAGAATCGCGAAGAGTCAGGAGTGAGCGCCTCATCTCCCAAAGTGATTTCGCCAGCCATGTTGATACCGAATTCGAATTTTGTATCCGCCAAGATAATTCCGCGACCGCGAGCAAAATCTGCTGCAGTGTCATAGAGCTTGAGAGTTAAATCGCGGAGTTCATCTGCTGGATCTGCACCAACAATCTTTGCTGCACTTTCAAAATCGATATTGATGTCATGATCGCCGATTTCAGCCTTGGTCGCTGGGGTAAAGATGCTTGCTGGTAGCTGGGAACCATCTAATAGCCCTGCTGGGAGTGGGTTTCCGCAAACTGCCTGATTGCTCTTGTATTCAGTGAGCCCACTGCCTGTGAGATAACCACGCGCTACACATTCGATAGCAAACATTTCAAGTGGTTGAACAATGACTGCTCGATCTGCAACAGATTCTGGAACATCATCGCTAATGATGTGATTAGGGACGATATCTGCCAAGAGTTCAAACCAGAAGAGCGAGAGCTGGGTAAGGATCGCACCCTTATTAGGAATTGTTGTTGGAAGAACCCAATCGAATGCAGAGATGCGATCGGATGCAACTAAGAGAATTTCACCGGAATCATTTGTATAAAGATCGCGGACTTTTCCTGTGCGCAGGTGTTTCCAGCCATCGATTGATGGTGCTGGCGGTGCGCCAGCTGCGCCGAAGCCGCTCACCGGATCGAGGCGGGTTTGTACTGCGCTGCGGCAGGGTGCGCGGAAGTAATCGCGTCGATGCGACTTACAACTCGAGCTACTTGTTGGCGAGCATCGCCAGTAAATTCAATAGGGTCACCGATGAGGGCATCTAGTTCTGCGCGCTTAAATGGGATGCGGTCATCGCCTGCAATTGCATCAAGGAAATTATTTGCTTCACCTTCACGCATACCGAGGGCTGCTGCAACTGCATGTTCTTTAATCGCTTCATGTGCAACTTCGCGACCGACGCCGGCTTTAACAGAAGCCATCAAAATCTTTGTGGTTGCAAGGAAGGGAAGGTAGCGCTCGAGCTCTGCTGAAATAACTGCAGGGAATGCGCCGAATTCATTGAGAACAGTGAGCATAGTTTCGAGGAGACCATCCATCGCATAGAAAGCATCAGGAAGTGCAACGCGACGAACGACGCTGCATGAGACATCGCCTTCATTCCATTGATTGCCGGCGAGTTCAGAGACCATAGATGCGTAGCCACGCAAAATGACAGTGAGGCCATTTACTCGCTCGCAGGAGCGTGTATTCATCTTGTGAGGCATTGCCGATGAGCCAACCTGGCCAGCCTTAAAGCCTTCTGTCACAAGCTCTGCGCCTGCCATTAAGCGAATTGATGTGGCAAGAGAAGATGGTGAAGTGGCGAGCTGAACAAGAGTGGTCAGTACTTCGTAATCGAGAGAGCGTGGATAAACCTGCCCAGTGGAATCAAGAACACGACCAAAACCAAGCTCCTTGGCGATTGCGGATTCCAGAGATTGATGAGCTTCGGTGGAACCGAGCAAGTCGATGGAATCTTGCGCTGTTCCAACAGGTCCCTTAATTCCGCGCATTGGGTAGCGACTTTGAAGAGATGCAAGTCGTTCATATGCATAGAGAAGTTCTTCAGCGGCAGATGCAAAACGCTTTCCGAGAGTGGTGATTTGGGCAGGCACATTATGTGAACGTCCTGCGATTGGTTGATCGGAATACTGTGCTGCCTTTGCACCAAGGGCGGCAAGGAGTGCAACGGTCTTATCGTGAACAATTGCCAAACCATTGCGCACCTGAAGCGCTTCAATATTTTCAGTGAGGTCACGGCTTGTCATTCCAGCATGAATTGCTTCATGACCAGCAAGTGCGTTGAATTCTTCGATGCGTGCTTTGACATCGTGACGGGTAACTTTTTCGCGAGCATCGATAGATGCAAGATCGACTCTTGTTAATACTTTTTCATAATCAGCGATGATGGCTTCAGAGATTGGGTGTCCGAGCTTTGATTGTGCGCGAGCAACCGCAAGCCACAACTTACGTTCAGCGATGATCTTCTGTTCAGGCGCAAAGACTTGGCGCATCTCAATAGATGCGTAACGATCGGCTAATACGCTCACTGATGCATTCTCCCCCATTTAATTGCCCTTCTCAGCGACCGACGCATTGAGCGCGATATCAGAGCGGTAGAACGAACCTTCTAGTTCAATCTGTGAGATTGCGCGATATGCGCGGTCGCGGGCTTCGGTGAGATCTGCGCCGGTTCCGGTGACGGTCAAGACTCGTCCGCCTGTTGAAAGAAGTGTGCCGCTGCTATCGCTGGTGCCAGCGTGAAATACCTGTGATTTATCGATGGTGGGAATGGATGAGATGGCAGCGCCAGTTTTGGGAGAATCTGGATATCCCTGAGCCGCGAGAACCACAGTTACTGCGCTCTCATCGCGCCACTGCAGAACTGCATCATCCAAATTATCTGTTGCAGCGTTATAGAGAAGTGTGGCAAGCGGAGTCATGAGGCGTGGAATCAAGACTTGAGTTTCGGGATCACCAAAGCGCGCGTTGAATTCGATGACGCGAATTCCATCATCGGTAAGTGCAAGACCTGCATAGAGCAGGCCAACAAAGGGCGTTCCGCGAGCAGCCATTTCAGCAATCATCGGTGCCAAGACTTTTTCATAAGTTTCTTCAACGATGTCATCGGGCGCCCATGGAAGTGGTGAGTACGCACCCATGCCACCTGTATTGGGACCTTCATCTCCATCGTATGCACGTTTGAAATCTTGGGCAGGTTGCATCGGCAAAATATTGCGACCATCAGAAATTCCGAAGAGTGAAATTTCTGGTCCTGCAAGATATTCCTCGATGACAACTCGTGAACATGCAAGTGCGTGATCAAGTGCAACCTGGCGATCATGAGTGACAACTACGCCTTTGCCTGCGGCGAGTCCATCATCTTTGACAACATAGGGAGCACCGAATGTATCGAGCGCCTTTTCAATCTCAGATTGTTCAGTGCAGGTAAAGCTACGTGCAGTCGGAACGCCAGCATCGCGCATGACGCCCTTTGCAAAATCTTTTGACCCTTCGAGTTGTGCAGCTGCCTTTGATGGACCAAAGACTGCAAAACCCGCTTCGCGCAATACATCTGCAACCCCGTTTACCAAAGGCACTTCAGGGCCAACGACAACGAGATCAACAGCTAACTGTTGAGCGAGTTTGAGGATTGCACTGTTATCTGTAATTGCAACGGCATGAAGAGTTGCAAGGGATGCGATACCTGGGTTGCCAGGTGCTGCATGGAGTTCAGTACAACTTTTATCTGCCTTGAGTCCTAGTGCGAGTGCGTGCTCACGACCGCCGCTACCGACTAGGAGGATTTTCATGGCTTAGATGAAATCCTTGACAACAATTGTCTGGGTACGCCCGGGCCCGACGCCGATTGCGCTCATCGGGGCGCCTGAAATCTTCTCGAGGAAGGTGATGTAATCCTGTGCATTCTTAGGAAGATCGCTGATCTTCTTTGCGTCAGAGATATCTTCTTTCCAACCTGGCAGGTATTCATAGATTGGCTTTGCGTGGTGGAAATCTGATTGCGAAGCAGGAAGTTCTTCAACGCGCTTTCCATCAATCTCGTATGCAACACATACTGGGATTTGATCCCAGCCAGTGAGTACATCGAGCTTTGTGAGGAAGAAATCTGTAAGTCCGTTAACGCGAACTGCGTAACGAGCGATAGGTGCGTCGTACCAACCGCAGCGACGTGCACGACCAGTTGTTACTCCGACTTCGCCACCGATGGTGCGAAGTTTTTCGCCATCCTCATCGAAGAGTTCAGTTGGGAATGGGCCAGAACCAACGCGAGTTGTGTAGGCCTTTACGATTCCGATAACGCGATCAATCTTTGTCGGCCCGATGCCTGATCCTGTACATGCACCACCTGCAGTTGGATTTGATGATGTAACGAATGGATAAGTACCGTGATCGACATCGAGAAGAGTTCCTTGTGAACCCTCAAGAAGTACGCGCTTTCCAGCCTTGAGAGCGTTATCGAGCAAAAGCACTGTATCTGCAACGTAAGGACGCAAGATCTCTGCGTAACGTAGGTACTCCTCGAGAACGTCTTCTACTTCAATATCTTTACGGTTGAAGACCTTAATAAGTACTTGGTTCTTATCGCGAAGCGCGCCTTCGATCTTCTGACGCAAGATGGATGGATCGAAGAGATCTTGTACACGAATACCGATGCGGTTGATCTTGTCCGCATAGGCAGGTCCGATTCCGCGACCAGTTGTGCCGATCTTTGATTTACCTAAGAAGCGTTCTGAAACTTTATCGATGGTGCGGTGATACGGAGTAATCAAGTGCGCGTTAGTTGAAATTACCAACTTGCTGCAATCGATACCGCGTTCAGTGAGCCCCTTGATTTCTTCGAGCAATACACCTGGGTCGATAACAACACCATTAGCAATTACTGGAACAACGTTAGGGGAAAGAATTCCGGATGGAAGTAAGTGAAGTGCGTACTTCTGATCACCGATAACAACTGTGTGACCTGCGTTGTTGCCGCCTTGATAGCGAACTACATAATCAACGCGATCGCCGAGCAAATCGGTAGCTTTACCCTTGCCTTCGTCGCCCCACTGAGCGCCAAGAAGTACTAATGCAGGCATGGATAAAGCCTCTCCGACTCGTCGTTAATTACTTAAGAAGTGATGTGCCAGTTGAACGAAGATCTTCGCAAGCAACGCCAACACGTGCAGCGATTCCTGCTTCAGCAGCCTTACCCCACGCACGTGGATCGTAAGCCTTCTTATTTCCAACTTCGCCGTCAATCTTAAGAACGCCGTCGTAGTTCTTCATGATGTGATCAACGACTGGACGTGTAAATGCATACTGAGTATCTGTATCGATATTCATCTTGATAACGCCGTAATCGAGTGATTCGCGGATTTCAGTAAGAAGTGAGCCTGAACCACCGTGGAATACGAGATCCATTGGCTTGCTTCCTGCTGGAAGACCGAGCTTTGCAGCTACTGCATCTTGGAGAGTCTTAAGAATCTTTGGCTGAAGAACAACGTTTCCTGGCTTGTAAACACCGTGAACGTTTCCGAATGTTGCTGCCACCATGTAGCGAGCATTTGCATCAGTTCCGAGAGTCTCGATAGTTAGGAGAGCATCTTCAGGAGTTGAGTAGAGCTTTGCGTCGTGCTTAGCCTCGATGCCATCTTCTTCTCCACCGACAACGCCGATTTCGATTTCAAGAACTGTGCGTGCTGCAACTGACTTATCGAGAAGTTCGCGAGCAACCTTCATGTTCTCTGGCATATCAACTGCTGATCCATCCCACATATGTGAGTTGAAGAGTGGCTGCTTGCCTTCCTTAACGCGCTGCGCACCAATTTCGAGAAGTGGACGCATGAAACCGTCGAGCTTCTCCTTTGGGCAGTGGTCAGTGTGAATGCCGATATTGACGTTGTAATTCTTTGCAACAACGTGTGCGAATTCTGCGAGCGCAACCGCGCCATCAACCATCTGCTTTACAGTTGAACCTGATGCGTATTCAGCTCCACCCCAAGAGAATTGAATGATTCCATCTGACTCTGCTTCAGCGAATCCACGGATCGCACCAATAATGGTCTGCGATGATGAAACGTTGATTGCTGGGTATGCGAATGATCCGGCCTTAGCGCGGTCCAACATTGCTGCATAAACTTCAGGGGTTGCTATTGGCATTGTGACTCCCAAGTGAGTGTAGAGAACTGGTGTAAACGCTCTGACGCACCATTGGGTCTTGAGTGAGGCTTACGCCTAATCCAACCACCTACCCCCGCGTATGAAAAATCGGCGCTCTCAATACGCGAGGGAGGAGCGGGGTTCTTGCCTATGGATGGAGGGTTTTCTGCAGGAAGGCGATGAGGCCAGCCAGGAGGGCTGGGCTACTGAGGACCTTGAGCAGGATTGCGAGGAATGCCGAGACTGTCATTTTTCTCCTTTCGCTTATTGAAGGTGCGAAGTATCTGCAGAAATCAAATGAGCAAATGGACAAAAATGAACACTGTTGATAATTCTGAGTCGGACGGTAATCTCACCGCATGACTTCTGATTCGATTGAAAATCTGTCGACCGAGAACCGCACCTTCTCGCCTTCACCAGAATTTGTGGCGCAGGCAAATGTGGATGCAAGCATGTATGCCGAAGCTGATTCAGATCGTTTAGCTTTTTGGGATAAGCAAGCAGAAGCACTTATATGGGAGAAGAAGTGGGATAAGACCCTCGAATGGGAATCTCCCTACGCCAAATGGTTTGTTGGCGGAAAGCTCAACGCAACTGTTTCAGCGCTCGATCGCCACGTCGCCGAAGGAAATGGCAAACGCACGGCATTTCACTTCGAAGGCGAGCCAGGTGACACTCGCACAATTTCTTATGCGCAACTACTTACCGATGTCAGCAAAGCTGCAAATGCACTAACGTCAATCGGAATTGCTGCGGGCGATCGCGTTGCGATTTACATGCCACTTATTCCTGAAGCCGTTGTTGCAATGTTGGCCTGTGCACGTATCGGTGCAATTCACTCGGTCGTCTTCGGTGGATTCTCAGCCGATGCTCTGCTTTCACGTATTCAAGATGCAGATGCAAAGTTAGTCATTACCGCTGATGGTGGATTTAGAAAGGGCGCAGCATTTGCGCTCAAGCCTGCCGTCGATGATGCTCTTAAGGGCGCGACAAACGTTTCTCAAGTACTTGTTGTTAAGCGCACAGGTCAAGAGACTGCGTGGGTCGAAGGTCGCGATATCTGGTGGCACGACCTTGTAGATACACAGGACTCAACTCATACCCCTGAATTCTTCGATAGCGAGCATCCGCTATTTATCTTGTATACATCAGGTACAACAGCGAAACCAAAGGGAATTTTCCATACAACGGCTGGTTATTTAACGCAGGTGGCCTACACACATAAAGTTGTCTTTGATATCAAACCTAAGACAGATGTCTATTGGTGCACCGCAGATGTTGGCTGGATTACTGGTCACTCCTACATGGTTTACGGGCCACTCATTAATGGGGCAACTCAGGTTATCTATGAAGGAACACCTGATACACCGCATAAAGGTCGAATGTTCGAGATCATCGAAAAGTATGGCGTCACAATTCTTTACACAGCGCCAACGCTGATTCGTACTTGGATGAAATGGGGAGATGAATTTCCTAAAAAGTTTAATCTCTCATCACTTCGCTTACTTGGTTCCGTTGGTGAACCAATTAACCCTGAAGCGTGGATGTGGTACCGCGAAGTAATTGGTGGAAGTAACTGTCCAATCGTTGATACCTGGTGGCAGACCGAAACAGGTGCAATCATGATTTCACCACTACCTGGTGTTACTGCTACCAAACCTGGTTCTGCCATGAAACCTATTCCTGGAATAAGTGCGAAGGTTGTAGACGATAAAGGCGTACCCGTTCCTAATGGTCACGGCGGTTTCCTCATTCTTAATCAACCATGGCCTTCAATGTTGCGTGGTGTCTGGGGTGAAGATGAGCGCTATAAAGAAACCTACTGGTCGCGCTTTCCCGGAATCTACTTTGCAGGAGATGGTGCAAAGCTCGATGACGATGGCGCTATCTGGCTCATGGGTCGTGTCGATGATGTCATGAATGTTTCAGGGCACCGCATCTCAACTACCGAAGTTGAATCAGCGCTCGTTTCTCACGAATCTGTTGCAGAAGCCGCAGTTGTTGGTGCAGCTGATCCACTTACCGGCCAAGGAATCGTCGCCTTTGTGATTTTGCGTGGCGGTATCGAACATGCAGATGGCGAGACTCTCATCAAGAATCTACGCAATCATGTGGCAAAAGAAATTGGCGCAATCGCAAAGCCTCGCCAGATTATGGTTGTAAACGAACTCCCTAAGACTCGCAGCGGAAAGATTATGCGTCGTTTACTCAAGGATGTCGCTGAAAACCGTGCTGTTGGCGATGCAACTACCTTGGCAGATCCCAATGTGATGAAGTTGATTTCAGAAGGTTTGCAATCCTCTAAAGACGAGGATTAGACAGCGCCTTCTCTACTTCGCGGCGAATATCTGCGATAACCCCGGGAGCATGTTTATTCACCTGGAGATAGAACTTACTCTCTGAAACTGCGTTCTGTCCTGTGCTCCAAGGCGACCACAACAGAATTGTTCCAATCACATAAAAGAGCAGTACATATTTTCCAACTTCAAGAACTGCGCCCAATACGGAGTCAATAAAACGCAGAGGTCCGCGAATAAGTGTGAACTTTAAAGTCTTTGCGATTTGTGTGCCCACCCAGGCGGCGGCATAGGCTCCGGCAATAATTGCAACGATGAGCCAGCCACTTTGATCGCGTTGAACAACGAAGTGCATAGCCGCAACGCCACCAGCAATGAAGAATGCTGTGCGCAAGATTGTTGTTAAGAGGCCGTTCTTATAGCCGTTGATGAACGCCCCTATGGCAATAAAGCCGACGATGAGATCAAAGATCATTTATCTCCCAAATATTTCGCCACATCGAGTTCAATCTCTTCGACTGAATTAAATGGGCCATATTTCTTAAAGGCTACTGTGCCCGATGCATCGATAAACCATGTAACAGGCACGCCCATTCCAAACTTTCCACGAGTTGATCCCTTTGCATCGTAGAGAATTGGCCAGGTCATTCCATGAGTCTCTACAAATTTCTTCACAACCAGAGGGCTCTTCTCTTCTACAGCAATACCAATAACAGGTATTGAACCTTTAGTTGCAATGTAGTGAGCGAAGTGCGGCAACTCTTGGCGACATGGTGCGCACCACGTTCCCCATACATTTAAGAGTGCAGGACCTTTAATCGAATCGACTGAGACTCCAGAGCTACCGTCGAGACAATCAAGCACCTCACCTTGTACCGGAAGTACTTTAATTGTTGAGCATGCGACGACTTCGCCCTTAATAGGGATGGGTTCTGTGAGTGAACATCCTGTCAATGCCAGGATAGTAAGAATGCATACCAAGAATTTCTTCATCGGAAATCCTTATCTGTCTTTACCAATAGCTTTGCCTTCTCTTTATCCATCTCACCGATGCCAACTGAAGGGCAGATCTTTGCGATAGGACAGGCACCACATGCAGGTTTACGTGAATGACAGATGCGACGTCCGTGCCAAATCATGCGCTGCGAGAGATTGGTCCACTCTTTCTGTGGAATGAGCTCGCCAACTTCGTGTTCGACTTTGACTGGATCTAGCGATGCGGTCCATCCAAAGCGACGTGATAGCCGGCCAAAATGTGTATCGACTGTAATTCCTGGAATATCAAATGCATGTCCGAGCACAACGTTTGCAGTCTTTCGGCCAACGCCTGGTAACGAGGTCAACTCTTCGATTGTTGAGGGAATTTTTCCACCGAACTCTTCCACCAATTTAACGCCCAAGCCTTTTAGGTGGCGCGCCTTCGCATGATAAAAGCCTGCTGAGTAAATAAATTCTTCAATCTCAGCTAGGGGCGCTTGTGCATAATCATTCGCCTTCTTATATTTCTTAAAGAGTGCTGGGGTAATGCTGTTAACTCTTTTATCAGTGCACTGTGCCGAGAGGATTACTGCCACTGTTAGCTCGAGTGGATTCTTAAAATCTAATTCGCAGCGGATATCTGGGTAGGTTTTGGTGAGGATTCGGTAGATAGCCCGGGCCTCTCTTCGAGTTTCACTATCTACGGTCATGCGAGTAAACTACCCACGTGCCACTAGAAGATGAAGTCGTAAGACGCGCCCCACTGTTCACCGCCCTCGATGATGCTCAAGCAGCATCGCTTCGCGCCTCCATGGATTCTGTGAAGATCAGCAAGGGTGGAATCCTCTTCAAGGAGGGCGACGAAGGCGAGCATGTCTACGTCATCGTCGAGGGAAAGCTCAAGCTTGGTACTTCAAGCGGTGATGGACGCGAAAACCTTCTCTCAATTCTCGGACCTGGCGAAATGTTTGGCGAACTCTCGCTCTTCGATCCGGGCCCACGGACTTCAACTGCAACAGCAGTTACCGATGCAAAGCTTCTCTCCCTCAGCCACGAAAAATTGATTCCATGGCTCAAGGGAAATCCTGAAGTCTCACTCAACCTATTAGCTCGACTTGCTCAGCGTCTTCGTCGCACCAACGAAGCAGTGGGCGATCTCGTCTTCTCTGATGTTCCTGGACGCGTGGCTAAAGCGCTGATGGATCTCGGAGCTCGCTTCGGTAAGAAGACAGATGATGGACTCTTTGTTCACCACGATCTTACTCAAGAAGAACTTGCTCAGCTCGTTGGCGCATCACGCGAAACAGTAAATAAAGCTCTCGCTGATTTCGCTGGTCGCGGATGGCTCAAGCTCGATGGTCGCGCTGTATTGATTACAGATGTAGAGCGCCTCGAAAAGCGCGGTAAGTAATTACTTAACTTCGACTGTTAACTCGACCTCGACAGGTGAGTTAAGCGGAAGTTCAGCAACACCGAGTGCGCTTCGTGCAGCAACTCCGGCATCTCCCCAGATATGCATAAAGAGCTCTGATGCTCCATTTGCAACCGCTGGCTGAGAGATAAATCCAGGTGCACCGTTTACGTAACAGACAATGCGAACTACCTTTACGATTGAATCAACTGGAGCAACGAGTTCGACAGCAGAGAGCGCGTTCAGTGCGCAGATCTTTGCGAGCTCATATGCCTCTTCAACAGTGACATCTGCGCCAACTTTTCCAGTCTTGGCAATTGCGCCCTCAACCATAGGGAGTTGGCCTGCAGTAAAGACGATATTGCCAGTACGAACTGCAGGAACATATGCAGCAAGTGGCTTTGATGAAACTGGAAGTACTAAGCCCTTTTCAGCGAGCTTTGCGCGGACATCAGTCATTACTTAACCTCACGCTTCATATAAGCAACGAGTTGTTCGCCGCCTGGTGCTGGAATTACTGTGACGAGTTCCCATCCATCTGAACCCCAAGTATCAAGAATCTGCTTTGTTGCATGTGAAAGTAGTGGAACTGTTGCGTATTCAAACTTCATATTAATTTCCTCCAGCTAGAGCTGCTTTGACGAGAGATGAAACGAGTGATCCATCTGCCTTTCCTGCAATCTGCGGCTTGATTGCGCCCATGACCTTGCCCATATCGGCAGGTCCTGCTGCGCCAGTTGATGCAACTGCGGCTGCAATTATCTTCTTAATATCATCTTCAGAAAGTTGTGCTGGTAAGTACTTAGCGATGACTTCGCCTTCAGCCTTCTCTTCGGCTGCCTTATCTGTGCGTCCTGCCTTTGCAAACTCTTCTGCTGCTTCGCGACGCTTCTTCGCTTCGCGGGAGAGCACGGTGATGATCTCGTCATCAGAAAGTACGCGCGCCTCTTTACCTGAAACCTCTTCATTGGTGATTGCAGTCAGAACCATACGAATGGTGCCTGATACAACTTTGTCGCTACTGCGAATTGCTTCAGTGAGGTCAGTCTTAAGTGTCTCTTTAAGTCCCATGGGCTAATCTTCTCATGACTATGACCTACGTTCTCCGCGAGGCCGAGATGCCTATCTTGCCGCCAGGCCACGACGATATTCGTGTTCTGCACTTCTCCGACCTGCATCTCACACCAGCGCGCACAAAAGAGATTGCAGATATCAAGTCATTTATTTCTCTCAAGCCCGATCTTGTCATCAGCACTGGCGATTTCTTGGCAGATAAAAAAGCAGTGCCCGTAGCTCTCGATGCACTTGATGAATTGCTTGATATCCCAGGTCTCTTCGTCTTTGGCTCTAATGATTACTACGAACCAGTTCCGAAGAATCCTTTGAAGTACCTACTACCAAACCACGGTAAGCGCGTTCACGGCCCAGAACTTCCATGGCAAGAACTTGATGCCGGTCTGCAAGCGCGTGGGTGGAAGAACATCAATACATCTCGCACCACAATTACCATCAATAAGACTGTGATTGAAGCGCGCGGCACTGATGATGCTCACCTTGAATTTGATGATTACTCACTCGTTGCAGGTGAAGCTGGAAAATGCCATGTTGCAATCGGCGTCACTCATGCACCGTACCTACGGATTATTGAAGGAATGAAGAACGATCATCTCGACGCAATCTTCGCCGGCCACACACATGGTGGCCAAGTGAGACTTCCATGGCCCGGTGGATCAAAGGCGCTCACGACAAATTGCGATCTGCCTACGTGGCGTGCCCGCGGTTTAACCGTGGTTAAAGGTGAACCACTTTTGAACGTCTCCGCCGGAATGGGAACAGGACCGTTCTCGCGAATTAGAGTTGCAAGCCCACCAGAAGTTTCGCTGGTAACGCTTACTGCAGCTTTCTAACTTATTTGTTAAGAGCCTCAATATCGGCATCGACCATAAGTTCGGCAAGCTCTTTCCAGTGGGTATTGGCTTTCCAATTAAGTGCCTTTTCAGCCTTTGAAGGATCGCCAATCAGTGCATCGACCTCTGTTGGGCGGATGTACTTCTTATCTGTCTCAACGTGGTCTTGCCAGTTAAGTCCTGCGCGTGAAAACGCTGCTTCTGCAAAATCTTTCACTGTCGCGCCAACACCGGTTGCAACAACATAATCAGATGGCTTATCTTGCTGAAGCATCAGCCACATTGATTCGACATACTCTTTTGCATAACCCCAGTCGCGTACTGCATCGAGGTTTCCAAGGAATAGCTTTTCCTGCTTGCCTGCCTTGATGGCAGCGACTGCGCGAGTGATTTTGCGTGTTACGAATGTTTCTCCACGACGAGGAGATTCGTGGTTGAACAAAATTCCATTTGTTGCATGCAGTCCGTAACCATCGCGGTAGTTAACGGTGCACCAGTACGCCATCAACTTTGCAGCTGCATACGGTGACTGTGGGCGAAATACTGAAGTTTCGTTCTGTGGTGGTGGAGTTGAACCAAAGAGTTCTGATGTTGATGCCTGATAGAAACGGATATCAAGATCTGCAGAACGAATTGCTTCAAGAAGTCCGACAGCGCCAACAGCATCGACTTGACCTGTGTACTGAGGCATCGTGAATGAAACCTGAACGTGTGACTGTGCACCAAGGTTGTAGACCTCAGTTGGCTTGATTTCGCGGATGAGGTTGGTAAGTCCAACACCATCGATGAGATCGCCGTAGTGCAAGAAGAGCTTTGGGTTTGTGTCGTGTGGATCTTGGTAGATGTGATCGATACGTGAAGTGTTAAATGTTGAAGAACGACGAATCAGGCCATGTACTTCATAACCCTTTGCGAGCAAAAACTCTGCAAGGTATGAACCATCTTGTCCTGTAACACCAGTAATTAGTGCAACTTTTCTACTCATCGTCTCGCTACTCCCTTTGCAGATGCATCTTTATACCAAGCGATAGTTGATGCAATTCCATCGCGTAGAGAAATCTTCGGTGCCCAACCTAGCGATTTAGCCTTCGAAACATCAAGAACCTTGCGTGGAGTCCCATCGGGTTTTGTTGAATCCCAAGCAATTTCGCCTTCAAAGCCAGCTAATTCAGCGACAAGTTCGGCAAGTGCCTTAATGGTGAGGTCTTCGCCTGTTCCAATATTGATGTGATCGGATGAGTTGTAATTCGCACCAAGGTGAACCACTGCTGAAGCAAGATCATCGACGTGCAGGAATTCGCGCTTTGGTGAACCTGTCCCCCACAAAGTTTCTGTTGCGACATTATTTTCAGCTGCTTCTACAAAGCGGCGGATAAATGCAGGAAGAACGTGCGAACCTTTTAATTCAAAGTTGTCATTAGGGCCATAGAGATTTGTTGGCATCAACGAGATCCACGTGCGGCCATACTCTTTACGGAAAGATTTAATAAGTTCAATACCGGCAATTTTTGCGATGGCATATGCTGAGTTAGTCTCTTCAAGAGGGCCAGTGAGTAAATACTCTTCTTTAATTGGTTGTGCGCAATCGCGTGGATAGATACAGCTTGAACCTAGGAAGATGAATTTTTCTACATCAGCCGCATGCGCCGCTTCCATGAGATTGCTCTGGATACGTACATTGTCTGAGAGGAACTCAACTGGAAATGCATTGTTGGCGCCGATTCCGCCCACTTTTGCAGCAGCATCCACAACGAGTGATGGCTTGATCTTCTCGAGAAAGGCAGTCGTTGCATCGCGATCAAGGAGATCGACCACTGAGCGGTTGACTGCAATGACCTCGGCACCAGTTGCCTGGTAGGCGCGCACGATTGCAGAACCCGCGAGGCCTGTTCCGCCCGCGACAACGATTGTCATGTCGTCAGTCTAGTTGCGTTTACTTGCTGAATTCAGCAGCGACTAGTTCTGCAATTTGTGCAGTATTTAACGCTGCGCCCTTACGCAAGTTATCTCCGCAGACAAAGAGGTCGATTGCCTTTGGATTATCCAAAGATTGGCGGACGCGACCAACCCATGTTGGATCGGTTCCAACAACATCTGCTGGAGTCGGGAACTCCTTCTTCTCTGGGTTGTCATAAAGCATGACTCCTTCTGCCTTCTTAAGAGCAGATTGAGCAGCCTTACGAGTTACCTCTTTTGAGAAGACTGCATGCACTGTGAGCGAGTGAGTTGTAATCACTGGCACACGAACACATGTTGCAGAAACCTTGAGCTTTGGCATTCCTAGAATCTTGCGAGATTCATTGCGAACCTTGAGCTCTTCAGATGAGTAACCAGCTTCTTTGAGTGAACCTGCCCATGGGACAACATTCATTGCAAGCGGTGCTGGGAATGGGCCGAGATCTGTGATGACGCCACGAAGATCCTTAGCGACTGAACCGAGGTTCTTTCCTGCAACCTTTGAAATCTGATCATGAAGTGCATCGATACCAGGTTGTCCTGCACCTGATGCTGCTTGGTAGGAAGAGACAACAAGTTCCTTAAGACCAAACTTTTTATCTAGTGCACCCATTGCAACAATCATTGAAAGTGTTGTGCAGTTTGGATTAGAAATAATTCCCTTTGGACGCTTCTTGATGTCCTTTGGATTTACTTCAGGAACAACCAGCGGGACCTTCTTGTCCATACGGAATGCACCGGAGTTATCGACGACAACAGCGCCACGCTTTGCCGCGATTGGCGCCCACTCTGCTGAAATTTCATCTGGGACGTCGAACATTGCGATATCGATGCCATCAAATGCTTCAGGTGAAAGTGCGACAACAGTGAGTTCTTCGCCGCGACACATCAACTTCTTACCCGCGCTGCGAGCAGATGCGATCAAACGAATTTCGCCATAGACATTTTTACGCTTTGAGAGGATGTCGAGCATGACGGTACCGACAGCTCCAGTTGCGCCAACGACTGCAAGTGAAGGTAACTTCTTTGTCTTCTTTGTCATCGACCTGTTCCTCCATATACAACCGCCTCGTTCTGATCTGAATCAAGGCCAAATGCGGTGTGTGCTGCACGCGCGGCGCGCTCAAGGTCATCTTCGCGAACGATGATGGAAATACGGATTTCAGACGTTGAAATCATCTCAATATTCACTCCTGCTTCAGCCATCGCTGCAAAGAACGTTGCTGTTACACCTGGGTGCGAACGCATCCCTGCGCCGACGAGTGAGAGCTTTCCGATGGTGTCGTCGTACTGAAGTGATGAGAAACCAACTTCACCTTGAATCTTCTTCAGAACAGTTGTCGCTTCTGCGCCATCTGCCTTTGGCAATGTAAATGAGATATCGGTGAGGCCAGTTGCTGCTGCAGATACGTTCTGCACAATCATGTCGATGTTGAGATCGTTATCGGCAAGCGCTTGGAAGATGCGCGCTGCAACGCCCGTGCGGTCAGGTACACCAACGATTGTCACCTTCGCCTCTGACTTATCGTGTGCGACTCCGGCGATGATTGCTTGCTCCATGGTGCCTCCTTCTGGGTGGTTCTCAACTACCCATGTTCCTTCTAGTGGTGAAAAAGATGAACGTACGTGGATTGGTAAATTGAATCGACGCGCATATTCAACGCAACGTAAGTGAAGAACCTTTGCACCTGCTGCTGCGAGTTCAAGCATCTCTTCATATGTAACTGTCTTTAACTTGCGCGCTGCAGGAATTGCGCGTGGATCTGCAGAGAAGATTCCATCGACGTCTGTATAGATTTCACAGACATCGGCATCGAGTGCAGCGGCAAGCGCCACTGCAGTTGTATCGGAACCACCGCGACCAAGAGTTGTGATGTCATTGGTATCTTGCGAAATTCCTTGGAAGCCAGCAACGATAGCAATAGATCCTGCATCAATCGCTTCGCGAATTCGACCAGGTGTCACATCGATGATGCGTGCTTTTCCGTGAACTGAATCTGTAATAACTCCAGCTTGTGAACCGGTAAATGAAAGTGCTTCGAATCCAAGATTGTTAATTGCCATTGCCAGCAGAGCCATAGAAATTCGCTCGCCCGCTGTTAACAACATATCGAGTTCGCGCCCTGGTGGGATTGGGCTGACTTGATTGGCGAGATCGATCAATTCATCTGTGGTATCGCCCATGGCGCTGACCACGACGACCACCTGATTGCCGGCCTTCTTGGTTGCAACGATGCGTGCAGCAACGCGCTTGAGCCCCTCGGCATCAGCTACTGAGGAACCACCAAACTTCTGAACAATGAGACCCATGGCTTAATAGTGAAGCACGCTGAATATTGGCGCTAGCCGATTATCGAATTATCCTAATATATGAGACGGGACTATGACCAAATAATGAGATTAAAGGTTGGTGCGGCCTTCAAATGCTCGTCCGAGCGTGACTTCATCGGCATATTCGAGATCTCCGCCTACAGGAAGTCCTGATGCGAGGCGAGAGACGTTGATACCCATCGGCTTAATGAGGCGAGCTAAGTAGGTCGCTGTCGCTTCGCCTTCAAGGTTTGGGTCAGTGGCCAAGATGATTTCGGTGATTGTTGAATCGGAAAGGCGTTGCATCAATTCACGGATACGAAGCTGATCGGGACCGATTCCATCGATAGGACTGATGGCTCCACCGAGCACGTGATACTTCCCGCGGAATTCGCGGGTGCGCTCAATTGCAATCACATCTTTGCTCTCTTCAACGACACAGATCTTTGTGCCATCACGACGTGGATCGCGACAGATACGACATTCAGTTTCTTCAGAGACGTTGCCACATTGAGTACAGAACTTCACTCGCTCTTTAACTGTGCGAACTGCCTCAACTAAGTTAGCTGCAATTTCAGAATCTGATTGCAGAATATGGAAGGCGATACGTTGTGCGGACTTTGGTCCGATTCCAGGCAGGCGACCTAAAGCATCGATGAGATCTTGAATTGCGCCTTCATACATTCCGGTTGACATTAGTCGTGGCTCGTTTCGCTAATGACTGTTGCACCGAGTTCGGCTGCAAGGAGTGCTGCACCCGAAAGTTGTGTGGGATCTGATGGCGCCTCTGATGTGCGAACTGCGCGAGCTTCAGGAGTTGAGGTTGTATCGATACTTGGATCGACGGTCACTTCAATCTTGCGATCAAGGCCAACGACCTCAATAAATGCTTGGCGCAGAATCTCTTCTGATTCGCTTCGAACGAATGAATCACGCGCACCAGCGTTGACGATGCCAATGGTGATGATTTTTTCGTCGACGCCTAGAATCTGTGCACTCGCTGAAAGCAGTGACCACGTGAGGCGGCGGCGCTTCTTCACATTCTCAATAACATCTGGCCACAAACGACGAAGCCCTGCGACATCAATTGAATCAATCTTTGGTCTCGCTGGCTCAGAAGCTTGCTTCGTCGAACTGCTTGCTTCGCGCACAACTTCGACTCCAGCAACTTCTTTCGCCGCTTTCACAGGGGCTTCACGTTTCGCTTCCGCCGTTACCCCACTTACGTAATCGGCCGCATCGACCGCCTTAACGGGAGCGGGTTCTGATTGCGAAGAGGGTTGGCTAAGGAGACTATGTGAGCGAAGCGAGTTAGTCGACGTGCCAGACCCTTGAGCAATATTGTCCACACGCTCAAGGCGTTCGATGCGGGCGAGGAGTCCTGATTCTGAAGCGTCGCCGATAGGTAGAAGGATGCGGCCGCAGATGAGTTCGAGAATAAGACGAGGTGCTGTTGCTCCGCGCATCTGGGTTAAGCCTTCAGCTGCAATATCTGCTGCACGTGAAAGAGATGCCTGTCCGATGTTCTGTGCCTGAACGCGCATGCGTTCGAGTTGATCATCAGGAAGTTCGCGCAAGATGCTGTTTGCATTGGTCGCCTCAAGCGCATCAACGATCATCAAGTCGCGCAAGCGTTCAAGTAAATCTTGTGTGAAGCGACGTGGGTCGTGACCTGATTCAATCACACGGTCAACAGTCTTAAATAACGTTGCACCATCGCGCGCAGAAATTGCATCCATCGCATCATCAAGTAACGCACCATCGGTGAATCCAAGTAGTTGAATAGCGATTTCGTAGCTGACGCCATCTTTTCCAGCACCTGCAAGAAGCTGGCCAAGAACAGAGAGCGCATCACGCACTGATCCGCCAGAGGCACGAACTACGAGTGGAATAACGCCCTTAGCAACTTTCACGCCTTCGGATTCGCAGACCTTTTCAAGATGTATTGCAAGGATTCCTGGTGGTACTAAGCGGAATGGGTAATGGTGTGTACGTGAACGAATTGTTGATATCAACTTTTCAGGTTCGGTAGTTGCAAAGATAAAGATGACGTGCGCAGGTGGTTCTTCCACAACTTTGAGAAGCGCATTGGCAGCGCCAGGCCCAAGCTGGTGTGCTTCATCGATAATGTAAATCTTGTACTTACTCTGAACTGGTGCAAAGAATGCTTTATCGCGAAGATCGCGTGCATCATCAACTAATCCATGTGTAGCTGCATCGAGTTCAATAACATCAATGGAACCTGGACCATTCGCAACTAAATCTTTACAGGATTGGCACTCACCACATGGATTGGGAGTTGGGCCTTTTTCGCAATTAAGCGAACGCGCCATGATGCGAGCGCTGGAAGTTTTGCCGCAACCGCGTGGGCCGCTAAAGAGATATGCGTGATGTGTTTTTCCTGATTCAAGCGCGTTAGATAAAGGAACAGTGACATGTTCTTGCCCAATGACATCTGCAAATATAGAGGGGCGATACTTTCGATATAACGCTAACGACATCTTTATCTACTCTCGTTAAGGTCGCGATTCAATTCACTTCTAATTGACCGAGACTTACTTATTCGCTTCTTTTAGGGACCTCCGGTGCACCCGCCAGAGCGTACCTACCCTTGCTGTATTCCTACCCTGGGGGAGTTCAGCACGGTGACGTCGCACCGGAGATCTGCCCCAATCTTATGTGTCAACGCTGACTTCGAGCACCGCTACCCTTGGGGCGTTGAGGCTCGCGCCTTAGCGCTGGAGGATTCGCATAGCGGCCGAGTGCGCACGCTTGGAAAGCGTGTATAGGGAAACTTATCGAGGGTTCAAATCCCTCATCCTCCGCCAGTAATTTCTAATCTGTGGATAACTTGCGCGCCTGATTTTCCGAGTTAGTCATCATGTGGCATGACTTCAAAAATACACATAAAGAAACTCTCCACCGTCATCGCAACTTTATTGACACTCACGGTCTTGCCGATTTCTCCTAGCCACGCCTTTTCGCCCGGGGCCAAACCACGAACTCCCAAGGCAAGCTGTCGAATCGAAATAGATAATGCGCATATTTCTCGTCACGCAAAGAAATTCGGAGAGAGGCGAGCTGTGTTGGTTAAAGCCCGCTCGATTTGCACTGTAATCCAGCAGCAAGTCACTCTTACTGTGAATATCTATAAAGTAGAAAAATTCGGAAACCCGCTACTCGGTGCGGTCAGTACAGATCCGCTAGATCCCGCTTCATTTGGAAAAGTCGTAAGGAATTATGACAACCTTATAGATTGTAAGAACTTTAAGAGAACCAAGTACTACGGGGTCGCCTATGCAAAGGCATTAATCAACGGTAGATGGAATTACGCTGGCCGAGTTCGTTCACCCAAAACGATAGAAATCAACTGTGGTACCTGAATTAGACTTCACGAACACTACAAATGGTGCGACAATTTATCTATGGAGCATTCAGGCATTCTCGACGACGAAGCTAAAAAAATCCTTCGCGCCAAGGAAATTGCCCAAACGGAGCAAGACTTACTTTTCAGAGTTGCCAACGAATTAATTAAAGCTGGATCATCTAGTTTCGAATTCGGCTCGAAACGATTCCTTCTAACTAAAAGTGGGCCTTCCTACAACCTGGGATATCACATCGAGTCCGAGAATTTGGATGGCGGTGGCCTGTTCCGTTACTCCTGGAGCGCTTTAAGTGGTGATTTCGACTGGCAAGTTTCATGCGTCATAAATAAAGTTTCGCATCTACTTGCAACTCGTTCAGTTTCAGAATAAGCAGTAAAAATTTTCTTACAGGATTCGCTTAGCGGCCGATTGCGCACGCTTGGAAAGCGTGCATAGGGAAACCTATCGAGGGTTCAAATCCCTCATCCTCCGCTCCTTTTTCGGCTCCAACTACGCACTCTTGCTTTTTCATAATCAACATAAGCCCTATAGCCCCAAATCATGATGAATTCCTTCAAATTTCCATGATCTTGCAAAAATGGGAGACCGGTTTCGACTGATAGCTCTCTCGCAAGTTTTTGAGCACCTCGCAAAGTTGTTGATGCTGCTGCTCTGGTTGGGACTATCTGCTTTCTTTTTTCATCATACTTATAAATTCTGACAACGTATCGAAGTCTTGAGTCATCGAATGGATCTACCTCTTTGGTTTTTGTGAAAATATCTAGAAAATGAATAAAACTATCAGACTCGATATATCGTCCAAGAAATGAGTGACGCATCTGAAAGGGAA
Organism: Actinobacteria bacterium IMCC25003; assembly: GCA_002284855.1. Taxonomy (GTDB): domain Bacteria; phylum Actinomycetota; class Actinomycetes; order Nanopelagicales; family Nanopelagicaceae; genus Planktophila. Next base: position 306,074 of record CP015603.1, on the reverse strand, counting down.
ATGTCTTGAAATAACGATAAGAAATAATTAATAATCTATTCTTAAATGGAAGATGAAATGAATAACTATTGCGAAATCTTCCCGGAATCATGGTAGGAATTTATACTTTTAACGGATTGCATTAAAGGTAAATCAATATCCTGCGATAATTAAATCCAACTTTAGTAGTCAAAGGCAGTGCTGTAGTTACTCCAAGTAATAACTTTAAAAAACTTGACTCCCTAGCCGTGGCTACTAAATCTCGACGCCGATGTATTTGGTTTGTAGGAACTCGTGAACTCCGTCGAAGCCACCTTCGCGGCCAAGACCAGATTGCTTCACACCACCGAATGGTGCAGCTGGATCTGAGAGAAGTCCGCGGTTGATACCAACCATGCCAGCTTCAATTCCTTCAGCGAAACGAATAGCGCGCTTGAGATCTTCTGAATACACATAACTAATAAGTCCGTATTCAGTGTCATTAGCCATTGCGAGAGCTTCTTCATCTGTATCGAAAAGAACCACGGGAGCAACTGGACCAAATACTTCATTGGCAAGGATTTCATCATCCTTAGAAACTTCAAGAACTGTTGCTGGATAGAAAGCACCAGCGCCTTCAGGAGTTGTTCCACCGAGGTGAACCTTTGCGCCTCCTGCCTTGGATGCATCAACGAGTTCTGCAATCTTGTTTCGTTCCTTCATAGAAACACTTGCACCGAGTTGTGTTCCGGCGTCACGGCCAACGCCCATCTTGAGAGCTGCCATCGCCTTTGAAAATTCTGCGATGAACTTATCTCCGATAGAGCGTGCAACATAGATGCGGTTTGCAGCGGTACATGCAGCGCCACCATTGCGCATCTTTGCCATCATCAAACCTTTAACAGCTTCTTCGATATTTGCATCATCGAGAACCACGAATGGTGCATTTCCGCCGAGCTCCATAGAGCAGCGGATTACTTGATCAGCAGCTTCCTTAAGAAGAATCTTTCCGACAAAAGTTGATCCGGTGAATGAAAGATTCTTAACGCGTGAATCGTGAAGGACCTTGCTAATTGCAGGACCTGTCTGCGCCGGAAGAATCACATTGAGAACTCCCTTAGGAAGTCCGCAGCGTTCAAGGATGTCGACGATGGCGAGCGCTGTCAGTGGAGTTTCACCAGCTGGCTTCAAAATCATGGTGCACCCTGCGGCAACTGCTGGGCCAATCTTGCGAGTAGCCATCCCTGCAGGGAAGTTCCACGGTGTAATAAGGAGTGAGACGCCAATTGGTTGGTGAGTAACGAGGATGCGCTTATCGCCAGATGGAGCCATTCGGAAATCACCTGAGATGCGAACGGTCTCTTCAGCAAACCAACGGAAGAATTCAGCGGCGTAATTAACTTCTGCCTTTGCATCCGGTAGCGCCTTGCCATTTTCCTTCGAGATGAGTTCAGCTAAGTAATCGGCTTCAGCGATCATCATTTCAAATGCTTTGCGCAAAATTTCACTGCGGACGCGAGGTGCGGTCTTCGCCCATGAGGCTGCGGCGCGGTCAGCGGCATCGACGGCTGCGAGGTTCTGTTCATCGCTAGAGGTAGCTACCTTGGCGATGACCGAGCCATCACTGGGATCGATAACGTCTAAAGTCCCACTTCCATCGACCCATTGACCATCTATATATAACTGTGTGCGCATAAGATAAGCATACTTACGAGGATTCGATGGGTCACCTAGAATGGTTACCTACGCAGAGGTGATGCATTAACTGCAACGCCAAAGGGAGTAGTTGTGGCTAAGTCTTGGACTGATGATGCACCCCAGCCTGTAGCACTTCAGGATCACGCACATGTGAAAGATCCGTTCTCATACAAGGTAAAGCGCTTCTTCCTTGGTGGCGCACTTAACCGCCACTCACTCAGCCATCAACGATTGAGCAAGCGCTATGCGCTTGGAATTCTTTCATCTGACTGTATTTCATCTTCGGCTTACGGCTCTGAACAGATTTTGATTGCACTCTTACCTGCATTCGGTCTTGCCGCCTTTGCCATCTTGATGCCGATGACTGCAGTAGTTCTAGCAATTCTTGTTCTTATTACTTTGTCGTATCGAAACGTCATCGATGTCTACACAAAGACCGGCGGCGCATACATAGTTTCACGAGATAACTTTGGACCAGTCGTTGCGCAGATTGCAGCAGTTGCTCTGATGCTTGATTACATTGTCACCGTTGCTATTCAATCGGCTGCAGGTGTTGCCGCAATTATTTCGACATTCCCATCGCTCGAACCCGCCAAGATGTACATGATCTTTGGGGTCATCGCTCTCCTTACCTTTGGAAATCTCCGCGGCGTTAAAGAGGCAGGCAAAGCTTTTGCAATGCCGACTTACTTCTTCGTCGGCTGCATGTTCATCGTCTTTGGAATGGGTCTCTACCGTCTCGCTAATGGCACTCTCCCAGTTCTTGATACCAATCTCCCTGGAGCAGTTCACGTCGGTGAAGCGCAGGGGCTACTTACCTTCTCTGCAATCTTTATCTTGCTACGCGCATTTGCAAATGGTGGATCTTCGCTAACTGGTCTAGAAGCAATTTCAGATGGCGTGGCTCTCTTCAAGACTCCAGAACATGTTAATGCCAAGCGCACATTGGTCATCATGAGTACCTTGCTTGGAACTCTCGTTCTTGGCGTTTCATATTTCGCTCATCACATCCATGCGATGCCATACGAATCTGGCGTTCCAACTGTTATTTCACAAATAGCAAAGGCAGCGGTCGGCACCGGCACATTCGGTTCGGTTATGTTCATCATGGTCCAGCTCGCCACAATGCTTATCTTGTTTGCTGGAGCAAACACCACATACAGCGCATTCCCATTGCTCGTTAACTTCGTAGCTACTGATGGATACCTGCCTCGCCAGCTCACAAAGCGTGGCCACCGTCTTGCCTTCTCCAATGGAATTCTCTTGCTGTCAGGTGGTGGAATTCTTCTTGTCGCAATCACAGCAGGATCAGTGGAGCATCTTGTCGCCTTCTATGCCCTCGGTGTATTTACCGGATTTACCTTGGCTGGTTTTGGAATGTCTCGTTACTTCACTCGCACCAAGCCAAAGAATTGGAAGGTCAAGGTTGCCGTCAACACAGTCGCTGGCTCTGTCTCTTTTGCGATTGTCATCATCTTCTCTGTCGTGAAGTTCACTGAAGGTGCATGGCTGGTCTTGGTTACTGCACCAATCTTGGTTGCAACTTTCTTACGCCTTCGTCGTCAGTATGCACGCGAACAGAGCGCTCTCTCAGTTAAATCTCACGAAGAACGCGCAACTTCTATGGCACGTCACAACGTCACTATCTTCGTTGATAGCGTTGACATCGCAACCGTTGGCGCTGTTCGTTATGCACGTAGCCTGAAGCCACATAAAATCAAAGCAGTCCACTTTGTCATCGATGATCGTCGTGCCGAACAAATTCAAAAGGCATGGGCGGAATCTGAAGCTCTCGAAGATGTCCAGCTCGATCTCATCGACTGCCCAGATCGTCGTATCGCTAACTCTGCACTCGACTATGCAATCCGTAAGACAGAGAAGCCTGATGTAGAACTCACTATCTTGCTTCCACGTCGCTCATATTCTCGATTCTTGGGTCGACTTCTTCACGATCAAACAGCGGAAGAGATTGCAGCCCCAATTTCACAACTTGAGCGCGTCGTGGCAACAATCGTTCCTTTTGATGTCAACCGAATTACATCGGGGAAGAAGATTGACCTCAATCGTGAGAAGCTAGAGACGACTGCCGCACCTGTTGCTGAAAAGGCAAAGCCTGCACAAGATGCTCCAAAGGTCTTTGCTCCAGTTACTCACTACGCCGAAGATGTCACACCGATTGGCAAGATTGAGTGGCGCAAGCGTTCAAAGGTCCATGGTCGCGTTACCTCAATTTCAACTGCTCCACGTGGCTCTGCCCCCATGCTTCAAGTAGAGGTCTGGGATGAGACAGGTGGAATAACTCTTAACTTCCTTGGCCGAAGAGAAATTGCAGGACTTGAAGTCGGTATGGAGATGCGCGCTGAAGGTATGGTCGGAGAAGAAGAAGGTCAGTTGACCATCTTGAATCCGTCATACGAACTACTTGTCTGAGAAGAACTCTTTCAATAAAGCAGCACACTCGTTCTCAAGCACTCCTGAAGTAACTTCCACCTTGAAGATTGAGCGTGGATCACGTAGAACATCCCAGACGGATCCCACAGCTCCTGCTTTTTCATCCCATGCGCCAAAGATGAGATGAGAAATGCGTGACTGTGCAATTGCACCAGCGCACATGGCACATGGTTCAAGCGTGACAATCAAGGTGCAACCATCGAGGCGTGAATTCTGTAAACGTGCAGCTGCGTTACGGATTGCAACCACTTCTGCATGGGCAGTCGGATCATTATTGGCTTCTCGCTCATTGGAACCTTTTCCAACAACAACGCCATCTTTATTGATAACGATTGCACCAACAGGAACATCGCCAGTTGCAAGTGCAGACCGAGCGATTGCTAGCGCTTCTTGCATAATTTCTTCAGGTGTACGTGATGAAATTTTAGGACTCCAGTAACTCTGCTAAATCGTCACCAAATCCTAAACGACTTGCAATTGCTTCAATCTGTTCATCTGGGAATAGATCCGCATCATCACAGATTGTTGAAAGTTCCATGCTCTGCAGACCAAGGTCGGAGAAGATATCGAGGTCGCCGGCTGGAAGTGGTTCATCATCTTCCTCAGGTTGATCAATATCGGCAAGATCGAGAAACTCTGCTGCAACTTCGTAATCAATTGCACAGGTAACGTCACTAATAAAAAACTTCACGTGGGTTCCAAGAACTCGAATGGCCAAGAAGAATTCGTCATCAATTGCAATCAGCGCAACTGCTCCGCCATTTGTCTGTTGTTTCTTGAGCCGGTCGATGATGTGAGTTAAGTCATCAGGGTCAGGTAAGGATGCAATCGACCAGCGCCCATCTTCATGCCACGCCTCAATTGCGAAGTCCTGGGTTACATCTGACACATCACCCATATTGGCACTCATTGAAGTGGAAAGAAAGCCCTGTAAGGTAGATGACATGAAAGTTCACGTTGCGAATCACCCGCTGATCTCTCACAAACTCACTGTTTTACGTGATGAAAGAACCGATTCACCAACTTTCCGACTCCTTGTCGAAGAACTCGTAACGCTGCTTGCATACGAAGCAACTCGCGAAGTTCGTACAAAGACTGTCAACATTAAGACTCCAGTAACTGCAACAACTGGCCTCAAGATGGCAGAACCTCGACCAATTGTTGTTCCTATCTTGCGCGCAGGTCTTGGAATGCTCGAAGGTATGGTGAAGTTACTTCCCACAGCTCAAGTTGGATTCCTCGGAATGGTTCGCGACGAAGAGACTTTGAAAGCATCGACCTATGCCAACCGTCTTCCCGAAGATGTCTCTGGTCGCCAATGCTTCATCCTTGATCCCATGCTTGCAACGGGTGGAACTCTCGTCATGGCAATTAATTATTTAATTGAACGCGGCGCACAGGAAATCACTGCAATCTGTCTACTTGCAGCACCTGAAGGCATCAAAGTTCTCGAAGATGAATTTAAGAACTCAGGAGTACCCATCACTCTTGTCACTGGATCACTCGATGAGAAACTCAATGAAAAGGGTTACATCGTTCCCGGTCTCGGCGATGCCGGCGATCGTCTTTACGGTGTTGTGTAAATGGCATCAACATCTCCTGGCTACGGAATCACAATCCGTGTCGAGGGTTCACCTGAGCTAAATCCAGTTGCGCTTATTACGACGACGATTACCAATGCAGGCGCCACTATCACCGCTCTCGATGTTGTCGAATCACTTCTTGAAAAAGTTGTTGTAGACGTTACCTGTGACACTGTTGATGCAGATCATGCACAAGAGATTCATGCTGCACTCTCATCACATGATGGCCTTACTGTTCGTAAAATCAGTGATCGCACATTCTTGTTACACCTTGGTGGCAAAATTGAAGTCACTTCAAAGGTTCCACTCAAGACTCGCGATGATCTATCTCGCGCCTACACACCAGGCGTAGCTCGTATCTCTCAAGCGATAGTCGATGACCCATCTGATGTTCGTCGCCTCACCATGAAGCGCAATACCGTGGCCGTGGTGACAGATGGCTCAGCCGTACTTGGTCTAGGCAATATCGGACCCGCAGCTGCTCTGCCCGTCATGGAAGGTAAGGCTGCTCTCTTCAAGCGCTTCGCCAATGTTGATGCATGGCCAGTCTGCCTCGATACCCAAGATGTCGATGAAATCGTCCGCACAGTGCAGTTGATCGCACCTGTCTATGGCGGTATCAATCTTGAAGATATTTCAGCACCTCGCTGTTTTGAAGTCGAACGACGTCTGCGCGAACTCCTTGATATTCCTGTCTTTCATGATGACCAACACGGCACAGCAATTGTTGTTCTTGCCGCTCTGCGCAATGCACTGAAGTTGGTGAAGAAAGATATTGCTAAGGTCAGGATCATCATGAGCGGTGCCGGCGCTGCTGGAACTGCAATCGCACGACTTCTGATTCTTAGCGGTGCTACAAATATCATCGCCTTCGATAAAGATGGAGTAATCAGCAAAGACTCTCAATCTGAAGATTCAATGCGAGCTTGGTTTATCGAAAACTCCAATCAAGCTAACTTCAAAGGCTCTATCCATGAAGCGATGTCTGGTGCAGATATCTTTATCGGTGTAAGCGCGCCAAAGGTATTAAATGAAGAAGATGTTGCTGCAATGGCTCCGGGCTCAATTGTCTTTGCTCTCGCTAACCCAGATCCAGAGATCGATCCAGCTATTGCTCGTAAGTACGCAGCTGTAGTTGCAACGGGTCGCAGCGATCATCCCAACCAGATCAATAACGTTCTAGCTTTTCCCGGAATCTTCCGCGGACTTCTCGATGCACAAGCCCATAAGATCACAGATAAATTGCTTGTTGCTGCAGCTGAAGCGATTGCAGATTGCGTAAGTCCCTCACAGCTAAATACCTCGTTCATTGTTCCAAGTGTTTTTGATCCCAATGTCGTAACAATGGTTGCAGCGGCAGTAAAGAAGTCGGTGTAATGGAAGTTCTTGCGTCATTCGATGCACAATTCTCGGCTCTCAATCCATTTATCTTTTATCTCATTGTGGGAGCGATCGTCTTTATTGAGACGGGCTTGCTCTTCGGCTTCTTCCTACCTGGTGATTCAGTCCTCTTTAGCGCTGGGTTAGTAGCTGCGGCTATGGCAGATGTAAATATCGCTATTTTGATCGTCATCATCCTGGCGGCGGCGTTCTTCGGTGATCAAGTCGGCTTTGTCATCGGTCGAGTTGTTGGACGTCCATATTTGGATAAGCGAACATCGCTTCGTATGCAGCGCATGATTGCTCGCTCTGAACGCTTCTACGAGCACACCGGCTGGTGGGCAGTTGTAGCAGCTCGATTCTTTCCGTGGATTCGCACCTTCGTTCCACCGATTGCCGGCGCATCGAAGATGAATTACTACAAGTTTTTATCTGCCAATGCTCTCGGTGCAGTTCTGTGGGGCGCTGGAATTACCTTGGCTGGGTATTACGCGGCAACGCTTCCGTGGGTAAAGACCTCTTCCTACGCAATCGCAGCCTTCTTTATTTGTGCGTCAATCGTTTCCGGGATTGTGAATTATTCACGCCGCCTACGATAACTCCTAGATAGGTCATAGCAATTCCAGTAACTAAATAAATCGACACATGAACTCCGTCGGTTGGTGAATACAAATCAATGAGCAAAGAGCCAACAAGTTGTCCGCCCACGCTAAAGAGCGTGAAGGTAAGAACTCCTAGATGTTGAACAATTGTTGATGTAAACGCGATGTAAATGACACCGATTACTCCACCGGTATAAATCCACCAGGGACCCGCAGGCAAAGGAACTAACTCTTCAGAATTCATAAGAACGAGGATTGCCAAAAAGATTACGAGAAAAGTTGTACCCATAATGAAGTTGAGTAAGGAAGTAGTGAAACTCTGGTGCGAGTGTTCATTAATCTGTCCATTCATCGCTCGCTGAACACCAACGATTGCTCCTGCAACACAACCCATCAGAACTGCAAAGAGTGAAAGATTGCGTGCATCAATACGATCGAAGACTGAGATAAAGACTGCAAAAACGGTGAAGAGCGCTGCTGCAATACGTCGTGGAGTGATGTGCTTCTTTCCTCCACCGGTAAGGCCGATGCGATCGACAACGAGCGAGGCAGCTGTCTGACCAGCAATCGAAGCAACAGAGTAAATAGCCACACCTATAAGCGGCACGATATGAGTTTGTACCGCTACAAAACTGCCGCCTAAGGCGCCCGCAAATAAGGTCCAGCGAGGTAGCTCGCCTCGACTAACTGCACCTTTGAGGTTACGCGCTCCTTCTTTAATGGAAGGGCTAAAGAGTGCAATAACTGCGATGATGATGAGGCCTGAACCAAATGAGACAAGCGCTGCTTCCACTCCATTACCGATCAGATGGGAAAGTTCGCCATTAGCTCGCGCTTGAAGGGCAATCATGACGCCGGAGATTGCCGCTAATACATCGAGGCGCTGGTTCTTCTTAGACATCTGCAAATCCTATTAACTTTCCAGCGCCAGAGTTATCTCTAGCCACTCTTCTTCTCGACTTTGTAATTCGCTCTGCACCTTTTCAACCTCAGCAGCAATTGCAATGAGCCGCTCTGGATTGAAGCTCTCGGCTTCTTGCTCCTTGAGCAGTTCCGCAAGGCGTTCCTTGCCCTTAGCTACTTGACGTTCAACGCGAGTCAAATCTTTCTTCAATTGACGCTGCTCTGCGGCGCTCGATGTTGATGATGTCTTACTTCCTGAGGAAGCGGATGCCGCAATCGCTGCCACGCGTTGTTCGAGGTATTGATCGACTCCACGAGGTAGATCACGGAGCTGCTTATCACCGAGCAAGCCCCAGAATCGATCGCATACACGTTCGAGGAAATATCTATCGTGGGAGATAACAATCAAAGTTCCACCATAGCTATCGAGAAGATCTTCGAGTTCGGTAAGCGTTTCAATATCAAAATCATTTGTCGGTTCATCAAGAAGTAGAACGTTCGGTGAATCCATGAGAAGGCGAGTCAGTTGCAGACGGCGACGTTCTCCACCAGAAAGGTTTCCGACAGGTGTCCACTGGGCATCGCGGTCGAAACCAAGTCGCTCGCATAATTGAGAGGCTGAAAGTGTCTTACCTTTTCCAATTTCAACATGCGTTGCAACTTTCTCAACTGCCTCAAGTAAGCGCCATGTTGGATCGAGCTCATCGAGGTGCTGCGTAAGGAAGGCAATCTTGACGGTAATACCTGTGACTAACTTGCCTGCAGCAGGTTGCAGTTGGCCTGCCAAAGTACGCATCAGCGTTGTCTTGCCGGCTCCATTTACGCCGACAATCCCGATGCGATCGCCCGGGCCGATATTCCAGGTCAGGTTATCAATCAGCTCCTTGTCACCGGCTTTAATAAGCGCGTGATGGAGTTCAAAGACGGTATTACCTAAGCGGTTCAGTGCAAACTTCAATAACTCAGTTGAATCACGTGGGGCAGGTTCTGCCGAAATTAATTCATTTGCTGCATCGACGCGGAATTTTGGTTTAGTAGTTCGCGCAGGTGCGCCACGGCGCAACCAAGCGAGTTCTTTACGAATCAAGTTATTGCGGCGAGCATCCATCGCATTTGCTTGGCGTGCACGTTCTGCCTTTGCCAATACAAATGCTGAATAACCGCCGTCGTACTCTTCAACTTTTCCAAGAACAACTTCCCATGTGCGATCGGTAACTTCATCAAGGAACCAGCGATCGTGAGTAACAACGAGAACTGCTAGATCTCTACGGTTCTTAAGGTGGGCTGCTAACCATGCGACACCTTCCACATCGAGGTGGTTGGTGGGTTCGTCAAGAAGAATGAGATCGAGATCATCAATTAGAAGCTTTGCTAATCCCACACGTCGCTTCTCTCCACCAGAGAGTGAAGCAAAGGTGCGTTCAAAGATATGATCATCGAAACTACCAAAGAGCCCAGTAAAGATTTCACGGATGCGTGGGTCGCTCGCCCAATCGTGTTTTTCGCGATTGCCGAGAACCATATCTCCCACTGTTGATTGAGGGGCAGCGCTATCTATCTGCGAAAGAATTCCAATTTTCGATGAGTTCGACTTAGTAACTCGACCTGCATCAGCTTCTTCAACGCCTGCAATGATTTTCATGAGCGTGGATTTACCGGCTCCATTACGACCAACGATTCCAATGCGATCGCCTTCAGATACTCCGAGCGATACCTGCTCAAGAAGTGGGCGAATATCAAAGGCTTTAGAGACCTCTTCGATATTCACTACATTGCGCGCCACGGTAGGAGAGCGTACCTTTGAACTATGAAGGTGACTGACCGCGCATACGCCTTAGAGCTCGATAAGAACGATCCTCTTGCTCCGTATCGCAGCAAATTCGTAATTACCGACCCCAATCTCTGCTACCTCGATGGAAATTCACTCGGTCGACTCCCCCATGCAACCGTTAAGGCGGTCAGCGACTTCGTCTCGCACGAATGGGGTAATGAAGTCGTCACCGGATGGAGCCACTGGATTGATGAAGCTCAGGTTGCTGGCGATCTCTTAGGTCGCGCGGCTCTAGGTGCAGCAGCGGGCCAAGTTCTTGTCTGCGATACAACATCGGTTAATTTCTACCAGTTATGTCTTGCGGCAATCAACGCGCGCCCTGGTCGCAAGACCATCATCACTGATGCAGCGAACTTTCCTACCGATCGCTACATTCTTGATGGAATCGCGAAACAGCTCGGACTCAACCTCGTCATTATCGATAACGAAGATCCTGCAATCGCTGAAAATGAAATGATTACTGCAGAACTTCTTGAGAAGTACATGTCTGAAGATGTTGCTCTCGTAACCTTCGAAGTCATTCAATATCGCTCAGGTGCTCGCACGGATATTCAATCGGTTACAGATCTAGCACGTTCATATGGGGCATACGTTCTTTGGGATGCCAGCCATGCAACGGGTGCGATCGATATGAACTTCGATGAATGCGGAGTCGACCTTGCAGTTGGCTGTACATATAAATATGGAAATGCTGGCCCTGGTTCGCCTGCCTGGCTCTATGTTAATAAGCGCGTTCAGAAAGAACTTCAAGTTCCCATCCAAGGTTGGTTTGGAAATGAAGATCAATTTGGAATGGGGCCACACTTCGAAAAGGCTGAAGGAATTCGCGGATTCCAGATTGCCAGCCCATCCATCATCGGAATCCGAGGCGTACAAATTGCCTTCGAGATGATTGCTGAAGCAGGTATCGATGTCATCGCCTCAAAGGCTGCCATCGGAACTCAGATGATGATTGATCTTTATGACGAGTGGCTTGCTCCACTTGGCTATACGCTCCTCACTTCACGCAATCCGAAGGAACGTGGTGGACATATTTCAATCGAACATCCCGATGCAGCAAAAATCTGCGTAGCGCTCCGTAAATTTGCCAACGTGATTCCAGATTACCGGACACCAAATTCAATCCGTTTAGCAATCTCGCCGCTTCCAACGTCTTATGTTGAAGTCTGGGATGGTTTCCAACGAATTCGCGATCTCACTGAAACTCGCCAATTTGAAAAGGTCGAAGGATCGGATTCACGAGTTACATGAGCGAAAACTATGATTCAGCACTTTCTTACAGCTCATATCTAGCTGTCGAAGAATTATTGAAGTTACAGAAACCTCTCTCCGATGGCCCTGAACATGATGAAATGCTCTTCATCATCATCCACCAGACGTATGAACTCTGGTTTAAGCAACTCATCCATGAATTCCAGCAGGCGCAACGCGCTCTCGAATCTGGCGATACACATTACGCACTTTCAATATTGGGTCGCATCCGCACCATCATGAAGGTCTGCGTTGCACAAGTAGATATTCTTGAGACGATGACGCCGCTGCAATTCAGCGCTTTCCGAGGATATTTAGCCTCATCAAGTGGTTTCCAATCTTCACAATTTAGAAAGGTAGAAGCCATCCTCGGTCGCCGCGATAGCCGTATGGCTGGCCACTTACCTCCCGATATGCAGGCAGAGATTGCAGAGATTACTTCCCGCAATTCAATTTGGGATTCTTTCTTGGATTACCTGACCAAGCGCGGTTACTCACTTCCTGCAGACGTTGTTGAGCGCGATAAATCAATTGCTTACCAATCGAGCGCTGCAGTGCAAGATGTTCTACTTAAAGTTCACCAAACAGATCCAGAGAGTGCGATGGTCTCTGAGCGCCTTGTCGATATCGATGAAGGAATTCAAGAGTGGCGCTACCGCCATGTGAAGATGGTTGAGCGCACGATTGGCCAGAAGATGGGCACTGGCGGCTCAAGCGGAGTCGAGTACTTAGCGAGCACTCTCTTCAACCCAGTCTTTAAAGATCTCTGGGAGATCCGTTCTCGTTTCTAGTTCGGTAAGCCCTTAATTACTAGCTCAGAAAGTGGAAGACGTTCGCGCTTTGCCATTTCGCGCTCGAGAAGTGGGCCAGCAAGTTTTTCAGGAGCATCCTGTGTGCCAACTGCAATGACAACTACAGGGAGCAGTTCAGAATTGATTGAAAGAGCTTCCTGAGCTGCTGCCTTATCAAATCCAGTCATCTGATGTGCAATCAAGCCGCGGTGATGAGTTTCGATAACTAGTTGAGCAACCGCAAGGCCGCAGTCATACTGATAATCAGCATTGATTGAGCCATCACCCTTGGTTGTTTTTCCTGCCACGAGAATCAGTGCGGATGCGTTCTTCGCCCAACTCTTATTGAAATCTACAAGTGAGGACAGGATCTGAGTAAAGACCTCATCGCCACGCTTGCCCACGAAGAAGCGCCATGGCTGACCATTAAAAGCTGATGCTGCCCAACGAGCTGCTTCAAGGATGGCTGTTAAATCTTCGTTATTGATTGCAGCCGCCTCATTAAAAGAGCGTGGGCTACGACGAGTTGCGATGATTTCATGGACGGGAACTGAGGTCTCTGCTTTCATGTCATGACCATAGTGCTCAAGTAGAGTTCTCGCATGTCGATATCAGAGTGGATACATCACACTGCTGATTCACTTGTTGCGCATAATTTGCAGATACCTCTCTTCCTGCTGCTTATCTTCTTTGCATTTGCAGAGGCGGCGCTCTTTGTTGGATTTATCTTGCCTGGTGAAACAGCTCTATTAATCGGTGGAGTTCTCGCGCACGCAGGTGTGTGGAATGTATGGGTCTTCTTAGTTGCTGCCATTGTCTGTGCAATCACTGGTGACTCGGTGGGCTATGAGATTGGAAAGCATTTAGGGCCGCGTATCAAAGAGAATGCCTTCGGTCGCTTTGTTGGCGAGAAGCGTTGGAAATTGGCACAAGCGATCTTCGACCGCTATCACGGTGGCGCAATCTTCTTCGGTCGCGCACAAGCTCTACTGCGCGCACTTGTTCCAGCCCTTGCCGGAATGAATAAGGTTCCCTATCGCCAATTTATTAAGTGGAATGCTGCCGGCGGGATTGTCTTCTCAACCATCGTTGTTCTTCTTGGCTATGAATTCGCTAGCTCACTTGCCACACTTGAAAAGTACCTGCGTTATTGGGCAATCTTCTTCTTGGCAGTCGTTGCCGTGGTTGTTGTCATTTTGAAGCGAAAGTTAGAGCACCTACTCGAAGATTAAGCCTTCTTCGTATTGATAATCTCAACCTTTTCACCATATGCAGCTTCAGCAATCTCTTTACGGCGAGCGATATATGCATCTGATGCGCCTGTAATCAAGTGTTCAAATCTTTGTTCTCCCTTAATAAGCGGATGCAACTCTTTCGCTGTGTTCTGGGATCCCCACACAGGTGGTTCTTCTCGCGTTACTTGAACAACGATATGTGGATTGATAAAGCGATAGACAAGAACGAGGCGACGTAGACCCATATAGGCCACATGGCGTAACCCGCGATTAATATGTTCTTGAATTCGAAGTTGGTTGTAGCGCAACCATGATGGACGAATAGGTTCTTCGCGCACTGCTAATTCATAGAGAATCTTTGCAATTTCTGCGCCACCTGTTGGATCGGGAAGTTCGCCGCATTTCTTACTTAAACGAGCGCGGACATCAGCATCTTGCAACTTCTTTACCGTCGCGGTGATGTCACCTAAATCTGCTTGGTTTGCGCGAAGAGCAAATCCCATGTCATGACACCACTGTGCACGCGCCTCTTGATCGTCAGTCCCGCGAATATTGGAGACGAAGACAGTTGGGACCTGCGCAGGAAGGAGTTCGTGCACTCCGTTATAGCCAGTTGCACAGACGCCCGCATCGAATGCATGGAGCACTCGAGCAAGTGGGAAGTAGCGCACAACGCGAATATCGAGGCCTTCGGGTGCCAGAGACTTTCCATCCTTATCAAGTGGTTGCTTGGTAAGGATGACCTGCAAATCTTTCCAACCAAGAAGCCCCGAAAGCGCTGCGGTCATCTTCTCGTTGACATCGCTATCGCCAGTTCCGAGCTGAACCAGAACTGCTGGGCGATTGAGATCGAGGCCCAGAACTTGGCGCGCTTCATCGCGAGAGAGCGCAGTATCTTTCTGGAAGAGCGAGACGGATGCTGTGAGGCGAGCATCTTTGCGTTCTGCAGTTGGGCCGAAATCATAGGCGCGAGCGAAATCACCGGGTTCGACGATGTAATCCATCATCTGCGATTGCAGACCTAAGACAAAACGTTGTGGCTTCTTCTGCCACAAACCACGTCGTACCCAAACTAGTGCCAACTTTGGATGTGAAACTTTTGCTGCAATAACACCTGGGTAAGGAACAACTCCATCGAATGACATAACGCGAGCGCCTGTTTCATCAACGAGTGCAAGTAAACGGTCGCGTAAATATTCATCCCACTTTTCGCGCGACATCCACATGCGATCGCGACCGGGAATATATTCGCAACGTATGCCCATAAATTCTGGAATCTCTGCAATACCACCAGCCATCGAAACAATGATGGGGTTTGCATATTCTTTAAGAGCCAACGCAATTGCACTTGCGCGCGCAAGGTGTCCCATTCCCACACCATTACTGGTTGCAAGAATAATCGTTGGTTTTTCCATAAGGCTCAAAGGCTATCAATTATTCATGCGTAAACCACGCGGGAAAAAGCTATTACTTGCAAACTTTTTTGCCTTCAGAGATACTTGCCATGCGTTAATTCGCAACCACAAAGGAGAGTACTTCTCAAACAGTTTCTAAATCAGAAACATTTGCCGTACAGCTTTACAATGACTACACAATCAGCGATTAGATCGCAGCACACAGCAACACATCGTTATGTACCAACAACATCAACACCAATATCCCCCGAAAAAGTCGCCGCAGTTCTGGCTGCCGAGTGGGACCTCTTCACCAAAAATACTCAAGGTTCTGCACTAGAGAGCAAGCGCGCATTTGATTCGCTTCCACTAGGCGTTACATCGAGCTTCCAGCACTGGGATCCATATCCGATATCAATCGTCTCCGCCAAGGGCGCGTATATGACCGATGTCGATGGTCGTCAGCTCCTTGACCTCTCTATGGGCTTCGGAGCAATGCTCGCCGGCCACCTCAACCCGGTTGTCGTAGAAGAAGTTCAGACATCTCTTAATCAGGGAATGCTCTTTGTAACTCCATCACCAACTTCTACCGATGCTGCAGAGCGAATCTGTAAGCGCTTCGGAATCGATCAGGTTCGCTTCACCAACTCCGGAACTGAATCAACGATGTACGCGGTGCGCGTTGCTCGTTCGGCGACCGAGAAGATGGGCATCCTTAAGATCGAGGGCGGCTACCACGGTAGCTACGATCCATTTGTTGTCTCTGCCAAGCCACCTCTCGATAAGGCAGGCAAAGCTGAGAAGCCAACTCCATATGTCGAACCAAACTTGGTTCCAGGAGATATCTACGTTGTTCCTTACAACAATATTCCTGCGCTCGAAAAGATGTTTAAGAAGAATGCAAAGAAGATTGCATGCTTCATCGTTGAACCGGTTCTAGAAAACCTCGCAATCGTTCTTCCTGATGCTGGTTACCTCGAACGCGTTCGCGAACTCTGCGATCAATACAATGTCATTCTTATCTTTGATGAAGTTAAGACAGGTCTTACTGCGGGCGCACATGGTGCATCTGCTCGTCTCGGTGTTAAGCCAGACCTTATTACTCTTGCTAAATCAATCGGTGGCGGACTTCCACTTGCTGCCTTCGGCGGCAAGAAGAAGTACATGGACTTCGTTACCAACGGAAAGATGGCTCACTTCGGTACTTTTAACGGTAATCCACTTGCAATGGCAGGCGTTCGCGCAATCGATCGCATCTGTTCCGATGAAGCACTCGCAGTCGCTGAGGACTTTAACTTGCAGGCACTTACTCGCATTGGTGAAATCATTGATGAGTACCAACTTCCTGCACATACAGTCGGTTTCGGAATCAAGGGTTGCGTTACCTGGTCAACAACACCAGTGCGCAACTACCGCGATTACAAGGCAACTGACTTCGGTGTCGCTGAAGCTCACTGGCTCTTTGCGCTCAACCGCGGAATCATCACTCCACCAGGACTTGATGAGCAGTGGTTGATCTCTTTGGCACATGGCCAAGATGAGATTGATTTACTCGTTGAAGATTTCCGTGAGTTCGCTAAAGCAATTCGCGCCTAAATACTGTTAAAAGAGAAGGACCCCGCACCAACCCTCGTAGTGGTGCGGGGTCCTTCTGTTATTTGGTTGTGTGTCCCGGAATTAAGAACCGAATACAGTCTTCCAATCAGAGATTTCGAGGTGGTAATACGCGCCACCTTCGAGAGTCTTCTGATTGAACTTCAAGATGCCACCTAGTGTCTTTGTGGTGAGGTCTGGACGAGCGGTGTAACCACCAGTCGTGTGAACCTGCGCGTTGAAGTAGAAGTGCTTTGAAGTATCACCAGGCTTGCTGATCAGCGATGTGACATCGATGATTCCTGATGATTCCTCGTCGACAGTCATCAACTTAGAACCTGTCTTTGCGAAGTAATCTTGGTTGAATTGAGCAACCACAGCCAACTTGCCATCCTTTGGACGGAAGGCAACGATGCGTGAAACGTGTGCATTGTTACCTGGATCTTCTTGAAGCAAGACGATTCCTTCAGAAGTGATAGTCATGTTATCTGGCTTGCTGAGGTATGGAGCTTCTGAACCATCGAGAAGAAGTTCTAGCTTTGCGCCAAGTTCAGGCTTCTGGCCATCAACAAATGTCAGTCTCCAGAATCCGCCACCATCGCGTGAAACACCTGGCTCTGATGGATTCTCCTTGGTAGCTCCTGCATCCTTATTGGATTCAGTTGTGACAAAGTAGAAGACGTTTGGGTTTGACGGATCCCAGTTACCATCTTCAATGCGTGAGAACTCTGTTCCCTTTGCAGCGTGATCTGCCTGCTGAGTTTTAATATCGCCTTCCCAAATTGTCTTTGCGAATGTCACATCGACTGGCTTGTTCTTGCCATATGCAGCGCGGAATGCGTTGTCATTTGCAATATTTGGAACGTTCAGGACGTGTAGGTCTCCATTTGTGAGGCCTGCCTTATCTGCATATGTTCCTGATGTTGTCTTTGTTCCTACATACATGAAGAGTTGTGAGTCAGTTGCTGATCCATCTTCATTGCCCATGACTACTGTGTTCTTTCCTGGCTTGAGGTTTGGCATCAAGTTCTCCCATGATGCAAGACCCATGCGTGGAAGGTTGATGGCATTTCCATCCATGTCGAAGGCGAATCCACGTGCATATCCGCTATCGCCATCTTCTTCACCTGCGAGGTAGACAGCTCCGTCATATCCGTAAGTTGTTCCGCCATCCTTGAATGAGAGCGCTCCAGCTTGTACAAGTGTTGCTGAGCAGAAACGGCTAATGAAGTTATCCATGCCAGCAGTTGTTCCAGCTGGCGCAGCACCTACAGGTGAGTCCTGGTAAGTCTTTGTGTTGTAGTTGTAGAAGCTCCAAGACTTAATGAAATTAGAAGCACTGATGATTCGTGTGCCCGCCTTGTTGAGTGTGAACTTTGTGATTGAAGTTCCTAGAGTGAGCTTTCCTTTATCAGCAGCCTTTGCAAATGCTCCAACCGCACCATATGAAGGTACTTCGTGGCTTGAAAGAAGTGTGATTGTGCCATCTTCATTGCGCATTGCTCCCATTCCATCTGGGATACCGCGCACGGTTACACCATTGATTACGTCGCCTGCATATGCAAGAGGAGTAATTGTTGCTGCATCATTTGCAGGAAGAATGTATTCAGGCTTATTAAGCACTGAATTTGCGACAGCTGTTCCAGTAACTAGCGTTGCTACCGAGAAAACTGCAGCTACCTTGTAGCGAAGTTTCATATTTTTCCATTCCATGTAAGGTTTCCTTGGGTAAGGATGGGTTTGGCCCCATGGACAGAAGTGTGCAGCGAGTCCAGTAAACAGATCATGAACCGATTGAGAAGTTCTGAAGAAGTACAGATAAAGAGAAAGCGTTGATATGAAGGCTGATTTTTACCTTCTGTTCATCTCCACGTAGTAATTTCTATATGTGGAAAAGTTTTCGCGCAGAACTATTGGGCTTGGAGTCCTCTCATCGCTCTTTCTCTCGGCATTTCCTGCACTCGCAGCTGAGAAGCCCTTAGTTCCGTGTCGCTATCTCGGTCAAAAAATAGTCTTTAGGGAGCGCATCTTTACTTGCGTAGCCGTGAAGGTGAGGGGAAAGAGAACTTTGGCTTGGGATTCAGGCAAGCCACTCCCCAGTGCTCGAGAATCATCGACGCCTTCCCCATCACCAACTCAGTCACCACAAAGTGCGTCAACTCCTGAGAAGACGATTAGTAAGGTCGAGATTCTCCTCGGCAAATCTTCTGAAGTTCCACCTAACGGATCGAAAATATTCACCGCAAAGAATCGATACGGAAATCTTTCAGGTTATGTAATCATCCGAAGCGCTATGGGTCTTATCGCTTTGAGTGATATCTGCCCCCATAAGGGCTGCAACGTTGAGATCAAAAAAGAGGGGCTTCTCTGTCCATGTCACAACGCACTCTTTGACCCGGCTAATGGTGATGTCTTGCGTGGCCCAGCTTCTTATCCTCTAGAACGGATTCCTGTTCGAGAGTTAGACGACGTTATTTACGTAACAGATTAAAGCTGCCACGCACGAACTCCGCCAGCAACTCCAGCAGAGTTCGGGACGATAACGACATCATCGCCCATGAGATTTAAGTCGCGTTGCTGAATGCTGTGTGAATTTCCGCCACCGATATAGAGGCGATCCCATAAGAACACTGGGCGAAGTTCAGAGACCATCAAGCGCACGCGACGAGACCAGAATGTATTTCCCATACGGTGACGTTCGCGATCGCCAATCCAAGTGTCGTATGTGGTGTTACGGCGAACTGTTGCATGTGAGAGTTCAAAGTGTGGCGAGAGCTTGCCCCCATGAAATACTGCAAAACCAAGTCCCGTACCTAAGGTAATGACAATCTCAAGACCAGAACCAGTAACAACGCCTGCACCATGTACTTCGGCATCGTTAAGAACTTTTGCGGGAATTCCAAGTTTTTCAGCGACTGCAGCTTCGGCATCAAATCCCCACCACTGCTCTTTCAACTCTGGATTCATGCGAGTATGTGGGCCGGCATCATTGATGTAATGAGGAGTCGCAACAACTACGCCGTTACGAATCATGCCTGGTAACCCAACGGTTACGCGCGCCGCCTTGGGAAGGGAAGCGGCAATTTCAGCGACAGTATCGAGAAACTTATTGGTTGTAAGTGGATATGGGGTTTGAACGCGAGTAGGTGCTGCGTGCATGGTTCCGGATTCATCGAGAACACAGCTTTTGATAAATAGTCCACCGCAATCGATGGAGAGCGTGAATTGGCTCATGAGAGTGAATCCATCACTGTAATGGTTTCTCCGAATACAAGATCTTTAGCCACAGACTGCCAAGCCTTGCTGTTCTCATTGACCATATGGGCATCCCACGATGGGCGGTCGCTCCAGATTTCCCAGACATTTACAACATTCTCTTTCTGGGTATCTCGATAGATATCGATAAATTCGCAACCAGCTTCGGTGCGGATGACAGAGATGTGCTTAGCAAGAGCAGAGACAAATTCATCGAACTTACCTGGGCGCACGTCGATTGCCACAAAGAGGAAGATTTTGCTCACTGGATAACGATACCCGCTTATTTAATCACTGGTAAATGCACGTCGGGGACTCTATGTTCGCGGTGTGCAACTACCGATGCGCTGTGATACTTCTCAATTTCAGCTAAGAAATTGGCATCAAGATATGGACGCCCATCAACTATCGAGCCTTGTACGCCCTCGATGACTGCAGCAACATCTTCACCAGACATTGTCTTATGTGTCTCGAGCGCATGTGCAAGGGCCAATACCTGATTACGATTTTCACGCAAAATCTCTTCAGCCTGAATTAAAAGAGAACTCAAATTCTCTTCAATGCGATCACTTAGAGCCATTCTCATCTGCTTCTCGCTATCGTCTTTTCCTTTTCCACCACCCGGTGAGCCCATCTCAAAGCGACGGTTGCTGGCATGTGAAGAAATGGTTGATCCCATTCCCCAATGTCCTTCCATCAACGATGCAATTGTTGTGGCACTTTCAAGGTCGCCTGAAACTCCTGAAGAGTTATCGCCTTCGAAGAACATTCGCTCGCCGGCAAGGGATGCGAGGGAGACCAAAATATCTGATTGATATTCGCTCTTCCAACGAGTGAATTGATCATCTGGCGGAATGCTTGCCACCATTCCGAGGTAATCAGAACCTTTTTCAATCGTTGCCAAATCAATTGCCATATGTTGGCGTGTGCGATGTGCCATTACTGCATGGCAGGCTTCATGAACCGCAACTGCATGGCGCTCACGTTCGATGTATTCAACATCTTCAGATGGCCCAAGTTCTTTCTGTTGCTTTGCCTTCACAATGTCTGACCACTCAATCGATGTGCGTCCATTGCGAATCGCCATAATCAGAGCTTCGTTGATGGTGTCTTTAATAGTTGCACCAGTTGCATAAGGAGTAATGGTTGCAATCTTGTCAATTTCTTCTGCGGTAAGAGAGTGAGAGACTTTCGATAAGTACCCTTCATAAGTACGAATTCGTCCAGCCTTGCTTGGATACCCCACGCGATACATACGATCGATGCGACCTGGACGTAGCAGAGCCTCATCAAGCGCTTCTGGCATATTTGTCGCCATTACAACCAGAATTCGGTACTTAGGTGGATTCTTGGGGCGCATACCAAGTGTGCGTCGCACAATACGATTGAAGAATCCACGTGGCTTCTTAAGTCCGGAAAGTTCAGTAAGTAGGGCTTGAAGAGTTCCCATTCCTCCGCCACCGCCACCACCAGCAGCTCCACCCATAACAAATTTTTCGCGAACGAGAGCAGATACAGCAGGTTCAGAAAGATATGCACCACCGTGACAGTGGCTCTCAAATATCTTTGACTTCTCCATAGTTGAAGTGCGTTGTGGCCCACCTTGAGAAATGATTCCGCGATTTCCAAGTGAGTCTGCTTCATCGAAGAAGACGACAACTCCGCCATATCGCAGAGCTAACTTACGGAGTTTGCGGAAGAGACTCTTTACTTTAAGTACTCCAACGCCGAAGAACATATTGGTAAATGCACCAGGATCTACGAATACGAATGGCTTACCTGTTTCTCCTGCCATGGATTCAGCCATCAGTGTCTTACCTGTTCCAGGAGGACCCCAAAGCAGAATTCCTCCGGGTACATAGCCACCGTGCTTCTCGATTTCTTCAGGAGATTCGAGGAAGAGTAAGTTTTCGCGAATACGGTTGAGTACGTGATCTTGTCCCCAGACATCGGTGAAGCGCGTCTTGATGTCATCAGGGAAGTAGGTATCAACCCCACCGCGACTTAAGAACCAGAAGATTGCAGCAAATTGAATAATGACAAAGAAGACCGCGAAGAGAAGTTGACCAAGAAGCGGTAGCGCTGAAACAAATGCTTTCGGAGCTAGAAATAACGCCTTGATAGGTGGCTCTTTATATACCGCTCCAAGAATGACTGCGAGAAGTAGAACTACAAGTACCCACTTGATCAGACGAGAAATGCGAAAACGAGTCCAGTCGCTGAGTCTATGAATTTGGCGATCTACAAAGTCGAAATATCGCTTCCAGATACCGTGATAGGGCGCAAGAAGCTCTGCAAAGATGAAATGGATCTGGCGGATTACTTCGATACCAGCAAGAACAATTAACCATGATTTGGTACGTGCAGTCTCATTGAGCGCATCTTGAACACTCAAGATTGGGTTCTCGGCCATGCTAGACCAGGCCAGAATAAGGAAGGTGGCGCCAAATAGCAGTAAGAATTTAACGCGGTCGTAGAACGAGAGATGGATACGAGTTCTGCGATCAGTGTCACGAGGCCTACTGTTTCGGTTATCTAATTGACTCATTTCGCTCCCAGTACTGTGTATGACTTAACAATCTCTTCGATATCTTTTCGATTTTTGTTGTAACAGGTAGTGGCACAACGAGCCATAAAGATGTAGAGCGTGGTCCGATCGTTCGACAACAGAACAACTTGATTTAAGGTCTGTTCAACTCCATCAAGAGAGAAGCTATAGATTGTCTGAACACCACGCGCTCCCTTCTCAACTACTTCGCCATCTTCAAGAACTTTAAAGTCAGGAATTCCTAGATCTAACCCTTCGTTTAATTTGGTAATTGGGGTGATGACATCACGAAGTGAGTTATACGAGAAATCATTAATTTCAGGGCTGGTCAGATCGCGGACTCGTACAAAAATGAGTGGGAATGATGGTGGTTTTAAAGTAAATACCTGGGAAACCTTCAATTTTGGATCAGATGAATACGCTACCTGCCATTTAACTAGTGCTTGGCGTGATTCACTCTGCTTATCTTCACCACTTTTTTCATATTTATTGAGCGTTGCAGTGCTCAATCCAGTCCAGTTCTTTGGAACAGCGAAGAAGACACCATCTGATTTTGAGGCCGCGTAAATTTTGGAACTTTCACCGCATCCCGTGAGCACGAGAGATAAGGCCATAGCAAGGATGGCGATGCGTCCACTTCTCATCACAAAATTCTGCCCGAGAAAGCCGTGGTCCGCTAGGCGAATTCACGCCAAATAGAGTGGATTCGCCATCAATCTCTACCTTCGCAGGCTCATTTTGCCAAAAAGAAAAGCCCCCGGTGTGAAAGGCACCGAGAGCTTAACTTGTGCGCGCGAAGGGATTCGAACCCCTAACCTTCTGATCCGTAGTCAGATGCTCTATCCGTTGAGCTACGCACGCTTATTGAATTGTGTATTGCGAATGCGAATACTACCTGCTTTTTACTTCCCTGAAAAACTGACCTAAATAAGCGTAATTCAGTGCTTATCCACGCCAGCTTTGGCTGAGTGGGCGACCTTCTGCATATCCAGATGCAGATTGAATTCCAACAACAGCACGCTCTGCAAATTCTGCAAGGTTATGTGCACCTGCATATGTGCATGAAGAACGTAATCCAGAAATGATTTCATCAATCAAATCTTCAACACCAGGACGGTTTGGATCAAGGAACATCTTTGATGAAGAGATGCCCTCTTCAAAGAGTGACTTACGTGCACGATCAAATGCATCTTCTTGTGAAGTACGTGCATTTACTGCGCGCTTTGATGCCATACCGAAAGATTCTTTATATGCACGTCCTGAGCTATCGCGCATCAAGTCGCCAGGTGATTCATAGGTTCCAGCAAACCAAGAACCGATCATTACCTGTGATGCACCTGCAGCAAGTGCCAGCGCAACATCGCGAGGATGGCGAACTCCGCCATCTGCCCAAACATGTGCACCTAACTTCTTAGCTTCAGCTGCGCACTCAAGTACTGCAGAAAATTGTGGTCGCCCAACGCCGGTCTGCATACGTGTTGTACACATTGCTCCGGGACCAACACCCACCTTAATAATGGTGGCTCCTGCTGCGACAAGATCGCGAACGCCATCTGCAGTCACTACGTTTCCAGCAACGATGGGAACATTGAGGTTAAGCTTCTTAATAAGCTGTAGAGCTTCAATCATCTTCTTCTGATGTCCGTGGGCAGTATCGACAACAAGCACATCAGCCCCGGCAGCAACTAACTTTGCCGCCTTATCGGCGACATCGCCATTGATTCCAACTGCTGCTGCGATGCGAAGCTTGTTCTGCTTATCTACAGCAGGTGTATATAAAGTCGCACGAAGGGCGCCTACCTTGGTGATAATTCCAACGAGTTCGCCATTTGCAGAAACCACTGGGGCCACTGTGCGAAGGCGTTCGTTCAAGAATTCAAATGCCTGGCGTGGATCAAGGGTGTCAGGCATTGTGGTGAGCTCTTGTGTCATCACTTGGCTGAGCTGAGTAAAGCGATCAACGCCAGCTAAATCTTCTTCAGTAACGATGCCCACTGGCTTCTTGCCATCGACAATGACGATTGCGCCATGTGCACGTTTATGGATAAGAGATGCTGCATCAGCAACAGTCTCTTTCAGAGTCAAAGTGATAGGTGTTTCAAAGAATGTGTGGCGTGACTTAACTGATGCAATGACATCAGCGACCACTGGGATCGGAATATCTTGAGGAATAACAACCATTCCACCGCGACGAGCCATGGTCTCGGCCATACGACGACCGGCAATTGCGGTCATATTTGCAACTACCAAGGGGATTGTTGTTCCGCTGCCATCGTTGGAAGTGAGATCAACTTCCATACGGCTAGTGAGTTCCGAATTGCTGGGAACCATAAATACGTCGTCATAAGTAAGGTCATAGACCGGCTGGTTGATAAATCGCACGTAATGAAGCCTACCGAAAAGAGAGAAAGAAGGCGCCTGCCGTAGCAGACGCCTTCTCTCAACCCACGAGAGGTTTAGCCGACCTTTTTCACACGCCCATCAAGGACTGGAAGCTTGGTGACCTTTCCTGCAGCCATGTCAGCCTTGAGAGCATCGACAAATACATCAAGGAGCGCTCCATAAACCTTGGCCTTTGAAGGTGAGAACACATTTACATAACCATCGCCACCATAAATGATGTAGTCGAGGGTTGTAAGTGTGTACTCCTTGCTGTCTTTTGCAATCGGTGTGCCATCAGTTTTAGTGACATCAATGATTCTGCTACCAACTGGTTTTGAAGAATCAAAGGAGAACTTAAGTCCTGATACCTGCGGGAAGCGTCCATCAGCTGGATAGTTACCACCTACACCATTTTCAAGTGCCTTCCATAGATTTTCACCTGTAACAACTGTTGTCGCTACTTGGTTACCAAATGGATAAACAGTAAATGCATCACCGAGCGTTACATCGAGTGCCCCTGTTCCAGTGCGCACTAACGTGGAATCGGCGGGACTATAATTCTTTGCTGGGAATGTATCTCGAATTCCGCCACCGTTTGTTAGCGCGAAATCTGTCTTGTACTTGGTACGCAAAAGATCAGCGATGTAATCTCCCATTGGATTTTCACCTGAGCGTTCTACTGCAGGTGTTCCACCACGTGGGAATACCTCTGAAACTTGACCAATCTTCACATCAAGTTTTGTAGTCAGCTGGTCTTTGTACTTCTTCACAAGTGCAGCACCGGCTGGGTCCTGTGTTGTCACTGTGCTGACAACGCCTGTTGTAATTGTCGGAGCTGCAGCCTTCAAAACATGCTGCAGTGATGTTCCAACAACTTTGCCATTTCGGATACAAATTTGTGAACGGGTGTACTCAACACCTGCATTTCGCACCTCACCCAAAAGAACAGGTGCCTTGAACTTATCTCCTGGAATTACAGTTGAGAAGGTTTGGTGGCTGTGACCGCCGTAGATGGCTGTTGCACCCTTGATGTTGCTCGCAAGGAAGTTATAGAGACCCTTGGCAACACCATCTGCATTCTCTGTCCATCCTTGGTGCAATAGGACAATGACGATATCTGCGCCTGCTGCTTTAGCGCCCACAATCGCCTTATTGATTCCAGCTACGCCAGCTTCAATCTGAATTGTCTTCTTAGCACCGTTAGCGTCCGTGTAGTCCAAGTTTCCAGGAAACACCTGTTCAATGGTCTCTGGTGTATTTGCACCAACAACACCAATCTTCACTCCACCACGGTCAATGATCGTGAACGGCTTTGCAGCCTTGTTTCCTGACTTAAGTGCAGCCAGTGATTCATCACCGTAATTTGCTGCTACCCACTGGAAATCTGAGGCTCCTATAACTTTCTGAACATGTGCCAAATTGCGGTCATGCTCGTGGTTACCGAACGCAGATGCATCTAGCTTCATCAGATTTAGAGATCCAATTGTTGGAAGTTCTTCAAATTGTGTGGAAATTGGAGGCGCTGCTCCAATATTGTCGCCAGATGAAAGTGCGACCGTCGCTGCGGATGCCTTGCGGTCTGCATCCCAGTTGCTCATCAAAAGTGCAGTTCCGAATGATGACCCTGTTTCAATCGCGCCGTGCAAGTCGCTAAGTTGCAGGATCTGTACATTCTTATTCGTTGAATAGCCAACAGTCGCAAGCTGAACCGCTGTGAATGATTTATTTGATACTCCTGGTGCAGAGAATCCATAGGCATTTACTGCTTGCACAATTGGGGTTCCGCCAGGTTGCCCTGCAACGACTGGCATAGTTACATTTGAGTGATTAGAGGCAGGTACAAATATGGGACAGGATCCCGCACCAGCCGAGACAACATATCCCGTGACTGGTGGAAGTACGTCAGCTCCTGGAGTCCAGCGAACCACCACGCCTTTAGAACCAATGTAAGAAGTCACACCCGTTGGCGCATTAGGAAGTGAATAGGAGACTGCCTGAGCAGCTGGCACTAGAGATGAAAATAATAATGATGCAGCAACGGCGAGTACGCCGATGCCAGCGAATTTGGTTTTAATGTTTTTCATACCCACATTAAATTCACAGAATGCACATTTATTGGAAATTTTATGTGACGCCAAGATGTACAGGAGGCAAACAAAACGTGTGCGGGCTACATCCCCGCCTGTTGTAGCAGCGTATGACGATCAACAATTTTACGACGCGGCTTACCAAGTGGCTCACCTGCAGCAACTTCAGCCTCATTAATGGCCTGCCAATGGAGCTGAGTTACAACTTTGTTATGTGTTATTACATCGGTGACATCGCCCAAATTCTTTGGCGACCCAAGATCTTCAACCAAGAGCTTCATAACATCTGCTGCATCAGATTTATTTGTACCGATTACACCTGATGGTCCACGCTTTGCCCAACCAACGACATAGACATTTTCATTTACGCGGCCATCGGTGTTAACAACTTTGCCCTTTTCGTAAGGAATTCCTTTAAGAGAGGCTGCTTCATAGCCAATCGCAGTAATCACTAAACCGCACTTAATGCTGAAGGTCTCATCGCTACCGGTCTTCTGAAAGACGACTTCTTCAACGCGGCCATTGCCCCTAATTTCTTTGGGGGTGGCCAAGAACTGAAACTTCATTGTGCGCTCGTGGTTAGTCGCTTCTTTCTCGGAGATGAGAAGCATCGCATCGAGATTGCTCTTCACATCCTTCTCGGGGGCATCCCCGACGCGTGAAATTGCGGCCTCGATCTCGGACTTATCCATCAATACATTGGTGTGCTCAAGCTTGGGGAGTTCACGCAGCTCGGGTGATGTAAATGCTGCATGCTCAGGACCGCGACGTGCACTAAGTACCACAGTACGAACATTGCTCTCTTTAAATGCATCGATGGCGTGATCCGCTGTATCAGTTGGATCTAGCTCACTTGGTTCAAGAGCGAGCATGCGAGCCACATCCATTGCAACATTTCCAGCGCCAATAACAACTGCTGTTTCGGTACTCAAATCAATTGATTCATCTTTGAAATCAGGATGTGCGTTATACCAAGGCACAAAAGTTGCCGCAGACATAGATCCTGGAAGATCTTCGCCAGGAATACCAAGCTTCTTACCGAGAGCAGAGCCGGTGGCAATCACTACAGCGTCGTACTTTTCCTTCAACTGCTCGATAGTTAAATCGCTGCCGAGTTCGACGTTGGCAAAGAGTCTGAAGTTTGGTTCGTTCGCTACCTTTTCAAATACCTTGGCAACAGTCTTAATCTTTGGATGATCTGGTGCAACACCGCTACGGACCAATCCCCAAGGAGTTGGAAGGCGTTCAATCATGTCGATTGAGAATTGAAGTTCTTCGGTTTGAAGATTCTGTAGCGCAAGGGCTGAAAAGTAGCCGGCAGGTCCTGCACCGACGATTGCTACTTTGTATTGAGGCACACGAATCCTTTGTTCAATTAAATCTGGCGGAGACGAGGAGATTTGAACTCCTGAAGGGTTTAACCCCTTACCTCGTTAGCAGTGAGGCGCACTCGACCGGGCTATGCGACGTCTCCAAGTACTGGCTAAGTCTAGCGTCTCCAGAACTCTGGCTCTGCCTTGGTTTATAGGCATCTTTTGCCTCGAAGGCTTGAGTACTAGACTCTCTCAAACTTCACCTTCTGTTGAGGAAAAGAAAGGTTGGCAATGATTGTCACTGCGATTTTTAAAGCAAAACCTGGAAAAGAATCTGAACTCCATGCCGAGTTACATGCAGGCGCAACTGCGTCATGGAAAGAAAATGGTGTCCGTGGATACTTCGTCCATGAACTTATAGATCAACCTGGAACCTTTATGAATATTGAAGTTTATAAGGATGCTGCAGCTTTTGCCTCGCACCTTGAAACCAGCCATGTTAAATCTTTCCTTGGAAAACTCGAGGACCTTCTTTCAGAGCCATTAACCGTTTATCAAGGAAGTGCTTTATTTGGAGGCGAAAGTTCAAAAGCTGCTCTGTAGCACTTGGACTTAATCATTATGCGACGCTTACTTTCTGTTGAACGCCACCAAAAGATTCTGGAAAAAGTTGCTTCCGAGAACGCAGTAGATTTTGCGAGCCTTGCAGATGAACTTGGCGTCTCTTCAATGACTATCCGTCGTGATTTACGAATTTTAGAAGAAAGCGGATATTTAAAGACAACTCGTGGTGGTGCATCGGCGCAGCTAATTAATACCCAAGATATTTTGTTACACCCTCGTGCGGCGGATCAAACGCTTGCAAAAACTCAGATTGGTCAATATGCCGCCTCGCTGATTGAAAGAGGGGAAGTTATCTTCGTTGGACCGGGTTCAACAACGGCAGTATTTGCGCAATTTCTGCCAAGCAACTTCGATCTCACTGTAATTACCCCTTCGCTCGCTCACGCTTCCCTACTTTCTTCTCGAGGGATTGAAGTCATTAGCACTGGTGGATTAGTAAGGGATCACCTGGCCCAGACTGGAGTAATTGCACAAGAAACTATTCATCGTTACATCGCTACACGATCAATTATTGGTGTTGGTGGAGTCTCAAAAAAGGGTGGCCTGACAGAGTTTGTTGAATCTGTGGCTGATGTCAGCCGTTCTATGATTGAACGTTGCGAGGAGGTAATCGTCCTTGTTGACCCTTCCAAGAGCGGGGTTACCGCCAATTACCAAGTGGCCGGCCTTGAGGTAGTAGATGAATTTGTTACATCCAGCGATGGAGTTGATTCCTTGAAGCGCCAGGTAGGCGCTGAGGCGACTATTCTGACCCCAAACGGGTAACATTTCATTACATTTTTTGTGTTAGATTTTGTCCCTATCGGGAGGAAGTCAGTGCATGGTTATCGAGCTATCGTCAATTTTTAGGACCCAGAAGCCAGTTATCGGAATGGTTCATCTCCCGGCTTCACCTGGGCAACCTCAGTTTAAGAGCAAGCCCGACTTGGTTGAATTTATTAACTCAGTCAAAGCAGATGTGAAAGCGCTCCAAGATGGCGGGGTCGATGGCCTTCTCTTCTGTAATGAAAGCGACCTGCCTTACACCACCCGCGTAAATTCAGAAGTTGGGGCGTGGACCACCTTCATGATCGGAGCTGTACATGATCAGCTCAAACTTCCATATGGAGTCAATCTCTTGTGGGATCCGATTGCTTCTATTGAAGCTGCATCCGCATCCGGTGCATCTTTTGTTCGCGAAGTTATGTGTGGAGCATTTGCGAGCGAGATGGGTCTGCTTGCTCCAGATCCTGCACTTGTGGCACAAACTAGAACACGGTTGAAGGCTGAACATATAGCGCTTTTCACAAATATCGTTCCAGAATTTGCTTCAGCGCTAGAAGGGCGCACAGTCCAACAGCGCGCAAAGGCCGCTGAATACTTCGGCTTTGATGCAATTCTGATATCTGGACCGGTTGCAGGAGTTCCATTTAGTAATGAGGATTTACTTGCAGCAAAAGAGACAGCAAAGAATATTCCTGTCTTTGCAAATACTGGAGTAAATGCAAAGACAATTGGCGAGACTCTCAAAATCGCTGACGGTGTGATTGCGGGTAGCAGTATGAAAGTAGATGGTAAGACTTTTAACCCTGTAGACCCAAAGCGAGTTATTGAACTCGTCGAAGCTGCAAATAAATCTCGTTAGGAGATATACATGGCAAAAGTAAGTTTCATTGGTCTTGGAATAATGGGATCAGGGATGGTTAGTAATCTCGTTAAGGCTGGCCACGATGTAACAGTGTGGAATCGATCAGCGAGTAAGTACGGCGAAATTGAAAAGATTGGTGCTAAAACTGTCTCAGACCCAACTGAATTAATTCCTGGTGCTGATTTTCTTATGTACTGCCTTGCAGATGATGCAGCAGTTGAGGCCATCTTCTTAAAGGGCCCTTCACTCGCTTCCAAAGTCGAGAAGGGAACTATCGTGATTGACCTTTCGACAATAGACCCTGAAACCAGTGCTGTTGAACGAAAAATCTATGAAGACCGCGGAATTTCCTTCTTGGATGCACCTGTATTTGGAACGAAGGGTGAGGCCCGCGATGGAGGACTTTGGATAGTCATTGGTGGATCTAAAGATGTTTTCGATCAATCTCTGAAAGTACTCGAACCCATCAGCGAAACACGTCACTATATGGGTGAAGGCGGCAATGGAACGAAAATGAAGCTGGTTGGGAATCTCCTTGTTGCTTCACAAATTGTTTCGATAGGTGAGGCGCTATCTCTTGCAAAGAAAGCTGGATTGAACCTCACAACAGTTCTAGAAGTCGCAGCAGTCGCCGATTTTAAGACTCCGATCTACGCTGGCGTTGGTGCAGGAGTCATCAAGGGAGACTACGAAGTAAATTTCCCGCTCAAGTTAATGCTCAAAGATGCTAAGTTGATTCAAGCCTTCGCAAATCGCTTAGATTCTCCGGTCTCTATTGCAATAACCACTGAAGAGCTAGCTAAAGAAGGCGTTGATGCGGGTATGGGTGAACTAAATGCCTCCGCAATTGTGAAAGTGATTTCAAACCGAGCTGGAGTTGATCTAAGTGAATAAGCGACTTGAAGGAATGTTCAACAGTAAGTCTGGAAAATGCATCAACATCGCACTAGATCTTGGCGTTTTTGGAGATAGATCGTTTTCAAAAGGTATTGAGGACTTGTCGAAAGCTCTCCCAGAAATTGTTAAAGGCAAGCCAGACGCCATCCAGTTAAATCCGGGTGGGTTGAAGATCTATAACTCACTCAACTTGGATACCGATATTGCGATTGCGCTTCGCTTGGATGTCACAAATGTGTATGAAGCTCGCGATATCGAATACCCATGGGATACGGCAAACATCGCAACTCTTCAGGATGCATTCGCTAAGAATGTAAATGTCGTGGTCCTTAATCTGCTTAATCTTGATGAGAATTCACGTCTACAAGAACAATGCATCCAAAACATTCAATTAATCGGCGCAAAATGCCGTGAAGAAGGTATTCCGCTCATGGTTGAGCCATTGGTGATGACTGCAAAACCAGGTGCAGGTTCAGCATCTGTTGGAGATGTCGATAAAATTGCTGCTCTTGTACGCCAAGCTGTTGAATTAGGGGCAGATCTGATCAAAGTGGATCCAACAAATCCCATGAGCGACTTCGGACAAATCGTCGAAATCGCCTCTGGTATTCCAGTATTAGTTCGTGGTGGTGGTTCCGTTCCTGCACGCGAACTCCTCGAAAGAACTCGTACCGCAATTGATACCGGCGCATCAGGTGTTGTATATGGAAGAAATATTGTTCAGCATCCAACACCAGCGAAATTTATCCAAGCTATCCGTGCAATTGTTCATAAAGATGCCTCTGTTGATCAAGCAATGCTCGTGTTAGAGAAGAAGTAGCAAGATGACCCAGATGATGAAAGCAGCTGCAATAGCAGGAATTAACAAGATTGAGGTCGTAGATGTTCCAATGCCTGAAATTGGACCACGTGATGTCCTCTTAAAGATTAAGTCTGCAGGATTATGTACTTGGGAACAACGCATCTACACGGGACAAGCAAAAGCTGAATACCCACTCCTTGGTGGCCATGAAAATGCAGGAGAGATTGCTGCAATTGGTGAACTTGTCACGAATGTCAAAGTTGGCGATCGCGTCACTATGGGCTCCTCTGCTTGTGGCACTTGTCGCGCTTGTCTTCGTGGTGAAGATAAAGGTTGTGTTGAACACTTCCTTAATTTTTCACTCAAGGGCGGGTTCTACGGACCTGGTGGTTTTGCTGAATACAAGGTCCATCGCAGCGACGGAGTCTTTAATGTTGGAGACGCCCCCTGGGATCAAGCAGCCCTTGCAGAGCCTCTTTCCTGTGCAATTCATGCAGCCAGACTGCTGGGTGCACAACTCGGTGATACCGCTGTAGTTTTTGGTGCAGGCACAATGGGGCTACTGAACATGATGGTTTTAAAAATGTCTGGTCTTCGTGTGGGTGTTGTCGATGTTAACGAGGGACGACTTGCAAAAGCAAAGGCGCTGGGTGCTGATGTAATTCTGAAAAGTGGGCCAGATATTCGTGAGCGAGTAAAAGCTGCATTTTTGGGTGGAGTCGACTATTCAATTGCGGCTTACGGAAGTGAAGAAGTAAACCAAGACGCACTAGATGTTCTCAATGCTCGCGGAAAAATCTGTCTCTTTGCATCCGCACACCCAGTTACTCCATTTTCAATTGACCCGAACTTGATGCACAATCGCGAAACTTCAGCTGTAGGTGTCGTAAGTGCTGATAGACGAGATCATGCAGTTGCAACAAATTTGATTGCGACCGGGCAGATTGATTTATCCCCAATCATTGATGCAACATTTCCAATACTGGATGCGGCGGAGGCATTCCACCGCGCTACATCAGCCCCAAGTTATCGAGTGATGCTTAACCCTTAGAAAGAATTAGTAATCCATTTCATGGAGTTTGTGCATCTGTTCTTTAGTTGATTGATAGAGCGAAGAGTAGATCTCGCTTAATGGGGCATAGGTAGCTGCTAATTTTTTATCTGGTTCAATTATCTTTGACTGCCCCTGCCAGACAAGAATCTCTTCAGGGCCAGAAACTAAGCCAACGGCAACTCCTGCTAGAAGTGCATCACCATATGAAGCTCCAAAAGTAAGTGGTGCCACTTCTTGAGGCACACCAGAAATATCACTTACCGCTTGAAGCCATACCGCGTTCTTAGTTCCACCTCCTACAGATTTAATTCTGCGCGGGCGCGCTCCTATGGCCGTGAAGAGGTCAACGTGTTGCTTAACGCCATGTCCCATGCCTTCTAGGACGCTTCTAAAGAGATGACCACGCGTATGCGTGAGACTTAAACCAAAGATCATCCCTCGTGCACGAGGGTCCATGATCGGCGTACGTTCTCCGCTGAAGTATGGAAGGACAATCACGCCTTCGGCACCCGCTGGTGTCGCTTCTGCCTCTTTTACGAGAACTGAATAGGAATTCTCTCCACCGTTTTCTTCAGCGGTAATCAGCTCTTTTGCAAAATTATCTCTAAACCATCTAGTAAGCGCGCCACTTGTCGCCATGCCTGCAAGTAAGCACCAGGTACCTGGGAATAGATATGGATTAGCCCAAAGCCGCTTATCGCGTGCTTGGTCGTTATCGGTAACTTGGATCATAAAAATTGTTGACCCATACATCATCATCATTTCGCCAGGTTCAATAACACCAACACTTAACGCTTCGGCTCCAGCGTCAATAGTTCCTGTAGTTACCGGAGTCCCAACTGCTAATCCAGTTTCTTTTGAAGCAGATTCCGTGATGTGACCAGCTATCTCATGGCTCCACAAGATTTCTGGAAGCTGATTGACCTCTAAAATCCCCTTGGTGTACTTCGGATTCCACTCACGCTTCCAAGGGTCATACATTGGAACCATTGCTCCGGCAGAAAAATGATCGACGACGACGCGTGACGTAAGGCGAGCAACAATAAATGTTGTCGCATCTACAAACCAGCGCGCTTTCTTGTATATCTCTGGTTCATTCTTCTTCAGCCAAAGAATTTTAGGACCTGTTGATTGTGATGAGAGGCTATTGGCTGTCTCATTGAATATGACATCTTCTCCGTGTTTTGCATTTAATTCATCAATCTCCACTACGGCTCGGGTATCTATTCCATAGAGGATTCCCATACGGAGCGGTTTGAAATTTTCATCAATCGGAAGCACGTCAGGGCCAATGGCGCTTACAGCTACTCCCTTTACGTCCTGTGGGCTCACACCATCTGTAGATAAAAGGGATTTAGATAGGGTGCAAAAATCTCCCCACCAAGTTAGTTCTGGATCGTGTTCGGCCCATCCAGCATGAGGGAAGAGTAACTTGTGTGGAATCGCAGCTTGAGCAATAACTTCACCTTGCGGAGTAGCGAGCACTCCTTTAGATTCATAAGTGCCAATATCTATTCCCAGAAGTAGGTCCTGACCCATGTTGGTGCTCCTTTTAGCCTCGAGAGAAACTTTCCTCTACTGGGAACTTTTCGACAACCCCAATGAGCAACTTCTTTAGACCTTCCAGGTCATCAAGCGAACAAACTTCAACACCTGAATGGGTGTAGCGAGTTGGCCAAGCGACATCAACGCAGGCAACTCCCTCACCAACAAGCTGCACATATGAAGCATCAGTAAGAAGGCCAATGGTTGCGTGGCGTTGAAGTGCAACTTTTTCAGTTACGGCGGCATCTTCTATGACCGAGAGTAATCGTGGGTGAGGAATTAGACCATTGAGTGTTCCGCGGCCATGGAATGTGTATGTACCAACGACAGGTCCACTTCCAACCTTGACTGAGTTTCCTCCGTGGATATCTGGTGTATCGGAGGCTGCGACTAGATCGATAGAAATTGCCGCTGTTGGACGAATTTGTTGGGCTGCAACCATGGCTCCACGTAGATTGAATTCTTCTTGGACGGTGCCCACAAGATGAAGTGTGACCTTGGGACGGTGCTTCTTAAAGTGTTGAGCAAGTTCAACAAGTACTGCGCAACCACCCCGGTCGTCTAGTGATGTTGCAGCAATGCGATTATTGATCAAGTGCTCAAAGCTTGGACGGTATAGAACAGAAGTTCCAATACGAACGCCTGCCGCTTCAACCTCCTTTGCAGTTGTCGCTCCAATATCCACATAGCACTCACCAATTGGCTTAACGATGTATTTATCTTCTGGAGGAGTCAGATGATGGGAAACAAATCCAATAACACCGTTGATAGTTTTACCTGAAGTGGTTTGAAGAATCACATTTGACGCAGCAAGGATTCGCTCAGGAACTCCACCAACTCGTTCAATGCGGATAAAACCATTGTCTTCTACACCTTTAACGATCATTCCGAGTGAATCGGTATGAGCAAAAATCATTAGATCCGAACCTTCGGGGGAAGTTCCCTTAATTGTTGCAATCACATTGCCCAAAACATCAACACGGATTTCATCAACATAGTCTTTAAGATCTTCCTTAATCTTCTTGATCATCTCATCCTCAAATCCAGACATAGCTGGTGTAAGGCAATATTTTTCTAAGCGTTCGATAAGTGACATTTATGACCTCAATGATTTCGAGATTGATCGGGAAACTCTACGTCGCTCGAGGACAACGTTAAGAATCATGACAAAGACAAGGACCGCACCTTGCGCCGCAAGATAGAAGAACTGGCTAAAGCGAAGTGCATTGAACCCAGAAGAGACCATTTGCAGAACAGCAGTCGCAAGAATTACCCCAGTGATTGTTCCAAATCCACCATTTGGATTGATACCACCAAGAACAACAACGACAATGGCAAGTAGTATGTAAGAGGATCCAAAGTCAGGACTTGCCGCTGATGTACGTGATGCGATGATTAAACCTGCAAGGGATGAAAGAAGTGCGGAGATCAAATAAATCCATGCAATCACTTTGCGATCACCCATAACGCTGTATTGAGCTGCTTTTCGGTTAGTTCCGACTAGAAAGACTTTAAGACCAAGAGTTGTGCGGTTAATAAAATATCCTACGGCTAATGCGATGACTACCATTAACACAAATGGCGTTGGAATTCCAAGGAAAGTTCCATTTCCAACGCGCATGAAATTTTCGGGTAGGCCAGATACTGAAACTCCATCTGTTATGCCGATGGCAATTCCGTTGAAAAGAGTTCCAGTGGCAAGTGTGGCAAGAATTGGTGTGACATCTAAGCGCGCAATAATGATTGAGTTGACTGCTCCAGCGGCTAGACCAACAAGCGTTCCAACAACACAAGCAATGATGATCCAGGAGTAAGAGAGGGTCTCTGATTCACCCATCTTAGTTGTCATAATCCATGCAGCGACAAGTGCAGCTGCGTTTGAAATTGCAACGATTGAGAGATCGATCCCACCGGTAAGCATAGAAAGCATCACTGCGATGCTGAGGATGGCAATCTCAGGGATCTGATACGCCATTGAGGTGAAGTTAGCGGATGAGAAGAAGATGTCACGTGAAACTAAAGAAAAAATAGCAAAAGTTCCGGCTGTGATGACCATTAGTTGGGTAACTTTTCGGTCAGCAAGTAAGCCTGAATTTATCTTGTTGAAGCGCTCGTTCATTACCCAGCCACCTCATCGCTTGTGGAAACTCTTCGGTTTTTAGCTTTCTTACTCTCATTAATTGCCTGAACGGTAATACCAATGAGGAGTAAGGCGCCAATCGCTGCGCGCTGCCACGAACCACTGACGCCAAGAAGAATCAGATTTCCTTTTATTAGGCTGATTAGAAGAACACCTAGAACTGTTCCGAAGACTGTGCCGTATCCACCCATAATGCTTGCACCACCAAGGACTACTGCAGCAATAATGTCGAGTTCGGATCCATAAAGATCATATGGGTTGGCTTTTCTTTGAAGCGATACATACAAAATTCCAGCAAGCCCTGATATGCCTCCGACAAACATATATACCTTTGCTTGAGTCCGCTTAATGGAAATACCTAGGCGTCGTGTTGCTTCCACGCCACCACCTAGTGCATAAACGGATCGACCAAACATTGTTCGATTTAGCATGAGTGATACAAGAATGGTGATGATTACTACTGGAATTATTAATACGTGCAAACGAGCAAGCGTCCCCTCGGCTGGCTGAATCTTGAGAAGATCTGCGGTTGCAAACTTGTCGAGTGCAGCTGGAATATCGCTAATAAATGATGATCCGATAAACGTGAGCATAATCCCTCTAAATATTCCAGAGGTTCCCAAGGTCGCAATCAGTGTGGGTATACCAAAACTTGCAATCGCAATCGAGTTAAGCGCTCCCAAAATAACTCCAATTACAATTGCGAGTGCAATAGGTAGCGAAACATTTCCTGGGTTCCAATCAAAGTGCTTCATCAGAACAACAGCTGAGTAACCCGAGAATATTCCAACCACGGGGAAAGAGACGTCAATTCCCCCACTGATAATCACAACAAGCACTCCAAGTGCAAAGAGAAGCTGCACAAATGACGATCGGAAGATATCAAAGAGGTTAGCTAAAGAGTAGAACTCTGGACTTTTTGCACCGATAATCACAGAGAGAAGAACTATTGCAATAATCAGCGCAGTCTCATTGCGACGAAGGAGTTTCTTAAAGTCCATAATTAACTTAACTCCTTATAAAGAACTTCTTCATCTAATTCTGACTCATTAAATTCCTTTGAGATTTGACCGTTCTTGATTACGAGCACTCGGTGACAAATCTGAATTAACTCTGGAATGTCATCAGATACAACCAGAAAGCCCATTCCCTCCTGTGCGCGATCGCGGATGATTTCAAGAATTTCGCGCTTAGAGCCGATATCCACACCCACTGTTGGTCCATTAAGAATCATTAACTTTGGATTCATGGCAAGCCACTTTGCAAGTACCACGCGTTGTTGGTTACCACCTGAGAGAGAAGTGACTGGATTCAACGAATTCTTTGTCTTAATGCGAAGGTCTTTTATCCACTTCTCACCAGCCTCAGCTAAGCGCTTCTTAGAAAGGCGTTTACCTCTACTTTGATACTGATCGACTCCAACTGCAACAAGGTTGCGCAAGATCGATTGCTCGAGAAATAGTCCTTGTGTAAGACGATCAGGTGGAACATATCCGATTCCAGCTTTGAGAGCCGCAGGAGATGAATTCAAGCGAATTGATTCGCCCTCCACAATTACTTCTCCCGAATCGATTGGATATTGACCAAAGATTGCCTCAGCAAGCTCGGTACGTCCAGAACCCAAGAGGCCTGTGATACCCAGAATTTCACCCGGTGCGATAGAAAATGAAATATCTAAAAATGTAGGTTTTGTGATCAGGTTCCTTACTTCAATTACTTTTGTGGAGGCTTTCTTTAGAGGGGGAGCTATGCGTGTTTCTGAAACATTTAACCCTGTCATAGCTTCTGAGATTGAATCCCGTTTAAAGTCTCTCATAATTCCATCCGCAACCACTTCACCATTTCGAAGAATCGTGATGGTGTTACAGATTTCTTGGATCTCATCAATTTTGTGACTTACGAATATAGTAGCTACACCGCGCTCCTTGAGTTGTTCTACTACTTCAAAGAGGTGCTTTATCTCTTTGCGTGTGAGCGCAGTTGTTGGTTCGTCCATAAATAGCATCTTCACGCCCTGATTAGTTGCTCGAGCAATTGCAATCAGTTGTTTTGATGCGATTGAAATGTCTGTAACGGATGCATTAATGTCAATATCTACACCGATTAAATCAAGCGCATTTGCGGCAATTTCTTTCGTTTTGCTCTTACTAAAAAAACGTGAATTCTCTGAGATGTAAGTAGGAATCGCAATATTCTCAGCGACACTAAGATTTGGAAGAAGAGAGAAATCTTGAAAAATAACTTGTACGCCTTCGTGAACGGCTTCACGAGGTGAAAGTTTAGTAAATGATTTATCGCCTAACCTTATAAGCCCCGTATCAGGAGCGTGAACACCACTCATAATTTTAATAAGAGTGGACTTACCAGAACCATTTTCTCCAGCGATACAGTGAACTTCTCCACTTTTTACTGAAAGCGAAACTCCTGAAAGTGCTTTTGCACCACCAAAACTCTTTACAATATTTTCAACCCCGTATTCAGCGGTGAGCAGCGTAGACATTTTCTGTTACATGCCTTTCTTCGCTGTAGTGGGTCGCCTCTAGTTTATTACCTTTTAAGTAAAAGTGAGGCGCGGTTACCCGCGCCCCACTTTTTTCAAGCTATTTTTCCCAAGGATTAAATTGGGTACTTAGCCATGTTGTTCTTATCAACAATAACCCAAGCAGCTCCTGCCCAACCCTTAGTTGTTCCAGGAATCTTTACGATCTTGTTGTAGCCAGGAACCTTAAGGTCCATTCCTGCTGTGATCTTTCCGCCCTTATTAAGGACTTCAAGCATGTTCAACATAGCTTGACCTGCAAGTGCTGAATCCCAGAAGAAGATCTTGTCGATCGCTCCGGTAGCAAGGTACTTGCTTGTCATTGAAGGAATTGATGTTCCCATTACGCAGACCTTGTCGTTAAGACCAAGTTCTTCAACAGCGCGGCCGATTCCGACTACGTCGTTAGCTGATGAGCCCTCTACACCCTTGAGATCTGGGTACTTCTTGAGAAGTTCCTTGGTCTTGTTGTAGGCAACATCTGCATCTTCCTTAGACTCAATTGGATCTTCAACACGAGTGACACCTGAATACTTTGCCTTAGCCTGTGCAAGCGCTCCAGCAACCCATTCGTTGTGGCTTCCGTTTGTGAGTGTTCCTACGAATGCTGCGTACTTTCCGCTTCCACCCATACATGTAGCAAGGTTATCCATCATGACTGCGCCGTATGCAGCGTTATTGAACGCTTCAATGTCAGCATCAGCATTCTTGATTCCTGCTGCTTCGTGTGTAACAACCTTAATGCCAGCCTTCTTGGCCTTAGCAATCACACCATCTGTAGAAGCTACGTCGTTTGGCACAATACCAATGCCAGTAACTTTCTGTGCAATAAGATCTTCAATCATCTTTGACTGCTTCTCTGGTGATGCATCTGTTGCACCAGTCATAGTTGCGTCAATCTTGTTGGCTTTAGCCCATGCCTTAATACCTTTATCCATGTTGTCGAACCAGCCGACGCCGATCAACTTAACGGAGACTACATAACGCTTCTTTGCGGCTGCTTGGCTGCCTGAGATGCCAGCTGAAACAAGCAGTGCGGTAGCAGCAACAACTGCTACGAGCTTGTACTTCTTCATTCGTGCTCCTTTTTTGTAACTTAGGCAGGGAACCACTTCAGGTTGACCCCTTGAGTTAAGGTGAATATATTCTGTTTTAACAAATTCGGTCAAGAGTTGCGTTAAAAAACCATCTTTAGTTATAACATTTTTGTTATAATTCGTGAATTACCCGAAAGGTAGACTCAAATCATGCAAAAAATCCTGAATGTCCCCACAGAATTCGTCAATGAGATGCTCGAGGGGATCCTCGATGCCTACCCCAGCCAGCTCAAAGCTGTTGATGGCGATAACCACTCATTAGTGCGTGCAGATGCACCGGTAGCTGGCAAGGTCGGAATTGCTACCGGTGGTGGCTCTGGTCACCTTCCACTCTTCCTGGGATATGTAGGAAAGGGAATGCTTGATGGCGTTGCGGTTGGTGATGTCTTTCAAAGTCCGACAGCAGAACAGATGCTCGCGGTAACGAAGAAGGTTGATGCTGGTGCAGGCGTTCTCTACATATATGGAAATTACGGCGGAGATGTTTTTAATTTTGATTTCGCAACTGAACTTGCAGCAGCTGAAGGTATACGTGTCGAGACCGTTCTCGGGGCTGACGACGTTGCTTCAGCACCGAAAGGTGAAGAAGCTCGACGTCGCGGTATTGCTGGGATTTTTTTCCTTTATAAAGTTGCAGGTGCTGCTGCTGCAAAGGGCCTTTCGCTAGATGATGTTGTTGCTGTGACAAATAAAGCCGCCGCTCAAACTCGCACCATGGGTGTTGCTCTAAGCCCAGTAACACTTCCTGCCGTTGGACATCCCACCTTTGAAGTAAAAGCCGGTGAAATGGAAATCGGTATGGGCATTCACGGTGAACCTGGAATTCGAAAGAGCAAACTTGAAAATGCTGATCAAATTACCGAAGAGCTGGTCTCAGCAATCAAGAAAGATTTAGATCTAAAATCTGGCGAGAAGGTGTGTGTACTAGTCAACAGCCTTGGAGCAACTCCCCCAGAAGAGCTTTACATTATCTTCCGCCAAGCAAAGAAATTGCTTACTGGCTATGGGGTAAATGTGGCTCGCGCTTATGTTGGGGAATTTGCTACCTCTCTTGAGATGGCAGGTGCTTCTATCAGCGTTATTCGCGTCGATGATGAACTACTTAATTACATCAATACACCCGTTCATACACCTTTCTTCACACAAGCATGAGTTCATTTACTGAATCGATTGAGACTGTTGCGGCAGCACTTGAAGCCAACTCAAAAAAGTTTGAAGAGTTGGATTCAGTTGCTGGTGATGGTGACCTTGGCATTACTGCAGGAAATATTGCAAAAGGTCTTCGCGCAGGTGCTGCGGGTGCAACTGGCGATTTAAAAGCAGATTTGATGTTGCTTGGTAGAGAGATAGCTAAGAATGCACCATCCACTTTCGGAACACTTTTTGCAACTGGATTTATCCGAGCATCTGCAGCAGTTGCTGATGTTGATGCGCTAAACAATGTGCAACTTGGTGTTGCCGCCGCCTATGAAGGTATTGCCACACGTGGCAAGGCTTCACTTGGCGAACGAACTCTCCTTGATGCCCTGCATCCTGCTTCGGAAGCTCTGAAAGGTGCAACTGATCTTAAATCTGGACTTAATGCAGCAGCAACTGCGGCGCGAGCCGGAGTTGTTGCCACAGCATCAATGGCACCTAAGCACGGTCGCGCAGGGTGGATTGGAGAA
Organism: Actinobacteria bacterium IMCC25003; assembly: GCA_002284855.1. Classification (GTDB taxonomy): domain Bacteria; phylum Actinomycetota; class Actinomycetes; order Nanopelagicales; family Nanopelagicaceae; genus Planktophila. The sequence goes on along the minus strand of CP015603.1, from coordinate 263,827 downwards.
CGAGCTCAAGGCAATGAAGATGCGGGAGCGACAGTAATTGCCGTCGTTTTTGAAGCGCTACAAAGTTAGGTTAGGAACCATCTCGAAGCTCGATTAATCTTTTCTGTGAAAAGTTAATTTCTTGAAACAGAATCTCACATCCTTCTCCTGTCGGTGATTGGGCCAAAAAACCTACTTTGTGGTTCTTGGTCTCTTTACCAAGCGTGAAAACTCTAATGAGTTGCCAAAATTTTCCATCTGTTGCTGCATGTAGTGCATAGACATTGTCCTGCCTTGAGACCCGATACCAAATTGAATTGTCTGGCACGATAAAAGAGTTGGCATCGTCAGAGACGTTGAGTGTTACTACTGAAACAACCATTGGATTTGAAGCGGGTGAATATTCAAAACAAAACTTTGCCCAGTAATTTTCATCGCTCCAAATCAGCAAAACACCCGCATCATACTGAGACTTAAATCCAACGGTGATTTTTGCAGAAAACTGAAAATCTCCTTCAGGTGGGACTCCTAAGAAAGTGGTGGCGTTCATTAGAGATTGTGCATCTAGTGAATTCATTCCTGCTGGATTTATATAAATATCTGAGTGTGGAAGCGCTAAAACTTTAAGCTTTTTTTCCTTTGCATTGTAATTCCAAAGATTTGATTGCTTAGACTCTAAATCAAATGGGATGTTATCGATTCTCACGTAGATAATTTAGCAGTGAGGCGCACTCGACCGAGCCATGCGAGGTCTTCAAGTTCTGGCTAAGTCTAGCGTCTAAGCCGATAGCCCTGAACAGGCTGGTTTTGGCCCTCCGTTGGGATTGCCATAACGGTGATGGGTAATCGCAACAGATTGTTCAATGAGCCATCGAGGAGTTTCGATATCTCCACGTTGTGCAATGGGGCGATGATCTACTGAAATACCTTTGAGCATCTCTTCATAAATGGGTGGCTTACTTGAAGCAAGCCAGCGAACGCGAGCATATTTCTCTTTCACATCACTTAAATCAGTTGTGAAGATAACTTTTGCCCCAGTTTTTTCAGAGATGTAATGAATCAATGATTTTTCATCTTGTGTGGTTGATTCATCGACAACAACCACAATAGGCGCCAAATAATGGCGATAGCGCTGGAAGTTCTTTTCAACAATAAGGCCACTGCGATCAATCGCCTGTGAACCAACCTTTGCCCACCACGTATTCACGCCGTAAATCGCTGCTTCCAGATTAGTTACTCGCGGCCAAAGGCGAAGGGTGTTGACGTAATTAAGTCCGCCAGCTTTTGCGTTAGGTCCAACAGCCGAACGCTTCCATCCACCAAAAGGTTGGCGATTAACAATCGCACCAGTAATTCCGCGATTTACATAGAGATTGCCAGCTTCAACGCGATTGATCCACTCTTCGCACTCTTGCTCATCGAGAGATTGAATACCAGCGGTAAGTCCAAAATCGGTTTCGTTCTGCCAATTGATAGCGGTATCGAAATCTGGTGCTTCAATCACTGCAAGGACTGGACCGAACCATTCGTTGCGATGTGACCATGATTTTGCTTTGACTCCAAGCTTCACACCTGGTCGCCACATCAAACCTGCGCTATCAATCTGCTTAGGTTCAACGAGCCATGTCTCACCTTCATCGAGTTGTGTGAGTGCGCGAGTAAGTGCGTTCTCTGATGGACGAATAATTGGTCCAACTGTTGTTGAGAAATCCCACCCTGCTCCAACTTGGAGCGATTCGACAGCATCTTTGAGTTGACGCACGAACGCTGGGTCGTTATAGATGTGTGTATCGACGATTGCAATGGAGGCAGCAGAACACTTCTGACCTGCGTGACCAAATGCTGACTGAACCAAATCTTTTACAGCTGCATCGATATCGGCACATGCAGAGATGAGAACTGCGTTCTTTCCGCTTGTCTCTGCCATCAAATTGATTTCAGGGCGCCATGAAGTAAAGAGCGCAGCGGTGTCGAATGAACCGGTAAGAATCAGCCCATCAATTCCTGGGTTGGTAACAAGATATTTTCCATTCTCATCATCGCGCATCGGCAAGAACTGCAATACATCCTGCGGTACTCCGCCGGCCCATAGGTGGCTCACGATCTCCCAGGCTGTAGCGACAGTCTCTGGCGCTGGTTTCAAGATGACGGTATTGCCCGCAGCAAGTGCTGCGCAGACGCCACCCATAGGAATTGCATACGGGAAGTTCCATGGTGGAACGACAAGAATGGTTCCGAGCGGAGTTGATTCGCCGAAGTTCTGAGCGGTGGTGGCATAGAAACGCGCAAAGTCAATTGCCTCTGCAACTTCAGGATCTGCCTCAGCAACGGTCTTTCCGGCATCGCGTGACATCACTGCAATAGTTTCAGTAGTTGCTTTCTGCATGACTTCAGCCGCTTTAAAGAGAATTGCGGTGCGCTCATCAATGGTGAGACCGCTCCACTTTGCCTGAGCTTTCTTAGCGGTTTCGATTGCAGTGTCAACATCGTGGGCTGAACCGACAGAGTAGTGGTACCAAACCTTGCCGTTATCAGAAGGGTCGGTTCCCTCCTCTTGCTCTTTAGTAAAGATTTCTTTTCCGTTGATAACCAATGGAATCTCTTGGTCCTTAATGGCGCGGACCTTCTTGATTGCCTTAGAAACCGCATCAATAAAGTGTGGCTCGGTTGGATCAGCGTTGCGCTCATTTTCAAAGGTTGTTCCCGTTGTTATGGCATGTTCGACGTGACGAAGAGATTCAGTAGTAATTGTGTGGCGCTCTGCAATTGACTTAAGGAAGCGTTCTTCCTGCTCCTTGAACTTTGCTGGGTTCTTTGAGATTTCAAATGCTGCTTTTAAGTAGTTCTCATCCGATGTATTTTCATCGAGGCGACGCACAAGGTATGCAACGGCTGCAGCGAAATCATCTTTGCGAGTAACTGGTGCATAGAGAAGTACGGGTTGACCTGCGCGAGTAACCGCGAGTGCTTCGGCATTAGCCATTCCTTCGAGCATCTCGATATCGATTTGATCAACAACCCCGCGAGACTTTGCGACTTCGAGCGCCCATGTCATGTGGAATAAGTTGTGTGAAGCGATACCGATGCGCACTGCCTTGGAATGTTCTGGGCGAAGGGCGACATCTACGAGGCGCACATAAGAGGCATCTACATCTGACTTTGAACGATATGGGGCAGAGCTCCAGCCGTGAAGCTCGGCTTCTGCGCGCTCCATCGCAAGGTTTGCACCTTTCACGAGGCGAACCTTGATGGCGCCGCCACTACGTGCATAACGAGCCTTTGACCAGTCAACGAGCTGAGCAAAGAACTGATGCGATTCAGGAAGGTATGCCTGAAGCACAATTCCGGCCTTCATGGATTCAAATTCAGATTCATCGAGTACGCGCATAAAGGCGGCAACTGTCATGGGAAGGTCGCGGTACTCCTCCATATCCAAATTAACGAAGACTCCATGTTGAATCGCCTCGCGATAGAGGATGCGCATCTTCTCGGAGACTCGATTGATAGATCCTTCGACATCGATGATGATGAGTTGTGCGACTATGGAAGAGAGCTTTACGGATATGTAATTCACTTCGGGGCGGCGCATCATCTCGAGAATAGATTGGAAGCGAAGTTCAGCTTCGTGATCTCCAAGAACTGCTTCACCTAAGACATTGATGTTAAGTGAAATGCCCTTCTCGGTTCGTTTACCAAGGTGCTTTGAAAGTTTGTCTGCTTCGGAAGCGAGAATCAAATCTTTTGAGAGTGCGCGCACTCGCTGATGTACTGCTGCAACAACAGGAGTTGGCAATACATGGGAGATAACTCCAATTGCGTGAAGTCCGAGTCCATTGAGAGGACCAAAGCCGGTGATGCTTGCCTTCTTGGCAGCGCGGCGGAAAATTCGTGAAGAAGATTTCACTGAAGAGATGCGCATAACCTCATCGGTCAAAGTAATAGTTGCCTCAATCGCCTTAGGATCTTTGAAGAGGCGAGCTACACGCTTGCGATTGGCCTTCTCGCGACGGTCGCGCAACTTATCTGACTGCTCCATCAACTCTTTGGTACGAGTAATAGCTGTCATTGCGAGTTTATCGAGCGCTACATCTGTCTCGAAGATTGAAGGCATTTCGCAAGGTTATCAAGGGATATTCACCCTTGCAGGCTCTACAAATATGAGATTAATGAGCGTAAGATTGAAAGATGAATAACGAGAATGCAGACGTTACGACGGATAAGCCAAAGCGCATCCACGACCAAGCGCCTTCCGAGCTCTTCTCAAACTTTATGAAATCAGGATGGGCACCATCTGATCTCAGCAATATCGAGCCACTCGAAGTTGTTACGTATGCATATTCACGTCGCCAAGTCTTGTCTGCGGCCTATAAGGGAATCCGTCTCGTTCTTCCTGCGGGCGGTTTCAAGGTTCGTGCTAATGACACGGATTACAACTATCGACCACATAGCGCGTACGTGTATTACAGCGGCGTTCAGGGTGCGGATTCAACTGCCGATGCAGTTCTCGTTCTCGAACCATCAGGTGATTCACACATTACCTATCTCTATATGAATCCACGCTCTACTCGCGATACCGATGCCTTTTATCGCGATGCAAAGTATGGCGAACTCTGGGTAGGCCGTCGCTTTACTTTGGATGAAGCTAAAGCTCGCTACCAAATTGATACTCGCCACCTCAACGAACTCGAGGCGCTTTTGGGAGATGGGAAAGAGACACTCACTCTTCGTAATGTGGATCCTTCGGTAGATCTCAAGGTGAAGAAGCATGAGCGCGAGGATGAACTTGAAACCTTTGTCTCAGAACAACGTCTCTGCAAAGATGAATACGAACTTCGCGAATTGCAGGCGGCAGTCGATGCAACTGCGCTTGGATTTAACGATGTCATTCACGCGATGCCTGCAGCAGTTGAAACTCCACGTGGTGAACGCGTTCTTGATGGTGCTTTCTATGGTCGCGCTCGAATCTTGGGTAATGATCTTGGATATAACACCATTGTTGGTGCAGGTTCGCATGCATGTGTATTGCACTGGATCCGTAACGATGGTGATGTTCGTCGTGGCGAACTTGTGCTCGTTGATGCTGGCGTTGAAGTTGAATCCTTCTACACAGCCGATATCACCCGTACTTTGCCGGTAGATGGAAAGTTTTCACCTGCTCAAAGAGCGCTCTACATGCTGGTTTACGAGTCCCAACTCGCAGGGTTTGCAGCTATTAAGCCTGGCGTTCTCTTCTCTGAAATTAATAAGGCCTGCCAAGCAGTATTGGCAAAGGGATTGGCAGATATGGGAGTACTTACGGTCTCTGCAGAAGAATCATTAAAGCCTGAAATTGGGCTACATCGTCGTTGGACTTTGCATGGAGTCAGCCATCACTTAGGTCTCGATGTTCATGACTGCGCACAAGCGCGCAAGGAGCAGTATCTCGATGCGCCGCTACGTGAAGGAATGGTGCTCACTGTTGAGCCAGGTCTCTACATCCAGCCAGATGATGAACTCTTTGCACCTGAATACCGCGGTATTGGAATTCGTATTGAAGATGATGTGGTTGTTACAGCAGATGGATGTCGTAATCTCTCTGAGGATATTCCGCGCCATCCAGATGAAATCGAAAAGTGGATGCAGGGGATTTTAGGACGCTAAAGCAGCGCCTGCAGCAACTGCTGCGATTGAAAGTCCAAAGGTAAGTGCGATGTTGATCGCTGTCCGCCTGCGGAATGGCAAATCCTTGTCGAGATCTAATAAGAATGCTGACCATGTTGTGAAGGCGCCAGCGAATCCCATTACAAAATAGTTTGAGTGTGCGTAACCAAAAATAAATGAGCCAAGCACGTTAATGATCAATATTCCTACTGGAAATGTATAACGGGCGCGGAAGAACTTATCAATCAGATAGCGAAGTGGCGCGCCTATTCCTGCACCCAGAACGAAGAGTATTAATCTCATGCTTTCGCCTTGTCTCGTAAGAAATTGAGAATCAAGAGACTAAGAGCGAGAGAGGCACCAGCGTGAATGACTCCCTTGACAACGTCAGATCCTTGAAGCAAGAATGCAAATGACGAGAGAGTGGTAAAGCCACCGGCAAATCCTGTAATCCAGAAGAGGCGTTGATATTCGGTTGTCTTCATGCGGTATGCCACAAAACCTGCGAGTAGCACTCCAAATTGATTTACAAGAAATACCGCTGCGGATAAGTTGGGAAAGCCCTCGATAATTTGCCAACGAAGAACTGACCCGATGACTCCACCGAGCGCAACGAGCAGGACCGGAATCAGAGTTAGACCAGCTTCTTAGGTTTAAAGATTGTGGTGATCACGCTGATGATCAGCGAGGCAAGAAGTGCAGACCAGAAACCGGTGACTTCGAGTTTCTCGCTCCAGCGCGCAGTCAGCGACAACATCGCAGCGTTAACGACAAAGAGGAAGAGACCAAAAGTTACGATCGAAACTGGAAAGGTTAATACCTTGATAATCGAACCGAAGACGCTGTTAATCAAGCCGAAGAGGAGAGCAACCCAGAGATAGGTTCCGACCCCACCGTTAACGGTAATGCCAGGAACAATCAGAGTTGCAATCCACATCGAGAATGCAAGAACTGCCCAACGGATAAAGATCATTAGTTGCGCTTTTCTCGCTTCAACAATCCAGCAAACATGCGTGCTGGATCGTACTTAATATCTACAACGCGCTCCTTCATCGGAATGATTGCGTTATCGGTGATTTTGATGTGCTCTGGGCAAACCTCAGTACAGCACTTTGTGATGTTACACATTCCGAGACCATGCTCTTCTTGTGCTGTGCGCTTGCGGTTCTTGAGTTTATCGAGTGGGTGCATATCGAGTTCGGCGATACGGATAAAGAATCGTGGGCCAGCAAATGACTTCTTATTCTCTTCGTGATCGCGGATAACGTGACAAGTGTTCTGGCACAAGAAACATTCGATGCACTTACGGAACTCTTGGCTTCGCTCAACGTCTACCTGCTCCATACGTGCTTCACCTGGAGCAAGCTCCTTCGGGTGTTCGTATGCAGGAATCTCCATCGCTTTCTTGTAATTGAACGATACGTCGGTGACGAGATCCTTAATTACTGGGAATGCGCGAAGTGGGGTAACGGTAATGGTTTCATCCTCATCGAATGAGGCAACCTGTGTCATGCAAGCAAGACGCGGCTTTCCGTTGATCTCCATTGAACAAGATCCGCACTTACCGGCCTTGCAGTTCCAGCGAACTGCCAGGTCGCCCATCTGCGTTGCTTGAACACGGTGAATTACATCGAGAACAACTTCGCCCTCGTTGACATCAACCTGTACATCTTTGAGACCGCCATCAGTTGCGTCTCCTCGCCAGATGCGAAGATTAAGTTTGCGCGCCATTAGTTGGAACCGCCTTTCGCAATTTCTTCCGGTGTCATGTACTTCTCGAGTTCGTGTACATCAAAGAGATCGAATAGCTCCTTAGGCAACATCGGAAGCGGTTGTGCTTTGATGTTGACTTGGTTGCCATCGAATGAAGCGATGTGGTTGACCTGACGCCACTGGTTATTCATTCCTGGGAAATCATCGCGAGTGTGGCCACCACGTGACTCTTCACGAAGTAGCGCAGACTTCGCAGTTGATTCAGCCACAAGCAACATATTGTCGAGGTCGAAGGCCAAGTGGAATCCTGGGTTGAACTTACGTCCACCGGCGACCGCCACGTTCTTACTGCGAGCGCGGATATCGGTAATCTTTGCGATTGCTTCTTCAATCTCAGTACGAGTACGGATGATTCCAACCAAGTTATGTGTAACTTCCTGAAGTTCTGCGTGGAGTGAGTATGAATTCTCGCCACCTTCACGACTAAATGGAGCTTCGATGCGATCGGCAGCAGCCTTGATGGTTGCATCAGAGACAGGGTTTGCACCGGCGCTCTTTACATAATCTGCAGCACCTGCACCTGCGCGACGACCAAATACCAAAAGGTCAGTCAATGAGTTTCCGCCGAGACGGTTGGAACCGTGCATACCGCCAGCAACTTCACCTGCTGCGTAGAGTCCTGGAACTCCCACTGCTGCAGCTGTATCTGGCTCTACTTCGACGCCACCCATGACGTAGTGACATGTTGGGCCGACTTCCATCGCTTCCTTGGTGATATCTACGCCAGCAAGCTCATAGAACTGGTGCCACATAGATGGAAGGCGCTTCTTAATGACTTCAGCAGGGATGCGCTTTGAGACATCGAGGTAGACCCCGCCGTGCTCAGTTCCGCGACCAGCTTTTACTTCTGAGTTAATTGCGCGAGCTACTTCATCGCGTGGAAGAAGTTCTGGCGGACGACGGTTGTTGTCCTGATCTTCATACCAACGATCTGCTTCAGCTTCGTTATCTGCGTACTTATCTTTAAATACATCTGGGATGTACTTAAACATAAAGCGTTCGCCTAATGAGTTGGTGAGAATTCCACCTTCACCGCGAACAGATTCAGTAACAAGAATTCCGCGTACTGATGGTGGCCAGACCATTCCGGTTGGGTGGAATTGCAAGAACTCCATATCAACGAGGTTTGCGCCCGCTTTAAGAGCGAGTGCATGTCCGTCGCCGGTACCTTCCCAAGAGTTAGAGGTAATCTTGAAAGTTTTTCCGACTCCGCCAGTTGCGATAACAACTGCTGGTGCTTCAAAGAGAACTTCTTCGCCGGTTTCGCGCCAGTATCCATAAGCACCAGCAATCTTGCCGTTCTCTTTAAGAATTTCGGTAATGGTGCACTCCGCATAAACTTTCATCTTTGCTTCCATGTCACCGAATTCGCGTCCATCGGCTTGTTGCAGAGCAACAATCTTCTGCTGCATGGTGCGAATAAGTTCTAGACCTGTGCGGTCACCAACGTGTGCAAGACGTGGATATTCGTGTCCACCAAAGTTGCGTTGTGAAATCTTTCCTTCTTTGGTGCGATCAAAGAGTGCGCCCCATGTTTCAAGCTCCCAAATGCGATCTGGCGCTTCCTTCGCATGAAGTTCTGCCATGCGGTAGTGGTTGAGGAATTTTCCGCCGCGCATTGTGTCGCGGAAGTGAACCATCCAGTTGTCATTGTCATTGACGTTACCCATTGAGGCAGCGGCTCCACCCTCTGCCATAACAGTGTGGGCCTTGCCGAAGAGCGACTTACAGATGATGGCAACGCTTAAACCCGCTTCGCGTGCTTCTACTGCAGCGCGGAGACCTGCTCCACCTGCACCAATTACTAGGACGTCGTACTTATGTCTTTCCAGTGTCATATCTGTCATCGTCCTTTAGAAGAAGTAGAAGTTTGTCCAGGCGCCAGTTGCAACTTGGCGAACGTAGATATCGGCAAATGCCACCGCAGCAAGAGAGAACCAAGCGAATTGCTGGTGCTTATGGTTGAGCGCTGAAACGAGAGTCCAGAGCTTGTAACGAACCGGGTGCTTTGAGAAGTGCTTGAGTCGACCACCAACTGTGTGGCGACATGTGTGACATGAGAGCGAATACATCCAGAGAAGAGTTGAGCTCACGAGAAGAACAAGTGAACCAAGGCTCATATGTCCCCACTGACCATCAACGTTCTTGAAAGAGATGATCGCGTCGTAAGTAAGGAATACGTTAAAGACCAAACCTGCGTAGAAGAACCAACGGTGCGCATTCTGAAAGATTAGTGGTGCGCGTGTTTCACCTGTGTACTTGGTGTGTGGTTCAGCAACTGCGCATGCGGGTGGTGATAACCAGAATGAACGGTAGTAAGCCTTGCGGTAGTAGTAACAAGTCATACGGAAACCGAGTGGGAAGATCAAAATAATCAGAGCTGGTGAAAGCGCGAAGTTAAAAATTTCTGCACTGACAGGAGTCCACCCAAAGAGTGTTGCTTCAGGAACACATGCCTGTGAAAGACATGGAGAATAGAAAGGTGAGATCAAATGGTCTTTGTAGTAGTTGGCACCTTCGAATGCTCTAAAGGTCGCGTAGATAACGAATGAGAATAGAACGCCAAATGTAATTGCGGGTTCTAGCCACCACTTATCTGTACGTAAGGTGCGCTCTTTAATCTTGGCGCGTGTTGGAGAAAAAACTCCGGACATATCTGCTCCCCTGAACTCAAAGCGCAGTCTGTGACTGCAATGAGAGAAGTGTGCGCTTACTGAGCGGAAGTCGCTAGGCGGTACCCCACATACGGCTTATGAAGTCAGCCACAACTGGCGGGGAAATGCGAAACCCGCCTCTGGAATCAGAGACGGGTTTTGCCTTAAGCGCGGAGGACGTGGGATTTGAACCCACGAAGGTTTCCCTTGCCGGTTTTCAAGACCGGTGCACTCGGCCGCTATGCGAGTCCTCCGTGGGAGAGATTACCCGAAATCGGCTTCTTCCAAAAATCGGTTACGTATTACGCGTAGATATTTACGCTGGAAGTTCGAGCAACTGCTCAATGATGATTGCAACGCCATCTTCTTCACATGGACCTGCGATGCCCTTTGCATGTTGTGGTCCTTCTGGATGGCCATCTGACATTGCAAATGATCGACCACACCATTCGAGCATTGAGAAATCATTTGGATTATCACCAAATGAAACACAATCAGCTGCATCGATGCCAAGTCGTTCTGCCATCTTGGCAAGCGTTAAACCTTTAGAGACACCTAGTGCAGATATTTCAAGCAGTGAATCAGATGGGTTGGAGTGAGTGACAGTCACAATTCCTTCAAGCTCTACCTTTGCAATTGCGAGCATCTCATCAGATGAAAGTTCTTGCTGTGAGCAGCGTGCAAGAACTTTTAGAGCAGGCGAAGTAATAATCTCTTCAATCTTTTCAACACCAACATTGTCGAGACCAACATCCCAACGTGGAATGTAAGCCTTCTCGCGGTGGAAGTAGTTATGTGATTCGACAGCAAATGAAATCTGTGGAATTGCTTTACGGAGACGATTAACGGTTTCGAGTTGTGCATCTACTGGGATAAGCCACTCTTCAATCACTTTATCGTTATGAAGGTCGTACAACATCGCGCCGTTGCCGCAGATTGCGTTTCCGATACCGAAAGCCTCTTTAATCTCAGGCATCCAACGCGGTGGGCGACCTGTTACAAAGAAAATCTCGACGCCCATTGCGTGCGCCTTCTTGAAGGTATCAATGGTGCGCTGGGTGATATCGCCGTAGTGGGCAACGATCGTTCCATCGAGATCAGTTGCAATTAACTTCGGGCGGCGCAGAGATTCTTGATCTTTACTCACACAAGCTCGAATTTCTTCATTCCAAGGAATGGCTGAAGCACTGCAGGAACATTGACTGTGCCATCTGCATTCTGGTGGTTCTCGAGAATCGCAACAATCATGCGAGGAATAGCGACCAAAGTACCGTTGAGAGTTGCAATCGCCTTGGTGCCTTCTGAATCCTTGTAACGAATATTGAGGCGACGAGCCTGGAATTCGGTGCAGTTAGAGGTACTTGTTACTTCGCGATAAGCGCCTTGTGTAGGAACCCATGCTTCAATGTCGAATTTACGTGTGGCAGATGACCCAAGATCACCGGATGCAACATCGATGACGCGGAATGGAATCTCCATCGCTGTGAGGAAATCTTTCTCCCACTGCAAGAGACGCTTATGTTCTTCTTTCGCATCTTCTGGCTTACAGAATGTAAACATTTCAACTTTATCGAATTGATGTACGCGAATGATTCCGCGAGTGTCCTTGCCATAGGTACCTGCTTCGCGGCGGAAACATGAAGAGTAACCGGCGTAGCGAAGTGGCAACTTATCTGCAGGAAGAATTTCATCCATATGCATCGCTGCAAGTGGTACTTCAGATGTTCCAACAAGATAGACATCATCTTTCTCGATGCGATACACGTTTTCAGCAGCTTGGCCTAAGAAGCCAGTGCCTTCCATCGCAGCAGGATTTACCAAGACCGGTGGAATTACAGGAGAGAAACCATTGTTAAGTGCGCTCTGGATTGCGTAATTGACAAGTGCGAATTCAAGGAGCGCACCAACGCCCGTTAAATAGTATGAACGTGAACCAGCAACCTTTGCACCGCGCTCTGTATCGATTGCGCCAAGCAACTTGCCGAGTTCGACATGGTCTTTCGGTTCAAAGCCATCTTTAGTGAAATCACGTGGTGTGCCAACATGTTCGATGGTGACGAAATCTTCTTCACCACCAATTGGCGCTTCGGTATCGAGAAGGTTTGAGAGCTGAAGCAGTAACGCCTTTGCCTTCTCTTCAATCTCTGAACGCTTTGAATCTGCAGCCTTTACCTTGTCAGCAAGTTCCTTTGCATTGGCAAGCAGGGCTGCCTTTTCATCGCCCTTTGCAGCGCCTACGCTCTTAGAAAGTACATTCTGTTCTTGACGCAGAGTTTCGAATTCTGAAACGGCAGCGCGCTTGATTTCGTCGATCGCGATGATCTGATCTACGAGCTCAACGTTTTCACCGCGGCCTTTTTGAGATGCGCGGACAACATCAGGGTTCTCGCGTAGGAACTTGATATCAATCATGAACGCACCTCTCGTGGATAGGAACCTAAGAATCTAATGTCATCGCAGATCGAACGAAGCTCTTCAATCGACTTACCGACTGGAGAATCGTTGATGTGGCCTTCGACATCAATAATGAAATGGTAGTGACCAAGTTCGCGACCTGTTGGACGTGACTGGATGAATGTCAGGTTTACATCGTGCTTTGCGAATACTTGAAGGATTTCAAGGAGTGCACCGGCGTGATCGATATCGATAAAGACAGCCATTGAGGTGCGATCGTGGCCGGTTGGTTCAGGGATCCAGCCCGGCTTCTGAGCACAGATGAAGCGAGTTACTGCGCCAGTGTTATCACCAATATTGTCTTCGCGAACTTCAAGACCGAAATGTTCAGCGGCTGCACTGGATGCAATTGCTGCATCGAGCTCGCCCTTACTTACTGCTTCTGCTGCAGCTGAAGTCGAGGCTGTAGGAACAATCTCTGCATGGGGATATTTAGAAGCAATATATGCGCGGCACTGTGATTCGGCATGTGGGTGAGTACCAATGCGCTTGATAGTTGTTGCGCCAGGCTTTGTCATAAATGCAAAGGTGACTGGAAGAGTAACTTCGCCGGCAATAGTGAGTGGATCACCACTTGCTAGCTCGTCGAGTGTGCGAGCGACAACACCTTCAACTGAATTTTCGATTGGAACAAGTGCAAACTGCGCTTCGCCTTTACGTACTGCATCGAGCGCCGCAGTGACATTTGCATAAGGAATCTTTACATCGGAATCGCAGGTGATTTTCTTAAGAGCGGCTTCGGTAAATGTGCCGACAGGGCCTAAATAGGCGAATGTCTGGCTTTTGGTGGCGCTCACCGGTCAAGGATACCTGAGTACCTCACGTGCATGTGACGGCTTATTTGTGATGAGAATATCGACGCCTAACTTCGCGCAGAGTTTGATATCTGCAACATCATCAACTGTCCAGACATTGAGCGAGCGCCCTAGCTTCTTAATTCGTTCTGCACGAATAGGTTCTTCGCGGAGTTCGTTGATTCCAGGGCCAATCGAAGCAGATGATGAAATCTTGGCCTGAAACCACGGAGTGTTCTTATGCATCAGAAAAGTTGTGTGGATTGTTGGATCGATTCGCTTCATCTTCTCAATCGCAAACCAACTAAATGACATCACTGCAACAGAAATCTTTTCAATTCCTTTTGTCGCGCGAATTTTCTCAACAACAACTTCTTCAATACGGTTTCCTGAAATCACTGGGTGCTTGGTTTCAATCAGCACACCTTTCTTATGTTTCACGGCAAAGGTGAGGAATTCATCGAGAGTCAGAACCTGTGGGTATGCACGCGATACCTCTTCATATGTCATCTCTGCGATGAGCCCCGAGTTGCCCGCGCGCTCAAGCATGGTCGCGTTATGCCAGAGAACCGGAACTTCATCCTTGGTCAACCGCACATCGCATTCAAAGCCATCGGCGCCTTGGGCGACGGCAGCCTCATATGCGGCAAGGGTGAGCTCTGGAAAGTCAGCGCTTGCACCACGGTGCGCGTAGATCAGCATGAGACTGAGAGTAGCAAAGAGATTAGGCTTACCCGCATGAGCTATTTCGCAACATCTGCGCGATCTGCTGTCGGCCTCGTTCGTAGTGGGAATGAAGATAGTGGGCTAGCTTCTTCGCGACTTGTTGCAGTTGCAGATGGAATGGGCGGACACGCTGCCGGCGAAGTTGCATCGAAGATTGCAATCACAACTCTCTCCGAACTTTCTGCAATCTTTACCAACCCTGAAATTGATTCAGAATCTGCCGACGACATCTATCTCAACTCATTCCACGAGATTGATGCAGCGCTCAAGAGCGCAGTGAGCGAAAACCCAGAGCTTTCAGGAATGGGAACCACTCTTACCTCTCTATTCCTGCGCGATAACTCAGTAGCGCTCCTTCACATTGGAGATTCCCGCGCCTATCGCTTACGTGGCAATACTTTGGAACAGCTCAGCGTGGATCACACCGTCATTCAAGAACTTCTCAATCAAGGTGCAATCTCTGAATCAGATGTGGCAACTCATCCGCAGCGCTCAGTTCTTACCCAAGTTTTGATGGGTGAGGGAAATCTCGAACTCCCGCTGCCTGTATTCGAAGGAAAAGTTAAGGATCGCTACCTAGTATGCAGCGACGGATTGAGCTCAGTTTTAAGTGAGAAAGAGATTAAATCTCTGATTAAGGGCAAGGATCGTGATGAAGCAGTGGGCGCTCTCATCGATGCCACCTATATCAATGGTGCACCCGATAACGTGACTGTAGTAATTGCCGATATTGTCGAAGAAGTTCCACCCGATTCAACCGAAAAGATAGGAGCAGCTCAATGATGAACTCATTGCTCGGCGGCCGCTATCAACTCGGTCAGATGATCGGTACTGGCGGAATGGCCGATGTCTATATCGCCCAAGATCAACGCCTTTCACGCGAAGTAGCCATCAAGATTCTGCGCAGCGATCTTGCAAAAGATCCTGCATTTGTTTCACGTTTCCGTAAAGAGGCAAAAGCTGCTGCAGGACTTAATCATCCTGCCATCGTTGCTGTTTACGATTCTGGTGAAGAACCAGCGCCATACATAGTGATGGAGCTTGTCTCTGGCCACACCCTTCGCGAACTTATCCATCAAGGTGAACGACTTCCGTTAAATCGCGCTCTCGAAATTGCAGAGGGAATTCTCGCTGGCCTTGAATATTCGCACGAGCGCCACATCATTCACCGCGACATCAAACCTGCCAACGTCATGATTACCGATGGCGGCGATGTAAAGGTGATGGACTTCGGAATCGCTCGCGCTATGGATGATCTCGGCGCAACGCTGACAAGTACATGGAACGTTGTTGGTACTGCGCAATACCTATCTCCAGAACAAGCAGTGGGTGAACCTGCCGATTCACGGAGCGATATCTATTCAACAGGCTGTCTGCTCTTCGAACTCCTTACAGGTGAGCCACCATTTACCGGCGAAACTCCCGTCTCCATTGCATATCAACATGCATCCAGTACGGCACCACTTGTTCGCACTCTCAAAGCAGATCTTCCTGAAGGGATCGAAACTGTATTAGCTGTCGCACTTTCTAAGAAACCTGAAGATCGTTACCAAAGTGCACAAGCAATGCTCGATGACATTGCAAAGGTTCGCGCTGGTGAAGAGGTAACAACAAAGGTTGTCACTCCACCATTTATGACTCGTCGTCGCGCAATCGTCTTTGGCGGTTCATTCTTTGCAGCGATGGCGCTAGCAATTTCAGGCTTATTGATGAGCGGTGGCGGGACTGATTCAGGACCAATGGTTCCTAACGTTGTGGGACTCAGTGAAGAGATGGCCCGCGCCCTCCTCTCTGATTACTCGATCACCATCAAACATGCTCACGATGGCGTTATTCCTCGCGACCGCGTAGCGAGCCAACTTCCATTGGCTACAACTCATGCAAAAGTTGGTTCTTCGGTAATTCTTACAATCTCCGATGGACCAGGAGATGCCATCGTTCCTGACAATCTCATCGGTATGTCGTTGATTGATGCCCGCTCTGCCCTTACCTCAGTCGGTCTTCTCGTCTCTCAAACAATCGCATCTCCTTCAGATCAACCACAAGGAACCGTTCTCGATGTGATGCCGGCAGTTGGTTCAGTCACTGAAGCAGGAAGCTCTGTCATTCTCACAATCGCAAGTGGTGAAGTTACCGTTCCAAACTTGATTGGGATTGAAGCAATTCAAGCCAAGACTCTACTTATTCAAGCAGGCTTCTTGATCAAAGAATTTTATGACTATGACTCTGCACAACCTGCAGGAGTTGTTATTCGCCAAGCACCAGAAGCTGGAACCACACAGACAATCGGTAAGTCAGTAACAATTACGATTAATCGTCAGCCGTAAATTATTTAGAACTGCCAACTACCGGAGATAAACCGACTGCACGCTTTGGTGCATCGAGATCTCCGCACTTTACTAACCAGTTAGCAAGCATCTGGTGGCCATGCTCTGTTAACACTGACTCTGGATGGAACTGAACGCCTTCGATAGGAAGAGTTGCATGGCGCATGGACATGACAACACCTGATTCAGTTGAACCAGTAATTTCTAGAACGGCAGGAACGGTGTCGCGTTCGACAGCAAGTGAGTGATAGCGAGTTGCAGTAAATGGTGATGGAAGATTTGCAAGAACGCCTGCACCGTTATGAATTACTTGTGAAGTTTTTCCATGAAGTAATTCAGGTGCACGAGAAACAGTTGCGCCGAATGCTTCACCAATAGCTTGATGTCCGAGACAAACTCCAAAGAGTGGAATTGAGTTTTCTGCGCAGTAATTGATCATCGCAATACTGACGCCTGCTTTATCGGGAGTTCCTGGCCCTGGAGAGATGAGGACTCCGTCGTACTTACCTGCCTCACTAGCTTCGACTTCGTCATTGCGAACAACGGTGCACTCTGCGCCCAACTGCTGCAGGTACTGCACCAGATTGAAGACGAAGGAGTCATAGTTATCGATGACGAGGATTCGAGCCATGCGGTAATTGTGCTGTAACCTAGGCTCCATGCCAAAGTCGAAATTGCGTAAGAAGGTCGCCGAGCGTCACGCTCACGAAGAGCAGCACCACATCGCGGAAGAGTCACCAATTCTCGAGAGCCCATCATGGCTTGCTCCAGTAATGGTCACTAACTTCCTTATCGGTTTGCTCTGGATCGTTATCTTCTATGTCAGCCAGACTGCTTATCCAATTCCAGGAATAGGCGCATGGAACATGATCATTGGTTTCAGCTTTATTGCAGTTGGTTTCTCACTCGCAACTAAGTGGCGCTAAAGAATAACTAACCAAGAGTGATTTCTCATGGGTAAGAACGTTAAACGTCAGTTCCCGAAACCCTCTGAGCTTGCTCCTCTTCTTCAATTCTCGCTACCTACTCTTCGGCGCAAGAAGCGCCGTTTAGAGAGGGCGTACACAATCTGGGATCTTCGCGATATCGCGAAGAAGCGCACTCCCAAAGGTCCTTTTGATTACACCGATGGATCAGCAGAGAGCGAAGTAAGTCTCGAGCGTGCACGTCAGGCATTTCGCGATCTCGAATTCATCCCCAGCATTCTTAAAGATGTATCCACTGCAGATTTAACTCGCACGGCACTTGGCGAAACTTTCTCCATGCCACTCGGAATTGCACCTACTGGCTTTACTCGCATGATGCAGACAGAGGGAGAAATCGCAGGTGCGCGAGCCGCAGAAAAATTTGGTATTCCCTTTACTCTCTCAACTCTTGGCACAACAACTATTGAAGATGTTGTTGCCTCAGCTCCAGGTGGACGCAACTGGTTCCAGCTCTATATGTGGAAAGACCGCGATGGGAGTATGGCTCTTGTTGAACGAGCAAAGCGTGCCGGTGTAAAGAATCTTGTTCTCACCGTCGATGTTCCGGCTGCAGGTCAACGCATCCGCGATTACCGAAACGGTTTAACTGTTCCGCCTCGCTTAACCGCTGGCACAGTTATTAATGCAATTCCACGGCCAGCCTGGTGGATCAACTTTCTCACTACGCCTTCTATCGAATTTGCCTCGATGAAGAACTGGGAAGGAACTGTTGGCGAACTTCTTGACTACATGTTCGACCCAACAATGACCTGGGAGGATCTCAAGTGGATCCGCCAGCAATGGGATGGAACGCTGACTGTTAAGGGAATTCAGAACCTGGAAGATGCCAAGAAAGCTGCCAAGTTGGGCGCTGATGCAATTCTTCTCTCCAATCATGGAGGACGTCAGCTCGATCGTGCACCGATTATGTTGCACTTACTTGCAGATATTAAGAAGGAATTTAAGAAGGATTACGAAATTCACATCGATACCGGCATCATGCACGGTGCTGATGTCCTTGCGGCGGTAGCTCTTGGCGCTCAATTCACCTATGTGGGACGCGCTTATCTCTATGGCCTTATGGCTGGCGGGCAAGATGGAGTCGAGAGAGCGCTTGAAATCATGCGCACTCAGATGGTTCGTAATATGAAGTTGCTTGGTGTGAACTCTCTCGATGAGTTAACTCCGAAGCATGTTCGCTTCCTAAATCGCCAATAACGATTACCCTAGCGTTTATGAAGTTAGCGCTAGCAGCCATCTCTTATCTGATTACGGCATTTGCACTAGTTCTTCTTGCGATTCGAGTTCGCCAGCTCATCGCGATGTATAAGCAGCAGCAACCAGATCCAACCCGTAGCAACGATAAATCTGTGCGTTTTAAGAATATGCTCAAAGAAGTTCTGTGCCATACAAAAATGCTCAACTTCACCGGAACAGGTATTGCTCACTGGTTTGTGATGATTGGTTTCGGTGCGCTCTTCGGAACACTGGTTACCGCATATGGCCAAGTTATCAACCCTGATTTTGCACTACCGATAATCGGTCACTTCGTTGGATACGAACTCTTTGCAGAAGTAATTGCAGCGCTCACTGGAGTTAGCATCGTAACTCTGATTGGAATTCGCCAAGTAACGCGATTCAGAATGCTTAATCGCTTTAGCGGTTCAGGTATGGGTAAGGCGTATTACGTTGAGGCAACGATTCTCGCCGTAGTTTTCTGCGTCATTGCACTTCGCGGCCTTGAAGGCGCACTCGCAGGTGAAACTTCATGGAATTGGCATTACGCAATTTCGTGGCCAGCAGTTCTTGCATTTAAATCAATGTCTACAGCTTCTATCGAAAGCGCAATCGTTATTGTTGCAACGCTCAAAATTGTTGTGTCGATGGCTTGGTTCATTGTGATTGCCTCAAATCTCACCATGGGTATTGCATGGCACCGCTTCTTGGCATTCTTCAATATCTTCTACAAGCGCAATATTGATAAGCCATCGCTCGGTGCGCTTCCTGAAATGCTTTCAAAGGGCAAGCCAGTTAACTTTGAAGATCCTGCAGAAGATGATGTCTTTGGCCTCGGTACACGCGGTGATATCTCGTGGAAGGGCTTGCTGGATATGACCAGCTGTACCGAGTGCGGTCGCTGCCAATCGCAATGCCCTGCTTGGCATACAGATAAGCCGTTATCTCCCAAGTTGTTGATTATGGCGATGCGCGATCACGCGATGGCGAAGGTTGTAGAGACCGAGAACCTTGTTGGCGAAAACGCGCCTATCGATCTTGATGTCTTATGGTCATGTACATCGTGTGGTGCATGCGTCGAAGAGTGTCCGGTCGATATCGAACATGTGGACCACATCGTCAATATGCGCCGTTTCCAAGTTCTCGTTGAATCCGAATTTCCATCAGAGCTCGGTGGAACATTCCGCAACCTTGAAAAGTCAGGCAATCCGTGGGGCGCAAATAAACAAGATCGTGAAAGCTGGATAGCTGAATGTGACTTCCCGGTTCGAGTTGTTAGCGGAGAACTCCCTGAAGAAGTTGAGTACTTGTTCTGGGTCGGTTGCGCTGGTGCATATGAAGAGCGTGCGAAGAAGACAACAAAGGCTGTTGCAGAACTTTTGCATATGGCAGGAGTGAACTTTGCAGTTCTCGGAAAGCGCGAGACATGCACGGGAGATTCGGCACGCCGCTCAGGAAATGAATTTTTATATCAAATTCTCTCTCGAGAAAATATTGAAACATTTAAAGAGACATTCGGAAAACGTGGTGTAAAGAAAGTTGTCGTTACCTGCCCTCATTGCTTTACAACAATCGGCAAAGATTATGCGCAGAGTGGTTATGAATTGCAGATGCTCCACCACACCCAGCTTCTTAATACCCTAGTAAAAGAGGGAAAGTTAAAGACTTCACCGCATAAAGCCGATCAGAAAATTACCTTCCACGATCCTTGCTACTTAGGTCGCCACAATCAGATTTATGCACCACCTCGTGAACTCCTTGAAGCATCTGGCTGCGACATTGAAGAGATGCCACGTAATCAAGAGCGTTCATTCTGCTGCGGTGGTGGTGGTGGACGTATGTGGATGGAAGAGAAGATCGGTACTCGCATCAACCTCAATCGCGTCGATGAAGCTATCGATACCGGCGTTCAAGAAGTTGCTGTCGGTTGCCCGTTCTGTCGCATCATGATTGGCGATGGCATGGTGGCGCGTCAGTCAGACGTTGAAGTATTGGATGTTGCTCAAGTACTTTTGCGTAATGTTAAATCCTCTCAATAATCCTCGGATGCAAACTCGGCGCTAACAATCGCGCCTAGAGTTTCATCCTTCGATTTATTTTCGAGAAGTACTTTCCATTATCAACTTAGTGACTGCCGCTCCTGTTAGTAAGCCGCCGAGGTGGGCGCGCCAATCGACGCCGCCGATGGTGAATCCAAGTGCGAAGTTCAGTCCCACAATAACGAGAGTGCTCTTTACTTCAACGCCGATCTTGCGGCCGATCACTATCCACGCGCCGAAGAGTCCGAAGACGGCTCCTGATACTCCGATGGAGTAGCCGTTATAACCAAGAAACATCGCTGATGTCAGTGATCCACCGATTAATGAAATAAAGAAGATAATCAAAAATTTAGTGCGTCCCAGTATGGTTTCAATGGGTGTGCCAAGTGAATGCAGCGCAATCATGTTGAAGGCTAAGTGAATGGGGATTGTGCTCGAGTTATCGTGAATCAGCGCGACAGTGACAAGTCGATACCACTCATTAGTTACCTTGAGTAGATCGATTCCGTAGAGCGCAAAGGTTCCGATAATCCCTGAATCAACAAGCTCCCAGAGATAGAAGGCGCAGATAACAGTGATCAGCGTAAGTACTGCTGATCGCTGCTTCATGCGTTTAAGAAATTAAGCGATTGTGACGCTATTGATGACGACAGGCGTTTCAGGCTTATCTTGTGCGCCAGTTGGTGTTGAACCAATCTTGTCGACAACAGCCTGAGATGCAGCATCTTTTACTTCACCGAAGATTGTGTGCTTGCGGTTGAGCCAAGTTGTTGGTGCAACAGTGATGAAGAACTGTGAACCATTTGTGCCTGGTCCTGAGTTAGCCATCGCAAGGATGTATGGGCGATCAAATTGAAGTTCGCCGTGGAATTCATCAGCGAACTGATATCCCGGTCCGCCGAATCCCTGACCAAGTGGGTCTCCACCTTGAATCATGAAGCCGCTGATGACGCGGTGAAAGATAGTTCCGTCGTAAAGATTCTCGTTGGATTTCTTACCTGTGCGTGGATCGGTCCACTCCTTTGTACCTGTTGCAAGACCGACAAAATTTTCTACAGTCTTTGGTGCGTGATTAGGAAAGAGCTCGATAACGATATCGCCGAGTGTTGTATGTAGAGTCGCTGTTGAAGTCATGGGTGGAGATTACACTGTGCGATTGGTAAAGGAGAACTCATGAATTCATGGTCTATCGCACAAGCCAACCTCACATCAGTCGGAGTTCTGACCTTCATATTTGGCTTTATGGCAGCTCGACTCAAGAGCGATGTACGGGTTCCTGAAGCCATTTATCAATTTCTCTCCATCTATCTTCTCTTTGGCATCGGCCTTAAAGGTGGCCACTCACTTAAATCTTCATCGCTATCCGAACTCGCAGTACCTGCACTTACAACAATCGCATGTGGAATCCTGATTCCAGCGCTTGCTTTCTATACCCTCAAATTAATCAAAGTCTTAAGCGATGTTGACCGCGGATCTATAGCGGCTCATTACGGTTCAACTTCTCTCGTAACTTTTTCAGCAGGGCTCCTCTTTCTCGAGAGCAATAACATCTTCGTTGAAGGTTTCGCACCCGCGCTACTTACTCTCCTTGAGATACCAGGCCTTATTGTTGGCATTTTCTTGGCATCACGATCACTGACCTCAAAGGTCAGCTGGGCAATGACTTTAAAGGAAGTGCTCCTAGGAAAGACCGTGCTGCTCTTAGCTGGTGGCTTAGTTATTGGGGTAATTACAACTGATGAGGGATATGCAAAAGTCAGTCCATTCTTTGTCGGGTTATTAAATGGATTGCTCGTTCTCTTTCTGCTTCACCTCGGATATATGGCCGGCAGTAACTTCTCAGAAATTAAGAAGGTGGGTGCACCTCTTGCAGCGTTTGGAATTCTCTTTCCCGTTGTAAGCGGGCTCATTGGTGTCGCTGCTGGATCACTTATTGGCCTCAGCGTAGGTGGTGCAACGATGCTTGGAATTTTGTCGGCGAGCGCTTCCTATATCGCAGCTCCTGCAGCTGTCACTGTTGCTCTACCAACTGCCAGCCCAACGCTTGCGCTGATGTCGAGTATCGGAATTACATTTCCGTTTAACTTAATTGTTGGAATCCCGATTTACTTCAGAGTTGCAGAGTTGCTGGGGTAAAGAAAAACTCCCCACCTAATGGTGAGGAGCTTGAGTGGAGACCAGGGGAATCGAACCCCTAACCCCCGCCTTGCAAAGGCGGTGCTCTACCAATTGAGCTAGGTCCCCGTATTAGAACGGGTGGGCCCAGGTGGACTTGAACCACCGACCTCTTCCTTATCAGGGAAGCGCTCTAACCAGGCTGAGCTATGGGCCCGCAGACGAACTTTCGTGCGTTTGCAGAAGCGCAAGGTTACTTGATTTTCATCAAGTGACCAAAACGGCCTCCATAACTACAGGCGTGAACCCTACTACTTTTGCGTCGAAATCTCATCTTCGCTGTTGCGGGTCACAGATAAGAGGGTCGCGCCGATGTCGAGGTTGACCAGGCGAACGCCCATTGAATCGCGGCCTGTTTGGCGGACTTCAGCAGCTGGTGTGCGCATTACGGTTCCGGCAGATGTGATCGCGAGGATTTCATCGCTATCTACCAAGACGAGAGCTGAGACAAGAGTTCCGCGTGATTCTTCATCAATCTTTGCAGCCTTGATTCCGATTCCACCGCGACCTTGTAAACGATATTCATCGATTGGGGTTTTCTTGCCGTAACCACCATCGGTTGCAGTGAATACAAATGCACCGACAGATGTTGCAGCATCAACGCGTGACATGGTGAGAAGTTCATCGCCTGCGCGGAACTTCATACCGATAACTCCTGAGGTTGAGCGACCCATTGAACGAAGAGATTCGTCATCTGTTGTAAATCGAAGTGACATCGCTTTCTTGGAAACGAGAAGAAGTTCATCGCCATTGCGAACAAGCGAAGCCGAAACAACTTCATCGCCTGGCTTGAGAGAGATTGCAATCAGACCACCGGTGCGAGGTGAGTCGTATTCCGAGAGCGGAGTCTTCTTAACGAGACCGTTCTTTGTAGCAAGAACTAGGAATGGTGCTGCGTCGTAATCCTTAAATGAAAGTACTTGTGCAATCTGCTCATCTGGTTTAAATGCCATCAAATTTGCAACATGCTGTCCGCGCGCATCGCGACCTGCATCAGGGAGTTCGTGAACCTTGGCGCGATAGACGCGACCTTGGTTGGTGAAGAAGAGCAACCAATCGTGGGTAGATGCAACGAAGAAGTGGTCGACAACGTCATCTTGTTTAAGTGCTGCGCCCTTAACTCCGCGGCCTCCGCGGCGTTGTGATTTATAGAGATCGGCGCTGGTGCGCTTTGAATATCCGCCACGAGTAATGGTGACAACGACATCCTGATCTGGAATCAAATCTTCTGCAGAGAAGTCGCCTTCGCTTGCAACAAGCTGTGTGCGGCGTTCGTCGCCGTACTTAGCGATCAAATCTGAAAGCTCTGTCTTAATAATTTCGCGCTGCTTTGCCTCAGAGGCCAAGATTGCATTCAACTCGATGATGTCAGCCATCAAGCCTTCGTACTCATCGTTGATCTTCTGGCGCTCAAGGGCTGCGATACGGCGAAGCTGCATATCCAAAATAGCGTTCGCTTGGATTTCATCAACATCAAGGAGCTTCATCAAACCTGTGCGCGCTTCTTCGGGAGTCTTTGATGCGCGGATAAGTGCGATTACTGCATCAAGTGCATCGAGCGCTTTGAGATAGCCCTTAAGAATATGAGCGCGCTTCTCTTTTTCAACCAAGCGGAACTTGGTGCGGCGAACAATTACTTCAACCTGGTGCTCAATGTAGTACTTGATAAATTCATCAAGACGCAGAGTGCGTGGAACACCATCGACGAGTGCCAACATATTGGCACCAAATGTGTCTTGAAGTTGTGTCTGCTTATAAAGGTTATTAAGAATGACCTTAGGAATTGCAGATGATTGAAGAACAATGACAAGGCGTTGACCAAGACGTTCGTTACCTTCATCGCGCACATCGGCGATGCCCTTGATTTTGCCATCTTTAACGAGCTCAGCGATTTTAAGAGCTAGGTTATCTGGGTTTACTTGATACGGAAGTTCAGTGACAACAAGGCAGGTGCGCTTATTGATCTCTTCAACGTTAACAACTGCGCGCATCGTGATTGAGCCACGACCTGTGCGATATGCATCTTCGATTCCACCACGGCCAACAATCAGCGCCTTCGTTGGGAAATCTGGGCCCTTAACAATAGTGAGCATGTGATTGAGAAGATCAGGCGCTGCCATTTCGGGATGTTCGAGGGCGTAGATAACTGCTTCACCGATTTCGCGCAGGTTGTGTGGCGGAATATTTGTCGCCATACCCACTGCGATACCGGCTGAACCATTAACGAGAAGGTTGGGAAAACGAGAAGGAAGAACATCTGGTTCTTGTGAACGACCGTCGTAGTTAGGTGAGAAGTTGACGGTATCTTCATCGATATCGCGCATCATCTCCATGGCGATAGGCGCTAAACGCGCTTCGGTATAACGCATTGCAGCAGCTGGATCGTTGCCGGGAGAACCGAAGTTTCCGTTGCCATCGACCAATGGATAGCGAAGTGACCACGGCTGAGCTAAACGAACAACGGTGTCATAGATCGCGGTGTCACCGTGTGGGTGGTAATTACCCATGACATCACCGACGATACGTGAAGATTTGTAATAGCCCTTATCTGGGCGATAACCAGCGTCGTACATCGCATATAAGACGCGGCGGTGCACTGGCTTGAGGCCATCGCGAACATCGGGAAGTGCGCGGCCGACGATAACTGACATCGCGTAGTCGAGATAGCTTCGTGCCATTTCGACCTGGAGGTCGACCTTCTCGATGCGATCGAAGGTAACCCCATCTTGATCAGGATTGGCTGGAGTTGTATCGTCGATAGCCATTAGATATCCAAGAACCTAACATCTTTAGCGTTGCGCTGAATAAATGCGCGGCGCTGTTCGACATCTTCACCCATAAGAACTGAGAACAAATCATCTGCGGCTGCTGCATCATCAAGAGTTACTTGAATCAATACGCGGTGTTCAGGATCCATCGTTGTATCCCACAACTCTTTCGCTGGCATTTCGCCCAACCCTTTAAAGCGCTGGATTCCATCATCCTTAGGAAGACGCTTTCCGGCATCGAGACCAATCTTGATCATGCCATCGCGCTCTTTATCGCTAAATGCATATTCGACAGGATCTTTTCCGCCCCACTTCAACTTATAGAGAGGTGGCTGTGCGAGATAGACAAAACCATTTTCAATCAGTGGGCGCATAAAGCGGAAGAGCAAGGTAAGTAGCAGTGTGCGGATGTGTTGACCATCGACGTCCGCATCGGCCATCAAGATAATCTTGTGATAGCGAAGCTTTGCGATATCGAAATCATCGTGCACACCTGTACCGAGCGCAGTAATAAGCGCCTGTACTTCGTTGTTCTGTAGAACGCGATCGATGCGTGCCTTTTCAACGTTGAGAATTTTGCCGCGAATAGGCAGAACAGCCTGGTTACGTGAATCACGACCACCCTTTGTGGAGCCACCTGCAGAGTCACCTTCGACAATGTAGAGCTCGCACTTTGCAGGGTCGGTCCACTGACAATCAGCTAACTTGCCGGGCATTCCACGTCCTTCGAGCAAACCTTTTCGGTTACGCGCTAAGTCGCGCGCTTTACGTGCAGCAACGCGAGCAGATGCAGCATCAATCGATTTACGGATGATGTCTTTTCCTTCTTGCGGATTCTGCTCAAACCATTGTGTGAGGTGCTCATTAACAACTTTTTGTGTAAATGACTTTGCCTCGGTATTCCCAAGCTTTGTCTTGGTCTGTCCTTCAAACTGTGGCTCGCCAAGTTTGATAGAGACAATTGCAGTCAGACCCTCGCGAACATCATCTCCTGTAAGGCGATCTTCTTTCTTGCGGATCAAACCTTGTTCTTCCGCAAACTTATTAACGACAGAAGTAAGTGCGGTACGGAAACCTTCTTCGTGGGTTCCGCCTTCGTGGGTGTGGATGGTATTTGCGAAGGTATAGACAGATTCAGAGAATCCGTTATTCCACTGCATGGAAACTTCGAGCGAAAGCCGTGCCTTCTTATCTTCAGCCTCGAGTGCGATGACTGATTTGTGGAGTTCGCCACGGGTTGAGTTGAGATGCTTTACAAAGTCCGTAATTCCGCCTTGGTATTGATAGCGGACAGTGAGCGGCTCACCCTTTTCATCGACATGGCCTGGGCGCATATCGGTCAGAGACAAAATCAGACCGCGATTAAGAAATGCCATTTCGCGGAAACGTGTAGAGAGAACTTCAAATGAGAAATCAGTAGTCTCAAAGATATCTTCAGATGGCCAGAATTGAATTGTTGTTCCGGTCTCAGTTGTTGCTTCGCCCTTTTTCACTGGCGCAGTTGGAACACCGAGTTTGTACTCCTGTGTCCAGATAAATCCATCGCGCTTTACCTTTGCAGATAAATTAGTTGAGAGCGCATTAACAACTGATGATCCAACTCCGTGAAGACCACCGGAGACTGAGTAACCACCATCGCCGAACTTTCCACCTGCGTGCAGAACTGTAAGAACAACTTCGAGAGCTGGTTTCTTTTCGACGGGATGGATATCAACGGGAATTCCGCGACCGTTATCGACAACTTGGAGGGATCCATCGGCCATCAAGGTCACTTGAATCTCAGTACAGAAACCTGCGAGCGCCTCATCGACTGCGTTATCGACGATCTCATAGACAAGGTGGTGGAGGCCGCGTTCGCCGGTTGAGCCGATATACATGCCAGGGCGCTTGCGGACTGCCTCTAGGCCCTCGAGGACGGTGATCGAGGAGGCGTCGTAACCGCCGGATTCCTTCTTCACATCGGCCAAGGGGGGCTCCTTCAAATGTCCTGTATGGGGCTGTAGAGCGGTATTTCCTCAACAGCAGGCTGAAATCCTATCTCTAAATGGAAAGTCAAATAACCCTGAAAAGCCTTAGGAGTGGGAAATACCGCCCGAAAAGCGAAGGGGTGAGGGTTCCTATTAAAACGAAGGAAAAATACTGCCTTTCCACAGGGTTTATCCCCATTGTGGGTGGAGTTACAGCCATGTAATTCAGCGTTGCCGCATCCTCTACTGAATAACTCCCTATTCTCAGCAAAGGCACAGGTTAAGCGAGGACTCTAGGGGTATGGCAATCAAATCAGGTAGTGAAGCAACCGGTCAACGCATTCTCGTCGTCGATGACGAGTCAAGTATTAGCGATCTCATCGCGACGAGTTTGAAATTTGTTGGCTTTGATGTCCGCACTGCAGCAACAGGATCGCAAGCGCTCACGATCGCTGAAGAATTTAAACCTCACGCAATGATTCTCGATGTCATGTTGCCCGATCTCGATGGTTTTGAAGTCTGTCGCCAGATTCGCAACGAAGGAATTGAAGTCGGCGTTCTCTTTCTCTCCGCTAAAGATGAGATGAAAGATAAGGTGCAGGGATTAACAATCGGTGGCGATGATTACATGACAAAGCCATTTAGCTTGGAAGAACTTGTCGCACGTTTGCGCGCACTGCTTCGTCGTATCGGTGTTGTCGAACAGACAATGGATGATGAAAAGATTCGTTTTGCAGATCTTGAACTCGATGAAGCAACACACGAAGTTCGTCGCGCCGGAAAATTGCTCGAACTCTCTCCTACTGAATTTACTCTTCTTCGTTACTTACTGATCAACGCTGATCGCGTGGTAAGTAAGGCACAGATTCTTGATCATGTATGGGATTACGATTTCGGTGGAGATGCAGGAATCGTTGAAACCTATATCTCTTACCTTCGCAAAAAGATAGATATCTATGAACCAGCGCTCATTCATACTGTTCGCGGCGTTGGTTACCGACTGCGATTGCCTGCAGCTAAGTAACGTACCGTGAACTCACCTACTCGCACTTGGAGCTTACGAAGTCGACTCACCCTGGGCGTTGTCATTCTCACTGCGATTGGTTTCTTCAGCGCTAGCCTTGTAACGCAGACACTTCTCAAGAACTACCTCACTAAGGAAGTTGATAATCAGCTAAAGGTTATTACCAACGGAACTTTTGAACGTATTCAACAATCTGGAATTGCACATGAAGTAAATGAGGGTCGTCATAGCGATGATGGCGGTCGGCCAATCGCAAACGGTCTCAGCACGCCCCTCACTCGTATCCCTACCTCGGCATCACTTACTCTCTTAGATGCGCAGGGCACTGTAATTGGCGGTATCGGTGGCGATCTCAACGCAGCTCCCATTAGTAATTACCTCACTGGCTTGTTGCCTGCAGAAGTTGCAACACATGGAGAGAAACCATTTACGATCGATGCACCTGGTGCTGATTTCCGCGTTATTGCTCGCTCACTTCCAAATAATGCAGGAACCGTTGTAGCCGCACAGTCACTTCGCGATCTAGATCGCACAACTTCACGACTCGGGTATCTCTTCGCACTCATTGGTTTAGCGCTGCTCTTACTGATTGCACTTGCTGCGCGCACAGTTATTAAAGTCAGTCTTCGTCCACTTGAAGATGCAGAAAAGACCGCCGAGGAAATCGCAGCAGGAAATCTTTCAGCTCGCATGCCTGAAGCAAACCCAACGACCGAAGTAGGGCGCCTAGTCACATCACTTAATGCCATGCTTGCTCGCATTGAAGATGCCTTTTCAGTACGTACCGAGAGCGAAGATAAGTTACGTCGCTTTGTCGCCGACGCATCACACGAGCTTCGTACTCCAATTACTGCCATCCGCGGATTTTCTGAACTTCACCGTCAAGGTGCGGTTACTGGAGAAAAAGAGACCACTGAACTCATTGGCCGTATTGAGAATGAATCAAAGCGGATGGGTTCACTCGTGGAAGATCTACTTCTTCTCGCACGCCTGGATCAAGCACGCGAAATGGAATCAAAGCCAGTCGATATCAATAAGGTCGTAGAAGATGCTGTGATCTCAGCTCGCGCTGCTGGACCAGAACATCCTGTCACCTTACATACTTCAGATAGTGAAATCTTTACTCTGGGTGATGAGGTACGTATCCACCAAGTAGTTGCAAACTTACTTGCTAACGCACGTGCTCACACGCCAACTGGTACACCGATAACTGTCTCTGTGAAAACAACTGATGCGGGAATAGAAGTTGCAGATAAAGGGCCAGGGCTAAGCGCTGAAGATCAGAAGCGAATCTTTGAACGTTTCTATCGCGCTGATTCTTCACGCGTACGCACTGGCCCTGATGGCAGTGGACTTGGGCTCTCTATTGTTGACGCAGTCATGCGTGCTCATGGCGGGAGCGTTTCCGTGCATTCAACGCCCGGAGAGGGTGCAACCTTTACCTTATTGTTCCCCCGGGCTGAGTGATTCCATCGCTTTCAATGTGGCGATGCGTTCTTGAATCGGTGGGTGAGTACTAAATAACTTCGAGACTGAACTTCCATCGAGTGGAGATTCAATCCAGATATGCGCAACAGCATTTGATTTCTGGCGAACCACAGTTGTATCGGATGCCAGTACTTCAAGCGCCTTACGAAGTCCCGCTGGGTTACGGGTAAAGGAAACTGCAGTTGCATCAGCAAGTGACTCACGCTTACGTGAAATAGCTGATTTCAATAGCATCGCAGCAAGTGGCGCGAGTATCAGAATAACGAGCGAGAAGACAAGTGCAAGCGGGTTGGAATTACCACCACGGTCGCGATCGCGTCCACCGCCGAACCACATCATGCGCGTTAGGAAGTCGCTCAAAATTGCAATGGCACCCGCTGTTGTTGCAGCAACTGCAGAGACCAAGGTGTCGCGGTTGGCAACGTGAGACATCTCGTGGGCGATAACCCCTTGCAGTTCTTCACGATCCATCACTTCAAGGATGCGTGTAGTAAATGCAATCAGCGCATGTTCTGGATTACGACCCGTTGCAAATGCATTGGGGGCGCTATCTTCAACGATTGCGACCTTTGGCATCGGTAAACCACTTGCAATCACAACTTCTTCGATGACGTTAAAGAGCTCGGGTGCATCTTCGCGAGTAATGAGCTTTGCACCTGTCATGGTGAGAACTAATTTGTCAGAGCCGTAATACGAACCCCACACACCGATAAGAGCAAAACCCACCGCCATCGGCACCATCGTTGATGCAGTACCGACTCCGAAATATGTCATCGCTGCATAGGCAACGAGCCATGTCAGAACACCCATCGATGCCAGAAGGAAATAGGTCTTTCCTTTATTGGCAGATTGCAGTGCCCGAAAGTTGTTATCAGCCATTGGAAAAATTAGAACTTAACGTTGGGAACGTTACGATCTTCAGCGTTTTCAACTTCATAGAAGTCGCGAGCGCCAACTTTGGCAAAGCCTGCAAAGAAGTTGGTAGGCACTGTCTTTACAGCGGTATTGAGCGAGCGCACATTGTCGTTATAGAACTGGCGCGCAAAGGAAACTTTATTTTCTGTAGTGGAAAGTTCTTCTTGAAGAGATAAGAAGTTTGCAGATGCTTTGAGATCTGGGTAAGCCTCTGCGACCGCGAGCAAGCCACGGAGCGCGTTGGTGAGTGCGCCATCTGCTGCTGCAACATCGGCAACTGTTGATGCACTTGTGGCCTTTGCACGAGCCGCAACGACAGCATCAAATGTGCTCTGTTCGTGCTTGGCATATCCCTTAACGGTCTCAACTAAGTTGGGGATCAAATCTGCACGGCGCTTGAGTTGAACCTCAATCTGCGCGAATGCTTCATCGACTGTGATGTTGAGTCGGACAAGGCGGTTGTATTGAGCAACGCCAAAGATTACGAGAAGTACGAGTACGCCGATGATGATGAGTTCCATAGTTATTTAAACCTCTTGAGTCTGGTTCTTATTCCCCAGATAAGGCCTATCAGGGGTTACTTGATCTTGCTCTGGTGGAAATTCATAAAGGAGCGGCTTGGAGTAGGTCCGCGCTGTCCTTGATAACGTGATGCGTAAATTGCTGAACCGTAAGGATGTTCGGCAGGTGATGAGAGTTTAATCAGACAGAGCTGACCGATTTTCATGCCTGGGAATAACTTCACTGGCAGATTGGCAACGTTGGAAAGTTCGAGCGTGATGTGGCCTGAAAAACCTGGATCGATAAAGCCCGCGGTTGAGTGGGTCAGTAGACCGAGGCGACCGAGTGAAGATTTTCCTTCGAGGCGTCCGGCGATGTCATCGGGAAGTGTGATGACCTCGTAGGTGGATGCGAGAACGAATTCACCTGGGTGCAAGATGAATGCCTCGCCATCTTCGGCGATGACTTCGCGGGTGAGCTCTGGCTGTTCGATCGATGGATCGATGACTGAGTACTTGTGGTTCTCAAAGACGCGAAAGAACTTATCGAGACGGACATCAACCGAAGAAGGTTGGATCATCGCCTCTTCAAAAGGTTCGACAGCAACGCGGCCATTGGTAATTTCGGAGCGGATATCGCGATCACTGAGTAGCACGGCGCGAGCCTACCTTTTCAGGCTGGAAAAAAGGCCCTTGGCGCGCTTGCGTAAGTTACTGACGGGTAGCACCATTACGCCATGAGCCATTACAACGCCAACCTCCGTGACATTGAATTCTGCCTCTTCGACCTACTGGGTCGCGAGAAGGTCTTGGGAACCTCAATTTATTCTGAGCTCGATCGCGATACCGCGATGGGAATGCTCGAAGAGATGAAACGTCTTACCGAAAATGATCTCGCTGCATCTTTTGTCGACGGTGATCGCATCGGTGCAGTGCTCAATAAGGAAACTGGAAACGTCACACTTCCTGAAAGTTTTAAAAAGTCATACAAGGCATATGTTGATGGCGAATGGTGGCGCCTAGATGCACCTGTCGAACTTGGCGGAATGAAAGTTCCAGCATCCGTTCGTTGGGCAATTGCTGAAATGGTTCTTGGTTCAAATCCTGCGATTCACATCTACGCATCGGGTTATGCATTTGCACAAGTTGCACATGTATTAGGTACAGAAGATCAGAAGCAGATGGCGAAGCACATGGTTGAACGCCATTGGGGTGCAACGATGCAGTTAACAGAACCTGATGCAGGTTCCGATGTCGGTGCAGGTCGTACTAAGGCAGTTCAGCAAGCGGATGGAACTTGGCATATCACTGGCAATAAGCGTTACATCACTTCAGGAGATGCTGACTTCTACGAGAATGTTATGCACTTCGTACTTGCACGACGTGAAGGTGGCGGACCAGGAACCAAGGGTCTCTCACTCTTCTTGATTCCAAAATTTATGTTTGATCTTGAAACTGGAGAGCTTGGAAAACGTAATGGCGTTTATGTCACAGGTCTTGAAGACAAGATGGGCCTTAATGTTTCAGCTACCTGCGAAGTAAATCTTGGTGAGAAAGAACCAGCAGTTGGTTACCTGCTCGGTGATGTTCACCAAGGCATTGCCCAGATGTTTAAGATTATTGAATTTGCTCGCATGATGGTTGGTACCAAGGCGATTGCAACACTTTCTGCTGGTTACCAACAAGCACTTGCCTACGCCAAGACTCGTGTTCAGGGTGGCGATATGAAGGTCATGAACGACAAGGCCAGCCCTCGCGTCACGATTATTAAGCACCCAGATGTGCGTCGTTCGTTGATGGTGCAGAAGGCTTACTCCGAAGGTATGCGCGCACTCGTTCTTTACACCGCATCTATCCAAGATGAGATCGAGTTGGCTCGTGCCGCAGGAGATACCGAAAAGATTGAAACTATGGAGAAGCTCAACGATCTCTTGCTTCCTGTCGTAAAAGGTTTCGGATCTGAAAAATCTTGGACACTTCTAGGAACTGAATCTCTTCAGACATTTGGTGGCGCTGGATTTACTCGCGATTGGCCGCTCGAACAATATGTTCGCGATGCCAAGATTGATACTTTGTATGAAGGCACAACTGCCATTCAAGGTCTTGATTTCTTCTTCCGTAAAGTTGTTAAAGATGGTGGACGTTCACTCGGTCTTCTTGGAAAAGAGATTCAAGCATTTGCTGAAGCTGGTGGTGCACATGCTGACGAAAAGCAGGCACTTCTCAAGGCGCTCGGCGATCTCAATGGAATCATTGGAGTGCTCGTTGGCCATGCCATGGCATCTCAAGAAAAATCTGAGGAGATCTACAAGGTTGGACTCAATACCTCACGTGCACTCATGGCTGTTGGTGACATCATCATCTCTTGGTTACTCCTTCGCCAAGCTGATATTGCTGCTGAAAAACTCGCAGCTGGTGCTGGCAAGGATGCCGATTTCTATACCGGAAAGATTGCATCAGCTAAATTCTTTGTTTCAACAGTTCTGCCTCATATCACTGCAGATCGCAAGATTGTTGAAGGAACTGACTCATCAATCATGGAGATTCCAGAGTCTGCTTTCTAACTCTTTAAGTTAAACTCACCAGATGCTTTCAAAACATCGCGGTGAGTTTTTACTTATTTTGGGAGCTTTCTTCTTCTCACTCTCAGGCATCATCGTCACGGTTGTGATGAAACATCTGCCTGCGCTTCGCCTTGCCGAGGTTCGTTCAGTTTCAGCGGTGGTCATTCTTGGCACCTACGTTTTGCTCACTCGCCCTGAAATCATCAAGGTGCAGAAGGCTGAAATCCCTCGTTTAGCTATCTATGGCGTCGTCGGTTTTGCCTTCGTGAACTTTGGCTATCTCTTCGGCATCCAACGCGGTGTTCCACTGGGTTTAGTGCTCATTATCGAATTCACTGCCTCAATCTGGATTGCGCTCTGGATCAAATTGGTGCGTAAGGGCTATGTCTCCAATGAGATGTGGCTTGCAGTCGCTCTCTCATTTACCGGATTGATTCTCGTTGCCAAGGTCTGGGAAGGATTTAAGTTCGATTTCCTCGGAATCATGGCCGCAGTGTTATGCGCATTCTGTCTCTCGGCCTACTTCCTTATGAGCGAACGGATCGGAAAGACTCGCGAACCGATCGCCACCATGATCTTCGGTATGGGCTTTGCCTCAATCTTCTGGCTCGTTGTGCTCCCACCATGGACATTTCCTTTTGATGTCTTCTCAGTTCAAATGGATCTTGGTGGCATCGCAAAGGGAACGATGCTTCCTGGTTGGTTATTAATTGGAGCAGCCGCAATCTTCGGAACTGTTGTTCCATATATGTTGGTCTTATCAGGAATGAAATTGTTAACAGCTTCGACAAGCAGCGTTATTGGAATGCTCGAACCCGTAATCGCCGGCGCCTTTGCCTGGATTTGGTTTGGTCAGAGTTGGGACTTCATTCAACTCATCGGTGCCGCAATCGTATTGATTGGCATCTATCTGGCTGATCGCGCTAAGACTGCAGCGAGTTAAGAAACTACTCGTTCCAACCGCCATCGCCAGGAGCTGATGGCTGAATATCTGATGCACCTGATGATTGTGTGAAGTCGCGACCTGCACCCACATTTGGCGCCATGTCGAAGAAGCGAGAGAAGTGAAGTTGCGCGGAAACAGTAATTGTTCTGGTTGGCCCGTTACGGTGCTTTGCAACGATGAAATCTGCTTCGCCAGATCGGTTCTGTGAATCGTACATATCATCGCGGTGCAACAAGATAACAACGTCCGCATCTTGTTCGATAGATCCCGATTCACGAAGGTCAGATAACATCGGACGCTTATCAGTACGTTGTTCAGGTCCACGGTTGAGCTGCGAGATTGCGATTACCGGAATGTTAAGTTCTTTTGCCATCAACTTGAGGTGGCGTGAGAATTCAGAGACTTCTTGCTGGCGGTTTTCAACGCGCTTACCTGATGACATCAGCTGCAAGTAGTCGATAACAATGAGCTTGAGATCGTGGCGCTGCTTTAGGCGACGCGCCTTTGCGCGGATCTCCATCATCGAAAGGTTTGGTGAATCATCGATAAAGAGTGGCGCGTCAGAGATTTCTCCCATACGACGAGCGAGCTTTGCCCATTCATCATCGCTGAGTTGTCCTGAACGAATGTTATTGAGGCCAACGCGCGCTTCGGCAGACAACATACGCATGGTGATTTCAGATTTCGACATTTCAAGAGAGAAGATAACTGCGGCTTGGTTATCGTGAATCGCAGCATGACGGGCAATATCAAGACCGAGCGTTGACTTACCGACTGCTGGACGCGCAGCAAGAATAATCATGTTGCCTGGATGGAAACCATGTGTCAGCGCATCGAGATCGCGGAAACCAGATTTCACACCTTCAATACCTATACCTTTAGAGATCGCTTCGATTTCATCGAGAGCTGCAGGTAATAAGGTATTGAGTTGTACATAATCTTCAGAGGAACGGCGTTCAGTGACTGCATAAACTTCAGCTTGCGCAGCATCGACAGCATCATCGACTTCACCATTTTGATCGTAACCAAGTTGAACAATCTTTGTACCGGCTTCAACAAGGCGGCGCATGATTGCATGTTCGAGAACAATCTTTGCGTAGTAACCAGCGTTAGCTGCAGTTGGTACAGATGAAATAAGTGTATGTAGATATGGTGCGCCACCTGCGCGTGCAATTTCTCCGCGCTTTGTTAGCTCGGCTGCAACGGTGACAGCATCTGCTGGTTCACCGCGACCGTAGAGATCGAGAATCGCATCGTAGATAAGTTCGTGTGCAGGTCGATAGAAATCACGTTCGCGAAGTACTTCGACAACATCGGCGATGGCATCTTTCGATAACAACATTCCACCGAGAACAGATTGTTCTGCCTGTAGATCTTGTGGTGGTGTGCGTTCGTATTCAGCGCCGACAGTGTTATAGGTAGCTGCTCCTCTAGAGTTGTTAGGTAGTTCTGCAATGCTCACGCGACATACCTTCCTCTAGACCACTGACAGGGCCGGATCCCTGCCAGTAACGGGGCAAAGGTAGGTCTCTCACGCTCAGTAAGCGAGAAACGCTTCAGCGTAATGGGGATAAAGGTGTGCATAACTCGGTGGATAAGCGTGGATTGCTGTGCATAAGGTGTTGATGAATTGTGAGTAACCGCCGCTTTACGCGTGAATAGGTGTGGAGGAAAGTATTTCTCGGATTCTCATTGATTGAGATGTCATCTCAAATTCATCTTTGTAGGCAAGACTTCCGCCATGATCGTGGATTATGCGCTCTACCAAGGTGGGCATCGATATACAGAGCCATCCAATCTTCCTTCGCTTATTCAGAAGGCGAAGAGTGAGGGCGGCTTTGTCTGGTTAGGGTTAGCTGAGCCAACTCAGAATGAATTTGAAAAAGTCGTCGCTGATTTTGGTTTTCACCCGCTTGCTATTGAAGATGCGGTGATGGCTCATCAACGACCGAAGTATGAAGAATATCCAGGAGTGCAAGCCCTTGTATTAAAGACTGCTTTCTATGAAGAGAAGGGTAGCCAGATTTCTACTGGTGAAATCTTCTGCTTCATTGGTGATCACTTCATCGTTGTCGTGCGCCACGGAAATGGTGCACCACTTGTCAATACTCGGCATGCGCTCGAATCTAATCCAGGACAGCTAGCTAAAGGTCCTTACGCAGTGCTGCATGCAATTCTGGATCATGTCATCGATTGCTACATTGATATTTCACTGGAATTAGAGACTGACGTGGTTCAAGTCGAACATAAAGTATTTGGAGATACACGCGACAGCGCCTCACAAGAGATTTATCTCTTAAAGCGCGAGGTAATTGAGTTCCGACATGCCATCGACCCACTTTTATCTCCGCTTCAACAGATTGCAAGTATCGGTGCTCGAAATATTCCTGCAGAGCTCACCCCATTTTTCAGAGACACTCTTGATCATCTCTCACGTGCGTCAGATGCGGCTTCAGGGCTCGATGCCTTACTTACTTCGGCGCTACAAGCAGAGATTGCACAAGTTCAGCTTCAGCAGAATGAAGATATGCGCAAGATAACCTCGTATGTAGCGCTTGCATCAGTACCCACAATGGTTGCGGGCATCTATGGCATGAATTTTGATGTAATGCCTGAATTACGCTGGAAATTTGGCTATCCCATGGTCGTTGGTTCGCTCGTATTGGTCACTGTCTTCTTGTACCGCAAATTTAAGAAATCGGGTTGGCTCTAATTCATTTTTACAATTACATTAAAGAAGAAAGACCCGCCGCGGTGAAGCGACGGGTCTCTCTAGTTAAACGTGATTAAGCAGAAACTACAGCGAGTGAAACAGATGCAACAACGTTATGTGCAAGAGAAACCTTTACAGAGTGTGTTCCTGTCTTCTTGATGTGGCCAGCAGTCTTGAGATTGTGGCGATCGATATCAACACCCGTAGCTGACTTAATTGCAGCTGCGATGTCCTTATCTGTCACAGAACCGAAGAGGCGACCAGATGTACCGGTCTTTACCTTTACAGAGACTGTTGCCTTCTCGAGAGTTGCCTTGATCTCTTTAGCGTGATCGAGATCGCGGACTTCGCGTGCAGCACGTGCACGACGGATTCCTTCGATCTGCTTCTCGCCACCAAGTGACCATGCAATTGCGACGCCACGTGGCAACAAGAAGTTGCGTGCGTAGCCATCTTTAACAGTGACAACATCGCCGGCGTTGCCGAGCTTATTTACTTCACGAGTAAGAATGAGTTTCATAGTTCAATCCCCCTTATCGCGCTGAAGATGTGTAAGGCAGAAGAGCAACTTCACGGCTGTTCTTAACAGCTGTTGCTACTGCGCGCTGATGTTGTGTGCATGCACCTGTTACTCGGCGAGCGCGGATCTTGCCGCGATCAGAGATGTACTTGCGAAGGGTCGCGATATCTTTGTAATCGATATATGTGACCTTGTCGCGACAGAAGCTGCATGGCTTCTTCTTGAACTTCTTATTAAGGGCAGCAGCCTTCGCGCCCTTGTTCTTTGGCTCGCGTAGAGCCCGGTTATTTCTTGCTCCCATTGTGGTGCTCCTTTTCGGGTGCCCCTCTATCGCTAGAGGGAATGGATTGTCGGTTAGTTCTTATTTAGAAAGGTGGTTCGTCGGTTGTAGATGTTCCCCATCCACCACCGGCTGGTGAAGTTGATGCAGCTGCCCAAGGATCGTCGTTAAATGAATCTGCAGCTGGTGCTGCAGCGCCACCGCTTCCGCCAGCACGTTGTGTACGTGTGACCTTAGCTGTCGCGTTGCGAAGTGATGGACCTACTTCGTCAACTTCAACTTCAAATACTGTGCGCTTTTCGCCTTCTTTTGTTTCGTACGAACGCTGCTTAAGTCGACCAGAGAGAATGACGCGCATTCCCTTTGTAAGTGACTCTGCAACATTCTCAGCAGCTTGACGCCAGATTTGGCATTGAAGGAAGAGGCTCTCGCCATCTTTCCATTCATTAGTTGCCTTATCGAGATAACGAGGTGTTGAAGCAACGCGGAATTTTGCTACCGCTGCACCACTTGGGGTGAAACGTAGCTCTGGATCGTCAACGAGGTTGCCGATCATTGTGATTGTTGTATCTCCTGCTGCCATTTTATTTCCTCTTCTCTACTCGTGGAGTCCGTGCTAATAAATTACTCGTCCATTCCGACAGAGCAAGCGAAAATCGCCGACCCTGTTGATGAATGTTTATTCTGGACGCATAACCTTTGTACGTAGAACAGATTCGTTCAGGTTGAGCTGACGATCCAATTCCTTGATTGCCGCTGGCTCGCAGTGCATATCGACAACTGCGTAGATGCCTTCTGGCTTCTTATTGATTTCAAATGACATGCGGCGCTTGCCCCAAACATCGAGCTTGTCGACGCGGCCTCCGCTGTCTTTGATGATCTTGAGGTATGTCTCAAGTGATGGTGTGACTGTACGTTCTTCGAGTTCTGGATCGAGAATGACCATTAATTCATAGTGACGCATGCGTTAACCCGACCTCCTTTGGACTAAGACGGCCACGGCATTTCCGTGACAGGAGGGTTAATACTCCTTGTAAATAGACCCGGTGGGACGATTTACGAGGAGGTTAAGGGTAACTCTCGCCTGTAGATAAGAGAAATTCGCTCGGAAATACGCGGGAACTCTGATGGCGGGCAGCCAGGCGGAGCAAGAGCAGGATCGAGGCCCCAATACGGATGAGGGCGATGACGGAATAGGCCACAACCGGTAGTCCGAACTTCGCGCCGGTGACCTGTGCCAAGTGTTGCCAGATAGCGAGGTGATACATGACTTCAGCGCCTTGCCAGAACCAGAAAATGGTGAGCTCGCGTTTATCGATCATCGCAATGATCGCAAGCGGTGTTAACCATAAAACATATTGCGGTGAGTACACCTTGCTCACTGCCATCACGATAATCATCACAAAGATTGCAGTGTGAGCAAGAGTGGGCGGTGTTCGCAGTTGCAGTAAGAAAATAGTGAGCGCAGTAAGCCCGATTGCAAGACAGAGAATCGATAAGTAATTCTGATGAGTGAGATCGAGTCCGAGATTAGAGAGTGAGTACCAGACCGATCCCCAATCAGAACCGCGGTTGAGGTTGAGATCGTAGAAACGCCACCAACCTTCAGGGGTAGTCAGTGCAACAGGAAGATTGATTGCAGCAAATGTTGCAATGGAAATTGCTCCGTACTTCACGAATTTCGAAATACGTTCTTGTCTAAAGAAGATGATGGCAACCGGTATGAGTAAGAAGATCGGTAAGAACTTTGTGGAGACTGATATGCCGAGTGCAACGGCGCTCGCCACTTCTGCCTTTCGATCAAACCAATAAATTGCAAACATCATCGTGGCAATCGCCCACAAATCCCAGTTGATATACATCGATGCCACTGCAGCTGGTGCAAGCGGCAGTAGATATCCAAACTCGGGTTTGATCCGAAAAATAAGAAGAGAGATAAAGATAAAGAGAAGTGCAAGCAAGAGTGCGCTTCCATAGAAATAATTGTTGATTCCGTGAGGAATTACCTTTGCGGTCAACCACATCACTGCACCTTGAATGACTGGGTACTCAACAGAATCTGCACCGCTGCCATACGCCCAAACCCCTTTATCTAAAGCTCTTTCGCCATAGAGCGCAGGGATATCGGAGTAACAGGCATGTACATATTGATCAGGTGATTGCCAGCCTGTAACTGCACAATGGTTGAACTTGGCATAACTAAGAAGAGATGCAAAGAGGGCTAAAAGAAGTACAACGCGAGTAGATACGCGCATCCACTCTACTTCTTCTTCATTGATTGACGGCCACCGCTAGTCATGACGACTGGGTCGAGACCACCAATATTTGCAGGAGCTGGGAAGCTCATGACTGGCTCATCCTTGAGTGCGCCCTTCATAAATGCTGTCCAAATCTTTGCCGGGAAAGTTCCACCAGTAACGGATGTCAGCCCACCAATACCGTTAAGTGATTCAGATGCGCTATCTCGGAAGAGTGCAACCGATGCGGCTAGTTGTGGCGTGTATGCGCTAAACCAAGCCGATGCATTGGATTGTGATGTTCCGGTCTTACCTGCTGCTGGACGACCGAGACCGAGAGCTGCTGCACCTGTTCCGCCGTTGACGACGCTCTTGAGTGCATAGGTGAGATCTGCCATGACATCTTTATTAAATACTTCTTGTGTCTGTGGCTTGCCTTCATAGAGCACGCCCTTATTGGGACCAGTCACTGATGTGACCATGTAAGGCTTGGAGTACACACCTTGTGCAGCAAATGTTGCATAGGAGTTAGCGACATCAATGACGTGTGGGCTTGCAACGCCGAGCACAACAGATGGCGTTGCGATCA
Organism: Actinobacteria bacterium IMCC25003; assembly: GCA_002284855.1. Lineage (GTDB taxonomy): Bacteria > Actinomycetota > Actinomycetes > Nanopelagicales > Nanopelagicaceae > Planktophila. Next base: position 222,554 of record CP015603.1, on the reverse strand, counting down.
TCGCAACAGATTCTGGAATTCCTGCGCGTCGTGCAGCATCGACAACTTTATCCATTCCAGCTTTAATGCCAAGTGGAACAAATACGGTGTTCACAGAGTGTTGCGTTGCAGTCATAAGATCAATCTGGCCCCAGCCTTCGTCGCCATAATTAGAAACAAGGTAAGGCTTTCCAAGATCATCAAATGTCTGTGGTGAATCACCGTTCCACATCGATGTCAGTGGGATTCCGGCTTCAAGACCTGCAACGAGTGCAAAGGGCTTAAATGTTGAACCTGCGAGCGCAATAGATTGGGTGGCATCGTTTAGCTGGCGAACTACATAATCTTTTCCGCCATACATCGCGATGACTTCGCCGGTTCCTGGGCGGATCGCAACGAGCGCCGTATGCAAATTACTTGGTGCAGGTGACGGAGTGAATTTATTGACCGCATCGACAGCAGATTGCTGTGCGCGCTGATCGAGAGTTGTCTTGATGACATAACCGCCGACAAGAAGTTGGTCTTGGGTAAATCCAAGCTTGCTCAACTCCTTCTGAACAGCATCGATGATGTAACCCTTAGGCCCGCTGAGCTGTCCTGACGTTGTGCGCGGAGCAATCATCGGCATCTTGGCAGCTTTCGCCTCTGCAGGTGTAATCCACTTCTTATCAAGCATTCCACTGATGACATATTGGAAGCGGCTCTCTAAACGAGCCTTGTTACGCGCCTTCTGCTCTTTATCCCCGTAGAAAGGATCGTAGAGACCAGGTGAGCGCAAAATACTTGCCACGATTGCGCTCTGCGAAATAGTGAGTTGATTAGCATTGCGGTTGAAGTACTGCTGCGCAGCTGTCTGAACACCGTAAGCACCGCGACCAAAGTAAATAGTGTTGAGGTAATTTTCAAGAATCTGATCTTTTGTCAGTGCATTCTCGAGCTTGAGTGAAATAACAAGTTCTTTAATCTTTCGCTGCACAGTACGGCTCGGCGTTAAGAATGCTGTCTTCGCATATTGCTGGGTGATTGTTGATCCACCTTCACCGTTGAGCGAACCAGATTTCAAGTTATTCAGAAGGGCACGAGCAATACCTGTCGCGCTAAATGCGCGGTTGGAATAGAAGTTGCGATCTTCAGCTGCCATCACTGCGTAACGAAGACGTAGTGGAATCTTTGCTAGCGGAAGCACCTGTCGGTTCTGTGAACCAATGCGACCGATTTCAGATCCGTTGGAATATTGAATGATTGTTGACTGGCTATTGACGTAGGCATTGGGGTCGGGGATTGAGACCGTGAACCAGGCGAATGCAAAGAGAGTTGCTCCAGCGACGAAGCCGAATCCTGCAAGGAATATTCCGGCACGAATCAACTTGGTCTTTAGCATGTGGCTAGATTACTGGGGATTTACAGCTACTTCAGCGAAGCAAAGTCCTCGTCTTCAAGTGTTCGTTGTTTACGAGGCGCTTTACGCTCGCGACCGTCTCCTAATAAGTAGGTAGAACAGAGATGGTTCCATGAACAATCACGGCAGACTTCAACAACATAGACCGAAAACTCACCGAACTCGGATTCCATTTCATTCAATTCATCGGGACTCTTGATGCGACCTGAGAATTGGCCGAGTTGATCACCAAATGTGTAGCGGAGCTCGACAAGTGAATCCTTCTTGCAGACAGGACACTTTCGGTCGGCTTTATCACCGTGATACTTCGCAGCGCGCATCAAATAGGGATCGGCATCGCATGCATCGACAACTCCACGGAAGAGCGCGAGCAGGGTCGCGCGCTTATCAAGTGAATAGTCGATGAACCCGCGCTTTGTTTTCATAGCAGGAGAAGAATAATCCCCTTTCTTTAACTACGCTTGGCGTATGACAATTTGGCAGTTACTCAAAGATGCCAAACTTTTTCGTTTACTCCGAGTTCGGTGGTCTGGTCAATTTATCGACGGTCTATTCCAGAGCGCACTTGCCTCATTCGTACTCTTCTCCCCCGAGCGCCAAGCAAGCGCAATTAATGCTGCTGTCGCATTCGCTGTGGTTCTCCTTCCATATTCAATCGTTGGGCCATTTGTTGGAACGGTGCTAGACCGCTTCTCCCGCCAGCGCGCAATCTTCTTTGCAAATCTGACGCGTTCTATCACTCTTGTCGTAATTGCATTCTTAATGTTTAACAATTACACAGGTCTTGAAATAACAGTATTTGTTCTGATTGCTTTCGGAGTCAATCGACTTATATTGGCTGGGCTCTCAGCAGGAATTCCTTTGATGACTCAACCGCAATCATTAATCTCGGCAAATGCCCTGGCTGTAACCGGGGGATCTGTCTGGGTGGTGCTGGGTGGGGGATTTGGACTTGGCATTCGCCGCGTAATTGATAGCAGCGCCTCTGCTGATCACTCAGATGCGCTCTTAGTTCTTCTTGCCGCAGTTGGATATGCAATTACTGCGATCTTGGCAGGGCTATTGAAGCGGAAGGAGATCGGCCCGCTTGATCACGAAATCGTCAAAGGAAGTTTTTCTCAAGGCTTTCGCGAAATGCGCGATGGTTTTAAATTTCTTGAAGAACATGCAGATGCGGCCCGCGGTATAACAGCAACAGCTATCCATCGTGGTGGCTTAACTGCACTCACCCTAACTGCGCTTCTGCTCGAGAGAAATACTTTTCACAATCCATCTGACAGTGAAGCGGGGCTTGCTGGGTTGAGCTTAGATTTATCGATTGCTGCAGTTGGATTCGTTATCGGTGCCCTCATTGCTCCATTTGGTGTTGCGCGCATTGGTCGCCACCGTTGGATCCGCCTCTCCATTGCTGCTGCGAGTCTGAGCTCACTGCTTCTTGTTATAGATAGAACACCGGTTCTCCTTGCGGCAACAGCTTTCTTCACGGCACTTTGCGGGCAGAGCGTGAAGGTGACAAACGATGCACTTGTGCAATCAAAGATTGAAGATCTCTACAGGGGTCGAGTCTTTGCTGTTTATGATGTTGTAGTTAATGCAGCAATTGTCTCCGGTGCACTTATCGCTGCTTGGGTTTTACCTACAAGTGGAGACTCTTGGGTGCTACCACTGCTTACATCGATTGCCTGGGCTTTAGTTGCAACTATCTTGTTACGCCCCAAGAAATTCTTTCTTAAGGGTGTCGCCTAGCTTTCCACCATTGAATTAACTCTTCTGTCGCGCGTTCTTCACCAAGTGGGCCATGTTCCATGCGCAGCTCCATAAGAAAATCGAGAGCCTTGCCAACATCAGCAGAAGGTTTGATTCCGAGTAGCGACATCACTTGTGCGCCATCAAGATCGGGACGAATTCTGGAAAGCTCTTCTTCCTCTGCAAGTTTTGCGATGCGCGCTTCAAGTCCGTCATATGTGCGTGCAAGACGATCTGCCTTCTTTGCATTACGAGTGGTGCAATCAGCACGTGTAAGTACATGTAAATGTGTCAGTAAATCGCCTGCGTCACGCACATATCGGCGCACAGCAGAGTCGGTCCATTCGCCATCGCCGTAACCGTGGAAGCGAAGGTGAAGTGCCACAAGTGTTTCAACGGCATCAATAGTGTCATTATCAAAGCGGAGCGCCTTCATGCGGTTCTTCGAAAGGCGCGCGCCAACGACTTCGTGATGGTGGAATGAAACTCCGCCGCCTTCGAGAAGGTTACGAGTCTTTGGCTTTCCAATGTCATGCAATAGGGCGGCAAGACGAATGACAAGGTTTGGTCCACCAAGGCGTTCTTCTTGCGCAATAGCTTGTTCAAGAACTGTGATTGAGTGTTCGTAGACATCTTTATGGTGATGGTGTTCATCAATCTCAAGTCGTAACTTAGGAATTTCTGGCAGCACTAACTCTGCTATTCCAGTATCGACCAAAATTGTGATTCCGATACGTGGGTTAGGAGACATCAAAAGCTTTGTAAATTCTTCACGCACACGTTCTGCCGAGATAATTGAGATTCGACTGGCCATAGAACTCATAGCGCTTAGTACTTCTTTAGCAATCTCAAAATTAAGTTGGCTCGCAAAACGAGCAGCGCGCATCATGCGAAGTGGATCATCACTAAATGATTGCGTTGCACTTGCGGGTGTGCGCAGTACACGTTTTCCTAAATCACCGAGTCCATCAAATGGATCAATAAATTCTGGTTTTGCACCTGTGAGTTCAAGCGCCATCGAGTTCACAGTGAAATCGCGACGTGATAGATCTCCTTCAATCGTGTCGCCGAATTCAACATCGGGGTTGCGTGATTCTTCTTCATACTTCTCAGTGCGATATGTAGTTACTTCAACGGTGGTATCTCCGCGCTTTCCAGCAACAGTTCCAAAGAGAATTCCTGTATCCCACGTATTATCTGCCCACGATTTAAGTATTTTCTTTGTCTGGTGCGGATGCGCATCTGTTGTGAAATCTAAATCGTTGCCGAGTCGTCCAAGAATTGCATCCCGCACAGGCCCACCCACGAGAGCGAGGCGAAATCCCTCTTTCTTAAATGCTTCGGCGAGAGAACTTGCCAGGGGTGCGCGTTCGATCAGCGAGCGAATAGCTAAATCGCCCGCTGCTCCTAAATTAACCTTCTCAGCGCTCACAATAGATAAGCGTAGTCGCGTACGATTGCCCCATGACCCCGGCACCTAGTGCGGGCAGCGAAGGTACGAAAAAGAAACGCAGGCGCAGGCGCCCAGCTAATCGCTCTCCGCAATCTCAAGATTTAACGACCTCACCCAACCCTTCTTCGCAGACCCCAAAAGCTGCGCCAAAAAATACAAAGCCGAAGCCTCCGTATGCCAAGCGCGTCGATGAGGTCAGCGCAGGCGGACTTGTAGTCGATACAACCGGAAAACTCGGACTACTTATTGGCCGTCGCGATCAGAAAGATGCTTCTGGTAAAAGAATTCTCTGGTCACTTCCGAAGGGCCATATCGAAGAAGGCGAAACTCCTGAACAAGCTGCTCTTCGCGAAGTTCAAGAAGAGACCGGCATTGAATCGATTATTGAAAAATCGCTCGGGGTTATTGATTTCTGGTTTATGGCCGGTGGAAAAAGAATTCATAAAACCGTTCATCACTATCTCTTCCGCGAAAGTGGCGGTCTGCTTGCAGCTCAAGAGACTGAAGTTGATGAGGTCGCTTGGTTTCCTCTCGAGCAAATTATTGAGAAACTGGCCTATCCCGATGAAAAGAAATTGATATCGCGCACCAACGCTACGCAAGAGCTGAGCGCAATATGAGAAAACTTCTCGTTGCAATCTTTGCGCTCTCATTCTTAGCCATTCCCACTGCGCACTCTGCAACGCCAGTTATTCGAATCGTTGATAAACCACACACCACATTTGATGGAAAATTTCGCAACAACGAACTTGCAGTCACTCTGCTTCCCAATGGCAAATTGGGAAAACTCATCTTCGGTATCAATTCAACACAAAGCACATTTGTAATTGATGCAGCGTTAATCAATGAGATCGAAGATATGGCAGATGGCTATACCTTTGCCGGTAAAGAGGATGCTGCAGGTCAACAGACTGCGCGTAATTGGTTATTCCGTCTGCGCAACGTTATCTCCAATAACAGCGTTGTTGCGCTTCCGTATGGAAACCCTGATGAGAAGTTATTGAAATCAACAGCTCCTGGCGAACTCAAGTTCTATTCACTCTATGCACAGACTCAGCTTCAAGAATCTCTGCGCCGCCCGGTCAGCGCTCAAAACGGTTGGGGTAAGGGCGCTTCTCGCCTCGGTAATGAATTTATCTACAGCTATTCAAAGAACCGTCGATTGCTTACCGGTCTTTCTACAATCACAACATCTGAAGAAGTCTTCAATGCGCGTGCTCGTCTTGGGATTGTAATGAACCCTCTTCTCACACGTGAAGAGCGCACCTTCTATTCTTATAACCAGAGCACCGCGGTAAAAGTCCTATCTCATCGCCTCCGCGTCATTCCGGGCCGTTACCAACTCACATCCAAGACAGCCAAGTTGCCAATAACTCTCGTTAACAACTTTGATACAGCTTCGGTAGTGAGCGTCTCACTTATTCCGATGAATTCGCGCATGCAGGTTGAGAACATCAATAACATTACTGTCGCTCCAAAATCGCGCCAACAGATTCTGGTTCCTGTTGATGTTATTGCACCGGGATCAACTCTAGTACTTGCTCAATTTATGAATACCAAAGGCCAGCTTGTCGGGGACATATCAAAGCTCAATCTCACCGCAACCATTATTGATTCGCGTGTTGCCTGGTTTACCACTGGTGCAGCGGTTCTACTCTTCTTGGGTGCAGTAACACAATCTGTACGCCGCGTCAGGAGGGCTCGCAAGTGAAAAATAATGAGCTCTTCCGCGCATCAGGAATCATGGCGATTGGAACAATTCTTTCGCGCATCACCGGATTTATTCGCGCACTTCTCGCTGTAGCTGTTCTCGGTACCGCACTTCTAGCCGATACCTACAACGTGGCAAATACCATGCCTAATATTCTCTACAACTTACTTGTTGGCGGAGCGCTCACTGCAATCTTCGTTCCCCAACTTGTTCGCTCATTCTCAGATGAAGATGGTGGCCATGCCTTTGCATCTCGTTTAGTTACAACAATTTCTGGAATTCTCTTCGCTCTTGTTATTGTCGGCGTAATCTTCGCCCCGGCACTTGTTCGACTCTATGCGCCAGAATTCTCAACGCCCGGCTTTGAGACTGAACAACATATCGCTGTGGCATTTACCCGCTACTGCTTGCCGCAGATCTTCTTCTTGGGACTCTTCACCATGCTCGGTCAGGTAGCTAATGCCCGAGGCTCATTTGCTCCTCTTATGTGGGCGCCGATTGCTAACAATCTTGTTGTAATCGTGGTCTTCGCCGCGATTCTCGCTACGCAGCGGGCAATTTCCATCGGTGAAATTACAGATTTTCAAGTGCAGTTACTGGGGTGGGGAACCACGCTCGGTGTTGTTATTCAGGCTTTGATTTTGATTCCCGTAGTTAAGCGCTCTGGAATCCACCTTCGTCCCATGTTTGGCGTGCAAGGTTTAGGAAAATCATTTGGTTTAGCTGGTTGGACCCTCGTCTATGTCTTGGTTTCTCAGCTCGGGTATTTAGTAACAGTTAACGTCGCAACCAGTGCTGCAGTTCGAAGTGCACAAGCCGGAATTACAACAGGTGTGGGATTTACTCCCTACACAAGCGCGTACTACATCATGTTATTGCCATATTCAATTGTCACCATCTCCATTGTGACAGCGCTCTTACCTCATCTCTCCAAACTTGCGATTGCAAGGGACGTAGAGGAAGTTCGTAAGCAATTAATTCGTGCCATCCGCATGGTGGGTGTCGTTACCGTTCCGAGCGCTGTAGCGCTTCTCTTCTTTGGGCCACTAATGACTGAAGTTCTCTATATGGGAATCAGTCTCGAAGATTCTCGCTATATCGGCTTCGTACTCTCGGCGCTCAGCCTTGGCCTTGTTGCATTCTCAATTAACTTAATTCTAATTCGTGGCTTTAATGCCTTTGAAGATACCAAGACTCAAGTAACTTCAATCGTCATCATCAATGTAATTTCTGTTGGTCTTTCTTACATCTTCCTAGCCACACTTGATAGTAACTGGGTCACCGTTGGTCTAGGAATTGCATTCTCTATTAGTTACATCGTTGGTCTCTTTATTACAATCGCACTTCTAAAGAAGCATGTCGGCAAATTGCAGGTCGGTGAATTCGCCTCACAGCACGGACGGCTACTACTGGCTTCCTTGATTGGAATGCTTCCCTTCTTTGCAATTGCGCAATACTTCGGATGGGCATATGACGAGACCACACTCTCTCTTCGCGCTCTCCGATTGATTTTTATTCTTGGTGGCAGTGGAGTTACATATCTCCTCTGCGCAAAGCTCCTCAAAGTGAGTGAAATCGCAGGTCTCAGGGGCTTCGCCACATCTGTTCTGCAACGCCGTCGCAAGAAGTAAGTGACCGCGAGCGGTAATGTTGCGTCCATGAGCACTGAAGTACGCGAAGTCGTCATTGTTGGATCAGGACCTGCTGGATATACCGCTGCGATTTATGCGGCGCGTGCGCAGTTAAACCCTGTCATCTACGAAGGTTCTGTTACAGCTGGTGGGGCGCTAATGAACACCACCGAAGTCGAAAACTTCCCAGGATTTATCGATGGCATCATGGGTCCAGACTTGATGGACAACATGCGCAAGCAGGCAAAGCGTTTCGGTGCCGAACTCATTACCGACGATGTCGTTGAAATGGATCTCACCGGCGAAATCAAAGTTATTAAAGATGGTTCTGGAAATACTGTTAAAGCAAAGTCAGTCATTCTTGCAATGGGTTCTGCCTATCGTGAAATTGGTTTAGAGAATGAGAAGCGTCTTTCGGGTCGCGGAGTTTCTTGGTGCGCAACCTGTGATGGTTTCTTCTTCCGCGATCAAACAATCGCTGTTGTTGGTGGCGGAGACTCTGCAGTTGAAGAGGCAACATTCCTCACTAAATTTGCAAGCAAAGTTGTCTTGATCCACCGTCGCGATGAACTTCGCGCATCAAAGATTATGCAAGAGCGTGCATTCGCAAATCCAAAGCTTGAAATGCTCTGGGATACCGAAGTCATCGATGTCTTGGGCGCTGAAAAGGTTGAAGCTCTCGAATTACGTAATACCAAGACCGGCGAAGTCTCTAAGCGTGATTTCACCGGACTCTTTGTCGCAATCGGGCATATTCCGCGCTCTGAACTTGTTACATCTTCTGTAACTCTCGATGACGAGGGCTACGTCAAGGTTGAAGGCCGTTCAACGCGCACAAATCTTTCTGGAGTCTTTGCATGTGGCGACTTGGTAGATCACACCTACCGCCAAGCAATTACTGCAGCAGGTTCCGGGTGCCAGGCGGCTCTAGACGCTGAAAAATTCTTATCCCACTAGTAATCTAGCTTTCTTACAAAACACATAGGAGTAACGATGAGCGCACCAACTAAGGTCACGGCAGCTGATTTCGATCAGGTTGTACTAAAGAGCAGCACACCAGTTTTGGTTGATTTCTGGGCTGAATGGTGCGGACCTTGCCGCGCAATTGCTCCAATTCTCGATGACATCGCAGCTGAGCACGGCGACAAGCTCAAGATCGTAAAGCTCAACACAGATGAAGAGTCAGCAATCGCTATTAAGTACGGCGTGACATCAATTCCAATGCTTAACGTCTACGTTAACGGTGAAGTTGTAAAGACAATCATCGGTGCAAAGCCAAAGCCAGCTCTTCTTAAAGAGCTTGAAGGCTTCATTTAATTAACGCCCTTAGGGGACGGATAAATTTATGAAAGAGATGTCTCCCGACGAGATTCGCTCTTTCCAACAAGAACGTGGCCTGCATGTAACAGGCGAACTTAACGAAGCAACCGTTCGCGCACTCGATGAGTCGCGCTGGAAGCTTGGTGATCGTTCGCTCTATCTACAAAGTTCACCGCTGATGCGCGGTGATGATGTTGCAGCTCTTCAATCTCGTTTAACAGAGATGGGTTTTAATAGCGGTCGCGTCGATGGAATCTTCGGCCAGATGACAGAAGATGCAGTGAAAGAATTCCAAAAATCTGTCGGTGTAAAAGTTGATGGTAAATGTGGTCCTGCGACAATCATCGCGCTTCTTCGTCTGACAAAGATTGTCTCTGGTGGCGCACCTGCGGCACTTCGCGAAAGTGCGGCGCAGAAAAATCGCGGGCCAGCTCTTGCCAATAAAGTAATTGTGATTGATCCAGCTTCTGAAGAACATGAGAAGGAAGTTGTCTACGACATCGCACAGCGCCTTGAAGGTCGTTTACTTGCACTGGGTGCAAGCGTCTTCCTAACCCGCGGTGCACATAACAATCCATCTGAATCTGAGCGAATTACTTTTACCAATCAGAACAACGCAGATTTACTTATCTCGCTCCATGTTGATACCCATGTAAATGCATCTGCACGCGGTGTTGCAACCTTCTTTTATGGCAGTGATCAACATGGCGTGCACTCCATTGTTGGCGAGCGTTTTGCATCATTAGTACAGCGCGAAATATGCGCACGCACTGATTTCCTTAACTGCCGTACCCACGCAAAGACCTGGGATTCACTTCGTCTTACAAAAGCCCCTGCAGTTCGCGTCGATCTTGGATATGCATCCAATGAAGGCGACGCCGCGCGTTTAGCCCGCCCCGATTTCCGCGATACCGTCGCCGAAAGTTTTGTTATTGCGATTCAGCGCCTCTATTTAGCTGCTGAAGATGATGCAAAGACCGGTACTTTACGAATTTCAGACCTTCGTAGCGCTGGTATTCGTCGTTAATCGGCGCACAACTAGCTAAAGGTTTGTGGGAGACTTCTCCTTATGTCCGACATTTCGATTCGCTATCAAACTGGTGCACCACAACATCTCGAAACGAGATTTGCTGCGCGCGCCGCCGGAATGTTGCCATCTGAAATTCGTTCGCTCTTCGCAGTTGCATCGCGCCCTGAAATTGTTTCACTCGCAGGTGGAATGCCAAATCTTTCGGCACTCCCTATGGAGATGATGGCTGGTGTTGTTAATGAACTCATTCTTACCAACGGTTCTGAAGCTCTCCAATATGGAAGTGGACAAGGACATCCAAAACTTCGCGAACAAATCTGCGATGTTATGGCGCTCGAAGGAATTCGTGCAAACCCCGATGACATTGTTGTGACAACTGGTTCGCAGCAAGCTCTCGACCTTATTTCACGCATCTTTATCGATCCGGGTGATGTTGTTCTCGTTGAAGCACCTTCTTATGTCGGCGCGCTCGGAACTTTCCGCCAATATGAAGCATCTGTTGTTCACGTCGAGATGGATCAGGATGGATTAATTCCTGATTCGTTGCGCGCAGCAATTAAGAGCGTTCGTGCAGCTGGTCGCAAGATTAAGTTCTTGTATTTGATTCCTAACTACCAAAATCCAACAGGTGTCTGTCTTCCCGCTGACCGCCGCACTGAAATCTTAAATATCTGTCGCGAAGCTGAAATTTTCGTCGTTGAAGATAACCCTTACGGCCTACTTGGCTTCGATAAGCCATCACCAAACGCCATGCGCGCTGAAGATTCAGAGAATGTCATCTATTTGGGCTCATTCTCAAAGACAATCGCATCAGGTCTTCGTGTGGGTTGGGCTCTTGTGCCTCAATCGCTCAAAGATAAGTTGGTGATTGCATCAGAATCTTCAATCTTGTGTCCATCAAACTTCACACAGCTCACCATCTCGAGTTATCTCGCAGATCAACCATGGCGCGATCAAATCGCTAGCTTCTGCGAGCTCTATAAGGTGCGCCGCGATGCGATGCTCGAATCTCTAGAACAACACTTCCCAGCTGAAGCAACATGGACAAAGCCTGGCGGCGGTTTCTATGTATGGGTCAACCTTCCTGCTGAGATCGATACCAAGGCGCTTATGCCAAAGGCGATCGTTGCAAAGGTTGCATACGTTCCTGGAAATGCGTTCTATGCAGATGGACTTGGTTCATGGTCGATGCGACTTTCCTATTGCCACCCAACACCAGAGCGAATCCGTGAAGGTGTGAAGGCTCTTGGTGGAGTGATTAAGCAAGAGATGAAGCGTCGCGGTACCGCGATCAACTAAATCTGTTTGGGGTAATTACTTACCTTCGATGAGATCGACGATTCTCTGAAGATCTTCGCTGCCCGCAAATTCAATCACAATCTTTCCGCGGCCTTTACCGGTCTCAACACTGACGCGTGTATCGAGGTAATCACTTAAGAGTTCGGTTGCAGCAAGTCCTGCGCCAGAGACGCCCTTCACTGCCGCCTTCTTTGTTGTCTTTGTCGATGGTTTCATCGTTGCGATGATCTCTTCGACGGCGCGCACAGATAAACCTTCAGCGACGATACGTGAGGCTAGCTTTTCAATATCTGCAGCATCTGTAAGACCCAAGAGCGCACGTGCATGTCCTGCCGAAATCACACCTGCTGCAACTTTGCGTTGCACAGTATCGGGCAAGTTAAGAAGTCGGATTGTGTTTGAGATCAGCGGGCGTGAACGGCCGAGCTTGAGTGCAAGTTCATCATGCGTGCAACCGAAATCGGTAAGAAGTTGTGCGTATGCAGCGCCCTCTTCAAGTGGGTTGAGGTTGCTGCGATGAATATTTTCAATCAAAGCTTCGCGCAAGAGTTCATTATCTGGAGTCTGTCGAATAATGACGGGAATTGAAGTTAAACCTGCAGCTTTTGCCGCGCGGAAGCGGCGCTCTCCCATGATGAGTTCGTACTTGTTATCAGCAACCTTACGGACCACTGGTGGTTGCAAGATTCCAATTGATTTAATCGATGCAATTAATTCATTGAGCGCCGTCTCATCAAAGACAGTGCGTGGTTGACGTGGGTTAGGAAAAATCTGGTTGACAGGAATTTCATTCTGTTGCGCAACTTCTGTTCCAGCAACAGTAAGTGATGTTGGAATAAGTGAATCGAGGTTGGTGCCGAGTCCACCGCGCTTAACAGCCATTATGCGATTCCACCTTTGTAATTGATGCTGACAACATTGGAGTCAAATACGACTTCTTCCTTTGCTTTTCCGCGCTCTGCAATTTCGCGCGCTACCTGCATATATGCAATCGCTCCTGGTGAAAGTGGATCGTAAGTCATCACTGTCTGGTTATAGGAAGGAGCTTCAGATACGCGAACGGCGCGAGGAATTGGAATATCAATAAGTTCGTTTGGAAAATGTGAGCGAACATTTGCAGCAACATCATTAGATAAACGTGTACGTGAATCAAACATTGTTAAGACAATCGTTGAAAGAATCAAGGTTGGATTTAAGCGCTTCTTGACAACGCCATATGTTTCAAGGAGTTGTGATAAGCCTTCGAGTGCGTAGTACTCAGTTTGAATGGGAATCAATAACTCTTTCGATGCAGCAAATGCATTGATAGTTAAGAGCCCGAGTGATGGTGGGCAATCAATAAATACATAATCGTAATTAACTGAGATTGAATCAATCGCTTCTTTCAGTTGCAGCTCGCGCGCAACCATTGAAACTAAATTAATTTCAGCATTGGCAAGAGATGTATTTGAAGAGACGCAATCAAGAACAGGAAAACCTGCAACTTTCTGAACAACTTCTGACATCTGCGCGCTGCCCATAAGAACTTCATAGACACCGGCGCTATCACGGTGTTCAACGCCGAGGGCGGTCGATGCATTGCCCTGTGGATCCAAATCGATCACGAGGACTCGAAGGCCCCCCATAGCCATGGCGGCTGCGATATTGACAGTGGTGGTGGTCTTACCTACCCCGCCCTTCTGGTTGGCGACGGTGAAGATACGGGTTGAGGTTGGCTTGGCCATCGCCTCTTTGAGGCGTCGGACACCGACGACCTTCTGGCCGCCATTGGTTTCACGTGAATCATCGCCCGACATGTGGGCAATCTAAGCACTAATTGCGGGCGATCCCTTGCGGAGCTCGACGATTCGCCCGAGTCCAATCCCCTCAAGGGTAATTTCATGCAATTGTGCGTTCTTCATACCGACCATCTCGGCGGCAGCCCCTTCCCCCTTCATGGCAAGGAGGGCTCCATTGGTCTTGACCATATGCCAGCTCATCTTCTTCAACTTCTCAAGCGGGGCGACGGCGCGGGCGGTGACAAAGTCAGCTGTCTTCTTCACATCTTGGGCACGGCCACGGATCACCTCAATCTCGGTGCCTGCGGTCGCCTCTTTGAGGAACTCAACCCGTCGTTCGAGGGGTTCGATGAGCGTCACCTTAAGATCTGGACGAGCCAGGGCAATCACAATTCCAGGTAGCCCTGCCCCTGAACCGATATCAAAGAGCGATGCCCCCTGCGGCAGAAGGGTGGTGATATGGAGGCAGTTGAAGATATGGCGCTCCCAGATACGTTCGCCCTCGCGTGGGCCGATGAGGCCACGCTCAATTCCGGCGGTTACCAGGAACTCTGCATAGGCGCGGATTTCAGCTTCGCGCTCTGGAAAGTAGCGGCCGACTAGCGCATCTACTGTTTGTTCCACGTGAAACTACGCTGGGTAAATAACGACGAAGCGGTTTGGATCTTCGCCATCTGATTCAGAGGTGAGGCCCAAGGTCTGGATTGTGTCGTGGATGATCTTGCGCTCAAAGGCGTTCATTGGGTCGAGCTTGATTGAGCTGCCGGTGGTCTTTGCTTGCTCAGCCATCTTCTCAGCAAGAGCGGTGAGCTCCTTGCGGCGGCCAGCGCGGAATCCATCGATATCGAGCATTAAGCGGCTGCGGTCCCCTGTTGAAGTCTGGACTGCGAGGCGTGTGAGCTCCTGGATTGAATCAAGAACTTCGCCCTCGTTACCGACGAGGTGCTTGAGCTTGCCACCGACGATAGCGAGAGAGGCGCGACCATTTTCAACGTCGATATCGATATCTCCATCGAGATCGGCGATATCAAGTAGGCCCTCGAGGTAGTCAGCGGCGATATCGCCCTCTTCCTCAAGCTTCGCCACGCTCTTTGGAGCCTTGGCAGTCTTCTCTTCTGTGCCTTCTACTTCTACAACTTCAGTTACATCTGGCATCTCTGCCCCCTTTGTCCTATTTAAAGCGTTATTAATAGTATTTGTCTGAATTACTTCTTCTTCTTTTTCTTCTTTGGTTGTTGTCGTTGCCCCTGGACCTCTGGCGCTTCAGCGCCTTCGGTTGAGTCAATTTCTTCTTTTCCATCCAATTTAGCCTTGTGAGCGCGCTTTCGCTGAAGCTCTTCGTAGGCGGGAGATCCTGGAGTTGGGTTCCTCTTAATGACATAGAACTGCTGTCCCCATGTCCATAAGTTTGTTGTCGACCAATAAATCAAAACACCAACAGGGAAGTTCACACCTGAGATAGCGAAGATGATTGGGAATAAATACAACATGATTTTCTGCTGCTGCAACATCATATTGTTTGATGAATCCATCTTTGGCATTCCCTTAACCATCAACTGACGTTGAGTTGTAAAGGTTGTACCTGACATAAATGCAATGAGTAGAACCGTCACGATCTTTACGGTGGTTTTATCTGAACCCAAGAATGTCTCTGAGATTGGTGCGCCGAAGAATTTTGCCTGCGCTGCGCTAACGAGATATTCACCTTTAAGGAAACCGTGTGGCTTGTTATGTGCGATGCCGTTAAGAACAGTAAAGAGTGCAAAGAAGATTGGCGCCTGAGCAAGAATTGGGAAACATGATGCGAGTGGGTTTGTCTTATGCTCTTTGTAGAGCTTCATCATCTCTTCTGATTGCTTCTGGCGATCATCCTTGTACTTCTTCTGGATCTCTTTCATATGTGGTTGCAGAGCTGTCAGCGCGCGCTGGCTCTTGATCTGCTTTACAAAGAGTGGGATCAAAATAATTCGGATGAGTACAACGAGTCCCATGATTGAAAGTGACCATGTGACACCAGAGTTGGTTCCGAAAATTGGCGAAAGAAGTTTATGGATGAAGACAATAACGCCAGAGACGATGTTGTAGAGAGGATTGAGAATAAAGCCCATTAGTTAGCGCCCACCACTTCTTTTTCGCTATTGCGGTTTTTGGAATATGACATCGTTTTCTTTACATTTGCACAATCGAGGTGCGCATCGACGTAATCAACGCCACCTTGCGACCATGGATTACAGCGCACAATGCGCCATGCAGCCATAGCCAAACCTTTTACTCCGTAACGTCCAATTGCGGTGATTGCATAGTTGGAACATGATGGGTAGTACTTACAGCGAGGCGCAAAGTTAGATGTTGCCACTTGATACGCGCGCACGAGCGCTGTAAGAATTTTTCTCATTACTTCGCCGCCGCCTTTTCAGAGCGGGAAATCAACTTTGAAATCAGTTCACTGATTTCGGTTTCGATATTTGAATCGCCATCTTGTGCCAGCGCGCGGATTACCAAAAGTGATCCGATGGGAAGAGATGAAATTTTTGGAGCAACAGCATGGCGAACTTTGCGAGCAACGCGATGGCGCTTGACTGATCCTCCGACAGATTTACTGATGATGAGTCCGCACTTTGCAGATGCCTCATTTGTGACAGGAGATAAGTACAGATATCCAACGAAGTGTTGTGAGGTAACTCGAATGCCGCTCTTAGTTGCGCGAGCGAAATCTGAGCTTGAAGTTAAACGTGCGTCGGCTGGGAGCACGAGAAGATCCTGTGCGCTCTTTAACCTTACGCTGAGAGCTTTGCGCGGCCCTTAGCGCGGCGAGCAGAGAGAACTGCGCGTCCTGCACGGGTTGCCATACGGGCGCGGAAGCCATGCTTCTTGGCGCGGCGACGCGTATTTGGCTGGAAAGTGCGCTTTGTCATGAGAACTCCAAAATCTGTGGGGCGTTATCGCCCATCGGGTCATAAGTACGGGGGAAGCAAGGAGGTAACTGTAAGGATGTGGATAGGTGCGGGTCAAACTCGCGATCTCGCCTCTGCGGGGTCTCAAGTTGTGGATAACCACTTGCTATTTCTGCTTTTGGGGTCTACTTTGCGGGTTCTCCACAGGTATCCGTCAAATTCGGTCTAAATCAAGGGTAAACCCCAACTTTAGACCACAGCCTGTGGATAACATTGTGGATAGACCTGGGGGCTCAATATGGCAGTAGTTGGCGTCGAGCTGACTGAGCTCTGGGATCGCGTCGTCGAGCATGTCTCGGCCGGCGAACCCCAGCATCGCGCCTTCTTAGCGATGACTAAGCCCCTAGGTCTTCTACAAAATGAAGGTGGCGCCACCAGTCTCTTGGTTGCAGCGCCCAACGCCTTCGCAAAAGATGTTCTTGAATCCCGACTTCGCACAGTTGTTAACGAAGTTCTTACAAATGAACTAGGTGAAAAAGCAAATATCGCCGTGATGGTCGATGAAACTATCGAACTCGCAGATCTTCCAGCGCCCACTGTTGCTATTGAAACAACAGCGCCACGTCCGGGCACTGGTCGCGACGATGAAAGTGTTCGCAAATCTGACGAACCTTCACAACTGAATGCGCGCTACATCTTTGAAACTTTTGTTATCGGTGCATCAAACCGTTTCGCACATGCCGCAGCTGTTGCAGTAGCTGAAGCTCCAGCAAAGGCGTACAACCCACTCTTTATTTATGGCGAATCTGGTTTAGGTAAGACTCACTTGCTCCATGCAATCGGCGCTTATGCAAAAGAGCTATACGGCAATGTCCGTGTGCGTTATGTATCCTCTGAAGAATTTACCAACGACTTTATTAACTCTATCCGCGACGATAAAGCAACAGCGTTCCAGCGCCGTTATCGCGACCTCGACATCTTGCTCGTCGATGATATTCAATTCTTAGAAAATAAAGAACGTACTCAGGAAGAGTTCTTCCACACTTTCAATACGCTCTATAACGCTAATAAACAAATAGTTATCTCATCTGACCGCCCACCTAAGCAGCTCACAACTCTTGAAGATCGCCTGCGTTCACGTTTCGAGTGGGGTTTGATTACTGATATTCAGCCACCTGAACTTGAAACCCGTATCGCAATTCTTCGCAAAAAAGCTGCGCAAGATAAGTTAAATGCGCCAGATGATGTTCTTGAATTTATCGCTTCAAAGATTTCTACCAACATCCGCGAACTCGAAGGTGCGCTGATTCGTGTAACTGCTTTTGCATCTCTTAACCGCCAAGTTGTTGATATGGGTCTTGCTGAAATCGTTCTCAAAGATTTGATTCCGAATGAGGTTAACTCTGAAATCACTGCGCCGACCATCATGGCTCAGACCGCGGCGTATTACAGCCTCACTATCGATGACCTCTGTGGAACTTCTCGTTCCCGCGCTTTGGTAAATGCGCGCCAGATTGCGATGTACCTCTGTCGCGAACTTACTGAACTTTCGTTGCCGAAGATTGGCCAGACATTTGGCGGCCGCGATCACACCACCGTGATGCATGCCGACCGAAAGATCCGCGAGCTCATGGCTGAGCGCCGTTCGATCTATAACCAGGTCAACGAACTCACCACCCGTATTAAGCAGCAGACCAAGTAATTGAAGATTTCCCCAAATAGGGGTTATGTCCGTTTTCACCCTCTTTACCCCCAGGTGGGGATAACCTGTGGACAACTGTGGATATAAGCGCTATTTATGTGGGTAAGGCCGGTTTATCGAGAGAGAAGAGAGAGGGTTGGTAGAGATGGCTCGATCTGCACACATATTTACCCACAGTTTGCGCGGCGTTTCCCACAACGCTGCACAGGTAAATCAAGGCTCTGACCTGCGCTTTTACCCTCTTTCCACAGCTTTCCGCCGCGGTTACTACTACTACCTTTATATATACAAATCCCGTTTCCAAGCGGACCGCTTCCACATTAGATTTCCACTACTACAAAACACCTACATGGATCCGAGGGCTACGGCGTGAAATTTACTGTTGATCAAAATTCACTCACAGATGGAGTTAATTGGGTTTCCCGAAGCCTCTCCACCCGCCCTATTAAAACTGAACTCCTCGGAATCAAGATTGATGCAACCGGCGATGAAGTAATTCTCAGCGGTTCAGATCTTGAGACATCTTCTAAAGCATATTTTAAAGCAGATATATTGGAAAAAGGCGCAGTTCTTGTCCCTGGAAAACTACTCGCGGAAATCTCTCGCTCACTTCCTAATAAACCAATTTCAATAACACTTGATGGAACACGAGTATTGGTCACATCAGGCTCTGCAAAATTTACTCTTCCAACTCTTTCTCTCAATGAATACCCAAACCTTCCAGAACTTCCTGAAACAACCGGAACAGTTGCAAGCGACACTTTTGCAACAGCAGTTGCACAAGTTGCAATCGCTGCAGGGCGCGATGATTCACTACCCACACTTACTGGTGTGCATGTAGAAATCAACGAAGAGACAATCACGCTTGCTGCAACCGATCGTTACCGTTTAGCTGTCCGTGAATTTAGCTGGAACCCAGCAACACCAGGCTTCTCAACATCAGCGCTAATGCGCGCTCGCACACTTGCTGATGCTGCAAAGTCACTTGTTGGTTCAAAAAACGTTTCGCTCTCATTTGCACCTACAACATCAAATGATCGCCTCGCAGGATTTAGTGGCGATGGCAAGACAATGACTTCTCGTATGCTCGATGGAACATTCCCTCCTTATCGCCACCTACTTCCAACAGATTCAGTCACCACCGCAGTTGTAGAAGTTGCACCATTCCTCGACTCAGTTCGTCGCGTTGCACTCGTAACCGATAAAACTGTTCCACTCCGTCTTGAATTTAAAGATGGCGGCGTCTCACTCGAAGCAGGTGCAGGTGAAGAAGCACAAGCTACTGAAACAATCGATGTGCTCCTTAATGGCGAACCAATCTCAATCGCATTTAATCCTGTCTTCTTAGCTGATGGTCTTCAAGCAGTTGGAACACCATTTGTTCAGATCTCATTTACCGGCTCCAACAAACCAGCGATCCTCACCGGCCGCACCGAACCAAACGGCGCATCCATCGAGAATTACCGCTACCTGTTGATGCCTATGCGTTACGCCTCATAACTAGGCACCCTCATGCGCGTACTTAAGCTAGCGCTGACCAATTTCCGCTCCTATAAAAACCTCGAGCTGGAATTTCCGGCTGGCCCCACAACATTTATCGGCAATAACGGCAGCGGCAAAACAAATATCGCCGAGAGCCTTATCTATCTCGCTTATCTATCTTCACACCGCGTCTCTAATAACCAGCCACTGATTTCACTTGGTGCAGACCAAGCAATTATTCGTGCAGAAATTGAGAGCCAGGGCCGCACACTGCAGGTAGACCTTGAGATCAACGCAAATAAAGCAAACCGCGCACGCCTAAACGGCAATCCAGTTAAATCACAACGCGAAATATTAGGCGCTCTACAAATTATCTACTTCTCCCCCGAAGATCTCGATTTAGTTCGCGGTGAACCCACACACCGCCGCGACTTCTTAGATAAATTGCTCATTACTCAATCACCGCGCCTTGCTGGCGTTATCTCTGATTACGAACGCGTTGTGAAACAACGTAACACCCTATTAAAAACCCGCGCACCGGAAAACGCGCTGGTGCCATGGACCGAACAACTCATTACCTATGGCGCGCAGTTATCGGCGGAACGAATTAAATTAGTTGATGATCTCAATCCCTATGTTGCAGCGAACTATGCAAACCTCAATGAAGTAAAAGCTGCTTCGATTTCATATAAATCTTCAACAGATAACTTATCAGCAGACGTTACACACAATGTGGAAATCTTGACTGCGCGACAAATTGAAGTTGCACGACAAGAACAAGAGCGCGGAGTTTCCTTGATCGGTCCACACCGCGACGATTTACATCTACAACTCGGCGACTTTCCTGCAAAAGGTTATGCCAGCCACGGCGAATCCTGGTCGATGGCGATCTCACTCCGTATTGGTTCATATAACTTGTTGAAGTCAGAGGGTGCGGAACCTGTATTAATCCTCGATGATATTTTCGCTGAGCTCGATACTGCTCGCCGCCAACAATTAACATCAGTTACCCAGATGGCGGAACAAACTTTTATTACCGCAGCTGTTGAAAGTGACCTACCTGCCGAATTACTATCGACCAAGTTCTATGTGACACCGGGGGAGGCGAAGCGATGACAAAGCGCGATCTCGCCCACGACCTCTTCCAGAGTTATAAGACTGGATTTACTAAAAAGAAGAAGGTCATCGAAGAGCGCACCCAGACCCCCGGCGACCCAACCTTGATTGCCAACGTCTTAAGTGACCTTATCCAGCAGCGCGATTGGGATTCAGGCCTTGCCGAGGGAACCCTCTTCGCCACGTGGGCCCAAGTCGTCGGTCCCGAGATCGGCCAGCACACCACACCTTTATCCATGCTCGATGGCCGCCTTCTAGTGCAGTGCTCATCGACCGCATGGGCGACCCAACTCAACCTCGTTGGACCATCACTACTCGAGAAGATCCGCTCGAGCGCACCAGGTGCCCTAGTGGAATCCCTAGATTTCATCGGCCCCCAGGCTCCTTCCTGGAAGCGCGGCCTCAGAACCATCTCCAACGGGCGCGGCCCAAGGGACACCTACGGCTAGGGAATAAACCTCGCCCACCTTCTGTTCAACCGTATGTAACTTGAGTCGCCCAGGCTCAACCTTTTGCGTAGAATCGACTCAGGTTACAAAGCCTCGACCCAAATCGGCTCGAGAGACAAAACAGAAGTGAAGAAGGAGCAACACAATGGCTAGAGCAGTCGGAATCGACTTAGGAACAACAAATAGCTGCGTATCAGTACTCGAAGGTGGAGAGCCAACGGTTATTGCAAATGCAGAAGGCGCTCGCACAACCCCATCGATCGTCGCATTCGCAAAGAATGGCGAAGTTCTCGTCGGTGAAGTTGCAAAGCGTCAATCAGTGACAAACGTCGAACGCACAATCCGTTCCGTTAAGCGTCACATGGGTACCAACTGGACGATGGATATCGACGGTAAGAAGTACACACCACAAGAAATTTCAGCGCGCGTACTACAGAAGTTAAAGCGCGATGCAGAGGCGTATCTCGGCGAAACAGTTACAGATGCAGTTATTACTGTTCCTGCTTACTTCAACGATGCACAACGCCAAGCAACCAAAGAAGCTGGCGAAATTGCTGGCCTCAATGTTCTTCGTATTATCAACGAGCCAACTGCAGCAGCACTTGCATATGGTCTCGACAAGGCAGATAAAGAACAGACAATCCTTGTCTTCGACCTCGGCGGTGGAACTTTCGACGTTTCACTTCTTGAAATCGGCGATGGCGTTGTAGAAGTTAAAGCAACCAACGGTGATAACAACCTCGGTGGCGATGACTGGGATCAAGCACTCGTTGATCACCTCGTTAAGACATTCGGATCTGCAAATGGCATCGACCTTACAAAAGATAAGATGGCAATGCAGCGTATTCGCGAAGCTGCTGAAAAGGCGAAGATCGAACTCTCATCTTCACAATCAGCAACCATCAACCTCCCATACATCACAGTTGATTCAGAGAAGAACCCACTGTTCCTCGATGAAACAATTACTCGTGCACAGTTCCAGTCATTGACTGCAGATTTGCTCGAGCGATGCAAGAAGCCATTCCAAGCTGTTCTTAAGGATGCAGGAATTCCAATCAACAACATTCAATCTGTTGTACTTGTTGGTGGATCAACTCGTATGCCTGCTGTCGTTGACTTGGTCCGCGAACTAACCGGCGGAAAAGAGCCAAATAAGGGCGTAAACCCTGATGAAGTGGTTGCAGTTGGTGCATCACTTCAGGCCGGTGTTCTTAAGGGCGAAGTAAAGGATGTATTGCTTCTCGACGTCACACCACTATCTCTTGGTATCGAAACCAAGGGTGGAGTCATGACAAAGTTGATCGAACGCAACACAACAATTCCTACCAAGCGTTCTGAAATCTTTACAACTGCTGATGACAATCAACCAGCGGTACAGATCCAGGCTTACCAAGGTGAGCGCGAGATGGCTGCATATAACAAGAAGCTCGGCATGTTCGAACTCACTGGTATCGCACCAGCTCCACGTGGAGTCCCACAAGTTGAAGTAACTTTCGATATCGATGCAAACGGAATTGTCCATGTATCTGCAAAGGATCTTGCAACAGGTAAAGAGCAAGGTATGACCATCACAGGTGGATCTGCTCTTTCAAAGGAAGAGATTGATCGCATGATGGCTGATGCTGAAGCACACGCTAATGAAGATAAGCAGCGTCGTGAAGAGGCTGAAATCCGTAACACCGGAGATTCACTTGTCTACCAGACCGAAAAGTTCTTGACAGACAATGCAGATAAGTTCACCGAAGGTGAAGCTGCAACTAAGAAGGCTGAACTCGATGAAGCACTTGCTGAATTGAAGACATCTCTTGGTGGAGCAAACTTTGAATCAATTAAGTCGAACACTGAAAAGGTTTCGACTATCTCTCAGGCACTCGGTGCACTGATGTACGCAAGTGCATCTGCTCAAACAGAAGGCGCATCAGCAGGATCTGAAGATCATGTTGAGGATGCAGAAGTTATCGACGCTGAAGAAGCCAACTAATGACTGAAGCAACAGATCAGGTTGTCGACGAGACAACCCCTGTTGAAGAAGTAATTGAAGCTGTAGAAGAGGCAGCCGCACCGGTTCAGGAGACTGACCCGGTTGCGGCGCTCACAGCTGATTTACAACGACTTCAGGCCGAATATGCCAACTACCGCAAGCGCGTTGAACGCGACCGCGCCGTGGCTCACGAGCTCGCCATTGGTTCAGTACTTACTGAACTTCTTGCAACTCTCGATGACATCGACCGCGCCGCAGACCACAACGAACTTACTGGTGGTTTTAAAGCTGTCGCAGATCAACTTGCTGCAATCACCAACCGTTTCGGACTCGAGAAGTACGGAACTGAAGGCGAAGAATTTGATCCACAGATCCATGAAGCGTTACTCCATGACACATCAGCTGATGTGAAGGTTTCAACTGCATCAAAGATTCTGCAGCCTGGTTATAAATACAAGGAACGCATCTTGCGCCCTGCGCGCGTTGCAGTCACGGACCCAGAATAAAAAATGGCCGCTAAAGACCTTTATGAGAAGGATTTCTACAAGATCCTCGGCGTAGATAAGAAAGCATCTGCCGATGAGATCAAAAAGAAGTACCGTTCTTTAGCGCGCGATCTTCACCCAGATAAAAACCAGGGTAATGCAGCGCTCGAGGATAAATTTAAAGCTGTCTCTGAGGCCTATGACATCTTGTCTGATTCAAAGAAGCGCGCTGAATACGATGAAGCGCGTTCTATGTTTGAACGCGGAGGATTTCGTGCTCCAACAGGTGGAGCAAACTTCCAAGGTGGAGATTTCTCCGACATCTTCGGCGGCGGAAACCCACAAGATATCTTCGCAAATTTATTTGGCGGTGGAGGACGTCGCGGACCACGTAAAGGTAGCGACTTACAGACCGAAGCAACGATTACATTTAAAGAAGCAATCTTTGGAACAACACTTGATCTCAAACTCAACACTGATGGAAACGGCCCGCAGAATATTTCTGCACGCGTTCCTGCTGGTGTGAACGACGGTGCAAAGATTCGCGTTAAAGGAAAAGGCGCACCTGGAGAAGCTGGACCTGGCGATCTCTTCATTGAGCTACAAGTAAAGCCCCACGCTACTTTTTCGCGGAAGGGCGAGAACTTGTTATTAACTCTTCCCGTTACCTTTGCTGAAGCTGCACTTGGTGCTGATATTAAAGTTCCAACACTTTCTGGTGATGATGTCATTGTTCGTTTAGCTGCAGGAACACCAACAGGTCGTGTGCTTCGCGTTAAAGGTCGCGGCATTAAAAAGGGCGCAGTCACTGGCGACTTGCTTGTCACTGTTGAAGTACAAGTCCCTCGTCGCGTTGAAGGTAAAGCAGAAGAAGCAATTAAGGCTTTTGCAGCAGCCACTGCCGATCACGATATCCGTGCAGAATTTGTAGCTAAGGCAAAGTCATGACAAAAGACTTGCCACACGAAGAGCATCCTGATGATGATGCGGGACTTTATGTAATTTCAGTAGCGGCAGAACTTTCAGGGCTACATCCCCAAACTTTGCGTCAATACGATCGCTTAGGTTTAGTGTCACCAGACCGCACCGTTGGTCGTAACCGCCGTTATTCACTTCGCGATATTGCATCTCTTCGCATGGTGCAACGACTCGTCGGTGAAGGAATCAACCACGCTGGCATTAAACGCATCATCGAACTTGAAACCGCGATGGCTAACATGGCGGTGGAAGTCGCAAAGTTACGTATCGAAGTCGATGCGCTGATTGAACAGAACCCACCTAAGGGATTAGTCACCCGCAAAAAGAGCGACGTTATTGTTTATAAAGAAGATTAACGCGACCTTTCCAACCATTAAGAATCTGTGCTGGATCAGCTTTTAAATCATTCTGCAAAACAGATGCATAGATATCTCTAAAGTCTGTTGTTACCGCCAGATCTCCATCAACTAATTTGCTCAGTGATGGTTGATCACCATACATACCGCCGTTAATACGATCGCCGATGACAAAGACTGGACCTGATGTCCCATGGTCTGTTCCATCTGAGGCATTTGCTTTAACGCGACGACCAAATTCGCTATACACAACAACAGTTACATCAGATGCTCGACCAGAGGATTTCAAAGAACTTAAGAAGCGTGTGATGCTCTGGGAAACGCTACCCAGTAGTGCAGATTGAGCATCTGCCTCATTCGCGTGAGTATCGAAGCCACCGAGGGAGACAGACCAGGCGCGAGTTGGCGCGCCAGCGACGATTAATTTAGCGACAAGATCCAACTGCTGCTGCAGATTGGAATCACCACCTGCATTGCCACCATTAATCACCGGTAAATCAGTAGCTACAGGTGCAGGCCCCTTCAATACATCAGTGACATTATCGGAGACGCTAAAGAGATTGCTGATCGATTGCGCTGCTGCTGCCATGAGTCGCGAATCATTCGTGGCGGGCTTACCTAAAGTTTGGCAACGCATTCCCAACTTTCCGTTTGGGATAACAAGTCCACCTAAAGGAAGTGCAGACCCCACATTCTTTACACCAGCAAAGAGTGGTGGCGGCACAGATCCCAAACTGATTGCCAACATCGGATCTCTACTTTGGGTATCAAGCCATCGACCTAGCCATCCGGATGAGACATGGCTAATTGGTGAACCCGTCTGCCAGATTGCCATCGACGAGAAATGCGAGTGATCTGGATAGGGATAACCAACTCCACGAATGATTGCTACCTTCTTCTGATCCCAGAGCGATTTGATTCCAGTCATTGCTGGATTTAAACCAAGGCCATCGGAAAGTTGTAAAACACTCTCAGGCTTATACGAAATTCCAGGACGAAGCGAGTAATACAGTGAATCGGTATATGGAACAACAGTATTGAGACCATCGTTTCCACCATAAAGAGTTACAAGAACAACAATGGGTGTTCCCATAGGTAGAGGTCGAGTGATAGCAGCTTCTGCAATATCACCGATACTTAACATCGCAGCGCCTGCACCGACAGTCGCAGCACCTGTTAACTGTAGAAATTTTCTCCGCGAAATCGTATCCATTGCTACTCCTTAGGCGTTCACTACAAATTCGGGGCTACATACAGCCAAGGTGAAGAACTGTGGAAGATCTGTCTTTGCATTTGTGAGAGCGGTAAATGTACGAGGACTAAAATCCAAAATCCCCAATAAATCTTTTATGTAAGTAATTCGCTGTTCTGGAGCTATCGCCGCAAGTGCCGTGAAATCAATCTGCTTTGAGAGCCCTGTAGCAAATGAGATTCGGAACTGTGCGCTAGCTGACGATAACCAAGCTTCATCTGTAGGCCACCCACCCACATTCGGTGGATAGAAAGGAAGTTGAGCCATCTTCTGTAAAGCCCCCAAGATAAAGTTTCTATTACTTAACATTGATGGTTGAAGTGAGAAGGCACGGCATACAGCGATAAACCATTCAACCGGTTGTCTTACGACGCTATAGCGAGGATCTGAGAGAGCCCCATTAAGAACTAGCGCACTAATTACCGGAGCGACTTCCCTCTGTGAAAAAGCCTGTGCCGCACCAATCTTTACATCCTTAGGGAGAGACGATGAGATGAAGCGATACCAGAGCCGATCTGAAATGAAATCAGCGCACTCACTTTTTGAAAGAATGAGATCAGTTGCACTATCGCCATCGAGTGGAGAATTTACTCCGAAAACTTTTATTGGTTCACTGTCGTGACGCTTAGGATTAAAAGTAACCACACCAGAAGTACGCACAGTTTGATAACCAGTAAATGCTCGTGCAATCGCCTTCACATCATCTTCGCTGTACATATTTACGCCAAGGGTGAAGAGCTCCATAAACTCGCGAGATAGATTCTCATTCGGTGCACCTTTAATATTGTCATTGCCATCTAGCCAAATTTGTAGAGCACCATCATGAAACATCTCATGAGACATTGTGCGAAAGTTCCCGAGAGCATTTCTGCGAAGCGTCTCATTCTGCTTAAACATAGGCAGTGAGAAATTCACTTTATCGAGCGAGGTCGCCCAATGGCCATGCCAGAACCAGACCATACGTTCGATAAGTGGATTCTTTGCGATAGCCATTCGATCAAGCCACCACATTGTTAACTCATCGCTCTGTGCCTTTAAATTTTGTGAAAACAACTTTGAGGCAGTTTTATCCGCAGGTGATGGTCGCGGACCGGTATCGACAAGCGCAGGAGTTGGAAGAGCACCAAGGCGTGGATCTGGTTCTGAGGTATTGAGTATTTTCGCCGCAGTACTTTTAAAGCCCTCTTGAAGCGCTTGGCTAAATTGACCAGGCGTTGGACCGAAATTGAAACGCGCGAATAACCGCGATATTTCTAGGCGCTGTGACTCCATGCGACGACGGTATGCCTTAAAGGTTTGCGTTGTAAGGTTCCACCATGAACTCAAAGGAACTTCTCCGAGAACAGATTCTTAACAAAGCTGTGGTCCACGGCAAAGTCATCTTGTCTTCAGGCAAAGAGGCTGATTACTACGTCGATCTCCGCCGAGTCACCCTCGATCATGTTGCAGCTCCTCTTGTTGGCGAAGTAATGCTCGATCTCACCAAAGACCTAGATTACGAGGCAGTTGGCGGCCTTACTTTGGGCGCAGATCCAGTAGCGGCAGCGATGATGCATGTGGCAGCCCGCAACGGCAAGAGCATCGATTCTTTTGTTGTTCGTAAAGCTGAAAAGGCACACGGACTTCAGCGCCGCATCGAAGGTCCAGATGTAAAGGGTAAGAAAGTCCTCGCTGTTGAAGATACATCGACAACCGGTGGATCAGTTCTGACAGCTGTCGAAGCGCTGAAGGAAGCGGGCGCAATTGTTGTTGGCGTTGCAGTCATCGTCGAGCGCGGTGCAAAGCAAGCAATCCTTGATGCAGGCTACAAGTACTACGCGGCTTACTCGCTAGAAGATTTAGGCCTCTAAGACTTACGAGTGATGTTTGCGAGTACTCCACTCGCGGAAGAATTCAATAGCAACTGGAATAACGCTGACGATAATGATCAGCCCTACAACCGGTAGCAGATACTTATCGACAGATCCTTTGAGTTTCTCGCCGAGCAAATAACCAAGACCAATAACGCCCTGCGTCCACACAACTGCACCTAAGACATTCCAAAAGATAAATTTCTTTGCAGGTATTCCAACAATGCCAGCCAGTGGATTAATCAGTGTACGAACAAAAGGAATGAAGCGAGCCAACACCAACGCTTTACCGGTTCCGTACTTACTAAGCCACTTCTCTGTTGCATCAACCTTTGATTGTGTAAAGAAGCGACCATCAGGACGGCTAAAGAGTTTGCGCCCATACGTAGCGCCAAACCAATGTCCTACCTGCGAACCAAGAATCGCAGCAATTGGTGCACCGATAAAGAGCGCAACAGGGTTAAGTGATGCTCCACCAAGAATCGCGGCTCCTGAACCCGATGCAGCAACACCTGCAATAAAGAGAAGTGAGTCGCCAGGAAATGCCAGGCCGACCAATAAACCGGTTTCAGCGAAGATGATGGCGAGTACGCCGATTAGCCCGAGGTCTCCAACAATTGAATGCGCATCAAATATATTTGCAGCAAAGTTCATAAAGTGAGGATAGGGGATAAAAGCTAGATTTTTGCGGTTGTTTCACGCACAACAAGGCTCAAAGGAACCACGATGTTCTTATGTTCACTCACAGGGTGAGCAATCTCAGAGATAGCAGCAGCTGCCGCAACTTGCCCTTCAAACTGTGGAGGTTGTGCAACAGTTGTGAGCCCTACATATTGCGCAATCAAGTGATCATCAAAGCCAATAACAGAGATATCTTCAGGGACTCGCAAACCCTTCTTACGTATAGCTTTTAAAGCCCCAAATGCCATTTCATCAGAGTGGCAGAAGAGCGCAGTAGGTAATTTCTTCTTCTGTAAGAAAGCTTCCATCGCAATCTCTGCGGTGTAGATATTGAAGTCACCACGAATTTCATAATCTGGGTTCCACTCAACTCCTACTTCGTTGAGAACCTCCACAAAACCTTTGGTGCGATTATCAGAGACATCAAAATTATATGCCGTCTCGCGTTGACCTGACAGAACAGCAATCTCACGATGTCCTAAATCTGTGAGATGTTTTGTAGCAACTCTTCCACCTGCAACATCATCGATGGCAACACTGGTACAACCTTCGTGAACAAAACCAATTGTTGTAATAGGAATTCCCAAACTCAACAGAGATTTAAACTCTTCATCAGTCGGCGGCATGCTTATGACAATGAGCGCATCAACTTTTCCGCGCAACTGTTTATGTTGAAAAATTCTTTTACGTGCATCGACTTCCGAGAAGTTATAAAGAAGTAAATCCATTCCGACTTCTCGTAAACTTTGTTCAATTCCATTAATTGCTTCGGCGAAATACCAGCGCGAAATATAAGGAGCGATTACCCCAATTCGGTTTGTGCGTTGAATAAGTTCGCGCGGAATTAAATCTGATCGCAACGGATAATTAAGTTCCATTGCAGCAGCAACAATCTTCTTTCGTGTTGCTTCATTGACATGGTGCAGACCTCGAAGGGCGCGAGAAACCGTCGCGGGAGATACCCCAGCCTTTTCGGCAATCTCAACGACCCCTGCCATATCCACCCCTTCTGCAAATTTCTGCAAAACCTCTGCAAAAGGTACCCCTGAGCCCCCATTTTCGATAGCCCAGCGTCGGCTCCGTGAGCGTGAAAACCAGCGCCCCACACCGTTTATAACACTTTTATTACCTTGAAGGCCGGCGGTAGCGACCTGCAAGCCATTGGCAATACCGTTGCCCCACGTTAAAGACCGCGGGCCTGCCCGAGAGGTCTCAACAACCCTCAATAGAAAAGGTAACTACATGCTAAAGAAAAAGGGTCTACTTGTTGGAGCTGCTGTTGCAGTTCTTTCACTCGTAGCAACTACTTTCACAGCAACATCAGCATCAGCTGCTGGCTGTGACGAATATTCAAAATGGAAGGGCACTGGCACAGTAAAGATTTTCGCTGGTATCCGTGATCCTGAAGCAACAACAATGGAAAAGATCTTCGCTGAGTTCACAAAGTGCACAGGCATCAAGATTGCTTACGAAGGCACAGACCAGTTCGAAACTCTTCTTCCAGTACGTGTTAAGGGCGGAAACGCACCTGATCTCGCAATCATTCCTCAGCCAGGTTTGGTAGCAACAATGGTTGCAACAGGTAAGGCTGTTCCAATTTCAGCTGCAACTCGTGCAAACCTTTCAAGCTACTACAACCCAGCTTGGGCATCATTTACAACAATCAACGGACGTATCTACGGTGCACCATTCGGCGCATCATCGAAGTCACTTGTTTGGTACTCACCAGCACAGTTCAAGAAGCTTGGCGTTTCAATCCCAACAACATGGGCTGAAATGGAAGCAGTTGCAGCGAAGTTCAAGGCTGCAGGAGCTAACCCATGGTGTGCAGGAATCGAATCAGGTGCAGCTACAGGATGGCCTGCAACTGACTGGATCGAGCAGATGGTTCTTCGTGAACAGGGTCCAAAGAAGTACAACCAGTGGTGGCAAGGCAAGCTCAAGTTCTCATCACCAGAAATTCTTGGTGCAATGAACAAGGTAGCTGCTTGGCTCGGAACTAAGGACCAGGTCGGTGACCTCAAGTCTGTAGCAACACGTAAGTTCCAGGATGCAGGTGTTCCAGGACTCAAGGCAGGAACTTGCGGCATGTTGCAGCAGGCTTCTTTCTACTCATCAATGTTCCCAGCAGGTACCACATTCGGTCCTTCAGGTGATGCTGATGCGTTCTACCTCCCAGCTACAAACAACAAGTTTGGTAAGCCAATCATGGGTGGCGGAGAGTTCCCAGTCGCATTCTCAACAAAGAAGGAAGTTGGATACGTCCAGGATTACCTTTCTTCACCTGTATACGGCATTGAGCGCGCAAAGGCAGGCGGATGGACATCAGCTAACACTGGTATTCCACTATCTGCATACTCAGATCCAGTTCTTAAGGTTGTCGCAGCACAGCTTCAGAACAAGTCTGGCGCAATCGTGTTCGACGCATCTGACTTGATGCCAACTGCAGTAAACGGTGCTTTCTGGAAGGAAATGACCAAGTACTACGCAGAAGGTAAGTCAATGAAGGATGTTGCAGCAGCAATCGATGCAAACTGGTAATTAATACCAATTAGCAACTTGCTCTACAGCACTACGAAGTAAAGATGCCGGGGTCCACTCCTTGTGGGCCCCGGTCTCTTCTTAGATAATCACTACCTAAACAATTTAAATTTCAACAATGAAGGGATGTCCAAGCTATGACATGGTCAAGTTTTATTACCAGCTCTGGACCAAAAATCCTTCAGATCCTCGCAGTGCTCGTTATCTTCTTCGGTTTCTATGGAATCGCATTTGCAGCTGGAGCACGCGTTCAAGGTAAGAAGCAGAATGTTTTAGCGCTCTCACTATTTTTGGTTCCAGCTCTCATCCTTGCGATGACAGGTCTTGGAATTCCTGCAGTACAAACTTTTATCGAATCATTTAAGAACGCTGACTCTTCAAAGTGGGTCGGCTTTGCTAACTACACACGTGCGTTTAAAGATCCCGACATTCTCCTTGCATTCCGCAACACCATGCTCTGGATCATCATCTCGCCAGTAGTTGTCACAGCGCTCGGCTTAGGTCTTGCAACGATGCTTAACAAGATGAAGCGCGAAGCCTTAGCTAAATCATTGATCTTTATGCCGATGGCAATCTCATTCGTGGGCGGATCTTTGATTTGGAACTTGATGTATCAATATCAAGAGCCTGAGGTAAATCAGACCGGTCTCGTCGGCCAGATCATGAAATCACTCGGTATTCCGCTCCAACACCTTTTGTTGTGGTCACCATGGAACAACTTGTTCCTGATGGCTGTTTACATCTGGGGAACCACTGGCTTCGGCATGGTTATCTTGTCGGCAGCGATTAAGAACATCCCTTCAGATATTGAAGAAGCAGCCCAGCTCGATGGCGCATCAGGATTCACGCTCTTCCGCACAGTCACTGTGCCGATGGTTAAGACCACCATCATCGTGGTTCTTACAACAGCGATGGTCGGCACGCTCAAGCTCTTCGACGTTATTCACACAATGACCGGCGGAAACTTTAAGACCGATGTGCTCTCCAACCGTATGTTCGATGAACACTTCGTCTATCTCAACAATGGCCGCGGATCTACGCTGGCAATCCTGATCTTCTTAGGTGTTTTGCCTATTACCTATTACAACATCCGCTCTATTCGTGCAGAACGGAAGCACTAACCATGGCGACCTTGAAATTGAAGAAGAATAAGCCGCTTGTTGCCGAACACGGCACCAAGCCATTTACCTCACCAATCGCATCAGCGATCGTGACAATCATTGCGCTCTTGTGGACAGTTCCAACTCTCGGACTTGTTGTAACTTCATTCCGCACCAAGGAAGAGATCTTGTCTTCTGGTTGGTGGACATCATTTACCAATCCATCATTTACTCTCGAAAACTTCCGCACCGTTCTCTTTACAGGCGGCGGTTCCCTCGGTTCAGAAGGAATGATTCCTTTCGCAGTGAACTCACTTGCAATCACAATCCCTGCAGTAGTTCTCTCTGTTGGTTTCGGCCTGATGGCTGCATATTCGCTTGCATGGATTCCATTCCGCTTTAGCAACCATGTCTTCTACGGACTCTTTGCACTTCAAGGTGTTCCGCTACAGCTTTCACTCTTGCCACTTCTTACATTCTTTGCAACAGGTGTACAGATCGGTGGACATCAAATACTTCCACCACTGGGAATCGTTGGAACCTTGGCTGCTGTCTGGTTCCCACACGTGATGTTCGGTCTTCCACTTGTTACATACTTACTTCACAACTTCGTTTCAGCACTCCCTCGCGAACTTCTTGAAGCAGCGCGCGTAGACGGTGCAAACCACTTCGAAGTCTTCCGCAAGATTGTTCTTCCACTATCACTTCCTGCAGTTGCTTCGATTGCAATCTTCCAGTTCCTATGGATTTGGAACGATCTTCTTGTTGCGCTCGTATTTGCAGGCGGAACAGACGATGTTGCTCCATTGACACTTCACCTTGCAAACCTCGGTGGTTCACTTGGTTCTAAGTGGGAGAACGTAGCTCCTGCCGCGTTGTTCTCGATCATCATTCCGTTGATCGTCTTCTTCTCGCTACAGCGCTACTTCGTCCGCGGACTCCTTGCAGGTTCTGTTAAGTCGTAATTAAACGTCAGCGCCGTTATTGGCGATGACACCCTTGTACCAATAACCAGAATCTTTAATAGTGCGCTTCTGTGTATCGAAATCAACATGCACGATTCCAAAACGTTTGGCATATCCCAGAGCCCATTCAAAGTTATCCATAAGCGACCATTCGTAATAACCCTTTACAGGTGAACCTTGCGCGATTGCATCAGCAACTGCAGCCAAGTGTGTCTGTAAGTAATCAATACGGCGTTGATCGTGGCACTTACCGTCTTCGCTAATTCCTTCATCGTAGGCAACACCGTTTTCAGTGATGTACAAATCAGGAAGCGCGCTGCCATACTCCTTATGCCAACGGACCAAGAGATTTGTTAAACCGAATGGAGTAAGCGGCCAACCCATATCTGTCAGCGGTCCTGGCGCTGTCTCATCGATATCAAGACCAAAGAGGCCAGCAATGGAATGCCATTGATTTGCGCCACCTTTAGATGGGTGGATGTAATTATCGAAGTAGTAGTTAATGCCGATGAAATCATTCTTCACAGTTGCTGATTCAAGATCGCCCGGCTTAATCACTGAAGCAAGTTCATCACCATAAGTATCGAGCAAAATCTGTGGGTATGAGCCCTTCATAAAGGCATCCATCCAGAATCGATTCTGATGCGCATCCGCAATTTCAAGGGCGTGCTTCTGAATTGGTTCATTGGGATCATCGGCAATTGAGTTAGCCTGATTCAAAACAGGCCCAGTCAAAATATCGCTACGCACTGCGCGCATCGCATTAGTTGATGCAACGTGTGCCAAGACCGTGTGGTGTGCTGCAGCAAAGGCTGCCTTGCGATCTTTCACACCTGGTGCGTGAATTCCGATTCCATAACCAAGCCATGAAACTACCCACGGTTCATTAATAGGAGTCCACTTCTTGACGCGATCACCAAAGTGTTCAACAACAGCGGTTGAGTAATCTGCAAAAGCTTTCACGATGTCGCGGTTTGTCCAACCACCCTTATCTTGCAGAGCTTGCGGAAGATCCCAGTGATACAGAGTTGCCAGCGGTTCAATTCCTGCTTCAAGTAGCGCATTGAGCAATCGATCGTAGAAAGCAAAACCACGTTCTTCGCGCACGCCATCGCCATTGGGAAACATACGAGGCCAGGCAAATGAGAAGCGATATGACTTCAGCCCAAGCTCTTTCATCAGCGCAATATCGTCGAGATAGCGGTGATAGTGATCGTTTGCTACATCTCCTGTATCGCCGTTATCGACCTTGCCTGGGGTCTTACAGAATGTGTCCCAAATAGATTGGCCACGGCCATCGATGTTGGCTGCGCCCTCAATTTGATAGCTGGAGGTCGCAGCGCCCCAGATAAAGTCCTTTGGAAATGTGGCCATGGGGTGAGCGTACTTTCATGTGCTCTTTTTGACTGTAATAAATATGTATAAATTTGCTAAAACGCACCCCCTAGACCCTAAACTTCGCAGAGCCTGCGCGCCCTCACTCAAATTGGGGCGCCCTGACTCTCCAATGGAGGAGAACCTATGAGTGCTTCTGCTGCACTATCGACCGTCCAAGTAACGGGCTCAAATCTCAACATCACCTACGTGGTCCTCGCAGTCGCCCTCGGCGCGCTCGCGATCGCCTTCGCTCTTCGCCAGCAAGTCCTTGCTGCAAGCGATGGCACAGACAAGATGCGTGAGATTGCTGAAGCCGTACAAGAAGGAGCAGCGGCATACCTCGCGCGCCAGTTCCGCACACTTTCATATTTCGTAGGAATCGTCTTCTTCCTACTCTTCGCTCTTCCTGCGGATACAACAGCTATCCGCGTCGGTCGCTCTATCTTCTTCCTCCTTGGCGCAGGTTTCTCTGCACTCGTTGGATATAACGGCATGTGGCTCGCTGTACGCGCAAACGTTCGCGTCGCAGAAGCTGCTCGTCAGAAGGATGGCACCAAGGCAGTTCAGATCGCATTCCGCACAGGCGGCGTTGTCGGTATGACAACTGTGGGTCTCGGACTTGTTGGCGCATCACTCGTTGTAATTCTCTTCCGCGAGAACGCACCTGTTGTTCTCGAAGGATTCGGTTTCGGTGCTGCAATGCTCGCGATGTTTATGCGCGTCGGCGGCGGTATCTTCACAAAGGCAGCTGACGTCGGAGCAGACCTCGTCGGTAAAGTCGAAAAAGGTATTCCAGAAGATGACCCACGTAACCCTGCAACAATCGCAGATAACGTCGGCGATAACGTCGGTGACTGTGCTGGTATGGCTGCCGATCTCTTCGAGTCATATGCAGTGACACTCGTTGCAGCTCTTATTCTCGGAAAGGCTGCATTCGGTAACGAAGGCCTTATCTACCCACTGATCGTTCCTGCAATCGGAATCGTCACAGCAGTAATCGGAATCTTCGCAACACGCTTGCGTTCAACAGATAAGTCAGCAATGACAGCGATTAACCGCTCATTCTTTATGTCAGCAATTATCTCTGCAGGTCTTACAGGGCTTGCAACATTTACCTACCTTCCAGGTAAGTTCAACTTGCTGACTAACTATTCACCAACAGTTCTTGAAGAAGCTGGCAATATCAACCCACGCGTTCTTGCATTTGGTGCAGTAATCATCGGAATCGTTCTCGCAGCTGCAATTCAGGTACTTACAGGCTTCTTCACTGAAACCGGCAAGCGCCCTGTAAACGATGTAGCAGCTTCATCTCAGACAGGTGCCGCAACAGTAATTCTCGCTGGTATCTCAGTTGGCTTCGAATCAGCTGTCTACTCAGCACTTCTTATCGCAGCAGCAGTATTCGGTGCATTCTTACTCGGTGGCGGATCAATCGTCTTGTCACTCTTTGCAATCGCACTTGCTGGTACAGGCTTGCTTACAACAGTAGGCGTCATCGTCGCGATGGATACATTCGGCCCAATCTCAGATAACGCTCAAGGCATTGCAGAAATGTCAGGCGATGTTAAGGGTGAAGGCGCACAGATTCTTACCTCCCTCGATGCTGTTGGTAACACAACAAAGGCAATCACTAAGGGAATCGCAATCGCGACAGCTGTTCTTGCAGCGACTGCTTTGTTCGGTGCATTCACCGATGCAATCAAGGAAGCTGTCATCAAGGCAGTTGGCGAAGGCACAACAGTTGCTCTCGAATACCAAGGCATCCTTGATATCGCATCTCCTCGCAACCTCGTCGGTTTGATTATCGGCGCAGCAGTTGTATTCCTCTTCTCAGGACTTGCAGTCAATGCAGTTTCTCGTGCAGCCGGTGCAGTTGTTGTCGAAGTGCGTAACCAATTCAAACTTCACCCAGGAATCATGAAGGGCACAGAGAAGCCTGAGTACGGTCGCGTTGTCGATATCTGTACTCGCGACTCACTCCGTGAACTCGTGACACCAGGACTTCTTGCAGTCATGGCACCAATCGCAGTCGGCTTCGGTCTCGGCGTTGGCGCACTCGGTGCATACCTTGCTGGTGCTATCGGTACAGGTACTTTGATGGCCGTCTTCCTTTCAAACTCAGGCGGCGCTTGGGATAACGCAAAGAAGATGGTTGAAGATGGACACCACGGCGGCAAGGGCACAGAAGCCCATGCAGCAACAATCGTCGGTGACACTGTCGGAGATCCATTTAAGGACACTGCAGGCCCTGCAATCAACCCACTTATCAAGGTGATGAACCTTGTTGGTCTCTTGATTACACCTGCGATTGTCAGCTTCGCACTTCCTACACAGAAGTCGACATCACTCTTTATTGCACTTGCTGCAACACTGGTGATTATCGGAGCTCTTATCCGTAACCGTCGTCAATCGACAACGATCGACTACTAAGAGAAAGTCACTTCCCCCGAAGTAGTTATGGCAAAAGATCTCAAGAAGCTGGTGATTGTTGAATCACCAGCGAAGGCACGCAAAATTGGCGGCTACCTCGGCGATGGTTTCATCGTCGAGGCTAGCGTCGGTCATATTCGCGATTTGCCCCAGAGAGCCGCAGATATCCCTAAAGAGGTAAAGAAGCTCGCCTGGTCTAAAGAAGGCGTCGATATCGAAAACGATTTCGCACCTCTCTATGTCATCAACCCCGATAAGAAGGCGAAAGTTGCTGAGCTTAAGGAGTTGATGAAGGACGCTGACGAGATCCTTCTTGCAACTGACGAAGACCGCGAAGGCGAAGCAATCGCTTGGCACCTCGTTGAGGTATTACAACCAAAGATTCCCATCAAGCGCATGGTCTTTAACGAGATCACCGAAGAGGCAATCAAGGCAGCTGTTGAAAATACCCGCGACCTTGATTACAACCTCATTGATGCGCAAGAAACTCGTCGTGTATTAGACCGACTCTATGGTTACCGACTTTCTCCGGTTCTCTGGAAGAAAGTTATGCCGCGCATTTCTGCAGGGCGCGTGCAATCCGTAGCAACACGCCTTATCGTTGAAAAAGAACGCGAACGCATGGCCTTCATCTCATCTTCATGGTGGAATCTCAATGCAAAGACAGAGCTTGGCTTTACTGCACGCTTACTTTCCGTAGATGGCAAGAAAGTAGCCTCAACCGCTGACTTCGGAGCAGATGGTACAGTCAAAGAGAAATCACTTAAGGACATTCTCTTACTAGATGAAAAGCAAGCAACAGCGCTTACTGAAAGCCTTAAGAACACACCACTGACAGTGAAGTCGATGGAAGAGAGTCCACGCACTGAACGCCCTAAGCCACCATTTACAACATCGACGATGCAGCAAGATGCTGGTTCGCGTCTTGGCTGGGGCGCACAGATCACAATGCGTATTGCACAGCGCCTGTACGAAAATGGTTACATCACCTACATGCGTACAGATTCAATCAACTTATCTGATCAAGCAATCAAAGCTGCACGCCAAGCGGCAACTTCACTCTACGGAAAAGACCACGTCTACGAGACTGCGCGTCTTTATCAAGGAAAGTCAAAGAACGCACAAGAAGCTCACGAAGCAATCCGACCAGCAGGAGATGTCTTTAAGACGCCTGGCGAACTAGCACCAGAACTTTCACGCGATGAATTCGCGCTCTACGACCTCATCTGGAAGCGCACCGTTGCTTCACAAATGGCTGATGCCAAGAAGATGCAGATGCGCGTCGACTTCGATGCACAGACTGCAGATAAGAAAGAGACCATCTTCCGCGCCAATGGTTCTGTCATCACATTCCCAGGATTCTTAGCCGCTTACGATGAGATCGCAACAGATGAAAACAAGGATGAAGAATCTGAAGACCGTCGCTTACCTGCAATGACTGTTGGCCAATCAGTAAAGGTCGATGAATACTCATGCGAAGGCCACGACACCAAGCCACCTGCGCGCTACACCGAACCAACATTGGTTAAGAAACTTGAAGAACTCGGTATCGGGCGCCCATCAACATTTGCATCAATCATTCAAACCATTCAAGACCGCGGCTATGTCTATAAGCGCGGCCGCGCACTCGTTCCAACCTTCCTCGCATTCTCAGTGACAGGCTTGCTCGAAACTCACTTCACCAAGCTTGTGGACTATGACTTCACCGCATCAATGGAAGAAGACCTGGACAAGATCGCTTCCGGTGAAGCCGGCCGTGTCGATTGGCTTCGTGATTTCTACTACGGCGTCGATGGCCAACCTGGACTGAACGAACTCGCACTCGACCTCGGTGTTATCGATGCACGCGCTACCAACACAATGAATTTGTCTGACACGATTGAAATCCGCGTTGGTCGCTACGGTGCATACTTACAAGAGAACTTACCGGATGTAGATCGCAAGCTTGCGAACATCCCTGAAAATCTTGCGCCCGATGAACTCACTCTTGAAAAAGCAATTGAACTACTTGCCGCCCCATCAGGTGAGCGCGAACTCGGCGTAGACCCAAAGACAAACTTTGAAGTTGTTGCAAAGTCAGGGCGCTTTGGTCCTTACATCACCGAAATCTTCCCTGAAGAGCCTGTTGAACTTAACGATAAAGGCGAACCAAAGAAGAAGCGCAAGAAGAAGGATGCACCAAAACCAAAGACCGCATCATTGCTTTCCACCATGAACCTCGACACCATCACACTCGATGATGCACTCAAACTCTTATCTCTTCCTCGCGTACTTGGCACCAACAGCGCAGGCGATGAAATCACTGTGCAGAACGGTCGCTACGGTCCTTACCTAAAGGCCGGCGCAGATTCGCGCACACTTACTTCTGAAGAACAGCTCTTCTCGATTAATCTAGATGAAGCACTCGAGATTTACTCAAAGCCAAAGGAGCGACGCCGCGGTGTTGCAAAGCCACCACTGAAAGAACTCGGCGTTGATCCCGGCAGTGAAAAACAAGTCATCATTAAAGATGGTCGCTTCGGTATGTATGTCACCGATGGTGAAACCAATGCAACACTTCGTCGCGGTGACACGCTAGAGGCAATGACTCTCGAGCGCGGACTCGAACTCCTTGCAGGACGCCGCGCATGGGAAGCTGAAAACGGCCCATCACCGAAGAAGTCTCGCAAAAAGGCAGCAAAGGTAAAGCCAGGAGATGCTGCCCCAACTCTTACAAAGAACACCGTAAAGAAGGCAGCAACAAAGAAGAAAGCTGCCAAGAAAGCCACAGGAAAAGCGAAGAAGGCTTAACTACTTCGCCAAGTAGACTCCACACATGACTCAAGAGACGTGGTTACTTACCGGAGGCGCTGGTTACATCGGCACACATATCGCTGATGAATTCATCCGCAACGGCAAGAACGTCGTCATCTATGACTCGCTCTACCAGGGCCTTGAATCTCGCATCGTCTACCTGCGCGCAAAGCACAAGGTAGAGATCCCACTAATCAAAGCTGATATCCGCGATTACAACGAGATTGAAAATGTAATCCGCATCCACAAGATTGATGGCATCGTCCACACAGCTGCGCTCAAAGCAGTCGGTGAATCCATGGAAAAGCCAGATGAGTACTTCGAGGTAAACCTCGATGCCACAACAGAACTTCTTGAAATCGCAAAGCGCAACGGCGTTAAGAAATTCATCTTCTCATCTACTGCAGCTGTCTATGGCAGCCCGGATTCAATGGATCCATGTAAAGAAGATGGCGATAAGAAACCAATCTCTCCTTATGGGGATTCAAAGTATCAAGCAGAGTCAAAGGTCACCGACTTCATCAACACCGACGGTAACTTTGGTACATCACTACGTTTCTTCAACGTCGTAGGTGCCGCAGCCCCAGAACTTCTCGATAACTCAGTGGAAAACCTTGTTCCTATCGTTCTTGGCAAACTCAACAAGGGTGAGGCACCAACAATCTTCGGTACCGATTACCCAACTCCCGATGGCACATGTATCCGCGACTATGTCGATGTCCGCGATATTGCCCGCGCACATTTAGCTGCAGCCAATGCCACAACCAAACTTCCACCCGCAATGAATATCGGCACCGGCCGTGGCGCATCAGTGCGCGAGATCATCAAGCTCGTATTAGAAGCCACCAACAAGGGCGACACCAAGGTCAACGAAGTCGAACGTCGCGCAGGCGACCCAGCTTTCTTGTGCGCAGATATCAACCTCGCCAAGTCAGCGATGGGCTTTACCTCGCAATACTCTCTCGAAGAGAGCGTCCGCAGCCTCTTCTAGCCCTTTCTAGGCGTATCAGCCCCGCCCGATAGACTCACCTCATGCCTGCAAGCCTGCCAACCCCCGCTGCCCCAGCGCAGGATGCAACCCGCGGAGTCCTAGCAATCCCAGCCTTTCG
Organism: Actinobacteria bacterium IMCC25003; assembly: GCA_002284855.1. GTDB lineage: Bacteria > Actinomycetota > Actinomycetes > Nanopelagicales > Nanopelagicaceae > Planktophila. The sequence goes on along the minus strand of CP015603.1, from coordinate 181,667 downwards.
CAAGCTCTGGAACTCGATGGTCTTCTCTTCCCTTGGTGATTGGCTCGGCCTTCTTGCAACTACGGCGCTCGCACAACAACTCTCTGGCGGCTCATACGCAACAGCAAACTTCGCAATCGCCGGTGTCTTTATTGCCCGCTTACTTCCTGCAGTATTTCTCGGCCCCATCGCCGGAGTAATCGCCGATCGCTTTGATCGCCGACGCCTCATGGTCGCAGTCGACATCATGCGCGCAGCTCTCTACATCTCTATCCCAATCGTTCACACATACTTCTGGCTCTACACCGCCATGATTCTCGTTGAGTGCCTGACTCTCTTCTGGTCACCTGCCAAAGAGGCATCAGTTCCCAACCTTGTTCCGCGTGACAAGCTTGAGAACGCAAATCAAGTCTCACTGCTTGCTGCATATGGAACCGCACCCGTTGCCGCAATTCTCTTCTCGCTCCTCACACTACTCTCTGGTGTAATCGCAGCAATCAGCCCGCTCTTGCCAAGTAACTCAGTTGATATCGCCCTATACATCAACGCACTCTCATTCCTATTCGCAGCATGGACAATCCGCGGCCTCAAGGAGATTCCAAAGGGTGCAGCATCTAAATCAAATAAAGATGAGAACGTCGGACAGTCACTAATTCAAGGATGGAAAGCTGTCTCGGAATCAAAAATCATCCGCGGCCTCATTATCGGAATGGTCGGCGCATTCTCAGCAGCCGGCGCTGTTATCGGCCTTGCCCGCACATTCGTAGGAGATCTTGGTGGTGGAGACGCGGCATACGGTGTTCTCTTTGGTTCTGTATTTACTGGCCTTGCCATCGGAATCGCATTTGGACCTAAAGTATTTGCACAGTTCTCCCGCCGCCGTTTATTTGGTGCATCGCTGACAACTTCAGGTGTATTCCTCGTCCTACTAGCGCTTATCTCAAACCTAGTTCTCTCGGTTCTCATCGTTGCAATCCTCGGAGCCTTCAGCGGCATCGCCTGGGTAACAGGCTTCACCATGCTCGGCATGGAAGTCCACGATGAAATCCGCGGCCGCACCTTCGCCTTCGTACAGTCACTGATACGTATTACTTTGGTGGCCGTTCTTGCAATCGCCCCCATCATCGCCGCCACAATCGGTGTACACCGCTATGAATTCCAAACAATCGTCCTTAACTACAACGGCGCACAGATCACCATACTTATTGCAGGCCTTATCGCAGTTCTCATTGGCTCTGTCTCGTATCACCAGATGAAAGATCGACCAACGGTTTCTTTGTGGTCAGACATCCTTGCCGCCCTTCAAGGCGAACTCGGGGCAATCACTGGCGCACCCACCAAGGGAATCTTCATCGCATTCGAAGGCGGCGAAGGCACCGGTAAATCAACACAATCACAATTACTTGCCAAGTGGCTTGAACAAGAGGGTGAAACCGTAGTTCTCTCGCGCGAACCCGGCGGCACTGATCTTGGAAAAGATTTACGCAAAATTCTTCTCGGTCATGAAACTGGAATCATTAGCCCACGCGCAGAAGCTCTTCTCTACGCAGCTGACCGTGCGCACCATGTCTTCTCAGTAATCCGCCCAGGTCTTGATCGCGGAGATGTTGTCATCACCGACCGTTACTTCGATTCATCTGCTGCCTACCAAGGCGCAGGTCGCGTTCTCAATCCATCAGAGGTTGCACGTATCTCTCGATGGGCGACAGAGAGTTTGTATCCAACTCTGACAATTCTTATCGATGTCCCTGCAGAAATCGGACTTGGCCGCCTGCAATCACGCGATCGCTTAGAAGTAGAACCAATCGAATTCCACGAACGTGTTCGCCAAGAGTTTTTACAAATCGCCATGATGGATCCCGAGCGCTACTTCGTTGTCGATGGTATGCAATCTGTTGAAGAGATTCACACACGAATCATCGCCCGCGTTGCCGAACTTCCCGCACTCAAGCGCAACGCACAAGGACCACAGCAAAATAAATTCCTCAAGCCAATTCGCACAGCTACGCATGCAGTCACTACAACAGTTACACGTGCAGCCAAGGCAAGTAAGTCAGCGACCACAAAGAAGAAAAAGTAAATGACTTCCGTCTTTGATCATCTCGTCGGCCAAGAACACATCATCGAAATCCTAGAAGGCGCCGTTGCTGCTTCTCGCACAGGCGAAGAATCACAAGAAATGACGCACGCTTGGGTCTTCACTGGCCCTCCAGGATCTGGCCGCTCATCAGCTGCAGTCGCTTTCGCTCAAGCACTTATCTGCCCCAACAATGGCTGCGGAACCTGCAATGACTGTAACTCAGCCAAGACCCACGGCCACCCTGATGTTGAAATCATTCGCACCGAAGGATTATCAATCAAAGTTGAAGAAGTTCGAGAACTACTTACTCGAGTTGCATGGGCACCATCGATGGGTGGATGGCGCGTAGTTGTGATGGAAGATGCCGATCGACTTACTGAGTCCGCTGCCAACGCACTTCTAAAAGCAATCGAAGAACCTGGCACACGCACAGTCTGGTTGCTCTGCGCACCAACACTGCACGATGTCTTGCCAACGATTCGTTCACGCTGCCGCCACCTACAACTTCGCACACCAAGTCTTGAAGCAGTTACCAACGTACTTATTAACCGCGATCACATCGCACCAGGCATGGCGGACTTCGCCGCACGAGTGAGCCAAGGACATATTGGGCGCGCGAAATACTTAGCAATCAATGAATCGGTTCGCAGTAGCCGCAAAACAATTATGCAGCTTCCACTTCAACTTGGGTCACTCGCTGCAGCTTTCCAAGCGGCACAAACCCTTGTCGATCTTGCGACCGCCGAGGCTAATGCAGTATCAGATGAGCGCGATGAAAAAGAAGTCGAGAAACTACAAGAAGCTTATGGAAAAGGCGCAACCGGCCGCGGCATGGCAACCGGTGGTGCTAAAGCCGTGAAAGAACTTGAAAAAGAACAGAAGTCACGATCTACCCGTATGGTCCGTGACTCAATAGACGGCGCGCTCCTTGATATCGCCACCTTCTACCGCGACGCCATGATGGTGCAGTCAGGCAACATAGATTCGATGATTAACACCGATATGCGCGAACAGATAGAAAGTTATGCCGCCAGCTCTCCTTCACACTCAACCATCAACAAAATTAACGCCATCATGGAAGCGCGAGAAAACCTCGCACGCAATTCGGCTCCGCTTGTCACATGCGAAGCGTTGATGTGCCAATTAGCGCGTAAATAGCCTCTCAACCAAGCCTTGAGGGTGGTCATCAGCACCCCTTGCCATAAGGCAGAATTCCACCATGCGTCTAGACCATGTTTCTTATGTGACTTCCCATGATCAACTTGCTGACACAGTACAACGCCTCGGCTCGCGCCTCGGCAGCACCTTCGTGGACGGTGGTATCCACCCACGATTCGGAACACGCAACTTCACCGCTTCACTGAAGAACGGCCAGTACATCGAAGTAGTGTGCCCACTTGATCACCCAGCAACAGAACAAACACCGTGGGGTAAGGCTGTATCAAATAAAGCTAACGAAGGTGGCGGTTGGTTTACATGGGTTTTCAGCACAAAAGATATTGCACCAATTGCTTCAAAGTTTGGTCGCGATGCAGTTGAAGCACACCGAACACGCCCAAATGGAACAGACCTAAAGTGGAAGCAAATCGGTGTCAAGGAGATTGCTGACACTAGAGAATTCCCATTCTTCATCCAATGGCTCTCTGCGGATCATCCTTCACAAGATGGAACACCACTTGCAGAGATCGAGAAGATTGTTATTGCTGATAAAGATCAGCTTGCAGGTTCATGGTTTAAGGACGAGATCCTTGCTTCACTTGGAGATGTCAATATCGAGTGGGTAGAGCCGTCAAAAAATGATGATCAATCAGGAATTGTTGCAGTGCACCTTTCAACTCCAAGTGGGGACGTAGTCCTCGATTAAACGTGATGAAAATCAATTTCAAAATCAAACCGCTGCAATATCAGAAACCCCTTTGAGTACCCCAACATCGATGCTACCTTTTGATAATGACGGGAAATAGCGCTAGCAAGGTACTATCAAAATCTTTACAGGTCGCATCGAAGGCGCGAAAGTCAGCGCTCGAAATGACGAATCAAAGCAAAGCTTCTCATATTGGTTCATGCTTATCCGTAATTGATTTGCTTGCAGTAGTTTTTACACAGAAAAACTTAGTATCCTCTGCCAGCAGGAATGATGTACTTCTCTCAAAAGGGCATGCAGCAGCGGGACTTTATGCAGTATTAGATGCCTTAAATCTCCTTCTACAACCCTTGGATACGTACTGCAAAGACGGATCCCAGCTTTATGGGCATGTGAATCATCATGCGAGCCCGCAGATCCCACTCTCAACAGGTTCACTTGGACACGGTTTACCATTTGCAATAGGACTTGCAATTTCAAATAAGAAACATAAATCCCAACAGAAAACAATAGTCATAATTTCTGATGGCGAGTTAAATGAAGGCACCACATGGGAATCAGCTTTAGTGGCTCCTCAGAACAAACTTTCAAATCTGATATTGATTATCGATAGAAACGGAATTCAATCTCTCGGTTTTACAGAAGAGACACTCAGATTAAATCCAATCGCGCCTAAGTTGGAAAGCTTCGGTTGGAATGTACTAGAAATAGATGGGCACGACCATGAAAAAATCTTGGACGGAATATCGAGAGAATCCGACAAACCTCTTTGCATTATCGCCACAACTGTAAAAGGCAAAGGAGTCTCCTTTATGGAGAATTCAATCGCGTGGCACTATAAATCTCCGACACTCGAAGAGCTTGATTTGGCTTTTGCTGAAATCGATGAGGCCTCAAAATGAGAAATAGTTTTGTTAACGGATTACTAGAAGAGGCGAAAAAGGACGAATCTATTCTCTTGATTACGGGAGATCTTGGCTACGGCGTGATTGATAGATTTGCACAAGAACTTCCAAAACAATTCCTGAATTTTGGCATAAATGAGCAATCCATGATGGGTGCAGCTGCTGGCCTGGCATCTAAAGGATTCAAGCCATTCGTATACAGCATCGGAAATTTTCCAACATTTAGATGCCTTGAGCAGATAAGAAATGATGTCTGCCATATGAATCTAAATGTTTCCATTGTGGCTTTAGGGGCTGGGTTTAGTTACGGAACAGCGGGCTACTCCCATCATTTAGTTGAAGACATTTCTGCTATTTCGGTTCTACCCAATATGTCCTTGTATTCTCCAGCCGATACGCTTGAGGTTACAAATGTACTCCCCAGAATGTTGGCCAAAGCAGGTCCGAAATATATCCGTCTAGGAAAGGGTGGCGAGGGCCAAATCACTGAGAAGTTCCAAGAGGCTGTGCCTGGAATTTCGATTATGAGTGGATCAACTGATATTGCAGTGATAAGTACTGGAAATGTGCTCTCTGAAGTAGTTACGGCGGTAGATGCCCTCGCGGCAGAATTAAGACCCACGATAATTAGTGTGAGCGAATTTGATGCGTTAGTTGATTACATTCCAACTCTTAGGTACCGGCGAATACTTACAGTTGAAGAACACTTGCTCCGCGGGGGATTCGGCTCAATTATCCTTGAATTACTTTCACAGTCAAAATCAGTCGTGTATAGAAAGGGAATTCATTCTCTGTCAAGTCAAATTAGTGGGTCGCAACAATATCTACGTAACCACTATGAAATTGGATTTGAATCTATTCTGAATTCAATTCAAGAGATAAACAAAGAGCTAAGTGCTTAAAGAGTTTTACGTATCGTTTCAATTACTTTCTCAACGGTCCGGAAATTTAGTAGAACTCCACTTGGAAGATTAATGCCAGAGTCCCCAATTAACTTGGAGTTGTGAGGGACTTGAGGAGCATATCCCCAAATTTTGTACTGAGAAATTGAAGGGAAAACTGGGCGAGAATCAATCCCATTAAGTTTTAATGCCGCAATCAGACCGTCGCGATCTACTTTGCATTCTTGCCCGAGCGTGAAGCTGCTCATCCAGCAGATGGACTTTGTGTCACGGTCTTCTACCTGAAAACTTACACCCGGGATGTCTCTCAATCCTTCTTGATACCAAGAATTTATTCGTCTTTTTCTGTCAATTTGGTTTTGGGCTCTCTGAATTTGAGCTAATCCCAAGGCGGCTGTCAGGTTGTTCATCTTGTATTTGAAACCTAGTTCTTCTATCCAAAATGTTCCTGGTTTTCGACCATGGTCCTGAATTTTCTTGATTTTTGCATACAGGATGGGGTCATCCGTTACAACCATACCCCCCTCGCCCGTAACGAGAAGCTTTGCACCCTGAAAACTAAAACAACCAAAATCTCCAAATGTCCCGGCAAATTTCTTGTGAATCTGTGTACCAATAGCCGGTGCCGCGTCTTCAACAACTTTCAAATTAAATTCATGAGCTATCGCCATAATTTCAGGCATTCTTGCCCCATATCCATAAAGATGAACCGGAATGATCGCCTTTGTATTCTGCGTAATCGATGCTTTCAATTCTTGAGGATCTAAAGTCCATGAATCTGGCAAAACATCAACAAAAACTGGCTTAGCTCCCACGTACCTAACGGCACTCGCCGTGGCAACCCATGTGATGTCAGGGACTATAACTTCATCGCCTGGCCCGATACCCAGAGCCAGTAGTGACAAATGTAGGGCCCCAGTACAACTCGAGGTAGCCATTGCGTACCTAGCCCCTACATATTCTGCGAACTCTTTTTCAAAACGAAGCAGATAGTCGGAGTGATGCGCGTTCCACCCATTGCGCACGGCGTCCGCCACGTATGCATTCTCGAGCGCGGAAATTGAGGGACCGGCCGTAAGTATAGGACCGGGAATGTAAGCGATAGACTCCAAAAAATTCTTTTTCATGGTGATAAAAGAATCATCTTTAGTATTGCCTGGAACGAGCCGAGAGCCCGTTGCTGTGTACTCCCATGAGAGCTCCTCGCGAGCACACTCTGAATATCCGTGCGCCAAATAAAAATCTACTGCATGCACATTACTTTCAAGAACTCGGAGGAAAATCTCTTCAATAGAGAATTCTTCCTCCATGATGGCTTCAAGTTTTGAAAGAGCAGCCGCCATTAATCCTGGATTTTCACTTGGAATTCCCCGCAACACGTTGTCAATTTCAAATCTATTTTCCATCGGGTAGGAAACAACTCCAATATGCCCCAGTCTTGAGAGGGAAGAATCCACTATCCAAAAAAGCAGTCTATTTTCATTATTTAAGACTGCATTTTCGAGCCACTTTGATGTCCCATCAGTTGTGATCAGAGATCTAGTCGGATAAGCGAATTCATTATCTTTTCTCCAGTTCCCCAGTAGCTGGAGAGAATTTTCTGAACTCAAGTCAAATTTTGTAAAAGGAATCAGTGAGAAGTTCTGCTCGTTTAATTCAAAAGGATAGCTCTTTGCAACCAAATCTTGCAACGAAGAAACTTCTTGTAAGAAAAATGTCCAATTTTGGAAGTTTTCATAGACTTGATTATCAGGCATTTCTGAATTATAACTGTAATCACCGAAGTCTTTGAGCTACGCATCAACTTTAGATTCGAAATTAAGCCAAGGGGGTTGAGGAAAACTTGCAAGTTTCATAAGTTCTTCCTTCTCTCTCAACGTATCCATTGGCTGCCAAAACCCCTTATGGTGGAAGGACATAAGTTCTCTACTGGCAACGAGCTTTGGCAATGCACCAGTCTCAAAGGGCTCAGAATCAGAAGAAATCAATCCAGAAACTTGGGGATCCAGCACAAAAAAACCGCCATTAATCCACCCTGCATCAGCTTGATTCTTTTCCCCGAAGTGCTTTACCAAGCCATTTTCACTCTCTAAAACCCCAAAGCGCGCAGGCGGACGAACTGCTGTTACCGTGGCCATCTTTCCATGGTGTACGTGAAAATCTAAGAGTCCTTGCAAATCTATATTCCCTAAACCATCGCCATAAGTAGCCATGACTCGCTGATTTGGAAATTCCTTCATACATCGAGAAATCCGGCCACCAGTTTGCGTCTCTTGGCCCGTGTCTACAACTTGAATATTCCAACTTGTATTTAAATTGTCGACCCAGTCTCGAATCACCTCGGCTTTATATCCAGCAGCAACAACGAAATCTGTAAACCCTTGCCGAGCGTAAATGTTCATTAGGTGCCAGATTATTGGTTTATCATCTAGCAGAACCATCGGCTTTGGCTTATTTGATGTTTCCTCGGAAATTCGAGTTCCAAGTCCGCCCGCTAAAATAATCACCTTCACTTTGTAACCCCAAGAATCCTGTGAAGCTGGTGAATTACATAATCTAACATTGGGAGAGTCAAACCCGGCCAAACCCCAATCCAGAAAGTGTCGTTCATGACAATATCTGTGTTTGTGAGCTCTCCAATTATGCGCCTTGGAGTTCCTTTGAATGCAGGTTGGCGAAGTAAATTTCCACCAAAAAGCAACCGAGTAGCAATCTTAGATTCATTAAGCTCTTGCACAATTTGATTACGCGTCTTTGGTCCACCAGGTTTCACGGTTAGCGCAAAGCCAAACCACGACGGTTCACTATCTGGGGATGGTTCTGGAAGTATAAAAAACCCTTCGAGTCCTTTTAGCCCAGCCTTTAGGTGTGCCCAGTTTCGTCGGCGAAGTTCGATGAAGGAGTCCAAGCGATCAAGTTGCGCAAGACCAATAGCGGCTTGGATATCACCCGATTTCAAGTTGTAACCTAGATGAGAGTATGTGTACTTGTGGTCATACCCTTCAGGTAATTCACCCAAAGTCCATTCGTAACGCTTAAGACAGGTGTTATCGCAACCTGAAGGGCACCAACAATCACGACCCCAATCTCGGAATGATTCAACGATTGTTTTGTGTGCAGCCTTCTTCACAAGCACCGCACCACCTTCACCAGTAGTAATGTGGTGTGCAGGGTAGAAACTGAAAGTGGAGAGATCCCCGAAGGATCCGAGTGTTTTACCTTTGTAAGTGCCACCCAAGCCGTCGCAACTATCTTCAATTATCCAAAGGTTGTGTTTTTCAGCAAGCCTCGCAACTAAATCTAAATTAAACGGGTTACCAAGGGTATGAGCCATCATGATTGCTCGAGTTTTTGGGGAGACGGCGGCTTCCAGCGCAGATTCATTTGCTACATAAGTGACAAGATCGATATCAACGTACACTGGGATGAGCCCATTTTGAAGTATTGGAGTAACGGTCGTTGGGAAACCCGCAGCGACAGTAATCACTTCATCGCCCGGACGTAGTGCGCGATCCCCTAACTTGGGACTTGTGAGTGCGCTAAGCGCTAACAAATTTGCTGATGATCCCGAATTGACCATGAATGCGTGACGCATCCCAACAATCTTGGCAAATCTACTTTCAAAAGTCTCTGAATGAGTGCCTGAAGTTAGCCAAAATTCCGCACTAGCTTGAACTGCAGCTGAAATTTCTTCACTTCCAAACACCTTCCCCGTAACTGGGACATTTGATACACCGGGAATGAAGTTAACTGGGGCATGCAATTTATCTACGGCTTCTCGTGATAGGAGCTCAGCCATTTCTTTAAGGGATTCCTCCATCAAGACAGACCCCCTCTGATTTATCACTACCAATTCTGATTAATTGCTTCTGTGCGCGAGCTTACTTTGATGTCTCCATCTAGGGAATCAAAGACTCCGAAAACGTATCCTTAGATTTCACTAGAACAAGATGTGAGAATACATGAAAAGATCAACAAAACGCTCGGAATTGCGTAATATTGAGCTATGAGACTTGCTGCCTCCCCGTTGACGCAAATTAGGTCATTAGAGGGACCAATTTTGGTGACTGGACACACTGGCTTTAAGGGAGCTTGGTTAGGTCTTCTGCTTGATTCGCTAAGTATCCCATACGTTGGTTATTCACTGAAACCCGAACCGGGATCACTTTATGAAAGACTTGGAAGTGAACCAAGTGCTTCGGAAGTTTTTGCAAATATTCTGGACCTAGAGATACTGAAGGAATTTATTTCTCAGCATAATGTGAAAGCCATCATCCACATGGCAGCTCAGCCGCTTGTGCTTACTTCATACCAAGAACCACTCGAAACCTTTGCAGTAAATGCACTCGGAACGGCAAATATATTGAATGCTGCTTGCCACGCTCCAGATGTAAAAGCAGTACTAGCTGTAACGACAGACAAGGTTTATCGAAATTCAAATGACGGAAAAGATTTCAAAGAGTCAGATCCACTCCAAGGTCATGATCCATATAGCGCGAGTAAAGTAGCGGCAGAATCAGCGGTGGATGCGTGGCGAAAGATTGTCTCTCAGATGGGAGGGCCTCGTATACTTTCTGTGAGAGCAGGAAATGTTATCGGCGGCGGTGATTGGTCCGAGAATCGCTTGATTCCTGATTTAGTGCGGGGATTTTCCAAATCTGCAACGGTCGAGATCCGTTCCCCGGGCAGTACTAGGCCATGGCAACATGTATTAGACCCTTTAGTAGGTTATCTCCTTGCGCTAGAAAATGCGCTTCTTGGCTCTGATATCAGCAGTTTCAATTTTGGACCCTCAACTCCAAGTTTGAGTGTGAGGACAGTTACAGAGATAGCTAAAAATACTTGGCCACACAATCCAAAAGTGGAGTATTTCGAAAAAAATGACTCTCTAGAGGCAAAGACTTTAGGACTTGATCCGAGTTTGGCGAATAAAGAATTAAATTGGCATGCGAATTGGAGTCAAGAAGCAGCAGTTACCTCATCGATTGAATGGTGGCTAAAGGTGTTAACCGAGCAGACTGACCCTTTGATGGCGTGCAAGGCTGACATAGCGAGTGTCCTGCAAGTCGAAGAGTAACTTAGATGAATATTCCGAAAATACTGGTCAAGCGTTAGATGGATAAAATAATTTTAGGGGTCAAGGGAAATCTTGCGACAACCTTAAATAATTATTACCCAAACTCAATAAAAGTCACACGAAGTGAGTTCATTCAGTGGCCTAAGAATCCGAATCAGTTAGAAGATTTCCTTTCGAAATTAGCAATACAACCAAGAAACTGCATCATTTTCAACTGCGCAGGAATCACAGACACTGGTGCTGATTTGGAAGAGATGAAGTTCGTAAACTCAAGTATCCCAATTTTTCTAGCAGAGAAGAGTGTCGAAATAGGTTTTAAACTAGCAACTTTTGGCACCGTCATGGAGCATTTCCCCAAATATTCAAAAGGTAATCGATATTTAAATTCAAAGCTTGCATATTTTGAGGAATACACATCTCGCGAAGACTGGATGAGGCAGAATATTCACTTTCAAATGCATACGCTTTACGGGGGGAGTCACGTGAAGCCAGAAATGTTCTTAGGTCAGATATTTGAAGCAATTAATTCACAGAAATCTTTTAATATGAGTGGAGGAGATCAAATTCGTGAGTAGCACCATGTACATGACGTCGTACAGGCCATTGGTCATTTGATTGACAGAGGGAAAACCGCAACCCATCACATTAGCCAAGGAAACCCAGTGAGACTTGTAGACCTGGCAATAGCAATTTTCAAAGAATTCAACTCCACAGAGCTTCTACATATTGCTGCACAAAGTGCGGACATAAACGATAACCGAAATTACGTATTTAGAAAGACCGAAGAATTGGACGGGATAGACTTTCGAGATTCAATTGAAGGGGTAACATCCTGGTTCAGAGCTTTGGGGGTTCAAAATGGAGCAAACCGATAAATTAAATAAAAGGCCACTTATTTCGATTTGTGTTCCAGTCCTGAATGAAGAAGCTTCTATACTTCACTTAATAGAGCGCCTTGATTTATTGAAGTCTCGTCTATTCGACTCGTATAGTTTTGAGTACATTTTCACAGACAACAAATCGACCGACAACACTTGGGAGATCTTGAACGAGATGAAATTGACCCATCCCGAAATTCGAGCCTTCCAGTTTGGAAAAAACATCGGATTTCAAAACTCTATTTTATTTAATTACAAGCAGGCTAAGGGTGACGCGGTGATCCAGATTGACGCTGATTTGCAAGACCCCCCAGAGATAATTGAGACTTTTCTAAAATATTGGGAGCAGGGCTACAAGGTGGTTTCAGGTGTCCGCGAAGATCGCAAGGAATCAAATCTGATGAAGCTCTTTAGGAGTATGGGCTATTGGTTCATTGACGTTTCGAGCGAGCACCCAATTAAGCGCAACACCGGAGACTTCAGATTAATTGACAGAGCTGTTGTTGATGCTCTTGGTGGGATTAAGTCCCCTAACCCATATCTTCGGGGTGTGATTTCCGGAATGCGGCTAACAGAAAAAGATGTCTATTACAAAAGGGACGCCCGAATGAATGGTGAGAGCAAGTTTGGAGTAAAAGAACTGATAAAACTCGGCCTAACCGGCTTCTCGAATCATTCAAAGCTCCCATTGAAAATTGCAAATTTTGTTGGTTTTTTCTCCCTAGCGCTGAGTGTAATCGGCTTTATCTATTTCATCGCCTTAAAATTTTATCAGCCTAATCTGCCCCGCGGATTTGCCAGCCTGTACGTGATGATCCTTTTCGGAATAGGCGTAAATTCAATATTACTTGGAGTAGTTGGTTCCTACATAAGAAAAATTTACGAGGTGATGAGTGGGGAGGACCCAATAATCGTCACTAGAAGGATTGAGTAACTCTATATAAATGAAACGAATTGTTTTTTTCAATTAGCTTGAGAAGGCCTTCCCTCTGTAAATAGTTGATTCTCGCGACTTCATCAGCTGACAGATGGCAGGCAAGAACTAGGTTTTCCTTCTGCATTTTGTCTAACCTATGTGAAATCATTTCCTTTGGTTGTAGATTCCAACTCCACTCATCTACACCTAAATAACCCTCAGTGCTTACTGATAACAAGCCGGTATAACACACCATCAAAACCTTTTTCCTTTCGACTTGCTTGTCAATCACCGTGAAGGAATTGTCAAGGTTTTCAACCTGAAGTGTAGAGTTCCCATACAGCCCTTTCAGCATGGGGGTCTTATAGGGATGCACCTGTTCCAGCAAATGTGTCAAGAAGATAAGACTTGATCCGACAATTAAAGCAAGAACAAAGATTGCACTAGATTTTGCTGTCATTTTGGCAAGTCTTGATTTAGATAAATCTGGAAGTAAGGAAATCATCAATGCGGCAAAAATCGGCCAGACCATATGTATGTAGTCCGGGTTAAAGTTATGGAACAACGCCAAGAGCCCCACACAAGAAGCTAGTAAGGATAACTGGGTGGAGTCAAACAGACCAAATATTTGAGATAACTTTGGTCTCTTCTGCCAAGTAAAAAAACAGACAAGAATAAAACAAACCAGTAAAGTCATATTAATGAATGAAAACAGAGTATTCGTGAAGGCAAACTTGATGGGATCGACAATATCAAAGCGCCCAATCTTGATTTGAAAATTGAGATACCGTGGTACAGAGAGAAATATACAGACCAAAACCAATTGTAAGCACACGGAAACCCAAACCTTACCGGATTTACTCGTTAATCCCCAGGCTGAAGCAAACAACAAGGCACCGATGATTGAAATTGAAAGGAAACTAATTAAATTAATTATCAAAAACTTTGCATTAATTGTCACCACATCTGGAGGATTCATGGTCCAGACGAGAAGAGTTTGTTCATACCACTGGTTTAACGAATTATTTGAAATCAGGTAAAAGAAAATGAGTAAAAAAGATAAAGAACTACCAACTGCCCAAAATATTCTTCTGCCCTTTTCCTTAATTAGAATTGCAACAGAAATAAATAGCCAAACGAAGATAAATTCCACTCGTGCTTGCGATGAAAGAAATATGAAGAATCCAGCAAGCAACGCCTCAAATCTAGACCTTTTTAAAAAGAGTAAGCCGAGCAGTACCAGAAATGTCCCAAGCTGGTTGGGCCAATAACCACCACTCAAAGCGTTGCGGTCAAGCGACCAACTCCAAATGGGGCTGATTGACATCCAAATAAGAGTTACGTGTTTAGCAACTGTCTTATTTGTCAAGGTTTTCAAATAAGAGTAGAAGAGCAAAGAAATTAGGATTGTAAGAGAAAAACCGAACAGTCTTTGGAAAATTAGGTAATTCCCAAATAAATGCAGTGGTAGGGAAACCAATAGTGGACCCAAGAAACCATACTGCTGATTTATCTCTCTAAAAGGGGCTAAACCCTCAGCCAAGCCAACTGCTGTCGGAAAGAGCGCACCTTCGTGATACGGATCGACATTCCAAGTCGCGGCAATGAGATTTTCAAATATCGCAACGGCAAAAAGTGGAGTCAAATAGAAATTTGGAGACTTAAGGTTTAAACGCCCCAGAAGATTCACGATCCCAATCTACAGTAGTGCAAGGGATTAAACTCTGATAAGGAATAAATGAATCAATCTCGGATGTATGCTCTTGATGGCGCACGTGGGCTAGCAGCATTTTGCATACTCGTGTTTCATGTCGTCGGGAACCGCATAAATGTTTTCAGTCACTTGTATATTGCTGTTGATTTTTTCTTTGTCTTGAGTGGCTTTGTCTTAGCTCCCACCTTAGCTAGAGTGAGGAACAGTAAAGATGCCGGGAGATTTCTTGCCTCTAGATTCATCAGAATATTTCCCATGGTTTTGGCGATAGTCTTATTTACCATTGTTTATGACTTGGTAATCAACGCAAAGCATTGGTTACTTGAAGAGCCAGCGACTAGTCCAATAATTCTAAGCATTCCCACTCTTGTGATTTCTTTACTAATGCTACAAATCTTTTATTCACCAGCGATTCTTGTGGACTATCCAGTTTGGAGTCTATCGGCGGAGTGGGTAGCAAATGTTGTGGTCACGCTAATCCAAGTATTTACTATCAAGAGTAAATACATCTCTTTGGCCTGTGGGGCAATTCTCATCATTGCCTCGGCAGTATATGAATTAGAATTATTGAATCAACTTGGGCGGGCATTATGGGGATTTTCATTCGGGTTAATTGCTTTCGCTTTTCGTCATGAATACTCTAGATATCGAAGTTATATATTTCTAGTTAGTTTGTTTTTGGTTCCGATCTACTTTTCAATATCAAATTTAGGCGAATACCAAGCGCTATTATCCGTTTGGCCATTTACTGCATGCATCCTGATTTTTTCCATGTTATCTACACCACCAAACATCTCAAAGTTTTTTGCCGTAATTGGTAAATACTCGTATGGTTTCTATTTGTGGCACTTTCCATTACTAAGCCTGACTAGTTTCGCGCTGAATAAATTTGAGTTTGATTCGACATCAATTTTGAGGGCTTCCCTAGAGATTTCAGTTACCTCAATTTTGAGTATTCTTGCCACAAAAGTGTCTCTTAGGTTTATTGAGGAACCCATTAGACGTTACTGGGGAGTTAACTCAAAAATGGTATAGTGCTCCTCGGAGAAGGGTTGTTATGCGGATACTCATTACAGGTGGAGCAGGGTTTATTGGATCCCACTTAACCGAGCGGTTACTTCGAGAAGGTCATGAAGTAGTGGCAATTGATAATTTCTTTACGGGGTCAAGAGATAATGTAAAGAAATTCCTTGATAACAAGAACTATGAAGTGATTCGTCACGACGTGACAGTGCCTTTTTCTGCCGAAGTAGATATGATTTTTAATTTAGCATGCCCAGCATCGCCAGTCCATTATCAACGGTTCCCTGTACAAACATTGAAAACCAGCTTGTTGGGCTCAATAAACATGCTTGAGTTAGCGCGTGAAAAGAATGCTCGGATAGTTCAGGCATCTACAAGCGAGGTGTACGGCGACCCCAATATTTCGCCACAGGTGGAGACTTACTGGGGAAATGTAAATCCCATAGGAATTCGCGCATGTTATGACGAAGGTAAGAGAGCTTCCGAAGCGCTGTTCTTTGACTACTATCGTCAATATAAAGTAGAGATAAAAGTAGCGAGAATATTTAATACATATGGACCGAATATGGCACTAAATGACGGTCGAGTCGTAAGCAATTTTCTAGTCCAAGCACTTCAAAATCTGCCAATTACAATGTATGGCGATGGCCTCCAGACTAGATCCTTCTGTTTTGTAAGTGACCTCGTTGACGGACTTTTTAAACTTGCGTTTTCACATAAGGAAATTCAAGGGCCGATCAACCTTGGAAACCCTAATGAATTTACAATGCTTCAACTCGCAGAATTGATTATCGAGCTAACCGGTTCAAACTCCAAAATCGAATTTAAACCTCTCCCTTCAGATGACCCCAAGCAACGAAAACCAGATATCTCTCAAGCCAAGGAAGATTTGGCGTGGGAACCTACGATTGAACTTAGAGAAGGCATTCAAGCGTCAGTCGAATACTTCAAGACAGCGCTTTCGAAGTAGTTTAACAAATTGTTTCAGCAGCTATCAGGTCGACTTGGGAACCAGTTATTTCAATGGGCATTCAGTCACAAGTTAGCTCTGCATTACAATTCGAAGGTATCACTATTTATGGATTCATCACACGCAAACGGTTTTAAAGGCGATGATTTGTATTCTCAACTGGATCAATGTGAACATGTTCAACTTGTTACAAGAAAAGACTGGGCAGGATTCATCTGTATGGCTCTGGATAAGGCATCAACTCTAAACGCGCCACTAACAACCTTACTTGAAAAGCAACTGGGTGCCCTTCGAACAAGGGATAGTTATTTTATTCCAGAACTCCCGATGACAATACCTAAACTTGTTACCGGATTCTTTATCAATTCGCGCAATGTTGAGGAAGTTGAAGAAGTACTGCACCCTGAACTTCACAGAATAATGTCTAATATTGAGATGCCTAAGCTGCTTCCGATGAAATATCAGTATGTTCATGTGCGACGCGGTGACTACGTCACAAGTGATTCGACTTACGGCTTAATAGGTGCTAATCACTACAGAAGATTTATCAGGGGAGATCTCCCACTTGTAGTTGGAACGGATGACGTCAGTTCAGCGGCCTCTTTAATCGCTGATTTGAATCCGGATTTTGTCTTTTCGCCTAGCGATTCAACAGCATGGCAGGCGCTTAAAATGATGGGTTTGGCAGAATCGTTGGTACTTGCGAATTCAACTCTCAGCTGGTGGGGGGGATTTTTAGCTTCCAATAGAGGTAAGTCCGTTTACTCACCGAGCCCATTTTATAAAGGCGACTTTAAGAACGACGATGTTTTACATTATAAGAAATTTACGAAAGTTGATTCCAGATTTCTATAGAGTGCGCTTGAATCTAGGACCAGCCCATGCAGAGAATGGCTTTTGAGTCGCCAAATTTCTCTTTACCCGCAGCATTTTAAAGGTACGCATTCTGGAAAGAGCTGTATAAAAGTCGTCGATACTGAGGAACTGTGGGTTATTAAGAATTAAAATTGATTGACAGAAAGTGCGCCTAACTAGGTAAAAGTGCGCTCCGGGCTGACAGTCATCGACAACAAATCCTCTAGGAGTGTCAAGAGACTGCTTTACCCTCATCCTTGATGAAAAACTTTTGGTTGTTAATCCAGGCATTTGACTCAACTTTCCTAACAAGTCGAATATCAAGCCCTCAGTATTTGCAATAAAAATCTTTATCTTCGTGTCGACCCCAGGCTTAAGAAAGCCGAGTTGCACCATATCCCAGTCAAGCGCCTTCAATATTTCGATATAGTTCGATAGCTCTTTCATATTTGTGATGTGGAAATCATCTTCAGCAATCAATGCAAATTCTGCATCTGTTTGCAAGAAGTCACTCATCGCTTTCAAATGTGATAACCAAGCTGCATGAACCCCCGAGGAAACGAAATCATGTTCGGGCAATTTACGAGAGTTGATTGCGTTGACACGGTTGGTTCTAAAGATAGAATTAGCCGTCTCTTGCATAACGGATTCCCAGCGATCTACATCTTTCTCCAGATTAATTACATACAAAGGTATAGGAGTGCTCACATCTAAAGCCTATCTCTGAACCAGAGGCGCTAGCGCTTTCCGCAAGACAGATAGCACTTCGTCAAGGTCAGGCTTCCTCTTCAAAATCGGCTGATTTGCGATATTGCTCCAAAGTTCGGAATTTCCAGCAACATCTCGTACTCGCTCCGTAAAGGACTCGAGGTTTTGGAAGTTTGATAGATTAATCATTGCATCCTGGTTCAAATAACCCGCGGGGTCAGAACCCCAATAGAGAGGGACTGCCCCAGTCGCCCACGCTTCAGGAGCCTTTTCGGTGACATACCCAGGGAACAGATCGTTTTCAAAAGCGAATACAAATTTATACTTCTGCGCAGTTTCAAATTTTGCTAAGGCAGCCCTCCGATTTGAGTTTCTAGCTATCCCGCCATAGACATCAACCTTTCCAATGGCTGACAGCGCAGCGATTGCTTGCATCCGAAACGGGTAGGCCTTTCCAATAAATGCAACACAGAATTTCTTTCGAGAGATGAAATCAACGTCTCGTGCCTTTAGCATTTCATCAATGGTAATTGGTCGCCCTAGGTACGGAGAAATTGTTGGCCCAATTAAATCTGAGCTTGTAATCCACCAAAGAGGCAGATATGCATTCTTCCCCCCGTAACTGTTTAAATCGAAAGACAGGTAACAGTCCCAGTCTCCATAAGGGGGTCGTTCATTTTCACCTGTAAAAAAAATGGAGTACCTTGCTTTTCTTGAGGGTTGTTGGTTGGGAGAGTATTTCCTATTAGCAAAATCAATACCTGATTTTGAATGCGAAGCCAAGTAACGGTATGCCCGGGCTTGAAAACTAGGCAGAACTTTTTTCCCGTAGACGGACTCAATACAAATATCAACCACCTTATGTGGGTCAGTTTCAACTACGACCTCCCGATTAAGCGCTAAGGAAAGAAGGCTCGCAAAAATTTCTTCTGAAGAACCGATAGGGTTTGGCCAATTCGCAAATGAAACTGATAACGCAGTCTTCATTTTATATAAACTCATTTGCAATTTTATTGTGTAGGGATAACATTATGGGGACATCTAACCGATTCCCGAAAGTACCAGATTTCATTCTGAAATGATAATTTTTCAAGAAGACTTCCTCAGTTAAATTCTCAACACCTTGAATATCAGTAAAATTCAAGCTCGGGAGAGACTCCAATTTAATCTTTAATTTTTCGAAAGCCTTCCCCATTGCAACATCTTCAATATATCCCGGATCAAAGTAAATTCTATGTTTTAACAGTTTCACTGCCGCACTCCTTGAGATGAGACGATTATTTCCTGCAGCAAATTTAGCACCATCATATGGAACTACTCCCCCATAAAAATCTTGAACATAAAGCCCTGAAACCCTCTCGACGAGGTGAGCATAATGAATGTATGAGGATGTCGTTGTAAATAAAATAAAATCCTCGCTTCGCTCATTAATGAAATAATTCAAAATTGCCAAGTCTTTCCACCTTACATTTTGATAGGTATCAGGAAAGTGAATATGCAACGCTAAATGACTGGACTTGATTTCTTTCGATGTAGAAATCCTTGGAATGAATAGAAGCAGGAGTACTCCTCTTATTCGATCTATCAGCCTAAGAAAAGTCGCAAACCAACGATTCTTCCATCTTAACCATTCATGAAGCCGATCAAGCTTCCACCCAATCTTGCCTACAGGAGTGCCATGGTAGTGAATTGTCGAGACCCCCAAAGGGGGATCAGCGTTTAACCAAGTTTTTTCTTGACCTTGATAAAGAATATTGAGCCAGGGTTCATACAAACCATGGCCAATCGCCACAAGCACAGTTGGACTTTTCATTATGTCGGCTCAATCCCACTCGACGGTAATGCGATTGCCAATTTCTGAGAAATTAAGTGAAAAATCTTTGCTTGATTCTACATTGGGGTGATCGAGTTCATTTCTTGAGGACGAAACTGGACGTGAGTACATACTACGATTCTTCCGATGCAAAGTTAATTCAATAATCCTAGGGAATTCGAAATCACCATAAGTCCAAGTTCCACAACAATTATTGGGGTGTAGGTGAACCACATCAAACTCACTTAGTATTTTGTCAAAAAACGGGAAATAGATTTGGTCGAAAGCCCACTTATTCTTCAGCGCCTCCAGAAAGTGAAGTTCAATAACAACAATTCGAAATCTGTTTAGTAAATGTGTCGAGGCTGCCAATAATGTTAAGAACTCGGCACCTTCGATATCAATTTGAAGCATTAAATCTCCCTGAGATTGGCTCTTTTCCTCAACCCAATCCTCAAGAGAGATATATTTTTTGCCATCAGTTGCAGGCCCAACCCACGCTTCGGTGAAGTCTTGTAAAGCGGTCAAATCTGATGGCTTTTCATCAACCGAGTCGCAGATGAAGGATTTAATCTGCCAGTTTTGTGCAATCTCACTCTCGAAATTGGAGAGCTTGTTACTCCCCGGTGAAAAACACTCTGAAATTCCAGTCAGGTCATCTGGTATGAGATAACCGCCATCTCCAGGGCCACCAACACGAATTAATCTATGTCCATTGTCTTGAGGGCGAATGCGCCCGAGTAGGTTTAAAACCTCACTCTTGGCAGTCAAGCCAGTTGTAGTGGTGTTACGAGAAAGATTTATTCCTAATTCTTCAAGCTGTCCAGTGACAATTCTCTGTAAGGCTTTTTTGACGTTCACGAAGAGATTATAGGTACGAAGCAATTATTTCTTTCCAATATGGCCACCACAATGCAGGGATTTGGGCTGGATTAAAGCCCAAATTTTCATGGTTTGCAGTGATTAAGTGCAATTGTTGAGCGTCCCAAGCGTCTACTTCAATAAATGGCAAACGAAGTCCCTTTATCCCATCGCTCCAAGCATCACGGAGAATCAACGGTATGCCACCTCGGTAGAGAGTTTCCCAGTGGCGATGTGTATCAACACCGTTACCTCGAATGGCAGCCACATAGCGTGTTTCCCTTGCGAGTCTGGCATATCGAGCAGGCTCCAAACGATTTTGAATGAGCTTGATACCTTCAGCTGGAATTGAAAAATTATTCCTAACTTCAAGCCTTATCGGGTGAGTCAAGCCAAGAGGTCCGATCAAAATTTCATTCTTTCGATCAGGCCAATTTCTCCCCTGAGTCAAGTTTCGCGGATTTCCATTTACCCCCCACCGAAAATTTTCGACTCCAATAGGCAAGGTAGTTACAAGCGGATGGTCTGAAATGAAGGAATTCTGTAAAAAAAGTTGCTTAACGCTCCCGGGTATATTTTCGGGTAGCTCTTTGAATTCATGATCACTATTTCCGCAAATTATGACTCGTGCCGAAACGGCGTCATGAAATTCCATGAAGAAATCCTGAAGTTTGTCACTTGGGCAAAAGATTACTTTTGCAGCACGTATTGAATCCAAATCTGGTTGCTTTCCTCGAAACCGAGGGGGGTACATACTCACATCGGACATATCTGAGAACAAATCTCCAGATAAATAAGGAGCACTGTTCCTTCTCCACCGAATAGCACGCTTGGTGTACGTCAGCAATACTCTTAACCTCGAAGGTCTTATCTCCTCCCACATATTCGACATAACTATTGTCCAACCATAGTTCTACTTGGGCTTTACAATTCTTCTCAAATTGAAATAGAGTCTAAAAATTGGGACCTGATAGAGCATCACAATTCGCTTAATAAAGGGAACTGCACTCAAATCAAGATTGTGTTGCCGGTAGGCAACACTCGTTATGAGAAGTTTCTTTTTTAGCCCCACTACAAAATTTGCATGAAAAATATATGGGGAGAACGGCTGCAATCCAGGGAATTGATCGCGCTTTGAGAATAAGTTCAGTAAATTGCCAACGGGAAACGTTGTCTGTGGAAGTAATTGAATTTCAGCCGGGAAATGCTCTCTTCGATAAAGCATAGTGATCACATCGTCGTCACCACTTCGAGGATTGGTTTTAAGCATCAGTGCATGCAAGTTGGATGCCTCGTTTACTAGCGTGTCAAAATAATTACCCATTCTGAACACTACGAAACCCATACACAGTTGCGGCTGTCCAGGCACCCACGTGAAATGCTGAATCATCATCTGGGTTGTTGGAGACTTTTCAAATGCTTCTAACAAATCAGGTAATACTGGTCGGAGCCAGAACACATCAATATCGTTGTAAATCAAAAAGTCACAACCACTAATCGTAGATACATGTTTAAAGAGAGCCCACTTTAATTGCACGAGCGAGAAAAACACATCTTTCTCAAAACTTTCATAATTGCCGGTTCCTACAGGGATGCCCAACTCAGAGGCGTCAGCGCTGAGGTCAATAAATGTAATCCGCGCATCTTTCGGGAGACCTTCTTGATCTTGCTCTCGTACTGTCCCGATAAAGATTGGAGAGTTGGAGTTTTGAATAACGGAATTAATAGCGAGAACTGGAAGATCCTGTATTTGGTTAATTACTAGGAACACAACCGCGCACTTAGAGTTATGAATAGAGACTGCCACCGCAACATTCTGTCACATATGTGCCAAAATCATTGATATTGCTAGAGAGATTAGGCACAGCAACAATACCGAGCCATTAGAATCACGGTTGTGATTCTAGAAGAGGCAACCAAGTTAGCGTCCATTATCTGTCCCGTTTTTAACATGGCAGGAAGGCTGCAGACCTTGAAGGAGTGGGTAGGAAAGTTATCTTCGAATCCTCAAATAGAAATAATTATTATTAATGATTACTCAGATGAGGCAACAAGTGCTGAACTAAGAGCAATTTACGAAGAAAATGAGAATTTGAAATTAATTGAGGGTAACTTTGGGAATCCAGGGAGTGCGAGAAATGCCGGCTTAGAGATTTGCCAAGGTAAGTGGGTTATCTTTTGGGATAGCGACGATAAACCGGACGTTGAAAATTTTCTTACATTATTGAATTACATCGATGTGAGAAGTCCAGATATTTGTTTCGGCGTGTACAAAATTTTTAATGAAATTTCACATCTAACATCAGAATCACCTGCCTGGAGTTCAGATACAAGAAAGGATTTGAACACTGTCGCGCGAAATCCAGGCATCTGGCGGATTGTTTTTGCAAGAGATCTAATACAAGGATTAAGCTTCGAACCATTGAGGATGGCGGAAGATCAGATTTTTATTTGTCAAGCAATTTCAAGAGCTTCAAAGTTCGTTTTTGCTGATAACCAGATTTACACCTATTTCACGGGTTCAAACTCCCACTTAACCAAGAACTCAGCAGCCCTTCAAGACTTACTCCCCGCCTTTAAGAAAACCAGTGAAATTCTTAAGCTAAGTACTGGCCAAGTTGCCCCCTTCCTTAGTTTAATGGCGGCAAAACAAATGATGTCCGGAAGTCGTCACGGAAATATGAGAACTAGATTCGGTTTACTCGCTGAATTTTTTCGGACAAAACTGTTTATTAAACCAACGTTTCTAAATGCGTTAAGAGCAGTTATTCAGACTTCAGTCCGGGGTGCTTAAAGTGACGAAAAAACCCTTAATTGTTTTTCTAACTGGAGGTCTAGGAAATCAATTATTTCAGTTGGCAAATGCGCTAACTCTAGATTCCAAGCGTGAGATATACCTTGAGTGGACACTAGGAAAGCCTCGCTGTAATAATCAAGGATTACCCGACCTTTTTAGCTTTCAACTCCCTAATCGATCGCATTTAATGCCAGCTACTCGTTACTCAAGGTTTACATCAAAAACTGTTGGATATCTTCTGAGATCAGGGATTGCTCCAAAGAACTGGGAAAAAATGCGCTTGATTAAGAAAGCGACAGCCGTGCTTGGCAATTTAGTGGTCTCGGTATATTTTAGAAAATTGATAAAGGTAGAACGTGGGATTGGGATTGGCTATTCAGCGCTAGATGTAAGTCCTAGCAGCAGTTTTATAGTTGGATATTTTCAAAGCTATAAATTTACTAACGATATCGATACTTATAAAGATCTCAAAACAATGTCGTTGGCGACGAAGAATTCAAAGGTCGAAAAATTCGTAGAAATCGCCCGAATTGAAGAGCCGATAGTCATTCATTTTAGATTTGGGGACTATAAATTCGAAAGCTCCTTTGGAATACCTACTGCCAATTATTACAGAAATGCCCTTACTCAAATTCTTGCAGAAAACCCAGATTCAAAAATCTGGGTTTTCTCCGATGAAGAAGTGGAGGCTAGAAAGGTCTTTCCGAGTGAGTTTATGGATCGAACTCGGTGGTTTACGGATACTCAATTGTCGTCAGCCGAAACCCTGGAGATAATGCGTCTAGGTAAATCCTACGTAATTGCGAACTCCACATTTAGCTGGTGGGGAGCAGTTCTAAGCAAGACTGAGAATCCGTCGGTTATTTGTCCGGATGTTTGGTTTAGATTTGAGGCCGAGCCACTAGATTTGATACCTCCAAGTTGGAAGAGAGTGTCAGCGTGGAAATAGACAAGAATCAAACTAACGATTTTAAATTATCAAGAGGTTGGGAATGTTGATTTTAATGCGTAGGAAATGGAGAGGGACGACGATTGGTCGTTCTGCTCGGGTGCTATCACGCAATGATCAACAAAAAATCTCTGTCGTTGTTGTGTTTCAAATCTTCCTGGGGCTATTGGATTTGGCAGGTGTAGCCGCTATTGGAATGTTAGGTTCTTTAGCTGTCAGGGGTGTATCGTCACAACGCCCCGGAGATCGCGTTGAAGTAGTCCTTCGATATTTACACCTTTCAAATCAAACTTTTCAAACACAAGCCGCAGTTCTCGGTTGCCTTGCGGCAGGCCTGCTTATTAGCCGGACGGTTCTTTCCGTGATTTTTGCGCGACGCACGCTCTATTTCTTAAGTCGCCGAGGGGCACGGATTTCTTCATCCTTGATTTCAAAATTACTTTCTCAAGACTTGATCACAATCCAAAGAAGAACAACCCAAGAAACCCTATATGCGGTAACACGCGGAGTTGACAGCATTACTTTAGGAGTAATAGGCATAACCGTGACCTTAATTTCAGATATATCGTTGTTGGTGGTCATGACAATCGGCTTATTAGTTGTCGATCCCATCATTGCCCTCAGCACTGTCGCGGTTTTTGGATTTGTCGGCTGGCTTCTTTACCGCCTACTTAATAAAAGTGCAAAGAGATTAGGTCTTGCAGAATCGAATTTAACTATTGCGAACAACGAGAAGATTGTAGAAGTATTGAACTCTTATCGTGAATCAGTAGTACGTAACCGTCGTTATTTTTATGCGAAAGAAATTGAAAAGACTAAATTTCAATTAGCTCACACTTTGGCTGATATCGCATTCCTGCCAAGTATTAGTAAATATGTTATTGAATCTACGGTTGTCCTGGGCACACTAATAATCAGTGCAAGTCAGTTCCTCCTGCAGGACGCGAGTCATGCGGTAGCTACCTTGTCAGTTTTCATGGCCGCCTCTACTCGAATTGCACCGGCAGTGATGCGAATTCAACAAGGAACCATTGGAATACGGCAGAGCTTGGGCTCAGCAGGTCCTACATTAACTTTAATTGAATCACTCGAAGGCGTGGAAGAGAACTCCGAGGCAAACAATTTATTGGAAACAGAACACTCAGGTTTTATTCCAGCTATTGAAATCCGAAACCTTACGCTAACTTATCCTCAAAAAGATGTCCCAGCCCTAGACCAAATTTCTTTGAACATAGAGGGTGGGTCTTTCGTCGCGATCGTCGGCCCATCGGGGGCAGGAAAGACATCTCTCGTTGATGTCTTGCTTGGCGTTTTATATGAAAGTTCGGGAACAGTACTTATTTCAGGAAAACCACCTCTGGAAACTATAGCTCGTTGGCCAGGTGCAATTGCTTATGTCCCGCAAGATGTGGCAATGTCATCTGGAACAATCAAAGAGAATATAACTCTTGGATTTCCGAATAACTCTGAGGATCAAACGTTGATTGACGATGCACTTCGACTCGCTCAACTTTCAAATTTTGTTGCGTCATTACCCCAAGGATTAGATACTCAAGTAGGAGAAAGAGGAACAAAACTAAGCGGTGGACAACGTCAACGTTTAGGAATTGCGCGAGCGATGTTCACAAAACCTAAGCTTCTCGTGCTAGATGAAGCTACTAGTGCTTTGGATGGTCAGACTGAATCTGATATTTCAAGTTCAATATTGGAATTGAAGGGCAGAGTCACTGTAGTAATGATTGCTCACAGGCTCTCAACAGTTCGATTCGCTGACAAAGTTATCTATATTGATGAGGGTAAAATTTTGGCCCAAGGTACATTTGAACAAGTTCGTGCAGAAGTACCAAATTTTGAAAAACAGGCACAATTGATGGGTTTATAGAATGGATTCAAAATGAACAAGATTCTCAGATTTCTTAAAGCCCTAGTGAAGCTAGCTCCACGAGAGACGTGGGGCAACTTCGTTCAGACTTCCGAAATTGCAGGTTTTAGCAATGCATTTTCTATAAGCTGGAGCCAAGGTGGAGAAGATCTAGCCCTTTTGCATGCCATAGCAGGCAAACGAGACGGACTCTTTATTGACGTTGGAGCTCACCATCCATACAGATTTTCAGTCACACACCACCTTTCAAGAATAGGTTGGCGAGGCGTGAATATAGATGCGAATAGCGAACTAATCGAGACATTCAATAAGGAGAGAAAGCGCGACATCAATATCTGCGCAGCAGTGGGAACAGAGAAAAGCTACACCTTCACAATTTTTAAAGAGCCAGCACTGTCATCGGTAATTGCTGAGTGGAAAGATAAATTCCAAGCAGATGGGTGGGAAGTCGACAGAACTGTCACGGTACCTGGAATTTCTCTAAGAGAAATTTACAATCAAAATTTTCCACGAAATTGCATAGATCTGCTTTCAATTGATGCGGAAGGGTCAGATTTCAATGTTTTGAAAAGTATGGATTTTGAGAGTCTTGAGAAAGATAGATTCCCTCGATTCCTACTTCTCGAGGCAACCCCGCCAGTTTCATCTGCTTTAAAGACCGACTCGGTTGAATATGCAATCGGGCTAGGTTACGAGCCTCTTTATGTTCTCCCAATGTCGACCTTGCTTAAAAGAAGCTGATATTGGGTATTTTGTCCGTTTTGTCCCCTTCCCGCTACAATCCAGATTGGGATTCGTAGTAGGGGATAGAAGCAGCGACGGCTGGTTCTGTACGACCAAAACCGGTTAATGAAGGATCAATAAAGTGGCACTTAGCGTATGGACAGTTGCTGAACTGGGGGCTTTTTACACTGAGCACCGTTCAGAGCTACTCGCGCATGCCAATCGCGTATTGAAGGATTCAGCAAAGGCTGAAGAAATCACCCAAGACTCTCTTATTAAGTTCATGCTCGCTGCCCCTGAGCTTGAATCACAAGAGCACGCACTCTCTTATCTACATCGCACCATTGAAAACCTCTGCATCGATTACTTCCGCATGGAAGGGCGCCGTCCAAACCTTGTGGTTATCGACGATGCCCAGGCTGAAGTTGAAGCTGCATGGCAGGTAAATGGTGATCACTCAGAAGTACTTACTCAAGCTGAGGATGCTGCGATTATTCGCCAAGCTTTGGCCCTTCTCTCCCCTGCTGAGCGCGCTGCGCTCGTTATGTGGGAGATGGAAGGCCGTTCAACAGAGGAAATCGCAGCAGAGCTTGGAATCAAGGAATCTGCAGTGCGCCACACAGTTTCACGCGCTCGCACATCTCTTCGCCGTGTACTTTCAGAGCTCGTTATCGATCAAGAGCGTGGCCTCACAGCTCTCGACATGCTTTCAACCACCTATAAGAAGGCATCTGAGCTTGCAGCCAAGTCTTCCAAAGTTGCTTTGTCCTTACTATTAGTGGTCACAGCCTTCCTTGGCTTTAACTCAATGACTGGCCGCGAAGGCGTACTTCCAACTGTCAGTTCAAACGATTCTTCAGGCGCGGTTGCTGGATCTACTTCAACAGATTCACCATCACCTGCTCCATCTATCTCGATGCCAGCTAAGAAGTCATCAACGATGGTTTCTGGCGTATATGTCAAGAGTGCGAAGGCTTACTGGCCTGGCCTTGATAATGAAGGCGTCCCAACAGGATTCACCGTCGCAGGTGAAAATGGTCCAATCGGAAAGATCCGCGTAAACCGTAATAATCCGATTGCAACCGAAGAAGGCACAATTTTGGCCACCCAGGCCATCACATCTGGGGGTGGACCAAACGTGATGATCGATCAGACCATCACAGTCGATGGCAACGGCACAAAATATGAGGTCAGTTACATTGCGCTTGGAATGAAGGGCTCATGGGCGGTAGCTAACGCTGACGCCACGAGCGTGGAATTTGAGCGTATGTCCAATGGCCAGTACCTTATGACCGTTACAATTTCCCTACTCTCTACCCCAACTTCAGAGTTCGTAATCCCCGTGGGCGACCGCGGGTACGACCTTGTTGGCGCACCTAAGACGATCACGTCTCGTCTCTTGCTCAACGCGAGCAAGACCCAAATTTTAGCTCAGGCGGTATTAGTACCCGGAGCATAATTAAATAAGTTTCTTCACCGCGTCCGGATACACGGTGGAGAATTTGATTCATCAGCACGTGCGATGAATCGAGAGGAGTTAGGAAACTAATTCCAAGCCGACCTACGGAAATTCCGTAGGTCGACTATCGAAAGGAAACAAATGTCTACAAAGACAACATTCAAGCGCATTGCGCTTGTAGCTGTTGCTGCGTTGGGCCTCGGAGTTCTCTCTGTTGCACCATCATCAGCAGTAGTTACAGGTACAGCGATCACTGATGCTGTTAACGGAACTGCAACGTTTCGTTCAGGTACATCAGGCGTAGTTGATTCAGATACCACCACAGGTGCTTCATTCACCGTATCGGGTCTAGTCACATCAACTACAGACTCAATCACTGTGACCTTCTATGAGAAGTCACGCCCAACAGGCGCTGCTGCTACGTCAAATACAGCGTCAATGCAGGTAATTGATACAACAACTGCTAACACCTATGTATCAGCGAACGCAGCTGTGGCTGGAGTTTCTTATGGAGCTTCTGCAGCAACAACATTCGCTTCAGGTGTTACAACAGCGTCAAACATGGGTCGCCGTGTTGTTGGTTCAACAAACAATACTGAATCTGTTACAGCTGGAAATATCTACCAGGTGCTCTCAGGTGGTTCAGTCGGTGCTCTTACCCGCGGATCTTCAACAGGTCCTATCGGCGCAAAGTTTGAACTCTTCTTGGATTCAAACACAACACAGACAGCTGGTTCATACGTTTATACAGTTGTTGCAACCACGTACAGCAATACTGGTGGATCTAACTACACAGTTTCCTCTAACCAGGTTGATGTAACGATTGTTGTTGGTGCTGGTACAGCTGCTGCTGCTGCTGCTCTTAAGGCTCCTGCTGCTGCAAATGCAACAGCATTTATCGGTACAGCAACTGCTCCAGCAGCGGATGTTGTAGTCACTGCTGTAGCAACTGCTTCAACAACTCCTGTTGCATACATCAAGGTGAACGAAAATAACACCAACGGAACTGCTGCTGTCGCTGAAGATTCACTTACAGCTACATTGACGGGTCCTGGTCTTATCTGTGATGGTTCAGTTTGCGGTAAGTCACTTACAGCAATTGCTCTCACTGCAGGTACAAAGGAACTCACAGTTCGCGCGGACGGTAACGCTGGCGTAGCATCAGTTGTCATTTCTTCAACAGTGGCTACATTCGCTACAAAGACAGTTACTTTCTATGCAAAGGCTGCTAAGACTCTTACACCTACAGTTCGTATTCCAGTTCTTGGAGTAGGCGCTAACACAGGTGCAGTCGGAGTAGCAGCTGTTGATGCTGGCGGTATCGCTTGGACAGGAACCGCTTACATCTACGCAACTTCAGCAGCTAGCGCGCTCATTGCTGGTTCAGAAACTCCAGCTGCTTGCTCATGGACAGCGACTAACGGAATCCGTTGCGATGTCACAGGTAAGCTCGTTGGAACAGCTAAGTTCAAGATCATCGATGCAGCTACAGTTGCAACAGCAACAGCAACATCAGATGAATTCTCAGTAACTGTTTCAGCTGGAACACCAGGATCTGTAAAGCTCTCATTCGATAAGGCGTCATACGCACCATTCGAAAAGGCTAAGATCACCGTTACAGTCCTTGACACAGATGGAAAGGCTCTGCCTGCGCAGACCGTTTCAGCTGCCCTAGCTACTGGTGGAATCACAACTTCAGTTGGATTCTCACAGTCAAGCGACACATTGACAGCAACTTCAGTTGTATTGGAAGCTGCATCATCTTCAACTTCTGGCGCAGTAGCTGGTTCACAGGTCTACTACGTCTACATGCCAGCTTCATCTGGTGATGTAACAATCTCAGCAACAGGATCAACAGGTCTTGCTCTTGCTGGCCGTGTTGCCGTATCAGCTACAGCAACTGTTGTTAACGCATCAGTCGATGCAGCTACAGATGCAGCTAACGAGGCTACAGATGCAGCTAACGCAGCTACAGATGCAGCTCTTGCAGCAGCAGATGCAGCAGATGCAGCAACAGCTGCAGCTCAGGATGCATCAGATGCAGTTGCAGCACTTTCAGCAACTGTTGCTAAGTTGGTCGCAAGCCTCAAGGCTCAGATCACATCATTGACTAACCTAGTCATCAAGATCCAGAAGAAGGTCAAGGCTTAATTAGCCCCCTTTAACTGAAAAGATCAGAACCGAATCCCGGTTCCCCTTCGGGGGAGCCGGGATTCGGCCTTTCTATAGATAGAATTTCCACATGCATGACTTAGCTAAAGAAATGACATTAATTCGACTCATCTCAATGGGGTCGGCGCTAATCACAATATTTCTTATCAGCGGATCTGTGACCGATCCGGTGAACGTTCCAAAACTCTTACTTCTTGGCGCAATTGGTTTTAGTGTAATTGCAGTCCTCCTGCAATCTGGATTCCTACAGCTCGTTAAGGCAAATCGTCAGGTCATAATTTTCGTTGCGCTTTTTTTCTTAGCCATGATTTCCTCGGTCAGTTTGAGTAAGCTTCCAATGAGCCAGAATTTCTACGGTGCATACGGTAGAAATTCTGGACTTCTCACTTATATGTGCTTGTGTACAGTTTTAATTGGAACTCTTGCGATTCAAGCAAATGAAAATTTGAAGAAAATTTTAATTGGGTTGGGAGCCGCTGGCTCTGTGAATTTGGTGTACTGCCTGTGGGTGATCCTATTCGGTGATTTTATTGGGTGGTCTAACCCTTATGGAAACATCTTGGGAACGCTAGGCAACCCCAATTTTATTGGCGCCTTCCTTGGTATTTTCTTTTCAGTATGCATGGCTTTCGTTTTTGACACGAAGACAGAAGTTAAAGTGAAGTTAGTGCTTTCTCTCGTTTCCCTCCTTACCTTCTTTGAAATCTACAAATCTCATGCAATCCAAGGAAGAGTCGTCTCTGCACTTGGACTTGGAGTAGTGCTCTTCTTTGCAATCAGATCAAGGTTCAGCATCTTATTTACTTCCCTTTACTCACTTGTCTTTGTGCTGGCAGGGGCATTTGCGGCGCTCGGCGCTCTGCAAGTTGGTCCACTTACGCAGTACATCTATAAATATTCTGTTTCACTTCGTGGCCAATACTGGCTTGCAGGCTGGAACGCTGGAGTAGAAAACCCAATTCACGGTGTTGGCATGGATGGTTTTGGTGATTGGTATCGCAGGGCAAGAGATGTCCAAGCACTCACTACGCCAGGTGTCAACACAGTAGTAAATGCTGCGCACAATGTATTTATGGATATGTTTGCCTTCGGGGGATGGCCACTTCTACTTACCTATTCTGCAATCATGCTTCTCGCAGGAGTCTCATTGATTAAGGTGGCTCTCAGGAGCAAGGCATATGACCCGATCTTTGTGGCTATTTCGGTGGCATGGTTGGGGTATCAACTTCAATCAATAATCAGTATTAATCAAATTGGTTTGGCTATCTGGGGATGGGTGCTCACCGGTGCACTAATTGCCTATGAACGAAATACACGTAACTCAAGTGCAGGAGGGGATGCCAAGACAATTCCTTCGCCAAGAAGTAAGGGAAAAAACCTTACGCAAGGTTCGGTGGTGAGTTCCGGTTTAGTCGCAGGCATCGGAATGGTTGTAGGAGCGATCATTGCGAGCCCACCCCTTGCCTCAGATACGAAATGGCGTTCTGCCCAAGTGGCTCAGTCAGTTTCACTTCTCGAGGCATCTCTTACTCCCTCTTTCATGAACCCTCAACACACAACTAGGTATCTACTTTCAATTCAAGCTTTTGAGGGCAGCAATCTTCCCGATCTTGCTCATAAATATGCTCAAGCTGCGGTTAAGTTTGATCCAGAAAACTTTGAGCTATGGAAAGTTTATTACCTCTTAAGCGCATCAACCCCAGATGAAAAGTCGATTGCACTTCAAAATATGAAGCGCCTGGACCCATTGAATCCGGATGTGACTACGACTCAATGAAAGTTGCAATTATTGGGCAAGGGTATGTGGGATTAACTATCTCAGCCTTTGCTGGCGAATACTTTGAAGTAGTTGGTTTTGATAACAATCAGCGAATTGTGGACCAACTAAATAACGGGATTTCACATATTGAAGGCGTGGAGAGTTCACAACTGGCGAACTTGGTTAAGTCAGGCAGTTACTCTGCATCGACTGTGGGTTCAGATATTGCCGACGCGGATTTAGTCGTTATTGCTGTCCCAACTCCACTTTCAAAAGATCGTCAGCCGGACTTAACATTCATTGAAGCCGCATGTAAAACTATTGGTGAAAACGTGACCAAGTCTGTCTTGGTCATCAACGAGTCAACATCATTTCCTGGAACCCTCCGCAACTACATCAAGCCTGCCATCGAGAGGTATTCAAACAGGCCGCTTGAGCATTTGTATGCGATTTCACCTGAGCGGGTTGACCCAGGGCGCGGAGATTTCAATCAAAAGAATACTCCGCGACTTTATGCAGGGCTAACTTCTGAAGCCTCTGCAAAGACTCGAGATTTTTATTCCAAGTTCTGCGATCAACTAGTTGAGGTTTCATCTCCTGAGGTAGCAGAAGCTGCAAAACTCTTCGAAAACACATTCAGACAGGTAAATATTGCGCTAGTAAATGAATTTGCTCAGATTGCTCACTCTCTTGGCATTAGTGTTTATGAAACTTTGGATGCCGCAAACACCAAGCCGTATGGGTTTATGAAGTTCACACCAAGTGCTGGAGTTGGGGGGCATTGCATTCCGGTTGATCCAACATACTTGGCGGCGACAGCGGAAAAGCATGGTGCGCCGGCAACTTTTATACGCCGCGCAAATGAAGTCAACCTTGAGATGTCGAAATATGTGGTGGATCGCGTCCAAGCCGATAATGGTGGATCGCTACAAGGCAAAAGCGTTCTGGTCGTTGGAGTGGCCTATAAGCCGAATGTTGCAGATGTTCGCGAAACAGCCGCAGAACTAGTCATTGAGCACTTGCGTAAACGTGGTGCGGTTGTCAGTTGGCACGACGATGTTGTGAAAAGCTGGAACGGCGAGTCATCATCGCTCTTATCAGGGGCGGACATTGCTCTCGTAATAACCAAGCACGATGACGTTAAAGAACGCGATATTTTGGCTAGTGCGCCCTATGTATTTGATACGACTGGAAAAGTTGCTGGAGCTAAAGGGCTTTAAGCAAAACTCTTTGCCACGCTTTCGATTATTGAATCGAGAGTATGAGTTGGCGACCAGCCGACCGCCTTGTTGATCTTTGAAACATCTGGAACACGACGTTGCATATCTTCAAAGCCTGCAGGGTAAGCATCTGAATATGGGATGAATTTGATTGCAGATTGTGAATTAGTCTGCTTGATGATTTGTTGGGCTAATTCCTTAATTGTGGTTTCGCCGACTCCTCCAACATTGAAGTAATCGCCAATTGTTGAATCAGAGTCGAGCAGCGAAAGTACAGCGCGGACGGCATCTTCGACGTGGCAGAAGACGCGAGATTGGCTGCCGTCGTCGTAGATGGTGATGTCTTCGTTCTTAAGGGCCGCTTGGACAAAGCGAGGCACGACCATTCCGTATTGGCCGGTTTGGCGTGGGCCAACGGTGTTGAAGAAGCGGACTGTAGTGACTTTGAGGCCGTGGGTCTTGTGGAGAGTGTGTGCGACAGCTTCTTCGAGAGCTTTTGCATCAGAGTAAGTCCAACGAATTTTCTGTGGGGCACCGACCACACGATCTGATTCTTCGTGAAGGGGCTGGTTAGGGTTCTTGCCGTAAATCTCAGAGGTTGATGCAATCAGAAGGCGCTTGTTGTGTTTTGTGGCCGCGTTGAGAACTACTTCAGATCCAGCAAAGTTTCGGTCGATGGATTCGATGGTGTGTTCCATGATGTTCTTAACGCCAAGGGCTGCGGCCATGTGGAAGACAGTGTCGGATTCAGCGACGAGTTTGTCGACGAGTTCTTTATCGCGGATGTCGCCCTCGTGGACGGTGATTTTGCCTTTGAGGTGGGCGATGTTCTTCTTCGAGCCGGTTGAAAGGTTGTCGAGGATTGTGACGCTATCGCCGCGGGCGATGAGGGCATCGGCAAGGTGAGAGCCGATGAAACCGGCACCACCGGTGATGAAAGCGCGCATGGGTGTGAGTCTATCTTTTATCTTTCTTTGTTAAGTGGTGGCTCGGGTTACATGCAGGTGGTTCTCAGGAAAGTAGGAGATGGTTAAGACATGAAAAGCACCGGGGCCACATTTAGGAAGTACTCATCAGCTGGGGTTGATTGGGCTTCGTGGTTCTTAGGGATTGGCTTGGGGCTGACGTTGGCTCTGCAGGTGACGACGATGCGTAAGAGCGATATCTCATCGGTCTATGCGGTGGTGGCATCTGTATCGCGCTTGGCAGCCCTTACAGGGACTTTCTTTGCGGTGGTGGGCATCTTTCTGATTGCGCGTATTCCGTGGGTTGAACGCGGGGTGGGGCACGATCGATTGGTGACCTGGCATCGAAAGCTGGGGCCATGGAGCTTGTATCTCATTGGGGCACATGTGCTCTTTATTGTCTTGTCATCTGCGGGCCAAGATGGCGTGATGTTAGTTGTCGAGATGTGGCGAATGGTTAATTCGATGGCGTGGATGTGGCCGGCGCTGGCGGGATTTGTATTGATGGTAATGGCGGGAGTGACTTCATATAAGAAGGCGCGAGCAAAGATGAGTTATGAGACATGGTGGATTATCCATATCTATACCTACATCGCTATCGCAGTTTCATTTATGCATCAGGTGCTTAACGGTCAGATGTTTGTGGGACATCCACTTAATCGTTTGTACTGGACATCTCTCTATGTATTGATGGTGGTCTGTGTTGTTTACTATCGATTTGGCATTCCTTTGTGGCGCTCGCTGCAACTTAACTTGGTTGTGGACAAAGTAGTGGTTGAAGGACCTGGAGTTATCTCGGTGATTATGAAAGGGCGCAACTTACATAAGCTGGCAGCTGAAGGTGGACAGTTCTTTGGGTGGCGCTTCTTAACTCGCGGTCACTTCTTGATGTCACATCCGTATTCTCTATCGGCTGCGCCGACTGAGAATTTCTTACGTGTGACTGTGAAGGATCTAGGTGATCACTCTCGGTCACTTGCATTCTTAAAGCGTGGAACGCGAGTATTTGTTGAGGGTCCTTATGGAGCATTTACTGCAGGGCGTGCAACGAGACCGCATGTGGTGATGGTTGGTGGCGGTGTGGGTATTACACCGATTCGTGCGCTGATGGATGAGTTTAAGAATGGCGTGCAGATGGATGTTATTTTCCGCGTATCGCGCAAAGAGGATTTAGTGCTCAAAGAAGAACTCGACTACCTCGAGGCTAATTCGGGAGGCACGATTCGAGTTCACTACTTGGTGGGATCACGCAAGGAACATCCAATGGATGCGAAGGCGTTGAAGGTATTGGTCCCCCGTATCTCTGACTCAGATATCTACATCTGTGGCCCAGGGCCGCTTGTTGAGACCGTGAAACAGGCTGCTGAGGACCTCGGAGTGCCTAAGAACCGCTTCCATGATGAGGCTTTTGCCTTCCACTCAGAGTAAAGATTGGTAGAGATGGCACCGTTCGAACTCAGATACCTCTCAGGATTGAGAGAGATAGTTACCCCATGAAACGCGCATTGTTGATTGCAGGCGGCACGGTCGGTGGGCTTGGTGCTGTCTTGGCGATTACACCGCCGCAGTTCACATCGACTCAAGATATCAGTGGTTTAACTGGATCTCTTGGAGTTGGGACAGCTTCTGCTCAACCTACTGCGCAAGCAACAAGTGCTGCGCCGAAGCCGGCTGCTACGAAAGCTACACCGACAAAGAAGGCGACAGCTACTACATCGGCTGCACCAACGCACAGTGCGTCGAGTGCTCCTACTGCGTCGGCTACGCCGACTCCAAGCGCAACTCATACGACTGCGGCTCCTGCACCAGTAACAAGTGGTTATTCAGGAACAGTTACCGGTGCATCTTTTAATGCTCGTAATTACGGAACACTTTCTGCAACGGTGACATTTAGTAATGGCAAGATTACAAATGTGAGTGCATCACAATCACCTCGTTCATGGAGCCAGAATTCACTTTCTGTCCTTCTTCCCTTTGTAAATGGCGGAAAAATCACTGTTGAACAAGTAAAGACTTATGCGGCAGAACAGTTGCCTTGTGCGATTTCAAATAGCTGTCGTTCACAGGCATCATTTACTGCAACTGCATTCTGGCAATCAGTGAAGTCGGCAATATCGAAGGCTGGTTTGTGAGGCTAGAAAGACTTGTTGAAACCTGGGGAACAGTCATTGTCGTTGATGCGACTTCCTCAGGGCTAGATAAAGATTCTCTTGAGCAGGCTGTTGATAAAGTTGAAGAATTTTTTTATCAAGTAGATCGTGATTTCTCGACATATAAATCTGATTCGCAAGTCTCGCGCATTCGACGCGGCGAGTTATCGATTGAGGATGCAACTGAATACGTTAAGCAAGTTTGGGCGCTCTGCGAATTTTCGCGAGAGTTAACTTTGGGTGCGTTCGATCCTTGGAAAGCGGAAGGCGGATTTGATCCATCGGGGCTTGTGAAAGGGTGGGCTGCTGAAGTAGGTGCGCAGATGCTTGTTGAGGCAGGAGTTGAGAAGGTATTGATTAATGCTTCTGGCGACATAGTTCTGCGAGGTGGAAAACCTGAAGGCGGGCCGTGGAAGATCGGTATTGCTAGCCCTGATGATGTTGAGAAATATGTGAAGTTCTTTGATGTCGTTGATGGATCAGTTGCAACTAGCGGTGATTATGAAAAAGGTGCACATATTGTTGATCCACATACGGGGTTGATTGCTATTGGCGCGCGCTCAGCAACTGTTATTGGTCCTGATGGGGCTATCTGTGATGCGCTGGCAACTGCGCTGATGGTTGATGGGGTTGATGCGCAGAAGTGGATTGGGCGAGAAGAGCTTGCCGAATACTCTTTTTGGACAATCAACCGCCACGATGGAACTGCGTGGTCGTATGGGCCTAATAAAGGTTATTAAGCGCTAGCTGCGTTGAGCTTTTTCACTTCATACTCAGATAAGTGAACAACTTCGATGATTTCAATGAGTTGTTCCACTGTACGAGCTGATGCAATCGGCGTGCTGACCTGTGGGTTAGAACGAAGCCAAGCGAGTGCAATTGCTGAGACTGAAGAGTTATGCGCTTTTGCGATTTCATCAAGGGCAGCAACGACGGCCCAACCTTTATCGGTTTGATAATCCTTTACGCCATCGGCGCGAACAGATTCAACTGTTACTCCAGGGCGGTATTTGCCTGAAAGGAATCCGCGGGCGAGTGAGTAGAAAGGAAGTGCGCTGATGTTGTTGGTGGCAAGAACTTCTTGCTGTTCCGATTCAAATGGATTGCGCTCCATCAAGTTGTAATGATCTTGAAGTGCGATGTATTGAGGTAAACCTTCTTCTTTAGAAATAGTGAGTGCTTCTTGTAGACGTACACCCGTGTGTTGAGAAGCTGCGATGTAGCGGACTTTTCCTTCGCTGATTAATTGGGCGTATGCACCAAGAGTTTCAGCCATGGGTACTTCTGCATCGTCGTGATGTGAATAGTAGATATCGATGTAATCGGATTGTAGGCGGCGGAGTGAGTCATTGCAGGCGGCAATGATGTTTTCCGGGCGAAGGCCGGGGCGGGTTGAAAGCTTGGCGACTTTGGTTGCAATTACGAATTTGCTGCGATCTTGAGACTTAAGCCAGGTGCCGATGATGGTCTCGGATTCACCGCCCTTGTTGCCGGGTTTCCATTCGCTATAGACATCGGCTGTATCGATGAAGTTACCGCCGTGGGATGCATAGGCGTTTAAGACATCGTGAGACTGTTTTTCGTCGGCGGTCCAGCCAAATACGTTTCCGCCGAGGCAGAGCGGGTGAACAACGAGGTCAGTTTCTGGAATTGTCAGCATTGAGCCATGATACTTGCGTGGTGGCGACGACTGGTGGGTTTACAAGTGAAGGTTTGGCTCTCGAGGCCAAGGCTTTGCAGTTGTCATCGTTGACGCAGGCAGAGGCACTTGAAATCGGTGCGATTGCACAGGCAATTGGTTTAGAGCGAAAGCTCCCGATTGCAGTTGAAGTTCGGATGAAAGATTGGATTGTCTTTCACGCATCATTGCCGGGATCTTCTCCAGAAAATGATTGGTGGATTGGTCGCAAAGCGCGCGTTGTGAATTTAACGGGTCGTTCAACAATGCATGAGCGAGTGATTGCAGAAGAACTAGGAATTGATTGGCATGCGGAAAAAGGTTTAGAGGATGAGCTGTATGCAATCCATGGTGGTGGACTTGCACTCAATGTTGTTGGTTTAGGGCTGACTGGAATTTTGATTATTAGCGGGCTGCCACAAGTCGAAGATCACTTGTTAGGTGTTGAAGTTATTACCGAATATTTGGCACGCAAAGGAGAACAGCAGTGAGCATCTGGGTATGTGGTGAGGTGCTGATTGATTTAATTCCTGGCGCTGATGGTGTGCGTGTTCCGCATGTGGGTGGAGGGCCAGCAAATACTGCAAAGGCGTTGGCGCGCTTGGGTCACGATGTGCAATTTATTGATGGTATTTCTAGTGATCAATACGGTGTAATGTCTCGCAAAGAGCTACTTGATGATGAAGTGAAGTTAGATCTTGCTTTAAAGAGTGATAAGCCAACATGTTTAGCAATTGTGTCACTGGCTGAAAATGGTGGAGCATCTTACGAATTCGAAATTGATGGAACAGCGACCTTTGATTTCTCACTCGATTGGTTGCCAGATCCATCTCGCTATAAGCCAAATGTGCTTCATATAGGCACTCTGGTCACTGTTATTCAGCCTGGTGCTGATGTGCTCTATGACTGGGCTATTCGTGTGGCTGAGTTCGCACCCATTGTCTTTGATCCCAATATCCGCCCTGCAGTAATGGGTGATCGTGATAAGTATCAGATGGCCGTTGAAAAGTGGGCTGCTATCTCTTCCGTTATCAAGGTTAGCGATGACGATATGGCGTGGTTATATCCAGATCAGAAGTATCACGATGTTGCGCAGCGCTGGATTAGCGATGGTGCTGCCCTTTTGGTTATCACTCGCGGTGCTGATGGCCTACTTGGAATTACTGCAGATGGTTCAGTTGAAGTACCAGGTGTGAAGATTGAAGTCGCAGATACTGTGGGCGCAGGTGACACGGTTGGCGCAATTATTGTTGAAGCAATGATTGAAAAGGGAATTCTTAATTTAACTGATGAAGTATTGAAGGCGACTCTGCACCGTGCAGCAGTTGCTGCAGGAATTACATGTTCTCGTAAGGGTGCGCAGCCTCCTTACAAACATGAGTTGAAGGGTGTTTGATGCAATTTATTGATGATGCTGAATTCCAGGTCGCAATCGATCTCGATGGCGGAGGAAAGATCACATCCATTAAATGGCGCGAGATGGAATTTACTGTTCCTTTCCGCGGCAACATTCTTTCCAACGGCTGGTATCCGATGGCTCCGTGGGCGGGGCGTATTCGCGATGGTTTGATTACATCTGCATCAGGTGTTGAACATCAGCTTCCGACAAACATTGATCCGCCCAATGCGATTCATGGATTTGGATTCTCTTCGTCATGGCAAGAGATTGGTCCGGGGCGTTCGCTATTGCACCTACCAAAGCCATATATGGGTGCAACTGTTGAACAGACAATTGAAGTTCTTGATGATGCAATTCGCTGGTCTCTTGAATACGACGACAATGGTTGCGATATTCCTGTGTGGCTCGGAATGCATCCATGGTTTGCTCGCGATCTCGAACGCGGAGGGGCCGCTGAAATCGAATTTAGCGCTGCCAAGATGTTAAAGCGTGGATCAGATGGATTGCCTACGGGAGAACTGATTTCACCTACGCCGGAACCTTGGGATGATGCCTTTACCGAAGTCCGCGGAACTCCATCGGTAATTTGGGAAGACGTCGCGCGTATCGATATTGAATCTGATGCGCCATGGTGGGTTGTCTATAACGAAGATCCAGATGGGGTTTGCATCGAGCCACAGACAGCGCCGCCTGATGCGGCTAATTTGGGTATTAGTGGTGAGAACTACATCGAAGCCCTATTCGTTTTCTCTCAAGGGTAAATAGAATCGGCGCTTATGAGCACACAGATAAATCGCCAGCACCTTAAAACTCTTCGCGCAAAGGAAGAACAGCGCTTTCTTAATACCCATAAGAAATCAGCTGCCGCCTTTGAAGATTCAAAGAAGGTCATGCACGAAGGTGTGCCAATGTCTTGGATGGCTAAGTGGCCAGGTTCGCATCCTGTCTTTGTGAAAGAAGCTAAGGGTGCGCGCTTTACCGATGTTGATGGCCATACCTATGTTGATTTCTGTTTGGGCGATACCGGTTCGATGACAGGTCACTCACCTGATGCGACTGTGGCTGCGATTCGCGAACAGGTTGGTAAGGGCATTACTGCGATGTTGCCTACAGAAGATGCCGCCATTGTCTCTGGGTTACTTAAAGAGCGCTTCGGTCTGCCGTTGTGGCAATTTACAGTGTCAGCTACCGATGCCAACCGCCACGTTATTCGTTATTCACGCATGATTACAGGTCGAAGCAAGATTGTTGTGATTGATCGTTGCTACCACGGTTCAGTCGATGAAACTTTTGCAACACTTGATGATGCAGGTTTTACGGTTAAGCGCGAGGGAAATATTGGTGCGCCCGTTGATTTGGCCGAAACTACGCGGGTTGTTGAATTTAATGATTTAGCTGCGATGGAGAAGGCACTTGCGCACGGTGATGTTGCGGCAATCTTGATGGAACCGGCGATGACCAATATTGGAATTGTTCTTCCGCAAGATGGTTATTTGGTGGGTGTGCAGGAACTTGCGAAGAAGTACGGCACCTATTTAATCATCGATGAGACCCACACAATCTCTGTAGGTCCTGGTGGAATGACGAAGGCACTTGGCTTGAAGCCTGACTTCCTCACAATTGGTAAAGCACTTGCTGCAGGTATTCCAACAGGAACATTTGGAATGACTCAAGAGATTGCGGATTCAATCAAGAAGATGGTTGAACTCGAAATCATCGACCTCGGTGGCATCGGTGGAACTCTTGCAGGCAATGCGCTGTCACTCGCTGCGATGAAGGCAACGTTGACCCAGGTGCTTACCGAATCAAACTTTGAACGAATGATTGCTCTGGGCAATCGTTGGTGTGACGGTATTGATGCTGCAATTAAGGAATTTGATCTTGATTGGCACTGCAACCGTTTAGGTGCACGTGGAGAGTACATCTTTAAGGGTAAGCAACCTGTGACAGGTAAAGAAGCTGCGGATTCAGGTGACTTCGAACTTGAGCAGTACATTCACTTGCGCCTACTTAATGATGGCTACTTGATTACACCGTTCCACAACATGGCTTTGATGTGCCCAGATACAACTGAGGCAGATGTCGATGGCCACACTGATGCATTTAGGACAATGTGCGCGGAGCTTGTAAACGGTTAATTGAATCCGAGGGTTTTATATAAACCTTTGCCAGCTTCGTTATCGTCATCGACGTACAACATCGCTTGTTTAATGCCTTTTTCCTTAAGGTAGATCAAACCCTCGGTGCAGACTGCTTTGCCAATGCCTTTGCCTGACTCGCTTGGGTCAACACCGATTACATAGAGCTCACCGCTCGGATCTTGGTTTACGAAGTCTTGGTGAATCTTGGTCCAGCAGAATCCTGCAATCTTGCCGTTGTGAACGCAGAGGAAGAACCCTTTGGGATCAAACCAAGGTTCTTGCATTCTGTTTTCTAGATCTGCCATCGCCCAATTTCCTTGATCGGGGTGGGCGGCAAAGATGAGGTTGTTGAGATCAAGCCAGGCTTGGTCGTGAATTTCTGGGTCGAAGGTTATGAATTGATAGTTGTGTGGAATATGCGCGATTGGTGTTTCAAGTGAACGGTGAAGCTTAAGAATGTGGCGCATGGTTAAACAAGTTCAGAGATAGAAGTTTCCTTGCCACCGTTTTGTACGGTGAAGCGGTATCCGACATTGCGGACAGTGCCGATGATTGATTCAAATTCAGGGCCGAGCTTTGAGCGAAGGCGACGGATGTGTACGTCTACTGTGCGAGTGCCACCGAAGTAGTCATAACCCCAGATCTCTTGAAGAAGTTGTGCTCTTGTAAATACGCGACCTGGGTGTTGTGCGAGGTACTTCAGTAATTCGAATTCCTTGAATGTTAAATCGAGTGATGTGCCTTTGATCTTGGCTGTGTAAGTATTTTCATCGATGACGACATCGCCTTGGCGGATTTCAGATGAGGTTGGGTCAAGTGATTCGAGCTGTGCTGCATGTGCGCCAACGGCGATGCGGATACGTGCATCAACTTCAGCAGGTCCTGCGGTATCGAGGATGACATCGTTAACGCCCCAGTCTGCAGTGAATGCAGAGAGGCCACCTTCAGTGGTGATTGCAATGATGGGTGCGCCGACTCCAGTTGTTGAAAGAAGTCGTGTGAGTGATTTAGCTGTTGGGAAATCGCGACGAGCATCGACGAAGACAATATCCATCAAAGGTGTATCGACGAGAACTGATGCTTCAAGTGGCATGACTTTGCAAGTGTGTTGCAACAAGCCAAGTGCAGGAAGAACTTCTGCGCTTGCTCCTTGCGAATTTGTCAGTAGCAACACCTTGGCCATTGTGTGAGAATACTCTTGTGAAAACGTATCTACCACTCGTCATTGTGCTGGCTCTTGCTTCAGCATATGGATTCTGGTGGAAGCGTAAACAAGGTGCGATTCGCTCGAATAAAGCTATTCCAGGCCATCGATTGACTGAGGCAGTCCTGGGCGAGGCTCTGGGATCGCGAGCCACCATGGTGCAGTTCTCATCAGCATTCTGTACTCCCTGCCGTGCCACACATGCGCTCTTGTCTCAAATGGTCATTCCCATGAACGATGTGAAGCACATCCATATCGATGCAGAGTCTCATCTTGAATTGGTTCGCGAACTCGACATTCGTTCGACTCCGACAACGCTATTTATTAATAAAGACGGCATTGAAGTAGGCCGCGCAGCAGGAACACCAAAGCGTGAGCAAGTTTTAGCGGCGCTGGCTGCAATTCATTAACTACTGCGAATTGTTCGCAACTCGCTTATCTCTAAGCACTTCTCTACCCTTCAACCATGTCTGAAGTTCTCAATAAACCAGAAGTGCAAAAGATTTATATTGATGCACGCGGTCCACGTTTCTCTGCGTCTCTTACAACGATTGTTCTTGCAACAGCGTTAGTAACTCAGAATAAGTGGATTCTTGTTGCACAAGGTCTTGTATTCCTTATTGGTGCAACACGTGGTCCTCAGTTCACTCCATACGGATTAATCTTTAAGAACATCATCAAGCCACGACTTAACAAGGTAGCTCCAACAGAAGATGTACGCCCACCAAAGTTTGCACAGGCAGTTGGTTTTGGATTCGCACTTGTTGGAACAATCGGTGCATTTGCTGGAGCAGATATCGTCTTCACGGTTGCAGCAGGGTTTGCACTAGCCGCCGCGTTTCTTAACGCCGCATTTAATTATTGTTTGGGTTGTGAGATGTACCTACTGATAACCCGCTTTACATCTAAATAATTTTGTAAGAAAAAGAAATTTCATCAACTAACTTAGGAGAATAAAATGTCACGTGAAACATCACTCGTTACCGCTGATTGGGTAGCTGAAAACCTCAACAATCCAAAGGTGGTTATCGTCGAGGTCGACGAAGATACAACTCTCTATGCACAGGGCCACATTGAGAACGCAATTACTTTCCACTGGCGCGAAGATCTTCAAGATGGCTTGATCCGCGACCTCATCTCAAAGGAGAAGTTTGAAGCGCTTCTTTCAAAGAGTGGAATCTCCAATGATTCAACAGTTGTTCTCTACGGAGGCAATAACAACTGGTTTGCTACCTACGCATTCTGGTACTTCAAGGTCTATGGCCACGCTGATGTTCGCTTGCTTGATGGTGGCCGCAAGCGCTGGGAACTAGATGCTCGCCCATTCGTGACCGAGGTTCCAACACGTACAGCTACTCGCTACGTTGCTAAGGAGCGCGATAACTCAATCCGCGCATACCGCGACGAAGTTATTGCTGCGATTGGTTCAAAGAACATCGTCGATGTTCGCTCACCTGCAGAATTTTCAGGAGAGCTTGCAGCTCCTGCACACCTTCCACAAGAAGGCGGACAGATCAAGGGTCATATTCCAACAGCGAAGAATATTCCTTGGTCAAAGGCTGCAAAT
Source organism: Actinobacteria bacterium IMCC25003 (assembly GCA_002284855.1). Classification (GTDB taxonomy): domain Bacteria; phylum Actinomycetota; class Actinomycetes; order Nanopelagicales; family Nanopelagicaceae; genus Planktophila. The sequence goes on along the minus strand of CP015603.1, from coordinate 137,057 downwards.
GAAGATGGAACATTTAAGTCAGATGCAGAGTTGAAGGAGATCTACCAGGGAGCTGGTGTTGATCTTGCTAAAGACACAATTGCGTACTGCCGTATCGGTGAGCGTTCTGCGTTCTCATGGTTCGTTCTTCACGAACTTCTTGGTGTTAACAATGTAAAGAACTACGACGGTTCATGGACTGAATACGGTTCACTCGTCGGCGTTCCTGTTGCAGTAGGCGCGTAAGTCATGCGTACTTGCGGTGCAACACCTGGTGGTCCATCACTCGATGGCATTGATGTAACGAAGCAGACTGTTATTCAGGGAGTTATTCTCAAAGAGGGTGAGAATGATTCAGTACCTAACGGTGCACCCGTCACCAACGGCCATGTTCGTTTACTAGATGCATCTGGTGAATTCACGGCAGAGGTTCCAACGAACCTCGAAGGTCAGTTCCGTTTCTTCGCAGCTCCTGGTTCCTGGACTCTCGTAGTTCAGGCACCGGGTGCTCGCGTAGAGAAGAAGATTGTTGCAGCTCAGGGCGAGCCAACAGATCTCGTTATCCAAATTTAAATTGGGAAAGTAGACTTCTGGCCATGGCTGAAAAACACGAACTCCACGAAAAGGGCTTACGCCTTACACCGCAGCGCGAACTCGTTTTGTCTGCTGTTCGTGCGTTGGGGCATGCAACACCTGAAGAAGTTGCCGAGAAGGTGCGCCAGACACATCCTGGAATCAACCTCTCAACTGTCTATCGCAACCTTGAAACACTTGAAAACGTTGGCCTTGTTCAGCACACACACCTAGGACACGGTGGAGCGACGTATCACGCAGCCGAAGAGCTCACTCACTTGCACCTTGTCTGCGGTACCTGCGGATCTGTTGGCGATGCGCCAATCGATGTTGCAGCGAACTTTGTACAGAACCTTTCTGATGACTACGGCTTTAAGACCGATGTCACGCACTTTGCCATCTATGGCACCTGTGCTGCCTGCGTTAAATAGCAGTTATCCCATTGCGCTCGTAGACTTGCGAGCATGACAGCCGTATTTGTTGAAGAAGGCCCCGATAAGGGCGCTATCTGGCATTTCGGCGAACCCAATAAAGAACAACGTGCACTTGCTGAAGGTAAGGCGTGGGCAGATTTATCTCATCTCTCAGTGATTGCAATTTCTGGTGAAGATCGCCTGAAATGGTTACATGATTTAACAACTCAGTACTTAGTTGATTTCGGCGCAGGTACTTGGACCTCAGCGATGGTTCTAGATCCACAGGGACATGTTGAGTATCAATTCAATGTGGTCGATGATGGAACCACTTCTTATCTTGTAATGGATCCACACTTTGTTGAAGGTCTATCTGCATACTTGAACAAGATGAGATTTATGTTGCGCGTTGAAGTTCGCGATGCGACATCTGAATTTGCAGTGATGCGCGCCCCTGGTGTGGCAAATGAAATCGGTGGGCCGTTCGCTTTGGTTCCGCGCGCAGAACTTGAAGAGATGAAATCAGCTTTTGATTCCACTGCAATGCAGGTGGGCACATGGGCACTTGATGCAGAACGAGTTGCTGCAGGGCGTCCGCGACATGGGATTGATACTGACTTTAAGACGATTCCTAATGAGCTTGGCGTTCTTAATGGCGCAGTCCATATGAATAAAGGTTGTTACCGAGGACAAGAGACTGTTGCCAAGATTTATAACTTAGGAAAGCCACCACGTCGTTTGGTGATGTTGCACCTTGATGGCCATGCAGTTGTGATGCCACCATCAGGAACTCCTGTGATGAACGGTGAAGTCCAAGTTGGTTTCTTGGGCACCGTGGCTCGCCATCATGAATTGGGTCCGATTGCTCTCGCAATTGTTAAGCGCAATACGCCAGTTGATGCACAGCTCACCGTTGAAGGTGTGGCTGCAGCACAACAGATCATCGTGGAGGCATAAGTGAAATTTATAGGTCAATTGTTTGTAGCTTCATTGGCTGGCCTTGCAATCATGTGGGCTGTTCGCAAGTTCTAGAGTACAAATCTCTTGGAGGTAACCCAATTTTATATCTAGTTTCACTATGATTGAGATGTGCCATTTAGTCTTGAAGATAAATCCCTGGAAGAAATTCGAAGGATTCGTGCCCTAGGTTGGGAAGATTCATCGCCCGACGCCAACGGAGTGCGAGTGTTCAGTGATGTAGACGAAAACACAATCTCTTTTCCTTCAGAGAAATACGACGTAGATTCAAACTCTTCCGAATCTGAGGGGATTTGGTCAGAGATCCGTTCCCGAAAAATCGCAACACTTCTAAAAAATCGGAAGGTAGATGTTATCTGGGAAGTTGGTGCTGGTCATGGCAACATGGCAATTCCGCTCGCAGATCTAGGTATCGCAACAATCCCTGTTGAACCCCTTTATAGTGGAGCCAAGGCACTCTCCTCGAGAGGTTTTCATTCCTACGCGCAGACACTTGATCAGTTAAATCTTCCGGATAACTGCTTAGGGGCAATTGGGATTTTTGACGTGCTTGAACATTTATCGAATCCTGAAATAGTCCTGAGGGAGATTTATCGAGTATTGAAACCAGGTGGAGTCCTTTTGACTTCAGTCCCGGCCTATCAGTGGTTGTTTTCTGACTTTGACTTACAGATTGGTCACTTTCGGAGATATTCTAGAAAATCTCTTTCTAGCCTCTTAAATGAAACTAATTTTAAACAGACAAAAATATCGAATCTATTTTTCATATTTATCGCCCCAGCATTTGTCCTGCGCAGATTGCCATTCTTAATGGGGATACGAGGGGAAAAGAGGAAAAGTGTGCCAACGAGTGAAAATTTCTTAATCAAATTACTCACACCGATTCTAAGAATCTTGCTGCTTACCGAAATGCGTATGAGAATCCCGCTCGGGTTATCTATTTTCAGTGAGTCGGTCAAGTAGGCCTCAAGAATTTCCGGCACATCTAGAATCTTGCCCTACTCTTACCCCATGGAGCTCTTCACAACGGTGGTGCTGGCGCTAGTCGCACTTGTTGTGGGTGTGGGGCTCGTTATTTATGGGATCCGCGGTACTCGTGAATCTCAAGCACGCGATGGACGCACATATAAGAGAGGCAGGCTCTAATGGCCTTCACAATCCCTGAAGGATTACATCCTGATCTCAATCCGCTTGCGTGGATGATCGGTACTTGGCGCGGTAAAGGTCGTGGCGAATACCCAACGATTGAAACCTTTGAATACGCGCATGAAGTGGTCTTTAACCACGATGGTCGTCCATTTATGAATTACTACTCACGTTCATGGATCATCGATGCAGAAGGCGAAATCATTCGTCCGGCAGCATCTGAGGCTGGTTTCTGGCGCGTGAAAGAGAATAAGGTTTTGGAAGTTGTTATCTCACATAGCACCGGAATCACTGAAGGTTGGGTCGGACAGTTTGATGGTCCAAAAATTCAGTTGGTCATGGATCAAGGGTATTCAGCGCCAACCGCGAAGATTGTTACTGCTGGCGTGCGTTTATACGGTCTCGTTGAAGGCGAACTCTTCTTTGCATATGACATGGCTGCTGAAGGACAAGAACTTCAGGCGCATATCTGGTCCACTCTCGAGCGTCAGAGCGAATAAATGAACGACGCAGTATTAGCTGAATACGTTCGCGATGGTGTTGTTGAATCTGTGCACCGCGGATACTTGGTTGCTTTAAATTCAGATGGCTCGGTGAATTTAGAGCTTGGAAATATTGATCAGTTGATTTTTCCTCGCTCAACTATTAAATCAATTCAAGGTGCTGCCATGGTGCGTGCTGGGTTGAAGTTAGAGCCGCGTTTATTGGCACTGGGATGTTCTAGCCATTCAGGTTCTGAAGAACATTTATCTGCTGTTCGTGAAATCTTGGCCATGGCAAAGCTCGATGAAAGCGCCCTGCAATGCATGCTTGATAAGCCGTTGGGCGAACCCGAGCGACGTACGTGGGGCGATAAGCCAGCTACTCGTATCTCAATGAATTGCAGCGGAAAGCATGCAGCAATGTTGCTGACCTGTGTCACTAATGGGTGGCCAACTGAGAATTATTTAGATCCAGCCCATCCGTTGCAGGTCGCGATTAAGGCTGAGCTAGAGGCACTGGCTGGAGAGAAAATCACGCTTACTTCAACTGATGGTTGTGGTGCTCCTCTATTTTTGATTTCAGTAATTGGTTTGGCTCGTGCGATTCGCGCAATCACAATTTCTGTTGATCCGATTCACCAATCAGTCTTGGATGCCTCACGAAAGTATCCTGAAATGGTTGCAGGTAAAGGTCGCTTAACAACGCAGATGATTGAAGCCGTGCCTGGTTTGTATATGAAGGATGGTGCTGAAGCAGTTGAGATTGCATCGATGCCTGATGGACGCACGCTGGTATTTAAGGTCTCTGATGGTTCGCTACGACCATTCCGAGTATTGGTGCATGCAGGTTTGAAGCGTCTGGGTATTGATAGCCCATACGAGGCTGAAAACGTGCTTGGTGGTGACCGAGTAATCGGCACCATTCGCGCAACTTTCTAAGCCCGCGTACCCTTTCATCCATGACTTCCCGCCGTATCGCCACCTTGATGGTGCATACCTCACCGCTTGATCAAGCGGGAACTGGCGATGCCGGTGGAATGAATATCTACGTATGTGAAGCTGCGCAGAACATGGCAGCGATGGGTGTGCAGGTAGATATCTTTACACGTCGAACAAATACAGAAGTTGCCGATGTCGTTGAGGTAGCCCCTGGTGTGCGCGTTATTCAACTCAATGTGGGGCCAGTTTCTGGCGTTACCAAAGAGCAATTGCCGAAGTTGATTCCTGATTTATCTGCGGCTTTTAAAGATGCGTTGGTAAATACTCGTTACGACATTATTCATTCGCATTATTGGATCAGCGGCAAGGTCGCGATGCCGGTTGCGAAAGATCTTAATATTCCGCTGGTGCACACAATGCACACGATGGCTCGGGTAAAGAATTTGAATTTGGCTGAAGGAGAAACACCTGAGCCAATGATTCGCGTGCAGGGTGAAACACAGGTTGTTGCGGCAGCCGATGCTTTGATTGCTAATACCGATGCCGAAGCTGCCAGCCTGGTATCTCTCTATGAAGCATGCCCAGATAACGTCTTGGTTGTAAGCCCAGGTGTGAACCTAAAGGTATTTACGCCGGGTGGTGGTCGCGCTGCGGCTCGTGAAGTTGTGGGCCTCGATAAAGATTCGCACATCATCAGCTTTGTAGGGCGCATTCAGCCACATAAGGGCCCTGAAGTATTGATTCGTGCTATCGCTGAACTTGTTTCTCATTCACCACATCTGCGCGCGAAGTTGATCACCAACATTATTGGTGGAGCATCTGGTGCCAACCAATCAGAAGTCGAACGTTTGAAAGAGTTAACAACATGGCTTGGCATTGATGATGTGGTGCGCTTTGCGCCCCCTGTTCCTCGTGAAGAGTTACCGCAGTGGTATCGCGCATCTGATTTGGTCTGTGTGCCAAGTTATTCCGAAAGCTTTGGTTTAGTTGCACTTGAAGCACAGGCGTGTGGCACACCTGTTGTAGCTACTGCTGTGGGTGGGCTTCGCACAGCGGTTGCTGACGGTATTTCAGGTGTTCTGGTTGATGGACATGATCCACGTGCATGGTCATCTGTCTTGGCACGTTTGCTGCTAGAGCCGCAGCGTCGCGTGCTTCTATCAATGGGCGCAATCGAACATGCATCGCACTTTGGGTGGGATGCAACATCGCGCGGAACTCTCGATATTTACGATCGTGTTTTAACTGCACGTGCTGAACAAGCGAAGAACATCGGCTAAATGGCCCTTGATCCACGCGAGGTCATTGAAGATTTTCTTCAATCCCACGATTTAGATTTCGACCGCTCAGATAACAACACCTTTATGGTGACGTTGCCTGGTGAAAATAAGTTGCAGACACATTGTGCGTTGATTGTTGGCGATCACTCATTGAGCATCAACGCATTTGTGATTCGCAAACCTGATACCCATGAAGATGCAGTGCATCAGTGGTGCATGGCCAAGAACGCTGCGATGTACGGAGTTGCCTTTGCAATCAATGAATTGGGCGATATCTATCTTGTTGGGCGCTTGCCACTCGATGCCGTGAATGCGAAAGAGATTGATCGCTTAATTGGTTCAGTGCTGCAGTATTCGGATTCATCATTTAATCCATTGCTCGAATTGGGCTTTGCAGATGCAATTCGCCGTGAATGGGCTTGGCGAGTAAGTCGCGGAGAGTCATTGGCGAATCTCGAGGCATTCAAACACCTCGTTTAATGTGAGAGAATTCGCCTTATGTCGAACTTCAAACTCATCCTCCTGCGCCATGGCGAATCCGAATGGAATGCCCTCAATCTCTTTACCGGTTGGGTCGATGTCAGACTCTCTGAAAAGGGCATCGCTGAAGCTGCGCGCGGTGGAAAGTTATTGGCAGAGCGTGGGTTGCTGCCTGATGTAGTTCACACATCTCTGTTGCGCCGTGCGATCCATACATCGCAGTTGGCTCTTGATTCGTGCGACCGTCACTGGATTCCAGTGAAGCGTTCATGGCGTCTTAATGAGCGTCACTACGGAGCTCTACAGGGCAAGGACAAGGCGCAGACCTTGGCTGAATACGGCGAAGAGCAATTTATGTTGTGGCGTCGCTCGTATGACACCCCACCACCGTTGATTGAAAAGGGTTCTGAGTACTCACAAGATGCTGATCCTCGTTATGCCGACTTAGGCGCGGATATGCCGCTAACCGAGTGTCTCAAGGATGTTGTGGTCCGCATGGTTCCGTACTGGACCGAATCAATTATCCCTGACCTCAAGGCTGGAAAGACAGTATTGATTACTGCTCACGGTAACTCATTGCGTGCGTTGGTAAAGCACCTTGAAGGTATTAGCGATGAAGATATTGCAGGCTTGAATATTCCAACAGGAATTCCACTGCTCTATGAATTAGATGCGAATTTCAAGCCAGTAAAAGCTGGCGGCGAATACTTAGATCCTCTAGCTGCGGCCGAAGCGATTACAGCTGTGGCGAATCAGGGTAAGAAGTAAGTCTTAGTTAGTAACGTTCTTGTAGGTATCGCGCTTGTCGCGGATGATTGCATTTACTGTGACAACTCCTGCGCGAGCAAAGGCAAGCTGCAATGAAACGTTGCGGCCAGGTGTTGCGCCAACGCCAGAAAATACAGCCTTCGCGTTAGCAGAGTCGCCTTCAAAGCGGATTGGCTGATTCTTCACAAGGTTCTGTTCGCCAGTAATTGTTGCTGTTGTTCCGCCTGCTGAAATTCCAAGGAGTGCATCGGCTTCATCTGCGTAGTTGACGATGGTGCCGACGACTACTGCTGAACCATCTTCAGTTGCAACAAGGAGAAGGTTGGTGATGGAGAGGTCGTTGCCATTTGTCTTAACAGTTGCTTCATTGCCATCTGTAACGCGCTTGATCAAACGTGTTGCTGCATCGGGGCCTGAACCACCGCATGCAGTAAGTGAGAGAGCAAGTGCAGTTGTAATAAGTGCAACTGAGAACTTCTTAATATGTGGACGACGCATGGGGCAAATTATCGCATGTCAAATAAGCGTTATTTGACGCTGGTTTAGGCCTAGTAATTGGGGTTTTCGTTGTCAGTGATGGCTGGTAGAATTGGTCGTCTAACGAAGGGCAATACATGACATTCAAGGTCGGCGAAACCGTTGTTTATCCCCATCACGGAGCAGCTCTTATCGAGGCAATTGAAACTCGAGTAATTAAGGGCGAAGAGAAGACCTACCTCGTTCTCAAGGTTGCTCAGGGCGACCTCACTGTGCGCGTACCTGCAGATAATGTAGATCTCGTCGGTGTCCGCGATGTCGTCGATTCAGCTGGCCTCGATCGTGTATTCAACGTACTTCGTCAGCCATATACCGAAGAGCCAACAAACTGGTCACGTCGCTATAAGGCAAACCTCGAAAAGCTTGCATCCGGAGATGTCATCAAGGTCGCAGAAGTTGTACGCGATCTCTACCGTCGCGATCTCGATCGTGGCTTGTCTGCCGGTGAAAAGCGCATGCTCGCCAAGGCGAAGCAGATTCTCGTCTCTGAGCTCGCACTTGCCGAGCGCACAGATGAAGAGAAGGCTGCAACTCTCCTTGACGAGGTTCTCGCTTCTTAATTTAGTTTCACTGACATCATGATCGCCGCAATCGTCGCAGCTGCAGGTTCCGGCGATCGTTTCGGTGCATCTATTCCAAAAGCGTTGATTCAACTCGGTGATCGCACACTCCTTGAACATGCAGTTTCATCGCTATCTGGTGTTGTTGATCAGATTGTTGTCACAGCTCCTGCTGGTTTCGAAGATCAAATCCGCGCACTCGTTGGCGATGCCGTCACTGTTGTTACAGGCGGTGCTACTCGCTCTGATTCAGTCCGTGCGAGCCTTGCAGCAATTAGCGGCGCAGAGTTTGTATTGGTGCACGATGCAGCGCGTGCGCTTGCTACTCGTGAATTAGCAGCAAGTGTTGTTGCGGCTCTTAAAGCTGGTGACGTTGCCGTTGTTCCCGCACTTCCTGTGGTCGATACTCTACAAACTGTTGGCGCAGATGGTTATGTTATTAGCGCTGTTGATCGCAGCTCCCTGCGTCGTATTCAAACACCACAAGGTTTTTCAAATTCAGTATTGAATGCAATTCATCAGGGTGCGCAAGATGCGACAGATGATTCAACTCTGGCGCTCAATGCGGGCCATAAGGTGCGCGTTATCGCTGGTGAAGAACGAGCCCTGAAAATTACAACTCCTTCAGATTTAGCAACAGCTCTTACATTCTTAGGAGATGCCACAACATTTACTACCGGTGTGGGTGTTGATGCACATGCATTTGGCGAAGGACGCGAGCTCTGGCTTGCAGGTCTTCACTGGCCTGATGAAGTCGGCGTTGAAGGCCACTCTGATGGCGATGTGGCAGCCCATGCAATCTGCGATGCGCTCTTTGCCGCAACTGGTCTCGGTGATCTCGGCAGTAACTTTGGAACATCACGTCCTGAATATGCGGGTGCTTCTGGTGTCACGCTCTTGAAGGAAACCTATGTATTGATTGCGAATGCGGGATATTTGATCTCGCATGTCTCTGTGCAGATCATCGGCAACCGTCCGCGTATCGGTGCACGTCGAGCCGAAGCAATTGCAACGCTTTCGCAGGCACTGGGTGGGGCAGAGGTCGCAATCCTTGCGACAACGACCGATGGAATGGGCCTTACCGGTGAAGGCCGCGGCATTGCAGCGATTGCATCTGCGCTCGTTATTAAGAACGCTTAACTAAAGATAGAATTGCCTAATGAGTTCGCTATCTTTATATGACACGCTAACGCGGACCACCTCTGAATTTGTTCCCCTGAAAAAGGGCGAAGTTGGAATTTATCTCTGTGGTGCAACAGTTCAGGCGCCTCCTCATATCGGCCATGTGCGCTCTGGTGTTAACTTCGACATCTTGCGTCGCTGGCTAACCAAGTCTGGTTACAACGTCACCTTTATCCGTAACGTCACCGATATCGATGACAAGATTTTGCATAAGGCCGTGCATGAGGAAATGCCTTGGTGGGCAGTTGCTATGAAGTACGAACGCGCATTTACTGATGCATACGCAGCACTTAACGTTTTGCCACCTACATATGAACCACGCGCAACAGGCCATGTCACTCAGATGATCGAACTCATGCAGTTGCTCATTGAAAAGGGCGCTGCATACGCTCCTGGCAATGGCGATGTCTATCTCGAAGTTCGTAAACTTTCGTCCTACCTCACTCTTTCTCGTCAGAAACTTGACGATCTTCAACCAGCAGCTGACGCAGATGAGACTTATAAGAAAGATCCACGCGACTTTGCCTTGTGGAAAGCTGCAAAGCCAGGAGATCCATCATGGCCAACTCCGTGGGGACCAGGTCGCCCCGGATGGCACCTCGAATGTTCTGCGATGGCACATCAGTATTTAGGTGAAGCATTTGATATTCATGGTGGTGGACTCGATCTGATCTTCCCTCACCACGAGAACGAGATCGCACAATCAGAGGCTGCTGGCTTTGCCTTTGCTAAGCGTTGGTTGCATAACGCTTGGGTGACAGCATCTGGCGAGAAGATGTCGAAGTCTTTGGGTAACTCACTTCAGGTGCATGAATTGCTAAAGACTGTTCGCGGAATCGAACTTCGTTGGTACTTGGGTTCTGCTCATTACCGTTCGATGCTCGAGTTCTCACATGAAGCATTGGCAGAATCTGCAACAGCGTTTCGTCGCATTGAAGGATTCCTCACGCGCTCTGTCGAAATTCTTGGTACCCAGCCAACTCCTGTAATTAGCCAAGCATTTACTGATGCGATGAATGACGATTTAGCTGTTCCAACAGCACTTGCATCAATCTCTGAAGCACTTCGTGCGGGAAATAGCGCGATTACTGCAGGAGATCAGGCTGTTATTGCATCCTCTGCCAATGAAATTCGTGGAGCTCTTGAAGTCCTTGGTTGCGACCCATTTGATCCAGCCTTTGCAACAGCGGCTGCTGGCGAAGATATGACGTCAGCGCTCGATGGAGTTATTCAGTTGGCACTTGCTCAGCGCACAGCAGCGCGCGAGCGTAAAGATTTTGCGGCATCCGATGCAATTCGTGATGGGCTTTCTGCACTTGGAATTACTATTGAAGACACTGCACAAGGGCCACGTTGGTCAATCTCTAGAGATGGAAAATAACAATGGCCGGTAATGCAAAACCTCGCGGTGCAGTTCGTAAATCTAAGAAGGGCCCATCAGCAGGAACTGGCGGAAACAATAAGCGCCGTCTTGAAGGTAAGGGTCCAACACCTAAGGCTGAAGACCGCCCGTACCACGCAGCTGCAAAGCGTAAGAAAGCTGCTGAAAAGTCAGCGGCAAAGAAGCCTGCAACCACTCGTAAATTTTCTAAGGGAGACGCCCCTCGTGGTGAAATCGTCGCAGGTCGTAACGCAGTTCTAGAAGCGCTTCGCGAATCTGTTCCGGCAACTGAGTTGTTAGTTGCGCGCAGCATCGATGTCGATGATCGCGTTGCAGAATCGCTGCAGATTGCTTTAAACCATGGACTTTCTATCCGCGAAGCACACCGTGCTGAAGTTGAAGGGATTTCACCAAACAGCCAAGGAATCATCCTTGCGATTAAGCCTTTCCAATACTCATCATTTGAAGAGATCGTTCAGCGCGCGAAGAACCCAATGTTGTTGGTGGCACTCGATGGCGTGACAGATCCACGTAACTTGGGAGCAATTGTTCGTTCCGCTGCAGCCTTTGGCGCATCTGGTGTCTTGATGACCGAACGTCGCGCTGCTGGAATGACAGCATCTGCATGGAAGTCTTCTGCCGGAGCTGCTGCTCGTCTACCAATCGCGCAGGTAACAAACCTTGCCCGCACTATCGATGAAGCGAAGAAGCTGGGCTGCTTTATCGTCGGCCTCGATGGCGAATCCGATGTAGCTATTGCAGATATGAAGGTTGCTACGGAAAAACTCATGGTTATCGTGGGTTCTGAAGGTAAGGGACTAGCTCGCCTTACGCGCGAAAAGTGCGACCTGATTGTCTCTATTCCAATTAGCGCATCTACCGAATCACTCAACGCATCTGTTGCGACATCCATTGCTTTATACGCAGTAGATGAGGCTCGTCGTAAAGGGTAATTTGTTATGTCATTTCAACGTTTTATTGTCTGCGGAGATTCATACTCTGAAGGCATGACCGATGAAATCATCGATGGTAATTACCGCGGATGGGCAGATCGCGTCGCTGATGTGATGGCGCAAGCAAATCCAGATTTCACTTATGTAAATCTTGCAATTCGTGGAAAGTTGATAAGGCAAGTTGTAGAAGATCAAGTTCCAGTTGCTCTGAAATACGTGACAGGACGCGATACTTTGGTTTCATTTCATGCTGGTGCCAACGATGCACTACGTCCGGGATTCCAAGCTGATGTTGTCAATGAACTCTACAAAGCAACTGTCAGAGCGATTGCCGATTCTGGTGCAACGGTGATGCTCTTTACTGTTTTAGAAAAAACTGGCAATAAAGGAAAAGGTTCTGAAATCTGGGAGAAGCGTTTCTCCCAATTCAACACAGCTGTCCGTGAAGTGGGTGCTGAAGTTGGGGCAATTGTTGTTGATGCAAACCAAGAGGCATTCTTTAGTGACCGTCGCTTCTTGGCATTCGATCGTCTGCACTTGAATGCCGAAGGTCATAAGCGATGCGCTAATGCAGTACTTGAGAAGTTGGGACTTCCCTTTGATCCTGCATGGCGTACACCGTTGCCACCTGCAAAGAAGACGCCATGGATTATTGAAAAGGGCGTTACCGTTGCATGGTTCTTCGTCTTTGCACTTCCTTGGATCCTGCGACGTATTCAGGGCAAATCATCTGGTGATGGGCGCAGTGCTAAATACCCAACGCCAGTGAAGTGGCCTCTTCGTTAAATAGAGCGAACTGTCCAGCTGAAGCTATAAGTACCGCCAGATACTAGGTATCCAGGCAAGGTATCTGGACCACAGGACGCTGTTCCAACGCCGCGATGAGCAACATCGATATGAACAATGGTGTTTCCTGTTGGAACTAACTCAACATCGTGTGTTGCATCGGCAAGTTGTTCTGCTCTAAACGGATTTACAGATACCTGACGTGGCTTATCGAGGTCGATACGAACACCGTTTCCTTGGCTATCGGTAAGTTCAAACCAACGAACCCCCGCATGTCCACCATTTTCTTGTGGGCGAACGTAAGGAACATATTGTTGTGCAACAGTTGAGACCCACTTATGAACGCGACCAATCTTGCGATCAGGATAATTCTCATGTGAACCGATACCGAAGTAGGTGTAGTTGCTTAAAGAGCCATCAATCTCGAAGTTGATACCGACGCGAGCTAAATCTTCAAATTGCTTCGGAACAGTGATTGTCTCTTTCACTGAGTAGCCATCCTTAACAGGAGAGACTAGTTGAACTTGCTTGACCTTGTAGCCGGTACTTGTCTGCCATTCGCTGACAACCTTGTATGACTTAAGGCCTTCAGTGATGGTGCAATCAGTGCGAGTGAGTTCGCGGACTCCGTACTGCTCCCACTTGAGTGTGAAGCGACCGATGCGATCGTTATCGGTAGGTGCGCGCCAGAGTGAAGGAACGGGAGAGAGTGTTGCAAATGGAATCTGGATTTCGCCAGCTTCATCGACGGCGAAGTCAAAGAGATCGCTCGTCTTTGCTGCTGGAATAGTTTCCTTACGTGAAGGAAGTGCGAATTGGTTCCAACCGACTTCATGTCCGGCAGGTGCCCAATCGGTGCGGTTCTTGCGCACGATGCTGAAGTTAATGAATCGTTCGCCAGCAGCATCGGGCTTTAAGAGCGACTTCGACTTGATTGCAATCTTTGCACTCTTCTGTGGGGCGATCTTTGGCAAGGCCACTTTGCCGCTATCGATGACTTCACCGTTGCGGTTGATGCTCCAGAAGAGCTCAAAATCAGCTACATCCTTGAAGTATTGGCGGTTGGTGACGGTAAAGGAACCAGAAGCTGCCTTGGCTGTTGAGATAACAACAGGTGCGGCGATTGCCTTCATCTCATGCATTGCGGGCTTTGGAGTGCGGTCAGGGAAGACCATACCATCGCAGACAAAGTTTCCATCGTGGCGAGTTTCGCCAAAGTCTCCGCCGTAGGCAGAACGCTTTGTGCCATCAGGAAGAGTTTGTTCGATTCCGTGATCCCAGAACTCCCAGATAAATCCACCCTGTAGTCCAGGTGTTGAATGGATTGCATCCCAATACTCTTTAAGAGTTCCGTTGGAGTTACCCATAGCGTGCGAGTACTCGCACATAATCAATGGACGATCTTGCTTACCTGATTTTGCATAAGAAAGAATCGCTTTGATTGATGGATACATTGGGCTGACGACATCGGTGAGTGAATGTCCACCGCGCCAATCGCCGTTGATGCCACCTTCGTAATGCAGTGGACGTGATGGATCTAGTGCGCGAGCAAATGCGGCAGCAGCTTCATGGTTCTTGCCGCGACCTGATTCATTTCCGAGTGACCAGAAGATGACAGATGGGTGGTGCATATCGCGCTGCACCATACGACCTACGCGCTCAACAAATGCTGATGCATAACGTGGATCATTAGAAATCGAATCGTAGAAAGCATGTGATTCAATATTTGCTTCATCGATGACGTAGAAACCAAGTTCATCGCAGAGATCGTAGAAAGCTGGATCATTTGGATAATGTGATGTGCGCACAGCGTTGAAGTTCCAACGCTTCATCTCGAGTAAATCTTGGCGCATATCGTCGCGAGTAAGTACGCGACCTGTCAGGCGGTTGAAGTCGTGGCGGTTGACGCCGTAGATATAAATGAGTTTTCCGTTGACCAAGAGTTCACGGCCCTTGATAACAACAGAGCGGAAACCAACGCGTTGTTGTGAGACCTCAATGACGGTGCCCGAAGGGCTGACCAATTCGATGCGAAGTGTGTATAGATTGGGGGTTTCAGCAGACCAGGCAGCAACCTTAGGAATCTCAGTCTCAAGGACAACATGACCTGGCCATGGTGATTTGAGCTTGAGGCGGCTGGCTTTTGCCGACTCTGGGATATCTCCGCGCCAGTATTCGCCGGCGAAGAACTTGCGATCTGCCTCGCGAAGTTCAGGTGTCATCTCTGTCCACAGTGGAGTCTTGTGATCTTGATATGTCTGCGAAAGTTGTGCTGACTTCGTCTTAGGAAGTTCTTCAATAGATGTGCGCAAGGTGTAACCATCAACGCTCTTACCGCCGATAGAACCGATGACGGCATCAATCTTGAGAGTTCCGGTTGTGCCATCGCTCTTAAGTCCAGCAGTGGTTGCAAATCTTTCGATAAATACACGTTCAGTTGCATAGAGCTTTACTGAACGAGTGATTCCACCGTGCCACCACTGATCTTGATCTTCGATATAGGTGGCATCAGACCACTTAGTGACTTTGATTTCAAGATTATTCTTGCCGCGCTTGATAAGACCTGTGATATCAAATTCGGCTGCCAGGCGTGAATCTTTTGTGAGGCCCGCTTCGATGCCGTTGACTGTAATGAGTGCAACGGATTCATATCCACCGAGGTGCAAGACGATGCGCTTACCTTCCCACGACGCAGGAATATGGAAGTCGCGTTCGTAGACTCCAGTTGGATTATGTTCAGGAACTTCAGGTGCAACGTGATCCCACGGCATCTGTGTGTTGGTGTAGTGCGGCTTATCAAAGAATTCATCACTGGTTGGTTGCATCGTCCATAAACCTGGAACCGGAATACTGGTCCAGCGCTTACGAGAATCATCAGTAGGTGAACTTAATAACTGGAAGCGCCATGTTCCGTCGAGCGAAAGTGTTTCGAAGTGCTCGATATTGAGCATGCCGAGGCGGTTGATTGAATTGGTCTCAGGGCTCATCCAGTAGTTAGGCAACATGGCGTGAATCCTCTCATTTATCCATATTTATAGGTATAAAAAGGTGGATTTTTACAATCTGCCAATAACTGCCATAATTACGCCCGCAGTACGCCTCCCTAGCTCAGTGGTAGAGCAGCTCACTTGTAATGAGCAGGTCATCCGTTCAATCCGGATGGGGGGCTCAAGTATTACTCCGAGATTATGAAAGGAGTTACCAATGACAGAGAACTCTTTTCCTCACGAATCATTTGATGATCTCTTAGCGGCCAATGCCGAATATCAAAAGACATTCAAGTACTCCGAACTCACAGGCTCTGCTGCTCGCGGTCTAGCAATCGTTACCTGCATGGATTCACGCATCAATCCGCTCTCTGTGGTTGGCATGCGTTCCGGAGATGCCAAAATTCTGCGTAATGCCGGAGCACGTGTGACTGAAGATGTATTGCGTACCTTGGTTCTTGCCACCTATCTGCTCAACGTCAATCGCATCTTGGTGATGCCACATACTGATTGCAAGATGGCTGAGAACGATGAAGCCGATTTCCATAAAATTATTGATGAGCAATATGGAGTAAATACCTCAAGCTTAGAATTTCGCACCACACGCGATCAAAGAGCTGCGCTGGCAACTGACCTCAATCGCATTCGTTCTTACCCACTGCTACGCGAAGGTGTTGTCGTTGCGGGCGCTATCTATGATGTAAAGACAGGAACCATCGAACCTTTTGAAGGTTAATTATTCCGTTGGGTTTTTACGCCGGATAGGCATTTTGGTAACCGGATAACTCAAATCCTCAAGAAACTCAGTAATCATCAAATTCACGAGTCCTGGCTTCTCTTTCGGCAATATGTGAGAAGTGCCAGGCACGATTGCTAACTGACCAAGCGGCAGAGCTCTAAATAGTTCAAGGGTGTGCTCGTGTTGAATTACATCGTCATCACCAGCCATAACAAGTACAGGGCACTGAATTTTCTCGATATCTGCAATTGGAATATTTGGTTCGTTCTTCCACATTTCATGGAAATGGGCATGGATGCGATCGAGAGTTTCAGGGGTATCTGGAGAATATTCTGCATATTCATTGCGATCTTCATCAGAGATCGGATTCATTTCAAATTCAGGGACTGTGCCAGAGAAGTGGAAATTTGCTGCGATTGAAACGAGCGATTTAACAAGATCTGGTCTTTGAATCGCGAGAAAGAGTCCGATGATTCCGCCATCGCTCCAACCAATGATGTGCGCTGGTTCTTTTACGACAGTTTCTAGATATGCGATTGCTTCGCGTACTTGGTATTTGAAGTTGATGCTCTCTTCGCGATACGCGGTTAAGCCATGTGAAGAACGGTCGTAGGCATATACGTGGTAATCCTCAAGCGACGGGACGATCTGATCTGCCCAATGAGCCGTTTGGCTTAGACCTCCGTGAAGCAATACGACTGCTTCACCGTTGTTATCCCATTCGTAGCAATAGACCTGATGGCCATCAACGTCGAGATACTGCGCCATTGTTAAATGGTGTCCATGATGTGGCGATTGCCGCGATCGAAAGTCAGATAGTTCCAGGTCCAGTCGGCCATCGTTCCAATCTTGTTGCGGCCACCCAAGAGATAGAACAAGTGAAGCCACAACCAGGCATACCAAGCAAGCGGCCCGGACATAGTGAACTTTCCAACTTGTACAACTGCTTTATGGCGACCAATGGTGGCCATCGAACCTTTATCGCGATATTTAAATGGAATAAGTTTTTCGCCCGCTGATTTACGCAAAATCTGCTTAGCGACCCACTTACCTTGCTGCATCGCAACCGGTGCAACCATCGGATAGAAGCGTCCATCTTTATCTTTGGTGCCGTTGATATCACCGATTGCCCAGATATTTGGGTAGTGGTTAACTTCTAAGTTTTCGTCGGTATCAATGCGTGAACCAGCAATAGGAAGGTTCAGAAGTCCTGCTGTTGGTTCGCCCTTAACTCCAGCTGCCCAAATTGTTACCTCTGCAGGAATTGGCTCGCCATCTTTAATAATAATTTTGCGAGATTGGATTTCGCGCACTGAAGTGTTGGTCTTCACAAAGACGCCCAACTTATGAAGATCGCTCTCTGCTCGATCTGATAACTTTTCGCTGAACATCGGCAAGATACGAGGCCCTGCTTCGATGAGATAGACATCGATATGGTCAGCAGCATGAGCCAAGTCGTTCTTCAGTGGGCCGCGCTTCAATTCAGCGAGTGCACCAGCCATCTCAACGCCTGTAGGGCCACCGCCCACAACCGCGATTGATAGTCGAGTGTCATCTTCAAAGCGAGCCAAATCTTCAAAGCGGCGCATGACTTCAGCGCGAATCATCAAAGCTTCATGAACGCTCTTCATTCCAAGGCCATGTTCTGTAACTCCGGGGACACCGAAGTCAGCAGTGGATGAACCAAGTGCAACGACTAAGTGATCGAATTCGAGAACTTCAGATGAATCAAGCTTTACTGATTTGTTCTTATGGTCGACAGAGATTGGTGAACCCATACGGAATTTGATTCCAGTATCGCGCAGAGCTCCGCGCACTGGGTGAACAACGTGATCGGCGGCAAGGCCGGCAGTGGATACCTGATAGAGGAGAGGTAGGAAAGTCTGGAAGTTATGGCGGTCAACTACGGTGACATCGGCCTTCTTCGCAAGCGCCTTAGCGGCATGGAGCCCACCGAACCCGGCTCCGAGAATGACAACGCGAGGTCGAGTAGAAGAAGGCATGCCGTAAGTCTAGGCTGACTTACATGGATACGCAGAATCAGCCTCGCTTGTACCTCGTTACCGGTGCATCGGGATATGTCGGCGGCCGTTTAGTTCGTGATTTACAAGCAGAGGGCAAGAAGGTGCGCGTACTTGTACGCGATGCCAAGAAGATTCAAGGTCAGAGCTGGGCAAACTCTGTTGAAATTATCGAAGGCAATGCCAGCAACGCAGAAGATCTCGATCGCGCGCTCGCTGGTGTTCACACTGCTTATTACTTGCTGCACTCAATTAATGTCGCTACCGATTTTGGCCACATTGAATCTGCAATGGCAAAGGGTTTCGCCGAAGCGGCAGAACGTCAGCGCGTGCAGCAGATTATTTACTTAGGTGGAATTGCTAACGATGAGAATCGAAGTCGCCATCTCACTTCTCGTATGAATACCGGAACGCAGTTGGCATCAACTTCTGTGCCAGTTCTTGAACTTCGTGCCGGCATCATCATCGGATCAGGTTCGGCATCATTCGAGATGTTGCGCCATCTCACTCACCGCCTGCCGATTATGACGACACCGAAGTGGGTTTCCAACCGTACACAACCGATCGCAATTCGCGATGTGCTGTACTACTTACGTAGCGCTGCAGTTTTAACTAAGCCGATAAACCATATCTACGATATCGGCGGTCCTGAAGTTGTTACTTATGCGGCGATGATGCAGAAATTTGCAGAGATATCTGGTCTGCGCAGACGCAAGATTATTGAAGTGCCGGTACTTACTCCAAAGCTTTCAAGTTTATGGATTGGCTTCGTCACCCCTGTGCCAACCTCACTTGCACGCCCATTGGTTGAATCCCTTATTAGCGAAGTTGTCGTTGATCCACGTAAGAGCATCACTGAATTAATTCCGCTTCCATCAGAGGGACTCCTCACCGTTTCGCAAGCAATTCAACTAGCTCTCACTCGCACCGCTGAAAATCACGTTGATACACGCTGGTCTGATGCGGCATTCCCAACTGCGCCATGGCAGAAGGCACAGAGCGATCCTGATTGGGCGGGCGAGTTAACTCTAAAAGATCATCGCGAAATTACGACAAATGTTGCACGTGAAAAAATTTGGGAGCAGATCGAAGGAATTGGCGGCGCCCGCGGATGGTTTGGCTCCGATTGGCTCTGGTACTTGCGCGGACTTCTCGACCGCATTGTGGGTGGAGTTGGTTTACGTCGCGGCCGTCGCGATCCAGTTCATCTACGTATTGGTGACAGCGTTGATTTCTGGCGCGTTGAAGGGCTCGAGAATGGAAAACATTTACGCCTCTATGCCGAAATGATTCTGCCTGGAAAGGCGTGGCTGGAATTTCATCTGGAAGAGAAAGATGGAAAGACCGTTGTCACACAAGATGCGCTCTTTGAACCACGCGGATTAGGTGGCCAGATTTATTGGTATCTCGTCTCACCTTTCCACTTCTTTATCTTTCCGACGATGCTGCGCAATATCGTCAAAGCTGCACGTAAATCATGAGTGAGCGGAAATCCCACACTTTCGCATAACTCCAATCTAAGATTGGAGACATGTCAGCGCTCGAGAACCCAGAAACATCAGGTTCGACCTTGACCGACCTCGAAACTCGTATCCTCGACTTCGAACGTAATTGGTGGCGCTTTGCTGGTGCGAAAGAGACTGCAATCAAAGACCTCTTCGACCTCACCGCTCCTCGCTACTACCAACTGCTCAACGACCTCATCGATCGTGACGATGCCCTCGAGGCCTCTCCGATGCTGGTAAAGCGCCTTCGCCGCCTGCGTGAAGCCCGCATGGCCGCTCGTACCGCCCGCTAAAGCCCCAAACCACCCTTTCGTTTTGCCCCTTGGAATAAACCCGTCTAGATTTGGCGTTAGCACTCACAGGCCGAGAGTGATAACCACCCCATCGGCCCAGTTCAACAGATACATAGGAGCTAACAACTATGGCAAAGATGATTGCCTTTAATGAAGAAGCCCGCCGCGGTCTAGAGCGCGGAATGAACGTACTCGCTGATGCAGTCAAGGTAACCCTTGGGCCTCGCGGACGTAACGTCGTACTTGAAAAGAAGTGGGGCGCACCAACTATTACCAACGATGGCGTCTCTATCGCTAAGGAAATTGAACTTGATGATCCTTGGGAGAAGATCGGCGCAGAGCTCGTTAAGGAAGTTGCTAAGAAGACAGATGATGTCGCAGGCGACGGAACAACAACTGCAACTGTTCTAGCTCAGGCGCTCGTTCGCGAAGGTCTTCGCAACGTAGCAGCAGGATCAAACCCAATGGCGCTCAAGCGCGGAATCGAGAAGGCAGTAGCTGCCATCGTGACCGAGCTCGGTGCGATGTCAAAGAGCGTTGATTCAAAGGAACAGATCGCAGCAACTGCATCAATCTCTGCAGCTGATTCAACAATCGGCCAGATGATCGCAGAAGCGATGGATAAGGTCGGTAAAGAAGGCGTTATCACTGTTGAAGAGTCAAATACTTTTGGACTCGAACTCGAACTCACCGAAGGTATGCGCTTCGATAAGGGTTATGTCTCACCATATTTCGTAACAGATACAGATCGCATGGAAGCAGTTCTTGAAGATGCTTACATCTTGATCACCAGCAACAAGATTGGAAATATCAAGGAGCTCGTACCTGTACTTGAGAAGGTCATGCAATCAGGTAAGCCACTTGCAATCCTCGCTGAAGATATTGAAGGCGAAGCACTTGCGACTCTCGTTGTTAACAAGATCAAGGGAACATTTAAGTCAGCGGCTGTGAAGGCGCCTGGCTTCGGTGATCGTCGTAAGGCGATGCTTCAGGACATTGCAATCCTTACAGGTGCAACAGTGATCTCTGACGAAGTTGGTCTCAAGCTTGAAACAGCAGGCCTTGAACTTTTAGGTCGCGCTCGAAAGGTTGTTATCTCTAAGGATGAAACAACCATCATCGAAGGTCTTGGAGATGAGGCACAGCTCAAGGGCCGCGTTACTCAGATCCGTACCGAAATCGAAAACTCAGATTCAGATTACGACAAGGAAAAGCTTCAGGAGCGCCTAGCAAAGCTCGCTGGCGGAGTTGCTGTCATCAAGGCAGGAGCTGCAACAGAAGTTGAACTCAAGGAGCGCAAGCACCGCATCGAAGATGCTGTTCGTAACGCAAAGGCTGCAGTAGAAGAAGGAATCGTCGCCGGTGGTGGCGTTGCACTTCTTCAGGCAGCAACCGCAGCATTTAAGAAGCTCAAGCTTGAAGGCGATGAAGCTACTGGTGCAAAGATCGTCGAACTTTCAATCGAAGCTCCACTCAAGCAGATTGCGGTTAACGCAGGACTTGAAGGCGGAGTTATCGTTGAGAAGGTTCGTAACCTCGAAGCAGGTTTCGGTCTCAACGCGGCAACTGGTGAATATGTAGACATGATTAAGGCTGGCATCATCGATCCAGCTAAGGTCACACGTTCTGCACTTCAGAATGCAGCATCAATCGCAGCACTCTTTATTACAACAGAGGCAGTGATTACAGATAAGCCAGAACCAAAGTCAGCTAACCCAATGCCACAGGGTGGCGGAGACATGGACTTCTAAAGTCCCGCGTAAATACTTACGAAGGCCCTCGAGATTAACGTCTCGGGGGCCTTCTGCTTTACGATTAGAACATGAAGACATTTGACGCACAGCAAATCGCTCGCGATGCCGCATTGGCAGAAGCAGAATTTGCAACACAGGTTGGCGACTTTGTCTCAGTTGAATACGATGATGAAAATCGCGTAGCGACATATTTATTCGTTGCAGATATCGCCGGTTACCGCGGATGGCGTTGGTGTGTCACCGTTGCAAAGGTTGATGAAGATGCAACTCCAACAATCTGCGATCTCGTAGTTCTTCCTGGCCCAGATTCACTTTTGGCACCAGATCACATTCCTTATATGGAACGTATCCTTCCTGAAGATATTCAGCCAGGTGTCATTGTTCCAAGCGTTCTCGAAGATACTCGCCTTGTTCCTGGTGTGAATGCACTTGTGCAAGATGAAGGCCTCGATGCAACAGAAGTATTTGATCTTGGTTTGATGCGTCCACGTGTTTTATCTATCGAAGGTCGCGATCAAGCAAGTAAGCGTTGGTACACAGGTGATCGTGGACCTAATACTCCGCTTGCACAAGGTGCACCAAAGCCATGCGCATCATGCGGATTCTTTATCCCTATTGCAGGTTCACTTCGATCATCATTCGGTGTCTGCGCTAATGCGATCGCACCCGATGATGCACGCGTCGTTTCAGTCGACCACGGCTGCGGTGCGCATAGCGAAGCCACGCTCTAAGCCTGTTCACGCGTAAAACCCAGTAGCAAGCCCTTCGCTAAGTGCGATAAATTAGCCCCCTGTCCGAATCCCCCCGGCTCGCATCACTAAACGAGTACCGCAAATTTAAGGAGTAAGTGCAATGCCTACAGGAAAAGTTAAATGGTTTTCCCTTGAAAAAGGTTTTGGCTTCATTGCATCCGATGAAGGCGAAGATGTTTATCTCGCTTCATCTGCACTCCCTGAAGGCGTTGCAACAGTAAAGCCAGGCACCAAGCTTGAGTTCTCAGTGATCGATTCACGTAAGGGACCACAAGCAATGTCAGTGCATATCGTTGATGCACCGGTCTCTCTTGCAGAAAATTCACGCGTTAACAATGATGATCTTGCTGCGATGATTGAAGACACAATCAAGATCTTAGATCGCGTGGGAAATGGCCTTCGTCAAGGACGCCATCCATCAGGTACTGAAGCTGAACGTCTTGGCCGCGTATTGCGCGGAATCGCTTCTCAGCTCGAAGCGTAAGCGTTCTTTAGATACCTGTACGACGAGAACGTCGTATTGAGTAACGAATACCCATTGCACCCATTGCGGCTCCTACTACGCATGTCCAAATAATCTTGGATTCAGCTCCTGCTGCAATCGCAACGACTCCTGCTGCAAGCCAGCAGATAGTGCCGATAGCGATTAGAGTTACAACAGCTTTGATGTTGGAGCCTTGGTTGTTCGATGACATAAGAGAAGAGTAATGCGAATTAAGGTTGATGAGAACGGAAACTGGCGCTCGTTTCGCCACCGCAATTTCCGCATCCTCTTTCCAGCCAACGCGATGTCCAATATCGGAACCTGGGCGCAGCGCGTTGCACAAGATTGGTTAGTTCTCGAACTCACCAATAACAATGGTTTCTATCTCGGTCTCGTGACTGCAATTCAATTCGCACCTGTACTGCTCTTTAGTTTGCAAGGTGGAGCGATGGCAGATCGCATCGATAAGCGAAAGCTATTGATTGGTACAAATATCGTCGCAGCTATTGCCTGTTATGCGCTCGGAATTCTGGTTGTTACTCACGTTATTCAACTCTGGCATGTATTTGTGTGCGCAGCCGTATTGGGTGTTTCATCAGCGCTCGATGCACCGATTCGCCAGAGCTTTACCGCAGAAATCGTGGGCCACTCTGATGTCGCAAATGCGGTCAGCCTCAACTCAGCGAATTTCAATGCCGGGCGTCTTGTGGGTCCTGCTTTATCTGGTTTTCTGATTGCGCGCTTTAGTACCGGGCCTTCCTTTCTTATCAATGCGACCACCTATCTCTTCGTGATTCTCTCGCTGCTCTTTATGCGCCCAGCAGATTTCTTTATTCAGAAGAAGGAAGAGACTCTCGGAACTATCCGCGAGGGGCTGCGTTATGCAAAGGCTCGCCCTGATTTGTATGTCGTGATGGCACTTGTCTTCTTTGCTGCAACCTTTGGACTCAACTTCCAGATCTTCAATGCGCTGATGGCGACAAAGGAGTTCGGCAAAGGCCCAGCTTCATATGGGCTACTTGG
This sequence comes from Actinobacteria bacterium IMCC25003, assembly GCA_002284855.1. Taxonomy (GTDB): domain Bacteria; phylum Actinomycetota; class Actinomycetes; order Nanopelagicales; family Nanopelagicaceae; genus Planktophila. The sequence goes on along the minus strand of CP015603.1, from coordinate 113,062 downwards.
AACATTTATCGCAGTGGGTTCATTGAGTGGCGCGTTAATTAGTGCGCGTCTTGAGCGTTTTAGAAGTGCAAAGCTCGTTATTAAGTTAGGTGTGTGGTTCTCCATAGTTGTCATCGTTCTATCGGTGATGCCGACCTATACCTGGTACTCATTCTGGTTACCTATCTGCGGAATCTCAGCGCTGACGATGTTGATAAGCGCTAACTCCTATGTGCAGGTCAATAGCGATCCGGCAGTGCGCGGCCGCGTTATGGGAATTTATCTCTTGGTATTTACGGGTGGAACACCACTAGGTTCGATGTTGATTGGTTATCTCACTGAAGCCATCGGAACTCGCGAAACTATCGCCATCTGCGGTGGCTTCTCATTATTAATGTGCGTGCTTATTTGGATTTTCTTCAACGATAAAGTGGAACGCCCAGATGATTTACGTGTCTCTAGCGTCCTAAAAGGATAATCAACACAAGCCCGATAAGAGTCAGGGCTGTAATTAGTCTGCGGCTCTTAAAGCTCAATCTCTTCCTCCACATGTGAAGGTACAAACTGCACTGTCAGATAAGCAATAAGAATCAACACTGGAACCATGATGTATGCACGTGAAATACCGAAAGCATCGCCTAATACGCCGAGCAAGAATGGTGCTCCACCAATAGCGATACCTGCGCCAAGAGATGCCTTACCGATAGCTAAATCAGGGCGGTGCTCACTTAAGCCAATCATGCGCAGTGAACCGAGTGCGAATTGGCTCGAGATACCAAGGCCTGCAGCAAGTAGTGCGATGAAGCTGAGCAGCAAGTTATGTGAGAACCAGAGAACTCCGAAGCCAATAAATTGCACACCGATAATGATGATGAGTTGTTGATCAGGGTGCCAACGCTTCAAGATGCGACCCCAGAACCAACGACCAAGACCCATACCTGTGCCGAGCGCTGCAATGACAAGCGTTGAAATCGCAGGAGTGGAATTGGTGCGATCGATAACAAGTGCTGCTGCCCAGAACGATGTAGCAAATTCACTGGAAATAATGGCAACGAAGCCAAACCAAGCAATCCAGAACTTGATAGAGAGTTTTCCGCCTTGTGGTCCATGTTCGCTTGGAACGTGTTCCTCGGGGCTTTTATCGCGAAAGCCAAAGTAGAGAAATGCGGCAAGCGGGAGCGCGAGCAGCATTCCAAAGCGCCAATAGTCGCGATAAACGTTGGCAATAGTTCCCACGATCAAAGTTCCTACGACATATCCCGCTGATGCAATTGCATTGGCCTGCATGATGGCTACGGATGCAATGCGTTTGTCATAGTGCGCGTTGAGTGATGTCACAAAGTTATTGATGACCGTTGAAATTCCGATACCGGTAATAAGCGCTGCGGTGATTGTCACTGGCACGGCAGAGGCTGATACAAAGATAATGAGACCGACGGAGAAGACTCCGATGCCGATCCACCCGGTCTTTCCACGCCCGAAGCGGTGGACAAGATGAGGATTGGCAAACCCTGCGAGAATAGAGGCGATTCCCATCGCAGTTCCATGAAGGCCGGCAATTGTTAGTGATGTGCCCTGATCTGCGCGCAACAATGGCTGCGAAGGACCGAAGCCACCAAGAAAGATATTAACGACAACCGTCTGTAAAGCGATTGTCCAGAAGTATCTATCGCGTTTGATGAGGTGCGGCATTAGAGCTTGGAAACGACGAAGTCGATAGATGCAGTCAGCGCATCGATATCAGCTGGGTCGATTGCAGGGAACATACCGATGCGAAGCTGGTTCTTACCGAGCTTGCGGTATGGCTCTGTATCCACAATTCCATTGGCACGAAGCGCCGCTGCAACCTTGGTTGCATCAATTGCATCGTCGAAGTTAATTGTTCCGACAACTTTGGAACGCTGTGCAGGATCAACAACAAATGGAGTTGTGTAGCTTGTCTTCTCAGCCCATCCATAGAGGCGTGATGCTGAATCTGCGCTACGGCCTGCAGCGAACTTAAGTCCACCGTTGCTGTTCATCCACTTAATCTGCTCGTCGAGCAACATCAAGGTAACGAGCGCTGGTGTGTTGTAAGTCTGATCAAGTCGTGAATTTTCAATTGCAGTTCCAAGATCGAAGAATGCAGGGATCCAACGACCTGATGCCTTGATTTTCTCTGCGCGTGCGATGGCAGCTGGGCTCATAAGCGCAAGCCACAATCCACCATCTGATGCAAAAGACTTCTGTGGTGCGAAGTAATAGGTATCGAATTCTTTTGCATCTACCTCAAGTCCGCCTGCTGCAGATGTGGCATCAACGAGTACAAGTGCGCCATCAGTTCCTGCCGGACGCTTGATTGGCATAGCAACGCCGGTTGAAGTTTCGTTATGTGTGAGTGCATAGACATCGATACCTGCTTCAGCGACAGCTGTTGGGTGTGTGCCTGGCTCAGATTTAATAACTGTTGGCTCGCCAAGGAATGGCGCTTCCTTTGCTGCGCTTGCAAACTTCGATGAGAATTCGCCGAAAACTAAGTGCTGTGAACGATCTTCAATGAGACCAAATGTTGCGATATCCCAGAACGCTGTTGATCCACCGTTGCCGAGGATTACTTCATAACCTTCAGGCAATGAGAAGAGTGAGGCAAGACCTTCGCGAACGCTCTTAACAACGTTCTTCACTGGCTTCTGTCGGTGTGATGTTCCAAGAATGTAATTGCTTCCAGGAGCAGTTAACGCCGCAAGTGCTTCGGGGCGAATCTTTGATGGTCCACAACCAAAACGACCATCTTTTGGCTTGAGATTATCTGGAATCTGAATGTCTGCGCTCATGGGGCAAGACTACGGGTAGTACCTATGTACTTCCCAATTGGTTGTTGCGTTAGGTCGCTCATAGCGCAAGCGATCGTGGAGGCGCGAGTAACGGCCCTGCCAGAATTCAATGTTGACCGGCGTCACACGATATCCGCCCCAGTGTGGAGGCCGCGGAACAGTTGTTCCTTCAGGCCACTTCTCTTGCGCGCCCTTGAATCGTTGTTCCAGTTCTTCGCGAGAAGCAAGAGGAGCAGATTGTGCAGATGCCCAGGCACCAATTTGTGATGACCAAGGTCGGGTTGCAAAGTAATCATCGGATTCTTCATGTGAAATCTTTTCGGCAAATCCGCTAATCGAAACTTGTCGCTCCATTGCATACCAAGGAAAGAGCAGTGTTACCTGCGTATTTAATTCAATTGCCTGTCCTTTGCGAGAACCGTAATTGGTAAAGAATGTAAATCCGCCTTGCGAAACATCTTTGAGTAAGACAGTGCGCGTTGTGATTGCATCGGCACCGTTCTCATCAGTTCCAAGAGTGGAGAGCACCATCGCATTAGCTTCGACGATAAATGGATTGGCGGCTGCTTCAGCGAGCCAAGAGTGGAAGGCGACGAAGGGATCATTGGGTAACGATTCAAGGCCGACCTCGCCATAGGAGCGGCGCATTGCGCGGATGGCATCACGTTCTAGCTGGCCGTTCACCTTTTGCTCATCTGTGCTCATGGATGTATCGAACCTCACTTTTGCTATGAGTGCATCTCCATGGCATCTGGTGGAAAGCACCCCTGCGAGAGGTGCAGAATTGCCCCAGGATTACAGAACCTTTAAGAGGAGAACACCGTGTCAGATGATTTCAAGCCAGGTCTTGAAGGCGTAATTGCATTCGAATCACAGATTGCAGAGCCAGATAAAGAAGGTAGCGCGCTGCGTTACCGCGGCGTTGATATCGATGATCTCGTAGGTCGCGTCTCATTCGGAAACGTCTGGGGACTTCTTGTCGATGATGAATTTAATCCAGGACTTCCCAATGCTGAGCCATTCCCACTCCCTGTTCACTCAGGTGATGTGCGCGTAGATATTCAATCTGCGATTGCAATGCTTGCTCCAGCTTGGGGCTTTAAGCCAATCCTTGATATTTCAGATGAAGAAGCGCGCAGCAACCTCGCTCGTACTTCAGTCATGGTTCTCTCTTACTTAGCGCAGGCAGCTCGTGGACTTTTCAATCCGATGATTCCTGAATCAGAAGTTGATAAGGCACATACAGTTGTAGAGCGCATGATGATTCGTTGGCGTGGAGAGCCAGATCCACTTCACGTTCGTGCAATCGATGCATACTTCGTATCTGCTGCAGAACATGGAATGAATGCATCAACATTTACAGGTCGCGTTATCGCATCAACTGGTGCTGATGTGTGTGCTGCACTCTCAGGTGCAATCGGTGCGATGTCAGGCCCACTTCACGGTGGAGCGCCATCACGTGTATTGCATATGATTGAAGAAGTTGAGAAGACCGGTAATGCTGAAAAGTATGTGAAGGATCTTCTTGATCGCAAGGAACGTCTCATGGGATTTGGACACCGCGTTTACCGCGCTGAAGACCCACGTGCACGCACACTTCGTCGCACAGCGAAAGAACTTAACGCTCCACGTTACGCAGTTGCTGAAGCGCTCGAGAAGGCAGCGCTTAAGGAACTCCACGAGCGTCAACCAGATCGCGTCCTTGAAACTAACGTTGAATTCTGGGCTGCCATCATCTTGGACTTCGCAGAAGTTCCAGCGCCGCTCTTTACTTCTATGTTTACCGCTGCACGTACTGCCGGATGGTCTGCACACATCCTCGAGCAGAAGCGCACTGGTCGCTTAATCCGTCCATCAGCTCGCTACGTCGGAAAGGCTCCTCGCAAGCCTGAAGATGTAAAGGGCTGGGATGCTTCTGTCGAGCAACTTCATAAGTAAGTAAGTAGTCTCGCACCATGCGAAATATCGTCTGGTTCCGTCGAGACTTACGAATCGGTGATCATCCAGCGCTCGTTGCTGCCATGGAAGGCGCCGACGAAATTGTTCCGGTATTTATCCTCGATAAGCAGCAGATCAGCGAAGCAGGAAGCAAACTCCTTGCTTACATGAGCAATTCGCTGCGCGCACTCGATGAATCGTTAGGAAATCGACTTCAAATTATTGAAGGCGATCAAGTCGAAGTCTTGAAAGAGTTAATTGCTCTCTACGATATAAAAGAAGTGCACATCTCGACTGAGTATGAACGCTATGGCGCCGAACGCGATGCCCGTGTTGAAGCGGCAGGTATTCCGCTTATTCGCACCGGAAGTCCTTACGCAGTAGCCCCTGGTCGTGTTGTAAAGCCAAGTGATGGAACTCCGTACAAGGTCTACACACCTTTCTATAAAGCATGGTGTGCACATGGTTGGCGCGCACCCGCAAAGACTCCGAAAGAGATCAAGGCACCAAAGCCAGCTGATAAGTACCGGGCATTTCCTGATTTTCCAGTGCCAGAAGGCACAACAATCATCGAAGCAGGAGAAGCGGCTGCACTCAAGCGTTTCAAAGAATTTACCAAGAACGGCCTCGACAGCTATGACGAGAACCGAAACTTTGCAGGAATAGATGGCACTTCAAAGATGAGCAGCTATCTCAAATTTGGCGAAATTCATCCACGCACTTTGCTCGCGAATTTGGGCGAAAGTAAATCGCACGATACTTACCGCAAAGAGATTGCGTGGCGCGAGTTCTATGCCGATGTGCTCTTTAACAACCCTCATACAGATACCGAGTACTACGCACCGAAGTTTAAAGAGATGCGTTATGACAAACCTGGCAAACAATTCACCGCATGGTGTGAAGGCAAGACCGGCTATCCATTTGTCGATGCTGCAATGCGCCAACTCGTTGTTGAAGGGTGGATGCATAACCGCACTCGAATGGTTGTTGCCTCATTCTTAGTAAAAGATCTTCACCTCGAGTGGCAGTTAGGTGAACGATTCTTTGCCGAACACCTCACTGACTATGACCCAGCTTCTAATGCCCATGGTTGGCAGTGGACCGCAGGCACCGGCACGGATGCATCACCGTATTACCGAGTCTTTAACCCCATCGAACAAGGTCGTCGCTTCGATGAAAACGGCGATTACATCCGTAAATATATTCCAGAGCTTGCTCACTTGAGTGCCGCAGAGATTCACGAACCATGGTTATTCCTTGACGGATATTCACATGGATACCCAGAACGCATCGTTGATCACGCGGTTGAGCGCATTGAATCTCTAGAAAGGCTGAAAGAGATCAAGGCTGATAAGCCTGAACAACCCCCACGCCACTCCTCTTAGCTTCATACATCGCAGCGTCTGCACGTTCCAATAAATCTCCAGCGCCATCGTTATGTACATGGCCGATACTGACGCCAATCTTTATCGAGTGCCCTTCAATCAAAAATGGATAGCTACATGTTGCCTGCAGTGCATAGGCCGCTTCCAACGTCTCTTCATAACTACCGGTGATTAATACCCCAAACTCATCTCCACCGAGGCGTGCAAGAACGGAACCCGTAGGAAGTGAGCGAGTAAAGCGTTGCGCAACCTGTTGCAGAACAACATTGCCTATCTCGTGGCCATAGTTGTCATTGACCGGTTTAAATTCATCGAGATCTAGTAGAAGTAGCGCTCCTTCAGTCTTGGAAAATGATGCGAGCTCTGCAATCAAACGGCGACGATTAGGAAGCCCTGTGATGTCATCGGTGCGGGCAAGGACTTTCTCCTCACCTAAATTCTTTGCCTGCCTAATCACAATGGTCATCCGGAAGAGCGCCATAAAGAGAGTGGCTATCGCTGGTGCAACAACATAGATTGGAAAAATCCCGGGGCGAAGTGCAATCAGTGCAAGAAGTGTGGGGCTAATAAATATTGATAGCGCCAAGAATGCTGGATGGATTCCGACATCAAAATCACTCTTGCTCTGCGGTAACCAGAATGAAGAAGCAATCAGAACGATTCCAATGAGCCATCCGTCATCGGTGAGCTGTCCGAATCTGTAACTTCCATTGACTGCAAGCCATAAGTAGAGAAGATCTGACATCGAGAAGAGTGCAATTCCAAAGAAGAGAAGTGTTGCTCGTATCTGAAGTCGGTGTGTGACCAGTGCAATGGAGGCAATGATCAGAAGCAAAAGATCACAGATAGGAAAGAGGAGTGAGAAGAATTGATTTTGTAGGTTGATAAGTGATTGAGGAAATACCCGGGTGAGAAAGAGAGCCGTAGCAATCGATGAGATTCCCAGACCAAAGATTGCTGAATCAAGCAGCTCAAGTGGATTGAGTCTTCGCCCGCGCACCAGCGATCGCGGAATCGCAATGAGAGCGAGTGGATAGAAGAGGGTGTAGCTGAGCTGCGCCAGCAGTTGTGAACCTTCGGGAAGTGAATAGAAATCGCTATAGCTATTGAGTATTGATCCAAAGCCCCAGAAGGCGATGGCAAGTGATGCTGCAGCAAGTGCAACCGGATCGTTACTCAATGGAGATTGCGCAATCGCAGCGATGGCTACGATCCAGATTGCGTTATAGAGAAAGAGGTCGAGAAGTACGGATCGTTCAGGAAAGAAAGCTTTGAGGGCGATATGTGCAATCAGGAGGCAGAGTGGAGTCCATCGAAATACTCGGTACACCTAGTCATTAAATAAGTAAGGCTCCCACCTATAAATAGGGGAAGCCTTACTTTCGGGGCTGGAAAAAACTCTTTTGAACTAGAAGCCCTTTGCACATAGAAGATTTGCTGAAGCCTTTGCATCATCGGCATTGGTCTTGAGCTGTCCTGGAGCGCTGAGAAGAAGTGCCTTCTTCGCTTCGAGATCCTTTACCTGTGTTGCAAGCTTTGTCTTTGATCCGCTGAGAACAAGAACGGCATTGGCCAGCTTTGAGATTGCGGCGGCGAGCTTCTGCTTATCTGTATTGCTTGTAGATGCATTCATTGTTGCTTGGAACTGCGTTACTTGCGCACGAGCTTTATCGAGAGCAGCTGTTGTACTTGCGAGAGCAGCAGATGCAGCTGCGTATTCAGCATCGAGAGCTGCTGTTTGATCTGCAACATTGGCAAGATCTGCCTGAGCCTTTGTTGCAGCCTGGAATTGTCCGACTGCAGTAAGGCACTCAGCAGATAACCAAGTGAGCTTTGAATTCTTTACCAATGGGTTCTTTGCGCACTTGTACTTGTAACCAGAAACTGATGTTGTCGCGTTGACCTTAGAGCAAGCAACGCCGTTGCTGATCTTTGCAGCAGCTGACGCTGGGACTGCAGAGATTCCGCTTGCGACGATTACTGCAGATAGGAGAGTGATAGAAACTTTGCGAAACATGTAAATCCTCCATTAGATATGTCGCTATGGTATCTAGCAGTCCTCACGTTTTACGCGTAACTGGGCGGTATAGCTATTGAATTTCATGTGAATTAGCACTGTCTTGAGTCCTGTATGATTAACCCATCGACGCATCCCGCATCGATGTACTTCCCCCCAAAGTGCGCCGAATGGCCACTTACTTGCGAGTCTTATCAAGACCCTGATGGCGCTGGTTTCAAACCAAATCCGACCATCTAACCGAGACGCGCTTGTCGTCTCGATTGGTGTCTATTTTCATGTCTCTACAAACACGTACTGCCGCGCCCGGAAAAGCTCGTCGCGCTGCCAAAGGTAAGCCCCGCCATACATCAGCTCAGAAGGCAGCCCGTAAGACAGTGGTTGCAAAGCCAGCTGCTCGCGGAACTGCAAAGCGAAGCGCTCCTGTAAAGGAAGCAGCATCAACTGCAGCACGCACAACCGCTAAGACCACCCGCTATTCAGATCGCGAGACAGGTACAAAGAAAGAAGTACGTCTTGCAGATCGCTCAAAGCTACGCGCACAGCGTTTCCAGGAGCGCACAGCTTCTAAGTCAAAGAACATCGAAGGTGCTCCCAAGGGCAATCCAAAGCAGTCACGCGAAGAGCGCACCTTTGAAAAGCCAAAGAAGGCATTTAAGCCAGCTGCTAAAACTTTCAAGCCAGCAGGCGAACGTCCAGCTACGAAGCCACAGTCACGCGCTGCCAAGTTCATTGCAGATCGCACCGAACGTGCAGAGCGACCATTTCGTCCAGAGCGTTTAGAGCGCCCGGCGAAATCTGATGTTCGTCCAACAACTCGTCGCGAAGCTGTAAAGGCGAAGGTCGCTCACTCTGATGACGGCCGTCCAAACTTCGTTCCACAGAAGCGCGAAAAATATAATCCTGCAGCACCGCAGTCAGCTGCGCAGCGTCGTGGAGATTCACCACGCACACCAGCAAAGCCACCACGCGATCGTCGCAATGATTCACGTAATGAATCACCTGCATATGCACGCGATGATTTCCGCGCTTCAAAGACTCATAACAAGGCAGCGGTCGATTTCGGCGCTGACGATAATTACATTTCAGTCAACCTTGCAGATGCGAATCTCGTAGAAGCAACGCCACTCACTGAAGTAACAACATCATTCCGCGACCTTGGTATTGCACCAGCGCTCGCAAATGCACTCAATGCGCAAGGAATTACTCATCCATTCCCAATCCAGATTGCCACACTTCCCGATGCTCTTGCAGGTCACGACATCTTGGGCCGTGGACAGACTGGTTCAGGAAAGACTCTTGCATTCAGCCTTGCACTCCTTACAAATATTTCAGATAAGGTGGCGCGCCCTCACAAGCCACTGGCACTTATCTTGACCCCAACTCGCGAACTCGCGCAGCAAATCGACGAAGTTCTTCGTCCACTGGCACGTGCAGTTGGCCACGAATCAGTAGTTATCGCCGGCGGAATGCCATATGCAAAGCAGATCACTGCAATGCGTAAGGCGACAGCAATCTTGGTTGCAACTCCTGGCCGTTTGATTGACCTTCTTAATAAGAATGAAGTTCAGCTCGATCAACTTCAAATCACAGTTCTTGATGAAGCTGATCAGATGGCAGATATGGGATTCCTTCCTGTAGTGAAGGAAATTCTTGATCAGGCACGTCTTGATGGACAGCGTCTCTTGTTCTCAGCAACTCTCGATCGCGGTGTTGATTCACTCGTTCGTCAGTACCTCAAGAATCCAAAGACTCACTCATTGCAGAATGACCGTGCATCAGTTTCCACAATGGAGCACCACGTTCTTCAGATGCACCCTGGCGATAAAGATGACATCACATCGCAGATTGCAGCTCGTAACGGAAAGACAATTCTCTTCGTAAAGACTCAACGCGGTGCAGATCGTCTCGCTGACAAGCTTGCTAACGCAGGTGTTCCAGTAGGTGCGTTGCACGGTGGAAAGTCACAAGCAGTTCGTACCCGCACACTTGCACTCTTTAAGGAACAAGAGAACTCAGCTCTCGTTGCAACAGATGTTGCAGCACGCGGAATCCACGTTGATGGAATCTCACTCGTTGTTCACGTGGATCTTCCACAAGATCACAAGGATTACCTACACCGTTCAGGACGTACAGCTCGCGCTGGCGAATCAGGAACTGTTGTGACCTTGTCATCATCTAAGAATCAGCGCGCAGTATCTGGCCTTCTCTCACGCGCAGGTGTGACACCGAAGTTCCACGATGTGCGTCCACTTGATCAGAAGTTGATGACCATTACTGGCGCTCAAGAGCCATCAGGTGTGCCTTACGTACCACCTGTAATGGAGCGCAAGGCTCCTTCACGTCCAGGCGGAAGCCGTCGTGGTGGTTCAGGTAAATCTGGCGGATACCGTGGTGGCAATAGCCGCCGTGGCCGTTAATTAATAATTAATTAACGCTGCTTCTTTCGAACATTCATTCCGATCTGGCGTACAAATTTTCTTGGCACAGTTGAGATAACTGCGACAAGGAGTTTGTATTGCCAGCCAGGAATGCTTACTGGCTTATTTGCCACAGCATCTATCCATGATTGCTCAACTAACTTATCTGAATTAAGCCACATAAATTTCGGTAGCCCGCCCATCTTCATGCGGCCTCGCTCGTGAAATTCTGTACGAGTAAATCCTGGACAGAGCGCTGAAACCTTTACTCCGCTAATTGCAAGCTCAGTATTGAGTGATTCAGAGAGAACGGTCAGATATGACTTTGATGCGCTGTAGGTACCACCTGCAATAAAGCTTGCAACGGATGAGACGTTGATGATGATTCCGGAATTACGTTTCTTCATACCTGGAATCACTGTATGCATTAATCGCATTGGAGTGCGCACCAAGACATCAAACATCTGCTGTTCGGCATCTAACTCACTTGCGCTAAATGCTTTATTGATTCCAAAGCCAGCGTTATTGATCAACACATCAATGTCATATGTGCTGATGTAATCCTCTACAGCGCGACAACCAGCATTTGTCGAAAGATCTGCAGGCAATACAAATGTCTGCACACCATACTTTTCACGAAGCCCCGCTGCGCGCTCATGAAGTCGTGCTTCATCGCGCGCAACGAGTGCGACGTTATAACCCTTAGACGCCAGTAACCGAGTAAAACTTTCGCCGATTCCAGCAGTAGCACCTGTTACTAGCGCCCATTGAGCCATTTAGATCTCGATTCCCTTGGGATCTTCTTCGCGGATATGCCATGAAGATCCGTACTCCTCAATTAAATCAAGGAAGGGTTGCGCTGGGAACCACTCAGGGCCAGCTATTCCTGCTGGTTTCCAGCTGCCGTTTGCGATGAGCTCCATAGCAATCAGCGGATTGATAGCGGTCTGCCACACAACCGCTTGATTACCGTAGTTCTTCATCGACCATTCGTTATCAACAACGTTATAGATATAGACAGCCTTTGGTTTTCCATCTTTACCTAAACCCTTAACGAGCGTTCCGGCGCATGTCTTTCCATGCATCAGATTTCCGATAGTTGCAGGGTCGGGCAAGATTGAGGCAAGTAGGTCACGCGGAGAAATCTCAACATTTCCTACCCTTACCTTCTCTTTCTTATCCATGCCAAGTGTGTGAATAGTCTTGAGAGTCTCAATAAATTGAGCACCAAGTCCATATTTAAAGCGCACTTCCTTCGCCTTCACCTTCATTGGAATCAAGACAGCTTCTTCATGTTCAACGTTGACACATTCAACAGGCCCAATACCTTCAGGGAAATCAAATATTTCAAGTTCACTAAATGGTTCGGTTGTATACCAACCGCGATCTGCATTCCAAATCAACGGGGGATTGAGACACTCTTCAATAGTTGTCCAGATTGAAAATGATGGAGCGAAATCAAAACCATCGACGGTTAGGTTCGAACCATCCATCACTGCTAAGTAATCGATACGTGAGAAGAGTTCATCTTCGGCATATCGCGCAAAGACATCGCTCATGCCAGGTTCGATACCCATGCCGACAACTGCATAGTTACCGTTCTTGTTCCAGGTTTCGGCACGAGCGAATTGTTCGTCCCCAAGTTTTACTCCAGGCTTATTAAATGGATCTTTTGGATGTGGCTTTGAGAGCGACATTGCCATATCCATGTAATTAACTTTCTCTTCTTCGCATGCCAGAAAAATCGGCATCACAAAACGCGGATCTACCGCGTTCACGACAATATCGGGAGCAGCTTTTTGAATGAGAGCGCGAATATCGTTCACATCAGAGGCATCCACCTCCTCCGCAGAGAATCGTGGGTCATTTACCTTTGTTACGGCTGCTTGAGCGCGTGACAGACTGCGATCTGCAATGACCATCGAAGTAATAAATGGTCTACGTGATGCGATATTTGCGATTGCGCTGCCAACTCCGCCTGCGCCGATAACGAGCGCTTTCATGGGTGGCCTCTCATAGTTTGTTACACACGCTTCGAAATAAGCGCGTTAAGGGAAGGCTAGCCGTACCGATAACCTTTGCCAAGCATCTTCACTGTTGAAGGCGCCACGTCCCCGTAGCTCAGTGGATAGAGCAACCGCCTCCTAAGCGGTAGGTCGCAGGTTCAACTCCCGCCGGGGACACTCACTTAGGATTACCGATATGAGATCACGCGTTGTACTTCTTCTCTGTGTACTCATCACACTTTCTGCATGTTCTTCCGTTAAAAATAATGAAGCCTCACCTGTCAAAGAATCGTCAGATGTGGTTATCAATATCGTCGGCGATGTTCATGGCGAAAGTGCGATAAAGCGCGAGTCGCTAGCTCCGTTAAAGAAGTATTTTGCTGACGGTGATCTCAACATATTTAATCTAGAGACAGCAATTACTGATGAAGTGAAGAAGGAAGAGAAGCAATATAACTTTAAGACTGACTCTGCATTCCTGAAGACCTTAAAATCGATTGGTTTAAATGTTGCCACGATTGCCAATAACCACAGTTATGATTTCGGTGAAAAGGGTTTCCTCGATACTCTTAACGCGCTAGATAAGGCAAAGATTTCTTATGTAGGTGGTGGCGTCAATCGAGATATCGCGTATCAAGGTCAGGTCTACAGAGTGAAAGGCTTAAAGATTGGTGTATTAGGAATCGCCAAGGTCAATGGCGGCCCTTTATCTATTGCAACGAAAGATAAAGCTGGAACTACTAATGGCTACGACTCAGTTTCAACTGAAAAGGCGATAACTGCCATCAGGAAAGTCAGCGATATCGTCATCGTGCTCCCACACTGGGGTGAAGAAGGGTCCTTCTGCCCACGCAGTTCTGAGATAGCCAGTGCTAAGAAATGGCAGTCACTGGGCGCTGACATCATTGTCGGAAGCCACACTCACACGCTGCAAGAGGTACAACTGAAGGAAAATAAGTTAATTGCTTACTCGATGGGTAATTTCATCTTCTACTCAAGCCAGCTTGAGAATAGAACTACGGGAATTTTGAAGATCCGCATTAGCCCAAGTAAGAAGATTACATATGGACTTCAACCATTTGTGATTGATAATCTGACAAAGGTGCCAGGGATTACCGATGTTGCGAGCTCTTACACCTGTGAAAATCAGGCAAATACAACGGTGCGATGACCGACGATAAAGATTCGATCTTCGGCATATAGTTTTACCGCACGTGCAAGAACGCGACGTTCGATATCGCGGCCGAGTGCAATCATCTCTTCTGGAGTTGCTGAGTGATTTACGTGCGCAACATCTTGTTCGATGATCGGTCCTTCATCGAGATCTGCGGTCACAAAGTGAGCAGTTGCGCCAATGATCTTTACGCCGCGATCATGTGCTTGGTGATAAGGCTTAGCGCCTTTAAAGCCAGGTAAGAATGAGTGGTGAATGTTAATAATTTTGCCAGGCATCGCAGTGCAGAAAGTTGAAGAGAGAATCTGCATGTAGCGAGCGAGAACTACGAAATCAATCTTGAGCTCTGCAATCTTTGCCAGCATCACTTTCTCTTGTTCGGCTTTATTTGCTGATGTCACTGGAAGATAGAGGAATGGAATTCCATGAGCTTCAACAAGTGACTTAAGTTCTTCACGGTTAGAGATCACTAAAGGAATTTCGATAGGAAGTTCGCCAAGTTCAAGCAGATACATCAAGTCGCGAAGGCAGTGGCTCTCTTTAGTAACAAGAACGAGTGCGCGAGGCTTTTCAGCAGTGGGGCGAATATGGAGCGCTGGCGAGAACTTACCGAGCCCTTCATTGAGGCTCTTCTGCGCAGATTCGAGTCCTTGTGATGTTTCGAATCGGGTCCGCATGACAAAGGTATTGGTTGTGTGATCTGTGAACTGCTGGTTCTCAATGATGTTGCCACCGCAATTAAGTACAGCAGTAGTCATCGCGTGAACGATGCCTGGCTGATCTGCACATTGCAGGGAAGCGATGAGATCCATGCGCAGAGTTTAAAGGGAACTAGTGAGTAATGGTAAATCGCTGCATCCACTTAGGTGCCCACCAGTTGCGTTCCCCAAAGAGGCGCATCAGAGCAGGTACTAAGAGGGCGCGAACGATTGTTGCATCAAGAATCACAGCAAGAGCAACACCGAATCCCATGGATTTGATCGATGTGACTCCACTGGTAATAAATGCAGCGAAAACAACTGCAAGAAGAACTGCTGCAGCTGTAATGATGCGCGCTGAACGTTGCAAACCAGTTGCAACTGATTCCACATTTGATCTACCTGCTAAATGTTCTTCGCGGATACGAGATAACAAGAAGAGCTCGTAGTCCATAGATAGTCCAAAGACAACGACTGCAATCAGGATGACGATGGATGTATCGAGTGTTCCAGTTACGGTAAATGAGCCGACCAACCATTGCAGATGGCCATCAATGAATACCCAGGTAAGTACGCCCATAGTTGCCGCAAGTGAGAGCACATTGAGAAGTACTGCCTTGATAGGCAAGATGATGGAGCCAGTAAAGATAAAGATCAGAACGAGAACGCTTAAGGCAATCCAACCGAGAGCCCAGGGAAGTGTGGATGAAATTCCATCTTGTGAATCTGTGTAATCAGCGGCAACTCCGCCAATCAATGTGCCTTGTGGCGCCTTGATATCGCGAATTGTATGAATCAAGCCTTGGGCTTCAGGAGTTCTTGGGAGCATTGATTGATATGCAACGAGACGAACATCCTGGCCGATAGTTTGCGGTGGAGCTACCGCAATAATTCCAGCGACCTTTGCAATCTTTTCGGCATAAGGAGCAATCTCTGCACTCTTATCTGCTCCATCAAAGATCACAATCTCAATCGGAGTACCTGTCTGCCCAGGGAATCGCTCTGCTTGAAGCGCGGTAGCAATAGCTGCCGGATTACTTGCCGGAAGCATGCGTGAATCACCTTGTGCGAATTTAATATTTTGAACAGGGGCTGCCAGAATTCCAAGAACAATCAGAGCGAGAAGAACAACAGCAGCAGGACGCTTCATCACCATGCGAGCTGTCTCTGCCCAACGTCCATCTTCTTTTGGAGTAATTGCTGACTTGCGGATAACGCCCTTATCAATTTTTGGACCAACAAGCGCCAGGATTGGCGGAAGTCCAAAGATTGCGCCAACAACTGCCAGCGCAACAACCGATACACCTGCATATCCAAATGATTTAAGGAATGGAAGTGGGAAGAAAGTCAGCGAGACCATGGTGACGAGAACGGTGAGACCCGAATAGAAAACGGTCTTTCCCGCTGTTGCCATAGTGGTGACAACAGAATCTTCAACGCTCTTGCCGTGGTGAATCTCTTCACGGAAGCGGTTGACCATTAAGAGTGCGTAATCGATACCAAGCCCAAGTCCCATACCTGTTGTGAGGTTGAGTGCGTAGACGCTGACATCTGTGAAGAGTGAGAAGAGAAAAAGAATAAAGAATGCACCGAGAATTGCGGCAACTCCCACAATAAGTGGCATAGCAGATGCTGCGAGTGCGCCGAAGACAAAGGCAAGGAGAATAAATGTCAGCGGAATCGAGATTCCCTCAGAGATTTTGAGATCTTGTCCGATCTTCTCAGTTATTGCATGGCCAACAACACTTGCACCACCTGCATAGAGAGTAAGGCCATCAATCTTTCCATCGTATTTCTTTTGGAATGTAGCACCGAGTTTCTGGCTCTCAGGGGCGAATGCATCACCACTGCTATAGACAAGAATAAAACCGGCTTTGTTATCGGCAGATTTCAAAGTAGCTCCACCACCTGAACTCCAGAAGGAGACAGTTTTAGAGACACCATCTTCTTGTGACATCTTCTTCTCAAGTGCCAGCGCCTTCTGTGTTACTCCAGGATCAGTAATATCGGTATTTCCAGCATCGACAACGACAGCGACTGCTGGGTCTTGCACCTTTAACTCATCACGCAGGTATTCGTAAACCTTGTATGAGTCACTCTTTGGGTTTGAGTATCCGCCTGAATCGAGTCGGCTGAAGATTAAAGATCCAATCGCTCCTGCGAGGAGAATTCCAATCACAAAGAGAGATACGGCAATCTTTCGATACTTTACTAATACGTGACCAAGGCGCTCAAACATAGATATAAGTATGTAGGATTGGCTTAATCAGTTCTAATTCAGAACGCGGAGGGTCCAGCGTGAGTGATGTGTTTCCTGCAACAACTGAGGATGAACGCGACCCTCGTGAAGACCAGAATGAAGATCGTCGTCGCGAAGAGGAAATAAAGGGCGATAAGCCCCCGCATCACGGATAGTTTTACTCTGATGCAGCAGCAGGTTTTGAAACAGAATCTGTCTTATAGAAACCAGATCCTTTAAAGACTATTCCGACCGTTGAGTACACCTTACGAAGTTCACCTTTACATTCAGGGCATTCGGAAAGTGGCGCATCAGAAAATGACTGAAAAGCCTCAAAGGCATGGTCGCAAGCGGAGCATGCATATTGATATGTAGGCACAGTGTGACCTTTCTCTTCAAGTTTCTCGGGTATCTATGCCTAAGTCTAAAGAAGTGAGACGATAGGCGCGAATCCACGCGGGTTCCCAGCGCAGAGATGAAGATTAAAGAGGAGTATGAGGGCATGAAGAAGGTCAGCGTTATCGCAATTGTTATTGGAGCTATCTTTTTTGCACCGATCTCTGCATTCGCGAATACTCTCGTCGCAACTTCTCCACTCCCTGGTGCAACTCTTCAGAGCGCCCCTAGCGCTGTCACCATCACCTCTGAACTCGCGCTCATGGATGCCGGCAATGAAGTGTCGGTCACAGACCCAACAGGTGTTCGCGTCGATGATGGCGCACTCACTATCGACGGAGTCAACGCTGTAATTGGATTGAAGCAATTGGTGAAGACCGGAATTTATACCGTTAACTACTCCCTACTTGCTGAAAATGATGTTCCACTCGTAGGTAAATTCACCTTTAACTTTGCTGAGCCAACGGTAGTTGCAACAGTTGCACCACAACCAACGAAATCCCCAACACCATCGGGCAATAATCTCGGTACAACAATCTTTGTCCTTGGATTACTTGCAGCGGCCATTGTTGTCACTATCGCACTCTCTCTCTATGCCCGAAAGCTCTATCGCGATCAATGAACCTACTGTCAGAAAGTCTGACTGCAGTTGATCCATTGGTGAGCGCTCTCGTAACGCTCAACAAATCGATTTTGTTCTTTGCTGCCTTCAGCCTGATAGGTGTGCTCCTAGCGCTCTCATTCTTCCTTCTTGAACGCGAAGGAAAATTGCAGACCAGTGCGCTCAAATTACGCGGCATCGGCATAATTCTTGCCGCTGTATGGTTCCTTACCAGCGCCTTTCAGATATTTCTAACCCTGGCAAATATTCTCGGCACCAACTTAGCTGCAGCTTTTGATCCGACGACCTTCACGTCATTTGTCAGACAGATTGAGCTCGGTCAATATCTCGCATTTCAGACTGTATTAATTGGTGTTGTACTGATTTCGCTGAACTTCATTCGCGGAACTCTGCAGAGCACCGTTCTTCTCGGTATCTCAATCCTTGCCTTAATTGCACCTGTATTTCAGAGCCATGCAGCTTCAAGTGGCTCACATGCATTGGCAATTGGATCACTCGCTGTCCATGTTATTGCTCTCTCGCTCTGGGTAGGTGGTGTCTGTGCCATTGCCCTCCTTGATGAGAGTGATCGCCGAATCGCGTTGCCGCGCTTTAGTCAGCTAGCTCTGTGGGCTGCCATTGCAGTTGTTCTGAGTGGATTAGCAAATGCTTGGGCTCGCTTGAACTTCGCCTCTGCATGGTCATCTTCATATGCACGAATCGTGATCGCGAAGACAATTCTTACCGTTGTACTTTTAGCTATTGGGTATAGAAGTCGTAAGGCTCTTCACGCGAGCGAAAAGTCAGGCTGGGTATTTCTCTCTCGCATCATTCTTATCGAAGCTTTCATCATGGCAGCTGTCGTTGCTCTCGGCGGTTGGCTTTCGGGAACACGTCCACCAATCCAGAAAGATCTTCCCTTTAATGCAGCGCTCTCTATTGTTGGCATCGCTACACCGGGTACTCCGAATTTAACGCGACTATTGACTCTCTATGATCCCGATGCGCTTTTCATCGGAATCCTCATCACTCTTGTTGCTCTCTATGTAAAGGGAGTATCAATCTTAAAAAAGCGTGGAGACTCTTGGCCAGTAGGTCGCACAGTTGCCTTTGCGTCAGGTGTTGCAGTTCTTGACTTTGCGACAAGCGGTGGGCTTGGTGTGTACGCCAAGTTTTCATTTGAATATCACATGATTGCTCACATGGTTATCGGAATGCTCGCGCCGATTGGCTTGGTACTTGGAGCACCAATCACACTCGCACTTCGTGCCCTTCCGCAAGGAAGAACGCCAGATGAACGCGGTGTTCGAGGAATGTTGATTGCCTTTTTGCACTCTCGATACTCGATATTGCTGACCAATCCGCTTACCGCACTAGCACTCTTTGACGGTTCACTCTTTGTTCTCTACTTCACCAATCTATTTGGTGATTTGATGCAATCACATGCCGGCCATCTCTTTATGAATATCCATTTCCTTCTTAGCGGATTTCTCTTCTTCCACGTCATCATTGGAATTGATCCAAACCCACGCAAAATTCCTCACCTTGTTCGCATCGTGATGCTCTTTGCGGCAATGAGCATTCATGCCTTCTTTGCAATTTCCTTGTTGGCGACAACAACCTTGATTGATCAGGGTTATTACGGCTCTCTGAAGACTCCATGGCTCGGTGATTTACTTGCCGACCAACATGCAGCTGGCTCAATTGCGTGGGCGATGGGCGAAATTCCAATTATCTTCGCCTTGATAGCAACCTTTATTCAGTGGATGCGTGATGACTCTCGCGAAGCCAAGCGTATTGATCGCAATGAAGCGCGTATGGCGGCCATGGGTGAACCCGATGAGCTGGCGCAATACAATAATTATCTCAGCCAATTGCAACGTCGCGATCAGAGAGAAGGTCAGTAATGAGTCTAGAGAATATCTTTACTCTGCCATCTGAATATAACGATCTCCGCGACTCTGTCCGCGCTCTCTCTGAAAAAGAGATTGCGCCGCATGCACATGCCGTCGATGAAGATCATCGTTATCCGCAAGAAGCTCATGACGCTCTTACTAAATCAGGTCTCTTTGCAGCACATGTGCCCGCCGAATTTGGTGGCGATGGCGCCGATGCACTGGCTGTCTGCATCATTATCGAAGAAGTTGCTCGCGTATGCGCATCCTCATCACTTATCCCAGCGGTGAATAAGTTGGGTTCACTTCCACTCATTCTCGGGGGCAGTAAGGAACAGAAAGAGCGTTGGCTGCGCCCGCTCGCACAGGGCAAAGGTTTTTCTTATTGCCTCTCTGAATCTGAAGCAGGTTCCGATGCAGCATCGCTCAAAACTAAAGCTGAACGCAAAGGCGATGGTTGGGTTATCAATGGAAGTAAGAAGTGGATCTCTAACGCAGGAGAATCAGAGTTTTATACAGTCATTGCACAGACTGATCCTTCTCTTGGTTCAAAAGGGATAACTGCATTTATCGTTGAGAAATCTGATTCTGGTATTTCTTTTGGTGCACCAGAGAAGAAGATGGGTTTCCGAGGTTCACCGACTCGTGAGGTCTACTTCGACAATGTCACAATCGGTGATGACCGCCGTATTAGCGAGATTGGTAAAGGTTTCTCACTTGCCATGGATACCCTCGATCACACTCGCATCACCATTGCTGCACAAGCACTTGGTATTGCCCAAGGTGCTCTCGATACAGCAAAGAAGTACTCACATGAACGAAAGCAGTTCGGTAAAGAGATCTTTGATTTCCAAGGCGTTCAATTTATGTTGGCCGATATGGCGATTGCAGTTGAAACCGCTCGCCAAATTACCTACGCCGCAGCGGCTAAGAGTGAACGTGGCGATAAAGATCTGAAATTCTTCTCAGCAGCAAGCAAGACTTACGCCACCGATGTTGCCATGAAGGTCACCACAGATGCGGTGCAGATTCTTGGGGGATATGGCTACGTCTCTGATTATCCGGTTGAACGCATGATGCGCGATGCAAAGCTCACTCAGATCTACGAAGGTACAAATCAGATTCAGCGCATCGTTATTGCGCGCAATCTTCCTTAATGTATCTTCTTAAATCGCAACACTAAATCTGAAGTAGCTGCGGCATGCAGTGGGTGATCCCATGGCTCTCGAGGTAGATCTTCACTTGAAATCTCATCAGGATGAATCAAACCGATAGACCAGGCAGAAAGATGTGGCAGAGCACGGTCGTAATAACCCCCACCTTGTCCTAGTCGATAACCGCTGCGATCAATACGAAGTGCTGGAACAACGACAATCTCGATTTTTTCAAGGGTTGTGAAGACGGGATCAGATGGTTCAAGAATCTTCTTCACCTTCTGCAAATTATCTGCATCACCATTCCATTGCACCCAATCAATTCCTTCGCCGTTGATGCGAGGCAAGAGAAGTGTTTTTCCAGCAGCAATAAGAGCTTGATTGAGTTGTTGAGTATCAGGTTCATCGCCGTAGGACATGTAACTTGCAATTATTTTTGCCTGTGAAAATTCAGGGGATGTAGCCAGAAATTCAAAGCTGTGTTCTATGTAACGCTCTTTACGTTCGTGGCGATAGCGGGTACGAAGCGCTGACTTTTCTTCGCTGATACCCATGGAAATCCCCTAGTAGTAAGTGATGTACAAGTAAGGTTAGTGATTATGTCAGAACGTGTGCGAGTCGACGAAGTACTTACCTCTCTTCTCGATCTATGCCGCCCGCTCGAACCCTTTGATATGCCTCTTCTCGATGCACATGATGCAACCCTTGCCGAAGATATCTTTGCCGGTGAACGACTTGTCATGAAAGCTGGAAGCCGCATTCGTTCCACTCAAATTGGTCTGGCCGCCTCCATTGGACTTGATCACCTACCTACGCGACCACACCCACGCGTTGTTGTGATTTCTGCCGGTCCTGATTTAGTCGAGCCAGGTATTCCACTCAAAGCCGATGAAGAGTACGAAACTAACTCTTGGTTGCTCACCACTGCAGTGCGCGAAGTTGGTGCAGTTGCATACCGCGTTCACTCAATTCCTGATGACGAATCACAACTGCAGAGCGTAATTGAAGATCAATTGGTACGCGCAGACCTCATCATCATTAGCGGCGAACGCCACGATGACTCTTTTGATTTAATCACCCGCACCCTTGAAAAAATCGGCGAAATCAAGACGGTAGAAATTTCTATCGAATCCAGCGGCCGCCACAACTTCGGAACCATCGGCCCTGATAAAACTCCCGTCGTCACACTTCCCGGTGATCCCATCGCCGCCTACATCTCTTTTGAACTTCTTGTCCGCCCCATGATTCGCACGATGTTAGGCACTGCAAATATTCACCGACCATCGATAAAAGCCAAGCTCGAGAAGGCGCTGACCTCATCAGGGGGATATCGTTCCTATGTCCGTGCAATCTTGAGCGAAGATGGAAAGTCAGTGGCGCCACTTGCTTCACAAGATGAGCAGGCCACACTCTCTGATGCCAACTGCTTTATCGCCGTTCCGGAAGGTGAAACAAATCTTTCAGCTGGCGCCGAAGTTACTGTTGTCATACTTGAACGTCGCTATCTTTAGCAGAAGCGAGATCTCATGTGGCCAGCAATTCTGACAGGAGATGAGATAACGCTTCGCGCGCCCCGATTACGAGATCGCTCTCATTGGAACCGCGTCCGAGCAGAGAATAAAGATTGGTTAAGCCCTTGGGAAGCCACCTTTCCTCAGATTCCGCTTGACTCTCCTGCATATGAAAATACAAGTAAGCGACCTTCGTTCTTCGAGATGGTCCGGATGCTCAACCATGAAGCTCGCTCAGGACGTTCATACTCTTTCTTTATCTGGCACGAGAAGAACCTCGTTGGTCAGATAACTATGGGCGGAGTTATGTATGGGGCACTGCGCGGAGCACATATCGGCTATTGGATTGATCGCAATTTCGCCAATCGTGGATTTACAACGCAAGCGGTAAAACTAGTAACAGCCTTTGGCTTTGCTCAATTAGGGCTCCATCGCATTGAAATCAATGTGCGCCCTGAAAATGCTGCATCATGCAGAGTTGCTGAGAAAGCTGGATATGTTGAAGAAGGCCAGCGAAAGGCATTTCTTCATATTGATGGGGCTTGGCGAGACCATATCTGTTTCGTTAAGAACAATGAATTAATCCAGTAAACCCCCCTTGAAATCCACGAAGTTACGCTAGGCCGCCTCTAATCTTTACCCATCATGGCCTCGGGAATTATCTATCTAGCGATTATCGGCATGTGGGTTGCCTATTTTCTGCCTCGCTGGGTACATAACAAGAATGAATTCTCAGGCAAAAGCGTCGAAAGATATAAGAGCGCACTTCGCGTAGTTGCAAGTGCAACTCCTGGAGCACAGGTTGGCTCTGGAGTTATCTATACAGATGTTGATCGCGCAGGAAGAGTTGCACAACAACTCATGCGCCGCAGAATTATTTTTACACTAATTACTACAACACTTATTCTCACAACGGCAGGTGCACTCATGCAGACCTTTACTTATGTGGCAATCGCGATTCCAGTAACTGGACTCATTATCTATATTGCTCATGTTCGTCGCCAAGAAAATAGCGAACGTATCCAACGTCGTCGCGTCGATCAATTGCACCGTGCAACAGAAGGTGTTTCACATACCAATCTTGCTGATGTGCTCTCCTCTACATCGCATAACGAAATCAAAGTCAATCAAGACCATTGGGTTCCACTTGCAGAGCGCGAGCTCACCGGAATAACACTTTTGCCAAAAGGCACAGCGCAATCCCGCGCTGAATGGCAGCCAAATGAGATTCCTGTCCCAACATATGTCAACGCACCTAAGGCAGTTCAGGCAAAGCGCATCATCGATCTGACTGAACCAGGCAAGTGGAGTGAAGAACAACAGCGCCTTGAGCGCGAAGCACTTGCTGCAGCTGCTCCATCACGCGATGAAGTCTTTGATCAACAACTCGCAGATGAAGCGGTTCAACGCCTTCGCGAGATGCGCGCTGCCAACGAATAGGGCTTAAATCCAGCTCGCAAACCACATGCGGGCGTGCCATGCATCGTAGGTAATGACATCGCCTAGATAGAGCGGCAAGAAGTATAAGAAGTTAAAGAAGATCACAATAAAGGTAGCCACAACAGCTATTTCGCCGACTCTGCCGTAATTGGTAAGTATGGAACGTGCGCAATAAACGAGTGCAAGGATGAGAAATGGTTCAAAGACGATGGCGTAGAAAGAGAAGACTGTGCGCTGTTGAAAGAAGAACCACGGTAAGTACCCTGCTGTAATTCCAGTAACAATTACTGTCAAAGCTGGATCTAATCTCCGCTTCGCAATGCTGCGTGCCCATAACCCGAAGACAACAACTATCGCAATTGTGCCAAGCCACCACAAGAACGGTGTACCCAGAGCGAGAATTTCTTGCGAGCAACTATCTGAGCCGCAACCCTTGGGAGTTTCATAGAAGAAAGATGTTGGTCGACCCATGACAAGCCAACTCCACGGATTTGCTTGGTAAGTGTGCTTTTCAGTGAGACCGGTATGAAAATCCAGCATCTGCTGGTGGTAGTAGATAAATGAAGAAAAGATATTTGTCGAGTAGTTGCGATCCCACCCGCGGCTACTAGTGAACCAACCAATCCATGATGCGATGTAAACAAGAAGCGGCGTAAGACCAAATTGTCCAACTCTATGCAGTGTTGGCTTAATCAGATCACGACCCGAATGATGAGTGAAGGCACGATAGAGGCCAATGAGGCCAAAGGCGATGATGAAATAGAGCGCGCTCCACTTTGTTGCGAGAGCCAGCCCCAGAACTAAACCTGTCCACCAATATCGCTTTGTAAGGAATAGATAAGAAGCAAGAAGAATAAAGAAAGCTAAGAAGTTATCGAGAAGGGCAGTTCGTGAATGCACCAGCGCTAATCCATCAATCGCCATAAGCCCACTTGCAAGGGCTGTCAGCACTGCACTTCTGAATAAGCGATGGGCAATGAGTGCAATGAGCAGAATCATCAACGATCCGACGAGCGCTGTGGTGAATCGCCAACCAAAACCGTTGTCACCAAATACTTGTATTCCAATACCAATCAGCCACTTGCCCAAAGGTGGATGCACAATAAATTCAGGTTTTGCGCCACTTACTTCAACGCCATACTTCAGAAGATCGCGTGCACCATCGACGTAATAGACCTCATCGAAGATAAATCCCTTCACTCTTCCCAGATCTACAAGTCGGAGGATGAATGAGAGAAGTGCGATGAGTATCGGAGCGATACCTGCGACCATACCTAAAGAATATGGGAGTATTCGCATATGGCCCTAGTTCTTGCAGCGACTCCACTCGGAAATCCGCTCGATGCGAGCCAGCGCCTCAAAAATGCAATCGAATCTGCACAAGTTATTGCAGCTGAAGATTCACGTCGATTCCATCGTTTAGCCTCCGATCTCGGCGTGACATTTACTGCGCGGATCATCTCTTTCTTTGAAGGAAACGAAACCGATCGCACCCAAGAGATTCTTCAACTACTTCGTGAAGGTAAAGAAGTTCTTGTTGTCACTGATGCAGGGATGCCCACAATAAGTGATCCTGGTTTTCGATTGATGCGCGATGCCATTGCAGAAAACCTTCCTACTGTTGTGATTCCAGGGCCAAGTGCTCCCACTATGGCGATTGCTTTATCAGGGTTACCTACTGATCGCTTTACCTTCGAGGGTTTTGCACCGCGCGCACAAGGTGCCCGTAATAGCTTCTATGAAAGTCTTCGCTTCGAAGAGCGCACCATGGTGATCTTTGAAGCGCCACATCGCCTTCATGAATCACTCGTTGATGCCGCTGCAATCCTTGGTGAATCGCGCAAAGGTGCAATCTGTCGCGAGATGACAAAGACATATGAAGAAACAATTCGTGGGACTCTCGCTGAACTCATTACCTGGGCTGCAGAAAAAGAAGTTCTTGGTGAAATTACTTTAGTAATTGCTGGGGTTGAAGCTGGTTCACAGAGCAAGACCGCTGATGATGCAGTCGCCCGAGTTCGTGAATATGAGGCTGCTGGAATGGACCGAAAAGGTGCGATCGCCACCGTGGCCGAAGAATTCGACCTTCCCAAGAAGATCGTTTATGCAGCGGTAGTCGATGCGAATAAGATGAGCAGATGAAGTCTTTCTACCTGACTACGCCGATTTACTATGTAAATGATGCGCCGCACATTGGCCATGCATATACAACTGTTGCTGGCGATGTCCTTACTCGTTGGCACCGCCAGCGTGGTGAGTCAGTCTGGTTCCTTACCGGAACAGATGAACATGGTCAGAAGGTCATGCGTACTGCAGAACAAAATAACGTTGCTCCCCAAGCATGGGTCGATAAGTTGGTTGCGGATGCATGGAAACCTAATTGGGAAGCGCTCAATATCGCCAACGATGATTTCATTCGCACC
Organism: Actinobacteria bacterium IMCC25003; assembly: GCA_002284855.1. GTDB lineage: Bacteria > Actinomycetota > Actinomycetes > Nanopelagicales > Nanopelagicaceae > Planktophila. The sequence continues at coordinate 86,973 of CP015603.1, read as the reverse complement.
ACCGAACCGCGTCACACAGAGCGCGTTCAGAAGTTCTTGCAATCGCTGAAAGATTCAGGACATATCTATGCAGGTAAGTACGAAGGTCCTTACTGCGTCGGGTGTGAAGAATTTAAGTTACCCGGTGATCTCATCGATGCAGATGGCGAGAAGCTCTGCCCTATTCACAGCAAGCCAATCGAACTCGTCAATGAAAATAACTGGTTCTTTAAGCTTTCAGAGTTTGCGCAGCCGCTTCTAGATCATTACAAAAACAACCCTGAAGCGTGCCAGCCAGAAAGTGCACGTAACGAAGTTGTTTCATTCCTCGAAGGTGGCGTCTCTGATCTCTCTATCTCACGTTCCACATTCGACTGGGGTATTCCTGTTCCTTGGGATACCGACCAAGTTGTCTACGTCTGGTTCGACGCACTTCTTAACTATGCAACCGCAGTAGGGCTTACCGATGCTCCAGATTCTGAGGGCGGCAAAAAATTTGCTGCGACATGGCCTGCAGATGTGCACCTCGTCGGAAAAGATATCTTGCGCTTCCATGCAGTAATTTGGCCGGCAATGCTCATGGCTGCAGGAATTGATATTCCCAAAAAAGTATTTGCACACGGATGGTTGCTCGTTGGTGGCGAAAAGATGTCAAAATCCAAGCTCACCGGTATTGCGCCGTCAGATATCACCGACCACTTTGGTGTCGATGCGTTCCGCTATTACTTCTTACGCGCTATCCCATTTGGTAGCGATGGATCTTTCTCTTGGGAAGATATGAGCGCTCGTTATACATCTGAGCTCGCAAATGATTTTGGAAACCTTGCCTCTCGCCTTGCTGCGATGATTGAAAAGTACTGCGGTGGCAAAATCCCTGCTGTTGCTAAGGATGCAGGCCTGGCAGAGGCACTTCAGGCAACAGTTGAAAAGGCTGATGCTGCAATGGTTGCTCTCGATTTCCAGGGTGGAATCAATGCGGTCATGGATTACTGCAAGCAGGTCAATGGTTTTGTTACCGTTAAAGAGCCATGGATCCTTGCAAAAGATTCAGCTAATCAAGCAGTTCTTGAAGAAGTTCTCTATAACACCGCCGAATCACTTCGCGCACTTGCTGTATTGCTCCACCCAGTCATGCCCGCAACCACTGAAATCTTGTGGGAATCACTCGGCGCGAAAGAGACTCTGGGCGAAATCGGCAAGCAAGAAATTTCTAAGGTCGCGACCTGGGGTCAGTTGCCACAAGGCGCAACTGTCACAAAGACTCCGGTCTTATTCCCACGGTTAGAAGTTAAAGAGTAAATCTCTTATGGCCGATCGCCACAACCGCGATATAGATCGTCAACCTGCTCCACTTCCTGAACCGCTGCCTGTCCCAACAGTAGATGCGCACGCGCACATTGAAATCGTTACCAATGAGGCACCGGATTCAGACGCAGTGCGACAAGTTCTCGATGATGCAAAGTCAGTCAATGTCGATCGCATTGTTCAGGTCGGTTATTCTGCAGAACAATCACAGTGGTGCGTTGATATGGCGAACGCTTTTCCTGGTCGAGTCCTTGCTGCAGTTGCGCTTCACCCTAATGAAGCACCCGTTGTTCCAGATTTAGAAGCTGATTGGGCAATCATCGAAAAGCTTGCGCACGATCCGCGAGTTCGTGCTATTGGTGAAACAGGGCTCGATTACTTCCGCACTGAACCTGCGCTACAGAAGCGCCAACAAGAATCTTTTAAGTGGCATATTGATTTAGCCAAACGTACCAATAAGGCGCTTGTTATTCACGACCGCGATTCACACGATGATGTTCTCTCTATCTTGCTCGAAGTCGGTGCCCCAGAAAAGACAGTCTTTCACTGCTTCTCAGGCGATGTAGAGATGGCAAAGACTTGTATCGATCGTGGTTACATCTTGTCTTTTGCAGGCACCATGACATTTAAGAATGCACCTGCGTTGCGCGATGCGGTCAAACTCGTTCCGCATGATCAACTTCTTGTGGAGACTGATTCACCATTCTTGGCGCCTTCTCCACACCGCGGCGCACTCAATACACCTGCCCAGATTGCCAATATCGTCCGCGCCATGGCTGTTGAGCGCAATGAAGATGTAGCAGAGCTTGCAACTGCGCTCTCTGTCAATGCTGAACGTATCTTCGGATCCTTTGCATGAGCCTGCTCGGCGCTGCTGAAATCCGCGAGCTTGCAGAAGCTCTCGATCTCAAACCCTCAAAATCATTGGGGCAGAACTTTGTTCACGATGGAAATGTCTGTCGCAAGATTGTGCGCACAGCAGGTTTAACTGCAACAGATGTTGCTCTCGAAATCGGACCAGGACTTGGTTCATTGACTCTGGCAATGCTGGAAGAAGCACGTGCAGTTGTCGCCGTGGAAATCGATGCGCGTTTAGCCACGCAGCTACCCATCACTGCCGCAAAGCATTCAGAGCGCGCAGATATCTTGACCGTTATCAACCAAGATGCGCTGACACTTAAAGATTTGCCCATTGATCCCACTGTCTTGATTGCAAACTTGCCTTATAACGTCTCTGTTCCTGTATTCCTCCATTTACTTGAAATCTTGCCATCGCTTCGTAGCGGTGTTGTCATGGTGCAGTCAGAAGTTGCTGATCGATTAGCTGCAAAACCGAATTCAAAAGAGTATGGAATTCCGAGCGTGAAAGCTGCATGGTGGGCTGATGTCACGGGTGCAGGCTCTGTTTCGCGCAACATCTTCTGGCCGCAACCTAATGTGGATTCCAAACTCGTTGGATTTAAGCGCCGTGAGACTCCGGGCGATGAAGAACTTCGCAAGAAGGTATTTGCGATTATTGATTTAGCATTTGCACAACGTCGCAAGATGCTTCGCTCTGCTCTCTCATCGATGTATGGCGGATCTGCTGCAGCTGAAGCGGTACTGAGTGCGGCAGGAATTGACCCCACTCTTCGCGGAGAAGCGCTCGATATCCATGGCTTCTGCGCAATTGCGAAACAGGGGTAAGGTTTCAACGTGGCACATAGTTCAGTGACGGTACGAGTACCTGCAAAGGTTAATTTGCAGTTATCTGTCGGGCCTCGTGAAGCCGACGGTTATCACAACCTCGTCTCTGTATTTCAAGCAATCTCAATCTTTGATGATGTCACCGTTACTAAATCAAATCCGGGCAGCGGCATCACCATTTCAGTAACTGGCGAGCACACACATGGCGTGCCAGAAGATCATTCAAATCTCGCAGTAAAAGCTGCACAGATGGTCGGCGAGAAGTTTGATTTCGAAGTTGATGTTCATATCGAGATCAAGAAATCGATTCCTGTTGCAGGTGGCATGGCTGGCGGAAGCGCAGATGCGGCAGGCACCTTGGTTGCCATGGATGCGCTCTTTCAACTCGAGATGTCGCGCGAAGAACTTCATGCACTTGGTTCAGAGTTAGGCAGCGATGTTCCCTTCATGATCTCTGGTGGAACTGCAATTGGCCAAGGCCATGGAGATCAACTCACTGCAGCGCTTTCACGCGGTACCTATCACTGGGTATTGGCGCTATCCAGCGTTGGTTTATCAACTCCGGCTGTCTATGCCGAGTGCGATCGTATGCGCGCAGAGCTCGATATCGCACCCCCTCAAGTTTCCGATCAATTGATGCAATCACTTCTTGCCGCTGATGCAGAAGCTGTGGGACGTGCGCTCTCTAATGATTTACAGAACGCAGCGTGTTCGCTACGTCCTGCTCTGAGTTTGGTCCTTGAAGTGGGTCGTGATTACGGTGCACTCGGTGCCATCGTTTCTGGCTCTGGCCCCACTGTTGCATTTTTGGTGGCTGATGAAGATTCAGGTCTTGATTTAGCTGTTGCGCTCACAGCAAGTGGCGTTGTCGGTAGCGTTGCTCGTGCACATGGACCAGTGCACGGTGCGAAAGTTATTTAGCCTACTTATTTATTCTTGATCAAACTCAGTAACAAGTTTGCTCAGTAAGTCAGCTAAAGTTTCACGATCCTTTGCTGAAAGTGTTCCGAGCAATTCACGTTCATTCTCAAGCAGACCTTCGAGTGCAGAATCAACAGCGCGCATTCCTGATTTTGTCAGCGTGACGAGTGAACCACGACCATCATCAGGATCTTGCTCGCGGGTAATAAGTTGAAGTTCTTCAAGGCGATCAAGGCGATTGGTCATCGTTCCACTTGTCACCATGGTCTCTTGCATTAATTGACCAGGAGAAAGTTGATGTGGTTCGCCTGCGCGACGAAGGGCTGCGAGAACATCGAAGCCCCAATTTTCAAGATCACCGAATGCATCGCGACGAGCGATATCGAGGTGGCGGGCGATACGAGTGATGCGGCTCAGAACAGCCAGGGGAGAGAGGTCGAGGTCAGGCCGCTCGCGCTTCCAGGCAGCTATGAGGCGGTCTACTTCATCCCGCTCAAGAGGATTCGATTTGCTCTGCATAAGAAATGAGTTTAGTGGTCGCGAGCACTACCGAAGATAAGGGAGAATATAGGTTCCGCCATTGTGTAGTGGCTAGCACATGGGCCTTTGAAGCCCAGGGTCCAGGATCGATACCTGGTGGCGGAGCAACGAAGTGAATCCGCCAAAGGCTCAGCGGAGCCATTAGCAAGTAGACTGCACACATGAGCCTCGAAACAGTAGTGATTCTCGCTGCTGGTGAAGGTACGCGTATGAAGTCGAGTACGCCCAAGGTTCTCCATCCAATTTCCGGTCGATCACTTGTTGGCCATGTTCTCCATGCAGTCGATGCGCTCGCACCAAAGCAGGTACGAGTTGTTGTTGGAGCAGGACGCGAGCAAGTTGAAGCGCACCTTGCAGAAGTCGCCCCTCATGTCACCACTGTCTTCCAAGAAAAGCGCGGCGGCACAGGACATGCAACTCAGTTGGCCCTTGATGGATTGAAAGCAACCGGAACGATCTTGGTTCTTGCAGGAGATACCCCAATGCTGACCGGTTCATCTCTTGCTCAGTTACTTGAAGAACATCATGCAGGTGGATTTACTGCATCTGTACTGACTGCAGAACATCCAGATCCAACTGGATACGGTCGCATCATTCGTGGTGACGACGATTCACTACTACGCATTGTTGAAGAGCGCGATGCCGACGAACTTCAACGCGACATCCTTGAAGTGAACTCTGGCGTATATGCATTCGATGCGGTCAAACTTGCGGGAGCAATTGGAAAGCTGAAGAACGATAATTCACAGGGCGAGCTCTATCTCACCGACGTCATTGAAATTCTTCGCAACGAAGGCGGAAAGATTGCAGCTGTTCTTATCGATGACTTCATCGAGATTCTCGGCGTCAATGATCGCGTGCAGCTTGCTGAATCAGCGGCTCTTCTGCGCGATCGCATTAATGAAGATTTGATGCGCGCTGGCGTCACCATCGTCGATCCTTTAAGCACATGGGTAGATGCAACAGCCACAGTCGCAAATGATGTTGTCTTAGCGCCTGGCACTGCTATTAGCGGTACAACGACAGTCGCTACCGGCGCCGTTATTGGCCCACGTACAACTCTTATCGATTGCACAGTAGGAACAGGTGCTCACGTCATTGAATCACGAGCAACGGAAGCCATCATTGGCGATGGCGCAAATGTTGGCCCATTTACATTTTTACGCCCTGGAACAAAGTTGCTCCCCAATTCAAAGGTCGGCGCTTACGTTGAGATGAAGAATGCGACCTTGGGCGAAGGTTCAAAGGTTCCACATCTTTCTTACGTCGGAGACGCTGTTATCGGCGAAGGCAGCAATATCGGCGCTGCAACTATCTTTGTGAACTATGACGGTGTTGAAAAGCATTACACCGTCGTTGGCGATCACGTCCGAATCGGAAGCGATTCGATGTTGGTTGCTCCAGTCACAATCGGCGATGGCGCATATACGGCTGCCGGTTCTGTGATTACTGAAGATGTTCCTGCTGGCGCAATTGGTGTCGGTAGGGCAAAGCAGCGAAATGTAATAGGTTGGGTGCTGCGTAAGCGTCCTGGCACTAAATCTGCTGAGGCCGCGATGCGCCACAGCACCGATGAGCAGAAGGGCTAACTTCCTTGAGCGAGATCCGTTTATCCTCAGAGAAAAAACTTCGTCTTTTTTCAGGCCGCGGATTTCCAGAGTTATCAGAACAAGTTGCCACTGAACTAGGTATTCCGCTTACCCCAACATCTGCTTACGACTTTGCCAATGGCGAAATCTTTGTTCGCTTTGAAGAATCAGTTCGTGGCTGCGATGCCTTCGTCATTCAATCTCACTCTGCTCCAATTAATAAGCAGATCATGGAACAACTCATCATGATCGATGCTCTCAAGCGCGCATCTGCAAAGCGCATCACCGTTGTTGCACCGTTCTATGCATATGCACGTCAGGATAAGAAGAGCCGCGGTCGCGAACCAATCACTGCGCGCCTCATGGCAGATCTCTTTAAAGCAGCGGGCGCCGATCGCCTCATGGTTGTTGATCTTCACACTTCACAGATTCAAGGTTTCTTCGACGGTCCCGTCGATCATCTCTTCGCACTGCCGATGCTCGCCAATTACGTCGGTAGCAAAGTCGATCGCTCGATGCTCACCATCGTTTCACCTGACTCAGGTCGCGTACGTGTTGCCGAACGTTGGTCTGAACTTCTCGGTGGCTGCCCCATCGCATTTATCCATAAAACTCGCGACCCACTCATTCCTAACGAAGCAGTTGTTGGGAAAGTTGTTGGAGATGTTGAAGGTCGCACCTGCGTCGTTATCGATGACATGATCGATACAGCAGGAACAATCACCAAGGCTGTCGATGCGCTCTTCGAAGGTGGAGCAAAAGATGTCATCGTCGCTGCAACCCACGCTGTCTTCTCAGGCCCTGCAGTTGAACGTCTGAGAGATTCACGTGCCGTTGAAGTCGTAGTTACTGACTCACTTCCATTGTCTGAGGACCAGAAGTTCGACAAGCTCACTGTGCTCTCGATTGCGCCTCTTTTGGCTCGCGCCATACGCGAAGTCTTCGAAGATGGCTCAGTAACCAGCCTTTTTGACGGCCACAGCTAAGTCACGCTAACCTTCAGCTCGTTCCGGCGAGGGTGAAATTTATCCGTGATCGACGGCGTAGGTATTAACTCCTGCTGGAACTTCGCAACATCAAGAAGTTCGATAACAGCAACGAAGGAGCATCAAAATGGCAGAAGTATCAATCAAGGGAACAACACGTACCGAATTCGGTAAGGGTGCTTCACGTCGCGCACGCGTCGCAGGTCTCGTTCCAGCTGTTATCTACGGACACGGCGAGAAGCCACTTCACATCACTCTTCCCGCACGCGAACTCGGCGTAGCTCTTAAAGAGTCAAACGTTCTTCTTAATATCGATATCGATGGAAAGGCTGAGCTCACACTTCCTAAGTCTGTAGTTCGCCACCCACTCAAGCAGATCCTCGAGCACATCGACCTCGTACTCGTACGTCGTGGAGAAAAGGTAACTGTTTCAGTTCCTGTCCACCTCGAAGGTAAGCACGATCCAGATGGAATCCTTGAGACTCAGCACAACTCAATCGAAGTTGAAGCAGAAGCAACAGCAATTCCTAAGTTCCTCGTTCTTAACATCGAAGGAATGGCTGCTGGAACTTCAAAGCATGCTTCAGATGTAATCCTTCCTGCAGGTACAACACTTGTCAGCCCAGAGAACACAATCATCGTTCACCTCTCTGAGCGCTCAACAGCGGTTGAAGAAGTTGCTGTTGCAGCTCCTGCTGCTGATGCAGCTGCGGCACCTGCTGCAGATGCTGAGAAGAAGGACTAATAACCCTTACCCTTAAACATTATGACGTGGTTGGTAGTGGGTCTCGGTAACCCCGGGGACGAATACGCTGCCACCCGTCACAATGTGGGTCAGATGGTCATTGATCATCTTGCTAAGCGCCACAATGTAAAACTCTCTACACATAAATCTCGCACCGATCTCGCCGCTTACAAATTGGGCGTTGGGGTCGATGCACACTCAATCATCTTGGCTAAATCCAAGAGCTACATGAATGAATCAGGCGGGCCCATTAAGGCGCTCGCCTCTTTCTATTCCGTAGAACCTGAAAAAATTATTGTTCTCCACGACGAACTCGATATTCCCTACGCTGCGATTCGAACCAAAGTAGCTGGTGGCGATAATGGCCACAATGGTTTGAAATCACTCACTTCATCTTTTGGCACTGCAGAGTATTTCCGTGTTCGCCTTGGAATTGGGCGCCCCATGGGACAGCAAGATCCAGCTGATTTTGTTTTGAAGCAGTTCAGTAAAGAAGAGAAGAAGACCCTCGATGAATTTATCGATCGAGGCGCTGATTGTGTTGAGTTTCTGATTAACCAGGGGCTAGATTTAACGCAATCGAAATTTAACTCGTAATCAACGCGGAAGTTTACGTTTAGTTTTTCCAACGTTTAGCAAACCTTCACCTACAAGCAAGCGCCTACCCGCAAGTAATTCTTCATACTTGAGGTGCTTCCCCAAAGCTTCGACCAACAGAAGGGAAGTTGTCATGTCTTCTTTACTCGATTTTCCAACATGCTTCGTCTGTCGATCAGTGGAGTTGGAAATTATCAGCAATGATGAATTAGGTCTGATGTCGCTATGCCAAGAGTGTGGCTATTCATGGATTGCAACAATGGATGACATTGCACCAACAATTATCAAAACTATCGCTTCGTAAGAACTATTCGTGGTGAAAATCCTCACCACGACCCCGTTTAAATCTATCCTTTTTGAATTTCTGACTCTCTAAAACCCACCGGATTTCCACAATCCATTCTCGAATTTTCCAAATCATACGAGCGACCCTCGTAATTCAAATGCTCCAGCGACTCGCTCAACCGAGACAATAAAAGCTGCAGTGCGCAAATCGACGGAAAACTTCCTGGAAACTTTATTAACATTTCCAAAAGCTTTTTCCATACGTGTATCAAGTTCACGCCGAAACTTATCGACAGGCCAACTGAACTCTTGAATATTTTGGGTCCATTCAAAATATGAACCCATAACACCGCCTGAGTTTGCCAAAATATCAGGAACAATTATCACACCCTGTGTCCGCAATTCACGATCAGCTGTATGGGTAATAGGTTGATTTGCACCTTCAACAATAAAGGTCGCATTTATTTGAGATACATTTTTTTCATTAATTACACCACCAAGCGCTGCTGGAATTAGCACATCACATTCAATTTCTAAAACTTCAGATGCGCCAATCCGATTATCTGACTCTACTTCCGCAAGTGTCTTCACGTGGAAGATTGACTCAATATCAATTCCCTTTTTATCGTGAATTCCTCCAGAAACATCGGAGACTGCAATCACTTTCATGCCAAGCTCTTGGCAAACCAGGGCTGCAAATCTTCCGACGTTTCCGAAGCCTTGAATCGCAACGGTTGCGCCCTTAACTTTCACATCATTTTGCTTAAGTGTCTCAGCGGCAATGCGTGCGACTCCTCTACCTGTTGCTTCCTCTCGTCCCGGAGCGCCAAAGAGTTGCACTGGTTTTCCGGTGACACATGCCGGTTGGAAGCCCTCTAATCTGTGAAACTCATCCATCAACCAAGCCATGCTTTGAGCATCCGTTCCCATATCTGGTGCAGGAATGTCGCGATGATGTCCAAGTACATGGACTAAAGACCTAGTCCATCGACGGATTACTTCTTCCTTTTCGATTGGAGATAATTTTGCTGGGTCCACTGCTACACCACCCTTTGCTCCACCAAATGGAACATCAATGAGAGCAGTTTTCCAGGTCATTAAAGACGCGAGAGCGCGGACTTCATCAAGATCTACATCTTGGTGAAAACGGATGCCACCTTTTCGAGGACCACGAGCACTCGAATGCTGGACACGATAACCAGTGAGTACTTCCACATCATCACCTCGACGAAGCGGAATTGATATGACCACTTCCCGCTCGCAACTGCTGAGAGAGGAGATTACGCCAGGCTTAAGACCGAGGATTTCACCGGCTTGAGCAACTTTGAGATTAACTTCTGAAAACGCAGAGGAACCAGAACTAGACATATCTAAACTGTAGGAACTGGTAGGCGCACAAAGAAGATGAAAAAGATTTACTTTTGGTTAATTCGGTATGAACAAACGCTCAACTGCGAGTGTTTTTGGCTGATTTATCCAGTATTGCGAAGGCCTGCAGCAACACCGTTAATAGTTAAGAGAAGTGCGCGGATGAGCGTTGGATCTGCTTCGCCTTCGGTGCGCACACGGTGCAAGAGATTTACTTGAAGCAGTTGAAGTGGAGCCAGATAAGTGTCGCGCACTTGAAGTGTGCGAGCAAGAACTGCTTGATCGCCAAGAAGTGATGACTTTCCTGTGAGCGCAAGTATCTCTGAGACAGTTAAATCGAATTCAGCCTTAATAGTGTCGAGGAAGTGATGTAACTCTGCCGGAACAAGAGTTTCGACATAGCGCTTCGCGGTTTCAAGGTCGGTCTTTGCAAGAGTCATCTCGACATTGCTAATAAAGGTTGAGAAGAAGTGCCACTCATTGAGCATCTTCTGTAGAACATCTGTCTTGCCTGCCTCGCGGGCTGCCTTGAGCCCAGAACCGACGCCAAACCAACCAGGAACAATCTGTCGTGATTGTGTCCAACCAAATACCCATGGAATAGCGCGCAGCGAATCTAAGCCACCAGATGCATCGGGGCGGCGTGATGGTCGTGAACCAAGGAAGAGATTTCCAAGTTGTTCAACAGGAGTTGATGCATAGAAATACGCAGGAAGATCTGGGTGATCAATCAGTGAGCGATAACGAGTAAATGAGTTATCACTGACTAGATTCATACATTCATTCCATTGCGCCAAATCTTCAGGGCTTTGACGTGGTCCACGATTGAGCACTGTTGCTTCAAGAGATGCGGCAAGAGTGAGCTCGAGGTTTTCACGGGCAAGAGCAGGCAGTGCGTACTTATCTGAGATAACTTCACCTTGTTCAGTCATCTTAATTTGCCCATCAACGGAACCCCATGGAAGAGCGACAAGTGCATCGTATGTTGGTCCGCCACCGCGGCCAACAGAGCCACCGCGGCCATGGAATAAGCGAAGTTTTACACCATGCTTGATTGCGACATCGCGCAACCTACGCTGAGCTCGATGAATCTCCCACTGTGAGGTAGCGATACCTGCATCCTTATTCGAGTCAGAGTAACCGAGCATCACTTCTTGTAAATTGCCGCGAAGTTCTACAAGCTTGCGATAAGTAGGGTCAGCGAGAAGTTTTTCGAGGATATCTCCCGCCGCACGAAGTTCAGCAACAGTTTCAAGAAGCGGAGCAAAACCAATCTTCGCAACCTTTTTATCAATATCTACAAGACCTGCTTGCTTACCAAGGACTGTGGCCGCAATGAGATCGTCGGCGCCCTTTGTCATAGAGACGATATAAGTTTCAATAACTTCAGGGCCGAATCGATCAAGCAAATCTGCAATTGCCACAAAAGTGTTGAGGGTTTTAGCTGCTGCTGCATCGAGCTTTGAAGAGTCGAGTTTCTCTGAAGAGGCTAATTGCTTCACGAGAATTGGGAATTTATCTTCATGCGAGAGTTCTAGATAATCCTCAGAAATCATCTGAGCCAAGGCATGGTGATGAGCATCAGAGTGCTCGCGAATATCAAGCGTTGCATCTGTTAATCCAAAGGCGGCAACAGTTCTAATTGTCCGCTCAAGTAAGCCTGTCGCAAGCAATTCACCACGGTGGGCGAAGAGTGAATCTCGCATCAAAGTGAGATCTACAAGGAGCTCTGCTGTGTTCTTGTAATCGCGTCCCGGTACATGAGGCCCTCGAGCTGCATGGCGATCACGAGTGAGCGCCAATCTATGAACAATTGCAGTTGCTTTGAGACGGTATGGCTCTTGTGCATTGAGCCGCAGAAAGCGAGCTTCGAATTCAGGCAGATTCTTAATGTCAGCTTCAACAGATGCGCTGAGCTCTGGTGTCGCACCAGCGATACGGGTTGAGACAGAGAGCATCTTGCGAAGATGGTTCATTGCAGCGATTGTGGAGCGAATGGCATGGCCCACCTGTAAGACGACGGCATCCTCAGTTACTTGTGGAGTGATATTTGGATTTCCATCACGGTCTCCACCGATCCAGGTACCAAAGGTGAGTGGTCGAGCAGTAACAGGCAGAGTTATGTCGAGGCGCTTGAGTTCGCGCGCGAAGTCATTAAGTACTTCCGGAACTGTGTTGAGCGCTAATTCGTCGAGATAGTAGAGAGCGTTGATCGCTTCATCGAGCGGTTCAGGACGAGTCAAGCGAAGTTCATCCGTCTGCCAGAGCAAGTCAACTGTCTCTGCGAGACGTTCATCTTGTGTAACTGATTTTGGCGTGTCAAGAAGTGAAGCAATTTCTCCAAGTTTATAAAGAATAGAACGACGTGCAGCTTCAGTTGGGTGTGCGGTGAAGACTGGACGAATGTTGAGATTATTTATTACCTTCACTAAATCGTCGTGAGAAATTTCATGTCCCGGAATGGGGTTCTTCATTGCATCTTCAATTTTGTCGATTGCCCGAGTAAGCCAAGAACCGCCTTGATTGCGGACTTCGGCGAGGATGCGAGAGCGGTGAACTTGTTCAGCAACATTTGCTAAATGAAAATAGGTACTAAAGGCGCGAACGAGCTGTGTGGCATTCTCAACAGAGAGTTTCTCTAAAATTTCGACGCCGCCGCCTTCGCGTACCGCTTTGCGAACATCCTCGACGAGATCGAGAAGTTCTTGACCTTCTTGTCGAACGAGCGATTGTCCAAGGAGATCACCAAGTCGGCGCACATCGCTGCGCAAGGTCGCATCATCAGATGCAACTAGGTTCTTAGCTTGAGGGCTCTCACTTGAGCGAGTCTGGGTCACTGGAGAATTCTCACATATATCGAGAGACCGATAGACTGTAATTGTTCGCCCCCCTTCTTTTAGAAGTGGGGCTTTAAGGCGTTTCTAGTGTTGTGAAGGGGGCTTGCGATGAGAGGAATTCTCTCGGTATTACATAGTGATACCGAAGTCGCTCAGGCTCTCAGCGATTGCTCCAAAATTATCGCACCAGCTTCTAGCTATCCCTTCTTGATCGCATTGGCTGCTGAAAAGAAACCTCTTCTCGTTATCACAAGTTCTAGTCGTGGCAGCGAAGATCTCACTGAATATCTCAGGAGCCTTCACTCAACAGTCTATGAATTTCCTGCCTGGGAGACCCTCCCTCATGAACGATTAAGTCCGCGTAGCGACACTGTCGCTCGCAGACTTTCGACTCTCTACTCGCTTACTGAAAATCCAATAAACCCAATAGTGGTTGCACCAGTTCGAGCAGTGATCCATCGCTTTATTGCAACGTTGGCGAAGAGCCCACTATGGACTCTCGAGATTGGCCAAGAGATTGGTTTGACCAAACTCATTACACATTTAACCCAATTAGCTTTTACTCGTACCGACCTAGTTGAAAAGCGTGGAGAGTTTGCAGTTCGTGGTGGCATCGTCGATGTCTTCTTGCCCCTTGCCATGCACCCCGTGCGTATCGATTTCTTCGGTGATGAAATTGAAGAGATGCGTTACTTTGAAGTTGCCGATCAGCGCACAAGCGAAGCAGTTGTAGGAAAGTTAGCGATTTTGCCGTGCCGTGAATTGTTGCTCACTGAAAGTATCCGTGAACGCGCGGAAAAGATTAAGAGCCAATATCCGAGCGCACTCGAAATTCTCGACAAGGTGGCGCAAGGCACCATCGTTGATGGAATGGAATCACTTATTCCACTTCTCACAGATGACTTCGAAACAATTCTTGATCGCATGCCCAAGGACACCCAAGTAATTTTCATTGATGATGAACGCATTCGTTCGCGAACCGCTGACCTCATTGAAACAAACCAAGAATTCCTCGAAGCTTCATGGTCAAATGCGGCAATCGGAGGCTCTGCACCACTGCCCGTTAAGAACATCACCTACTTCGATTGGAAAGAACTCCAAGAAGAGATTGCACGGCTTTCTCTTCCGGTGCGAGCATTCAACGCCTTTGGAAGCGATCTCGATGACGATGCGCGCTTCCTTGATATCTCTGCCATCGACCCGATGCGTGGAAACGTTGAAGCGCTCTGCGAACTACTGCGCAGCGGTTTAGAGGCTCACCAATCAGTGATCTTTTCGACAACAGGTCACGGCATGGCCGAGCGGTATGCAGGAATCTTCCGCGATGCAGATCTTCCAGTGCAGATGGTGCAAACCTTGAGCGCGCAACCAACCAAAGGCTCTATTCACGTTACGCAATCCTCGTTGGGATATGGATTTAAGAGCGACCATGCTGAGATTCTCTTCGTCACCGAGCGCGATTTATCAGGCAGTAAGACAAGTAGTAAAGATGGCGCGCGCATGCCATCAAAGCGCAAGCAAGCCATCGACCCGCTTGAACTGAAAGCCGGCGATTTTGTGGTGCACGAGCAACATGGAATCGGCCGCTATGTAGAACTTATTCAGCGCACTGTCTCGGGAGTTACTCGTGAATATCTCGTTATTGAATATGCGCCAGCTAAACGTGGCCAACCGAGCGATCGCATCTTTGTTCCAACAGATACGTTGGAACAGGTCAGTAAGTATGTCGGTGGCGAAACACCTACGGTGCACCGCATCGGAAGTGGTGAATGGCAGAAGGCAAAGGGCCGCGCACGTAAAGCTGTTCGTCAGATTGCCGGCGAACTTATTCGTCTCTATGCAGCGCGCACAAGTGCACCAGGTTATGCATTCTCACCAGATACTCCTTGGCAGCGCGAACTCGAGGATGCATTTTCTTACATCGAAACTCCTGATCAGCTATCGACCATTGAAGATGTAAAGCGCGATATGGAACGCCCCTACCCAATGGATCGCATCATCTGCGGCGATGTGGGTTATGGAAAGACAGAGATTGCAATTCGCGCAGCATTTAAGGCAGTGCAAGATGGAAAGCAGGTAGCTGTTCTCGTTCCCACAACGCTTCTTGTGCAACAACACTCAAAGACATTTGCCGAAAGATATGCAGGATTTCCCATCAAGGTCGCAGGGCTTTCACGCTTTAACACTGCAAAGGAGAGCAAAGAGATTCTCGCTGAACTCGCATCTGGTGCAGTTGATGTCGTTGTTGGTACCCACCGAATTCTTTCGCAAGATGTGCAATTTAAAGACCTAGGCCTAGTTATCGTCGATGAAGAGCAACGTTTTGGAGTTGAGCAGAAGGAATCTCTCAAGAAGATGCGCACAACCGTCGATGTTCTCGCGATGTCAGCAACGCCTATTCCGCGCACACTTGAGATGGCGGTCACCGGCATTCGCGAAATGTCCACGATTACAACGCCACCTGAAGAGCGCCATCCCATCCTTACCTATGTGGGTCCAGCAGAAGATGCCCAGATCAAGGCTGCCATTCATCGCGAATTACTACGTGACGGCCAGATCTTCTATATCCATAACCGCGTCGAATCGATTGATCGTGCAGCTTCAAAGATTCAAGAGTTAGTTCCTGAAGCACGCATCCGAATCGCTCACGGTCAAATGTCAGAGGGTCAATTGGAAGATGTCATCTTGGCATTCTGGAATCGTGATTTTGATGTACTCGTCTGCACAACAATTGTTGAGAGCGGACTTGATATCGCCAATGCCAATACCTTGATTGTTGAACGTGCTGAAAACTTTGGGCTTTCTCAGCTCCACCAATTACGCGGTCGTGTGGGGCGTGGCCGTGAACGCGCCTACGCATACTTCCTCTATCCGCAAGATCAACCGTTGTCCGAGATTGCTCTCGACCGATTGAAGACAATTGCAACCAATACCGATTTAGGTTCGGGAATGCGCGTTGCACTGAAGGATCTTGAGATTCGTGGAGCAGGAAACTTGCTAGGCGGAGAACAGTCCGGACACATAGCTGATGTGGGATTTGATCTCTATATGCGGATGGTGGGTGAAGCAGTTAATGATTACAAGACTGGCATCATTGAGACCGAAGAGAAGAACCACGAATGCAAAGTTGAGCTACCCGTTAATGCGCATCTTTCTGAACAGTATGTTCCGGGTGAACGTCTACGCCTTGATCTCTATCGCCGCTTAGCCGATGTTCGCAATAGCGAAGATGTCGAATCCATTCGCGAAGAACTGGTCGATCGATTCGGCGAACTTCCTGCTGAAGCGCAATCACTACTGCAAGTTGCGCAATTACGCGCCTTTGCTAAATCACTGGGCATTACCGAAGTAGTTGCTGCTGGAAAGTTCCTGAGAATTTCACCTCTGGTACTGCCAGAATCGAAGCAGCTGCGCCTCAACCGACTCTTCCCCGGGTCGCTCTATAAGACAGCGACAAATACTGTGATGATCACAATTCCCCGTGCGGCAGCGTGGACTCCAACTGCACAGGGTTCTCAACTTTTAGGGGATACTTCTCTTCTGGAGTGGGCGGCGAAGTCCCTCAGTGAATTAACGAAAGCGAGCACTACGTGAAGAAAATCCTTGCACTCTTGGGTGTTATCTCAGTTTTAGCACTCTCAGGATGCGGCAAAGTAGATAGCGCAGCAACAATCGGCGATATCACCATTTCGCAGGCTTCAGCTCAAGCAACTGTCGATGAAGTTCTCGCAGAACGCGGCAAGGTTGATACAGCAGGAATGCAGATTCAAACTGGAAATGCCCTGAACCGCGCTCAACTTCGCTTCACTATCGTTACAACTCTCTTTGATGAGATTGCTAAAGAATTAAAGATCACGGTCTCTTCCACAGAGCAAGAAAAGGCCAAGGCCGATCTCATTGCCCAAAGTGGTGGGCAAGAAGCTCTTGCTAAGAATCTCGTGGCCGCAGAAATTGCTCCATCAAACTTCGATCGCTACGTCCGTGCCATCATCACCTCAAATAAGATTCAAGATGCACTACTCGCCTCAGGTGTAGCCAAGGCAGATGTTTCGTCACGTATCACTCAGCTCATTACCGCTAAGGCCGCTGAGTTAAAAATAAAAGTTAATCCTCGTTACGGAACATGGGATAAGGACACTGGTGAAATTGTTGCTACTGATTCTGCCGGTTCTGCAGTAGTTCCTTCTGGCAACTAACTCAAACCTTTATGGCTGACTCACAACTTCAACGTCTCGTTGAAGTAATGGATCGCCTCCGTTCGCCCGGAGGTTGTCCATGGGATGCCGAGCAGACCCATGAGTCACTCATCAAATATCTTCTCGAAGAGTCATATGAATTTATCGATGCCATCGAAACAGATGACCGCGCTGGAATGCGTGAAGAACTTGGCGATGTGCTTCTGCAGGTCTACTTCCATTCACGTATCGCACAAGATCATCCAACCGATCCGTTCTCTATCGAAGATGTTGCCGGGGCAATCGCTGATAAGTTAATTAGCCGCCATCCACATGTCTTTGAAAACCTTGAAGTCAGCGGCACAGACGAAATCATTGAAAATTGGGAAGCGATTAAAGCTCGCGAAAAGGGGCGCACATCAGCAATCGATGGAATTGCAATGTCGCAACCTGCCCTCCCACTTGTTGCAAAGATTCTCTATCGCGCAGAGAAGTACAACGTTGATCTTGATGTGAATTCATATTCATCAGAGAAGGCCACTGAAAAGAGCGTTGGTGAGGCGCTTGCATCTGTTATTGCATGGGCCCACGAAAACGATATTGACCCTGAAAGCGCCTTACGCGCGCAGGCTCGAGAGATGATTCGCCAGATTCAGGCGTCAGAAAAGCAGGCTTAGCTTCACGGTAGTATTGCCTCCTGCCGTTCAGAGTTGAGCGCTGATGACAAAATCTTAAATTCTTGGGAGACACCTCATGGCAATTATTGATGCAATCTACGCTCGTGAAATTCTTGATTCGCGCGGAAATCCAACTGTTGAAGTAGAAGTTCAGCTCGAAGATGGAACACAGGCACGTGCGGCAGTCCCAAGCGGTGCATCAACTGGCGCATTCGAAGCATCTGAACTCCGTGATGGAGATAAGGGCCGTTACCTCGGTAAGGGCGTTCAGAAGGCGATTGCATTTGTTAACGATGAAATTGCTCCGGCTATCGAAGGCTATGACTCACAAGATCAGCGCCTCATCGACTCAGAGATGATCGAACTTGATGGCACACCTAATAAGTCACGCCTTGGTGCAAATGCGATTCTCGGTGTCTCACTTGCAGTTGCAAAGGCATCAGCTGATTCATCTGATCTCTCATTGTTCCGTTATGTGGGCGGACCAAACGCTCATGTACTTCCAGTACCAATGATGAACATTCTCAACGGTGGTGCACATGCTGATACCAACGTTGATATCCAAGAATTTATGATCGCTCCAATCGGTGCCGATACATTCCGCGAATCACTTCGCTGGGGCGCTGAGATTTATCACGCACTTAAGGCAGTTCTTAAGAAGCGCGGACTCGCAACATCTGTTGGCGACGAAGGTGGATTCGCTCCAAACCTCGATAGCAACCGTGCCGCTCTCGACCTCATTCTCGAAGCAATCACAGCAGCAGGCTTTAAGCCAGGCTCTGAAATCGCACTTGCGATGGATGTTGCTGCAACTGAATTCCACGACAACGGTAAGTACAAGTTCGAAGGTTCACTCCGTACTTCTGACGAAATGATTGCGTACTACGCAGAGCTCGTCAGCGCATACCCAATCGTCTCTATCGAAGATCCACTTAACGAAGAAGATTGGGCAGGCTGGAAGTCAATGACTTCATCCCTTGGCTCGAAGATTCAGATCGTTGGCGATGACCTCTTCGTAACAAACCCTGTGCGTCTTGCAAAGGGAATTGAGACAGATACAGCGAACGCTCTTCTCGTAAAGGTAAACCAGATCGGTACTTTGACTGAGACTCTCGATGCTGTTGATCTTGCGCACCGCGCTAACTACCGCAGCATGATGTCTCACCGTTCAGGTGAAACAGAGGACACCACAATCGCTGATTTAGCTGTTGCAACAAACTGCGGCCAGATCAAGACAGGCGCACCTTCACGTACAGAGCGCGTAGCTAAGTACAACCAACTTCTTCGCATCGAAGAAGAACTCTCTGACGGCGCTGTCTATGCAGGTCGCCAGGCATTCCCACGCTTTAAGGGATAAGTACTTCAATGGCGCGCAGATCCTCAGGAAGCAGAAGAAGGAAGAGTTACCGTTCCCGTAACTTGAACTTCAACCGCAACCAAGGATCTGGGCGCACATTTGCAGTTGCTGCAATCTTCTTTATGTTGGCTCTCTTCCTTGCGCCACCAATCAAGAGTTACTTTGTACAGCGCGCGCAGATCAGCGCTCTGCAATCTCAACTCAAGAGCGATAACGCAGCTCTTGATGCAGCTCGCAAAGAGTTAACGCTCTGGCAGGATCCTGATTACATTAAATCTCAAGCGCGCGAACGTCTGCACTTTGTGATGCCAGGCGAACGTCAATACATCGTGACCGGCACTGATGGATCTAACTCAGATGAAGCTGCACAGACAGATGTTGTTACCAATCTTCCTGAAGGACAACCTTGGTACACCCGCATGATCGCATCGATCACAGAAGCAGGTAAGGCGTGAGTCTAGAGAGCAGAAAAGCTTCTGAAGCTGACCTCAGAGTTATCGAAAATCAACTTGGTCGCACACCTCGCGATGTGCATGCAATCTCCTATCGCTGTCCATGTGGAAAGCCTGCAGTAGTTGAAACTCCTCCGCGCCTTTCTAATGGTGAACCTTTCCCCACCTTCTATTACGCAACCTGCCCGCGCTTAACAGCTGCGATTTCTACCCTTGAAACAACCGGCATGATGGAAGAGATGACCAACCGCCTTGAAACAGATGCAGAGCTGGCTGGCGCATATGCAGCAGCGCATGATGATTACATTGCAGCACGTTCAGCACTCAAGATCGATGTTCCTGAAGTTGAAAATATCTCTGCAGGTGGAATGCCTAACCGCGTGAAATGTCTTCACTCTCTCATCGCACATTCACTCTCAGCTGGCCCTGGAGTTAATCCACTTGGCGATGAAGCACTCGCTGAACTTCCTGAATGGTGGAAGCACCTGCAATGCGAGTAAACAGATGCGAGTAGCAGCCATTGATTGCGGCACCAACTCAATCCGTTTATTGATTGCAGATGTCGATGGCACCAACTTTCGTGAAATAGTTCGCGAGATGGAAGTTGTCCGACTAGGCCAAGGCGTTGATAAAACTGGCCAATTCCACACTGATGCAATTGCACGCACTCTCGCTGCTGTAGATAAGTACGCGCTCGAGATTGCAAAGCGAGGCGTTGAAAAGATTCGCTTCTGTGCTACCAGCGCCACTCGCGATGCAACCAACCGCAACCTCTTTATCAACGGCGTGAAAGAGCGCCTCGGTATTGAGCCTGAAGTAATTCCAGGTGAAGTCGAAGCAGCCCTCTCTTTCCAAGGCGCAACAAAAGATTTCGACAAAGCAGATGGCCCATTCCTCGTCATCGATATCGGTGGCGGTTCCACTGAATTTGTCTTTGGCACCGACCACGTGGAGTTTGCAAAGAGTATGAATATCGGTTGTGTGCGTATGTCTGAACGCCACTTCACTGGTGGAGATGCCGATCCTGGCCAAATTGCTGCAGCGATTGAAGATATTGATGAAGCAATCAAACAAGCAGGAAAGATTGTTCCTATTACTCAGGCAAAGACTGTGATTGCAGTAGCTGGCACCGCCACAACAGTTGCCGCCGCAGCGCTAGATCTTCCTGCCTATGACCGTTATGCAATTCATCTTTCACGCATTTCTGCTGACAAAGTTCATGCAATCTCTAAGAAGTTCCTTTCTATGAACCGCGAGGATCGCGAAGCTCTTGGCTACATGCACCCAGGTCGAGTTGATGTCATTGGTGCAGGTTCTCTCGTACTCTCGCGCATCATGCTCGCTACGGGCGCAACAGAGTTCGTTGCATCTGAATCAGATATCCTCGATGGAATGGCTTGGTCGCTTGTATAAGTCGATCGAACTTCTCGATAAGGCGATTGTTAAATGCCATCAATGTCCACGGTTGGTCGAGTGGCGAGAAGAAGTAGCTGTTGTAAAACGCAAGGCCTATGAAAATGAGAAGTACTGGGGAAAGCCAGTTCCAGGTTTTGGTTCCAGCACTCCCAAAATGCTCATCGTTGGATTAGCCCCTGGTGCACACGGTGCTAATAGAACAGGACGGATCTTCACTGGTGATTCATCTGGCGATTGGCTCTACGGATCACTTCACAGAATCGGTATCGCAAAGATTGCCACTTCAACTTCTCGTGATGATGGTCAAGAGTTACGAGATACACGCATTTCGATGGCGGTTCGTTGTGCGCCACCTGAAAATAAACCAACGACCGAAGAACGTGACACATGTTCACCATTCTTTGAAAATGAGTTACAACTTATTGCCCCAACTGTTCGGTCATTTGTTGCTCTCGGAAACTTTGGTTGGCAGGTACTAATCAAGTCTCTCAAGGCACAAGGCCACAAAGTCCCTTCAGGAAAATTCGGTCATGGATCAACAATTAAGTATTTGCATGATGGCGCAAACTATTTAATTGTTGGGAGCTATCACCCAAGTCAGCAGAACACATTTACGGGAAAGTTAACCAAGCCCATGTTGGATTCAGTACTCAAAAAAGCAGCTAAGTTCGCGGGAATTCTCTAACTTTTCACCTAGTAGACTGCGTTCTCGCATTGGCCCCCATAGTCCAATGGCAGAGACAGAGGACTTAAAATCCTTCCAGTGTCGGTTCGAGTCCGACTGGGGGCACAATCTATGCGTGTTCTTTTGCAAGCTCCCCAGCATTTGCCTAACATTCTCGGATGTATAGGGGCATATTGAGAACCCACCTATCTCTGCCTTTTCTCGCCATTATTGCTCTACTAATTTCGATTCTCTCGCCGGTTTCACACGCAGTGGTTCCCTCACTTGTAACCTGCATCAATCTTCAATCTGGAACAGAGCGAATAAGCCACACAGGTAAATGCCGGTTTATGCAGGAAGCTCAAGCGAATTGGCATAAGAATCAAACTGATTCTGCTATTGCATCAGGAGCTGGTGCGAAAGTAATCGTGATTTGCTCGAATAAGGAGAGCTCACCAGTCAGCTATCAAGTCATCCGCAAGAAGTGCGCCAAGCATCAAGTTACGACAATCTTCTCCCGTTCAAGTGCGTTACCTTTTAAACCTGTTATCGCGCAGGCAGTTGCCTATGGCTACGACAGCTCGCAAATTTCATTGGCACAGAACCCAGAAACGAATCCTGATGCACCAATTGCTTTTTACACAATTATTTCAAGTAAAGGAAATACTCAAAGGGTCTATTCCTGGAATGATCTAAGCCTTCTCATTACGGGACTTCAGGCACTAACTACATATACCTTCACGGTTTCTGCGACTACGGCAGACGGTACATCGCCAATATCTGCTGCTTCACTTCCCGTAACGACACCAGCATATGTTCCACCTACTCCAACTCCCACGACAGCACCTCTAGCTGCACCTGCTTTTACACTTTCAAGCTCTTCAGAGACTAAGACAGTTAACAATGCGATTACTGGATACACGATTACCTCCTCTGGTGGAACAATTGCTTCATATGCAATTTCACCCGCAGCGCCTGCTGGTCTCACATTTAGCACATCTACTGGCTTGCTCTCAGGAACACCGACAACTATTGCATCTGCTACTTCCTACACAATTACAGCAACAAACGCATCAGGTGCTACCACACGAACATTTATACTGACAGTTGTTGCTTTGGTTTATACCGTCGGTGATACCGGCCCCGGTGGAGGAAAGATTTTCTACGTTGCCACCACACCATTTGCCTGCGGGCCTACCCGGGCAGTGACGTGTACCTATCTGGAGGCTGCGCCCCCTGCACTTGGTTTGTCAGGCTTTGACAGTGCTACTGCATTCTCAACTGACAGGTCTTGGGCTCAATTAACACCGGTGAATTACCGAAGTACAACTGTGGGCAGTTCCGGCTCATCTGAGACAGCAACTGCAACTGCTATTGGTTGGGGTTATTTCAATACCCGCGCAATTGTCAGCCAAGGAAATACCGATACCTCTACTTCTGCTGCAGCACTAGCTGATTCATATACCGTCACAGTTTCAGGTGTTCTCTTTGATGATTGGTATCTGCCATCTAAAGATGAACTTAATCAGATGTGTAAGTGGTCAAAAGGTCAGGCCTGGATATCAGATGCAACTGTTTGTACAGGTGGAGCAATCAACACAGGATCTGGTGCATCTGGATTCGCGGCGTACTACTACTGGTCATCGTCTGAGGGCTTTGGATTCTCGGCATGGGCCCAGAACTTCCAGACCAGCGGAGGCAACCAGTTCGCCAGCGGTAAGAACAACACCTACTACATCCGTCCTATCCGCGCCTTCTAGTTCGTAAAATCCTTCCAGTGTCGGTTCGAGTCCGACTGGGGGCACGTAATATTTATCCTGCAGTTTGCCCTCGTGGCTCAGTGGTAGAGCGGCTCATTCGTAACGAGCAGATCGTCGGTTCAATCCCGACCGAGGGCTCCAAAGAGGCTTTTCACAACCTTTTCTAAATCTTTAGGCGCACCTAAATGTGGAAATTTTCTACCCTTGCCGTACGTTATGGAGTGTACGGAGAACCTTTCTTCGGACATATATAAGGAGAAATTAATGCGCAGTTCTAACCCAGTCCTTACCGGCCGCGGTTTCGCTCGTATCAAAGAAGGATCCACTCAGACTCACGACCTCAATACGCTCGAGAGCCGCCCATCTTCTGCACCAATGTCGATTGACGATGTTGTTATCAAGACTGCCGGACTCTTTGCAGTTCTCGTTGCAGTCGGAACATTTGCATGGCGAGCAAATAGCCCTGGCCTTGCACTCGTAGGTTTCCTTGGCGGATTTATCCTCGCGATGGTCAACTCATTTTCTAAGAAGGTCCGCCCAGGATTTGTCCTCGCTTACGCAGCTGCACAAGGTCTAGCAATCGGAACAATTAGCCGAATTTATAACGATGCATATCAAGGCATTGTTGGACAAGCTGTTATTGCAACAGGTTGTGCCTTCGGTGGTGTTCTCCTTGCTTACCGCAGCGGCAAGATCCGTGTAACACCTAAGTTCACACGCATCATGATGGGTGCGCTGATTGGATACGTTGTATTCGGTCTTGTCACACTCTTCACTGGATTCCCATCAGGTTCATTGGGACTTCTTATTGCTGTTGGTGGAGTCGCGCTTGCATCAATGTTTATCGTGATGGACTTTGATCAGATCGAAAAGGCAGTTGCTGCTCGCGTTCCACAAGAAGAGTCATGGCGCTGTGCATTTGGCCTCATGGTTACCTTGGTCTGGTTGTACCTCGAAGTCTTGAGACTCATCTCAATCCTTCGTAGCAACGACTAAAAACTACTTACTAGATTGCCCGAGATGCGAAGCCCGCGTTTCGGGCAATTTTGTTGCCACAAGAACTGCCACTGACATCAGCACAGCAGAGGTAATAAATGCTGGTCTAAATCCATAATGGTCGGCGATAAAGCCAAGAATAATGGGCGCCACCATTGCGCCGGCATCGCCTGACATTTGGAAGAGGCCAATTACCTGGCCGCCTTTACCTTCAAGAACATCACCGACAATCGATGATGGAGTTGTCGATAGGAAAGCGCCCCCAAATCCGACAATGACGCTTGCGGCGATGAAGTGCCAAGGCTTTGTTGTGAATGCTAAGGCGAAGATGAAGAGCGTGACAAAGGATGTGCCGATTACAGCTGAAAAGCGACGACCATTGAGGTCAGATAACTTTCCGGCACGGAGTAAGAAGAGCCCATTGATGATTGTGGTGATGGTGAAGCCAAGGCCCATAAAGCTCGGAGTTACTTTGATTTCTTCAACCATAAAGAGCGGCAAGATGGAACGGCTCATACCAAAGAGAACCCACGATGTAATGAAAGAGATAATCAAAGCGCTGCGATAAGGGCTCAGTGCTAGTGCAGATTTAATGGTGATGGTTTCGCGGTTTGAAGTAGCGGTGGGTTTTGCAGCAAGTGTTGAGTTACGTAACAGGAATGCACCTGATGCACTCGCTCCGATAAGGAGGAATCCATAAATGAGAAGCGGTGCTCGCAATGAGAAACCAGAGAGCGCCCCTCCAACGACAGGGCCCGCCATCATTCCCACTAAGAATGATCCGTTGTAGAGAGATTGTGCACGTGCGCGATGATCATCATCGACTGCACGTAGCAAGATAGAGCCTGCTGCAACAGAGAACATTGATGAACCAAAGCCACCTACTGCGCGGAAGATAAGTAGTTGGCCGTAATTCTGAGCCATTCCAGCTGCAAATGATGTGATGGAGACGAAGCCGATTCCGAATGAGTAGACAAGTCGTTCGCCGAAGTGATCGACGAGCTTGCCGCTGATAAGCCCTGTAGCAAAGCGGGCAAAGGCGAATGCAGAGAGGATTGCACCTACCTGTGCATTATTGACGCCAAATGAGCGCGCGAAGAGCGGCAGAGTGGGGGAGATGATTCCGAATCCCACTGCAACAAAAAAAGATGCGAAAACAAGAACACCAACCTCCCGCGGAAATTCCGCAAAGGGGTTGGTGAACTTATTTTTCACAGGTAGATAACTGGGCTCGGTTTAACCGAGCGCCTCGCCAGCTGCCTCATTACGAGCAGACGCATAGTCTGCATTTGTACGTAGTGGGGTTTCGCGAAGGAAGAGCGCCACGAAGAATCCGATTGCCACAACAGGCGCTGCAACAAGGAATACAACATGGAATGACTCAACGAAAGCGTTGAGAGCAGTTACGCGACCTTCTGGTGGAAGAGCGCCGATTGCTGCTGTGTTGCTCTGTACAAGCTTTGCCTGAGCTGGATCAAACCCTGATGTGAGCAGGTAATGACCAAGGCGGTTGGTGAGGATTGTTCCGAAGATTGCAGTGCCGAATACAGATCCGAGTGAACGGAAGAATGTATTTGAGCTTGTTGCTACGCCCATATCTTTGAATTCAACTGCGTTCTGAAGGGCAATAACGATGGTCTGCATTGAAAGACCAAGTCCTGCACCGACCATGATTGCGTAGATTGAAATCTCCCAATAAGGAGTATCGATATTGAGGCGAACCATCGCCAAGATACCCAGAGTCATGATTGCTGTTCCAACTATTGGATAGCGCTTATAACGACCGCTCTTGGTGATTGCCTTACCGCTGAAGATCGAAGTTGAAACGATACCGAGCATAAGTGGAATCAACTTCAAACCAGCTTCAGTTGCTGAGTAACCCTTTACGACCTGCATGTACAAAGGCAACATAACGATTGCGCCGAACATACCTGCACCGATGATGGCACCGAGGATTGAGGTAAGAGAGAAGGTGTGGTTCTTGAAAAGAGTTAGAGGAATGATTGGCTCGACAGCCTTTGACTCCCACTTAAGGAATAGCACAGTGAGTGCAATACCTGAACCGAAGTAAGTGAGTGTGTGTGAGTCAGTCCAACCATCTTGAGGGCCATAGATAGAAACCGCAAGGAGAGTGGTAGTAACTGCTGCAACAAGAAGAAGTGCGCCGAGATAATCGATCTTATGTTCGCGCTTTACCTTAGGGATGTGAAGCACTGCTGAGGTAATCGCTAGAGCTGCAATACCGAATGGAAGGTTGATGTAGAAGATCCAACGCCATCCTGTGATTCCAAGGATCGTTGCATGGTCTGAGAAGAAGCCGCCGAGAAGTGGGCCGGCAACAGATGAGAGACCCCAGACTGCGCCGAAGTAACCCTGATAGCGACCACGTTCGCGTGGAGGAACGATGTCACCGATGATGACGAAGGTAAGTGCCATCAAACCACCAGCGCCAAGTCCCTGTACTGCGCGGGTTGCGATGAGCTGAGACATGTTCTGTGATGCACCTGCTGCGAATGAACCAATAAGGAATGTAACGATTGCAAACTGGAAGACGATGCGTCGACCGTAAAGGTCGGAGATCTTTCCGTACAACGGAGTCGATGCAGTTGATGTAAGAAGGTAAGCGGTAACAACCCATGTGTAGTGGTCGAGACCGTTGAAGTCTTCAACGATGCTCTTGAGAGCAGTTGAGACAATTGTCTGGTCCAGCGCTGCAAGCAGCATGCCGGTCATGAGACCGCTGAGAATGATCATGATCTCGCGGTGTGAGTGTTCCTTAGAAGGCGCATTTTTTGTCATAGGCGGTAAGTTTACTGTGTGAAATCAGTTATCGCCGAAAACCTCGTAAAGACCTATGACAAAGGTCGAGTGCGCGCACTCGATGACCTCAGCCTTGATGTAGAAGAAGGAACTGTTCTCAGCGTTCTTGGACCCAATGGTGCGGGTAAGACAACCACTGTTCGCATCTTGTCGACTTTAATGCGCCCAGATTCAGGTAGCGCCCAGGTTGCAGGTATCGATGTCATCAAGAATCCCGAAAAAGTTCGTGAAGTCATTGGCTTATCTGGTCAATATGCAGCTGTTGATGAAATTCTCACCGGTTATGACAATCTTGTCATGTTCGGTGAGTTGTATCACCTCGGTAAGAAACAAGCTGTTCTTCGCGCAAATGAATTACTCGAGCGCTTCTCACTTACTGAAGCAGCAAAGCGCCCTATCAAGACTTATTCAGGTGGAATGCGTCGTCGTCTTGATTTAGCAGCATCACTGATTGTGAAGCCAAAAGTTCTCTTCCTCGATGAACCAACTACTGGGCTTGATCCACGTGGTCGCCAAGAGATGTGGGGAGTCATTCAAGAGCTCGTTAAAGGTGGAGTAACTCTTCTCTTAACAACACAGTATTTGGAAGAAGCTGATCAACTTGCAGATGAAATCGCGGTCATTGATACTGGAAAAGTAATCGCTCGCGGAACTTCAGATGCGTTGAAGAAACAAGTTGGTGGCGAACGTCTTGAGGTTGTTGTTGAACAAACTCATGTCGCAAAGACTATGGAGATCGTTTCTGCAGTCAGCGGCAATAAGGCGACACTCGATGAAGGCCTTCGCCTCATCTCCGCCCCAGTTTCAACAGGGTCTGCTGCTCTCTTCGAAGTTCTGAAAGCTCTCGATAGCGCTGGAATTCATGCACTTGATGTGGGGCTTAAGCGCCCATCTCTCGATGATGTATTCCTTTCACTGACAGGACATGCAGCTGAAGAGAAGAAAGTCGAAGTTGCAGAGAAGAAGAGAGGAAGAAAATGAGCGCCGTAAATGACATTGCGATTATTACTCGCAGACAACTACTTCTGCTGACTCGAGTTCCTGAAGTCCTTATCTTCTCCACCATTCAACCCGTGATGTTTGTACTTCTCTTCCGCTATGTATTCGGCGGATCCATTAATACGGGGCAACCTGGTGGCTATGTTCAACTCTTGATGCCAGGCATCTTTGTGCAGACAGTCGCATTTACCTTGGCTGGCACTGCTTCTGGCCTCGCTGAAGATATGAAGAAGGGTTTGATCGATCGTTTTAGATCACTTCCTATCTCTCAATCAGCGCTCGTCATCGGTCGCACACTCGGAGATTCACTTCTTAATATTGTTGTTCTCGCCGTGATGGGGACCGCTGGCTACGTTGTGGGTTGGCGCCCATCTGCAGGTCTTGGCAATGTTGCTCTCGGATTCCTATTTCTACTTCTCTTTGGATACGCGCTTTCATGGGTCGGAGTCCTGGTGGGTCTTTCAGCATCCGATGCGCGCGTTGTACAGAACGTCAGCTTTATCGTGACATTCCCGCTGACATTCTTATCTAACGCATTTGCACCAACTACAGGTATGCCACGGATACTTCAGTACTTTGCAGAGTGGAATCCAGTTTCAACGATGGTTGCAGCTTGCCGTCAACTCTTCGGTCTTAAAAATGAATTCGGAGCGACAGCAGGTTCATTCCCGAGCGAACACCCGCTCACGACCTCACTCTTTTATATCGTCGTGATTATGGTGATCTTTGTGCCGTTGAGCTTGCGCAAATATCGCCGCTCAGTTGATTAACAGTTAAGCGAAGAACTCAGCGGCTTTAATCTCGACCTTGATTTCGCGACCATTAGGCGCGGTGTATGAAACGGTTGCACCGATTTCAGCGCCAAGAACCGCTGAACCCAGCGGAGATTTTTCAGAGTAGACATCGAGATCACCTGATGCAATTTCGCGAGAACCGAGAAGAAACTTCATCTCATCTCCTGCAATCACTGCAGTAACAACCATTCCTGCGCCAACTTTTCCGTCGGCACTCGCTGGAGGAGTTCCGATGTGGGCATTTTCGAGCATCTGCTTGAGCTGTCGGATACGAGCTTCCATCTTTCCCTGCTCGTCACGAGCTGCGTGGTAGCCACCGTTCTCTTTGAGGTCGCCTTCAGCACGCGCTGCTTCAATCTTTGCGGTGATCTCTTTACGGCCTTCACCTTCAAGGTTGGCGAGTTCTGCAGCTAGGCGATCAGCTGCTTCTTGGGTAAGCCATGTCTGTTGTGAACTCATAGTGAGCAATCCTAGCGGGGAGTTTCAAGGCGTGACGTGGCAGCGTTCGATACCTGCATTGACCGCATCAGCACGCGTAGGAATGGTGGTGGTGAGCTCAAGATAGGTATCACCCGCAGGAATAGTCTCTTCAATCTGACCTACGACATTCTTCTCAAAGTCGCGAGCGGTAAGTGTGCAGATAACAACATCGCTACCTGATTTACGTTGTAAGGAGTATCGAATCTCTGGGTTACGAGGATCTTCAGTAATAAATGAAATTAATTGAGTACGAATTTCAGGGTTGGAGTGATGAAAACCTGCCCAGATGAGCCAACCGCCACCAACGATTGCGAAGAATGCAGCGTACTTAATCCACGCGCGTGCAGGCTTAACACCATAACGATCGTTAAAATCGAATTGGCTCTTGCTTGCAGACATGGGAGAATCCTCTCATGATGAAAGAGTTGCTGGTTAAGGAATACGATGTTGGAGTAGCTGGCTCTCTCACCATGATTGCTCTCTTTACTACTGTGACTTTATTGCTCCGTAGTTTCTATAAGCGCTATACGCGTATGCAGCAGAGCGCAGAAGTCGTCCAGGAGAATGAAGACGACAATTAAGAAGATTCTCACTGCACTCCTCGTCCTGCTATTTGCAGGCTCTTTCGTCGGGCTAGGTGTGTGGCAGTTACAGCGCGCCCAAGATATGCAGGATTATGAAAAACAACCTGCGGATACAACCGTTTATCCGCTTCTTTCTAAGACAAGTGCAGATGGAATTGTTCCGCCCGAAAGTATCGGAAGGCTCGTAACTACTTCTGGGCATTACATCGCAACCTTTAAGGCGCCGAATCAGAAGGATGGCAGTGGCGCAGTTGCAGATTGGGAGGTCGGGCTGCTTCAAAATGATGTCGATACCGCAATCTTGGTCGTCCGTGGTCTCTGGAGTGAGCGCCTCTCTAGCCCCGAAATTGTTATGGCAACAGAGGTTGAAGTAACTGGAACTTTAATGCCCCATCAGAACGATGATCGCGCCGCAAATACAGCGCAGCAACTATCTCGACTCGATAGCAGCCTCTTGGTCAGCAGTACCGATGCTCAACTCTTCGATGGATTTATCTTGGCTACCGCCGAATCCAGCCGTAGCGGCGCAGTCGATCGCACGCGCATCTCGGCACCCAAACTGACTTCAGGGGTACCTGGCTTCTATTGGCAACATATTTCTTATGTAGTTGTGTGGTGGTTTATGGCGCTGCTCGTTCTGTGGCTGCCTTTCTATCGCCCAAATCAGACGCGTAGAGAGACAAAGGTTTAGAGTTCTTCCATGACTCAACCATCGACTGCAGTCCTTACGCGTTTCCGCCTGATGGCAATTTTGTGCGGCGTCAATCTTCTGCTCTTGGTCTTTGGCTATATGCCAGCAAAACATATCTTCGACCTCGTCGATACCAATAAGTGGATGGTCTTTATCCCAATCGCCCACGGCTACCTCTACATCGTCTACATCCTGACCGCGCTTCAGATCGGCGTTCAGAAGAAGATGTCGCTCTTGACCATCTTGGTTCTCATCGCTGCCGGCACTCTTCCCTTCGCCTCATTTATCGCCGAGCGCAAGATTGTAAAGAAGTACAGCTAAATCCGAGCTCGTCGTCGTTAAGTAAACAGTTGATGACGATTTTCTGATTAATGGCGTGTCGCACTAAAAGTCCGATTCAGTAGTTCTATCTTTTACGAGTCAGAAGCACCTCCGGTCTCTTCCCCACCACATCGAATCTGATGCGGCTAGTTACAACTAAAGAGAATGGTTAAGCCTTGGCTACTTCAAAGTCGGCAGCTAGTGGGAAGAAAAATTCTGCCCGTAAAACCTATGTTTTAGATACCTCTGTACTTCTGGCAGACCCCGGGGCGATAAAGCGATTTGAAGAGCATGAAGTCATCATTCCTATAGCTGTCATCGGCGAACTCGAGACAAAGCGCGATCATCCTGAACTCGGTTACTTTGCCCGAGCAGCTCTGCGCGCCCTCGATGACCTTCGCGTCGAACATGGCCGCCTCGATTCGCCGCTGACTGTAACTCCTGAAGGTGGAACTCTTTCGGTAGAGCTCAACCACACTGATTTAAGCACTCTGCCTCACGGATTCTTGCGCGATGGCACCAACGATTCGCGCATCCTTGCGATCTCAAAGAATTTAATGTCTGATGGAAAGCACGTTGTCCTTGTCACCAAAGATCTTCCACTTCGCGTCAAAGCTTCCTCCGTCGGCGTCGAGGCTCAGGAGTATCTCGCCGAGTTAGTCTCCAATAGCGGCTGGACCGGAATTGAAGAAGTTTCAGTTGGCCACAACATCATCGATGAGCTCTATGCCTCAGATCGCGCCGATCATGAATGCGCACATCAATTCCCAGTGCATACCGGAATCGTTCTCCACTCCGAAAAGGGGAGCGCCCTTGCTCGCGTCACTGCAGATAAGCAGTTGCAATTGGTCCGCGGCGATCGCCAAGCATTTGGTCTCCATGGCCGTTCAGCAGAACAGCGGATCGCTCTCGATCTACTTCTCGATGACAGCATCGGCATCGTCTCTATGGGAGGTCGCGCCGGAACCGGTAAGTCGGCGCTCGCTCTCTGCGCCGGTCTTGAAGCGGTGATGGAGAAGCGCCTCCATAAGAAGGTCGTCATCTTCCGTCCTCTCTATCCCGTCGGGGGACAGGAGCTTGG
This sequence comes from Actinobacteria bacterium IMCC25003, assembly GCA_002284855.1. Taxonomy (GTDB): domain Bacteria; phylum Actinomycetota; class Actinomycetes; order Nanopelagicales; family Nanopelagicaceae; genus Planktophila. The sequence goes on along the minus strand of CP015603.1, from coordinate 54,868 downwards.
CTACCTGCCCGGCAGCGAAGGCGAGAAGATGTCGCCATGGGCGCAGGCAGTCTTCGATACTTTGGGAGCTTTGGTCAGCCAAGCAGTCATCGATGAAGTCATCGATCGCGGACTCATTGAAGTTCTGCCGCTGACCCATATCCGCGGTCGCTCTCTGCACGATGCCTTTGTCATCGTTGATGAAGCCCAGTCGCTCGAACGCGGAGTTCTGCTCACCGTCCTCTCCAGAATCGGTCAGGGGTCTCGAGTTGTTATGACCCACGATGTCGCCCAGCGCGATAACTTGCGAGTCGGCCGCCACGATGGCGTCGTCGCCGTGGTCGAGACCCTCAAGGGCCATCCGCTCTTCGCCCACGTGACCCTGACTCGCTCAGAGCGCTCGCCGATCGCGGCGCTGGTGACCGAGATGCTCGAAGGGCCTCAGGCATAGCGCCGCTATCACCCATATTTATAGCCTCTTTAAATCTCACAGTCACAAATAGGACATTTAGGACTTTGCCCTAACTGACCTGCGCTTTTACCTGTCCACAGCTTGGGCCAATCCTGAGAATTTCCGACTCACGCACGACAAAATTTGCGACTCACCCCCCATCTTGGAACCCTTTACCCATTCCCCCACAGCCTTAGCCTCATTTTGAGGCCATAGCGCCACGGGGCCAGGAAGCTAGATGAGTCGGAAGGAGTACACGATGAAGCGCGATATCCGCGAGTTCTTCACCGCTCTCTCCGTCCTGCGCATTTCACGGACCGGCAAGGTCGCCATCTGGGCGACGGTTGGATCGATGCTCTTCCTCGCAACTGCCCAGCAGAGCGCCTACGGTCTCGACTTTCCCATGACGACTCGACTCACTCTCGCTGATTCCAAGAACCTGACAGTCGCCACCAATCCAGCTTCGGCAGCGCTTGCTTCTCAGATGGCTGAGATGGCACTCGTCGCTGATATCAGTCAGCAAGTCGAAATGGCTCGCGAGATGATGGGCGCCAAGAAGGTTGCAAAGGCGATCATGAATATCGATTACCAATGGGGCGATGATCAGTACGCCTGCCTCAATAAGCTCTGGACGAAAGAGAGCCATTGGAATTACAAGGCGCATAACTATCGCTCAGGCGCACATGGAATTGCTCAGGCGCTGCCGGCCGTCAAGATGGAAGTTATCTCTAGCGATTGGCGCACCAACCCAGTGACTCAGATTCAGTGGGGACTTCGCTATATCGACCTTCGCTATGACGATCCATGTACTGCATGGGCAAAGTGGCGTAGCCACCGTTACTACTAATTAATATCTCTTAATTAATTCTCTGGCTTCAGGCCAATAGTCAGCGGGCGCATAGTCTCGGCAAAGAAATCATTTCCCTTATCGTCGACAACAATAAATGCTGGGAAGTCCACGACATCGATCTTCCAGACAGCTTCCATTCCAAGCTCTTCAAAATCGAGAACTTCAACTTTCTTAATGCAATCTTGTGCCAGACGCGCGGCAGGCCCGCCGATAGATCCGAGGTAGAAACCACCGTGCTTTGCACATGCATCGGTAACGGCCTTGGAGCGATTGCCCTTTGCCAACATCACAAAGGAACCACCAGCTGCCTGGAATTGATCGACATAGGAATCCATGCGTCCGGCAGTTGTGGGACCAAATGAACCCGATGCATATCCAGTTGGAGTCTTGGCAGGCCCTGCGTAATACACAGCATAATTTTTGAAGTAATCAGGCATCGCCTTGCCCGCATCGAGCATCTCTTTAATCTTTGCGTGGGCGATATCGCGAGCCACCACAATCGTTCCGGTCAGTGAAACACGGGTCTTTACGGGGTGCTTGGAAAGCTCGGCCCGCACTGCATCCATAGGCTGATTGAGGTCAATTGAAACTACGTTGTCATTTAAATGCTCATCAGTAGTTTCAGGTAAGAAGTGGGCTGGTTCAGTCTCGAGTTGTTCCAGGAAGATTCCATCTTTAGTGATCTTCGCCTTTGCTTGGCGATCTGCTGAACATGAGACTGCAATAGCGATTGGAAGGGAAGCGCCATGGCGAGGCAAGCGGACAACTCGAACATCGTGGCAGAAGTACTTGCCACCAAATTGTGCGCCGATTCCGAGCTTCTGAGTTAACTTAAAAACTTCTTCTTCTAGGGCTAAGTCGCGGAAACCGTGACCAGTAGCTGCATCGCCTGTTGTAGGCAAGTTATCGAGGTAGTGAGTGCTGGCAAGTTTTGCTGTCTTTACTGTGTGCTCGGCACTTGTTCCACCGATAACAATGGCAAGGTGATACGGAGGGCATGCTGCAGTTCCGATTGAACGCAGTTTGGCATCGAGCCAATTCATAAATGATGTTGGGTTTAAGACTGCCTTGGTCTCTTGATAGAGGAAAGATTTATTAGCGCTACCGCCACCTTTGGCGATAAACATAAAGTTGTACTCATCGTGATGATCGCTATCTGCATAGATTTCGATTTGCGCCGGCAAGTTATTGCCGGTGTTCTTCTCTTCCCACGTTGTTACTGGGGCCATCTGCGAATAACGAAGATTGAGTTTTGTATATGCGTCATAGACGCCCTGCGAAAGTGCAACCTCATCCTTTGAGGTAGTCAGAACGTATTGACCCTTCTTGCCCATAATGAGTGCGGTGCCCGTGTCTTGGCACATCGGCAGAATTCCACCTGCTGCGATATTGGCATTCTTTAAGAGATCAAGAGCCACAAAGCGATCGTTGGCAGATGCATCGGGGTCCTTCAGAATCTTTGCTAGCTGCTCAAGGTGTTCGGTACGTAGGTAATGCGAAATATCGTGGATGGCAGTTTCAGTAAGCAGTGTGAGTGCAGAGGGTTCGACCTGGAGAAATTCCTTATCGCCAAGTTTGATGACGCTGACACCTTCTTTAGATACAAGGCGGTACTTCGTTGTATCTGCCCCGATTGGCAGAAGATCTGAATACGAGAAATCAGGCACCGCTACTCCGCCTCTGATGCTTTAGCTGGTTTCTTGGCAGCGTCGAGCTTCTTCTTCGCACCATCGAGCCATTCTTGGCAGATTTTTGCTAACTCTTCGCCACGTTCCCAGAGCTTGAGGGATTCTTCTAAAGTCGCGCTGCCATCTTCAAGTGATTCAACAATTTCAGCGAGTTCATCGCGAGCCTCTTCATAAGAAGGCTTTGCATCCTTGGTGGCCATGGGTTCAATCTACTCCTTGTCGATTACTCGTTGACTGTGGCGCTGGTCTCGCCCTTAGCCACACGAATTCGTAAACGAGTACCCGCCTTTGCCTTTGAGGCATCACGAACAATCGAGCCATTTTCTAGCTGCACAACGGCATAGCCACGATCCATTGTCGATTGTGGTGAGAGTGAACGAAGATGATCGCGTACTCCTTTGAGCTCCTTCTTCTCAATCTCAAGAATCGAGGCGAAGCTTCGATGAGAGCGGTCGCGCCAAGCTTTGATTTCATCGCGCCGTGAAGTGACCATGACGCTTGGGTCTTTCATCACGGGGCGATTGCGTAACTGGGCAATCTGATTGAATTCGTAATCAATCGTTGAAAGTAAGCGGCGATACATGCGATCGCGGATCTTCTCGATATCGCTGATCTCTTGTGCAATATCGGGGACAACGCGCTTTGCAGCATCGGTCGGTGTTGATGCGCGGTAATCAGCGACGAGATCGAGTAGAGGTGAATCCTTCTCATGGCCAATGGCGCTGACAATCGGTGTGGTGCAGGAAGAAGCGAGTCGCACGAGCGATTCATCGCTGAAGGGAAGTAAATCTTCAAAGGAACCACCGCCGCGAGTAATGATGATGACATCGACTTCTGGGTTGGCTTCTAGCTCAGAGAGAGCAGCTGATACTTCAACAACGGCAGCTGCACCTTGCACTGCGACCTCGCGGATTTCAAATTGCACAGAGGGCCAACGACGACGTGCATTCTCGACAACATCTTTTTCAGCATCTGTATTGCGTCCGCAGATTAGGCCTACTGTGCGCGGTAGACGAGGTAACGCAATCTTTCGATCTGAGCTAAATAACCCTTCGGCAGCTAACTTCTCTTTTAGCGCTTCCAGTCGTGCAAGGAGTTCACCAACGCCGACCTGACGAATCTCTTTCGCCGACATTGTGAGCGAACCATTCTTGGTAAACCACGATGGCTTGGCATGGATAACAACGCGAGCATTGGCAGGAAGAGGTTGCACACTCGCTAATACTGTTTTGTAACACATCACTGAAATGCTCATATCGGCGCTGGTATCGCGCAGGCGCATAAAGGCCATTCCGCCGCTGCGTTCATTGAGTTCTGATATCTCGCCCTCAATCCAGATAGGGCCTAATCGATCGATGTATTCCTTGATTGCTTCAGAGACCACGCGCACCGGCGCAGGGGATTCACTTGAAGTTTCGAACATAGCGGGAGCCTAATAGACTGCGCTCCATGAGCAAGAGAGTTCTGCTAGCGGCGCCGCGTGGATATTGTGCAGGCGTCGACCGTGCAGTTGTGGCGGTCGAAAAATCGCTCGAACTCTACGGAGCTCCGGTCTATGTCCGCAAAGAGATTGTCCATAACAAGCATGTGGTCTCCACTCTTGAAAAGCGCGGTGTCATCTTCGTCAACGAGACCGACGAAGTCCCTGAAGGCGCAACTGTTGTCTTCTCGGCCCATGGCGTTTCTCCTGCAGTTCACGAAGCAGCTGCAGCGCGCAATCTCAAAACTATTGATGCTACCTGTCCACTCGTTACCAAGGTGCATAACGAGGTCAAGCGCTTTGCCGATGATGAAACTGAAATTTTGCTCATTGGTCATAATGGACACGAAGAAGTTGAAGGAACTGCCGGTGAAGCTCCCGGGAAAGTTCGCGTTGTCGATGGCTTAGAAGAAGCACGCACCATCCAGCCAACACCTGGAAAGAAACTTGTCTGGCTTACTCAGACAACTCTCTCTGTTGATGAAACTATGCAATCAGTTGCAATTCTGAAAGACCGCTTCCCAGAGATTGCCAACCCTCCTAGCGATGACATCTGTTATGCCACCCAGAATCGCCAAGAAGCAATCAAGGCGATTGCCCCGCAGGCAGATCTCGTCATCGTTGTTGGCTCCACTAACTCTTCCAACTCTGTTCGCCTCGTTGAAGTAGCTCTTGAATATGGAGCTAAGGCTGCCTATCTCGTGGACTATGCAGCAGAAGTCAAAGATGAATGGTTCAACGGCGTTGAAACCATCGGCGTCACAAGTGGCGCATCAGTACCTGAAATTCTGGTGGATGATCTACTCAAGCATTTGAACACACACGGCTTTGATAATGTCGAAGAAGTGCGTGCAACTGAAGAAACCTTGCTCTTCGCTCTTCCCAAGGAGCTCCGCGCAGACCTTAAGGCAGCGAAATAGTGGCTACCTTCGTAGATATTCAGGGCGAGAAACTTGCCGTTGAAATCTACGAACCAAAAGCTCGTATTGCCGATGTGGTGCTGGTTCACGGCTTCACTGGCAGCAAGGAAGATTTCAATCTCATTGGTCCACTTCTTGCCGATCAGGGTTATCGCGTACTGACCTTTGATAATCGCGGACAACATGAATCAGCGCATAGCAAACGCGAAGATGCCTACGAAGCTGGTTCACTAGCGCGCGATGTGGTTGAGCTGGCTCAACACCATGGCTTTGAAAAACCACATCTACTTGGCCACTCATTTGGTGGGCTTGTCTCACAGAGAGCTGTTGCTGATTCACCCGAAACATTTGCCTCACTCACTATTTTTTGTAGCGGCCCACATTGGATTCCTGATAAACCAGATCTTGAAGCAACTATCGAAATTATGAAGACGATGACGATGCAAGAGTCGTGGGATCGCTTTAAAGAAGAGACAGATAAATTGCTTCCGCGATATGAGCTTTATAAGAAGCGTTGGACCGCATCAGATCCTCGCTCAACCCATACGATGGCGTTGCATCTGCAGAACGCACAACCGCTCATTGAGAAGATTGCTGCCACCAAGATCCCTGTCCATGTTATCTATGGCGAGAACGATGATGCTTGGCCGCTAGCGATGCAGGATCAGATGGCGCAGGATTTATCAGCGCCCCGCACCATTATTAAGGGCGCAGGCCATTGCCCCAATGAAGATCAACCAGAAGAGACCGTAAAGGTTTTAACGAACTTCTGGAGCAGCCTGTAAACGTTGTGAAGGACGGTTCTTCGCTCTTTCGTTGAGGAACATAAACCAGCCATAGAGTGCGCTGATTAGTAAGAACGGTGCAACGCTGGCAAGAGATGCAATGAAATCAATGCCCACGCGTGATGGGCGAAGACCATCGCTCACAATTGTGTAGAGCAGAGTCGTTGCTGCATAGGCAAGTGGTGGAGTTACAGCTGATACATAGCGAGTTCCAACTCGGCCATAAGAAACTCCGCCATAGGTAACAAGACAGAGGATGAGGCCAGAGAGAATTCCGGCACCTCCGCGGATCCACATCTCGAGCCAGACAAATACGAAGATAAAGAAGGATTGCAAGACAACAACACCTTGCTTCTTAAGGCCAGGACCTGTGAGCGCGGGCTTCTTGATTGCTGTTGCCATTTCTTACTCCTCTACTACTTCTACATCGATGAAATCATCTGGTGCATCGAGATCTGGGTTATTGAGAGCTCGAACATCTGCAGGTGCATCAGGATATTCGATTGCAAGCTTCTCTTTATCCCCTGTGACTCCAAGTTTATGAATGCGTCGGGCAGGTGAAAGGACAGTCTTTTCAGCTGTTGGTACCAAATCTTCATATGCCTTCGATGTCGAGTTTATCGCCTTGCCGACTGCAACGATTTTGGTATGAAGAAGGGTGATGTTCTTCAGGAATGTTGCCGCAACCTTGGTGATGTCATCAGCGTTTTCAGCTAATTGGTTACGGGTAAAGATATGTCCAACAGTGCGAAGTAGTGCCATCGTTGTTGTCGGTGTAGCAAGCGTGACGCCGACTTTAAATGCCTTTTCGAGAAGGGTGGGATCGATACGAAGTGCCTCTGCCAGAAGGGTTTCAAATGGCAGGAAGAGAACGACGAAATCAGGTGAGCCCTGTGACTTGTGATAGCCGCGCTTGGAGAGCGCATCGACATGCTTGAGTAGATCTTTGGTGTGAGCGGCAAGTAATTCATCGCGCTCTGCTTGATCTTCGGTGCCGAATGCTTCGAGGAAGCGATCGAAGGGAAACTTGGAGTCGATAAATAATTTAGAGCCGCCAGGCATATGCACTGTGATGTCAGGAATTCCAGATGAATCAGAGTCAGTTGTTGAACGCTGTGCATCGTATTCGTGGCCTTCGCGCAAACCTGCTTGTTCGAGGAGAAGTTGTAACTGTGCTTCACCAAATTTTCCACGCGTCTGCGAACTTGCAAGTGCGCCGGCAATCTTCTTTGTCTCATCGAAGAATGTGGTGGAAGCTTTTCGCATTTCATCGATGGTGCTGACAAGTTGTGTCTCGGATGCAATACGTTTTTCGGCAGCCTCTTGCGATTGTGTGCGCATACGTTCGACAGTCGCCTTCATCTCTTCCATCTGCGTTGCAATCTTTGTATCTGCTTGTGATTTTTCTTCAGCTGCCTTTAAACGTTCGTCAGATGCTTTAAGAAGGACCTTCACATCGTTGAGTTCTTGCGCCAATGAATCGGATGAGCCGGCTGAATTTTTAATCCGAGAAATCCAGATACCGAGGCCCAACCCAAGAAAGAGGCCGATAATCAGAGTTATTAAGGTCACGAGTGCGCTGGACATGGGGCAATCGTGGCAGGAGGCACTGACAATCCCGCGTAGGCTGTCCTACTTATGAGCCTCTCTATTGGAATCGTCGGTCTTCCGAATGTCGGAAAGTCGACCCTTTTTAATGCTCTGACCAAGAACAATGTCTTGGCCGCTAACTATCCCTTCGCCACCATCGAGCCCAATGTCGGCGTCGTGGGCGTTCCGGATGAGCGTCTAGCCAAGCTCGCCACAATCTTCGGCTCTGAAAAGCTTCTTCCAGCCGCGCTCTCGTTCGTCGATATCGCAGGCATCGTAAAGGGCGCATCTGAAGGCGCTGGCCTTGGCAATAAGTTCCTTGCCAATATCCGCGAGACCGATGCCATCTGTCAGGTTATCCGCGTTTTTACCGATGGCGATGTTGTTCACGTCGATGGTCGTATCGATCCATCGAGCGATATGGAGACCATCAATATGGAACTCGCGCTCGCAGATTTACAGACAATTGAAAAGGCAATCCCGCGACTCGAGAAAGAGGCGCGCGTTGCTAAAGAGAAGGCCCCCGTTCTTGAAGCGGTAAAGGCTGCCAATGAGTGGTTGCAATCTGGAAAGCCACTCTCACAATCAATGATTGATCGCGAACTTTTGCACGAACTTCATTTACTTACTGCGAAACCATTCCTTTATGTCTTTAACGTCGATGCTGCAGAACTTGCAGATCAGGAACTCCGTACAAAGTTATCTGCACTCGTAGCCCCTGCCGAGGCAATCTTCTTAGATGCAAAGACTGAAGCAGAGCTTGCTGAACTTTCCGATGAAGATGCTCTCGAACTTTTACAAGCAATTGGACTTACTGAACCTGGCCTTGCAACTCTTGCTCGCGTTGGTTTCGACACTCTTGGTCTACAAACTTACTTAACAGCAGGTCCAAAGGAAGCACGCGCTTGGACTATTCATAAAGGCGATACCGCACCAATGGCAGCGGGCGTCATTCACACAGATTTCCAAAAGGGTTTCATCAAAGCTGAAATCGTTTCTTTTGCCGACTTGGTAGAAGCGGGCTCAATGACCGAAGCGAAAGCTAAGGGCAAAGTGCGTATGGAAGGCAAGGAATACATCATGCAAGACGGAGACGTAGTGGAGTTCAGATTCAATGTCTAATACACCAGTTCAAAACACAGCCCGCGCACGCCTTAACCAGGCTCACCTCAAGGATCTTCCACGGAAGACTCGCGACAACCTTCGCAACGTAGCGATCATCGCTCACGTTGACCACGGAAAGACAACACTCGTTGATGCGATGTTGTGGCAATCCGGAGCCTTCGCTGCACATAAGAAGCAAGAAGAAGGTCAAGACCGCATGATGGATTCAATGGATCTGGAACGCGAAAAGGGAATCACGATTCTTGCCAAGAACACTGCGGTCAAGCGCGGCGACACCATCATTAACATCATCGATACACCAGGCCACGCAGATTTCGGTGGCGAAGTTGAACGTGGTCTCGAAATGGTTGATGGCGTAATCCTTCTCGTCGATGCATCGGAAGGTCCGCTTCCACAGACACGTTTCGTATTACGTAAAGCGCTTCAGAAGAATCTTCCAGTTATTTTGTTGATCAATAAGGTCGACCGTCCAGATTCACGTATCGCAGAAGTTGTTGATGAGGCTTATGCACTCTTCCTCGATCTCGATGCAAATGAAGAGCAGATCGAATTCCCAGTTGTGTATGCATCAGCTAAAGCTGGTCGCGCATCACTTACTCGTCCAGCAGATGGTGGAATGCCAGAAGAAGAGAACCTCGACGTCTTGTTCGACACAATCTTCTCTGCAATTCCAGCACCGGTTTATCACGAAGGTGCACCACTTCAGGCACACGTCACCAACCTTGACTCTTCACCATTCCTTGGACGTCTGGCTCTCTGCCGCGTTCATGAAGGAACAATTAAGAAGGGCCAGACAGTTTCGTGGATTAAGACTGATGGAACTACAGAGCGCGTCAAGGTTTCAGAACTTCTTATGACCGAAGCTCTCGAGCGCGTTCCTGCACTCGAAGCTGGTCCCGGAGACATCATTGCCGTTGCTGGTATCGAGACAATCACTTTGGGTGAAACCCTTGCTGATCTCGAAAACTCACACGCACTTCCACTTATTACAGTCGATGAGCCATCAATTTCGATGACAATCGGCATCAATACATCTCCACTAGCGGGCAAGAGCGGCAAGATGCTCACTGCGCGCCAGGTGAAGGATCGTCTTGATAAAGAGCTCATCGGTAACGTCTCACTCCGTGTTCTCAATACCGAGCGCCCAGATACATGGGAAGTTCAGGGACGTGGCGAACTCCAGCTCGCTGTTCTCGTTGAAATCATGAAGCGCGAAAGCTTCGAACTTACAGTCGGTAAGCCACAGGTTGTTACCAAGATGATCGATGGAAAACTTAACGAACCGATGGAACGTCTCACCATTGATGCACCTGAAGAATATCTCGGTGTACTCACTCAGTTGATGGCGCTTCGTAAGGGCCGTATGGAGCAGATGGTGAACCACGGCACCGGTTGGATCCGTCTTGATTACAAGGTTCCATCACGTGGACTTATCGGATTCCGTACAGAGTTCCTTACAGAAACTCGCGGAACAGGTTTGTTGCACCATGTATTCGATTCATACGAACCATGGTTTGGTGAACTTCGTACACGTGCAACAGGTTCTCTTGTTTCAGACCGTATGGGCGCAGTAACTTCTTATGCACTTGCAGGTATTCAAGAGCGCGGTTCAATCTTCGTTGAACCAGGCGATGAAGTGTACGAAGGCATGGTTATCGGTGAGAACTCACGTTCTGACGATATGGATGTCAACTGTGTTCGCGAAAAGAAGCTCACCAATATGCGTGCTTCAGGTACCGATGATTCTGAAAAGTTGATTCCACCTAAGCGACTTAATATGGAAGGTGCTCTCGAATTCTGTCGCGAAGACGAATGTGTAGAAGTAACGCCAGCCGTTGTTCGTATCCGCAAGGTGACTCTCGATGGCGCAGAGCGTGCCCGAGCAACATCACGCGCAAAGAAGAACAACCAAAACTAGTTCGTACAAATGAAGAGGGGCTAGCTTGGGAGTTGCTCCTTAAACTCCCTGCGCTTAGCCCCTTCTTCATTTCAACCCTCGCATCCTCCTGTTTGTCACCTCTCTACGGTTGAATACGAACTGTGAGTAAGCAGCCTGTAACGCCATTACGTCTTGTACGTGGTGAATCCAGCGCATCTGCAATCACGCTCAGTGATCAACAGAAGGCGGCGGTTGCGCATCGCGGGTCGCCACTGATTCTGACTGGAGCTACCGGAACAGGTAAGACCACTGTTCTCATCGAAGCTGCCTTATCGCGCATAGCCGCAGGGCAATCTCCTGACTCCATTCTCTTGCTCACCTATGGCCGCGAACGAGCTTCTGAGTTACGCGATGCGATTGTCACTCGCTCTGAAAAGACAGCATTTGAACCACTTGCGCGCACATTTCACTCACTTGCATATTCCATTCTCAAAATGCGCACTGGCGATAACTATCGCGAAATCGTTCTGTTGTCAGGCGCTGAACAAGAAACATTCATCTCTCAACTTCTCAATGGCGATATTGAAGATGGGTATAAGAAGTGGCACGATGATTTAAAGAAGACTCCCGAATCGCTGGGTGAGCCTCTGCAGACTCAAGGCTTTGTCCGCGAACTCCGCGACCTCATCATGCGCGCCAACGAACGTGGAATTACTCCAGATACTTTGGCAGAGCGCGGACATCAACTCGGAGAAAAGTATTGGGAAGGCGCCGCTGATTTCTGGAAGCGTTACTTAGGCGCCATGACTCTGCAAGAAGTTCTGGCAGGAGATGCCAAGGTACGAATCGATCCATCGGAAATCATCAACTCCGCAATCAATTATCTGCGAGCAAACCCTGAACTACTTGCCGAACTCCGCGCGCGATTTACCACCATCATCGTTGATGAGTTCCAAGAGAGCGACCCTGCACAACGCACTCTGCTCTCGCTCTTGGCAGGCTCTGATTTAGTGATCGTCGCAGATAGTGCAAGTGCTGTAGGTCGCTTCCGCGGCGCAGATCCTGAAGGCATTGCTGCAGTCATTGATTCCTATATCTCGCAGGGCGCTAAGGAAATTGCACTCACAACCAATTTCCGCGGAACTCCCGTGGCTCAGACTGCTCGTTTATCTTCCGAATCTGAAGAGGCGCAGTACATCGCATACCTCTTTAAACGCGCTCATTTGATGCAGGGCATTCCTTATTCGCAGATGGCTGTCATTGTTCGCTCTCACGGACAGACAGCATCAGCTATACGTCGCGCTTTCTCGCAGGTCTCTATCCCCACTGCTGGCGATGTTGAAGCGCTAGCGAATAACGCTGCTATTGCTCCCTTCTTACTGCTGGCACGCGTTGCAACAGGTGCTCAGCCGCTCAACCTCGATACTGCTGAAAAGCTACTGACATCTGAATTCGGGGGAGCAACCTCGGTCTCACTGCGTCGTACACGTGCTGCGCTCTTGGCAGCTCGCGATGAAGCTAGCGATAAGCGTTCAGGAACACAGTTAATTCTCGATGCCATCACAACAGGCGATGTCGCCATCGAAGATTCAGCAGAGTTATTGCGCATCCACAACTTGTTGAAACTTGCCAAGAAATCAATTACAAAGAAGAACGCCACAATTCACGACTTGTTGTGGGCAATCTGGAATAACGCAACCAATAGCGATAACGAGAAGATTGCCGACTCGTGGCGTGCAGCAGCACTGCGCGGAGGTTCACGTGGAGCGGCAGCCGATCGCGATCTCGATGCGATGATTCAACTCTTCGATACTGCAGCTCGCCATATCGAACGTTTTCCTGGAGCAAAGCCCGATCTCTTTCTCACTGAAATTTCCAATGAAACCATTGTCTCTGACCTCATTACCGCAAAGGGCGTTCGCCCCGATGTGGTGGAAATCCTTACTGTGCACTCCGCAAAGGGTCGCCAGTGGCAGTACGTTGCAGTTGCTGGAGTACAAGAAGGTGCATGGCCAAACCTCAAACAACGTAGCTCTTTATTAGGAGCCGAACGCCTTGTTGAAAGAGTGCGCCACGGAGACGAACTCGCACAAGTTACTCTCGACATGATTGCTGCCTCTTCTCTTGCCGACGATGAAGCGCGCCTCTTCCATGTTGCGACAACTCGTGCCCGTCATACACTTCTTGTCACCGCAATCTCTCGCGAAGATGAAACTCCGTCTATCTTCTTTGAAGATCTCGCTGAATCGCTAGGCACTGCAGATTCCGCTGTCGAAGTTCCACGGCCACTGACAGCATCGGCTCTCGTTGCCACACTGCGACGTGAAGTAAATCTGACGGGCAATACATCAGCCGCTTCGCTTCTGAAGACTTTAAGCGCCAATGGAATTCACCTTGCTCAACCTTCACAGTGGCTCGGAACAGCGCCCATTACGAGCGAACTCCCTGTTATCGATGAAGGCTCTCTCGTTCCAGTCTCGCCATCAGGTGCGGAAAACTTCACCGAATGCGGACTCAAGTGGTTCCTCGAGAAGAGCGGCGGTACCGATGGTGATTCCACTGCGCAGTTACTTGGCTCTGTCATCCACGAATTTGCTCGCATCAAGGTCGAAGAGCCTGGCATTACCGACGAACAGTTACAGAGCAAACTCATTGATGCATGGCCTTTGATTGACGATAGCCAAGGCTGGATTAGCCATGCAGCCCTTGCTCGCGCCAAGAAGATGCTCGAGCGCTTCTCGGTATTCCACCAGAAATCCTTATCTGACAATAACCGCACCGTTGCAGGAGTCGAAAAGAGCTTTGAAATCACTGTAGGACGCGCACTTATCCGTGGCAATGTCGACCGCATCGAAGTAGATAGCGATGGCAAGCATTACATCATCGACTTTAAGACCGGTAAGAAAGAGATTACAGGCGATGATGCCAAGACCAACTTGCAACTTGCTTGTTACCAACTTGGCGTTGTCCTCGATGGTTTTGAAGAGAAGTTGAAATCCACGCAAGTATCGGGTGCGCAACTTGTCTATCTCGCAAGTAAGAATAAGAGTTACAGCACTCGCGAACAAGGCGCGCTCGTCGATGTCGAAGCAACAACCGCAATTCTCGAAGAGATTGCAGTCGGCATGGGTGGTGCAACATTTACCGCACGCAAGAACGATATGTGTAAGCAGTGCAAGGTAAAACCATCGTGTCCGCTCTACCTCGAAGGTAAGGCGGTGCATCAGTGATAGAGAAATACTCACCTGACAAAGTCGCCGAGATGATCATCTCAATCGATCCAACTTTCCATCTTCCTTCCGATGAACAGCGCCCCATCATTTCGATTCACGATAATCCACTCGAACCTGCTGTCGTTATTGCAGGTGCCGGTTCAGGTAAGACCGAAACCATGGCGGCTCGCGTTGTGTACTTAGTTGCCAACGAAATCGCACGCCCTGATCAAATTCTTGGACTTACCTTTACCCGCAAAGCAGCCGGCGAACTCAATACCCGTATCCGCAAACGCCTGCGCCAGTTCCAACAGGCGCAAGACCGCCTCGGTATTCCGCGCACTTTCAGCAGCCTCGATACAGCGGTGACTACCTATCACTCCTATGCAGGGCGCCTCTTGAGCGAACATGCCATCCGCTACGGAATCGATGCCGATGTACAACCACTAGGCGAAGCAGCTCTCTGGATGAGCGCCAATAAATTAGTTCGCGAATGGGATGACGCCACCTTTGCAACAAGTGATGCGGCGAGCACAGTAGTAAAGGATCTCTTGGGTCTTACCTCCATGATCCTCGAACATCGCGTTACCTTGGCGCAGATTCGCGAAGCAGATGAAAAGGTCTTGCACGAAGTCGCTGCAATGACAGGACAGACCAATGATGAAACCCGCAAGGTTGCGAAAGTTCTCCAGCAACGTATGGCCATGCTTCCTATGGTTGAGGCCTTCTTAGAAGCTCGTCGCCAATCTGGAGAACTCTCATTCGATGATCAGATTGCACTTGCAGCAGATATCGCCGTCAACTTCCCTGATGTCGGAGTTCTGGAACGCGCTAAGTATCCAATCGTTCTTCTCGATGAATACCAAGATACTTCGCAATCTCAGGTGCGTTTACTCTCTGCGCTCTTCGGTTCAGGACATCCTGTTACTGCAGTGGGCGATCCTTGCCAATCCATCTACACATGGCGCGGTGCATCATCTGGCACCATCAGCGCATTTAACGCAAATTTTCCTAAAGCAGCAGGTGCAACTGGTAAGAGTGTGTACGAACTTTTGACTACTTATCGCAACGATGAATCTATTCTTACTCTCGCCAATGAAATCTCTGCCGATGTCCGTAAAGATGAGGGCATCACAGTTGCTGCTCTGAAGCCACGTAAAGGTGCAGGAAAAGGAAATCTCACCTGCGGCGTCTTTGAAAACCTTGAAGGTGAAGCAACTGCCATCGCTGAATACTTTGCACCGCTCTGGAATAACCCAGAACGCGTTAAGGCTGGAGCAAAAGTTGCTCAGACCTTTGCTGTCCTCGTTCGTAAGCGTGCACAAATTGCCTTAATCCAAGAAGCCCTCGCCAAGGCCGGAATTCCATCTGAAGTCCTTGGTTTAGGCGGACTTGTCCACGTTCCTGAGGTCGCCGATCTTGTTGCAATGCTGAAGGTAATCAATAACCCCGATGCTGGTGCATCACTGATGCGCCATCTGACAGGGCCACGTATCAACTTAGGTCCGCGCGATATTGCAGCTCTGGGTCGCTTTGCACGTTCACGCTCTGAATCCCTTGCAGCCGACAGTCGTAGCATCGTCAAGAATATTGTGGCGGGCAATCCGCAATCTGCTGAAGCCGATGATCAATTTATCGGCAGCGTCATCGATGCTCTCGATGAGATTGAAAAGTGCGATAAATCAAAGTTTAGTTCTGCAGGGTATGAACGTCTTTCAACATTTGCATCTGACCTTCGACGCCTACGTTCTCGCGCATCTGCGCCCATAACCGATTTGATTGTTGATATCGAGCGCTACCTCAACCTTGAAACTGAAGTGATGTTGCGCGATGGTGGAACGCATGGACGTCGCCACCTCGATCGCTTTATGGATGAGGCGGCAAAGTTTGCTCGAAGTGGTGGAACGCTCTCAGCCTTCTTGCAATGGCTCGATGTAGCCAGTGAAGAAGAAGGTGGACTCAAAGCTGGCGCACCTGATGTCGATGCCAGCGTTGTACAAATTCTTACTATCCATATGGCTAAGGGAGCCGAATGGGATGTGGTTGCAGTTCCAGGACTTGCAGAAGGAACTTTTCCGGGCGCTAATACTTCAGATCCCGATAATTGGATCACCAATGAACGTCATATTCCCTTTGCTCTGCGTGGGGATGCCGATATCTTGCCGGTCTTTTCCTGGAACGCGGCAACGACAAATGCGGCAGCAAAGAAAGCAATCGATGCCTTTGCCCAAGAGTGTGTTGATTTCAAGATGCGTGAAGAGATTCGCCTTGGCTATGTCGCCATGACACGAGCGCGCACACATCTCTTCTGTTCCACTTCCTTCTGGCGCGATGGCGCAAAGCCAGTGGCTCCTTCAGTCTTATTCGACAAGGTCCTCAATGTCGCAAGTGCAGTAGGAACAGTACTTTCAGCCCCCGATTCACCAGCCAGCACAGACCGAAATCCTGCAAAAGATATAGAGATTACAGCTCAGTGGCCACGCGATCCTCTGGGCAATCGTCGCGCAGAATTCAATCGCACTGTGGCGCTCGTTGAATCATCAGCTCCACTCGATCTTGCTTCAACTCCGGATGGAGCTATGACAGGCCTCGTGGAAGATGCTCGCGCGATCATCGCCGAATTTAATGAGTACAAGGCGGGCGCTCTCGATGTTGCTCTTCCTCCACGTCTATCTACATCAACGCTGATTGCACTGCATCAAGACCCTGCAGAACTTGCCCGCACAATTCGGAGACCGATGCCTCGTGCGATGGATGAGTACTCACATCGCGGTACTGCATTCCACCTCTGGATTGAGAACCACTTCAATGCCAAGACGCTCTTCGACGATGAAGATTTCGATCTCTTAACTCCCTTTGAAGAAGATCAGAAACTGGAAGACCTTAAATCAAAGTGGTTGGCATCTGAATGGGCTTCACTTCAACCGCATGCTGTCGAAGTTCCCTTCGAAACTGTTATTGCAGGAATTCTGGTGCGTGGCCGTATCGATGCCGTCTATAAGACTGAAACTGGTTTCGAAGTTGTCGATTGGAAGACTGGCTCAAAGGTCTTAGGTGAATCTTCAGCGGTGCAGCTCGCGGTCTATCGTCTAGCGTGGGCGAAGTTACAGGGAGTCCCCGTTGATCAGGTAACAGCTGCTTTCCATTATGTTCCCACAAATACAACAGATCGACGAGCAAACCTCCTTACGGAGGCTCAACTCATCGATCTGTTGAGTGTGAAGTAGTTTTACTTCTTCTTTGACTTAAGGTCGAAGCGATCGAGGTTCATCACCTTGGTCCAGGCAGCGATAAAGTCTTCAACAAACTTCTTCTCAGCATCGTTACTTGCATAGACCTCAGCAAGTGCGCGCAGCTCTGAGTTTGATCCAATGACCAAATCAGCGCGGGTAGCGCTCCACTTTACTTTTCCGGTCTTGCGATCGTGTGCCTCAAAGAGGTTGGTATCGCCCGACTTTGGTGCCCA
Source organism: Actinobacteria bacterium IMCC25003 (assembly GCA_002284855.1). Classification (GTDB taxonomy): domain Bacteria; phylum Actinomycetota; class Actinomycetes; order Nanopelagicales; family Nanopelagicaceae; genus Planktophila. Next base: position 37,443 of record CP015603.1, on the reverse strand, counting down.
CTGGTATTTGATATCGAGGATATTGATAAAGAAGTCGGTGCTCAAAACTTCCTTCTTATGGGTTAAGACACCGGTCTTTGATCCATCGTAATTAGCGCCGAGTACGCGAAGACCACCCACGAGCACAACGAGCTCTGGGGGAGTCAGCGATAGAAGAGCAGCCTTATCAACCAATGGAACTTCAGCAGGACGAGTATCTGCCTTGTTGATGTAATTACGGAATCCATCTGCGCTTGGTTCAAGAACAGCAAAGGAAGCCACATCTGTCTGCACTTGTGTTGCATCTGTGCGTCCAGGGGTAAATGGAACCTTCGCCTTGATGTCATTGTTCTTGGCAGCGAGTTCGATTCCGACGCAACCAGCTAAGACGATGAGATCTGCGAGAGAGACCTTCTTCTCTGACTTCTTATTGAAGTTGGACTGGATCTTTTCGAGAATCGCAATAACCTTCTTGAGCTCCTTTGGATTATTGGCTTCCCAATTGCGCTGTGGCTCAAGGCGAATACGTGCACCATTTGCACCACCACGCTTATCGGTATCGCGATATGTAGAGGCAGAAGCCCACGCAGTTGCGACCATCTGTGCAATGGTTAAGCCGCTCTTTTCAATACGTTTCTTGAGAATCTCAATCTCTGCCTTACCAATCAACTTCTTTGGCTTTGCAGGTAGTGGATCTTGCCAAATCAACTGCTCTTTCGGAACAAGTGGTCCTAAGTAACGTGCAACAGGACCCATATCGCGGTGCGTTAATTTGAACCATGCGCGAGCAAATGCATCGGCAAATACGTCGAGATCTTCAGCAAAGCGACGTGAAACCTTTTCGTACGCGGGATCCATGCGCATCGCTAAATCTGTTGTGAACATAACGGGCGCATGTGTCTTGCCCTTGATATGAGCATCAGGAACAGCCTTTGCAGCCGATTCATCTGTTGGAATCCACTGCGTTGCACCTGCAGGTGACTTTGTCTGCTTCCACTCGTACTTAAAGAGAGTCTTAAAGTAGGTGTTATCCCACTTCGTTGGTGTTGGAGTCCAGGCGCCCTCAAGGCCGCTAGAAATTGTATCTGCGCCATTTCCGGTGCCGAAGCTGTTCTTCCAGCCAAGTCCCATCTCTTCGATGGATGCGCCTTCTGGTTCTGCGCCCACATACTTACTTGGATCTGCAGCACCATGTGCTTTACCGAATGTGTGACCACCTGCAATGAGTGCAACTGTCTCTTCATCATTCATCGCCATGCGCGCAAATGTTTCGCGGATATCGCGAGCAGAAGCTAGAACATCTGGCTTTCCATCTGGACCTTCAGGGTTTACATAAATCAAACCCATCTGTACTGCAGCAAGTGGATCTTCTAATTTACGATCTCCGCTATAACGTTCATTGGTAAGCCACTCTTGCTCTTTACCCCAATATGTCTCATCTGGTTCCCACACATCTGCGCGACCGCCACCGAAACCAAATGTCTTAAGTCCCATTGATTCAAGTGCACAGTTACCGGCAAGGATCATGAGATCTGCCCACGATAAACGCTTTCCATACTTCTGCTTGATTGGCCACAAAAGTCTGCGCGCCTTATCGAGGTTGACGTTATCCGGCCAGCTATTCAGTGGTGCAAAACGTTGCATACCTGCACCTGCGCCACCGCGACCATCGTGTGTGCGATATGTGCCGGCGCTATGCCATGCCATACGAATAAAGAATGGACCGTAATGTCCGTAATCAGCTGGCCACCACTCTTGTGAGGTTGTCATCAACTCTTCAATATCTTTCTTTACCGCTTTGATATTGAGCTTTGAAAATTCTTCGGCGTAATCAAAGTTCTCGCCCATTGGATCAGATACAGGTGAGTGCTGACGCAGTACACCTAGATCGAGTTGGTTTGGCCACCAATCGGTGTTGTAGGTGCCTTCGGTATTGAGCTTGCTCCCTGTGTATGGGCACTGTGCCGCTGATGTCTGGGTCGCCGCGCTATTGGTCGAGTATGAAGGAGTTGATTCTTGAGTCATGCACCTAGGTTAATGAATCCCCACCAAATGCACTATTCAGAACTTTTATTCGAAGATTTCAACTCCGATAGGTAGGTGATCACTTACCCCAGTGGACGCAAAATCCCTCACCGAATATTCACCAAAGGCGAGGTCAGGGGTGAGGATGTAATCAAATTGAATCTTGCCACCCCAGCTTGGGTAGGTATTTTGGGTCACGAGTGATTTCCACTTAGAAGCAACAACAGGCAGATTCTTCGGCAAGTTGAGGTCTCCCAATACAACGGCGCGAGTTCCGGTGGATTCTGCAATCTCTAGCGCCCACTTCTTTACTCGGCGCAATTGCGCGAGATTAAATCCAGGAACAAAGGAGAGATGCGTATTGACAACGGTAAATCCATTTTCCAGAACTGCAGCCAGTGCAAGACGTGGTTCATCTTTCACATAGATAAAACGTAGTCTACCTTTTCCAGTTTCATCACCCGGAACAATGAGCGGAAGTCCTAGGGGAGAATTACCAAGGTTAAGTCGATGCCAACTAATTACTGGAACTTTAGAGACTATTCCGATTCCGTATGACTCATGCATTAACTCTGCATGTGGTGATGCCGATGTAATAATCTCTGGTTCATCTGCATTTAACTTCCGCCACGATTCACCTGGTGTGCCAATAACGCTCGGGGCCATCGCCCAATCACGAGCACCGATCTGCTCTGCGATATCGCGCATCTGTGGTCGAGATTGCGAACGCGGCAGAAAATGATCGACCTCTTGAAAGGCGAAGACATCAGAGTCAAGGGAGATGACGGCGCGATTGAGTGGCTCTCTATCTATGCCTGGCTGTGGGGGGATAGCCATTCCATGCAGGAGATTCCACGAGGTGAGGCGCACCCCCACAGACTAGTAACCTGCGTCTATGAGCGCGATTCATCAGCACCCTTCCCATATAGATCGCGCTGGAGAATTGCGTACCAATCAAGGCACTCTCGATACCTTGTGGCAGAAGGCAAAGATTCTTCATATCGCAGATGGTCGCATCGCATCGGTTGATGAAAAGCTCGCCTTTTCTCACGCGCCTCAGGTTTCCCAACTTATTGCATCGGGAAAATTCACTGAAGGTGCTCGCTACTTTTTAGGCCTTGATCTCAATGACCGTTCTCCCTACTTTGCATGGGATACCCAGTGGGTAGAGGAAGTCTCTGATGAAGAGAAGAGCGTTGGATTTACAACGCTACGAGAAATAGGCGCACAACTTTCACCTCTCGAATTTGAACTATCACTCCATGCAACGGCTATTAGCAACTGGCATCGTGCACATCCGCGTTGTCCTCGATGTGGTGGTCCAACACGTGTGGATCTTGGGGGAGCTGCACGCTTCTGCGATGCAGATCAGAGCCAACATCACCCACGTACAGATTCTGCAGTCATCGTTCTCATTAAAGATCGCGACGATCGAATTTTGCTAGGACATCAACCTGTGTGGCCTGAAGGTCGCTTCTCCACATTTGCCGGCTTCCTCGAACCAGGTGAAACATTTGAACAATGTGTTTCGCGCGAAGTCTTTGAAGAATCTGGAATCACGGTCAGCGAAATCAAATATCTCGGTTCACAACCGTGGCCATTTCCTGCCAGCATCATGATTGCATTCGAAGCTGTTACCGATAATCCTGGCGTTGCAAAGGGCGATGGCGAAGAGATCACTGAAGTGAAATGGTTTAGTCGCGCCGAACTCAAAGCTGCAGCTGCCGATGGTTCACTTCTTCTCCCACCGTCAATCTCTGTTGCACGAAAGATGATTGAAGGTTGGCTCGGCGAAAGCGCGCAAGGCGGCGAGACTTGGCGCTGACATGGCGATAGAAGACGAAATCCTCGCTGCGCTCGATCCCGATCAACGCGCAGTAGCACTGGCATCACGTGGACCTGTCTGCGTTATCGCTGGCGCAGGCACCGGAAAGACTCGTGCAATTACACATCGCATCGCTTATGCGGCGGCAATCGGCACTATGGATCCCCAGAAAGTCTTGGCGCTTACCTTTACCGCAAAAGCGGCAGGCGAGATGCGCGCACGTTTACGTTCACTCGGAGTCCCCACCGTTGCAGCGCGCACAATTCACTCGGCTGCGCTGAAGCAATTGCTCTACTTCTGGCCCTCAGTATTTGGCGGTCGTACTCCAGATTTAATGACAACAAAGACAGGTTTTCTCACCGAAGCAATTAATCGCGCAGGGCTAAGCGATGCAATCCGGGCAACAAATCGCGAACTCATGCGCGATATCGCATCCGAAATCGAATGGGCGAAGGTTTCACAAGTTGCACCGAGCGATTACGTCGATGAAATCTCTAAGCGGATGCAGAAACCACGCGTACTTCCTGAGCAGATGGTGCAGATCTATACCGCCTATGAATCCGTAAAGAAGCAAGAGTTAGCAATTGATTTTGAAGACGTTCTGCTGCTCTGTGCAGCAATGCTCGAAGAAGAGCGCGAAGTCCGCGAACGCGTGCAAGACCAATACAGATACTTCACCATTGATGAGTATCAGGACGTTTCTCCCGTCCAACAGCGACTCATCAATGCCTGGCTCGGAAAACGAAACGATATCTGCGTCGTCGGAGATCCTGCCCAGACTATTTATTCATTCGCTGGCGCTACTCCTGTATTTCTCAATACCTTTACACAACGTTTTCCTGATGCCGAAGTAATTCGACTCAGCACCGGTTATCGCTCTACACCTGAAATCACCTTTGCCGCTAATGCGCTCTTGCGCCACGGATCGATGGGACAAGAGCTCGTCGCCCAGAACGACCATGGCAGCGCGCCTAGCGTCGTTGGCTACTCTGATGAGGCTGCTGAAGTAACTGGCGTGCTCTCAGAAATTACAGATCTCCTGAACTCTGGAACTCCACCACACGAAGTCGCAATCTTGGCTCGTACCAATTCACAGCTGAAGAGCGTCGAACGCGCAATGCTCAAAGTAAATTTGCCATATCAAGTTCGTAGCACCGAGCGATTCTTCGATCGCAAAGAAGTTCGTGATTTCTTAAGCGAAGTACGTAAAGCATCTGTTATTCCCACCGAAGGCCAAGGATGGATTGATGAACTTCGCACATTAGCTCAACCATATTTAACAGGTGAAGCAATCGATGGCATTGCAGCGCTTCTGCATTTAGCGCGCGAACTTGATAGCGACGATAACTTTACGCCCAAGACGTTGCGCGGATATTTGCGCGAAGTTGAAGATCGTGTGCAGCAGAACAATCCACCGACTATGCCTGTCGTTACCTTGGCAACTCTGCATGCAGCCAAGGGCCTTGAGTGGGAGCGAGTCTTTTTGATTGGCGCTTCTGAGGGTCAGCTACCCGTATCGGATGCATCGATTGATGAAGAGCGACGCCTCTTCTACGTGGGAATTACGCGTGCCAAGGCCGATTTACATATTTCGTATCGCAAGAGCCCCAGCCCATTCCTGCGTGAATCTGGGTTACTCGCCGGTTCTTAGAGGGATTTAATTGGGTTGCCAGAAGTATTAGGCCTCCCGTACCCTTACTCCATCTACTAGAAGAAGGAGTTGAAATGAATTCAGTATTCGCTTCAACAACAGCAGGCGCTCGTGCGTCTGTTCCTTCTGCTGCTCATACAACCTCAAAGACCGCTACAAAGCGCTGGTTTTACGCCAACTTTTATGCGGAGAATGAGGCCACAGGAGCTCTAGTCGAATAAATCGAAAAGAACCCACAAGGGCCTCAAATCCACAAAGGATTTGTAGGTCCTTTTTTATTTCCCCCAACAAACAGATAAATAAAAGAAAGAAACGAGATAGATCGAAAGATCTAGATAGAGAGAAGAGGTGAGAGCTATGACAGTTCTCTTCAGCGAACTACAGGTACCAGGCTGGGCAGATAGCGGCGAAAAGATTGGCTTGAAGGATGTGACATTCACATATGACAACGCTAAGGCTTTCACCTTGCCCTGCCATTCTGCAGACCCTGAGCTCTTCTACTCAGAGACAGACCAGGGAATTGCAGAGGCGAAGGCGCTCTGCGGCACATGTCCTGCGCGTAATAAGTGTCTCGATGGCGCGTTATCTCGCCAAGAGCCATGTGGCGTATGGGGCGGCCAATTAATTGAAGATGGTGTGATCATCGAACGTAAGCGTCGCGCTGGTCGACCACCACGTCAGGTGATTGCTGCTGCTCGCATGATTGAAGAAGATATCTAAGTAAGAAATTAGAAAGCACATCCGCAAAGTGGATGGCGAGCAATCGCCACCACCTGTGGTTGCGCTAGTAATTGATAGTCAATGAGTGTGATCTTTCCGAAGAGATCTTGATGCGTTACTTCGAGCCACGTCTCTTCTTTTGTAAGTGATTTACTCTGAATCGTTGTGAGCGCATCGCAATAGGCAACAACCTGCGCAGCCGCGAGTGCTGCAACGGCATGAGCGGCAATCTGCGGATATTCATATATTTCATCGCTACGAAGTGAACGATGAGAAATAACGCCACTTTGATCGCGCTCAGAAAGCTCTGCACATCGTAGACAGGGAGTTTTTCCAGGAATCACCAAAGGCCCTATCTCTGCGCGACCTCCTTGAGGATGAGGAATATGCAGAAATGGCTGGCTATAACTCATCCATAACGCCAACTTTTCAGGATCGATATCACCACAATGAATTGCCAGATCTGGAGTGGAAGCTTCATCAAGATAGTTGGCGCTCTTATCAAGTGGAAAGAGGGTGTAATCACGTCGCAGATCTTCGCGATTCTTGGTGAATGAGAATCCAAAGTGTGATGAGTTGATTCCATCTACGCCGATATCGAGATCTCCTATCGATGAATGTCGACCTCGCGCTGTTGCAGTGAAGCGCACTTGCGTAAAGCCACTTGTGAGTAAGAGCGAATAGAGAAGAGTGGCGACGCGATTGCCTCCGGAGATTTCAATGAGGTAGTTCTGCCGTTCGCTGAGGATCGCAACTCCACCATCGGTGGCACCGCGTGACCATGTGCAGTAGTTGAGCTCGGGTGCGATTCGTGCTTGCAGTTGGATAAAGGCGGCATCGCGCTCGGGCTTACTATTTTTATCGGCACGACCTTCAAGCTTTGAGATGAAGCGATTGCTGAGCGTGATACTTCCCTGCGAAGTATCTAAGAGAGATTGATGGGCAAGTTCTGTAATGAGATTGTGGATCGCAATCGGCGAAACTCCTGTGAGCTGGGCAACTGCATCCTCGCTGAGGCCGCGTGCGAGTTGTTCAGCGATGAGCTTCTGCTCAGTGGTGTAGATGCGAATTGCTCGCGTGGATGTTCCGAGGAAATATTCGCCGGGTGTAGTGGTGGAGAAGAGTGATGTACCGCGCTTTAACGTTCTCATAGCTGCGCATTCTGGGCAGGTACGCGTGGCCCATTGCGAGCGCTCTTACTTTCTGTGGAAAAAGAAATAACCCCCGCCCATAAGGGCGAGGGTTATCACTACGTATAGTGACGTAAAACTTATTCTGGCTTCTTGCCGAGAATGCGATTTACCTTGGTGCCACACACTGGGCAGATGCCCTGTGCCATGCGACGACCAGAGTCTGAGATCTTTACAGTTCCCTCGAAATCACGCTTCTCTTTGCACTTAACGCAGTAAGCGTCACCCTTGTATGTCTCTACCTCTGCCATTTTTGCCTCCGTTCGACCCATGTGCTTGGCGCTCATGTGTACTGGCTGGAACGATACTCCCGCTCACGCTCAAAACGCCGATTCCACGCGGAGATTGTGCGTGGAGATTTAACCCGGTTTTGGCTAGATCTTGGCTAGATCTTTGCTAGATCTTGTCGAGCTCCACAGGGGCAAGGAGCGATCTCTCCGCTGCCTCATATCCATCGAGATAGGCGCTGGCCAGCTCTGAATCTTCAAATCGGGCTAGGACTTCGGTGAATTCAGCCCCATGGTCGAAGTATTGAAGGTGGATAGCCTCATGGAAGAGGACATAATCGAGGGCATAGTCTGGCGCCATCTTGAGGCGGTCGGAGATGCGGATCGAACAGTCGACGCTGGTGCATGAGCCCCAGCGCTCGCGCATCGCTCTCCATGTCACCGAGACGGGGCGTTCGGTGATTTCAGGGGCCAATTCGGTGAGTAGCTCATCGATTCGGGCGATGAGGTCAGCTTCTCCTGGGGTCTTAGCCTCTTCTTGGCTGCGGATCTTGGCGATCATCTCGGGAACGATGGCGCGCTCATCAGCTTTGCTCAATCGGGCAGGGATAGAGATGACGATGCGACCGCCCTGGCGATAGGCGGAGATGCTCTTCTTACGACGAGTGGAGCGGATAACGAGAATTTCGCCCTCATCGACACCGGGGAGAGTAACCTCTTCAAACTCTCCTGCAAACTCTCCAGTTGTCATTGAGGAAATGTATTGGATAAGACAATTATTTACAGATCTATCGATAAATTTTGACAGAAAAATTTTCTTGTGTCTGCGCCATTTTCATTTGATTCTGCCCACTATTCGTCGTACTTTTCGCATACGAAGTCCTCGGATAACCGTTTGATATCAGCAAGGGGAAGGCTGATATCAAAATGTGCGCCCGGGGACTTCGCTTTTCTTTTCCCTCAGATTTTGTGGTTTAGAGCAGCCCGCTGAGATCATCTGGAATCTCAGTCGACGTTAAGAACTTCTCAGGTTCGATCAATTCGTCGGCGTTAGGCAAAATTCCGCTCCAGATCTGATCGCGCGCAGCGATATCTTTCGATTCACGCACTTTCTGCCAGAAGGCGCTCGCTTCGCGTGCCAGTTTGGGCGTTACTTCAAGTCCGAGAAGAGTTTTAAAGAGTTGTTGTGATGGTGCGCTGGTTGCACGCTGACGTCGATACATCTCACGAAGCTGTGAAAGTGAAGGAAGTCGATCTCCGGCAGCAAGAGTTGTGACTTCATCTGCCCAACCATCGACAAGTGCAAGTGCTGTCTCTAACTTTGAAAGAGCTGCGCGCTGTGCTGGAGTTTCTTCAGGAGTAAAGATTCCATTGTTGAGTGCAATAGTGAAAGAGTTTTCGCCAGATTCAGGGTTCATCTGTGAAGGATCGAAGTTCTGCATTGCTTCTTCTGCCTGGCGTTGAATTGCTTCCATATCGATATGAATTCCGCGACCGTATTCAACGATAGCGCTGCGAATGTAGGAAACAAGCCATGGATTAGATTCAAAGAGGCGAGCGATAGATGCTTCGCGAAGGGCGTGGAATAAGTAGATCTCTGTCTTTGGAATCTCGAGATCTTCGCTCCACTTCTCGATATTTTCAGGGATGAGGAGCGGGCGAGCAGGATCTAAGAGCGGTAAAGCAACATCGTGAGCACCGGTAGCTGTCGCTGAAATGCTACCGATTGCTTGTCCTAGCTGGGTTGCGATGAGCGAACCGATAAAAGTGCGCAAGAGACCTGCAATAGCGCCCATGGGACCTGCCATCGATTCACCGGATTCAACATCGTGTGATTGTTGTGCCATCGCATCATCGAGAAGAGATGAAATCGCAGATGTAAGTCCAGTCGCAAGTGGCTCCATGGTTGCTTGCCAACCTTTGAGAGTTTCATCGACCCAATCGAGTCGGCTTACTGCGCGCGCTGATGTATTCCCTGAAGTTGCTGGAAATACTGTTGCTTCATTGAGCCAGAGATCTGCAATCTCAAATGCATTATCGACAACTGTGACATCTTTCGTTCCGATGGGTTGCGATCCCTGTGCCTGTACAAATTTCTTTGCTGTATCACGGACAACTGCTTGTGGAAGTGCATCCTGTGAACCTTGTGCAAAAGCTGCAAATGGATTAACGAAACCTGCTGGATTGACGCCATCGACGCTGATACCGAGTTGTTCAAATTGCTTCTGAATCTGCTCTTGCATCTGTCGCATCATCGCATTGAGCTCCGACTGATTGGAATCTTCGGGCTTGCTCTTTTCATCATCGCCATCATCGGGCGTAAATCCAAAAGGTGACATCAATTACTCCATCCAGTGAAGAGTTTAATTCTATCTACTTGCTCTATCTACAGTCTTTAACCATCGAAGTGGGCACTTTCTTCCCGAAAGCACTAGGCTTTTTACATGTCCCCTGTAGCCTCGCTCACAAGTGTTCAACTCCTTGCTGGCTCTAGCGCCTTTGCTGCGCTGATCTGGTGGGTAGTTCCTGCAGTAGGCCTCTTCGGTGCAATCGGCTATGTCATCTGGATCTCTAAATATAAGTCGAAATTTGAATCTGAAACATCGCGATCTGTGAACCAATTCCAGCGCTTTCAAGAATCTTTCCGCGAGTCCCCACCGGCCTCATCTGAGGCAGATTCAGATACCCCACATTAAGTAGCCTCGATTTATGTCGCTTCGATTCTCTAAGACGCCACGTCTTCTCACTCTCTTCTTCGCACTTCTCTTTCTCGTTCCGCTCGTCACCCCCGTTAACTTCGTCATCATTCAACCGGGCGAAGGCACCCCACTCTTTCCTAAGGTGCTCACAGTAAAGAGCGCGGATGTTAGGACCTATGCACCTCATGGTCAGATATATCTACTCTCCATCTGGGTCTCGACTGCCGATGCAAAGATTCTTGGTGCGGAAGCGCTGGGATGTTGGGTGCGTGCAGAGTGTGTAGTTTTTCCACGATCAGTGATTTACAAGCGAAACACATCTGCAGTCAAAGAAGAGAAGAAGGCTCTCAAAGAGATGAAGGTTTCTCAGAGCGCTGCAATGACTGCAACAAAGAAGTACCTCGCTAAAAATTATCCATCTATCGACACTTCGAAGTTATCGGATAGCTCACTCAAAGTTTCCCTACCCAATGTCGGTGGCCCAAGTGGTGGCTTAATTTTCACAATCGGACTTATCGACTTGCTTACTCCTGAAGATATTTTGCAAGGGAGAAAAGTTGCAGGCTCTGGAACTATCTCCGCTAACGGCACAGTGGGTCCTATTGGTGGAATCTCAGAGAAGATCATCGCTGCAAAGAAAGCTGGTGCAACTGTGCTCTTCGCCTCCCGCAGTAATTGCGATGAGATTGCAAGAGATGTAACAGGTATCTCCGTTGTGGCTATTTCCACGCTCGATGAAGCGTTGGATTACCTTCAAAAGGCCCCTACTTCCAATTTTCGGGGCGTCAGCGGTTGCACTAACCTAGGAGCATGAATAGAAATCGCAGTCCGCTTGTAATTACCGCAGCAATTCTCGTCGCACTGGGTGCGCTCGTCACTTACTTCAGCGGTTACTACATCGATTGGCTCTGGTTTAAATCGGTAGATTTCACATCGGTCTGGTCGACGGTTCTGATTACCAAGATTCAACTCTTTGCGATTGTGGGTCTTCTCACCTCTGCAACGATTTCACTCAATATTTATCTCGCATATAAGCGTCGTCCGCTCTACGTTCCCACAAGTATTGAAATCAGTGGGCTCGAGCGCCTTCGCGCTCAGGTCGAACCGATTCGTCGTTGGGTATTTCTTGGAATTGTTCTAGTCCTTACCTACTTCGCTGGAACTTCAGGAATGGTCTTCTGGCGCGAGTGGATGCTCTTTAAGAACTCCACAGATTTTGGAGTGAAAGATCCACAATTTGGTTTAGATATTTCATTCTTTGCATTCCGCTTACCAATGTGGCAGGCAATCATTGGTTGGGCAATCTCAACTTTGGTCCTTGCAACTCTTGCATCAGCCTTTATCCATTACATGTATGGCGGAATCCGCACCAATGTTCAGACTGATCGCACAACGGTTGCGGCACGCGTTCAAATTTCCGTCCTACTCGGACTCATCGTTCTTCTAAAGTCTGTTGCCTACTGGTTCGACCGTTACTCACTTGCTCTCAAAGAGAATAAGTTGATCACTGGTCTTACTTATACAGATGTCAATGCCACACTTCCTGCGAAGGCAATCCTCTCTGCTATCGCTGTTGTCTGCGCCCTTCTCTTCTTTGCCAATATTGTGCGCCGCTCATGGCTCCTGCCAGCTGCTGGAACAGCGCTTCTCGTTGTCTCATCTGTACTTATCGCAGGCATTTACCCAGGTGCGATTCAACAGTTCCAGGTAAAGCCATCTGAATCATCGAAGGAAGCGCCATTTATTCAGCGCAATATCGATGCAACACGTGCTGCCTACGACCTCAATGGCGTTGAGATGCAGGATTACAACGCAACTTTGTCGACGAGTGCAGGACAGCTCGCTAAAGATGCAGCAACAATCGCAAATATTCGCTTGATGGATCCCAACGTTCTCTCTGCGACATTCCGTCAGCTCCAGCAAATTAAGCCTTATTACACCTTCCCAGAATCACTCGATATAGATCGCTACACGGTCAATGGCGTTTCTCGCGATGCGGTTGTTGCAGTTCGTGAACTCAATATTAATGGCAACCCAAGCCGTAACTGGATCAACGATCACCTTGTCTACACACACGGATTTGGTTTCGTTGCCGCGTATGGAAACCAAGTGGATGCAGATGGAAAGCCGAACTTCCTAGTGGGCGACCTTCCACCAACTCAGGGTCTTGGCAAGTTTGAACCTCGCATCTACTTCGGCGAGAACGTTCCTGATTACTCCATCATTGGTGGAAAGAAGAGCAACTCTCCAGTCGAATTCGACTATCCAGATGACACATCTGCCAATGGTCAGAAGAACTACACCTACACAGGTAAGGGTGGAGTTCCAGTTGGAAGCACTCTCAATAAGTTGCTCTTTGCCATTAAATACGGCGAACAGCGCATCTTGCTCTCTAACTTGATTAACTCAGATTCAAAGATTCTCTACAACCGCGCACCACGTGAGCGCGTTGCCAAGGTTGCTCCATGGCTCACCTTGGATGGAGATCCATACCCAGCTGTCGTCGATGGAAAGATCACATGGATTATCGATGGCTACACAACAAGTGCTGGTTACCCATATTCAAAGTCCACATCTCTTGCAACGGCGACTAATGATGCTCTGACTGCAAATTCAACATCGATTACTGCGCAATCCAATAAGGCAGTCAATTACATCCGTAACTCAGTCAAAGCGACTGTCGATGCATACGATGGAACAGTCACCTTGTATCAATGGGATGCCAAGGATCCTGTCCTCAAGACATGGATGAAGGCCTTCCCAAATACAGTGAAGGCAAAGAGCGCGATCTCGAAGAGCCTTCTCGAGCACATCCGCTATCCAGAAGATATGTTCCGCGTACAGCGCGACATCTTGAGTTCATATCACGTCAAGAGCGCAGCAGCGTTCTACGGCGGACAAGATTTCTGGCGCGTACCTCGCGACCCATCTACCTTCGGAGCTAACGCTGGCGCACAGCCACCGTATTACATGACGCTTCAGATGCCAGGGGCTGCAACTCCTACATTCTCACTGACAACACCATTTGTACCGCGCGGTGGACGCGAGAACCTTTCAGCATTTGCTTCAGTAAATTCAACTGCAGGTGCTGACTACGGAAAGATCACCGTTCTTCAGCTTCCACGAAGCACCAACATTGCAGGTCCATCACAGGTTGCCTCTAACTTCGAGGCAAAACCTGATGTCGCAAATGCGCTCTCGCTCTTGCGTCAAGGTGGTTCTGATGTAGTCCTTGGAAACTTGCTCACACTTCCAGTTGGAAATGGTCTGCTCTATGTACAACCTGTCTACGTTCGCGCAACAGGTAACGCATCTGCCTACCCACTTCTGCAGAAAGTGCTTGTCTCCTTCGGTGATGTAATTGGATTCGATAGTTCACTCAAGGGTGCACTTGATCAGGTATTTGGTGGAAACTCTGGTACTAACTCAAATACATCAAACGCACCTACAACAAATAGTTCAGCAGACCTTGCAAGTGCACTACAAAGTGCGAAGCAAGCGATTGCAGATGGACAAGCAGCTCTTGCAAAGGGTGACTTTGCTGCATATGGTCGAGCACAAGATCGATTGAAGGCAGCAATCGCGGCTGCAGTTGCTGCGCAAGCACGTAAGTAATTCAGTACAAGCCGTACCGATTTGGTAGAAGTAGCTAGCGCGTCCTACAATTGCACTTCCGACGCGGGGTGGAGCAGCTCGGTAGCTCGCTGGGCTCATAACCCAGAGGTCGTAGGTTCAAATCCTGCCCCCGCTACCAATGAAGTAAGGCATGAAAAGGCGCTGATATCAGCGCCTTTTCTCATTCCATTGCGCATATGCCAGAACCGATAAGACCGCCAAAATCAGTGCAAATCCTAGATAGGTTGATGGCGGAACATGTCGAGATGCAATAACAATATAGATGTCAGGTAGATAGAACGCAGCGACTGTAACGAGACCCCATGCAATAGATTGAAATCGTTTCTTATCAATGTATGCCAGAAGTGATTGTGCCGATGCATAGGCATAGGGAATCGATGAGAGAAAGTCGATCGCAAAGTAGAGCTGTGGATTTAAGCCGTATTCAGCAAAGACCTTCGCAACAACAATTGACCGAGCGATAGACCAGGCGAGAACTAAAAATATCCAGATGCGCAAACCTTTGCGGCGCGCCTCAGCATCTTCTAAGTATTGGAGTAGATCGCGCGGCCTCATGTGCTCATGGTAGGCGCTGAAGTGATTTAGAGATATTCTAAAGTGTGGCTACATCGGAACAGAAGAGTAAGAGAGCTGGTTACGCGCTCCATGTAATGACCGCAAGTGGTGCAGTTGCTGGACTCCTTGCTCTTCAGGCTGTTATCGACAGCAATATTCGTGGCGCTCTTATCTGGTTGGTAATTTGTCAGGTTCTTGACGGCCTTGACGGTCCTATTGCTCGCAAAATTGATGTCGTCATTCATGCGCCACGAGTAGATGGCTATGTTCTCGATCTCATCGTCGATTACTTAACCTGCGTCGTTGTACCAGTCGCACTCCTTGTGAGACTCGAGCTACTCCCTCATGAATTTCAAACGCTTATCGCAGGACTTATTCTCTTAATGTCTGCTCTCTGGTTTGCACGTACAGATATTGAGACTGACGATCATTGGTTCAATGGTTTTCCAGCTGTATGGAACCTTGCTGTGCCGACGTATTTAGTGCTCGATCTGAGACCAAATACGGTGGCAATCGTCACCTTAATTCTCTGCTTCTCTCAATTAACGATGCTCAAATTCCCACATATAGTCCGCGTGAAAGCTCTGCGATTCATCACTTTGCCATTTGGAGTTCTATACATCGCCAATCTCTTTTATCTCTCATGGAGTTACTCCAATGAGATAGGAATTCATCATCAACTTATCTCAGAGATTTTAATGAGTGCATTCCCGCTCTATATCGCCGCTATTTCAATCTGGCGCACCATGAAGCCCGAGCCAGAGGAAACGAACTAAATCTCGCTTTACTTAATGCGCAATGAGTTAGTCACAACAAAGAGACTACTTAAGGCCATGGCTGCCGCCGCATACATCGGTGACATGAGCCCTGCTGCTGCAATAGGAATTCCAACTGCGTTGTAGGCAAATGCCCACCCTAGATTTACTTTGATGGTGCGCAGTGTTCGCTTCGACAGTGCAAGTGCATCAACGACGCTCATTAGTTCCGGACGCATGATGGTGATATCTGCAGTCGCAATTGCAGTATCAGTTCCGGTTCCCATTGCAATGCTCAAATTTGCCTGCGCAAGCGCCGCCGCATCGTTGACGCCATCGCCCACCATAAGAACGCGTTTTCCTTCAGATTGCAGAGAGGAGATCTTGGCTAGCTTATCTTCAGGCTTAGCTAGGGCGATGATGTGGTCTGCGGAAATTCCGACTGATGCTCCTACCTTGGCAGCGGCTTCAGGGTTATCGCCAGTCAATAGCCAGGTATCAATCTTCTTACTCTGAAGCGCTGCGATTGTTGCAGCGGCATCTTTCTTAATGACATCACCAGCGGCAAAGACAGCGATCGCAACTCCATCCCAGGCAAGAACTGCGACAGCAAAGGAGTGAGATTGAGCATCACGGATGGCGCTCTCAATCTCTGCATTAAAGGGAACTGAGCTATGTGCAACTGATTCTGGCGAGCCGATGATGACAACCGGAGATTGATCTCCAATGCGTACACGGCCGGCGACCCCTACGCCTGGTGTTTGATTAAAGTCAGTGACAGGAAGTTGCTGAGCACCACGTGCAATGCAGTAAGAGACGATTGCTTGTGAAACTGGATGGTTACTCTGACTTTCAAGGGCGAGAGCAGAAGAGAGCACACTTTTCTCATTGATAAGTGTCGCAAAGGAGGCGCCGAAAACTTTCTGCGCTGATACTGGAATTGAAACTTGTTGCACCTTCATCGCTCCATCTGTGAGTGTTCCAGTCTTATCAAGAACGACCGTAGTAATGGAATGTGAAGCTTCTAGTACGCGCGGATGGCGGATAACAATGCCGCGCAGCGCCCCACGTCCTGATGCAACAAGGAGTGCCACAGGTGTTGCTAGCCCCAGTGCACAGGGACAGGCGATAACAAGGACTGTAATGGCAGTAGAGATTGAGTAGGTCAGAGATTTATCTCCGAAGTAATACCAACCTTCAAAAGTTCCAATAGCTAGAACTGTGACAACGGGTACAAAGATAGATGCAATCTTGTCGGCGAGAGCTTGAATCGGAGCTTTCGTACCTTGCGCAGTAACAACCATTGCTGTGATGCGGGCGAGCTCGGTATCGCTACCGATACGAGTAGCGCGCACAATGAGGCGACCGTTGTTATTGAGCGCAGATCCAATGACAGACATCCCCGGGTTTATCTCTATGGGAGTGGATTCACCTGTAATCAAGGAATTATCGACCGTGCTCTGACCCGAAATGACAACGCCATCGGTTGCTATGCGTGTACCTGGCTTCACAACAAACTCATCACCAATTACAAGATGCGAGATAGGAATAAGAACCTCAGTGCCGTTTCGAAGCACAGCAACCTCTTTCTCACCGAGCGCTAAGAGTGTGGAGAGAGCGCTTCCTGCGCTGCGCTTTGCTCGCGATTCGAGGAAGCGACCGAGAATGACAAAGAGAAGAACGCCGGCAGAAACTTCGGTATAGACATCACCTTGTGCTGTATACGTCGCATAAACCGACCAGATATATGCACTCAGTGAACCCAGCGAAACCAGGGTATCCATCGTTGGATGAAAGATATTTCTGATTGCTGCGCGGTGAATCGGGAAGGCGACGATAAAGATAAGTGGTGCACTGATTACGAGAACGAGCCATGATGCAAAGAGATGGTGTGCATGTGGCGGCAATGGAATTGAATAATCGTTGAAGAGAGCAATTAACCAATCGTTGATTGGCGGATGCCAGCTCATAACCATTGATATTGCAATCGATGGCACTGCTAAGAGAATTGCGAAAATGAGTGCGCGGGCTGCACCTTTTCGATGAAGTGCTGGATCAGAGTTATTGCTGAGGAGCGTTGCCCCATACCCAGCTGCTTTGATCTTCTTAATAACTAACTCGGCAGGCAGATTTGCTGGGGCGAGTACATGCACGGTCTCTGATGCGAAGTTAACTGAAGCAGATACGCCATCCATCTCATTAAGAGTGCGCTCAATACTGTTAACGCAGGCCGAGCAGGTCATACCTGTCACTGCAAAAGTTTGAGCAAGTAAGGGCGCAGATTCAGATGGCGAGTAATCAGAGTCTGAATCGCGGTGCTTAGCGAGATCTATCTGGATATCTTCCATATCTACCTACGATTCAGCGCGCTAATAACGTAGTCATGGATTGCGGCATTGGTAGAGAGTCCATTTCCACCTAAAGATCCATCTTTGCCATCGAGATTGGTAAATCGTCCACCAGCTTCGCGCACGATAATGTCGAGCGCAGCCATATCCCAGAGCGCAAGTGAAGGCTCTGCAGCAACTTCGACAGCCCCTTCTGCCACCAACATGTGTGACCAGAAATCACCATGCGCGCGAGTGCGCCAAGCGCTCTTCATCAAATTATTAAATGGTTCGAGACGATCGCCCCACCCAATAAAGTCAGAGTGAGAGATAGAGGCATCTTCGATAGCAGAAATTGCAGAGACGTTTATTTTCTTGGGAACTTCCTTATTGACGATGACAAATGCGCCACCACCTTCGAAGGCATACCAACGGCGGAAGAGCGCTGGGGCGCTCACAACACCAACAACAACTTTTTCAACGCCATCGGCATCTCTCTCCATCAAACCGATAAGAGTTGCCCAGGTCGGGACCCCACGCAAGAAATTCTTAGTTCCATCAATAGGATCGATAACCCAGTAACGGTTCTTCTCGGTTCCTTCTGTACCAAACTCTTCGCCAACGATTCCATCATCGGGGCGATGTGCGTGAAGAAGTGATCGAATTGCATCTTCAGCAGATTTATCAGCATCAGTGACAGGGGTGTTATCAGGCTTTGTTGTTACGGTCAGATCAATTGCTTGATAACGAGAGAGCGTTATTGCATCTGCCGCATCTGCTAATCGGTGGGCGAGTGCGAGGTCTTCTCCGCGTCGCGTGCTCATAGTGCGAGTCTAACGCTCTCGAGCAATTACTCGTCGGTGAGGGGCTTCACCTCTAAGAGAGAGCGCAAACTTGTGACTCTAATCAAGCGCTCATCGTGGAGGGCGGGATCTGAGTCAACCCACGGATTGAGAGCGCACGATGCTTCGTGATGTGAACAGTTAGGCATGCATGTTTGAGTCACTTGGTAGATATCTGGGAATGATTCGATGATGCGCTCTCTATTGAGGTGGGCCAGGCCAAAGGCGCGAATTCCTGGGGTATCGATAATCCAGCCACCATTAATGAGCGGAAGTGCAATTGCACTCGATGAAGTGTGGCGGCCGCGGCCGGTGACATCGTTGACATCGCCTGTCATGCGATCTGCCTCAGGGACTAAATCATTGATGAGAGTTGATTTACCTACGCCAGAGTGGCCGACGAGAACTGAGATCTTGTCATCGAGAATTTCTAGAATTCCAGCAACATCTTTCGCGCGAGCTTCACTCTTGGACGACGTTGTAATGATGTCAACGCCGAGAGCGGCGTACTCTTTTATGAAATCTGGAACGGGGGAGACATCTACCTTTGTCACCACAATGATGGGCTTAATCGACTCGTGAAATGCGCTGACGAGGAAGCGATCAATGAGTCCGCGACGAGGTTCTGGATTTGCAGATGCCACAACAATAAGTAGCTGATCAATATTGGCAACGATGGTTCGTTCTACTCGCGCTGCATCATCAACTGTTCGACTTAGAGAGTTGGTGCGTTCATTGACGGTAACGATGCGCGCCAGCGTTCCTTCAGTGCCAGTGACATCGCCAACGATTTCAACGAGATCTCCAACAACTACTGATTTTGGTCCGAGTTCGCGGGCTTTCATAGCAGTGATGACTACGCCATCATCGGTAACGCAGGTGGTGCGACCACGATCTACGGTGGTGACAAAAGCTGTGATGGAGTCTGAGTGAGAAGGTCGATCTTTGGTACGTCTACGCGTTGTGCGAGAAGGGCGGATACGTGCATCCGATTCGTCGTATTCGCGTGGACTCATAGAACCAAACTATTCCAGAGCCCTGGGAAATCAGTCAGGGTCTTTCGTGTTGTAGCAACATTTTCAACGAGAACATCAGGCACAACTAAGCCGATGACAGCGCCCGCTGTTGCGAGGCGATGATCTTCATAGGTATGGAAAGTTCCACCATGAAGTGGCGCGGGGGTAATGTGAAGCGCTGTCTCTTCTTCAACGACGCTGCCACCAAGTGAGTTAATTTCGCGGGTAAGAGCAGCTAAACGATCTGTTTCATGTAGGCGCAAGTGCCCAATGCCGCGCAAGTGCGATGGTGAATCGGCAAGAGCAGCAAGTGCGGCAATCGATGGAGTGAGCTCACCAACATCATGGAGATCGATGTCGATGCCGTGAACAGATTCGCCACCTGTAAGAGTTAAACCTTCTGCTGTGAATTCAACCCGTGCACCCATCTGAGTAAAGATGTCGCGCAGTTGATCACCAGGCTGAGTTGTCTGCTTCGGCCAGTCAGCGATGGTGATACTTCCACCACAGACTATGGCAATCGATAAGAATGGTGATGCATTCGAGAGATCAGGTTCAATCACTAAGTCTTGGCCACGCAAAGTACCTGGCTCAACTCTCCAGCTTTCAGCAGCCTTATCAACGTGCACAGTTGCACCAAAGTCTCGGAGCATCTGCACAGTCATATCGATATGTGGCATCGATGGAAGTGATCCTCCGCGATGTTGTGCGGTAATTCCATTTGTCATACTAGGTGCTACAAGTAAGAGTGCAGATAAGAATTGGCTCGATGCGCTGGCATCAATGGTGAGTTCGCCACCAGGAATAGAACCCTTTGCCTTAATCACCATAGGTAATGAGTAGCGACCATCATGTTCAATCTCGATACCAAGCTCTTCGAGCGCCTTAATTACAGGACCCAATGGTCGTTCATAGGAACGCGGATCTCCATCGAATGAGATATCGCCCTGAGCTAGCGCTGCAAGCGGTGGAAGAAAGCGCATAACTGTTCCGGCGTTACCGACATCAACTTTTGCAGGTCCACGTAGTGGGGCAGGTGTAACAGTCCAGGCATCGTCGCTGCCTGTGATTGCAATACCCATTGCTTGTAAGCCAGCAGACATCAATTCAGAGTCGCGGGAGATCAGTGGGCGGCGAAGCGTTGATGGTGAATCTGCTTGTGCAGCAAGGATGAGAGCGCGGTTTGTTACCGACTTAGATCCAGGAATAGTGACGCGGGATGCCACTGGCTTGCGTCCGCGAAAGGGCGCGGGCCAGAGTTCATGTGCTGTCATAAGCAAAGTCTAACGGCTCCATGAGCACATAAGATTCGTAATATGTGCGGTAGATATGCCCAAACACTTGGCGCTGAAGAGATTGTGGAGTCCTTCGATTTAGCGGGATCTACTCTTGATCAATCTCTTCCGCTCAATTGGAATATCGCTCCCACCAACGATATTTACATCATCCGTAATGAATCTGACTCTCGCATCCTTGATTCTGCATCGTGGGGAATTATTGCGCCATGGCAGAAATCATTTGCCGATGCACGCGCATCGCAATCACATGCCATCAATGCGCGCAGTGAATCAATTCATGAGAAGCCAACATTTCGTCACGCTTTTAGAACATCACGGTGCTTGATCCCTGCAACGGGTTATTACGAATGGGCGACATCTCTCGGTAAGTACGCACCGAAACAACCGTTCTATATTTCCCGCAAAGATGGCGAACAACTTTCTATTGCAGGAATCTGGAGTTCATGGCAGAGCGAGAAAGGTCAGGTCATTCAGAGCGCTGCAATTATTACTCGCGAAGCAGTAGGCGAACTTGCAACGATTCATAGTCGTATGCCGGTCTTTATGCCGATAGAACGGTGGAACGATTGGCTCAATCCACAATCGCGAGATATTAACCACCTCATCAATATGATGAATATTCCAGAACCTGATGCGGGGCTCATCGCCCAGCCGGTATCTGCGAGGGTGAACGTAGTAGCAAACAACGGCCCTGAACTAATTATTCCCATTGAGCTGGGAGCGCCAGAGACCCTCTTTTGATATAGCCTAGGCGTAATGACATCGAAAGATTTAGTTCTCGAGAGCGCCGCCGATCGCACCATTCGGTTCGAGCGCGATGCTCTTGTGTTCACAAATCAGTTATATGCAGCAGCGCTTCGCTACACAAAGAACCCTGAAGATGCACGCGATCTCGTTCAAGATACCTACTTAAAAGCATTTGCCTCCTTCCATCAATTTGAAGAAGGAACCAACTTACGTGCATGGCTCTACCGTGTACTCACAACTACCTTTATCAATAGCTATCGCAAGGGCCAGCGCCAACCTCAGATTGCCAATAATGAACTCGAAGATTGGCAAGTTGCTGAGGCGCAATCACATACAAGTGATCAAGGAAAATCTGCAGAGCAAGAGGCTCTCGAAAATCTTCCTGATAGCGATATTAAGCGCGCACTCCATGAGATTCCTGAAGAGTTCCGAATCGTTGTCTATCTCGCTGATGTTGAAGGTTTCTCCTATAAAGAGATTGCCGAAATTGTCGGCGCACCTGCCGGCACGGTGATGTCACGACTTCACCGCGGACGTAAACAACTGCGCGAGAAGCTCTCTTCTTATGCCAAAGAGCTCGGCTACACAGTTGAGAAAGGAGGCGCAGAATGAGTTTCATCGAGATTCAATGCGGAGATGTCTTGGCATCTGTCGTATTTATTATTGAAGGCGAACTTAACGAGATTCCTCAGGCTGATGCCATCCAATCTCACCTCGTAACGTGTGCTCCATGCTCTGCCGAAATCGAACATGAACGTTTGATGCAGCAGATGTTGCAAGATGTTCTGAAGCGCACCTGCGATGAGCAAGCACCTGAAGATCTCCACCAGAGCATTCACCGCCAACTTCGCGCCCAGATGGCTGGCGCCGGAGCCACTGAAGTAGTTACCCAATTCAGCATGACTGAAATTTCAATTGAGATTGATGAATTTGGAAATGTGGAGCATCGAGAAATACAGATCGAACAGACACATATCCAGCACTTTATCGACGACGAGGACTAGCCTTTTAAGTATGAGACCAGCCGAAGAAGTACTCGGAGCAGTTGGTTTCTCAGTCCTCTCAGTTCGCCCAGGTGATACCTGCGTAACGATGGGCGTCTCTGATCTTCCTGTTGTTGCACCATCGATCTATCTCTCACTGATGGAGAGCGCCTGTGTTGCAGCGTTATCTGAATATCTCGACTCTGGTGAGACAACCTTTCTTACGCACTCATCTCTTGAAATTGTTGGTTCAGCAACTGCCGGCGTTGAAATTCGCGCCAATGCTCGAGTCATCAATATTGAAGGTCGCGAGCTCACCTTTGAGTGCGAGGTCTATGACGGCGAACGCCACCTGGCACAAGCAGAAATAAGAAGAGCGACTGTCGAGCGATTATCTTTCCTCGCTCGCACAGCCGCTCAATCTTTAATTCAGTAATTTCCTTCGGAAATTAAGCCTTCTTGGTCTCCCAGAAGATCGCTGCAATTTCGTCAATCTTTGCGATCAATGAATCTGCAACTGCAACATCTTGAGTTCCCTTTGTTCCTGCAGCTCCTGCAAGCTTTGTCGCCTCATTGAAGAGTGAGTGCAACTGTGGGTACTTCTCGAAGTGTGGAGCCTTGAAGTAATCAGTCCAGAGAACCCAGAGGTGCTCCTTTACCTGATGTGAACGCTCTTCTTTAATTGCTACAGAGCGTGAACGGAAATCTGCATCTGGGTTAGCTGCATACTTCTCCATGCAAGCCTTGACAGAGAGAGCTTCAATCTTTGCCTGAGCAGGATCGTAGACACCGCAAGGAAGATCGCAGTGTGCGTGGACAGTAATTTTCGGTGTAAGAATATTTCTCATAAGCGCGAGGGTACTCGAAGCTCTAGAATCTCGCCATGGCAAAGCATGCATCGATGATTATCGAAGGCGATTCGATGGAGCCCACCTATAGCGCCGGCGATTGGTTGATGGGGCGCTGGGCTAAGTACAAACTCACTGGCCTTAACCGCATCAAAGTCGGTGATGTTGTCGTGATAGAACGCGATGAACAGCCCGGAATCTTCTATGTAAAGCGCATTAGCCAGACCCGTTCATCAGGCGGTGAAATTCCCGCCATCTATCTCTTAAGCGATAACGAGGCGGGAACTGATTCACGCACCTGGGGCTGGTTACCCATCACATCAGTGCGGGCGAAGATTCTCTTTACTATGAAAAGAGCTAGTCGTATGAAAAGAGCTAGTCGTATGAAAAGAGCTAAAGGCTAGCGAGCTTCTCTTTCACGGCAATGACTGATGGATTGGTCAGTGCAACCCCATCTGAGAATAGAAGAGTTGGAACAACACGGTTTCCACCATTTACCTCTTCAACGAAAGATGCATAGTTCATCTCTTGCTCAACGTTGATTTCACGAAAATGTATTCCATGCTCGTTGAGCTGACTCTTCAGCCGTTTGCAATATCCGCACCAATCGGTGCTAAACATGACAAACTCCTGGCCAGATATACCTAACTCTTGAACGGGCGTACTCATCTAGTAAAGGCCTCGTCCATTAACGCCTTTGCCTCATCCTCGTGCAAGTGGTGGTTACCAGTTGCAGGAGATGCAGATGCGCGACGAGAAATACGACGCAATACGCGACCATCGACAGATGTTCCACCGATTGCCTCTGTTGTGCTGAGTGCAACGTGTGGCCATGCGCCTTGGTTGGCAGGTTCATCTTGAACCCAGAGCAAGTTAGCGTTGGGATGCTTCTTCGCTTCAACTTCCATCTGTGCAACAGGAAGAGGGTAGAGACGCTCAACACGAACGATTGCTGTGCTGCTGTCGTTGAGACGATTACGTTCTGCAACGAGGTCGTGATAAATCTTTCCTGAACAGAAGATCAATCGTGATGCGTTATTTACTGTTGAATCACCGATAACAGGAAGGAATGTTCCTGAAGTGAAGTCACTGATGGATGATGCTGCAGCCTTAAGACGCAACATTGACTTCGGTGTGAAGACAACCATGGGGCGACGCTTTGGATTTGCTGCGTGGAAGCGCAACAAGTGGAAGTAAGAAGCCGGTGTTGATGGCTGGGCGACAGTCATATTCTTCTCAGCGCAGAGAGCTAAGAAGCGCTCAATGCGAGCAGATGAGTGATCTGGGCCTTGGCCTTCATAACCATGTGGAAGCAAGAGCACTACAGAGGATCGCTCGCCCCACTTCTGCAGAGCAGAAGATACAAATTCATCAATGATGGTCTGCGCGCCATTGGCGAAGTCACCGAACTGACCTTCCCACAAGACGAGAGCCTCTTCGCGCTCTACCGAATAGCCATATTCAAAGCCCATCGCAGCGTATTCGCTGAGCAATGAGTCGATGACGAAGAATTGATTTGCGTCAGAGATAAGTGAGCGAAGTGGTGTCCACTCGCTGCCGTTCTCTTTATCGATGATTACTGCATGTCGGTTTGAGAATGTTCCACGTCGCGAATCTTGTCCAGCTAAACGAATTGGTCGACCTTCCTTAAGAAGTGAACCAAATGCCAGCATTTCACCGGTTGACCAGTCGATAGTGCCATCATTGATTGACTCTGCACGCTTTTGAAGTTGTGGCAACAACTTAGGGTGTACATGGAATCCTTCAGGGACTGCAGTCTGTGTCGCTGCAATTTCGCGGATGAGTTCTTCTGAGATAAATGTTGGAACATCTTCTGCATTAGGAACAATAGGAGGTACGAAGTTTGGATCGTGCTCTTCTTGGTAATTAGCAACTGAAGCAAAGACTTGCTCAAGTTGACTCTGGTACTCAGCTTCGATCTCTTCAGCCTCAAGTGGAGTGATATCTCCGCGGCCAACGAGCGCCTCTGTATACAAGGTACGAGTTGTGCGCTTGGCATCGATGAGCTTGTACATAAGTGGCTGAGTAAAGCTTGGTTCGTCACCCTCGTTGTGGCCGCGGCGTCGGTAGCAGACCATATCGATGACGACATCTTTCTTAAATGCTTGGCGATATTCAAAGGCGAGGTGCGCAACGCGAACACACGCTTCAGGGTCATCACCATTGACATGGAAGACAGGTGCTTCAACAAGTTTGGCAACATCTGTTGAGTAACGAGATGTTCGTGAAGAACTTGGTGAAGTTGTAAATCCAACTTGGTTATTGACGACGATGTGGATAGTTCCGCCAGTGCGATACCCCGGAAGTCCAGCTAACTGGAAGGTTTCAGCGTTGACGCCTTGTCCTGCAAATGAGGCATCACCGTGGAGAAGGATTGGAAGAACTGAGTAAGCGCCCTTTGTATTGAGGCGATCCTGCTTGGCGCGGACAATTCCTTCAAGGACTGGGTTCACAGCTTCAAGGTGTGAAGGGTTTGCAGCGAGATAAATCTTTGTTGTTGCCCCAGATTGTGCGGTGAAGACACCTTCAGTACCTAAGTGGTACTTCACATCTCCTGAACCATGAACTTCATTCTCCGCATAGTGGCCTTGGAACTCTTGGAAGATCTGTCCCACTGACTTACCAGCGATATTGGCAAGCATGTTGAGGCGACCACGGTGTGGCATACCGATACAGACTTCATCGAGTCCGCGCTCTGCAGCGGCAGAGACAATGGCATCGGTCAATGGAATAACAGATTCGCCACCTTCGAGTGAGAAGCGCTTCTGTCCTACAAATTTTGTCTGCAAGAAGGATTCAAATGCTTCAGCGCTATTGAGTTTGCGCAAAATTCGGAGCTGCTCATCACGTTCAATAGGTGGGAGACCAATTTCTATATGTTGCTGCATCCACTGACGCTCTTCAGGGTTAGAGATATGCATGTACTCAACGCCGATAGAGCGGCAGTATGAATCACGGAGAATTCCAAGAATCTTTCTCAGTGGAAGGAATGATTTTCCACCGAATCCACCTGTTGCAAATTCACGGTCGAGATCCCAGAGAGTTAAACCGTGTGTGACAACATCGAGATCTGGATGGGTGCGCTGCACATAAACCAGCGGATCGATATCTGCCATGAGGTGCCCCCATGTGCGATATGCCTGAATTAGTTGCTGAACGCGTGCAGTCTTATCAATCTCATCATCTTTGGTAAATGCAAAGTCTGATGCCCAACGAATTGGCTCGTAAGGAATACGGAGCGCTGTGAAGATTTCATCGTAGAAATGTTCTGCACCAAGAAGGTATTCATTAATGCGCTTTAAGAAATCACCTGACTGTGCGCCTTGAATAACGCGGTGATCGTATGTGCTTGTAAGAGTGATGACCTTGCTAATAGCCATACGGGCTAGCGTTGCTTCACTTGCTCCTTGGAATTCAGCTGGGTAATCCATCGCACCAACGCCGATGATGAGACCTTGTCCCTGAACCAGACGCGGAACAGAGTGAACCGTTCCGATTGTTCCTGGGTTGGTCAGTGAAACAGTTGTGCCGGCGTAATCTTCAACGGTCAGAGTTCCGCCGCGAGCTTTCTTTACAATCTCCTCATAGGCAACCCAGAACTGACCAAAATCAAGCCCTTCGCAACCCTTAATAGATGGAACAAGAAGCTGACGAGTTCCATCAGGCTTTGCTAAGTCGATTGCAATACCTAAGTTGATATGTTCAGGTTTTCCAAGCGCTGGCTTGCCATCGAGTTCGCCGTAGAAGGCATTCATCTCTGGCATTGCACGAAGCGCCTTGATCATGGCGTAGGCGATGATGTGAGTAAATGAAACTTTTCCACCACGTGTGCGCTTGAGGTGGTTATTAATAACGATGCGGTTATCGATCATCAACTTCGCAGGAATTGCGCGCACTGATGTTGCAGTGGGAACTGAGAGCGATGCTTCCATGCTCTGAACAACGCGAGCAGATACACCGCGAATTGGTTCCAGAGTTGATGCACTAGGTGTTGCCAGCGTTGGAATTGGTTTTGCAACTGGCTGAGCTGGAGTCGCAGGAGTCGTATCAAGTGTGCGAACAATTGGTTGTGATTGCACTGGTGCTGGTGTTACAGGTGCTGGAGTAGCCGGAGAAGTTGAAGGTTGCGTGTAGGAGATATTCGGAGGAGTTACAGGCTTTGGTGTTGGGGGAGTTCCACCCTTTGGTGCGCCGGCAACTGGCGCTGATGTTGCACCTGCCTGCGGATTATTCTGGAAGTAGGTCACCCACTCAGCGGGTACAGAACTTGGATCTGCTTGGTAGCGCTCGTACATTTCTTCAACGAGCCAATCATTTGCGCCGAAGTCCTGACCTGATTGCGACACTGAGCGCTCCTTTGCGATCTGTACTTATCTATTACGCGTGCGACTGCAGGCTAAGACTATCGGCTGTGAGCGTGCTGAATAAATGGCGAAGGCGTGCTCAATACCGCGAGATTGCGCACATTTTTGAAGGCATCTGCCCATCGCCACCTTCGCAAGGCCAAGAATCCAAAAGGCGAGGAATCCCAAATCTTGAGAGAGTTCGCTCATGACAACGCCAAGCGCCCGCCCACTCGCCATCATCACAGGTGGAAGTCGAGGCCTGGGCTTCGAAGTCGCCAAGGCTTTGATCCTCCAGGGATTCGATCTCGCTCTCATTGCAAAGGATGCGCAACGGTTAGAGAGCGCAGCTCAGCTATTACGTGATGCGGATATGCATCAGAACGGTACGAGCACAGCACATATCTCGACCTTTGCCTGCGATCTAGAGCAACCTCACCTTGTCCGCGAACTCATTGATTCACTCAACCAATCACTTGCCACTCCAACAGTTCTCGTTCTCGCCCACGGAGTGATGAGTGAAAAGATGTCGAAGACTCTGAAGACCAACGATGCCGAATGGCGACGAGTGATGGCAATCAATCTCGACTCTGTCTTCCAACTCGTCAATGGAATTGCCCCTGCCATGGCAGATGCACGTAACGGTCGCGTCATTATCTTCTCTGCATGTTTAGGTCGAATGTCAGGACCTGGAAATGCGGGAGGGCTTGCTCCTTACAGAATTTCAAAAGCAGGCGTTAATGCACTCGTTCGAAACCTTGCACATGAAACAGGACTTGGCGCTCGCGGATTTCTCGTCGATGCAACCTGCCCCAACCATTCACGTACCGATATGGGTGGACCCGATGCACCGCGTTCTGCAGAAGAAGGTGCAGCTACTGCAATCTGGTTAGCAACACGAGAATTTAACGCAGGCGATACAACGGGCGTGCTCTGGGAAGATCAACAAGTAATACCTTGGTGATGCGCATCTGCATCAACCTTCGTTCTTGGCAATGCTGAAAGCGAAGTACAGGGTAGGTAAAGCAAGGGCCAAGATGATGACAGCGCCGATATAGAAGGCGCCTTGGATTTGATAGTAAGCAACGCCTACTGCAATTAAATTAGCCAATATCGCAGGTGATCGACCGTAATTCTTGCCTCGCGCATATCCGCGGCCAGCAATAAAGAGCCCGATAGCGCCCAGCACTGCAAATGAAATCTCTCCTAATAGTGGAGCAACTTCTACATTCTCATGGGTAAAGCTAAAGAAGGTGAGCCATAAACCTAGGGCGAGCACGATTGCCGCTTCGATATAAAGAAGGGTTGCCACCGTTGAGCGATGTGGAGAACCGCTGGAAACTCTTCTTCTCATGGGATCTTTCGCTGCAGAATCTTTAGGCATGGCGCTGACTTTATCAGTGGTCACTAGAACGTTCCTGTTGTCATGACATTTTCACACGATGGATTAAGGGATTCGCTAACCCATTTAGCGGCGCCTCCATACTTCTACGAAAACTTGAGACGCGATTTAGCTACTGCTGAGCGGAACAAAAGCAGGCTCACTCTTATCCGCTTTCAGATATTTCCAAGTATTCAGAGTTCTGATGAAGAGTCGCACTATGAAGTCGCCATTCTCTCTTTCGCCGAACTGCTGAAAGCTAATTGCAGAGCGGAAGATCTATGTGCGCGATTAGGCAGATTTGAATTCACATTGATTCTGCGCGCAGGAAGAGATGTAGCACTCTCCCTCACTGAGCGAGTACTCGAGCAGTGGCAGAGTGAAGATTTCACCTGTAAATCCTCATGTATTGCTGCGACTTTGGGAGAGAGTTCTCTCGAAATTCTCAATCGTTTAGATAACGAAGAGTTAAGAGGAATTACCGGCAGTCACTGAACCTCCAGGGAATCCACAAGGGAGCTCAAACCCGCTTTAGAGATGTCAGTGGAGTTCTACCTTCTGCGCCATGGAAACAATGGATCCCGATGTTGTCTTTGGCCCAATCGCCGATCTCATCGCCGATCCATCTGTCGAAGAGATTTGGATTAACTCCCCGCAAAGAATTTTTGTCGCACGTGGCGGTAAGAGCCAACTCATCAACTTGGTACTCACATCAGATGCTGTCAAACAACTAGTAGACCGTGCACTTATTTGGAGCGGAAGGCGGCTAGATCTCTCACAACCTTTTGTGGATGCACGTCTACCTGACGGAAGTCGACTTCACGTCGCAATTCCAGAAGTCACGGCCGAACATTGGGCGGTAAATATTCGTAAACATTTGATGCGGCAGAAAACTCTCCATGAATTAGCGGCAATGGAAGTGATGTCCCTTCAAATCGCCGAACAGCTCTCCCTCTCTGTAAAGAATGGAGAGAACATTCTTGTCAGCGGGGGAACTCAAGCAGGCAAGACCACTCTGCTTAATGCTCTGGTATCCGAGACGCCGCTTTCGCAGAGAGTGATAACAATTGAAGAAGTCTTTGAACTCCAACCTCGAGTCCCGGATCTCATTCAGATGCAGACGCGAGGAGCCAATCTGCAGGGCGATGGCGAGATCACGCTTCGTCAGCTGATTAAAGAGGCGCTTCGTATGCGACCATCACGAATCATTATTGGTGAAGTCCGACAAGCTGAGGCGCTCGATCTTCTTCTCGCTCTCAACTCCGGTCTCCCCGGCATGGGAACACTTCATGCTAATTCCGCACGAGATGCCATTACTAAATTGCAGACATTGCCGCTACTAGCTGGTGAGAACATCTCACATAAATTCATTGCGCCAACAGTTGCTTCAGCTATCGACCTTGTAGTTCAGGTCTCACTCGGTGTTGATGGGGCAAGACGCATAGTGGAGGTAGCAAGAGTCACTGGTCGTTACGAAAATGATCGCGCTGAAATTGAATCGATTTGGCGGTGGAATGGAAATTCCTACGAACGCGGACTCGGATAATAGCCATGAAGATCAATCCAAGATTTCAGAAGCGGACCATTTCCTCTGTCAGCATAGTCATCGCATCGTGTCTGGTCGCATTCCTATTCTCGCACTCGCTGCTCATATCAATTGCCTTCTCACTCTTTATCGCGATATTCATCTTCATCGCACAACAGAGAGGAGATACAAAGAGAAACTCGGAAATTCATGGAGCATGCCCTGAATTAATCGACATCCTGATATCTGGAGTGCAGTCAGGACTTTCTCTCAATGAATCTCTCTCGGGTCTTGCACTGCGAGGTCCTGACATCTTTAAATCTGAATTCCAAGAATTCACAGAGAACATCTATAGAGATGGTGATTTCAATAGAGCTCTCACATCCGTTAAGGAGTCGCTTGCACACCCCAGCGTCGACCAAATCATCGAAGCGCTTTTTATTGCAAAGGAATTGGGTGGAGCAGAGCTACTGACCATCCTTCGTCTTCTCGGAAAATTCATTCGTGAAGATTTAGCACTTCGCCGCGAAATCGAGGTGAAGCAGAATTGGATTAAGAATTCAGCTCATCTATCTGCAGCGGCACCCTGGATTCTCCTCTTACTTCTCTCCACTCAACCAGCCACCTCTGCAGCATTCTCAACCCCGACTGGAATATTCATTCTCTGCGTTGGTCTCGGTCTCACCGCCCTTGCCTACCTTTGGATGAACTCACTAAGTCGAATTCCATCTCCCAATCGAATCTTTATGAGCAATCTGGATGGTGGGAGAGCGTGAGAAACAACTTTTTAGTAACTGCCTTAATTTTGATTCCCGTCTTTCTTCTCGTTGCAGAAGATATTCATTGGGAGAAGTTAAGCCTTAACTACATCCGAAGAATTAGTGATCGCACTGATGCGAGAAGCAAATTAGCTGAACTTGGCTATGCGGATGACCGAAGCTATGAGAATTATCGTTATAGGCAGATTATTCTGATCTTTCTTGCTATCTCCTTCGAAATCGTCTCTGCAATATTCTTCTCAATAAAACTAACATCACTCTTTGCCCTTGCAGCTTTTTCGATTGCTGCAATCTTGTACGTCACAGAAAATGGGTTGTCTCGTGAAGTTAAGAGCCACCGTGAATCTATTGAATCTGACTTTCCTGCAATAGTAGAGGCGCTCACCCTTTCACTCTCAGCTGGAGAATCACCACTCACCTCAATGCAGCGCATCTCATCGCGAGGAGAAGGCGCATTAGCGCACGAGTTTTCTACCGTTATTACTTCGGTTACCGAAGGCGTTCCCTTTGCAACTGCCCTTGATTCGATGGGTCGACGAGTGACATCCGTGGCCGTTCGTCGATTCGTCGATTCTGTTGTTATTGCCATTACGCGAGGCGCCCCACTTATTGATGTACTGCATAGCCATGCTCAGGAGGCGCGTGATTATCAACGCAATCGAGTTCTTTCTGCTGCATCAAAGGCAGAGCTCTCCATGATGATTCCAGTTGTCTTTCTTATTCTTCCAATCTCAATTCTCTTCGCACTCTGGCCTTCCCTCTCAAATTTAAACCTCTTCGCCCAAGGGTGAAGAGGCAATTAACTACAACATGCTAATAAAAAAAAGTAAGAGAAAGAGGAAGCAATGAATGATGCAATAACAATGAAGATCACCGAAGCCACTACACGTCTCTCAATCTGGTTATCAGATTTTAAGAGAAGTCGCTTTTACAAGGCGCTGAAAGATGATCGCGGCGATGTACCAGGTTGGGTCCTTGTCGTTCTGATGACCACTGGCCTAGTAACTGCACTGTGGACAATTGCAGCGCCAAGGCTGACGGCGATATTGAAGAACTCACTCGATGCAATGAACGGCATCCACTAGATGTTCTTAAGAAATCTGCTGAGATTTATTAGAGAGGAGGATGGAAGTGTCGAAAGTTCTCTCGTCTTGATTCCACTTTTGACGCTTTTTCTAGTGGCAGCTCAACTGACAGTTGCAATCCATGGGAGAAATATGGAGAAAATTGCAGCGCAGGATGAAGCTTCCACACGAGCAATCAGTGGGGATTTCAAATCTTCAGATACCTATCTTCACATCTATTCACCCGACCCCAATCAAAACTTGGACTTAGTCATTAGCCATAGAAAGAAACCCCTTCCAACTTTGGTGCCCGGATTATCGAAACTCACTGGTTCAGATTTGGCGACCGATGTAAGTGGAATTGCGATTGTTGAGAATCAACGGTGATTTCAAGGGTTTGGCGCGCCTTCACGTATTTACTCAGCGACCAACGAGGAAGCGCCTCCGTTGAGTTTGTGGCGTTGGCAATTCCCCTCTTTATTCCTCTCTTCATATTTATGAATAACTTCGCATCGATGAGCGATGGCCAGGACTCACTTCGCACTTTAGCTCGTGAAGCTGCTCGAGGGTTTGTCACAAGCTCGAACGATGAAATCGCTTATGGAGTCGCCCATGAAATTGTTACCAACGGTGCGCTCATTTTAGGTTATGAAGAAGCAATTAAGGGCGGGGATTTGCAGATGAAGATTGAGTGCAGCGCCCGACCCTGCATCTCTCCTAACGCAAGCGTTCGAATAGTTCTCACTCGAGTTGAGAGAAATCAATCTGATATCCGCGTATCTGCTATCGAGTTTGTATCTCCATGGGCGTGAAGTTTCGAAAGTTTATTACCGATGAAGAGGGCTCTCTTTCGATCCTGATACTTAGCTTCTTCATGACTATTCTGATTACCTTGATAATTCTCACCGACATTTCAGCAATCTACTTTGCAAAACGTTCACTTACTCAAGCTACCGAAGCTGCAGCGCAGCGAGGTGTGAGGAACTTAGATTTAGAGACTTACTATCGGGGCAAGTACAACGCAACACAATTTCTCATAAATCTCACTAGCGACAGAGAGAAAGATCCTGGAATTCCCATCGATTGCTCACAAGGGGAGGTAGATGCTCGTGGCGCAATTGATCAATTGAGTCGTAATCGACGAGAAATCTTTGGCCAGCATCTTGGTGCGATAAGAGTCGATGCCATTACCTGCGATGGATATCAAATCTCCATGCAGACTTCAGCAACTGCCCAATTGCCATTCGTGCTTCCATTTATCAACATCAGCACAATAGAAATCTCCTCACATATCGCCACCTTCGATGAGCGAAAAGTAAGCACTAATTACTATGGAATTAATATCGGCTAGGTACTCGCTATCCTTCACCTATGGCTCGCGAATACAACCTCGAAATCAATGAGATTGGCGCGACCCTTACCTCGATTGAGAAGGTTTTAGATCTTCCCAAACTTGAAGCAGAAGCTGTCGAACTTGAGGCAGCTGCGGGCGTTCCGAATTTGTGGGATGACCCCGAGAAAGCTCAAGCGGTCACAAGTAAGTTATCTCGAGTGCAATCGACGATTGCTCGCCTTAAGGGATTGCGTCGTCGCGTTGATGATCTGCCTGTGCTCTTTGAATTAGCGGCAGGTGAACCAGATGGTTCTGCACTTGTCGATGCAGAGGGCGAACTTGATGCAACGGTGAAGGCGATTAGTGAGTTAGAAGTAACCACGCTATTAAATGGTGAGTATGACGACCGCGATGCTTTGATCACTATTCGCTCTGAAGCTGGCGGCGTTGAAGCAGCTGACTGGGCTGAGATGTTGATGCGCATGTATCTGCGTTACTGCGAACGCCATGAATTTAAAGTTGATGTCCTAGAAACTTCCTATGCCGAAGAAGCGGGAATTAAATCGACAACATTTAGAGTGAATGCGCCATATGCATATGGAACTCTCTCGGTGGAACAAGGAACACACCGCCTAGTTCGTATCTCTCCCTTTGATTCACAATCTCGCCGCCACACATCTTTTGCTGGCGTTGAAGTTGTTCCCGTTGTTGAACAGAGCGACCACATTGAATTAGATGAGAAAGAAATCCGCGTTGATGTCTATCGCTCATCAGGCCCTGGTGGGCAAGGTGTAAATACAACAGACTCTGCAGTTCGCTTAACGCACATTCCAACCGGAATTGTTGTCTCATGTCAGAACGAGCGTTCACAGATTCAAAATAAGGCAACAGCGATGGCTGTCTTGCAATCAAAGCTCTTGGAACGCCGCCGCCAAGAAGAGCAGGCGAAGATCAATGCGCTCAAGGGTGATAACTCAGGTTCATGGGGAAATCAGATGCGTTCCTATGTATTAGCTCCGTATCAAATGGTGAAAGATCTTCGAAATAACCATGAAACTGGTAATACTTCAGCAGTTCTCAATGGCGAGATCGATGATTTCATCGAAGCGGGAATTCGCTGGCGCCGTAGCGCATCTCACTCTTAATCCTGTGAATTGCCGCTAAATACCTCGAATCAACCCTGAATTTCTCCTTACGCTCCATAAACTATGGGCAGGTCTCAAACGTGCACCCCTGCACGAACATAAGGAGCAGTAATTGATTAAGTTTGAAAACGTCACGAAGATTTACTCGGGTCAGGAACGCCCTGCCCTCGAGAAGGTAAACCTTGAAATCACCAAAGGCGAATTCGTCTTCCTTGTTGGTATGTCAGGTTCAGGTAAGTCAACCTTCTTACGTTTGATCTTGCGTGAAGAACGCCCAACATCGGGCATCATCCATGTTGCAGGTAAGGATCTCGGAACTCTTGCAAACCATAAGGTTCCAGAACTTCGCCGCCAGGTAGGAACTGTCTTCCAGGATTTCCGTTTGCTTCCAAATAAGACAATTTCAGAGAACATTGCATTCTCATTGCACGTCCTTGGATATTCGCAGAAAGAGATCAACCGCGAAGTTCCAGAGATGCTCGAGCTTGTGGGACTTGAAGATAAGGGCGACCGTCTTCCTTCAGAGATTTCAGGTGGAGAACAGCAGCGCGTTGCAATTGCACGTGCTTATGTCACTCGTCCATCCATCATCATCGCCGACGAACCAACAGGAAACCTCGACCCAGCGCTCTCTGTTGGAATTATGAAGTTGCTCGATCGCATCAACCGCGAAGGCACAACAGTATTGATGGCAACACACGATTCCGGAATTGTGGATCAGATGCGTAAGCGCGTTATCGAACTCGATGGCGGCCACGTAATTCGCGATCAGGTTCGTGGCGTCTACGGATACACCGGTTAATTTTCACGAGATATAGGGAGTAGATACATGCGCGCAGGATTCTTAATGAGCGAAGTCCGTATTGGACTTCGTCGAAACCTCACCATGACCTTCGCGGTTATTGTCACTGTTGCTATCTCGCTATCGCTCCTTGGAATTGGATTGCTCTCCAATTCACAGGTCAGCGCGATGAAGGATTATTGGTATGACAAGATCGAAGTTTCAGTATTCCTCTGTGGTTCTCTCTCTGAATCACCATCATGTGGTGCAGGCGTAGTAACACCTGAGCAGCGCACATCCATTAAGGCAGATCTGGAAGCACTCCCTGTTGTCGACAGCGTCTTCTATGAATCACAGGCTGAAGCATTTAAGCGCTTCCAAGAGCGATTTAAGGAATCTGCAATCGCGCAGAATGTGACAGCAGATCAGCTTCCAGAGTCATTCCGCGTCAAGCTCAAGGATCCAACACAATTCGATGTTGTCGTAAGTGCATTTAGCGGTCGACCTGGCGTCGATATCGTTCAAGATCAGCGAACCATTCTCGAGAAGTTCTTTAAACTTCTTGCAGTTCTTCGTAACGGTGCACTCATCGTCGGTCTTCTCTCAGTTCTCACAGCTGCGTTGCTTATAAGCAACACGCTTCGCATCGCAGCCTTTAACCGTCGCCGCGAAACCGGCGTCATGAAACTTGTTGGAGCATCATCGTGGTCAATCCAACTGCCCTTCCTTCTTGAAGGCGTCTTCTCAGCAGTTATCGGCTGGGCGCTAGCAACAGGACTTCTTTCAGCACTGAAATACGTTGTCCAAGCTAAGGTGGCGCCGCTACTGACCTTCACCAAGTTCTTTGGTTGGGGCGAAGTTGCTGCAGCATCAGCGTGGTTGCTCCTCACTGGCCTCGTTGTTTCAACGGTCGCCTCTCTCATTACACTTCGACGCTACTTAAAGGTTTAATTAGTCCTTCGAACTAGTACTTGCTGGGAGGTGAGCTCGTGGTTAAAGAGGTAGGTAAGAAGCTCATCGCTCAGAATAAGAAAGCTCGTCACGATTTCTCTATCGATGATGTCTATGAATGTGGCATCGTCTTAATGGGAACTGAAGTGAAATCACTCCGCGCAGGGCGCGCATCTCTGATCGATGGCTTTGCCATGGTCGAAAATGGTGAGCTCTGGCTTCATGGCGTTCATATCCCTGAATACACAGAAGGAACGTGGACCAACCACACACCTCGTCGTAAGCGAAAGCTATTGGTTCATAAACTCGAACTCCGCAAAATCGCTGCGCGCACAAAAGATTCAGGAATCACTCTTGTTCCTCTGCAGCTCTACTTTAAAGATGGAAAAGCAAAGATCGAAGTTGCTATTGCCAAGGGTAAGAAGGCGCACGATAAGCGCAGCACCTTGATGGAGCAGCAAGCCACCCGCGAAGTAAATCGCGAACTCTCTCGCCGTCAATCGGGCAAAGACTCCTTCTAGTTCTTACGCCTAATTTTCAGGGAATTTCTCACTTGTCCTAGGTGTTCTCTATACTTGGGACATCGCTTAGATAGATCGAGTTGGTAGACAAGAATGCCGCTCCATACCTTCTAGGAAACCAATCCACTTCAAATAAATTTTCCACGTGAAAATTAATATGGGTGAGTTGTCTAAAAATTAAATAGCGTATAAAAAACGTTTCTTAATACCCAAAATTTAAAAAAACTTGGGGGTGAACGGTCTCGACTTTAGTTGTTGGGGCAGGGGAAGCGGGCC